>JACKNF010000001.1 GCA_024234995.1 Gammaproteobacteria bacterium
AATTCGAAACCCAGGTGGAACCGCCAAAATGAGAATTGCTGATAAAGAGCGCAACGCCTTGTCAAGGCTAGTTTTGGCACTTATAATCCGCCTTCCCTTCTAAAGGGCGATTAGCTCAGCGGGAGAGCACTGCCTTCACACGGCAGGGGTCGCTGGTTCGAACCCAGCATCGCCCACCATCGCAAACAGTGGCTTGCACTTTTCCCCAGTCGTCCAAGCACCGGCGTAATACAACATGTGGCGCACCGTGTAAAACGACGCATCGTTCATGTATCCTCCAACGCTCATACTGGCATAGAGATTGGCGATGCTATTGCGCCCGGCAGGTCTCGTTCTTTCGCGAGCACTGCTCCAGTGCTCATTATAACGAAGGCTTTTCCAGTCATCGAAAAGTGGATAAATTTGCTAAATCTCCTATGAACACCCTCTATAATTAGGCATCGGGCTTATCTAAAGCCTTCTAACACCATAAATCCCGCGTGCTGCCTGTATCAACATCTAAAAATCAGCAGCTTTGCCTGGAGAGTCCGCAAGTTCTCACTATGCGGGCCGTGCCTGATGCCCGTTTTCTACAAACAGGCATCAGGCTGGCCAACCAATCACCCTTTTCACTAACCCTTCATCAATCCGACAGGCACCATGCCGAGGAGCCGAAGTAATGGAGATCATCAAAACCGACGTTGCCATCGTCGGCGCGGGAGGCGCGGGGCTACGAGCCGCCATCGCTCTCGCCGAAGCTGACCCGAAGTTGCGCATCGCTCTGGTCTCAAAAGTTTACCCCATGCGCAGCCATACCTGCGCCGCTGAAGGAGGAGCTGCTGGGGTCATTAAATCCGATGACAGCCTCGATCTGCATTTTAACGACACGGTCGGTGGCGGCGATTGGCTGTGCGATCAGGATGCCGTTGAGTATTTTATCAATGAAGCCCCAAAGGAATTGATTCAACTCGAACATTGGGGTTGTCCGTGGAGCCGCGAGCCTAATGGTTCAGTGGCAGTGCGGCCGTTTGGCGGCATGAAAATCAAACGCACTTGGTTCGCTGCTGACAAATCCGGCTTCCATATCCTGCACACCCTGTTTCAAACTTCACTCAAGTATCCGTCTATTCAGCGCTTCGATGAATATTACGTCACTGACTTGCTGGTAGACGATGGACGTTGCCAAGGCTTCACGGCGCTGGAAATTCGCAGTGGGGAAATGCGTCAGTTCCAGGCGGGGGCAGTCATCATCGCTGCTGGTGGAGCAGGGCGCATGTTCCCGTTCACCACCAACGGTGCTATCAAGACCGGTGATGGTATGGCCTTGGCCTATCGCGCGGGCGCACCGCTGAAGGATATGGAATTCGTCCAGTATCATCCGACCGGATTGCCGAACAATGGCATCCTGCTGACCGAAGGCTGCCGTGGCGAAGGCGGTATCCTGCTGAACAAACACGGTCGCCGCTACCTCCAAGACTATGGGATGGGTCCGGAAACTCCAGTCGGCCAGCCGGTGCTGAAGACGATGGAACTCGGTCCCCGTGACCGGTTGAGCCAGTCCTTCTGGCATGAACAGCAGAAAGGCAATACGGTTTCGACGCGGTGGGGCGATTGTGTGCTGTTAGATATGCGTCATCTGGGCGAAAAGAAGATCAACGAGCGTCTGCCGTTCGTCCGCGATCTGTCAATTAGCTACCTGGGCATGGATCCCGTCAAGGAACCGATCCCTATTCGTCCCGTGGTGCATTACTGCATGGGCGGCATCCATACCGATATTAAAGCTGCTACCCCGCTGCCCGGCCTATTCGCTGCGGGTGAATGCGCCTGTGTCAGCATCAATGGCGCCAACCGGCTTGGTTCCAACTCGCTGACTGAGCTTTTGGTCTTCGGCCGGCGGGCGGCGCTAAGCGCTATCGATCATCTTCAATCAGGCTTGCCCGCAAGTAAAGATGCAGTGCTGGCCGCTCAGGCACAAGATTCCGCAGGGCGAATTCAGGCGTTGTTCGATAAGAATGGCGGTACCGAGTCTATTTCCGGACTGCGCAGCGAGATGATGCACACCATGGAAGAGGGCGCTGGCATTTATCGCACTGGCGAAGGGTTGGCTGCAACTTGTGAAAAGCTTGCCGAGCTACGCCAGCGCTACGCCGGCATCGAAATTCACGACAAGAGCCGCGTCTATAATACCGATCTGATGCAAGCGCTGGAACTGGGCTCCATGCTCGATTGCGCGGAAGCGGCTGCGGTTGGGGCACGGGATCGTCAGGAATCGCGGGGCGCGCACCAGCGGCTGGATTTCACCGCCCGGGATGACCAGAAATTTCTTAAGCACAGCCTGGCTTATTATCATCCCAAGGAACCGGCGCGTATCGAATATCTCGATGTCGTCATCACCAAGTCGCAACCCGGTGTGCGTGACTATTCAGGAGCCAAGAAATGAGCGAACGCCAGATCCAACTGGAAGTGCTCCGTTATAACCCGGAGACCGATAGCGAGCCCCGGTTTCAGACCTACTCGGTGCCTTGCCTGAATGAATGGGTGGTGCTGGATGCCTTGAACTACGTCAAGGACAATCTCGACACTACATTGAGTTATCGCTGGTCCTGCCACATGGCGGTTTGCGGCAGTTGCGGGATGATGGTCAACGGCGAACCCAAGCTCGCGTGCAAGGCGTTCATCCATGAGTATGGCGACCAGATTCGCGTCGAGCCATTGGCCAATTTCCCCATCGAGCGGGACCTGGTCACGGTAGTCGAGGATTTCATCGCCAAATTGGCCAGCGTCAAGCCATATTTGATTCCCAAAGAGGACAAGCCGGTCAGCGCCGGCGAGTTCAAGCAAACCCCGGCGCAACTTTTAACCTTTAAGCAGTACACACTGTGCATTAACTGCATGTTGTGTTACGCCGCCTGTCCGCAATACGGCTTGGTTCCGGAGTTCATTGGCCCGGCCGCTATCGCTTTAGCGCACCGTTATAACCAGGATTCCCGTGACGGCGGCCGGGATGAGCGTCAGGAAGTAATCGCCTCCCATGAAGGTGTGTGGGAATGCTCGTTTGTTGGCGCCTGCTCTGAGGTTTGCCCCAAGCATGTCGATCCGGCTGGCGCCTTGCAACAGGTCAAAGTCGCCAGCACCATCGACTGGTATAAAGAACACTTGATGCCCTGGGTGAAGAAATGAGCCGCAAACCTTATATCCGTGAAATATCCAAGACCAACTGGTTCTTCAGCCAACCGCGCTACATGCGCTATATGGCGCGTGAAGTGACCTGCATTTTCATCTTGGTCTACACCATCCTGCTGGTTTTCGCCCTCAAAAACCTGGCGCAAGGTCCTGAAGCCTATGCTGAGTTTCTGGAGGCACTCAACAGTCCATTGGGAATTTTATTCAATTTGGCTGCATTGGTGGCAGCGGTGTACCACAGTACCTCGTGGTTCAACGTCACGCCCCAAGCCATGCCTATTCAACGGGGTGAAGAATTTGTTCCAGGTAATATCATCGTCGGCGCGCATTATGGTGGCTGGGTGGTGATTTCGTTGATCGTGCTGTTCCTGGGGGTGTAATCGTGGCTAAATCCAATAAACCCATTTTTTGGGGGCCGTTTGCGGCTGGCGGTACGATCACAGCATTCGTCACGCCAGTGCTGGTGTTGCTCACGCTGTTTGCCGCGCTAGGGTTCGTACCCAGTCTACTGACCTATGAACACTTGCATGCCTTCGCGGCTAATTGGCTGGGCAAGCTGGTGATCTTCGGGGTGATCCTGTTGTCGTTATGGCATGCCGCGCACCGCTTACGGGTGACGGTGCATGACTTGGGCGTCCGTGCCGATGGTATGGTTGCTATTGTCGTCTATTTCATCGCCAGCCTGGGAACTGTCGCAACTCTCTTTTATCTGTTGCGTATTTGATTAACCGGGTGATTTTTTTCCACGAAATCTTTCGGTAAAAATAGACCGTTCCTCGCCATCGTGGGGAACGGGTTTTTTTTGAAACCGACAAGCCGTTGAACCGTAACTGTCCAGCCCTCTCTCCCAGCTCTCTGCTACCCAGTGGAGATTAAGGTAGATGGATGTAACGGAAAAATTGACACTTAAGGAAGTTTTTTGTAATGAGTTCCGAATCTGTTCAAGGCACGGCTACTTTGCTCCGGCCACTGTCACTAGATCGTGGCGATAGCACGGTGCCGGCAACCACGGGTATCGAAGACACAGTCAGCCTCGAAGAATCCGGAGGAACCCAGGCTCATGTGCCGCTGCCAGTGTACTTGCAGCAAACTTACTGGTGGGCTTATTTGCACCCCGCATCAGTGCGGATTTTCGAGCGGCAATGGCTGGTTAACCTGATTCTATGGGGCAATTTCGCGGAATTGCGCGATGCTGCGCTAAAGGAACTGGAGCCATTCAGTAATGGCAGTATTCTGCAAGTTGCTTGCGTATACGGGGATTTTACCGAGCGGTTAATGCAGCGTCTGGGTCCGAATGGGCGGCTGGATGTGGTCGATGTCGCACCCGTTCAACTGGAAAATCTGAAAACCAAGCTTGATAACGATACTCTTCATATCGGCTTGCATCATCAGGATTCAACCAATCTGCGCTTCGCTGACGCCAGCTATGATTGCGTCGTCGTATTTTTTCTGTTGCATGAGCAACCGGAAAATATCCGTATTCGCACCATTGCCCAAGCGTTGCGAGTGGTTAAGCCAGGCGGTAAGGTGGTCTTCGTTGATTACCATCGGCCTGACTGGCTGAATCCCTTCCGCTACGTAATGATCCCCATCCTCACTTCCCTGGAACCTTTTGCTATGGACCTATGGCGGAAAGATATTATGGAGTGGCTGCCTGATGGAGCTCGTGATTTCAAGATCGATAAGCAGACTTTTTTTGGGGGCCTCTATCAGAAGGTCGTTATTACCACGCAAAGTTAAGCTACATGATGATGGAGTGAATTTATCCCTCTAATAAAAACCCCCGGCTTAGCCGGGGGTTTTGCATTTGGCCAAACAGTAAATGGGCTGACCGGTGATATTTTATTGATCAAGAAGCAGACAAGCGTGAAAATCTTGAGAATACATCATCTTCAATATGATGGCAGGCTTCCGGGAACAGCATCGAAACCACAGCACCAACCGGCAATAGGAATATCAGCGCGCCAATCAGCGCGACGAGCCAAAAACCTAGGAACGGTGACAACGCTAGGACCAAAATAGAAAATACAGCAACTTTAATCAGTTCTTTCATATAGTAATGCGCGGCAAAACTCTCGTCTTCTGATGGCGTAGAGCGGTCGCGCCCTCCATCGTTAGATGCCAGACACCCGGAGCAAGCGATATAATGTCTACACGAAGCACATGCCTATCCGGAAACAGTTTGGTGCGATGAGCCGGACTTTCAGTAGCATTGTCTCTCACTTAATATGTTCGTGATCATCTCACTTGTCCGAAAGTCTAACAGATAAAATGTTGCGGTGCAAAAAAATTGCGTTTTCTCAGGTCTCTTTTAGAAGTGAATGGCTTGTGTTCAAAGAGCGCACTGGAAAATTTACTGGATTCACAATCGGTTGCGGCGTAAATGCCGAATAGCCTTCTAATGTAAAGGCCACAGCCCCAGGGATCTTAGTAATCCCAAGGGATACAATCCTTGCTTGATGAGTTCCCAAGCCACCATGGCAACGATGCGCAATGTATCATGCCAGGGCCGATAATGACTGGGTCGGCCCTGGGAGGGATAAAGGGTTGCTATTTTCACCATTGCTGGATAGTGGCCGTGATGTGCTGCATGAATTAACAGTTCACTCTCGAACACAAAGCCCCGTCGCTGATTCTCTAAGGGGGGCAGTTTGCGCAGCAATGCAGCTGGATACAGCCGGAAACCGGACTGGGTATCGCGAATTGGGCAGCCAGCAGCCCAGGACACCCAGAAATCAGCCATGCCATTGGCAAAACGCCGCAACGGTGGCGCACGGTCACGATGCTCCAGCCGGGCAGCGATAACCAGACAATGGGGCTGGCGCCCATGGACCTCTAGCAGCTTCGGAATATCCTCAGGACAATGCTGGCCGTCAGCATCCAGGGTGATGACCGCATTAGCGCCTCGTGCCAATGCTTCTTGCATTCCGCGCCAGAGTGCCGCGCCCTTCCCCTGGTTAACCGGTTGGCGCAAGACCCATGCGCCTGCGGCTTCAGCTTGATCAGCGGTGCCATCGCTGGAACCATCGTCGACCACAATCACGGTTGCAATATGCTGCCGGGCGCGGCCAATGATATTGGCCAGCGTGGCTGCTTCGTTATAGGCAGGAATGACGACAGCGATCGGCACGGGTGATGCTTTCAGACAATGCCGCCGTTAATACTAATAATCTGGCCCGTCAGATAACTTGCCTCTTCGGATGCCAGAAATCCTACCAGCGCCGCAACTTCCTCCGGTGTTCCCGCTCGCCGCATCGGCACTAGATTTTTGATAGCCGTTGCATCGAATGCAGCGCCAGCAGCCGCTCCGGCGATAATGCCCGGCGCAATAGCATTC
This sequence comes from Gammaproteobacteria bacterium, assembly GCA_024234995.1. GTDB lineage: Bacteria > Pseudomonadota > Gammaproteobacteria > Competibacterales > Competibacteraceae > UBA2383. The sequence goes on from JACKNF010000001.1 coordinate 6,500, forward strand.
ACCGTGATTCCGCGCGAAGCCAGCTCCAGTGCCAGCGCCTTGGTGGCTCCGTGCAGGCCTGCCTTGGCGGCGGCGTAGTTGACTTGGCCTCGATTGCCGGTTACTCCAGCCAGTGAGGAAATATTGATGATGCGTCCCCAGCGGGTGCCGATCATCGGTAAAAGCAGGGGTTGAGTGACGTTAAAAAATCCATACAAACAGACCTCGATAGGTAATCGCCACTGTGCTGAAGACATCCCGGCCATCGGAGCATCGGCATGAACGCCTGCATTGTTCACCAAAACCTGAATCGGTCCAGCTTCCAACAGCTTCGCCAGGGCATGACCCGTTTGTTGCTCATCCGTCATGTCGAACTCGACCGTTTCTGCTGAACCGCCGGCTGTCCGGATCGCATCTGCTACGTTGAGCGCTTGTTCGGGATGCTGATAACCATGGACAATGACATGCAGACCGTCATGACCGAGCCGTTGGCAAATCGCTCGGCCAATATCACCGCTGCCGCCGGTGACTAAGGCGCGTTTCATGGAGTAACCTCCATGTTGAGTATCGTTTCATGACCGGCGTCCAGCGCTACAGATCCAGTCTTCAACTGTGCGATCGCGCACAGCAACGGTAAACTTCGCGCAGCAGGATTACCGGTTCGCAGTTGTTCCAGACCTGCATGATTTAATCGATCGGCTGACTGAATCTCACCCGGTTTCAATCTCAGTAACGTTAGCCGTTGTGTCGTTGTCATCGGGTTTAATAGCAGTGCAACGGCAAATGGCGCAACGATCATCCGGCGTTCCGAAAGTGGAAACGGCAATGGCAAATCATAAGCAACCAGCAATACCCGTGCTTCTTCAGTCCACGCCAGAGCGGCTGCTTCCTGCAAGCCTGCGGCAAAACTGCCGTCGTAGGCGGACAGACTCAGTGAGGGCAGGGTGCAGCCGGTTGCGATAGCCCAGTAGCCGGCGGGTGTGTTGTGAACTGAATGATGGAACTGGGTCGGTGAGACCATCCGGTCCGGTTCGGTCAATGTCACGCAGATTTTATCGAGTACTTCACTGTCTCCGCCTGAAGAGGCCAGGACGGTACGCACGCACATATTCCCCTCCTCGGATAAGGAGGAAGGGTGCGTAGTGCCGGCGTGGTTCGCGTGTTTATTGTTGAGGCTCATCGAGACCATCGCTTCTTGTGCAACCTGTAGCGCCAGCTTAACCGTGGCCGTGGTACGGCGCCGCTCATTTGCCGGCAACAGCGTGGCAATCGTCGCGGGTATCGGTGCGGCGTGGTAGGGCTGTTCACCGGCCAGCACCGGCCGGCTATTCTCCCAGCCGGATAAGCCTGGCGCTATCAAGCCTATGCTTTCGATCGCCAGTGCGTTCATGTCTTTTCTCGCCCAAATAGCAGACTGCAATTGGTGCCGCCGAAACCGAAAGAATTGCTCATCGCTACCTGCGCCGCTTGTTCCTGATTACGTAACACGATGCCCGCCCCCAGGCTGGGATCGGGCTGGCGGGTGTTAAGCGTGCCAGGTATGAACCCATGCTCCAGGCATAGCCAGACAAATGTTGCTTCAATGATCCCTGCTGCGCCCAAGGTATGCCCGGTCCAGCCTTTGGTGGAACTGCAGGGTGTGTTTGATCCGAATACCCGCAGCACGGCCTTGTCCTCGGCAGCGTCGTTGAGTGGAGTCGCCGTGCCATGCAGGTTGATATAGTCCACCTGCGCTGGCCGTAATTCAGCCCGTGCCAGCGCCTGTTCCATCGCCAGCGCCGCGCCAGTGCCTTCAGGATGGGCGGCGGTCATGTGATAGGCGTCGCTGCTTTCCCCATAACCGAGCAGGCGCATGCGGCCATCGCCCGGTTTGGCCCATTCCAGCAGGGCAAAACCGGCGGCTTCGCCGATGTTTAAACCATCACGGGTGCTATCCCACGGCCGGCAGACTTGTGTTGAGGCCAGGCCCAAGGCGTTAAAACCATAGAGCGTGGTCAGGCACAAGCTGTCCACTCCACCGACCACGGCAGCGTCGCAAAATCCGGCGCTCATATGCCGGAATGCTGAAGCGAACACCTTGGCGCTGGAGGAACAGGCGGTGGATACTGCCAGCGCTATCCCGGTTAATCCCAGCCAGCGGCGCGTCAGATCAGCGGCTGAGAACAGATTGTGGGTATGGCGGTAGTCGAAAGTCTCCGGCAGGCTGCCCGTTGCTGGATCGCGGTCACGATAGGCGTGTTCGGTAGCACCGATACCAGAAGTGCTGGTGCCGATGAATACCCCGATCCGGTCCGTGCCATAGCGGTCACGGGCTTGCCGCACAGTGGCGGCAAAGCCGTCCTGTTCCAGAGCCAGTCGCGCCAGCCGGTTGTTGCGGCAATCGAAGGCAGCGAATTTGCCTGTGAGGGGTTCATCTTCTACATCAGCGACTCGGCCAATCCAGGTTGGCAAGCCGGCATCCTCAAAATCGCAGGGGCGCAGGCCGCTCTGCCCGTTACGCAATGCCGTTAAGGAGGCAGCTGTGCCTCGTCCCAGCGCGTTAGTCACGGTATAAGCGGTAATAGCCAGTGGCTTGATTGCCATGATTCATCTAACCCATTCACTCATTTGCAATGACAATGGCCTTGCCACCAACAGGGCCGCCATGAAACTAGCAGCAACGCCCAGGCTGACAGTCAGGCCGATCGCGTGCAACGCGGGCAGCGTGGAAACTGACAATAGCCCAAATACTGTCAGTGCTGAACCGCAGCAGACCAGTAGGGCATGCAGGGTGCGGCGGCGCGTGCCCGTATCGGCGGCGGGCCGGCTGAAAAATAAACCATAATCGACACCGATGCCTAATACCAGTAGCAGCGATACCAGATGAAACAAGGTTAGCCGCTCACCCAACATGAGCAACGCTGCCACATCCAGGATCAGCGCCAGCAGCACCGGCAGCAGGGCCGCGGCTGTCAGCCGCCAGGAACGCAGGCCGATCCAGACCACGGCTACAATCAATAGCGCCCCCCAGCCAAGCCGAATCAACACCTGTTCACGAAAACCAGCGACCAGCCGGCTGGTTTCGGCGCGCAAATCCAGATAATACGCTTGGCTGTGAGGGTAGGCGGGTAAACCGGCGGCCAGCGTTCCAGGATCGCGCACCCCGCTGAGCGGCAGCAATGCCGTCCAGCTACCCTCGTTAAAGAACAGCAACGATTCGATCCGTGTAGCCAGCAATGTTCCGCTGAACTGTTTCAGCGTTACCGGAGATGCCGTGCGAGCAGCCGCGACCGCGTCGAGAAATGGCGCAAACAGTCCCGGCTTGAACGGCAAGCCTTCCATCGCGGATTCCAAGCGGGTTGCCAGCATTTCCGGTTCTGGCAGGTCTGCTTGCCGTTGCTGCTGAGTGGACTGGCTGGGCAGATAGCGCATGGCTCCGTCATAACCGTCCAGCAAGCCTGCTGCCTGCCGTGCATCGAGCCAGGCAGCGAGCGCTTCCCCATGCTGTAAGGCGGTTTCAGCATCCGGAGCGGTGACGATGATCAGGTGGCCGACTTCCGGTGCGCCTAAGGCGTGACGTAGTTGTTGATCCAAATGCAGCAGGTCACGGGGCACCGGGCTGAGCACAGCCAGGTTGTCTTCCCATAACAACGGTGCTTTGAGCAGTAAGATGAGCAATAGCGCCAGTCCCCCCACCCCCGCTACCAACGCCAGCTTCGGATGAGGTTGCAGCAATCGATCCGCCCATGGACCGGGCATCACCGGGCGTGGCGGGGTCCAGTCAGATGGCAACAGGGCGGGTAATAGCCAGCGGGTCGTTGCTACCGCAGCGGCAATCCCGGTGATGGTGAATACCCCTAACTGGCTCAATCCCGGAAAATCGCCGGCGATCATCGCCAGACAGCCGAGCAGTGTTGTTGCCACACACAACCGCAGAGTTGGCCAGAGCTGGCGTAAGGTATCGGTCACCGTCTCGCCAGTCTGCCGGTGACTGAACAGATAAGTGGGATAATCGAGAGTCTCGCCCAGCAGAGTCATGCTAAACGCCAGGGTGATCATATACATTTGGCCAAATAGTAAATCCACCGCCGCCGCACCCGCCAGCAATGCGCTTAGCATCGGCAATGCACCTAGCCAGACGGTCCGTGCTGAACGGTAGACGCCTATCAGGATCAACACCATCGCCACCATCGCCAGCGAGCTAAGAACCTCCGCTTCCGCGCGGATTTGATCCTCGGCCAGCGTCGCCAGCACGCCAGGACCACTCATCGCCAGCTGCATACCGGTGTCAGCGGCAATTTCGGCGAATGCCGTGCGAATGGCATTCACCGCAGCGCGCTGGGCGGCCAAGTCATAACCGGACGCATGAGTTTCGGCCAGCAATAAAGCGCGTTCACCTTCCGGACTGAACCAGACGCCCAGCCGCTTCGCTGGTTCGCGCATTCCGCTGGACCATACATTCAAAAGACTCAATAACTCGCCGGTCGGATCGCCGGGCAACCAGCGTTTTTGCAGTACAGCCAGCGGCGATTGCAATTCCCGCAAGCGTTGTTGTAGCGCGGTATGCAGACCGTCAGAGGTGAAGCGTTCTGGCAGAATGGCGGGGCTGAGCAGATAGCGATGCGTATAGAGTATCTGCAACGCTGCTTCCGGCAGGGCATCCGCGCCATTGGCCACTCGTGAGAACAAACCACTGGCTTGCAAGCGCATCGCTAACCGCCGGCTAGCGTCTGCCTGGGCAGTTTCCGTACTACCCGATAGACCGATCAGAATCAGCCGGGTAGTCGGACCGCTACGCAGTTGTTTCAACAGTAGTTCTGCTACAGGATCGGTGCGAGGCACAAACAGGGTCAGGTCGGCGGTCACCGGTGTCGTGAACACGATCCAGGCACAGGCTAGCACGGTGAGTAACCAGATCAATCTGATGGGCCAGCAACGCTGGTTTTTCCTCGGAATTATGACGAAACACCCCATTCTTATCCTTTGGAGGCTGTTTGAAAAATTGCTACGCTGTCTCATAATATTTCAGAAAAAATGCCAGTATAGGCCGAATTATCATCGAAACCACCCGCAAAAACGTGCTTGATCCACACCATGCCGATAACCGGTCGTTGGAAGGCCATTTCTGCTTCACCCTTCCTCTGGGAACAGGATGCACTGGTTTTATTCAGCGTGCCTTGCCGGACCGGGAATCCTTCCGCGCCTATAGTAATTTCGATCTACTGTACGGAACCAGAATTACCAATCAATGGAACGTCCGTGACGAAACACCGCCCGATGGATGGGGACAGACTATCAAGTCCCGACCACGCGCTTGCCTGACCACGGGGATTGCTGGCAGGCTAACGTCGCATTCTTTCACCTGCCATCGCCACTACTCCCAATGTCTTCCCCTGATAATGAAACCTTGCGTCAATCGCTGATCGCCGCCTATGAAGACTGCCCGCCAGTCGAGCAGGCGGTACTGCAATTGATGTCTGTTATCTACGACGGTGTCAGCAAAACCTCGCTCGCCGAATATATCCGTGATAGTGACGTTGAGATCTTCAAAACCAAGGGCTTCCTCCCCGGCGGCTTGACGCTAGCCGTCAAACGCTTGACGGATAAAAAGCTGGTTGCCAAAGGCGACTATCACCAGCTTCGCTGCCACTTTCTGCTGCTTGAAGAAATCACGCGCCGCGCTCTCCGGGATGGCCATTTTGAAGCCATGGCCAAAGCGGTGCAGAAAAGAAGAGGAACCGCCAATCGAGGATTTGCGCTGTATTTCAACAGCAACTACACCCAGGTGCTCAGCGAGTTGCGCATCGCTTTTCACCGGGGTGACCTGCCGCGCGTGCAACGCATCCTGGAAGCCGGCGAACGCTCTTTTCCCCGCGATTTTGCCCAGTACCCTCCCTGGCTGCTGATTTTTAACAACCCTCTCTACCTCGAAGAACTGTTGACCTTGCCTGATGAGTTAGCCAGCCAGGCACTGACCACGCTGTTCACCGCAGCGGTTCGTAGCCTGGAGCCAGCAACCGAGATCATCGCGCTGGCCGAACGTCTGCTGGCGGCGAACCGCTGTTCCGACCTTATGCGCTATTACCTGGCCGAACAGGCGCTATTGCATGGCGATTCGGCGAAAGCGCGCGGCTATCTCGCACCCGGCGGGAATGACTACGATCAGGCGCTGCGCGGCTGGCTGGCCTTTCTGGATAGGGCTGACGAAGACGCTATCCAATACTATGAAAACGCCCTGAAACTTTTGCGCAAACGCACTGGTAAGCGCAAGATCTACTTCAATTATTTGGCGGGCATCTTCTTCATCCTGACACTGCTTGCCAGCAATACCCCGGCCCGTCTGCGTCAGGTGCTGGAGGTCACGGCGCCTTTGTTCGACAAGGGCGCTGTCTATCCGTACCTCATTGCCTATCGCATGCTGCGCGAGGTCGCAGAGTTTCAGCAAGGACAACGCCAACGCCTTGAACCCTTTGACGCCAGCATCCGTATTCCGCCGGCGGACGGCTTTTTCCAGTTAATCGCGATGTTCTGGTTGCATCCCAGCGAGGCCAAACCCTTGCGCGAACCGGCTATCGCGCTATTGAAAACCGCTCGGGAGCATGGCTATGGCTGGTTCGCGGCAGAATTGACCGGATTGTTGCAGTCTATCGGCAACGACCTCCCTTCAACGGCAACGACTTCCTTCGCCCTCGCGGGGGAGAGTGAGAGTGATGGGATGGGAGACCATCAGCGTCCCCTGACCCGCCTGTTCCAGTTGAAGGAACCCTGGGAGCACGCGCTGAGCGCCCTGCTCGATCTGTCCCAGCACGGTCAGGAAACCACGGCCAAACCAGCGCAACTGCGGCTGGTCTGGTGGATTACCTGGCATAAAAGCGGAGCCTGCACCATCAGTCCGCGCGAACAGAAGCACGACGCTCGTGGCCAATGGACCCTGGGTCGGGCCGTCGCCCTGAAACGGCTCGCCCAACAGGCGAAGAAACTGGACTATCTGACCACCCAGGATCGCGAGGTCTGCGTCTGTATTCGCTCGTTCAGCGATGGCTACTACGGCAACGTCAGTTACGAGATCGACCCCGACCAGGCACTGCCCCGGCTGGTCGGTCATCCACTGGTGTTCTGGGAAGACAATCCTACGGTGCGGGTGGAGTTGGTACGCGGCGAACCGGAATTACTGGTGACGCCGAAAGGCTCGCAATGGCGATTGGAACTATCGCCGCCCGCAATGGTGGGCGACACCCTGCGGGTCGTCAAGGAAACCCCGACCCGGCTGAAAGTGGTCGTGTTCAATCAGGCGCATCAGGCCGTCATGACCATCCTGGGCAAGGGGCTACTGGTTCCATCACGGGCTAAAGATCGGGTACTGGAGACCGTGGCGGCGTTGTCAGGCATCGTCACTGTGCAGTCCAGCCTCGACACTGGGGTAGAGAATCTGGAGGAAGTCGCTGCCACTCCTCTCCCTCATATCCATCTGCTGCCCTTCGGGGCGGGCCTGAAAATTATGCTGCTGGTCCGTCCCTTCGGTGCAGGTCCCTACTATGCGCCAGGCGCGGGCGGCGAACGGGTGATCGCCGAAATCGATGGCCAGCGGGTTCAGGCCCGGCGCATGTTGAAACAAGAGCGCCAGCAAGCGACGGCGGTCATCAAAGCCTGTCCTACCCTCGCCCGGCAGGCCGCCGATGAAGGGGAGTGGCTGCTGGAAGATCCGGAAAGCTGCCTGGAGGCATTGTTGGAGTTGCAAGCCTTGGGCGAGCAAGCGGTGCTGGCCTGGCCCGAGGGGGAAACCTTCAAAGTCAGCCGCCCGGCATCTCTCGATCAGTTGCGCCTGAACGTCAAGCGCCATCAGGATTGGTTCGATCTCAGCGGCGAGCTGCGCCTGCTGGACGATCAGGTGCTGAATGTGCGTCAGTTGCTGGAACTGCTTGACCGCAGTCCTAGCCGGTTCGTGCCACTGGGCGAGGGTCAGTTTCTGGCGCTGACCCAGGAATTCCGCAAGCGACTGGACGAGCTGCGCGGTTTCACGGAACTCACCGCGCAAGGCACGCGCTTCCATCCCCTGGCGGCTGCGATGCTGGAACCGCTCCTTGATGAGGCGGGCTCGGTGCGCACCGATGCCGCCTGGAAAGCGCAGATTCAGCGGCTGCGTGAAGTCGAGGCGCTGCAACCGACGATTCCCTCGACCCTGCAGGCTGAATTGCGGGACTATCAGGTAGACGGTTTCCAATGGCTGGCGCGGCTGGCTCATTGGGGCGTGGGCGCCTGTTTGGCTGACGACATGGGCCTGGGTAAAACCGTGCAGGCGCTGGCACTGATCTTAAGCCGGGCGCAGGATGGCCCCGCGTTGGTGGTTGCACCGACCTCGGTCTGTCTGAACTGGCTGGATGAAATTCGCCGGTTTACACCGACCCTGAACCCGGCGGTCTTCGGTAGTGGCGACCGGGGGAAAACGGTCGCCGGGATGAGGGCATTTGACCTGCTGATTTGCAGTTATGGACTGTTACAGCAGGAAACGGATCTGCTGGCAAGCCGAACCTGGCGAACCATCGTGCTCGACGAAGGGCAGGCGATCAAGAACCTGGCGACCAAACGCTCCCAGGCAGCCATGGCCCTGAATGGTGAGTTCAAGATGATTGCCACCGGCACCCCGATTGAAAACCATCTCGGCGAGCTGTGGAACCTGTTCCGCTTCATCAATCCCGGCTTGCTGGGCTCCCTGGAGCGCTTCAACCAGCGTTTTGCCACGCCGATTGAACGGGATCAGGATAACAAAGCCCGCCACCGGCTCAAGCAACTGATTCAGCCGTTCATTCTGCGCCGGCTGAAATCCGAGGTGCTGGAGGCGCTGCCGCCGCGCACCGAGATTCTGCTGCGCGTGGAACTGGAGGCGGAAGAAGCGGCCCTGTACGAGGCGCTGCGCCAACAGGCGCTGGATCGATTGGCCAAAATTGACCATGCCGACTCTCAGAAGCCCTTCCAGATTCTCGCCGAGATCATGAAGCTGCGCCGGGCCTGCTGCCATCCGAAACTGGTGTGGCCGGAAACGGAGTTGGGCGGGGCCAAGCTGACAGTGTTTGAGGAAGTGCTGGACGAGTTGCTGGAGAATCGCCACAAGGCGCTGGTGTTCAGCCAGTTCGTCGATCATCTGGCGATCATCCGCAACCTACTGGATCGCAAGGGCGTTATCTATCAGTATCTGGATGGCAGCACGCCGGCATCAGAGCGCAAACAGCGGGTCGATGCTTTCCAGGCTGGCCAGGGCGATGTGTTCCTGATCAGCCTGAAGGCAGGCGGTCTGGGACTGAACCTGACCGCTGCAGATTACGTGATCCACATGGACCCGTGGTGGAACCCGGCGGTGGAGGATCAGGCGTCCGACCGGGCGCACCGTATCGGCCAACAGCGGCCCGTGACCATCTACCGGCTGGTCACGCAAGCTACCATTGAGGAAAAAATCGTCGCCCTGCATCATCAGAAGCGCGATCTGGCCGATCAGTTACTGGAAGGAACCGGTACTAGCGGGCGGATTTCGGCGGAGGATCTGCTGCGGTTACTACAGGAGGCTTCGTAAATGCCGTGATCCTCGGATTACTTAGAACCGCCTCAGCGCCTCGCCAGTCTGGGCCAGCAGGCGCGCCAGCCACGGTTTCTTGCCGGTGTAGATGATTTCATACAGATCGGCGCTGGCGCTGGCATCCAGCAAGTAGTCATCGCTGGTGCGCAACTCATCGGCCAATCGGCAATCCAGCGCGCGGGTGCCGAACCAATGCTCCCCGGTCGCGACCCGTTCGAGATCGATCTGTGGCCGGTGTGTTTTGACGAAATCTTTGAACAGGGCATGGATATCTTCAATTTCCTCTTGAAATTTCTGCCGGCCCTTGTCGGTATTTTCGCCGAATAGCGTCACCGTGCGTTTATGCTCGCCGGCCATGAACTGCTCGAAATCGACATCGTGCTTCTTGAGCAGGCGGTTGAAGTTGGGTAATTGGGCGATGACGCCGATTGAACCGAGAATGGCAAAAGGCGCGGCGATAATCCGGTCTGCCACGCAGGCCATCATATAGCCGCCACTGGCTGCTACCTTGTCCACCGCCACCGTCAGCTTCATCCGCCGGTCACGAATGCGCAGCAACTGCGCTGCCGCTAGCCCATAGCTATGTACCAGCCCGCCCGCGCTTTCCAGCCGGACCAAAACCTCGTCTTCGGGTTGGGCTGTGGTTAACACGGCGGTGATTTCTTCCCGTAATGAGGCCACGGCGGCTGCGCGGATGTCGCCATGAAAATTCAGGACGAACACTCGCCGGCGCTCGGTTTTTTCCCGCTGCTTTTCATGGGCCTTATGCTCTTTCTGGAACTGTTTAAGCGCCTTTTTCGGCAAAATGGCGGATTTGAGCGCCAGGGCCATCTGATCATAATTCTCATTGAGATGACGAATATCCAGCCGCCCCTGCGTTTCATGCGGACCGCCGCCGCGTGCTATCAACGCCACAATGCCGCCGGTAATAACCAGTACCGCTGCTACAATCGTCACGGCTTTGGCCAGAAACAGCCCATACTCGCTTAAAAATTCCATCATGTTCTCCAAATCGCCAAAGGACAGGTTGACCACTTTCCTTGAGAAACCACTTTACCGGAACTTCGATTAAAAATGACACCTTGATTGATGATGTTCCTAGCTTGACATCAAACGCTAGACTGTCTGTAGTACATCAAATGCTTTGATGACCGGAAGCACACGCCTTTCATGGAAAACTATCATGCGCTCCATCACCCGTGACGTATTGACTCGTGAAGTCATCGATTGGCATCAGCAAGGGCTCATCGACCGCTCGCTGTTGGATACACTGTTACCGCGCTACGAAACGCAGGAGCGATTTCTGGCGGCGCTGCTGAAATGGCTCGGTTTGTTCGCCATTTTCCAACTGGGACTGGCGGTGCTTGCCTTCATCGCCATGATGACGGAATCCGCGCTGGTTGCGGCGGTGCTGCTGGGCGGTGCCGGCGCGGGGTTATGGTATTTTGGTGTCCAGATGGCCACGGATCCCCGGCAACGCTACCCCTTCAGTGGAGCGGTGCTGGTGACCGCCAGCCTGGCAGCGGCATTCGGAACGTTGGCCTTGTTGCACATCGCCGCCGGTGGTGAAAACGAGGACCAAGCGATTCCCATCCTCCTGCTGGTGACGGCTGTCCTGGCTGCTTTGACTGCCTACCGTTACTATTTGCGCTGGCCGCTGCTACTGGCACTACTGCTGTTCTTTCATGGCATTGGCGCGTGGCATGCTTACGGGGGACATGGCGCTTATTTCGCCCATATTCAGGACGAGCGCTTGATGGCAGTGGTGGCGCTGGTGGCAATTGTTCTCGGTCTCTGGCACGAACGCAGGCTGGAAAGTGGCTCGCTGCGCCGTTGCGCCGGTTTTGGTTCACTGTATCTGATCTTCGGCCTGCTGTATCTGAATCTGTCACTGTGGTTTCTGACCTTGTTTGGCAAACCATTGGGCTGGATACTGATTTTCACCGCTGCCGGCATCGCGCAGATCATCGCCGGCGCCCGGCTCCATGATGCCCGTTTCACGGGCTTCGGCATCGTATTTCTTGCCATTGACCTGTACACCCGTTTTTTTGAGCACTTCTGGGACCGGTTGTCCGCTGGGGTATTTTTTCTGCTCGGCGGGGCGCTAGCTATGGCTTTGGGTTTCGCCTGTGAACGCTGGGGCCGGACTTCGCTGGAGGAAAGCCGATGAACCCGGTCTCGCGTAACCGCCAAGTTTGCCGGGAACTGGACGCCCTGTTGCGTGAGGGACTGTTGAATGAGGCAACTCATGCGAAATTGCGCGAACGTTACCCCGTCGAAGGTTGGAACTGGCGCTCCCTGGGCCGTTGGTTTCTGATTTTCGGTGCAATTAGCATCATGGCTGGCGCGGTGATGATCGGCCGGACCGTGTTCGAGTTCACTTTGGAAAAGCTGGCGGTCCTATTGGGAATCGCTATGCTCGCCAGTTTCGGCAGCGGACTATGGTTTAAGCGCACCCGTCCAACGCTGGTGTGGACCCCGCTCAGCTTGGAATTGTTGGGAGGTCTGCTGCTCATCGGGCTGACTTTTACCCTTGGAATGATGTATTCGACCGGTTCTGGTAACTGGCCAGCGTTGCTGCTGATTGATCTGGGGTTGCTGCTGGCGTTGAGCTATGGACTCGGTAATGTGTTGTTACTGACGCTGAGCGCGGTGGTGTTCTTCTCCTGGTTCGGTGGTTTCACCGGCTATGCATCTGGTTGGGGCGCGTACTGGTTTGGCATGAATTACCCGCTGCGCTTCCTGCTGGTAGCGATTGCCATGATCGCGGTTGCGGTGATTCATCAGCAGAGCGAACGTGGACTGCTGGCGCGATACCGGGGATTCTGCAAAATCTGGCTGTCCAGCGGACTGTTCTTTGCGGAGATGGCTTTATGGCTGCTATCGCTGTTCGGCAACTTCGATCTGGCCAGTCATTGGTGGTATCAATCCACGCTTACCGAACGGTTTCTGTTCAATGCATTGTGGGCTGGCCTGAATGTGGCGCTGATTGGGTTGGGGGCGCGTCTGGCGATGCGCATGCTGACCGGGTATGGCGCAACTTTCCTGATTATTCACATCTATACGCTGTTTTTCGCCCATCTGGCGCAGCATCTGGGGCTATTGCTGAGCCTGCTGATCGCTGGCGGTGGTGCGCTAGGACTGACGTTCTATTTGGAGAAGCGGCGGCGAGAGAATGGAGATTGAGAGATCATGGATGCCATCAAAATTCGTGGTGCGCGCACGCACAATTTGCAAAACATCGACTTGGATTTGCCCCGTGACCGGTTGATCGTCATCACCGGCCTGTCCGGTTCCGGCAAGTCCTCACTGGCGTTTGACACACTCTACGCCGAGGGCCAGCGCCGCTACGTCGAGTCGCTGTCCGCCTACGCGCGGCAATTCCTGTCGCTGATGGAAAAGCCCGATGTCGATTACATTGAGGGGCTGTCGCCGGCGATTTCCATCGAACAAAAATCCACCTCGCATAATCCTCGTTCCACAGTCGGCACCATCACCGAGATTTACGATTACCTGCGGCTGTTGTATGCGCGGGCTGGGATTCCACGCTGCCCGGATCATGGCATCGATTTGGACGCGCAAACCGTCAGCCAGATGGTAGACCAGGTGTTAGCGTTACCGGAGGACACGCGGCTGATGCTGCTAGCGCCGGTGGTTAAGGAGCGCAAAGGTGAACATGTCAAGCTGTTGCAGGAGTTGCGTGCCCAGGGTTTCATCCGCGCCCGTATCGATGGCGAGGTGGTGGAGCTAGATAGCCCGCCGCTGCTGGATTTGCGCCGCAAACATACCATTGAGATCGTGGTGGACCGGTTCAGGGTGCGGAGCGATCTGGCGCAGCGGCTGGCGGAGTCATTCGAGACCGCGTTGCACTTAGGGAACAAGGTGGCGCGTGTGGCGTTCCTCAGTGAGCCCAAGCAGACCGAATTGCTATTCTCGGCGGGTTATGCCTGTCCACTGTGCGGCTACAGCCTGAGTGAATTGGAACCTCGGCTGTTTTCCTTCAATAACCCGGTTGGAGCTTGCCCGGAATGCGACGGTCTAGGGGTCAAGCCATTCTTCGATCCCGAGCGGGTGGTGATGCATCCTCATCTGAGTCTAGCGGATGGCGCAATTTATGATTGGGGCCGGGATAATCGCGATCACTTTCATCTGATTGAAGGCTTAGCGCAGCATTATGGCTTCGACCCGGAGCAACCGTTTCAGACTTTGCCAGAGCGCACCCGGCAACTCATCCTTTATGGCAGCGGTGAGGAACCTGTGGCTTTGGACTATGCCGGTCACCGGGGCGAGTCTTTCATCCGCCGGCAACCATTTTCCGGAGTGTTGCCCGAGATGGAGCGCCGCTACCGGGAGACGGATTCCAGCATTGTGCGCGAGATGCTGGCGCGGTATCTGAACAACCAGCCTTGCCCGTCCTGTCACGGTGCGCGGCTGACCCGTTCCGCCCGCCATGTGTTTGTTGCCGGGCACCCTTTGCCAGAAGTTGTCGCTTGGCCGATCGGTGCGGCGCAGGAATTTTTCGCCGGATTGCGGTTGCCAGGCCGGCGCGGGGAAATTGCTGCCAAGATCGTTAAGGAGATTGGCGAGCGGTTGAATTTCCTGGTTAATGTCGGATTGGACTATCTGAATCTGGCGCGTAGCGCCGACACGCTGTCTGGCGGCGAAGCACAGCGGATTCGGCTGGCTTCACAGATCGGCGCTGGGCTGGTGGGGGTGCTGTATGTGTTGGATGAGCCATCGATTGGCCTGCATCAGCGCGATAATGCCCGCCTGCTAGCCAGTTTATTGCGGTTGCGGGATTTGGGTAATACGGTGATCGTGGTGGAACACGATGAGGAAGCGATCCGCGCCGCTGATCAAGTGGTCGACATGGGACCGGGGGCGGGTGTTCACGGCGGACGAGTGGTGGCGCAGGGCACGCCTGCCGATATCATGGCTGATCCCGATTCGTTGACAGGCGCTTATCTGAGCGGTCAGCGGCGGATTGACCTTCCGCAGCAACGCACCCCATTTAACCCGGACCGGATCGTGCAGATTATCGAAGCCAGCGGCAACAACCTGAAGCAGGTGCAGGTCGAGATTCCACTTGGGTTGCTGACCTGCGTGACGGGTGTGTCCGGCTCGGGTAAATCAACCTTGATCAACGATACGTTGTATCGCTACGCTGCCCGCGATTTGAACAATGCCAATGAATCGCCCGCCTCGTGCCGCGACCTGCTGGGATTGGCGCAATTGGACAAGGTGGTCAATATTGATCAGAGTCCGATTGGCCGTACCCCGCGTTCCAATCCAGCCACTTATACCGGGTTGTTCACACCCATTCGCGAGTTGTTTGCCGGTGTCCCTGAATCACGGGCACGCGGTTACAAACCGGGCCGCTTCAGCTTCAACGTCAAGGGCGGGCGTTGCGAAGCCTGTGAGGGTGATGGGGTGATTCAGGTTGCGATGCATTTTCTTCCCGACCTCTATGTGCCCTGCGATCAGTGCAAGAGTCAGCGTTATAACCGGGAAACGCTGGAGATCCGTTACAAGGGCCGCAACATCCACGAAGTGCTGGAGATGACGGTCGAAGAGGGACTGGAATTCTATCGGGCAGTGCCTGCCGTAGCGCGCAAGCTTCAGACTCTGGCCGATGTGGGGTTAAGTTACATCCGGTTGGGCCAAAACGCGACCACGCTGTCCGGCGGCGAAGCGCAACGGGTGAAGCTGGCCCGCGAGCTATCCAAACGCGATACCGGCCAGACCTTGTATATTCTGGATGAGCCGACCACTGGTTTGCACTTCCATGACATTGAACAGTTATTGAAGGTGCTGCACGAATTGCGGGATCGAGGCAATACCATCGTCGTGATTGAGCATAATTTAGATGTAATCAAGACGGCGGATTGGATCATTGACCTCGGGCCGGAAGGCGGTGGCGGCGGCGGGGAAGTCATCGCAGCGGGGACGCCGGAGCAAGTGGCGGCGCATCCAGTCAGCCATACTGGGCGGTTTCTAGCGCCCGTGCTGGAGCGGTGATCTGCTTATTAATGGTTCCTATTTCAATGGATTGCCAGTTTTACCAGCATAAATACCGCCACGGCTGCGATCATACCGGCAAACAGCTTCTGCAACGCCGGTCCAGCGATGCGCCTTCCTACGGCGATGCCCAGCGTCATGCCGCCTAATCCCCCCAGGACAAAGGGGAGGGTGATGCCGGTGTTTAGTGGATGTCCAGCCGCAAGATGGGACAGAAAACCAATGGCGCTGATAATAGCGATTACCCAGAGCGAGGTGGCAACCGCCCGGCGCATCGGCAGCGAGGCAATCATGACCAGCGCCGGCACGATCAGGAATCCACCACCGACACCGAATAAACCGGATAGCAGTCCGGTCAGCGTTCCAGCTAAGGCTAGGCGCAGTGCGCAGTGGGAGGTGAATTGCAGCCGCCCGCCCGGATCATAGCGGCAAACCGGTCCAGCGTGATCGTCATCAGGATGGCTGCTCGCGCGAATCAGGCGGGTTTCCTCAGGGCAGCGATTCGCTTGCCGCCACATGCGGAACGCCACAGCCAGCATCAGCAGCGCAAAACTTGCCAGCAACACGGTTGCCGGAAAACGTGGATTCAGCCAGGCGCCCAGCGGCGCGCCGATAATGCCAGACAGACCGAAAATGAGGGCGGTGCGTGGTTCAGCCTCGCGATCGCGTAACCGGACCAATCCGCCGCCCAGCGCGGTCGCGCCGACGGCCACCAGCGAAATCACCACGGCCTCGTGGGCCGATAGCTGTAAACCATAGACCAGCAACGGCACCGCAAAGATGGAACCGCCACCGCCGGTTAAACCCAGTGAAAATCCGATGAGGAGACCAAATAACAGGCTAAGGAACATGTTTTCATCCCTTGCGTCCGAAATAGGCCCGGAACAGGTCAAATTCGACATCGCAACCTGCTTCGGTGAAGCCCGCATCGCGAATAGCGGCGATGATCGTTTCGGGCGGAACGCAGTTCTCGATCGTATCCCAGTAGTAACGCATCAACGTTTGCATATCCCGGTTGCCGGTGGTGAGCCGGCTGAGCAGCGGAATTACCTTGCCCAGGTAAAACTTGAGCAGGGCACGCTTAAACGGCGAAGCCGGCCGGGTAATTTCCAGGATCAGCAGGACTCCGCCTGGGCGCAGCACCCGGTGAAATTCGTGGAAGGTTGCGTTGAGATCCGCGACATGCCGCAAGGCGTAACCCATGCTGATGAAGTCAAAGCGTTCATCGGCGACCGGCAACTGTTCCATGAGACCCTGGATCAATGGCAGCTTCAACAGGTGGCGGACTTCGGCCAGCATTCCTGCGCTAATATCCAGGCCAACCACGGATTGTGGATCGCCGGTGACGGCCAGCGCCTGCCGGGCGACTAGTCCGGTGCCAATCGCGACATCCAGCACCTTCATGCCAGGATGCAGACCGGCGCGGGTCAGCGCCCGCCGCCGGTACCAACTGCCGGACCCGAATGACAACAGTTGATTAACCCGGTCGTAATAGCCAGCGGTGCGGTCGAACATCCGGCGCACGAAGGCCGGGCGCTGGGTCAGATCTGGATAGTAATCCGGTAACGCCGGATGCGGTTCAAGCGGTTGTTCGGGTTTCACGAAAGAGTATCCTGATGGAGGTTTAGCGGGCAGTGCCAACAGCCATGCCTTCAATTTCGATCAGCAGTTCACGACGGCAAATATCGGCGCGCAGGAACAGCATCGGCACGCCGGCGCCAAACGCTTGAACGATTCGATGGCGGAGAGCGGCCGGATCAGCATCGGACCGGCAATAGATCTTCAGCAATGCCAATTGCAAGGGAATGGGGATCGATTGGCTGGCATGGGTCAGCAGGGTTTTGAGATTCAGCAGCGTTTCGTCCAATTGCGCCATGAGACTCGTGTGCTGACTGTTGTGGCCGACGATGCTTGCGGTGCCGGAGATATAAAGCTGGTATTCCTGCGCGCTCCAGGCTTTCAGCACGGCGCGCGAGAAGGAGGGGCTGCGATGACCGTACTGAGGGGGGTAATGAAAGGCACTGATCTGCCGGGGATTTTCAATCTGTGCGCCGGGCTCCCGGGCAGCCAGCGCATACAAATGCAAGCTTCTGGCACCGGGAGCAGAATCAGGGAGGGTGGTTCCAAGGGCACACGCGGCCGGCAAATGCGTCTCGTATTCCGCTAGCTCTGCTATGAGTGCCTGATGCCGGCCAGCGCAGAATCCGCGATAGCGTTCCAGACCGGAGCGTTCCTGGTTAATACCGGGGAAATAGTTCCAGATACGTAGAAAATAGGGATAACCGCGCGCGCGCGCAGCGGCAAACAGCTGCCGGTAAGCCACGGCAGTGAGCGGTTGCAAGGCATCTTCAGCGTACTCATCCAGCCGGAGTTGCAGGAACAGGATACTGCCATTATCTGCATAGCTAATTCCATGGGATACACCGGTATGCACCGGCCAAGGGCTCATCCAGAATTCAGCAGTTTCAGTTCTCTCAAGTTGTGGCAGCGCAACTGTGCAGATCCGGGGATCTTGCAGGGCGGCGTGTGACTCTCGAAATTCAATCAGTGCCAGTAAGTGATCGTCATCCAGCCACTCACGAGCGTGCGTATCCTGGCCATAAAGGATCGTGAAGGGTAGCGCAGAGGCGGTTTTTAAGGTGGATTGTCTCATAAACAAGGAATTACTGTATTGAGGGCGTCGCACAGCTCAACCGGGCTACCGCCAATTTTCACTGCAAGGCATGATATAGTTTGTAATCAAATTAACAACCTTCTACATGTTCGAAACGATTCTGTCCTGATTAAGGTTCCCGGAGGGAAAAATGAGTTTGGAAGCCCTTTCGCCGTTCGAGCTGGAGGTCGCCCGCTTGCTGGTTGAGACCTTGCACCTCGAAGACATCAAACCGGAAGATATTGCACCCGAGGAACCCTTGTTTAATGAAGGGTTAGGTTTGGATTCCATTGATGCATTGGAATTGGCGCTAGCGATCAGTAAAAACTACGGATTTCAAATGCGCTCCGACGAACAGCAAAATCAACGTGTTTTCGCCTCATTGCGGGCTTTGAGCGCTCATATCGCTGAGCATCGCGTTCACTAGCCGTCATCCATTCCGGCGCGATCCACCATGAGTCGCTTATGAGCAGGCAGTGGGTGCAGCTGCCAGAACGAGGCAGCGTGTGGACGTTGCGGTTGATTCGCTGGATCGCTTTGCATATAGGACGGCCCGCAAGCCGTGCTCTGCTATACCCCATCACGCTGTATTTTTTGATGACTGCGGGCGAGGCACGGCGCGGATCGCGGCTTTTTCTGCGTCAGGCGCTAAAGCGTGAGCCAAGCTGGCGCGATCAGTTTCGCCACATTCACTGTTTCGCCGCTACGATTCTTGACCGGGTCTATTTTTTGACCGGGCGGCTGGAACACTTCGAGATCGAAGTTTTTGGCGGTCAGTGGATTCTCGATCAGGCGGCATCCGGTCGAGGCTGTATCCTGCTGGGTTCCCATTTGGGTAGTTTCGAGGCTTTGCGGGCTATCGGATTAAATCTGAAGCATGTTCCGATCCGGATTTTGATGAATACTCGCCATAACCCGCTCATGACCCGATTGCTCGACGCACTGAACCCGGCGCTGGCGCAAACCATTATCCCGGTTGGCGGGCCGGAAACCCTGCTTAAAGTACAGGAAAGCGTAGAGCAAGGATACTTGGTTGGTGCGTTAGGCGATCGGGTCGTTCCGGGTGAGAAAGCAGTGCATTGCCGTTTTTTTGGCCAAGACATCGCCTTGCCGATTGCCCCCATCCTGCTGGCGGCGCTGGCGGGTTGTCCGGTGATCCTGTGCTTTGGCTTATACCGGGGCGGCAACCGTTACCAGTTGTATTTCGAACCCTTAGCCGAACAAGTGGTTCTGGATCGCCGTCATCGGCAGGAACAGTTGGGTGTTTGGGGGCAGCGTTATGCCGATCGTCTGGAACATTACGCCCGCGATGCGCCCTACAATTGGTTTAATTTCTATGATTACTGGCAGGAAACTCCCTCCCTTCTTATTAAAAGCAAGGAAGGTTGGGTTCGGAAGATTCAAAAGATGCAACGCCGGTTCGCCCGGCAGCGTGCGATGGGTTGGGATGGTCTAGGGACTTTGCTGCTGTCAAATATATTGTTGCTGGCGACGTTGGGACTGAGTGGTTTGTGGCTATTCCGTCAGGTTTGGCGAATTGCCCGGGATACGCCTTTCCAGGTTGTCGAGAGCGGGTGGGTCGTGGTGCTAGGGGTGCGCCTGCAAGGTGACCAAGTGAGCAGCGACTATGCTTGCCGGCTGGAACGAGCCGCTGCATTGTGCCGCGCTGATTCCCAGCGGCGTATCCTGCTGGTCGGTGGTCAGACGGGAGGCAGTGTCAGCGAGGCCGAACGAGGCCGGCAATTTCTTATAAAAAAGGGCCTGCCCATCGATCTCCTGTCGATTGAGGACCAATCGCTGCATACCCTGGACAATCTGCGTCGCGCTCGGCAGGTACTGGGGGAAGACCGGACGCAATCATGGGTGCTAGTGACCAGCCGTTATCACCTGGCACGCAGTGAAATCCTGGCGCGTGGGCTGGGCTTGCATCCAGTGTTGTGCGCTGCCGAAGAGCACCTGCACCTTGCTCCATTGGTATTGTGGCGGTTAGCGTTGGAAGCGGGCTATCTGCACTGGTACAAAGTTGGCCGGGCCTGGGCACTCTGGACGGGGCGTCATCGCAGTTTGGCAAGGATTACTTGAACCGTGAAAGTATACCTGAATGGTATCGGTCTCTGTGCGCCTGGTCTGCCAGACTGGCCCACTGGCCGGGCGGTGTTAGCGGGCCAACCGTATCGGCTGGAGGAACCGTTGAATTTCGATCGGGTGCGGTTGCCACGCAACGAGGCGCGCCGTGCGTCACCGACCGTTCGGCTAGCGCTGCAAGCCGCTATGGAAGCTCTCGACCAAGCTGAAATAGATGCCGGATCATGCAGTGCCGTGTTTGCCTGTTCCGGCGGCAACACCGAAGCGCTGGATGCCTTGTGCCGTGCGTTGATTGAACCGGAGCGGCTGATTTCGCCTAATCAGTTCAATAACTCGATTCACAATGCTCCACTGGGTTATTGGAGTATTGCTGCTGGCTCACAGGAATCGGCGTCCAGCGTCGGTGCCTATGATGCTTCGTTCGCTGCTGGATTGCTGGAAGCGGCTGCACTGGCCCAGATTGAAAACCGGCGGGTGTTACTGGTTGCCTTCGATACACCACCGCCCTTCGCCCTGCAATCCTTCCGGTCAGTATCGGCACCCTTTGGCATGGCGCTGCTGCTGACGCCTGAACGGCTGGCTAATAGCTTAGCCTGCTTGCGGGAATGGCGGATCACTATGCATTCCCCTCCGTCTAGACCTGCCCCTCAAGGAGAAAGTGAACCTGGATGGGAACAATTACGGCTGAGTAATCCAGCCGCCTGCTGTTTACCCCTCCTGCGCCAAATTGCTATACGCCGAACTCACTTGATCACATTGCCTTATTTACCAAACTGTGGACTGGAACTCCAGGCGGAACCATGCTGACCGATAAAACGCGCATCCGGGAACTGATCCCGCACACTGGCGCCATGTGTCTGCTCGATGCGGTCGTTGCCTGGGATGATGACTCTATTCAGTGCCTGACCGATACCCATCGCGATCCCGCCAATCCACTGCGCCGGCAAGGGCGATTACCGGTAATTGCCGCCTTCGAGTACGGCGCGCAGGCGGCAGCGATTCATGGTGGACTGCGCGCATGTGCAGCCGGAGAAACCGCGCCAGCGGGTTATCTGGCAGCTTTGCGCGATGCTCGCTGGTTTGCTGCTGAATTGGATGAAAACGCCGCGCCACTGGAAGTGACCGCCCGCCGGTTATTAGGCGAAGCCGCGCATTGCATCTACACAATCCACATTCGCGCTGCCGGACAGTTGCTGGCGGAAGCTCGTGTCACTATCGTGCCGCGACCCATCATAGGAGATCGCTCATGAAGCGTTGGGTATTATGGTGCCTGCTGTTGCAGCCGCTGGCGGTTCTTGCCAGCGACAGTGCTTTATCTAAGGTTATGCAGGCGCTGGCAGCCGTGCAGTCGGTTAAAGCGGCTTTTCAGGAAGAGAAAACGTTGGCCATGCTTCAGGAACCATTGGTCACTCACGGCATGTTGTACTACCACGCGCCTGCATACTTACGTAAACAAACTCTAGAGCCGCAACCGGAAGATTTCCAGGCGGATGGCGATTGGCTGACGATCAAGATATCTGGCCAGGATCGCCGGGATTTCAATCTGAACGGGCATCCGCAACTGCGCGCTTTTGTAGAAGCAGTGCGTGCTACCCAAGGTGGAGATCAAGCCACCTTGGAACGCTATTACCGGTTAGAGTTTGCCGGCACCCTCAATGACTGGCATTTGCGTTTGACGCCACGCGATCCGTGCATCACCGAATATCTGACTTTCATTACGGTGGGGGGGCAGGAGGCCTGGATTGATCGCGTGGAAATGCTAGAGGCTAACGGGGATCGCAGCGTGATGACAATGACTTTGCCGTGATTCCCCCTGCCCTTGTATCTCTTCCTCTAATATGCGTTAGGTACTCAATCATTTTAACGATGCTCAAAAGTCACCATATTAATACAGTCAGCACACAGATTGTTCAACTGCTGGGCAGGCACAGTAAAAGACTCGGTTGATGTCCACGGCACCGTGGCAGTTTTTTTCGCGGGATCATCTACAATACCGGCTAAACCCCGGGTTTTAAAATTGCTTTTAATTGCTGTTTGCAGATCATTTTCTTTGGTTTTATCCCGAGACAGCCGGGCTTTGATCAAGGCTTCATATTGCTGTTCTAATGCTTGATTCCGTTGCCGGAATGCTAGAAAAAGAATGCTTTCCGAACCAACACTATTATCGAGCTTGAAAGATTTATCCTTGGCAGGTAAGTGATAAGTAACACCGGCTTTCACGGGATTAAAGTTATCAACCCTGACATTGCCAAAACTGCTCATTGGGAAGAGCTGGAAAATTGCCTTACTGCTATCAACTTGAAAAATGTAAACATAACTATTTTCTTCAGGGGTGAATTGGATTTTATAGTGGTCACCGGAATTCAACACACTCCCTTCAACTAAGGGCTTTAAGGACCCTTGACCCCCAGGCCGGTAAACGTAATTAACTTTAAAATTTAACGGCTCAGCCGCAACTTGAGGGGGGATGGATGCTGGTTTTGGGGTTGCGCCGCCTGGTTCGGGAGTGATTTTCACTGTTCCAGCCGGCCCGCGGGTCGTCAGGCCAGTGTCAGATGAGGGTTCGGTTGCGCCAGCAACGCGGGTGATGCCTAGCAATAGGCTGCTAAGGACCAGTGCGAATAGATTACACCAATGGATCTTAGAGATCATGACTGCCTCTCGATGTGTGTTTGAAATTTAACACGGACATGACGCCCGCCTGGGTTTTCTTTAAGCTATCAGTTAACTGAGCTTGCAGCGCCAGGATTTGCGAGTCATTTTGCAAGCGGCGTGCCTCAATAAGTGCCATGTACTGGTTTTCCAGATTGATGTTGCGTTCTTGAAACGCTAGAACATAAATTTGCTCTTGACCAATTTGGTCATCTAGTTGAAAAGCCTCATCTTGTGCTGGTATGAAGTAGGTTGCCTTGGCCTGTGCAGGGTTTGTGATAATGGCCGTTTGCGAAGGATTGTTACTATCGGGTGGGAATAGACGGTAAATCCCCCCGCTACTATCGATTTGAAAAATGTAGATATAGCTGTTCTGATCGGGTGTAAAACGGATCTGGTAATAATCCCCGGAACGCAAGACGCTGCCATTCGATAATGACCGGAAATTAAGTTGATCGATAGGCCGGTAAGAATAGGCAATATCAATAAAAAAGGTATTCTCGAATGAGCGCTCCCTCGTCATGTATCCCAACCCAGCTAGCAAAACAACCGCTAGCAGAAGAACAGCACCGATGGAGTATTTATTGAATCGATGATCAAATTTTTTCTCTTCTTTTACTGAGGATAAAACGACAGTTCTATCGTTCGTCTTATTGGTTATTTTATTTTCATTTCTATCATCAATGGCTTCGATAAGTTGTTCTGCGGTATTAAAACGATCATTTGGATTGCGCGCTAGTAACTTATCCAGAATAAATTGATAACGGCTTAATTCTGCTGGTAAAGACTCTGTCGTGCCATCAGGCGTTCGATCAGGCCGGAATCCAGTCAACATCTCAAAGAACACCAACCCCAAAGAATACAAATCACTACGGCCATCGAGTGTTTTTCCTTGAGCCTGCTCTGGACTCATATAGAGGATGGTGCCAATCGCTAAGCCAGTCGCTGTAAGAGGTGCGCTATCGTCGCAAGCCTTAGCAATTCCAAAGTCGGAGAGTACTGCATTATTATCATCGCGAAATAAGATATTAGCAGGTTTGATATCCCGATGAATAAAGCCTTGACGGTGGGCGTGTCCCAAGGCACTAGCAAGTTGGCGCAGAATATTGACAGCTTGTTCTGCAGATAAGCCTTTCTGAATGCGATTTTTTAACGTACCTCCTTCCACATATTCCATGACCATATAATATTGGTTCAGACACTCACCAATATCGTGAATCGTTAAAATATGCGGGTGCCGTAATCGAGCAACTATTTTCCCTTCTTTAAGGAAACGCTGACGAAATGTAGCGTCAATACTTAGGGAAGGATTAATGACCTTGATTGCAACTGGGCGTTCGAGCGCTTCCTGAAGCGCCAGATACACTTGACCCATGGCACCACCGCTAATTAGTTTTTCAACCTTATAGCCAGGGATGACAGGAACGGTATCGATTACTTTGATGATATTGTTTATATCAATATCTTTATTGCCATAGGGCTTCACATTGTCAGGATGCGACATTAATACTCACCCACGCAATTATTGGATACATTTCTCGATACCTGCCAGATGTGCCCCAATTCTTTTCTCTTCCTAATCGTAGAGGAAGAGAAAATTTAGATTTGGCGCTACCGCTAAAAATCCCAGCGTAACTGCGTTGAAATAGTATTCATCTCAAGATGTTTGTAGTCGAACAGTGTGCGATATTGGATCAGAACAGACGGCCCTCGATCAAATCGTGCTTGCAGCCCAAGGCCAAACCTAAAGTAGTTCTTATCCACTGGATCGGTAAAAATCTGGAAGATATTGTCAGGGACAACAGCGCCTTCCACAAAACGTCCATTGACTACCTGGTTATTATCCTTGAACTCATGCAACCAGCTGAGCTCGATCTGCGGCTCCAGTGTTCCCCAGGACTGGTCCAGCAGATAGCTGGCCTTTCCACCTAAGCTAAAAACCAGTGATTCCAGGTTTTGTTTATCGATAGCGACAGCCCAGCTCGAACCAGGGTTATTGCCAGGGATCTGCTCCTGGAACGGGTCAACTTGCAAATCAAGGTAGCTAAGATGAGTTTCAGGACCAAAGGTTAAGTTGCCGCGAGTGAATTGATAACCGGCACCCACATCAGCAAAAAATTGATGGCCTTCGTAGCTGCTATCAAAACGCTGATTGACATCAGTAGAGTTTTGCAACTGGTAGGCTACATTGCGTCGTTGATCGTAATCATTCTGGCCATAATTGACCATTCCTTCGATGTAGAACCGGTCAGAGGGGTAATAAACACCATATAAGGTCAGACCGAGACCTTGGGTATCCAAAGAACCGCCATTGCTATCGATATCCGTATCGATGGAGGTGTACGAAAGAGCAGCGCCCAAAATGAATTGATCACTGAATCGATAATCAGCACCTAATGTCAGTTCCAGGGTTCTGAAATCAAATCCGGTTTGATTCTCCGTCTGATCCTGATTCCCAAGATTGATGGCGCCGTTAACGAACACGCCAAATGGGCCTGAATTCATGATGCCTTCATTTATAGCCGGAATGCCGGCCTCTTCTCCCGCACTGGCCAATAGGTAACGTAAATCCCGGCCAGACAGTGTCCATCCGCCACGCTGGATATTTAATTGATCGATATTAATGCCCATCACGCCAGTGCGTAAGGCAGCCATGCGGGTTCGAATACTCAGCATCTGGGACTGTACGCTGGTTTGTGAGGCATTAACAGCAGTGGTCAGGCTCTTGGGAGTGATTTGCTCCAAAGCTGAACCTGTATTGGGGTCATTGTTTTCAGCAGCATTGATGAGTGCATCACAGTCTCGTAGAAAATTAGCACTGGCCGACCGATCGAAGCACAGGCCGCCAATGGCGTGGCCCACCGTCTTTGCTGCAGGATCATCGGTTGTGTCCTCAAGGAGTTTCTGGACATCTTTCTTACTGCGCGTAATCTCGACAGTGACTGTCGCTGAGTCAGTGCTAATACCATCGGTGATGGTGTAAACAAAGGCATCTATACCGGTGAAATCCGGTACAGGTGTGTAATTAATCACACCGCCCGCACCGGTTACTGCATGACCATGCGCTGGATTACTCACCTGGATAATAGTCAAGTTCGTGCCTACATCATTCGCCAGAACAGCGATAGCAACTAATGCGCCAGCCGTTGTCGATGCTGTGTCGTCTAGCGCTTCAAGCGCCGGGGCGATGACTGTGATCCGCACGATGGCCGTATCCAGCTGACCGAAGCTGTCACGAATTGTGTAGGTGAAACTATCAGTCCCGGCAAAGTTTGCATTGGGCGTGTAGGTCACCGTGTTGCCACTGATCACTGCGCTGCCGTTGGCCGGTGTGGTGACCTGCACCACCGTCAGCTGGGTTCCGGTGTCATTGGCTAGCACGTTGACAGTGACCGGCGTCCCGGACGGGGTGCTGGCGGTGTCATCCACTGCATTGAGCCCCGGTGGCGTGACTGTTACGGTCACCGTTGCCGTATCGGTCTGCTGGACGCTATCAATGATCGTGTAGGTGAAACTATCAGTCCCGGCAAAGTTTGCATTGGGCGTGTAGGTCACTGCGTTGCCACTGATCACTGCGCTGCCGTTGGCCGGTGTGGTGACCTGCGCCACCGTCAGCTGGGTTCCGGTGTCATTCGCCAGCACGTTGACAGTGACCGGCGTCCCGGACGGGGTGCTGGTGGTGTCATTCACTGCATTCGGCCTCGGCGGGCTGACCGTTACGGTCACCGTCGCCGTATCGGTCTCTTCGAAACTATCAGCGATTGTGTAGGTGAAGGTATCGGTCCCGGTAAATCCGGCGTTTGGGGTGTAGGTCACCGCGTTGCCACTGATCACTGCGCTGCCGTTGGCGGGTGTGGTGACCTGTGCCACCGTCAGCTGGATTCCGGTGTCATTCGCCAGCACGTTGACAGTGACCGGCGTCCCCAGTAGCGTGCTGGCGGTGTTATCCACCGCATTCGGTCTTGGCGGGCTGACCGTCACTGTGACAATCGCTGTGTCTTGCTGAAAAAAGGGAGCGCTTGCAGTGTTAAAAACAACGGAAAGGGTATAGATAAAGGTATCAGTACCCACAAAACCTGGATTTGGCGAATAAATAATTGAGTTGCCACTTACAACGGCATTCCCGTTACTTGGGGATCCACTAACGGTTACTGAATCAACAACACCCCCAGAATTTGCTCCAGTGTCATCATTAGCCAGCACGTTGATGGTGACTGGCGTCGCCGCCACCGTGTTGGCTGTATCGTCGACAGCATCGATGAGTAATGTTTGCGCTCTCAATTCATGACCCCAGCCGAATAAGAGGGTCAAGAAGAAACCGGTGAACACCAGCGTAATGGCTTTAGCCCAAAGTCCGTGATGCAATGATCGATTATTCATAGTGATGCTGCCTCTATCGCGAGCGTTGCCCGTCGGTTGTCTTTAACGGCAACTTCCCCCTAATGTAGAAGACGCTATTATTGCAAGGGGCTGCTTTCCCCAATCAAAGTAAACGCCGCCCAGAATATGGGGTGCGCCATATCTGGTTGCTCCAACAGCGCTAGCTGCGCCCGCCGTAACGCTTCCGCCCGTCCCATAGCCGGTGATTTCTGGTATGCATCAAAAGTATGAGTGGTCAGGAAAACTGTAGGCTCTGATACCACATACCAATGAGACGCCAGCAGCGCTCGGGTGCCTGCGTAGAAAAAGGCCGTTGCCAAACCGGATAACCCTTCACCCCGCAGATGGCCTCCTCCGGAGCCAGCCGTATTGCAAGCTGACAATAATACCCATTCTGCATCTAACTTCAGATTAGCAATGGTGCTGGTGCTGAGTAGCCCATTATCCCCTCCATTCCCTGGTGTCAATGCCAGCGCTGGTTCCGCCAGACAGTCCAATTCACCGGGTAACAACGCATGCGTAGCAAAAGCGATGATACGGTAATTTTTTAAATTGGTGGCTTGCACTGTGGAAACGGATGCTTGCTGGCCCAGTATGACCTCCTGCCTCGGGTTAGCCTTCAAAGTCCGGGCCAGGGTGCGCAGCTCGATGGCTGTTTCTGGAAGCTGTGCTAATTGACTGAGCGCCTTGGCGTTGAACTCACAATCCTGAACAATTTGCTCGACGCCACTGCCACCGCCCCGCACCGCACGGGTCTGCCTTGCAGAAAACACAGGATCGCCAAAGCCGATAAAGGGCAACTGGGCCTGCGAAGATCCTGCAACCTGACGGAATTGTTCGAGGGCAACAACGGAAGGCAACAAGCTAAAGGCCATGTCGCGCACCATCCAAGCCGCTTGCCGGTAGTTGCCAGGCTCTGGAGTCCGGCGTACCAACAACGCAGGTGGCAGGCTTAGCAATGCTCCAGACGGCACGACGATTAAATGCCCGGTTCCGGTCAGTGTCGATTCCAGCGGACCGAGCAATTGCTGATAGAGATGGTGGGCGAGGACCAGATCGAAATCGGGCAGACGGCCAGAACTGGCATTGACCCCTGCACGCAATCGTTCAACTTGGGTTGTTAACTGCTGAGCCGGTAATTTCACGGCTGCACCGTGTATTAGGCCATCTGCTTTCACCAGGAACACCCAGGTTTCCCGTTGACCAGGCAGTATTCGTAATAACGCTTCATTGCGCCGCAATAGCTTGGCAACTTCCGCCGTGTTCAGCGGTGTTGGAGTGACCAGGCGGCCATAGCGCGGGAAGCGCGCCTGCAACTGTTGCTCTTGACGCTGGTATTCTTCTGCCGCCGTACGCAATTTAGCCTTGAGCGCGTCTTCTTTAGCCGTATCTCGCGCCAAGAAAGGTTTGCTCTGTTCCACACCCAATTCGTATTGAATATCCTGTCTGGTTTTCAAGGCATCTTGCAACGCTCGCGCTGTTTCCCGCACCTCAGGGTCTGTCTCGGCAAGACGCGCAGCGACCTGAGTAACGGCTCGGCCTGCCGCCGGGGTCTGACCTAGCTGCGAAACCGTGAATGCTTCATCGAGCAAAACCGATTTATCACGGGTAGAGTCGTTATCAATGAGTTCAAATAGCAACTCGATATAACCTTCAACGTCTTGGGTCTGCAACTGCGCTAGCGCTGTGCGATCGCTGAGCAGCATCTTGTACGTTTCGCGCCAAAGCGCCAAGGCGCGCTCAGATTGACCGGCTGCCCGCTCGACGCGGGCCTGGGTCATGAGCGCTTCAGCCAGCGCCCGGCCTTCGCCAAACAGGACGCGGCTTAACACAACGGCTGCCTCAGCGTGGTCTCGGGCTTGCTCATAGGCTTGGCGGCGGCGGTAGACCTCTGCTAAGCGCTGATGGCTTTCGCTCACCCAGTGATAGTCACCGCCTCGCACCGTATCGAAAATTGTAAGTGCTTGCGAGTAAGCTGCTTCCGCTTCCGTCAGTTTGCCCAGCTCAGCATAGACATCGCCGACACCAATTAAAGAATGGGCGATCCGTGGATTCATTGCTCCCTGCCGGGCGCGTGCTGCCGCAGCCTGGCTGCGTTCCCAGGATTGTTGCGCATACTGTTCAGCCTGTGCCGGATCACCCCGGTCTAATGCATACCAGGACTGATAGACCAATAGTTCGGGCCAGTCGGAGGCATCGGCTGACGCTTTTACCAATGGTTCAGCGCGCTGAAACATGGCCTCTGCTGCGCCTGGTTGCAAGCGGCTGAGTTCCCGGCCCATTCGTGCTGCCAGGTAACCGCCGCTGGGATGGCTGGCGCCTTTGATGCGCTCGTGGATTTCCAGGGCGCGTTGTGCAAGCTCTAGTGCACGCTGATGATTTTTTGCTGAGTTGTACAGGGTGCTCAGCTCATCCAAGGCCGTGAACTGCCCCATATCTTCCAAGCCAATGAACCGGCCTTCCGGGGCTACAGCTTGTTCAGCCAGAGCGATCAATTGCGACCGGCTGCCAGGGAGTTTTTCCTGCGCTGTCCCTCGGAGAGAGGTTTGGATAAAGCGCTCGAAGAGGGGTGCAAGGTGCGCAGGTCCCCACAGGATGAAAGCACGGCTATCGACTCCAGCCGCAATGAGTAAGTAGGGGAAACCGCCATTATAACTGGTGCAACGGCGCAGATAGGCCGGTTGCTCGTTCAAAATGCGTGCCGGTTCCAGATCGCCACAGTCAGCCTCGGTTTCCACCGTTTTAACCAGCGCCCCTTGATTAAGAAAGCGCTCTTCCCACTGTGCTGCTGGCCGTGGGAGACTTCCTCGCCAGATTTGTCCGGCAGGACGTTCCCAACCCGGACAGCGGATCTCGAACTGCTCTAAACCCTGAGAATCACCTGATTTGTAAAACTCGCAGGTGATATCGCCTAATGCCTTTGCGTCTTCAGGCAAGGCAATCCGTGTTCCGATGGGTAAACCTTCCGGTGTGGTTGCCGGATTCCTGCTTTCTCCCGTGGCACATCCCCACAGCGTCAGAACGCCAACCAGCAGCAGCACGCCATATCGGCACTCACCGTGAGCCATATGCCCTCTCTCCTCATCGGTTGATTCTTATAGATCATTCAATATCGGTTAATTCTTATAGATAATTCAATAGTATCAAATATCAAACTGTAAACGGCTTTTAATATTTATTTTTCGCCGCTCATGGGCTGATCTTTGCCGATATGTCCAAGCGAATAAACTCGCTCCGGCGATTTAGGTCCCGGCCGGCCTCCGTTGCATTGGATGCAACGGGATACATTTCCCCATATCCTTTAGCGATCAATCGATTAGGGGTGACTCCATGTTCAATCAGATATTCTCTCACGGCCTGTGCCCGTTCCTCAGATAATCTTAGATTATAGTCATCCGAGCCGATAGCGTCGGTATGGCCGGCAATTAGCAGCATGGCATCAGCAAGCGTTGCGCTTTTTAAGGCAATCACATATTCATTCAGCAGCGGGTAGGCATCACTGCGGATGCGCGCAGAGTTCAAATCAAAATGGATCAAGGCCGCAATTTTTGGCCGGTCCCGGATTAGTTCCGGATAATCTATTGTTTCTGATGGGTTAACTATTTGAATTGGTCCTGGCTTGGCAGATGCCGGATCATCGACGATACCGGCTGGACCACGCAGTCTTCCCACGCCTGCGTTACCGGAAGGTGGTGCTCCACGTAACTGCAGGGCAGGCTGGGTATTGCCTGGAGCACCACCCAAAACACGTTCGATTTCGGAGGCGGTTTGAGGAGGCGGTGGCGCTGCAACGATAACGGTATTCCAGCTTAACACCCATAATAAACCGGCGATCCAGCGGCATAGGGTGTGGCTGCCTTTTGGAAAGCTTTTGAATGCTATCGAGGTCCACATGATCATGATTTTTTTACAAAAGAGTTTGGGTTTCATTGGATGGATTCCTTTAAGACACGAGCGCATCAATGGCCTCAATAGCTTTCATCTGACTATAGGATATCTGACTATAGGATAAATAATACCTATTGATTGATAGGAATAAATCAAATTTATACCATCTTTTAAGGCCGTGTCGCACCCACAACTGCCACGACAAATGCTGGGTAGTGATCGCGGATATTGGCAATATCCGGCCAGACAAATGAATCCTTAAATCCTGCAGTCTTGAATGCTTCGATCCACTGCTCAGGAGTCAGAAACCCGCCGTTAGGCCGCCACGCTGCTTGCAGAGCAGGGGAACGGAAAGACGCTAGCAAGGCAAAGATAAATTCGACGTAAACTGTTTGTGCAGGGAAGGGACGTATACATTCGGAAGCGACAACTAGCCCACCTGGCGCGAGAGCGGTGTATATCTCTCGCAGCGTAAAGGCAAGGTCGTGTGCTACATGCAGCGTATTTACGCCGTAAACGACTGAAAGACTAGCTGGTTCGACGTGTGCTTCGGCGAACGGCCGGTTTATGTCCAGTCGTGCGCAAGTGATATGTCCGCGTGCATTAGGGCGCGACATTAATGCGCGCTGACCGCGGCGCAGGAAGATCGGCGAATACTCTGTGAAATGGTAATTTTTAATACGGGTCGCGGCACCAGCCTCGTCGAAGCGGTCAAGCAATGTCATCGCCCCGCTGCCAAATCCACCGCCGATCTCTAAAATAGCCCCATGCGGATGCGGGAAATGCGCCTGAACTGCCCTTGCGCCGATTTCGTTACTGATCGCGTATAACGGATTTTTATTGGAGAAATAGGCTGCCCAGGCGGCGAGCCGGTCTGCGGTAAAAAGAATGGATTCCCCGGAGGATTCACCTCGCATGACCCGCGGATAGCCTTCTGCTGCAAGGGTGGCTAGTTGGAATGAGGGAAGCGCGGTAGCATCGTGACTGGCTTGCATCTTCTCAATTTCAATGGGGTCTAGATCCGGAAGAGGGTTCGATATCTGGAAACGGGCAGGAATCCCATCTCTACAAAGAATAACGCCTCGTTCGGTCAGCAGGCGTAATAACCAATCGGTGAGCCACGGCCCGGCTAACGGATCAAGCCCGGCGTCTATGGCAATCTCCGTAGCCGTTCCGCCTTTTGCAAGGGGAGCTACTAGCCCCGCTTGACGGACTACCCCAAGAGCAAGCCGGAAAATATATTCCTCGATGAGATCACATGACCGGATAAAACGATCATTGAACAGCGAAAGCAATCCGGCAGGGAGAATTTTGGAGCGAAGATCGTGGCTCTCGTGCAATCGATGGATAGGCATTAAACCAATTCCTCTTGAGTAACCCCCATTTCATGTCAGTTATCTATATCCGCTAGGAGTAAATAACCTTGGGCCAGGAGCAGGCCATTCTCTTGGATGCACTCAAACCGGACCCGAGGGAGACCGGACTCGAAAATTCGAATCTTGAAAGGCTGCTCCGGTCGCAGGGGTGCTAGAAATTTTACGATCGGTATCCCGATGGGTCGTCTATCCGGCCATTGCTCGGCCAGCATCTGAATGACCTCGTCCAGAATAACGACCCCCGGTGTGATCGGATGACCTGGAAAATGTCCGGCCAGACTCGGATGATTAGCAGCGATCACACGCTGTTTTTCATTCATCATGATGAACCTTGGTGAATGAAGATGCACCGGTGATTAATGCCAATAAGGCTTCTCGTGTCATCTTGCCTGTCTCATTACGTGGTAGTTGCTTGACCCGGACCAGCGGCCGCGGCAGAAATACCGGGTCGAGGCGTTCGGCCAGCGCTGCCAATAGTTGCCGTTCGTCCAGATCTGGCGCAACAACCACGGCTGCCAAGCGCTGCGTTGTTGTTGCAGTTTCATCCGGCAAGACGAAAACTCCTTCGATCACTCCCTCAATTTGATTGATCTGGTGGTTAAGATAAGCTAATGAACTGCGCTTGCCAGCCAGGTTAATTAAGTCTTCACGGCGACCGAGTAGACGAAACCGGTCTTTATCACAAATTTCAATGATATCTCCTAATGGTACGGGTTCCGGTAAATGCGCGCCTGACAGGCAGTCACCATTCAGACGGAAGCCGTCATATAGCAACCAATAATCACTTTCCTGTACGCGGCGGCTCGCGATAGAACCGGCCTCCGTACAACCGTAAATCTCCAGAACCGGGGCGCTAAAGACCTGCTCTGCTTGAGCAGCGAGCTCCAGGGACAGGGGCGCAGTCGCTGAAATCAAAAAAGCGATCTCTGGCCAGATGAGTTGAGCCTCGACGCAAGCCCGTAAGTGGATTGGCGTGGTGACCAATATCCGGAGCGGCGGTGCATCGGCCAGGGCTGCGCGCACATCTTCAGGAAAGAACGGCCGGCTGGCGTGGATGCACACGCCGCTTAGCAATGGCGCCATGATTGAAGTTTCCAGACCGTACATGTGCTGAGGGGGCACGGTCGCGACCACCGTCAAGCCGGTATTAAACCCGAAACGCTGTTGCGCCTGCCGGGCGCCACTGACCAGTTCTCCCCAGCGCTTGAGATTGGGTTTAGCGCGGCCGGTGCTGCCCGAGGTAAAGGCAATTGCCATAAGATGATCAACCGGCAGTTCAGGGACCGGTAACGCGGCGCTATCCACGATTTTCGAGGCGAGCCAGCGCTCAATGTCGCTATCTACGATTGCTTGGCTGCCGGGATAATCCTCAGCGAGCTGCCGTAAATGCAAGGTGGCCCGGCTGGATGGCAATAAGTTGGTTTGATAATTGATGCCCACCGCTGCAAATGCCGCCAGGAATTGATAACGGTCCTCGCATAGATTGAGGATAAAACGCGCAGCGGGAAGCTGGCGAGCGATAAGCACGGCATCACGTAGAAAAGCAGCGCGGCTGATCATGTGATCCCGCCAATAAGCAATGGGGGAATCGATCGTGCCGGATGATAGCAAAGGCAGTTTGGCTGGCATAATAGCAAAATGGCTTGGCAACTTTGAAAAGCCGACGAGAACCGTGAATAAGGTGCCCGTCTCGCCGGGAACGGCGAAATAGACAACACGGCGCTGACTGACGGTTTAATTTACCAGAGTTTGTCATCGAGTAATCTAATGTCTTCTAAACCTGATACCGGTAATTCTGACAATCCCTCCGATAACCGTTCACCCGGACCGTTGAGCATCATTCTCAGCGTATTGGCCGCTTTCTTCGGGGTGCAAAGCGAGAAAAATCGCGCGCGGGATTTCCAGCAGGGCCGTCCAATTCATTACATCCTGGTCGGGCTAATCATGACTCTATTGTTCATTTTGCTGGTGCTGATTGCGGTCAAAGTGGTATTGCGCTCTGCAGGTATCTAGTCTGAAGCAGACCTGGCTGAAGGATCACTCGCGCTAGCTTCCGCCATTCCCAAACCCCTGTAACGAGATTTGATTATGAGCCGCATCATGCTGACAGATGAATTACGCGATGACTATCGGACAATGTTTGCAACCTGCGTAGTTCGCCAGGAACAGGCCGCTGAAGTAGACGAAATTACGAATGCACTGGCAAAAGAGCGTGAACGATATCAATTAGTGGGTCAGCGGTTGAATGTACCCTGGTTTGTCGTGGCAGTGCTGCATGAGAGCGATACAGGCCGTGATTTTAGTGCTCACTTGCATAATGGTGATCCGCTGACCGATCGCACCCGGCATTTGCCAGACGGACGGCCTATTGAAGGTGAGCCACCGTTCCGTTGGGAGGATAGCGCTACGGATGCTCTACGGTTATATCATTTTGATCTTTGGCAGGATTGGAGCATCGCGGGCATCCTGTTTTTGCTGGAAGGGCGGGGTGGCTGGGGCTACCGGTTGCACCACCCTGACGTTCCTTCACCCTATTTATGGAATTACTCGACCCATTACATTAAAGGTAAGTACGTCACTGACGATACTTGGAGTGAGGTCAGCATCGCCCAACGCTGCGGTGCAGCAGTGTTGCTGCGGCGATTGGCGGAATGTAACTTAATTGAATTCGATGATCCAGAGGACCGGCCTGATTGGCCATTACTACGCTACGATGAGGGCGTTGCCTCGCCCTGGGTCGAGGCGTTGCAATGCTTTATGAATAGCTTGCCAGGAATTTATGTGAAAGTGGATGGCCGGGCTGGCCCGCGTACCTCCGAGGTGTTTTATAAGTTAGCAGGGTTATATCTGCCGGGTGATCCACGCTCCAAGGGTTAGAGGCTATAAATTTAACTTATTAATCAATATGTATTTTAAACTTCGATTGCTATCTTTTTTGCTCCTATGCTGGTTAATGATGATAGAAGCAAGCAATGCGGCCAGTATGTCGCATGGTGTTTCGCCGGAATCCCCGATTCAACTCAAACGCCTGCTGATTCTGCATTCCTATCATCAAGGACTGCACTGGACCGACGCCATCCAAGCCGGCATTCTAGAGTCACTGTCTGCCAGTGGGCAGCGCTATGAGATTTTCACCGAGTATCTGGACGCGCTCCGCTTCCCCCAGCTGTTGCAAGCTGGATTTACCGGTACGCTAACCCGCCTCCAGGATAAGTATTGGAACCGGCAGCCTGATGTCGTGCTGGTCTCGGATAACCACGCTTACAATTTCATGCTGGCTAATCGGGATCAAATCACGCCCGGCAAGCCGCTGGTCTTTTGCGGTATCAATAACCTCAAGCCTCCGGATGTCGCTGGCCTGTCCAATCTTACGGGCGTTTCCGAAATCCCTTCGTTTCTTGAAACCTTGCAACTTATTCGCCAGCTTCAACCAAAAGTCATTAAGCTACTTGTTATTTCTGATGATTCCATCACTGGCCAAGCTAATCGAGCGCTGATCCGTGAAGCACTGCAGCAAATGAAGGAGCCTTTCACGGCTGAGTATTGGGCGGATGGACAGATCAGCCATGCCGAAGCCTTGTTACGCAGGCAGACGCAGGATACAGCAGTATTGCTAGCGGGGCGTCAGACAGATGCTGTCGGCAACATTATACAAGCGGATACAGCAACGACACTGTTGGCTAAGGCCAGTCCAGTACCGATCTACAGCGCACATGATGCCTGGATCGGCTCGGGGGCGCTGGGTGGCAAGGTCATAGATGGGGGTTCGCAGGGCCGGTTGGCTGGACATCTGGCGGTACGGCTGCTCAACGGTGAATCGATCCAACAGATTCAAACTGTGTGGGAAAGCCCCAATCAATACCTTTTTGATTATGCAGTCCTGCGGCGTTTTGGTCTAGAAGATGCTGATTTGCCAGCAAATAGTGTTTTCCTTAACCGGCAGCCCGGTTTTTTCGAGGTTCACCGTGCGCTTGCTTTAGGTACGGGGGCAGTGATCATATCGCTGGCTGGGATGGTGTTGATTCTCAGCGTTAACATTAAAAAACGTAAAGAGACTGAACAGAAATATCGTGATTTAGTCGAAAATGCGAATAGTATTATCCTGAAATGGGGTCGCGATGGACGTATCATCTTCCTCAACGAGTATGGACTGCACTTTTTCGGGTACACTGAAGCGGAAATTATCGGCCAGCCTGTGCTGGGAACTCTCGTCTCGCCCTTCGATGAAACCGGGCGCAATCTTGCGGAGATGGTTGATGACATTATCAAACACCCGGATGATTATGCGAGTAACGTCAATCAGAACCTGCGTAAAAATGGTGAGCAGGTCTGGGTTGCCTGGAGCAACCGGACCATTCTTGACAAATTGGGCAACATCTCTGGAGTGTTTAGCGTAGGAACCGATATCACCGCACGTAAACAAGCGGAAGCCGAGCGTGAACGGTTGATCGTAGAGCTGGAAGCCAAAAATGCCGAATTGGAACGGTTTACTTATACGGTATCGCACGATCTCAAGAGTCCGTTAATCACCATCAAAGGCTTTCTTGGCGTGTTGGAACAGGATCTGGCAGGCGGGGATACAGAACAGGTTCGCAGTGATATGGCGCGCATCGGCGGGGCGGCCGACAAGATGAAAAACCTGCTGGATGATTTACTCGAATTGTCGCGAATCGGCCGGATTTGCAATCCTCCGGTCCGCGTGCCATTGGCAGAACTGGTATATGAGGCGGTGGAATTGCTGGCGGGTCGTTTCCAGCAGCGGGAAGTACGCCTGGATGTCGCCAGCGACTTGCCAACGGTATGCGGTGACCGGTCGCGTCTGCTGGAAGTCATGCAAAATTTGCTGGATAACGCTGTCAAATACTTAGGCGAACAGCCTAAGCCAGTGATCGCTGTGGGCTGCCGCCAGGATAGAGGGCAAATGGTCTGTTATGTGCGAGACAATGGCTTGGGGATCGAACCATGCTATCACGACAAGGTGTTTGGTTTGTTTGAGCAGCTGGATCCCCGCACCGAAGGAACGGGCGTAGGGTTGGCGTTGGTCAAGCGTATTATCGAGTTTCATAATGGCCAGCTATGGGTCGAGTCTGCTGGCCCCGGCCAGGGTAGCACCTTCTATTTTACTTTACCCCTGGCTGATTCGTCATTGGAAGCGCAGACAGAAAAGTATTCAACATGACCGGCGCGCATGGGGTCATTTTATTAGTGGAGGATAATTTTGATCACGCTGAGCTAGTGCGGCGTGGTTTTGCCCGGCATTCGATGGCTATTCGTCTGATACATGTTGAAGACGGCGCCAGTGCTCTCGATTATCTTTTCCAACGAGGTTCCTACGCGGATCCGGCCTCTCATCCGCGTCCCTCTATCATCCTGCTGGATTTACATCTACCGAAGGTCGATGGCTTAACTGTGCTGCAAACCGTTAAAACTTCGCCAGACCTGAATCGCATCCCGGTGGTTATTCTAACAACCAGCCAGGCGGAAGCGGATGTTGCTCGGGCTTATGACTGTCACGCCAATAGCTATCTAGTAAAACCCATTGAGTTTTCCGATTTTGTTGCGCTTGTGCGGGAGCTGGGTTGCTACTGGCTGGACTGGAATATGAGACCTCGGGAATAAGCGGGATGGACAGCGATAGCACAAATCCGAATCTTATGGAGCCTCGCACCCGGCCGAATAGCCTCATAAAAATTCTGTTGGCTGAGGATGATGAGGATCATGCTGAGCTGGCGCGACGTGCTGTACGCATGTCTGAATTCTCCTGTGAGTTGCTGGTTGTCAGCAGTCTCAAAGCGGCTCGCATCTGGCTGATCGATCAGACGCCGGACGTGCTGATCGCTGATCTGCGCTTGCCAGATGGTAGTGGCGTGGATCTGCTGCGGGCTACCGCGCCGCTCTCATACCCAGTAATCATCATGACAAGTCAGGGTGATGAGCGAATAGCCGTAGAAGCTATGAAAGCCGGTGCAGCCGATTATATCGTTAAATCTACCGACACCTTTCGGGAGTTCGCGCGCATTGCCCAACGCACCGTACGCGAATGGTGGCACATCGCTGAGCGGCAGCGTGTTGAAGTCGCGTTGCGGCGGAGCGAAGAACGAATGCGGAGTGTGACTACCAATTTGCCTGGAGTTGTGTATCAGTTTTTTATCCGCTCCGAGGGGGAAATGGGCCTCCATTACGTTGATGGGCGTCTGGAGGAAATTTTTGGTTTGCCGAGAATGGCTGACGATCAGACCAGCCTTTTTGAGCGATTTGTAGCCCAGATCGACGAGCGGGATCGCCAGCGCTTCATGTCCTCGATCCTGGAGGCTACTACCAAGTTCAAACCCTGGAAATTTGAAGGGCGGTTCATCAAGCCTTCTGGAGAGACGATTTGGTTTAAAGGGTTATCTAGCCCGCGCCAATTGGAAACCGAGATTGTTTTCGATGGCATGTTACTCGACATCACAAGAGAAAGGCAGGCCATGGATGCGTTGCAGGAGAGTGAAGAACGGTTTCGCTCCATTGTGCAGCATGCATCAGATGTGATTATGATTTTGGATGCGCATATGCGGATCAAATACGTCAGTCCGCGTAGCTATTCCATGCTGGGGTACGAGCCAGAAACATTGCTGGGCCGGTCTACGCTAGATCTGGTTCATCCAGAAGATATCCCTCAAGTTCAAGGGGTTTTTGCCGAGATGCTGGCTTGTGACCATCGGGGAACACCGATTGAATTCCGCTTCCGCCATCAGTGCGGCTACTGGACAGAGATTGAGGTGGTTGCCACTAATCTGTCCGAATATCCAGGAGTGCAAGGGGTTTTAGTGGTTGTGCGCGATGTCAGCGAGCGCCGGCAGGCTGAGGAGCGCATTCGCCACATGGCCTACCATGACTCCTTGACGGGTTTGCCTAATCGCCGGTTGCTGGCTGAACAAGCAACGCTGGTGATGGCCTTGATCGCGCGCAGCAAGGGCAGCCTAGCCCTGTTGTTTTGCGATCTTGATCACTTCAAGGACATTAACGACTCGCTAGGCCATGTTGTGGGTGATATCCTGCTGATCCAAGTGGCCTCTCATCTAAAGAAGAGTTTGCGTGATACCGATACCCTGGCGCGGCTGGGGGGGGATGAATTTATGATGCTGCTGCCGGAAACCGGACGGGATGGCGCAGCGCGAGTGGCCGATAAGATTCTGGCCTTGTTGCGGGAGCCTGTGGCGCTCGCCGAGCACCGGTTCGCCATCACCGGTTCCATCGGCATCAGCCTCTATCCTCATGATGGAGACTGTTTCCAGGATTTGCTCAAGAACGCCGATACTGCCATGTATCAGGCCAAGCAGGCTGGACGCAACGCTTTCCGCTTCTACAATGCTGCGATGAACGCTGCCAGCCTGGAGCGTCTCACTTTGATGTCAGCTTTGCGTAAGGCAATTCAAACCGGGCAGTTGCGGACCTATTTTCAGCCCAAAGTGTGTCTGGTCGATGGACGGGTCGTGGGCGCCGAGGCGCTGGTACGTTGGCAACATCCCGATGAAGGACTGATCCTGCCAAGCCGCTTTATTCCGCTGGCGGAAGATAATGATTTGATTATTGGCATCGGTTGCTGGGTGATCGAGGATACATGCCGGCATTTAGCCGCCTGGCGCGCAGCGGGGTTACCGCCTTTGAGAGTCGCAGTGAACATCGCTGCCCGGCATTTTCGCACCCCGCATCTGGCTCATGAACTTGAAGTGCTGTTGCAGCAATATGGATTGCCGCATGATGCGCTGGAGCTGGAGTTGACGGAATCTGCGGTACTTGAAGCGGGCTTGGAAACCATGACCACGCTACAAGAGTTACGGCAACTCGGTTTCACACTGGCTATTGATGATTTTGGCACTGGTTATTCGAGCTTGGCCTATCTGAAAAACTTGCCGATTACGTCGCTAAAAATCGACCGTAGTTTTGTCCGTGATCTGACAACGGCTCCGGACGACCGGGCGATTGCCGCCATTATCATTTCTCTCGGTCACAGCCTGGGGCTGGAAGTCGTGGCAGAAGGAGTAGAAACCCAGGAGCAACGGGCTATTTTACTTGAACAGGGTTGTAATTTTGCCCAAGGTTATCTGTTCAGCCCTCCCCTGCCCGCCGCAGAGTTTATCGAGTGGGTTGACCGGAGATCAGTAGATCGGCAATTCTTATTGATTGGAGAGTAGTCGACGAAGTTTGCGGCCATCGAAGATATAGCGTATCTGCTCTGGAGTGACTGTGGTGTAGTTGCCTTGGCGATCGGGAACCATCACATTTTTGGTGAAGGAAAACACTACAGTTTGGCCAGTATCCTTGATTTGCAATGTGGGTACCACGGAGCTGGCATTTTCTTCATCATCCAATAATACCTCATCAATATTGCCGGCAGATCGCAACTCTGAACCATCAAGCATGTAGATCTGGACCCCATAACTGAACTCTGCGCCAGAT
Source organism: Gammaproteobacteria bacterium (assembly GCA_024234995.1). Lineage (GTDB taxonomy): Bacteria > Pseudomonadota > Gammaproteobacteria > Competibacterales > Competibacteraceae > UBA2383. The sequence continues at coordinate 47,520 of JACKNF010000001.1, forward strand.
TCCGCTAGTATGAAAGTAGGGCCATCACCCTGATCTTTGTTGAATACGGTCACTTTGACGTAGTAGGCATCTCCGAAATCCGGGGAGCGGAATAAAATAGCGTTCTGTTCGGACTGTCGAGTATCCACTAAAAATAAGCGCAGCCCCGATATCGCCTTCGGGGAGGTCTGCCGGCAAGCTGCTAGATAGTGTGTGGTATCAAGTGCTCTGGTTGACTGGCAATTCTTTAATCCGAGCGCGCTAAAGTCATATCCGGTCGCGATGAACGCTTGTTCCTGATAGAGCCCAGGCTGCCGGTTCATGGCAATACTGGAGACATTTACAATCAGGGCTAGCGATCCGATGATCCATCCAGAGAAATAACGTTGTTTCATATAATTTAAGATCATGATATTCCTAAAAATATTCTTTATAACTGACCCCAGAGTTAAATCTTCGCAATCCGGGGTATATGGCGTGGATTAAAAAGTAATAATTTCGTTGCCATCCTGGGCAGCCAAAAGCGGGCATTTGCCAAAAATCTTCAAAGGACTGAGGCGATTGCTCAAACCATACCCAGCATTAGCCTTGGTGCGGATTTCAAAGTGCAGATGGTCTTCGCTAGCAGGCAGATTCTGGGCGTTGCCTGACTTACCTGTGGTACCGATAATCGTATTCATCGTGACCTGCTGGCCTTGGCTAACCAAGATTGTGTTCATATGCGCGTAAAATGCATAGCGCGTTTTTTGATCTTTCCAAGTAAATGATAAGCAAATCTGTTTGCCGTAAGCACCGCTGTCTTTGACAAATTCGATCTTGCCATCGGCAATCGCGTAGGCGTTTGTACCGACTGTGGCCTTGAAATCCCAGCCTTGATGCGGCTTGGGGGTGCCATCAGCATTTTTTCTAACCATGCCAAAAGTATGATTGATTTTATTTCCTCGAATCACATTTTGTTCGAGCGGCCATGTGACTTCACCCATGGCATATCCTCCTCTCGTAGTGGCTTTGATGGAATTGCTGGCGAACTAGCGGGTGGTAAATGCGTTGAATCTCTGAAAACCTGCTAGCCAGCTTGTGCGTAAAGGCACGCTACGCTTGCTTTACAAAGAGTTCCGGCGGAAGCAGCGTAGCAAATTCGATGCCCATCCAGGATATTCAAAGTTAATTCAAAAAGATAAAAATTAGATCTGGGCAGATTCTATCGGTGGCAGGCTAATTTGAACGGTCCAATCTCATTGACCGGGTCAGGATGGCTTGGGTGCTATCATCAGCATGTTTTTATCGGACAAGATGAGCAGATACAGCTTTCATTTTCAGTAGTATTTGCATGAATTGACCAGTGCTGAGATGCGCGCTGTGACCCAAGGGATTCAGGATGCCATTTGAGCATTAATGCAAATCATGCCCATGTTAGGGCGCGAGCCGGCTTTTAACATGACCATCAATAATGGGCCAGGCGCTGGTCTCTATCTGGAATTTCTGGCGCATACTCAGGAAATCGGCGGCTTTGAACAATTAGGATTGTGGGTATGCCAGGAGAGCACGACGAATGCCGCTGCTTATTTGCGCGAGAAATTGAGTTAAGAAAACCTTTCTAACTGGTCCTGCGCCGTATCAACAGAGGGTCCAGCGGCAAGGCCACCTTCAGTCCCTCCGTCTGTAAACGCGACATCACCGCCCGGTTCACTGCGGTTTTCACCACCTCGGGTGAAACCATCTCCGGATGATGGTACACCTGAATTTTGTAGCGGACTCCGTAGCTTTCCAGCGTGTCGACGACCACCCGGATCGGTTGTTCTCCCAGCACTGCTCCCGAAACGATTGCTTGGCGGGCGCTTTCTTCCAGCACTTGCTGGGCGCGCTCGACTGGCACGGAAAATTCCAGTACGACTGGAATTTCCATCCGGCTGGGATAGGTAGGACGGGAATAATTGGTGATCGCTGCAGTGCTGATGATGCTGTTGGGGATGACCACCAGGTTGTTATCCCGCGTCCAGAGACGCGTCGTGCGCCAGTTCAATTCCTCGACCCGTCCGAACTGGCGGCCGTGCCAGCGGGTGGCGATGCCAATCCATTGCGACAAGGTGAAAGGTTGCTCCAGATTCAGCACGAGACCGCTGAATGCGTCGAGAATCAGGTTCTGCAAGGCGATGCCTAAAATCAGCGTCAACAAGCCGGACGCTGCCCAAATCGTGGTCAATGGCCGGTCGAAGACGAACGCCAGAATACATACGCCAGCAATCCCGAACACTACCAGATTGACAAAGGTCCGCGCGACGTTCGGCACCGGATAGCGAGTCCGCCGCTCGATAGGACGCCAGATCAGCGGCGGCAGCAAGGCCACCACGAACAGCGTCGGCAGCAGCCACCACAGACTCTTGAAAAACAGCAGCATCAGTTCGAGCTGGTAGAGTTCCAGGCGTTCGGCATACAGCGCATTGAAAAGGTTTTCCAGCAGATATAGCAGGCAGGCGCTGGCCACCAGCCGCACCAAAGCCATAGGCACTGGATAGCGGTGTTGCAGCCAGGGTGTCCAGCTGCTCAAAAACAATGCGCCGAAGAAGATAAACCACGGCACACTGAACCGGTCCGGTAAAAACCGGGCAAGCTGGCGCTGAAGGGAAACCTCACCCTGATGGCCCTGGATATTGGCGTAGAAATAGGAATACGGCAGCGCGATCATCGGAAACAGCGGATCGCCAAGCGTGCTACGGTTATGGATTTCCTGGTAGACGGCGCCTTCCTTGATCACCCAGCCAGAATCCGCCGCCAGTACTTGTTCCGCCCGCAAAATTTGGCTCCAACCCCGGTGCCCTTCGCTCAAGCCCATGTTCTGGCTGTCTGTGACGAAGACCAGACGGCTTTGGTCGAGGTGGGCATGGTGGAATTGAATGGTAAAGTTTTCATTACCATCAATCAGATTCCGGTGCGTGGTGGTGTAGAGAAAAGTTCCCTGTACCCGGAACGCACGGTAATGTTCTCCGAGCAGATCCCGGATCACGACGGGCCTCGCCAGCCGGATCGGCGTGACAGCATCGGGAAATACAAGATTCTCAATATCCAGCGCACCACTGTAGCGGAACCATACATCGAAGTCGGCCTGAAAAGTGCGCGCCTTTTCGTCGATAGCCTGCAGCTTGTTCCAGTGGACTCCGGTATGGACCACTTGGACGATCTGCAACAGACTGTCACCCAGATCGATGATGTTCTCACCCTGCGCCTGCAAGGTGCTGACCAATTCCGGATTGTCGACCAGTTGCAATTGCCGGGTGGCGGGGGTGATATGCCCGCCTTTGGCGCGGGCAATGTAGACCGGGCGAATCACATCGCCTTCTGCATTGAAATACAGTAGCCCCATCAGACCCATGGCCGCACGCATCGGTGTATTCATCGCTGCGAGTTGCGTGCGGGTGGCTTCGCGCAGACCGGATACATCGGTTAAATCGATGGCCGGTAGCCGCCGTAGGGCCTCAGCGATCACCTGTGCGCTATCGTAGGCGTAAATAGCGCTCCAAATGGGGTCTTCCCGGTAGATCGCTGCATAATCATGAAGAAATTGCCGGGCTGCTGCGGTGGCTGTGTCTGGGATGAAGGGGGCAGCGATATACATGCCATCGGTGAAATGCGAGGGAGGTTCTGGGCCAGCTATCGGTTTTTCGCTTTGCTCGGCGGCAAAGCCGGCTAAAGCCAGTGAGTCGGTGCCAAGCAACTGGGCAGTGACGCCACGTTGATGCAGAGCTTGTACCAGTGGCTCGGCTTGTGGCGGGCGAAGAATCAACAAGATGGCTTGAATTTTACGGTCCGCTGCCAAAAGTTCTGCCGCCGCGCTGATCTCTTCAGGCTGGGGTTGGTTGGACAGCACGATCTGGTGATGGATATGCAGCCCGATGGTTTCTGCGGTGAATCCGAAGCTCCGGTTCAGAGTGGCTGCATAGGTATCGGCCAGGTGAACTACGGCGATAGATTGGAAATTCAGGACTGATTTGATGTAATGCGCCAGGATGCTCGCCTGCAGGTCGTCGTTGAAGATAACGCGGAAGTACCAGGGATTGAACCGGGTTACGTTGGGATTGGTCGAGGTCGGCGTAACAGCAGGCACCTTATACAGCCGGTATAGGTGACCGGCAGTGCGCGAGGCAGTGCTGGAGCCATGACCGATCACGGCAACGACATCGGAGCTGGTGCCAATCTGCGCAGCAACTTTCTCGGCTTGTTCGGCACTGCGGAGATCGTCGAACGGTTGGAGAACAAGGGGATGGCCGTGAATGCCGCCTTCGGCGTTCACTTTATCGGCCAATAGTTGAGCCCCGCGCAGCATGGCAATGCCAGAAGCGGCATTGGGTCCACTGAAGGCATTGGCGACAGCGATCTTAATCGGCTCCGCTTTCCAGGCAGGCTTTTCCGGAAAAAAGTTAGCGAAAGGGCTTGTGTCAAGATGCCACAATCGCAGTGTTATAGCCAAGATAGATAACAGCACTGCGATCGTGATAGCCAGCAGCGTCTTACGCGACAATGCCCGGAATGATGCCCAGCGGGTTGGTTTGATCATGATTTTCAGAAGCAGTGCATACGGCCTGATCAAGCCAAAAATACCTACATGATCAGCAATTTTTTCTTATATCGTCCCTTCACGGGTACTCACTTTCTCTCCTTTGAAGGATAAAATTTAGTTATATCTGCCAGTTAAGCATGAGCCGCCGAACGGATGTTTTGGAAAACAGCCGATATACCATCCGAGGCCACTGACTCCATTATCTTATTCTCCGCCGCTAACCAGAAATCCAACGCCGACTTATGCTGGTTCTCCGCGATTTCCCAAAGCTGGTAGGCCGTTGTACGGATTTGCTCCAGGTAAGCCGCTGGCGAGAATACTTCGAAGATCCGGGTTAAGATGGCCTGTCTATCGAGATTGGCGCTGGCAGTGCATGCGGCTGACTCGGTGAGTAAGCGCAGATGCTTTTCGGCAGTCAACCAGTAATCCAGCGAGCACTCGCGCTGTTCAGTACTGGCGGCCCACATGCATCGGGCGAGTTCGCGAACGCGATATAAATAAAGAGCGCGCAGGGCCGTTGGCCAGGCAGTCATGGTTTCGGCGGCAGCGGTAGTGGCCGTGTTCGCTAAACGGACTGAATCCGCTGTCAATTCAATCACCATCCGCTCCGCCATCACCCAGAAATCCAGAGCGGTCTGACCAAACTCGTTTCCGGCTGACCGCCAGATGTGATAAGCCAAATGACGGATATCGTGTTCCAGATCGTTTTCCATGGTAGTGGTCCCATAATAATTAGTCATTCATCGTGCCAATTTATTTATTAGAATCGGTGTGTTTTGCCGATAAGGGTCAAGCGGTCAATACCTAAATCCCCACATTAAAATAAATATAATAGGAAGATGAAGTAATTCATTGTCTTTGAGTTTAGTTGGTATTTGGCATTTTTAACCACCGTTTTAAGCATCTTTAAACGTAAACGCATCAAGACCTTCTATCTGCCCCTTCCCAAGGGGTCAACAACTGCCGGCTGATAAACTTCCGATGGCAACGATCCTGTCTTTGCTGATTCCAGGCTTGCTGGGCACCTGGCCAGATGATTTGATAGCACCCCGCCCAACAGTCCCGGCGCTGGAGTGGCTGTTAGCCCGGGCGGACCGCCATAAAACGCTGCCGGCCATCGATGCTGTGTTGTTTCAGTTGTTTGGCTTGTCTATTCCCGTTGAAGCTGACCTGCCCGTTGCAGCGGTCACGCAACTGGCAGATAGCCGCGAATCGGGTGATGACTGGTGGTTGCGGGCTGATCCTGTGCATCTGCGCCCGGATCTGCGCGGGGTGTTTCTAGCCGATGCGCGGACGTTGACTATTGAACCGGTTGAGGCCGCAGCGCTGGCGGCAGCATTTGACCAGACCTTTGCCAGCGATGGGTTGCAACTTCATGTTCCTTGTCCCGACCGCTGGTATTTACGGTTGCCTGCCGATCCTGGTATTCGCACGCATCCTCTTTGCAGTGTTATTGGTCGTGATATCAATTCCTTATTGCCGTATGGGCCGAATACACGGCGTTGGCACGCTTTGTTGACAGAAGCGCAAATGTTGTTCCACAACCATCCTGTTAATCAGGCAAGAGAGCAGTGTAACCAACCGATGATCAATAGCGTCTGGTTTTGGGGTGGCGGCTCACTCCCGATAGGCGCCCATCTTCCCGTCGCCGGTCTTTATGCCCGGGACCCATTGCTTCGTGGTTTGGCTTGGCTAGCTGATGGAGCAATCAGCCCGGTTCCCGATAATGCCAGCGACTGGCAGGAAGCTGCTGCCGGTGAAACCAGCAGCCTGGTGATGCTAGACCTTATGCGTTATGACCGGATTGATGGCAATCCCTTGGCGTGGGCGGAACATGTCGCTTATCTGGAACAGAATTGGTTCAAACCTTGCCGGCGGTTGCTGCAAATTGGCCAGATCAAAACCCTGCATCTCTATGGTGGCGACGGGTACCGGTATTCATTGACCGGAGCTGCCCGTTGGCGGTTCTGGCGACGGATTCGGTCTGTCAATGAGAGTAATGGGTAGAGAGCGGACGCCTTCTGCTCTTACAGCCTTTCACCCGGACTTTCATGGTCCATCGTGCTACAATTCAAACCCTTACCACTCCACACGCTGGAATGGGTTTGTTGTTGACAGAGGCTCCACATGACTGAAATTGCCAAAGAAATCCTGCCGGTCAATCTAGAAGACGAAATGCGTCAATCTTATCTGGATTACGCGATGAGCGTGATCGTTGGACGGGCGCTGCCGGATGTGCGTGATGGTCTCAAACCAGTACATCGGCGGGTATTGTTCGCTATGAGCGAATTAGGCAATGATTGGAACAAACCTTATAAAAAATCTGCGCGTGTGGTCGGCGACTGTATCGGTAAATATCATCCGCATGGTGACGTTGCTGTTTACGACACGATTGTCCGCATGGCACAGCCTTTTTCCTTACGCTATATGCTGGTTGATGGACAAGGGAACTTTGGAAGCATTGATGGCGATGCGCCTGCCGCCATGCGGTACACTGAAGTGCGTATGTCCCGTATCGCACACGAGTTGCTGGCCGATATCGATAAGGAAACAGTGGATTTCGTCCCCAACTATGACGAATCAGAGCATGAACCGGCTGTTTTCCCCACCCGCCTCCCCAATTTATTGGTCAACGGCTCCTCGGGGATCGCCGTTGGCATGGCTACTAACATCCCGCCACACAATCTTGGTGAAGTGATCGACGCCTGCATTGCCCTGATCGATGATCCGGTGTTAAGTGTTTCACAATTGATGCACTATCTCCCAGGGCCGGATTTCCCCACCGCCGCGCTGATTAACGGGATCAGCGGTATCCATGATGCCTATGAAACCGGGCGGGGCCGGGTGCGGATGCGCGCCAAAACGGAATTTGAAATAGACGAGGTGCGTAATCGGCAAGCGATTATCGTCACCGAACTCCCCTACCAGGTGAACAAGGCCCGGTTGATCGAAAAAATCGCCGAACTGGTTAAGGAAAAGAAGATCGAGGGTATCGCGGAACTGCGCGATGAATCCGACAAGGAGGGTCTGCGTATCTACATCGAACTCCGGCGGAATGAAACCGCTGAGGTCGTGCTGAATAACCTGTTCTTACACACGCCTCTGCAATGTGTTTTCGGCGTCAACATGGTGGCGCTGGTGGAAGGTCAACCTCGCCTGTTGAACCTCAAGCAGATGCTGGAAGCATTCCTAGCGCATCGCCGCGAAGTGGTCATCCGGCGTACCGTGTTCGATCTGCGCAAGGCCCGGGAGCGCGCCCATATCGTCGAAGGTTTAATGGTCGCGCTCGCCAATCTTGATCCTCTGATCGCCTTGATCCGCGCTGCCGCTGATCCTGCTATGGCGCGGGCCGCGTTGCTCGAACAGGTCTGGATACCGGGGTTGGTCACTGATCTGCTGGCGCAATCGGGCGCTGACTTATCGCGGCCCGGCGATTTACCCGCGGAGTTCGGGCTGAGCGAAACCGGTTACCGGTTGTCGCTTGCTCAAGCGCAGGCAATCCTGGACTTACGATTGCACCGTCTGACCGGCTTGGAGCAGCGTAAGCTGCTGGATGAATACCAGGAGCTACTAAGACGGATTAAGGACTATCTGGAGATCCTGGCGGTGCCGGAACGATTGACGGCAGTAATTCGCGCCGAGCTGACTGAGTTGCGCACCCAATACAGCGACCCTCGCCGCACGGCCATTCTCCCCGACGAGCAGGACCTCAATCTGGAAGACCTGATCAACGAGGAGACGATGGTGGTCACGCTGTCCCATGCCGGTTATGTCAAGGCGCAGCCGTTGACGCTGTACCGGGCGCAACGGCGTGGGGGCCGGGGCCGGGCGGCAGCCACGATCCGCGAAGAGGATTTTATTGATAAGTTGTTCATCGCCAGCACCCATGACACCCTGCTCTGCTTCTCCAATCGCGGTCAAGTGTACTGGAAAAAGGTTTATGAATTGCCGCAAGCTGGGCGGACGGCACGCGGACGGCCGATCATTAATCTGCTGCCTCTGGAAGAAGGCGAACGCATTAATGCGGTGCTGGCGGTCCGTGAATTTAGCGAAGATCACTTTGTCTTTTTCGCTACGACCAGCGGGACCGTCAAAAAAACTCCGCTATCCGAATATTCCCGGCCACGTGCGAACGGCATCATTGCCATTGACTTACGTGATGGCGACCAACTGGTGGACGTAGCGCTGACCCACGGTCAATGCGATGTTATGTTGTTCACCGATGCTGGCAAAGCGCTACGCTTCGCTGAGACCAACGTGCGGAACATGGGGCGCACGGCGTGCGGGGTGCGGGGTATCCGCCTGGAGAAAGACCAAAAAGTCATCGCGCTGATCGTCGTCGGGGACGGTGCAGTGCTGACCGTCACTGAAAAAGGCTATGGTAAACGCACGCCAGCCGCTGACTACCCGCTTCGTGGGCGCGGTGGTCAAGGTGTAATCTCCATTCAGACTACCGAACGCAATGGCCGGGTCACGGGGGCGGTGCAAGTAGAAAGCGATGATGAAATCATGTTAATCACCGACGGTGGTACATTGGTACGCACCCCGGTTGACGGCATTTCCCTGGTGGGCCGCAATACGCAGGGGGTAAAGCTGATTAGTTTGCAGGGTTACGAAAAATTGATTGGCGTTGAGAAAATCGAAGGTATTGGCGAGGCAGATACCGATGACGATTTGCCGGTGAGCGGCGCAGAGTTAGCAGCGGATGAAGGGACCAAAGATGATGAGGGGCCGGTATGAACAGCGAAGCAGACAGTTTACAGGCACTGCGTGAGCACATCGATGCACTGGACCGGCAGATTCAAACCTTAATCTCTGAGCGGGCATGCTGTGCGCAACAGGTTGGCGTAATTAAGCAGGCAGCAGGCGCTACTGGCAACTTCTACCGTCCTGAACGCGAGGCGCAGGTGCTGCGGCGGGTGATCGAGACGAACCCAGGGCCGCTCAGTAACGAGGAAATGGCCCGGTTATTCCGTGAGATTATGTCGGCCTGTCTGGCGTTAGAGGAACCGCTGAAAATTGCTTTTCTTGGCCCGGAAGGCACCTTTACCCAAGCAGCAGCGCTTAAGCATTTCGGTCAATCCATCCATAGCATTCCGCTGCGAGCGATTGATGAAGTCTTTCGCGAGGTTGAGGCAGGTTCTGCCGATTACGGGGTCGTGCCCGTGGAAAATTCCACCGAAGGTGTAGTCAATCACACCTTGGATATGTTTCTGCAATCGCCCCTGTGCATCTGTGGCGAAGTTCAGATGCGCATCAATCATCATCTAATCACGCGCGCCGCCACGCTTGGGGAGATTCGCCGTATTTATTCACACCGGCAATCGCTCGCTCAATGCCGTGAATGGCTGAACCTCAATCTGCCACGTACCGAGCAAATTGAGGTTGGCAGTAATGGCGAAGCAGCGTCGAGAGTGCGGGATGCGGCGGATGTAGCGGCGATTGCCGGACAGTGCGCAGCAGATATTTACAAGCTGCCAACTTTGGTGCGGAATATCGAGGATGAACCGAACAATACCACGCGGTTTCTGATCATCGGCAACCGGCCTATTGCTCCCTCAGGGGATGATAAAACCGCGCTGTTAGTTGCCTCGCTCAATCGGCCTGGCGCGTTGTTTAAACTCTTGGAACCGCTAGCCCGGCATAACGTCAGTATGAACCGCATCGAATCACGGCCTTCGCGGCGTGGGATGTGGGACTATGTGTTCTTTATTGACTTGGATGGTCACGCTCATGATTCGCCTGTGGCTGGAGCGCTTGCCGAATTGCGCGATCAGGCCAGTTTATTTCGGGTGCTGGGGTCGTATCCGAAAGGCGTGCTTTAAGCATGATTGATCCGGCTTTCAGCATTTTCAAAGGAGTTTGTCAGCCATGTCCTGCGATTTCCTGTCCCTCGCCGCATCCGGCGTCCGTACTCTGCAACCTTATCAGCCCGGCAAACCAGAGAGCGAATTGCGCCGGGAATATGGCCTGAGCGATATCGTTAAACTGGCATCCAACGAAAATCCGCTTGGCCCCAGTTCCCATGCGCTCACGGCCGTGCGTGAAGCATTGGCTCATCTGGCGCGTTATCCGGATGGCAACGGCTTTGAACTCAAGGCAGCCTTGTCCGCGAAACTGGATGTATCGATGGCAATGCTGACTTTGGGCAATGGTTCCAATGATGTGCTGGAATTGGTAGCACGCGCATTCCTGACGCCGGAACACGAGGCGGTGTTTTCCGAGCATGCCTTCGCAGTCTACCCCATCGTCACCCAAGCGATCGGCGCAACTGCCCGGGTCGCTAAAGCCCATCCGCCTGCGCATGCCATGCCCCATGGCCATAACCTAGCAGCCCTGCTCGCGTTAATTAATGACCGCACCCGCGTTGTTTTTATCGCTAACCCGAATAATCCTACCGGTACCTGGCTGAAAACCGCTGAGTTGCAAGAATTTCTGGAGGCGGTCCCCGCGCCGGTGATCATCGTCGTGGACGAGGCTTATTTTGAATATGTCGAGGCTGAAGCAGATTGTCCCAGCGCATTGCGCTGGCTTAACCGGTTCCCGAATCTCGTTGTGACCCGCACCTTTTCCAAAGCCTATGGATTAGCAGGATTGCGGGTGGGGTATGCTGTTTCTCATCCCCAGGTCGCCGATCTGCTGAACCGGGTCCGCCAGCCGTTCAATGTCAATAGCCTGGCTCTGGTTGCGGCAGCGGCGGCGTTGGATGATGTCAGCCACTTGGAACGCAGTCGAGCGGTTAACCGTGCGGGCATGCAGCAATTGCAGGATGCTTGCCGTCAGCGGGGTTTGAAGTGGTTGCCATCGGCGGGCAATTTCCTCTGTGTGAATATGGAGCGTCCTGGGCGGGAAGTATTCCTGGAACTCCTCAAACGAGGTGTGATTGTCCGTCCGGTGGATAACTACGGTCTACCTCAGTATGTGCGGATCAGTATTGGCACTGAGGCGGAAAATACGCGGTTAATCGAAACCATGAACGACATGCTGCGAGGTTGATAGGGTGGCAGCACGACCTTTAATTCGACGGCTGTGCGTTATTGGCGTCGGCCTGATTGGCGGTTCCCTGGCCCGGGCATTGCGGGAGGCGGGTGAGGTTGACGAAATAGTCGGCTGTGGGCGTGGCGAGGACAATTTGCGGGCTGCCGTGCGTTTGGGTGTGGTCGATCGTTATGATACCGACCCCGCCCGTGCCGTCACCGGCGCAGACGTCGTGGTGGTTGCTGTACCGCTAGGCGCTATCGCCCCGGTGTTGCGCACCCTCGTTCCGCACCTGTCAGCCAATACAGTAGTGACCGATGTCGGTAGCGCTAAAGGCAGTGTTGTAGCAGATGTTGAGCGCATTTACGGCGCTATCCCGCCAAATTTCGTACCCGGTCATCCGATTGCCGGCACCGAGCAAAGCGGGGTCGAAGCGTCGTTCGCTACCCTATTTCAGAACCGGCGCGTGATTCTGACGCCATTGGCCGAGACCTGTGCTACCGCACATCATCTTATCCGGCAGATGTGGGCGTTGACAGGTGCTGAAGTGATCGATATGGGGGTGCATCATCACGATGCCGTGCTGGCTGCAACCAGCCATTTACCCCATATGCTAGCTTACACGCTGGTGGATACCTTGGCGCGGCTGGATGACCGGGCAGAAATTTTCCGCTATGCCGCGGGCGGTTTCCGGGATTTCAGCCGCATTGCTTCCAGTGATCCGAAAATGTGGCATGATATTTGTATTGCCAACCGTGAGCAATTATTGGAAATGATAGCCCTGTTTTCGGCGGATCTGGAACGGCTCGCTGAGGCAATCCGCAGCGATGACCGCGCCACAATTCTTGCGACTTTCCAGAGAGCTAAACGTGCTCGTGACAATCTATATCTTGAATGATTGAAAGATGCGTGTTTGCTTGCCGGGCATGGGCCATGTCTCCTGCATTATTCCAACACACGGTTCATTTTGTTAAGATGGCCAGCCAGTTCTTCAAGGATCCTTGCCCCAAGAAGCTTGAACGTCCCGCCTGCAACGCGGCCCGCATGACCACGATCTAAAAAGTTATGAAGAACTGTTTTTTCAGGTCACAGAGCTACGGGGGTTGGGGTGCCGTCTTTTCAGCAACCCAGCAAGGGTCTTCACCGAAGATGGGGTTTGTGGTGTTTTTAGCCCCGTCGACAAAAGAATTTTGCAGAGCGTGCGTGACCGAGCAATTTAGGGTAAGAAATGAACTGGGCTGATTACCTGATCATCTTTCTCATTGCCCTTTCCATGCTCATTGGACTCTGGCGAGGTCTGTTGCGCGAGGTTATCTCGCTGGTAACGTGGATCGCTGCTTTCGCTATTGCTTTTCTTTTTGCCGAGGATGGCGCTGTCCATCTGGTTCCTTACATCGATCTTCCATCGTTGCGGATTGCGGCAGCCTTTGGGGGCCTATTCTTGGCTACATTGCTCATTGGCGGGTTGATCGGCATCGTCTCTTCCTATCTGGTCAGTTACACTGGCCTGACGGGCACTGACCGGCTGCTCGGTACGGTTTTCGGGCTGGCACGCGGCGCAGCCATAGTCGTCGTCTTGGTGCTAGCGGCGGGGTTAACTCCCTTGCCTAATGATCCCTGGTGGCAGCAATCGCTGCTGTTGGGCCGTTTCCAGGAAGGGGCTCTCTGGCTGCGGGGTGTCCTACCGCCGGAATTAGCTCAGAACATTCGCTTCCCGTCATAAACCGGTTTGCGGAGGAGGGTGCCCATGTGTGGAATCATCGGTATTGCGGGACGGAATCCGGTCAATCAAAGCCTGTTTGACGGTCTGACCGTTTTGCAGCATCGGGGCCAGGATGCAGCGGGTATTGTGACCTGTGACGATGGCCGTCTGTATCTGCGAAAGGATAATGGCCTGGTCCGCGACGTAATTCGCACCCGCCATATGCGCAATCTGCATGGCAATATCGGAATTGGCCACGTCCGTTACCCGACGGCAGGCAGCGCTGATTCTGCGGAGGCGCAACCCTTCTACGTCAACTCACCGTTCGGTATTACTCTCGCGCATAACGGTAATCTGACCAATTCGGTCCAGCTCAAAAACGAGCTATTCCGCTCCGATCGGCGCCATATCAACACCCACTCTGATTCAGAAATTCTGCTTAACGTCCTGGCCCACGAGCTGCAGCAGCGCAGTGCATTATCAATTGACCCTGAGGACATTTTTGCTGCAGTAGCGGCGGTTCACCGGCGGGTGCAAGGTGCTTATGCAGCGGTAGCGCTCATCGTTGGTTTTGGCTTAGTCGCTTTTCGTGATCCCCACGGCATCCGGCCCCTCGTGTTCGGTCGACGCGAAACTGAACAGGGGATGGAATATATGGTCGCTTCGGAAAGCGTGGCGCTGGACGTTCTGGATTTCCAGCGTATCCGCGATGTCGCGCCCGGCGAAGCGGTGCTGTTTGATCTGGATGGCCGGATGCATGCGCGCCAATGTGCTGAGCATCCTTGCTATTCACCCTGCATCTTCGAGTTTGTCTATCTGGCCCGGCCGGATTCGATCATCGATCAAGTATCGGTCCACAAGGCCCGGTTACGCATGGGAGAACATCTGGCCGAAAAGATCCTGCGAGTTTGGCCGGAACAAGATATTGATGTAGTCATTCCGATCCCTGACACCAGCCGTACCGCCGCCCTGCAAATGGCGTCGATCCTGGGCATCAAATACCGGGAAGGTTTCATCAAAAATCGCTATATTGCGCGCACCTTCATTATGCCTGGGCAAAAAACCCGCAAAAAATCAGTGCGTCAGAAGCTAAATGCGATTGATCTAGAATTTCGCGGCAAAAACGTGATGCTGGTGGACGATTCAATCGTACGCGGCACCACCTCTGGGGAAATTATCCGTATGGCGCGTGATGCCGGCGCCCGCCGGGTTTACTTTGCTTCTGCCGCGCCGCCGGTGCGTTATCCCAATGTTTATGGCATCGACATGCCTGCTGCCCGTGAATTGATTGCTCACGCCCGTTCCGAAGAAGAAATTGCCCAAGCGATTGGCGCTGATCATTTAATCTTCCAGGATCTGCCGGATCTGGAAGATGCAGTGCGGCGTGGCAACCGCGCGCTCAAGCGTTTCGATGCTTCCTGTTTTACCGGTGAGTACGTAACCGGTGGCATCGACAGGGATTATCTGGACTGTCTTGCGCGTGAACGTTCTGATAGCGTCCAAGGCACCCGGAAAAGCGCCAACAGCGCCATCATCGACCTGCACAATAACGCTTGAGAGTACAAAATGGATAGCGACCACTCGCCGGAATTGGGCTTTGCCAGCCTGGCAGTACGTGCTGGCCAAGTTCGCACCGCCGAAGGTGAACATGCCGAGCCGATTTTTGCCACGTCTAGTTTCGTCTTTACCAATGCTGCGGAAGCGGCTGCCCGGTTTAGCGGCGCGCTCCCTGGCAATATCTATTCCCGGTTCACTAACCCCACCGTGCGCATGTTCCAGGAACGTCTGGCGGCGTTGGAAGGCGGCGAAACGTGCATTGCGACGGCCTCCGGCATGGCGGCGATCCTGGCGACCTGTATGAGCTTGCTGAAAAGTGGCGACCACATCATTTCAGCCAGTGGTGTGTTTGGCACCACTCTGTCGCTGCTCAATCAATACTTGAGCAAATTTGGCGTCGCCACGACATATGTGCGGCTATCTGATTTATCCGCTTGGGAAATGGCGATTCGCCCGGAAACCCGGATGTTCTATCTGGAAACGCCCTCCAATCCGCTGATGGAGCTGGCCGACATCCAGGCGCTGGCCGATCTCGCTCATTCCCATAACATTCTGCTGGTGGTGGACAATTGCTTTTGTACGCCAGCTCTGCAACAACCGTTTAAGCTGGGCGCCGATCTGGTCATTCACTCCGCCACCAAGTATCTGGATGGACAAGGCCGTTGTGTGGGCGGGGCGGTGGTCGGTGATCAACAGCGGGTCGGCGTAGACATTTACGGTTTTCTGCGCACCGCAGGTCCTACCATGAGCCCATTCAACGCGTGGGTGTTTCTCAAGGGACTGGAAACTTTGCGCCTGCGGATGCAAGCTTGCAGTGAATCGGCCCTATGCCTGGCTGAATGGTTAGAGACTCAGCCGGCCGTGGAACGGGTCTATTACCCTGGCCTGCCTTCACATCCTCAGCATGAACTGGCTAAGCGGCAGCAGCGTGCTTTCGGCGGCATCGTTTCCTTCGATCTGCGCGGCGGCCGCGAGGCCGCTTGGGCGTTGATCGACAATACCCGGTTGCTCTCGATCACTGCCAATCTAGGCGATGCTAAAACCACCATCACGCATCCTGCAACCACCACACATGGCCGGTTAACGCCAGAGGAGCGTGAGCGGGCCGGTATCGGCGACGGGTTGGTGCGGGTTTCGGTAGGGCTAGAGGAAACGGTGGATATTCAACGTGATCTGGAGCGTGGTTTGCAGCGGCTGGCTTGAAGATGATCAAAGCCATTACCTTCGATCTCGATGATACCTTATGGGATATCTGGCCGGTTGTCGAGCGCGCTGAAGGGCTGTTGCATGACTGGTTGATCACCCATTATCCACGCATCCCGGAGCAGTTTACGCCGCTGGAATTACGGGAGTTATCGCAGGAGGTGATCGCTACCTGCCCGGAGATTGCCCATGATCGCACCCGGTTGCGCAAGGAAGCATTGTGGCTGGCGGCGCGGCGGGCGGATTATGTGGAATTCGACGTGGAAAGTGCCTTTGCTGTGTTTTTCATCGCCCGCAACGCCGTGGAACCGTTTGCAGATGTTCAACCGGCCCTGGAGCGGTTGGCCCGGCGCTATACGCTAGCATCGCTATCCAATGGCAATGCTGATCTACGGTTGATTGGCCTGCATAACCTGTTTGCTTTCTCACTCAATGCGATAGATGTCGGCGCAGCAAAACCAGCGCCGCTCATGTTCGAGCAGGCATGTCAACGGTTAGCGGCACGGCCTGAACAAGTCGTTCATGTTGGCGATGACCCGGAACATGATGTTTTCGGCGCGGCTCAAGCCGGGTTCCGCACCGTCTGGGTCAACCGCACTGGCCGGGCGTGGCTTGGGGGCCAGCCGGCGGATGCAGAAATCACGGCTTTGGCTGAACTGGAACAAGTGCTGATGCGTTGGGAAAGGTAAAAATTAAGCGAAAGCCTTACACCACGTTTTTTCAGTGCATCCATCAATTGGGTAAAATTTTTGCGCATGTCTGCCATATCATCCGCCTCCTATGAATTTCTCCCAATCAATGGGACAAGGACCTTGCTGGCCGGAGCAGGGCGGTTTTATGTTGTCGCCTAGCGGCCATATTCGTTCACGCAGACAATACCTGCACCGTGAACATGCCAGGTGATAGGATCAAATGCCCTTTGGCATATTGGTGACAAGTTAAGGAATGAGGCCGGTCGTAAAGGGAAGGAATAGGGTAAAATCAAGCAGCTCACTGGATTCTGATTGATCGGCCTGATGAATACCTCTCATTTACCACGGAATCGGTTGTCCATCCCGGAAGAAACCACCGGTAGGGCCATTATCCGGCAGGGTCGCAGCCCAGACGATGCCTGAAGCGCCTTCCTCTACGGTCCGTTCGGCGCCAGAGCCGCCCATGTCAGTGCGCACCCAACCTGGGCAGACCGAATTGACTAGGATATTGTAGCCTTGAGTCTCTGCTGCCAGGATACGGGTCAAAGCGTTCAGGGCGGTCTTAGAAATCCGGTAGGCAGGCGACTTGCCTTCCATGTCGCTTAATTGACCCATGCCGCTGGAAACATTGACGATCCGTCCGTAGTGTTGCTGCTTCATCAGTGGGGCCAGTTCCTGTGACAATAGCAAGGGACCATACAAATTGGTTTTCAGGGTCATTGTCAAGGTTTCCAAGCTGGCGTTGAACACGCTGGCGTTACCCGTGTCTTCCGTGCTGTGAATGTCAAGAAAGACACCGGCATTATTGACGAGTATATCCAGCCGGCCGCAATGACTATGGATGAATGTGCCTAGTTCAGCAACGCTGCTTTCCGAGGTAACATCCAGCGGCTGAAATAACACATCGAGACCTTCGGCCAGTAATTTTTCCATTGCCATTTCGCCCTTACCGGGATTACGGCTGGTAACAATCACCTGGATATCGCGTTTTGCCAGCTGCCGGGCAGTCTCTAATCCTAACCCGCGGTTGGCTCCTGTAACGACTGCGACCGGTTTTGTATTCTTGCCACTTAGCATGGTTTTCCCTCCAGTGACCCTAAAGGAAAGCAAACCCTGACAGGTTGCCACTGTTTCGCTATATTGCCTATTGATCGACTATTGCAAATAGTAACAGTATGTTGCTAGAAAGATAGGCATAATGATGACACAGAAAGGAAATTAAACAACTGACTGCTTCTCAGAATCCCCTCCCAAGGAAGGGAGGGGTAGGGGAATAAACAGATGTTTTGGCGTAATCAGGTATTGATCTTGTGCAAGGCACGGCCATGAACAGACAAAGCCGCTTCATGCATCGCTTCGTACAAAGTTGGATGACCGTGAATAGTGCGCGCTAGATCTTCGCTGCTGGCGTGGAACTCCATGGCTAGCACGGCTTCCTGGATTAGCTCAGAAGCGAATGGTCCGATGATATGGCAGCCCAGCAGCGTGTCAGTTTCCGCATGAGCCAGCAATTTAATCATACCAGTCGCAGCTTCCATCGCCTTGGCACGGCCATTGGCGCTGAATGGGAAGGTCCCGATCTTGTAGGGAACACCTTCGGTCCTCAGCGCCTGCTCGGTCTTCCCTACCCAAGCGATTTCTGGATTGGTGTAAATGACCCAGGGAATCGCGTCATAGTTCAGATGGCCATGCTGACCGGCAATATTCTCAGCCACCATGATTCCTTCCTCGGAACCCTTGTGCGCCAGCATGGGGCCACGCACCACATCGCCGATGGCATAGACCCCTGGCAGATTGGTCTCACATTTGTCATCGATATGGATACAGCCGCGTTCGTCAAGCAGCAGATCGGTCTCGGGAGCAGCGACATTGTCGATATTAGG
The DNA here is from genome assembly GCA_024234995.1 of Gammaproteobacteria bacterium. Taxonomy (GTDB): domain Bacteria; phylum Pseudomonadota; class Gammaproteobacteria; order Competibacterales; family Competibacteraceae; genus UBA2383. The sequence continues at coordinate 66,069 of JACKNF010000001.1, forward strand.
CCGGCGGCCGACCGACACCAGTAATTTGTCGACCGTGATCTCTTGTTCGCTATCCTTATCTTTGAAGGATACCACGACACCGTTTTCAGTTTTCTGAGTTGCCGTAACCCGGGTGCCTAGCCGGATATCCAACCCCTGTTTCTTGAACTGACGCAGCGCATCGCGGGCAATCTGCTGATCGGCTAGAGCTAGGAAATCCTCAACGGCCTCCAGCATGATGACCTTGGAGCCCAGACGGTTCCAGACGCTGCCCAATTCGAGACCGATCACGCCAGCGCCGATGACACCTAACGTCTTGGGCACCTCACGGAAATCCAGAGCACCGGTCGAATCGACGATCAGCCCTTCGTGATTGTCCACTGGCGCAGCACCAATCTCGATCGGCTTGGAACCGGTCGCAATGATCACATGATCCGCATTGACCACCTCGACCGAACCATCCTGGGCGGTCACTTCGACCTGCCGGTCCACCAGCAGCTTGCCGTGGCCCTGTAACCACGCGACACTATTGGCTTTGAACAGGGCGCCGATGCCGTTGGTCAGCTGCAAGACGATGTCTTCCTTGCGGGCCATCATTTGGTCAAGATTCAGCCTGACGCCTTCGACATGGATCCCGTGGCTTTCAATCCCTGCCTTGATGTGATGATACTGCTCAGACGACTCCAACAGGGTCTTGGATGGAATGCAACCCACGTTCAGGCAAGTGCCGCCCAGCGCTGGATCGCCTTTGAAATTGATCCATTGCTCCACGCAGGCAGTTTCCAAACCCAGTTGCGCGCAGCGGATCGCCGCCACATAGCCGGCGGGACCGCCGCCAATGACGACCACATCGTAAGTTTTGGCCATGCTTGTACCTGTTGTAGGAAATGAATAGGGGATTAACTGCACTGGCCGGGTTGCTGTCCTTTTAGAAGCCCGGCCCAATTGCAGCCTAAGTTCAATGCATGGAGTTCAGACGTTCAGAATCAAACGAGCTGGGTCCTCGATGCATTCCTTGATCGTCACCAGGAAGGTGACGGCTTCGCGTCCATCGATGATGCGATGATCGTAGGAGTGCGCGACATACATCATCGGCCTGATCACCACCTGGCCATTTTCCGCCACTGGCCGGTCTCGGGTGGCGTGCATACCAAGAATACCACTCTGCGGCGGGTTGAGAATCGGTGTGGACATCAATGAACCGAACACGCCGCCATTGGTGATGGTGAAAGTGCCACCGGTCATCTCCTCGACGGTCAATGTCCCGTCCTTTGCTTTTTGGCCAAATTCGCCAATCGCCTTTTCGATATCGGCCAGGCTCATCTGGTCGGCATCGCGCAGGATCGGCACCACCAGACCGCGCGGCGAAGACACAGCGATGCCGATATCATAATAACCGTGGTAAACAACGTCGTTGCCGTCGATCGAGCCATTCACCGCTGGATAGCGCTTAAGCGCTTCGATGACTGCCTTGACGAAGAAACCCATAAAGCCTAAACGGACATTATGAACTTTCTCAAACTGATCCTTATAACGGCTGCGCAGATCCATGACCGGCTTCATGTTGATTTCATTAAATGTTGTCAACATGGCGGTGCTATTCTTGGCCATGAGCAGCCGCTCGGCAATCCGGGCGCGCAGCCGGGTCATCGGTACGCGCTGCTCCAGCCGGCCTTGTGCATCGGGTGGTAGCGGAGCAGTAGACGGAGCGGCAGCCAGAGCGGGAGCTGCCACTGGAACGGGAGCAGGAGCAGCGGCAGGAGCTGCCATCGGACGTCCTTGTTTCTGAGCCTCAATATAGGCGAGCACATCGGCCTTGGTCACTCGGCCGTTACGGCCACTGCCGGGGATTTTAGCAACGTCGAGTCCATGCTCAGCCGCTAAACGGCGTACTGCCGGACTCAATCCTTCTATATCGGCCTCACTGGTCACCGGTGCAGCTGGCGCAGCCGGGACCGCTGCAGGTGCTGGAGCTGCCGCGGACATTTCAGCAACCGGCTGCGCAGCACCTTCTTCCAGGATAGCAATCGTGTCTCCGGTGGTAACGATCTCGCCTTCTTGCCGCAGGATCTGACCCAAGACACCATCAGCAGGGGCAGGGATATCCAGCACCACCTTATCCGTTTCCAGATCAACGAGGTTCTCACCGCGTTTTACCGCTTCTCCTGATTTTTTCTTCCAGTTGACCAAGGTGCCGTCAGAGACGGATTCAGGGAGCGTGGGGACTTTCACTTCGACAGCCATTGTATTTGTTTTCCTATGATCTTTCGGGTTTTTCAGCCTGAGCTATCTTGATTACTGGCCCAGGGCCTCATTGACGAGTTTCTGCTGCTGTTCAACATGGACGCTGTAATAGCCCACGGCCGGCGCCGCGGATGGTTCGCGGCCGGCATAAGAGATCTTCTGGTGAGGTTTCAGCCCGCGCTCCAGATGATGCAGGCTTTGATACCAAGCGCCCTGGTTCTTGGGTTCTTCCTGGCACCAGATCACATCGGTCAGATGGGGGTATTGATCGAGAATCTGGCCATAAAGCGCCTGTGGGAAGGGGTAGAGCTGCTCAATCCGGATAATGGCAACCTGCTCCAGATTGCGCTCGCGGCGGGCTTCTAGCAGATCGTAGTAAACCTTGCCGCTGCATGCCACGATCCGGGTGATCTTCTCCACATCATGTGGATCTGTCTCGGGGATGATTTCCTGAAAACTGCCTTCAGTCAGATCTTCCAGAGCATTGACCGCCATCCGGTGCCGCAGCAGGCTCTTGGGACTCATCACGATCAAAGGTTTGCGGAACGGACGCACTATCTGCCGGCGCAGCATGTGGAAACACTGAGCTGGCGTCGATGGCACCACCACTTGCATGTTGTTTTCGGCGCACAATTGCAGATATCGCTCTAACCGGGCCGAGGAATGTTCGGGGCCTTGTCCCTCGAAACCGTGCGGTAGCAACAACACCACCCCACATAAGCGGCCCCACTTGGTCTGGCCGGAAGAAATGAACTGGTCAATGACCACTTGGGCGCCGTTGGCGAAATCACCAAACTGCCCCTCCCAGATCACCAGGCCATTCGGCTCGGCTGTGCTGTAGCCGTATTCAAAACCCAGCACCGCTTCTTCGGACAGGATGGAATCGATCACGAAAAAGGCTGGCTGATTCGGATAGAGATTCATCAGCGGCGTGTAGCTGCTGCCGTCCTTTTGATTATGCAGAACGGAGTGCCGGTGGAAGAAAGTGCCACGCCCGCAATCCTGACCGGAGATACGGACTTGGTAGCCTTCCTTAAGCAGGGTGGCGTAAGCTAGATTTTCAGCAAAGCCCCAGTCCAGCGCCAGCGCGCCTGCAGCCATCTTGCGGCGGTCGTCCATGATCTTAGCCACCCGCGGATGCATCTCAAGACCTTCCGGCACCTTCAGCAGCAGCTCGGATAGTTCGCGTATTGTCTCCAGCGGCACTGCTGTATGTACGGAGGCATTCCAGTCCTCGTGCTTAAAGGCCGACCAGTCGATGAAGTAGGGACTTTTGACGAAGGGCAGCGTCGGCCGTGACACTTGCTGGCCCGCATCGAGATCGGCGCGGTATTTCGCCTGCATATCCTGGAAATCAGCTTCGGTGACTACCCCTTCCGCGATCAGTTTTTCAGCATACAGGGTAGCGGTGGTTTTCCGTGCCCGGATTTTTTTGTACATCATTGGCTGAGTGGCGGCTGGTTCGTCGGCTTCATTATGACCCAGACGGCGGTAACAAATCATGTCAATAACGACATCTTTGTTAAAGGTCATCCGGTACTCGACCGCCAGCCGGGTGACGAACAGCACGGCTTCGGGATCGTCGCCGTTCACATGGAAGATCGGCGCCTGCACCATCTTGGCCACATCAGTGCAATACAATGCCGAGCGGGTGTCCAAGGGGTTGCTGGTAGTGAAGCCGATTTGATTGTTGATGACGATGTGAATGGTGCCGCCCGTGCGATAACCGCGCACCTGCGAGAATTGCAAGGTCTCCATCACCACGCCCTGGCCAGCGAAGGCGGCGTCACCATGGATCAGCAGCGGCATAACCCGGTTGAAGGGTGGAAAAGGCGCGCCGGGTTCGCGGCGGCGCTCCAGGCGGGCGCGCACCGAACCTTCGACCACCGGGTTGGCAATTTCCAGATGTGAGGGATTGAAAGCCAGCGCTAGGTGAACCGGGCCACCGGGGGTTTCCACATCGGAAGAAAAGCCCATGTGGTATTTCACGTCACCGGTACTGCTTTCCGCAACCCGCCGCTTGCCCTCAAATTCTTCGAATAATTCGCTCGGTAGTTTGCCAATGATGTTGACCAGCACGTTCAAGCGGCCACGGTGAGCCATGCCGATGACGATCTCCTGCACCCCTTCAGCGCCTGCTCGCTGGATGATCTCATCCATCATGGGAATCAGGCTGTCGCCGCCTTCCAGCGAGAAACGTTTCTGGCCGACGTAGCGGGTATGTAAATACCGCTCCAAGCCTTCGGCAGCCATTAACCAGCGCAACAATTCCCGCCGTTCCTCAGTGCTCAGATCGAGCCGGGCACGCTGACCCTCCAGGCGTTTCTGAATCCAGCGTTTCTCTTCTGTCTCATTGATGTGCATATACTCGGAACCAATAGTGCCGACGTATGCATCACGGATCAGATCGAGAATCTCACGCAAGGTCCACTGCGAAGGCGCTGCCAGCGATCCGGTGTTAAACAGGGTGTCCATATCCGCTTCACTCAGGCCGTGATAGCCGGGATCTAGGTCCGGTACCGGTGGCCGGTCGCGCAGGCGCAGCGGGTCCAGGTCAGCGGCCTTATGGCCACGATTACGATAGGCATTGATAATCCGCAGCACCGCCGCCTGCTTTTCGGCGGCCGCAGGGCTGAGCACCTGTACCCGGCCCACGCCGGCTTGCGGTTGCAGCGCCAGTTGGGCGAAGGAATCACGGATCGGGCCATGGGCAACATCCCTGGCGCCCTCGGTTTGAGCTTGCAGATTGCGGAAATACTGCCGCCAGTTGTCGCTGACCGATTCCGGGTCGGTCAAGAAACTTTCGTAGAGTTCTTCAATAAATGCCGCATTACCGCCGAATAGGGGTGAACTTTGGCGAAATTGCTCGTTGAGGGTGCTCATTGATAATGATCGACTCCTAGGTGTTATGGAAATCCCCAAGAACTGTTCGCAACGAGTGGTTTCCTGAGATGTAATGGATATACGCGGCTCGTAGCGCGTTTCTGCTGGTGAGGATGGCGCGAGGTCGTTGCATTGGATAAAGTAAAGCTTAATTATAGCGACAGCAGGGACATGGATAAACCTGCGTTCGATCGGGTGCGATCATCGGCCAATCTCCGATTTTTTGCTATGAGAAAAAGGCTGTTGTACATTTTGGTCAATGACATCACGGATTATCGATGTCAGCGTTGCGGCGGACAATCTAAAAATGTGACTCCGCCGTGCTGGTTTGGCTCCATTCATGAGGGAATCGCGATGGCTTCCACCCGCCCGCTCCCACAGGAAACACCCGCTGCCCATCAGCCCGCCGAAGGCGAGGACTACATGAGCGATATCCAACGGGCGCATTTCCGCCAACTATTGCTCGATTGGAAGCAAAGCTTACTGAATGAGGTGGATCGCACGGTTAACCATATGCGGGACGAATCCACAGCCTTCCCCGACCCCAATGACCGCGCGACTCAGGAAGAGGAATTCAGCTTAGAATTGCGCACCCGCGACCGGGAACGCAAGTTGTTGAAGAAAATTAACGAATCCCTGGCCCAAATCGATAGCGGCGATTATGGATATTGCGAGGCTTGCGGCATGGAGATTGGCCTGCCGCGGATGCAAGCCCGGCCGACAGCTACGCTGTGCATCGATTGTAAGATGCTGGAAGAGGTCCGCGAAGGACCACGCTGATCTTCGGCTAATCCGATGCTTTCCAAACCCGGCCCGGTGCGTGGCCGGTTTGCCCCTTCTCCCACGGGACCGCTCCATTTCGGGTCATTGATTGCCGCGCTGGGCAGCTTTTTGGAAGCGCGCGTTCAAAGAGGCGAATGGCAGGTGCGCATTGAAGATATCGATGCCCCCCGTACCGTACCGGGTGCGGCTGACGCCATTCTGCGAACGCTGGAGCACTGTGGATTATTTTGGGATGGTGAGGTGTGGTATCAGAGCCAAAGAACTGAGCGTTACCAGGCGGTGATCGAGCAATTATCACGCACCGAACAGATATACCCGTGTACGTGCACACGCCGGGAATTGGCTGGGTATCCGCGTGGAGCAGATGGTAGCCCCCTCTATCCCGGTCATTGCCGCGCTGGTCCCTGCCAGCCGGGTCGGCCTTACGCCTTTCGCTTGCGGGTTACGAACAAGCAACTGACGTTCCAGGATGCGATTCAAGGGGCGCATCATCAGTCATTGGAACGAGAAGCCGGCGACTTTGTGATCCGTCGTGCGGATGGACTGTTCACCTATCAACTGGCCGTGGTGGTTGACGATGCTGATCAAGGCATGACCGAGGTGATTCGCGGCAGCGATCTGCTGGATTCCACACCCCGGCAGTTGTATCTGCAAGCGTTGCTGGGATTGCCGGCGCCGCGCTATGGCCACCTGCCCATCGCCGTGGATGAAAGCGGCGGCAAACTAAGTAAACAAACGCATGCCCCGCCGTTAGATGACCGCAACTTAGGCCCCGCTTTATGGAAAGCGCTGTCCTTCCTGGGACAACAACCCCCCTCTGATTTATTACGGGAGCCGCCAACGGCAATCCTGGGCTGGGCGCTGGTGCATTGGCGGCTGGAACGGGTACCGGTGGTGCGGGCGCAGGTCTGGACACGGTAGATAGGCGCAACGGCCCGCTCATGTTTGCTTCAACCGGCGCCAGATGGCTTTTTCTAATTCCACCATTAGCAACAGCGCGAACCCTGCCAATACTACGATAGCCCAGTTGGCGGCACTGATCGGCATGGTGCCCAACAGATGTTGCATGGGCGGCAGATAGGTGAACGCCAGTTGCAGTACCAGTAAGATGCCGATGGTCACCAGTACGGGGCGGCTACCTAGTAAACCTTCCCGCGATAACACCGGCTGATAAAGATAGCGGCTGTTGAATAGATAGAAAATTTCATTCATCACCAGTGCGTTGACCGCTATCGTGCGCGCTTCCTCGGGCGCAGCGCCGTGGGCGGTTCCCCATAAAAACAATCCTAACGGTGCGATAACTGTCAGCACCGACACAAAGACAATTCGCCACAGCATGAAACCATTGACCAGCGGTTCATCGGGATCGCGCGGCTGCCGTCGCATTACATTGGCCTCGGCAGGTTCAAACGCTAGCGCCAGTGATAGCGTTATGGCAGTGACCATATTCACCCACAGAATTTGCACGGGCGTGATAGGTAGCGCCAATCCAAACAAGATGGCAACGATGATCACCAGTGCCTCAGCGCCGTTGGTCGGCAGGGTGAACAGCAGCGCCTTGCGCAGATTGTCGTAGACCGTGCGGCCTTCCTCCACGGCAAAAGTGATTGAGGCGAAGTTATCATCGGCCAGCACCATCTCGGCTGCTTCCTTGGCCGCTTCGGTGCCTTTCAGACCCATCGCCACCCCAACATCAGCACGCTTGAGTGCCGGGGCATCGTTGACCCCATCGCCGGTCATCGCCACAATTTGGCGGTTGTTTTGCAGGGCTGCGACCAGCCGCAACTTATGTTCAGGGCTGGCGCGCGCGTACACGTCCGTATCCAGCACTGCTGCGCACAGTGCGTCATCATCGAGCGCTTCCAGCTCCGGGCCGGTCAACACTTTTTCCCCATCGCCGATGCCAAGCTGGGCAGCAATCGCCCGCGCCGTGGCGCCGTGATCGCCAGTGATCATCTTGACCCGGATACCGGCTTCCTGCGTCTGCTTGATGGCTTGGATCGCCGGCACGCGCGGCGGATCGCTAATGCCGAATAGACCCAGTAGAGTCAGGCCCGCTTCGACATCGGCGAACGTTAATTCTCGCTGGGTCTTGGGCACTGGCCGGACAGCGACTGCCAGCACGCGTTGACCCGCCGCCGCCAAGGCTTCAATTTGTTCCTGCCAATCGCCGGGGCATAGTGGCCGGAGGCCTTCTGCATGCTGCTGATCCGCACACATACTTAACACCCGTTCTGGTGCGCCCTTAACATAGATAACATGTTCTCCGTAATGATCATGATGCAGAGTCGCCATAAAGCGATGTTCGGATTCAAAAGGAATGCTATCGAGACGATGAAAGCGCGTCTTATGCTCCATGGGATCAAGTCCGGCCTTTAGCGCTAGAGTGAGCAGCGCACCTTCCGTGGGATCGCCATCCATGCGCCATTCACCGTTACGCTCGTGCAGCACTGCGTCATTACATAAATGGACTGCGCGCGCAATATTCTGTAAATCAATGGCTTCTCTAGGATTGAGCGGAGTGTCCCCGCTGATGAAGCCTCCAGTGGGCGCGTAACCGGCGCCGGTGACTTCGAAAACCCGGCTGGCGGTGACCACCCATTGCACAGTCATTTCATTGCAGGTCAGGGTGCCGGTCTTGTCCGAGCAGATCACAGTGACCGCACCCAAAGTTTCCACGGCAGGCAAGCGGCGGATGATGGCGTTGCGCTTGGCCATGCGTTGGACGCCAATGGCCAGAATGATGGTCATAATAGCGGGCAGCCCCTCGGGAATCGCCGCCACTGCTAAGGCTACGGCAGCCATGAACATTTCATTTGTGGATTGGCCGCGCCAGAGCACACCTGCAACAAAAGTAAAACTTGCAATCAGCACGATGGCAAAACTCAGCCAGCGCCCGAATTGTGCGATTTGTCTCAGCAACGGTGTGGCGATTTCCTCGACTTCCTCCAAAAGCGTGCTGATTCGACCAATTTCAGTTGCTTCACCCGTTGCTACCGCCACGCCGGCACCTTGGCCGTAGACCACTAGGGTGCCAGAGTAGGCCATATCGGTGCGATCGCCGATGGCAGCATCGGCAGCAATCGGAGCGGGATTTTTACTGACCGCTGCGGCTTCGCCAGTCAAGATGGCTTCTTGAATACGCAGATTGCGAAGTTCTATCAATCGCAGATCAGCGGGGACCTTGTCGCCGGATTGCAGCAGCACCCAGTCGCCAGGGACCAGTTCCTCGGCGGGGATTTCCCGGCGCTGGCCATCGCGTAGCACCATCGCGTGTAATGACAGCATCTTGCGGATAGCGGCCATGGCAGATTCCGCCTTACCTTCCTGTATAAAGCCGGCAATGGCGTTGATAATGACTACACCTAAGATAACAGCGGTGTCTACGCTATGCCCCAGTGCAGCCGTGACAGAGGCAGAGGCCAACAATAGGTAGATCAGCACATTATGAAATTGCAGCAGGAAGCGTATGAGTGGCCCGCGCCGCTGAGGAGGGCGTAGACGATTGGGGCCGTGAATTGCCAGGCGTTGGGTGGCTTCGCCGTCGCTCAGACCGTTGGAGGCAGTCTCCAGCTCCTGCAAGACCTGCCCAGGAGTGAGGGTATGCCAGAGATGCGATTGTTGTGGAAGAAGTTGTTCTGTCATGATGCTATCTCCTTGCCATAGTCAGGGAATATCCTAAGTTTGTAACAGTGTCTCTGTATGTCAGCAAATTGCAGGCAGCATGATGATGCTTCCAGAAAGAAGCCAGAGGTGCTATTTGGGCGGCTCCACAAGCCACTGACTCCATCCTGATTTGGCACTCCAATCAACATGAAATTAGTGCGAAGTAATGATTAATATTCAATTTGTCACGAGAAATAAAGGAAAACCAGAAAGGCTGTTTAGCATTCAGATCTATTTCACAGGCGCACATTATGGGTGACCGGAGCAGGATGGAGGCGCTGATGAGGTTGAGCACCGGCTTGGGCGGCCATACGGAGGCCAATTTCTCACATAGCGACTGTCCAGAATGCGCCGGTGAAGCATTGCAGCAAATACGTAAAAGCATACCGCCAACAGGTTGACTAAAAAGATAAAAGGTAATGAGCTGTGTTTTCTATGGGCAGAACGGGATGAATTACAATCGGGTTATTCCTCGCCCTTATCCGGAGTCATTGCTCTTGCGCGCAGCATCGAGTTATGACTGTTTTATCAATGCATGGTTACCGTAACAGACCCATGGTTGCCGTAGCAGATCAAAGGAGTAAATACATTGAAAACCGGAAAATTCTTCTATTGGGTATTAGGAGTTATCGTGGCAATGTGGACGCTTCAATCTTGGAGCGCTGCTGCGGAAGATAACGGCGTAGCGCATAAAGGGCCATACAAAATCCTCTACATCATGAGCTACCACTCACCGTGGCGCTGGACCGATGGCCAATTGGAAGGCTTTAAGGAAGGCATGGCAGATGCGTCCGTTGAATATCAGGTGTTCCAGATGGACACCAAACGGAATAGCACGGCGGACGCAAAGGACAAGAAAGGTCAGGAGGCACGCGCCTTGATTAAGTCGTGGCAACCGGATCTTGTCTATACTACCGATGACGACGCTCAGGAATACGTCACTGCTCACTATGTCAATACGGCGCTGCCCTTTGTATTCAGCGGGGTCAATAAGAACCCGAAGAACTATAATTTCGTTGGCAGTAAAAATATTGCGGGTGTTCTAGAACAAGAACACTTTGTTCAAACCATCAACCTGCTTAGACAGATCGCGCCGGGTGTTAAGCGAATCGCTGCTGTGTTCGACAGTGATGCCATGTGGGAGCCGGTGATGGCGCGCATGCGTGAGTATGTCACTCAAATCCCCGAGGTTGAAATAGTGGCCTGGGACCGATTTCAGACTTTCAGCGAATACCAGCGCAAGATCAAAGAATATCCGGGTCAGACGGACGCTATCGCCCTGATCGGCATCTTCAACTTCAAAGACGCGCAAGGCAAAAATGTCCCCTATCAGGATGTATTGCACTGGACCGCCGAGAACAGCACATTGCCCGATTGCAGTTTTTGGATTGATCGCGTGCATTACGGTACGTTGGCCGCTGTGACTGTCTCCGAGCGCGAACAGGGGCTCGCAGCGGGCCGGTTGGCGCAGGCAATTCTGGTTGAAGGCCAAAGCCCATCGAGCCTCCCGATGCGGCCTACTGTCAAAGGCCATGCCGTCGTTAGCTTGGCGCGCGCCAACAAGCTGGGAATCAAGATTAAGAGCGGGGTGCTGCTCTCTGCTGAAGTGATCAAGAAATTCGATTGGGATCAATAAAATGCAACTTAGGCTGCGCGCCAGAATCGTACTGATCGCGGCCAGCATCGTAGGAATAACAATAGCGGCTATTATCAGCGCCAGTGGATACCTCTTCTCAAGCCAGTATGAGAAGGCGCTTCAGTCGCGCTCGCTTGCTATCGGTAAGAGTCTGAAACTCCAGCTGGAGCGTATTCTGGCGTTGGGAATTGGTATCGAACACCTGACCGGTTTTGAGGAGCAGTGCCAGGAGGTCGTTCGCCTGTATCCGGGGATCAGCTATGCATTGGTCGCCACGGATGACGGTCGAATCTTGTTCAGTAGCGAGCCGGTGAAGTTGGGCGGCCCCATTACGCAGCCCGCCTTGCTCGAAGCTCTGCAGCGAGACCGCGACTCGACTACGAAAACAAGCTTTGGTGTGATCCCTTCCTATACAGCGGTGACTCCGGTCTTCGGGCAGGATGGTGCACAGATCGCAAGCGTCGTAGTTGGTTTTCCCACGGAGCTGGTAGCAGGCGAATTGCGGCGAGTGCTTTTCATCAGCGTTGGCATCGCCTTGCCTATCCTTACCGGTGGGATCGTGCTGCTGTTAGGTGCGCTTGCCGCATTCGTCACACGCCCGCTAAACCAGCTCATCGAAACGGTGGAGCACATCAGCCTTAACGGCACTGATCTGCCGGTGCGTGTCCCCGGACAACCGGGCGTGGCTGAGCTGGGTGCGCTCATCATCGCATTCAACCATATGCTTGATCAACTGGAGCAGCATGACACTCAGCTTCAGCTTGCCAAGGAGGCCGCCGAACGGGCGAATCGAGCGAAGGGTGAATTTCTGGCTATGATGAGTCACGAGATCCGCACCCCGCTGAATGGTGTCCTAGGCATGACAGAATTATTACGGGAAACGGTGTTGACCGCTCAGCAACGCCGGTTTAGCGACACCATTCTGCATTCGAGTCAAGCATTATTGGCAATCATCAATGATATTCTGAGCTTCTCCAAGATTGAAGCGGAGCGGTTGGAGTTAGAAACCGTGGCCTTTAACTTGCGGGAACTTATCGAAGAAACAGCCATGCTATTCGCCGGGCAAGCACATAGCAAAGGCTTAGAACTAATAGTTGATCTGGCGGCGGACCTGCCGGGCAGGGTGCAAGGCGATCCAGGGCGATTGCAGCAAGTTGTGATGAACGTGGTCAGCAATGCCATCAAGTTCACCGGGCACGGCGAGGTGGTCATCCACCTTGCGGTAGTGGCGCAGGACACCCAAACCGTGCAACTGCATTTTACGGTCCGTGATACGGGAATCGGAATGACTCCGGAAGTACAAGCCCGGATTTTTGAAGCCTTTACCCAAGCTGATAGTTCCACCACTCGCCGCTATGGCGGTACCGGCCTAGGTTTGGCCATTTCTAAGCGTCTCATACAGCTTATGGGTGGCGATATGGGTGTTGAGAGTGCCCCGGACACCGGTTCGGCCTTCTGGTTTACCGTTACTCTGGCATGCTTGGAAGAATTGCCGTTGCCTCATGGCGATTTGCAAAATATGCGCGTGTTGGTGGTGGATGATAATGCCACCAGCCGCGAGATCCTCCATCGCCAGTTGAGTGGCTGGGGCATGCGTGATAATAGCGTAGCGAGCGGCCAGGAAGCGCTTGCCGTGCTACGCCAGGCAGCCCAGGCAGGGGCCGCTTATGATCTTGCTATTCTCGATTGGCACATGCCCGGAATAGATGGCCTGGCGCTTGCCCGGCAAATTCGCGCCGATCTCAGCTTGAACACATTGCAGGTGCTCATACTCACTTCAAGCGGTTTGAATGAGACTGCGGCCCAGGCGTTGGCTGCCGGGATTGACTGCTGTTTACCCAAACCTGTGCGTCAGGCTGAACTCTACGATGCCCTATGCCGGCTGAGGCAATCAGCTGCCGCCCCAATGGCTCAGCCTGGATCCTGTTGCTCCCTTCCGCTTGGGAAGCGGCCACACTTCAATGGCCGAGTGCTGGTAGCCGAGGATAACCTGGTCAACCAGGAAGTCGCACTGGCCATGCTCCAGCACTTGGGTTGCCAGGTGACAGTCGTTGGCGACGGGCGCGAGGCATTGGCGGCGTTAATGCGCGAACCATTTGATATGGTGCTCATGGATTGCCAGATGCCGGTGCTGGACGGTTTAGCCGCCACGGCCACCTGGCGGCAGCAGGAAAGCACCACCCATGATCGGCGGATACCAATCATCGCCTTGACCGCTAACGTCATGAAGGGGATAAAGGAGAAATGCCGAGAGGCCGGAATGGACGGTTATCTAAGTAAACCCTTCGAATATGAACAGTTGGCAACCATCCTGAGTGGCTGGTTGTCCCAAGAAGTCGTCACTACATTGCCCGCTATCATGTCTTCTATTTCAACACAATCTCAGCTGCCGGTTTCAGATATCACTGCCAGCAACCCTGAGGCGGCTCTGCCAGTCGCCCCGCCTCTTTCATCGTCCCTGACTTCGACCGATTCGTTACTGGATGAACGCATTCTGGCCCAAATCCGCGCCTTGCAGCGGCCTGGCCACCCCAGCATGCTAGGTAAAATCATCGGTCTCTATCTGGACAGCGCGCCAACGCTGCTTCAGCAGGTGCGTGAGGCCGTCGCCCGTGCTGATTCTGAAACACTGTGGAAGGCAGCACACAGCCTGAAATCGAGTAGCGCAAATCTAGGAGCGACGCAGTTGGTGGCCCTATGTAAGGAGCTGGAGCACGAAGGGCGGAATCAGCGCCTGGAAGAAGCCCCTGCCTTGCTACGGGAGGTGGAACATTACTTTGCACGGGTGCGGGAAGCGTTGGCCGTGGAGATGGAGAAAGAGGCGAACCCTCCCTCTGCTGACCCATGATGGTTAACCAGCAAACCACCCGCGAGCGCAACATCTTTGCCAGTTTGATCCGGGATTGCGGCAGATGCGCTGGAAACAACGCCGCAGGTCATTGTTGTTATCATGATGATTTAATTGGAAATAATAATGGGTTCTGATACTGTTTCCGCGCCAGCTAGGATTTTAGTCGTGGATGATGATCTTGCGACCCGCATCCTGGTGAGTGCATCCTTGGAGCAGGCCGGTTTTTACATCGAGCAAGCTGAAGACGGCCGTCAGGCGCTCATGATTTACGAGCGAAACAACATCGATCTCGTCACGCTGGATGTTGTGATGCCTGAATTGGATGGTTTCGCGACCTGTGTCGAACTGCGCCGGCGGCCTGAGGGGGCGCAAGTGCCAATCCTGATGATGACCGGCCTGGATGATTACGAATCCATCAATCAAGCGTTCAAAGCCGGTGCGACCGATTTCATTACCAAACCTATCAATTTTATCTTGCTCGAATACCGGGTCCGCTATCTGCTGCGGGCTAGCGCAGATGTGGCCAGCTTGCATGAGAGCGAGCGCCGGCTCACGACTGCCCAGCGTATCGCGCGGCTGGGGTACTGGGATTGGAGCCAGAGTCAGAACTTTCTTCGCTTGTCACGGGAGGTTTGTGAGATGCTGGGGCTCGATCCGCAAGCGCCTGAGGTCCCGTTCCGGGTTATCCTCAATCATGTGCATGAGAAAGATAGAAATATTTTAGATCAATGGATTGAAGAAATATGGCAGGGCGGGAAATCCAGAGCAATCAGTCACCGCCTGATAGATGCCAATGGTAATATACGTTATGTCCAGCAACAGGTTGAGGCTGTCTTGGATGCGTTTGGTAACCCTAGCCATTTGTACGGCACCTTGCAAGATATCACCGAACTGCGTCGAGCAGAAGAGCGGATTTGGCAATTGGCCTTTACGGATAGCCTTACGCGGCTGCCCAATCGCGAGCTCTTCAAAGACCGCCTCGATACCGCGCTCAAGCTGGCTAAACGCCGCAATAGCCAGCTCGCGCTGCTGTTCCTGGATCTGGATAATTTCAAGCGGATTAATGACACCTTAGGTCATGGCGTGGGTGATCTCCTGCTCCAAGCAACGGCTGAACGGCTGAAGCTGAGCGTTCGCGCCAATGACTCGGTGTCGCGGAACGAGGCAGAAGAGCAGGATGAAAGCATTGCCCGGTTGGGAGGCGACGAATTCACTGTGCTACTGCCCGATATTCAGCACAGCGCAGATGCGGCTATCGTCGCTGAACGGATTCAGGCGAGTCTTTCGCAGCCGCTCACCCTGAGTGGTCATGAGGTTTTCATCACTCCCAGCATTGGCATTGCGGTGTTCCCTCAAGATGGGGAAGATCCAGACACATTAATCAAAAATGCTGACTTGGCCATGTATTTCGCCAAGCACCAAGGCCGGAATCTCTATCAATTTTATGATGCCACTCTGAACGAAGCTGCTCACAAGCGCCTGACAATGGAGAATCAGTTGCGCAAAGCCATTGAGCGGAATGAACTTTCTTTATATTACCAGCCCCAGCTTGATCTTCCGAGCGGCCGCATTTGCGGCGTCGAAGCCTTGGCACGCTGGACCAATGATGTGCTGGGTACGGTGCCTCCTCTCGAATTCATTCCACTCGCCGAGGAAACCGGACTCATCATCCCTATTGGCGAGTGGGTTTTGCGCACCGCCTGTCAGCAAGCGAAAGCCTGGCAGGTGACGGGGATTGGCGTGGCGCGGATGGCGGTCAATATTTCTGCCCTGCAGTTCGTCCAACCCCGTTTTACCGAATGGGTGATGCAGATTCTGGAAGAAACCGGTCTTGAGCCGATGATGCTGGAACTTGAGATTACCGAAAGCCTGTTGATGAAAGATCCAGAAGGCGCTTCGCACACGCTTCAGACCCTCAAAAATCTGGGTGTGCAATTAGCCATCGACGATTTCGGTACCGGCTATTCAAACTTGAGCCGCCTTAAGCAACTGCCGCTGGATCGGCTCAAGATCGATGAAGTGTTTGTCCGTGAGATCAATTTACAACCCAGTAATGCTGCCATTGCCACAGCCGTCATCGCTATGGCCGAAAGCATGGGGCTACAGGTCATCGCTGAGGGCGTGGAGAATGAGGCCCAACTGCACTTTCTCAAAGCGAAGCACTGCAATGAAATCCAGGGGTACTATCTAAGCTGGCCTTTGCCTGCGGCTGAAATTACTGCAATGCTCCACAATCTGCCTGCTTTACATGAAGAAGACGGGTGATAATCTCTCATGTATAGCCTTATCCGGTGTTCATCATTCATCCTGAATGCACATTGTTCAGCTTGCACGCTGACATGGCTGCTGGGATTTATTTTGGGATTAGGCGTTTCCGGCCCCCCCGTTTTCGCTAAGCATACTTCGATCGATCTGACACGCTTCAGTCTCGAAGAACTCATGCAAATCGAAGTGTATTCAGCTTCCAAGTTCGGCCAGCAAGCCAATGAAGCACCTTCAGCGGTAACGGTCATTACCGCCGAGGACATCAAAGCCCAAGGTTACCGGACCCTGACTGACATCCTACGGAGTCTCCCTGGTGTTTATGTCAGCTATGATCGCAACTACAGCAGTGTGGGTGTGCGTGGATTCAGCCGCCCTGGCGATTACAATGACCACTTGTTGTTTCTGATCGATGGCCATCGGCTTAACGACAATATCTACGATGCTGCACTGGTAGGCACTGACTTCATTCTCGATGTGGATTTGATCAAGCGGGTTGAGTTCTTGCCAGCCGGTCCCGCTACGGCGCTCTATGGCAACAATGCTTTCTTTGGCGTGGTCAGCATCACCACCAAGCAGGGGCGGGATATCGGCGCCCTGGAACTCTCCGGCGCGGTTGCCAGCGCTGAGACGAATCGAGGCCGGGCGACTTTTGGCCGCAAACTGGATAATGGGTTCGACTTACTGTTGTCCGCAACCGCCTACGACAGTCAGGGTAAAAATCTTTATTTTCCTGAGTTCGACCGTCGATTGACTTCTGGCGTAGCGATGGGTCTCGATCACGATAGTTTCCAGCAGCTCTTTGGGAAACTGTCTTTCGAGGGGTGGAGCTTGGAATTGGCTCACTCCAATCGTGAAAAAGGTATCCCCACAGCGTCTTACGGCCAGGATTTCAACGATCCTCGCAGTCGCACCCAAGACCAGCAAGCCTTCATGAATCTCGCTTATCGTGCCCCGTGGAGTGCGGATTTTGATGTACAAGGCCGGCTGTTTTATGGGGCTTACGATTACCACGGACACTATATTTACGAAGATGCTGATTTTCCCGACCAGGCGATAGGCCGGTGGTGGGGTACTGAGCTCCAGTTTGTGAGTACTGCTTTCGAGCGGCACAAGCTGGCATTCGGTGGGGAGTACCAGCGTGATTTACGGCGCGATCAAGCCGCGTTCGACGAAACGGGTGCCGTTGCTTTCGATAGCCGCATCCATGGGCATCGTTGGGGGTTGTATGCCTTGGATGAATTTGCGTTGGGCGAAAAAACAAACTTTGGCATCGGAATCCGTTACGACCGCGCTGCCAGCGGCGACAACAGTATCAACCCCCGGCTTAGCCTCGTCCACCAGTGGGATGGAAAAACTACCTTCAAGTTTTTGTATAGCGAGGCTTTCCGCGCACCCAACGCCTATGAGCGCTATTACACGCCCTCTGGATATTTGCTGAATCCTAGCCTGCAGCCCGAGACAATCAACACTTACGAGTTCATTCTGGAAAAGCGCCTAGACGAACATACTCGTCTCAATGCTTCCATCTATCACTATGACATCACTGACTTGATCGATCTGACGACCGATCCTGACTCGGAGTTACTGACCTTCCGTAACTTGGGCCAGGTACGGGCTAATGGCTTTACGTTGGAGGCTGAGCGGCACTGGACCAATGGCGCCCGGCTTCGGGCCAGCTATAGTTGGCAGCTGGTTGAGGATGAAGCCGGAGCATGGCTTGATAACGCTCCCCGCCATCTCGCTAAGCTGAATTGGAATCAGCCATTATCCGGCGATATCTGGCGCACGGGATTGGAATTGCAATACATTAGTAAGCGCCGCGCAACTCAAGGCAATGAAGTAGCTGGTGCGCTAATCACTAACCTGAATTTGCTCGGTCAGCCTTTCGGTAAAAATCTGGATGTTGCCTTAGGCATTTACAACCTGTTCGATCAAGATTACGCTGACCCTGGAGGGGATGAGCATTTCCAGGCGGAAATTCCTCAAGATGGCCGGAGCTGGCGCTTAAAACTCGATTACCGGTTTTAAACAGATCTATAGCTGGCTTTTGGATACACCTCCTTGGGCGATGTTTACCGCAGGAGAAACACTCAACTCGCAAGTTGCCAGTTCCTCGCAAGTTGCCAGTTCAAGGTCTCTCCAGCCCGCAATGGGATCAATTCACCGGTGCCGAACGGAAAAGACTCGGGTATCGAAGCCGCTTGACGTTGTAAAGTGATTGTTTCAGCGTTGTGCGGTAGCCCGTAAAAATCAGCCCCGTGAAAACTAGCAAAAGCTTCTAACCGGTCTAAGGCGCCAGCCGCTTCAAAAACTTCGGCATACAGTTCTAACGCAGTGTGAGCGGTGTAGCAACCGGCACAACCACAGGCAGCTTCCTTGCCTTGGCGTGGATGCGGAGCGCTGTCAGTGCCAAGAAAGAATTTGGGGTTGCCATTGGTCGCCGCTTTGACCAGCGCTTGCCGGTGACGCTCGCGTTTTAAGATGGGCAGGCAGTAGTAGTGAGGGCGGATACCGCCCTGAAAAATTGCATTGCGGTTATAGAGCAGATGGTGAGCGGTGATGGTTGCTGCAACGGTGGCGGGTGCGGCCTGCACATAATCTGCCGCCTCCTGCGTGGTGATATGCTCCAATACTACTTTCAGCTCCGGAAAATTACGAATCAGCGGGATCAATACCCGCTCGATGAAGACCGCCTCGCGGTCAAAGACGTCCACTGCCGGGTCGGTCACCTCGCCGTGAACCAGCAAGGGTATTCCTTGCGCCTGCATCGCCTCTAGCACCAGGCTAACATTTCGAATGCCGGTGACGCCGGCATCCGCGTTGGTGGTAGCACCAGCAGGGTAGAGTTTAACCGCATGGATGTGACCCGAGTCCTTGGCGCGAATGATTTCAGCAGGCGAGGTGTGATCGGTCAGGTACAAGGTCATGAGCGGCTGAAAATTCAGTCCCGCTGGTACAGCGTCCAGAATGCGTGCCCGATAGGCCAGCGCCTGTCTGGTTGTCGTTACTGGCGGGCGCAGGTTGGGCATGATGATAGCGCGGGCAAACGAGCGGGCACTGTGTGGGACAACTGTGCGCAGCACTGCTCCATCGCGGACATGCAGGTGCCAGTCATCAGGACGGGTAAGAGTGAGCGTATCCATAGCCGATTCCGGTAGAATGGTTGAGAAGAGAGTGCCGGATTATACGTTGAGCCTGCCTTGACGCACCGGGGTAAAGTTAAGCGAACGGCTTGCAGCGGTTCGAACCAAGGTGTTCGAGCTGTTCTTGCGGGTCATTTAGAGCATGAGGAACATTATGTCCGACGTTAAAAAAGTCGTGCTGGCTTATTCAGGCGGCCTGGATACTTCAGTGATTCTGAAATGGTTACAGGATGTGTATCACTGTGAAATTGTCACGTTTACTGCGGACCTGGGGCAAAACGAAGAACTGGAACCGGCGCGGCAAAAAGCACTAAAGGCGGGCATCAAGCCGGAAAATATTTTTATCGATGACCTGCGCGAAGAGTTCGTGCGCGACTTCGTATTTCCCATGTTCCGAGCGAATGCCCTCTATGAGGGTGAATATCTGCTGGGCACCTCGATCGCCCGGCCCTTGATCGCTAAACGGCAGATTGACATCGCGGTGCAAACCGGAGCCGATGCGATCTCACATGGCTCGACCGGCAAGGGTAATGATCAAGTACGCTTCGAACTGGGTGCTTACGCCCTCAAGCCGGATATCAAGATTATTGCGCCATGGCGGGAATGGGATTTGCTGTCGCGGGAAAAACTGCTGGCTTATGCTGAGAAGCATGGTATTCCAGTCGAGATGAAACGCGGAACTCAGTCACCCTACTCAATGGACGCCAACCTGCTGCATATCTCCTATGAAGGCGGTGTGTTGGAAGACCCATGGAATGAGCCGGATGAAGCGATGTGGCGCTGGTCGGTATCGCCGGAAAAAGCCCCTGATCAGCCACGTTATCTGGAATTGGAATACTGCAATGGCGATATTGTGGCTATTGACGGTGAGACCCTGAGTCCGGCAGCGGTATTGACCCGGTTGAATCAGCTAGGCGGCGAACATGGCGTTGGCCGGTTGGACATGGTCGAAAACCGTTATGTCGGCATGAAATCGCGCGGTTGTTATGAGACTCCTGGCGGCACCATCATGCTTAAGGCACATCGGGCGATGGAGTCATTGACCTTGGATCGTGAAGTGGCGCATCTTAAGGATGACCTGATGCCGCGTTACGCCAGTCTGGTTTACAACGGCTATTGGTGGAGTCCTGAGCGCAAGATGTTGCAGACCTTGATCGACACCTCGCAGGCGTCAGTAAATGGGACTGTTCGAGTCAAATTATACAAGGGCAATGTGATTGTAGCTGGCCGCAAATCCGATGACAGCCTGTTTGACATGAACATCGCAACCTTTGAGGATGACGCTGGCGCCTATGATCAGAAAGACGCTGGGGGGTTTATCAAGCTCAACGCATTGCGGATGCGGATCGCAGCGCTAAAAGGGCGGCGATAACGCAGGAAACCAGCGCATTAACTGAAGCGGCTATCAGGAGAATATCTTGGTCAAACCTAATTATCAGTACGAGAAGCGTCAGCGAGATCTCGCTAAGAAAAAGAAGCAGGAAGAGAAGCGCCAGCGAAAGGAGGAGAAAGCCAAGGTTTCACCGGTTGAGACGTTGCGTTAGTTATCGTAGCCGGGAATGTGGAATTTCGAGCTAACAAAAAAGCCGGCTTGCGCCGGCTTTTTCCTTTAAGGCATTATCGCCTTATCATCCATGATTTATTCATAACTTCAAGCGGCTTCGACCGTCCATACTTCAGGGGCCTTCTCAGCACGCTTGCCGAACTCTTGGCGCTGTTTTTCGAGCTCCGGCGGCAGCTTCTCGCCAAATTTCTCGAAGAAGCCCTTGATCTCCTCGATCTCGCTGAGCGCTTCCGAACGGTTGATGCTGGTAATCATCTCGAATTGTTCCTTGGAGAAATCCAGACCTCCCAGGTCCAGATCTTCGTAGCGTGGCATCAACCCGAATGAGCTTTCCACCGCACCGACTTGGCCGTTGACACGTTCGACGATCCACTTGAGGACTCGCATGTTCTGACCGTAGCCCGGCCAGGCAAACTTGCCATTTGCGTCTTTGCGGAACCAGTTGGTACGGAAAATCATGGGCAGCTTGAGGCCGGCTTTCTTGCCCATGTTGATCCAGTGACCCCAATAAGCTGCCATGTTGTAGCCGCAGAACGGTAGCATGGCAAACGGATCACGCCGGATACCGGTCACACCGATAGCCGCTGCTGTTGCCTCGGAACCCATAGTGGCTGCCATGAATACGCCGTGATTCCAATCGAAGGCTTGGTAGACCAGCGGGAACGTCTTGGACAGGCGGCCGCCGAAGATGAAGGCCGAAATCGGCACGCCAGCCGGATCTTCCCAAGCCGGGTCGATGGTTGGGCATTGCCCCGCGGGTGCGGTAAAGCGCGAATTGGCGTGCGCGCCTAACCGGCCGCAATCTGGCGTCCAGTCGTTGCCTTGCCAGTCAATCCCATGCGCCGGAGCTTCCACACCCATGCCTTCCCACCATACGTCACCGTCGTCAGTCAGCACGACATTGGTGAAGATGGAGTTGGCCTTGATCGATTCCATTGCCATGGGATTGGAATCATAGGATGTGCCAGGCGCAACACCGAAGAAACCTGCCTCAGGATTGATGGCACGCAGCGTGCCGTCAGCGGCAGGTTTGATCCAGGCGATGTCGTCGCCAACGGTCAACGCTTTCCAGTTACCGAAGCCCTTGGGCGGGACGATCATGGCGAGGTTAGTTTTACCGCAGGCGCTTGGGAAAGCCGCCGCGACGTAGGTTTTCTCACCCTTCGGGTTTTCCAGACCCAAGATCAGCATGTGCTCGGCTAACCAGCCTTCGTCGCGGGCCATGGACGAGGCGATACGCAACGCCAGGCATTTCTTGCCCAGCAGCGCATTGCCGCCGTAGCCCGACCCATAGGACCAGATCTCACGCGTCTCGGGGAAATGCACGATCGCCTTGCGGCCAATGTCCGGTTCGCACGGCCAGGGAACATCCTGTTGACCCGGGGCCAGCGGCGCACCCACCGAATGCACGCACGGCACGTAGAAACCATCGTTACCCAGCGCGTCCAGTACCTTTTGGCCCATGCGCGTCATGATCTTCATGTTGACCACGACATAAGCCGAATCGGTAATCTCGATACCGATCTGGGCGATCGGGCTACCGATCGGGCCCATGCTGAAGGGGATGATATACATGGTGCGGCCGCGCATGCAGCCCGCCATGAGACTTTTCAGCTGCGCCCGCATTTCATCCGGCGGCGCCCAGTTGTTGGTCGGGCCCGCATCGTCCTTTGATACCGAGCAAATGAAGGTGCGATCTTCGACCCGCGCGACATCCGATGGATGGGAGCGAGCGAGATAAGAATTGGGCCGCTTCTCCGGGTTCAGCTTGGTGAAGGTTCCAGAGGCAACCATTTCGTCGCATAAACGCTGGTTTTCTTCCTCCGAGCCGTCACACCAGACGATGCGGTCAGGCTGAGTCAGGGCGGCTACTTCATCCACCCATTTCAACAAGTTGGCGTTGCTAGTACGATTTGCGCCGTCGTGAGTAATTGCCATCGATAAAATCCCCTTTGCTGATGTTTAGGTGATTCAGGTTGAAGAGCCTCCGGACGAGAGCCAACCGCCCGCGCCCGGGCAGGGAAAGTAATTTAAAACATCCCTTATGGGATGAATTTTATCATTGAGATATGAGGTTATCATTAAGCGATTCAGGTTGCCACCGGGATAAGATATCTGGAGTGGAAAGCTGTTTCACGAGTTCATGATGGAACGCTTGGTGTGACAGGGATTAAGGCCCTAGTTTTTCTAGGGCTTATTGATCCCGATTAAGCTGCCAGCTTGATCTTGTCAGCTACTTCACGATATTCCGGCGTCTGATCGAAATTCAGGTAGCGGTAGATTTCGGCACCCTTGGTCCCGATTTCGCCCATATACTTCATGTATTCATCAAAGGCCGGGATCTTGCCTAGCAGCGCGCAGACTGCCGCCAGCTCTGCTGAACTGAGATACACATTAGCGCCTTTGCCCAGCCGGTTGGGGAAATTGCGGGTTGAGGTAGAAACTACCGTTGCACCGTCCGCTACCCGGGCTTGATTGCCCATGCACAGCGAACAGCCAGGCATTTCCATCCGTGCGCCAGCAGCGCCATAGATGGCGTAGTAGCCTTCTTCGCTGAGTTGATGAGCATCCATCTTGGTGGGCGGTGAGATCCACAGCCGGGTTGGGATGTTCGCCTGACCGCTTAACACCTTGCCGGCAGCGCGGTAATGACCGATGTTAGTCATGCAGGAACCGATGAACACTTCGTCGATTTTTTCACCCGCCACATCGGCTAAGGTTTTCACATCATCAGGATCGTTGGGACAGGCCAGTAGCGGTTCTTTGATCTGGTCAATGTCAATCTCGATCACTGCGGCATACTCGGCGTCGGCGTCCGGTTCCATCAGTACCGGGTTTGCCAGCCACTCCTCCATGCCTTTGATGCGCCGTTCCAGCGATTTTGCATCTTCGTAACCGTTCGCAATCATCCACTTAAGCAGGGTAATGTTGCTGTTCAAGTATTCGATGATCGGCTCTTGATTTAGCCGCACCGTGCAACCGGCAGCAGAACGCTCAGCGGAAGCATCGGACAGCTCGAAAGCTTGTTCTACCTTGAGGTCCGGCAGCCCCTCAATTTCGAGAATGCGGCCCGAGAAGATATTTTTCTTGCCTTCCTTTGCTACGGTCAGCAGGCCAGACTGTATCGCCGCGTAGGGGATAGCGTTGACCAGATCGCGTAGCGTGACGCCGGGTTGCAACTGGCCCTTGAAACGCACCAGCACTGATTCCGGCATATCCAGCGGCATGGAGCCAGTCGCAGCGGCGAAGGCTACCAGACCAGAGCCGGCCGGAAAGCTGATGCCGATGGGGAATCGGGTGTGCGAGTCGCCACCGGTGCCGACTGTATCGGGTAATAGCATCCGGTTTAACCAGCTATGGATGATGCCATCACCGGGACGCAATGCCACACCGCCGCGGCTGGAAATGAAATCGGGTAGGGTATGATGGGTTTGCACATCAACTGGTTTGGGATAAGCAGCGGTGTGGCAGAATGACTGCATGACCAGATCCGCGGAGAAACCTAGGCAGGCCAGATCCTTCAACTCGTCACGGGTCATTGGTCCAGTGGTGTCCTGGGAGCCGACAGTGGTCATCTTGGGTTCGCAATAGGTGCCGGGACGGACACCCGCGACGCCGCAGGCTTTACCGACCATCTTCTGCGCCAAGGTGAAGCCTTTGCTGGAATCTGCGCTTGGGACTGGGCGGCGGAATACGGTGGATGGTTCCATGCCCTGTACTTCGCGTGCCCAATCAGTCAGGCCGCGCCCAATAATCAGGTTAATACGCCCGCCGGCTTGCACTTCGTCCAGCAGCACGTCGGATTTGAAACTGAAACGGCTAAGCTCGGCGCCGGTGTCATGATTTTTGACAATGCCTTGATAGGGATAAATGTCGATGACATCACCCATATTCATTTGGCTTACATCGCAGTCGGTGATCGGCAGGGCGCCGGCATCTTCCTGAGTGTTGAAAAAAATCGGTGCGATCTTGCCACCCAGGCAGTAACCACCGAAGCGCTTGTTAGGGACATAGGGAATATCCTCACCGGTCCACCACAACACCGAGTTGGTGGCGGATTTGCGGCTGGAGCCAGTGCCGACAACGTCGCCGACGTAAGCTACTGGATGACCCTTGCTCTTGAGCGATGCGATCAGTTTGAGCGGACCGATCTTGCCGGGCTCATCAGGTTCAATGCCGGGGCGAGCCATCTTCAGCATCGCCAGCCCGTGCAACGGGATGTCCGGGCGGCTCCAGGCATCGGGGGCAGGAGACAGATCATCGGTATTGGTTTCGCCAGTCACCTTGAACACCGTCACAGTGACTTTTTCCGGCACCTTGGGGCGATTAGTGAACCATTCAGCCTCAGCCCAAGCTCGCAAGACCTGCTTGGCGTGGCTGTTGCCAGCATCCGCTTTTTCTTTGACGCCATGCCGGTAGTCAAACATCAGCAGGGTATGTGACAGTTCCTTAGCGGCAGCTGGGGCGCACTCGGTGTCATCAAGCAGATCAATTAGCGGCTGGATGTTGTAGCCGCCCAGCATGGTACCCAGTAGCTCAGTAGCGCGGACCCGGGAGATCAGCGGTGACTGCGTCTCACCCTTGGCCACGGCAGCTAGGAAGGCCGCTTTGACATAGGCCGCCTGATCGACGCCTGCCGGCACCCGATGGGTGATCAGTTCTACCAGGAAATCTTCCTCGCCTTTCGGCGGATTTTTTAGTAATTCAATGAGATCAGCAGTCTGCTGGGCGCTCAGTGGCAGCGCGGGGATGCCCATGGCGGCGCGTTCGGCGGCTTGTTGGCGATAGGTATCGAGCACGGAAAAGCCCCTTTTAGTAGTAAGGTTGCGGTGAACTCCCGCGATGCGGGGTAAAGCCCGTAACAATTATACCGTCAAGTGGTGATAGCAGGGTAGAAGAGTCGTTTGGGTTGCCGTCCTTTTGGCAACCCAAACACAAAAATCCCTCCAAAATTACTCCGCCTTCGCTGGAATGGTCAGTGCCAGGAATAGCGCGCCATTATCGCGTTTAACCAGTACGGGAACTGGCCGGCCGGCCGGCAGTTCTTTGACCAGGGCTGAAAACTGCTCCAGATTGGTAATTTCAGCATTGTTCAGGCGAGTAATGATGTCGCCAGGACGAATGCCGGCACTGGCGGCGGGGCCTTCGTTTGCTTCCTTGACTAATACACCTTTAACCCCATCCTTCTGTTGATCAGCGGGTAGCTCGCTTACAACCAGCCCAAGCCGGCTGCTGGAGGGCGAGACGGCAATCGCTTGTTGCGACTTGGGATCTTCAGGCAGTTCTTCAAGCTTGATCGTTAGCGTCTGCTCCTTACCTTCACGGATCAGATTCAACGGTACGCTGGAACCAGGACGGATGCGCCCCACAAGGGGCGGCAGTTCGCTGGATTGATGCACGGGCTGGTCGTTGAAGGCAATAATAATATCACCGGCTTGTACCCCAGCAGCCTGCGCCGGGCTATCGGGCAGCACTTGGCCGACCAGAGCACCGCGCGGCTTGTCAAGGTTGAACGACTGCGCTAGTTCCGGGGTGACTTCTTGGATCATGACACCCAGCCAGCCACGGCTGACCTTGCCGCCGGTCTTCAGTTGGTCAATGACTTCCATGGCAACATCGATCGGTACGGCGAAGGACAAGCCTTGATAACCGCCAGAGCGGCTGTAAATCTGCGAGTTGACGCCAATGACCTCGCCATCGAGATTGAACAGGGGGCCGCCGGAATTACCAGGATTAACCGCAGCGTCGGTTTGGATGAAAGGCACATAGTTATCTTTGGGCAAGCTGCGGCCTAGCGCGCTGATAATACCTTGGGTGGCGCTGCGTTCGAAGCCAAAAGGCGAGCCGATCGCCAGCACCCATTGCCCAACTTTGACCTTGCTAATGTCACCGATTTTAACTGTAGGCAGGACATTGCTGGTTTTAACCTTGAGCAGGGCAATGTCGCTGCGGCTATCCTTGCCCACAACTTCAGCAGGTAATTCGGTGCGGTCAGACAGACCGACGATAATGCTGTCCATGTCCTCGATAACGTGGGCATTGGTGACTACATAACCGTCTGCGGAGAGGATAAAGCCGGAGCCGACCGAGGAGCGCGGCTGCGGGGTCAGATTGGGCATTTGATCGAAGAATTTCTTGAAGTAATCAAAGAATGGGCTGTCTTCGGGGATTGGCGGATGATTGCGCCAGGGCCGATCCTTTTCTTTGGGTTCTGATTTGGTGTTGATGCTAACGACCGCCGGACTGTATTTCTCAACCAGGGTAATAAAATCGGGATATTCGGCGGACTGGGCGGAGGCAGCCCAGAACAGGACCAGAGCGGCGGTTAGCCAGAATGACTGCTTCAGTCGTGGCATGAAAATCCTCCCAGAGGATTGGGCTGACGAAAAGGAAAGTGGTTGAAAAAACCACGGGGTTAGCGGGGATTGACCATCAGAGGCGGGCTTGGTTCGGGATGATTTAAAGGGCTGTGCGTTATGACGAAGCCGGCCGCCAGCGTAACCAAGCCTTGTAGCCGAGATGGCGGGCCAGTAATAGGGGCGGCATCCGCAGCCAGTGCGAGCGGATATAGAGCAGCCAGCGGGCTGTGGCGGGACCGGTGCGGCGTGGATGCTCAGCCAGCGCGGCCTGATCAATCAGTTGATCCATGATCGGGAGAATGGGCCAGATTGGCCTGACATTTTTCAGTGCTTGAGTGACGCTCTCCGGCACCGGGGTGTTGAGAATACGCTGGGTGTAGCGCAGGGCGTAGAACAGTGGGCGGCCCAAATTGAGCTGGCGGGTGCGTTGCAGCAGGGTTTCCCAAAAGTCTGGTTCGTGCTGATCGAAGCAGGTAAGCAATTCGTGCAGATCGAGGAGATCGCGCAAGGGGTTATTGAGCTCTTCCTGGAAGGCGTGGGCTGCGCTGTGCAGCACCATGTCAGCGGGGCAAAAGACATGGAAAGGGGTGTTGGGTACGGGGCGGGCGGCAGCGATCAGCAGAGCTGGGCCGGGCTTCAGACGGCTGGTTTCCGGCAGAATGGTATGGTGAACGTCGAGGATGGTGCCGCGCAGCCGGTGGCGCATCGGAGGCAGTTCGTGCATCCATTGGCGATAATATTGCTGGTCATAGTCAGAATTTTTTACAGTTTCCCAGCCATGCTTTTGCAGGATTGCTTCGATGGTTTTTAGATTCGCTTTGGGAACCATGATGTCTACGTCTGACACTAAACGGCCATGGGCGCAGGGTAAACGGGCCATCACGTAAGCGGCACCCTTGAGTAAAATCACTGGAAAATCAAGCTCTGGTAAATCTAATAAAGCGCGTTGAACGCGATTACATTCCCAACGGATGCGGCGTTCATGTTCGGCAGCGATGATGGTTGCGGCTTCGAGATGGGGTTGAATCTGAGCCGGAATGCGGTCAAGCTGGCCTTGCTGTTCAAGATAAGTGTAAAACTTAGCTACTACTCCAACCCGGCGCGCCCATGGTAGCAGGCGGTCCCACTCACGCAGACTAACTTTTTGTAATATCTGTGGATTAGCAAGAATGTTGGGTAAAATGCAGGGTGGCATGTTAGGAAAAATCCAGTTTGAAGTATTATCAAGATTATGGCAAATTTTACAGTTAGCGTGCTGGGCTCGGTTTAAGATTTTTTAAGATGTTTAAATAACAGTTGATTTTTATATTGGAATGCTATTTGTATCCCTTTGATGATCAACCTTGAGTCTGCCGTCTTGGAGCGGTACAAAGTTTAGGAGCCAAACAATGACCGAACATGATGACAAGCAAGCGACCCGTGTGGATACTGTGGCTAGTGTTGCGCCTTCAAAGGGGCGGCGGCGGTTGGTGAAGGGGGCGATGCTAACAGTGCCAGCAATAATGACGCTTCGTAATGGCGCTGCTTGGGCAGCACCAAGCCATCAATGTGATCCTACAGGATTTGAGGATGATGGAACGCCGATTTACTCAGCAGCTTGTATGACTTCTTTGGGGCTTTCTAACGGCAATTAAGGATAATAATGGCTCTTTGTGATGTTAGATCCGCCAGGTGGTTTCACACCTTAAATTGATAAGCCATTTTTAGAGACGGCTTCTTACTTCGAGGACCCTGCTCTACTGGAGACTCCGCAGAAATCCTCGAAAAGCTATAATAATACTCTTCATTAATCTCATTAAAATATTATCATTTAGATGCTTAAACATAAAGCATGGCGGCTTAATCCAGTTGTGAATCTACATTGGCTTGAGTTGTGTGATAAAAATGGCAATCGCTTAATATTTAATGAGGCTTCTGGGAAAACTCATGTTGTAAGTGAGTTATGCTCTGAAGTATTAAATTTTTTTCAATGCCGGATGCTTGATGATCAACAGATTCTCGATAGGCTCCTTGATATGTACGATATTGATGAGGAAGAATTAAGTATTTATGTTGATAATATGCTTATAAATTTAGATGAATTAGGATTAATAGAGCCTTGTCAATAATGGTGAAAATCGCCGAGCTTTCCTCTCTAGAGATATCGGCATTAATGCAAAGGAAGGGCCTGTCGTTCCAGACAGGCCCTTTTACTTTTCGCTTATCGAGTAATTCGTCAAGCCTAGCAGTGCTTATACAAAATCTTTATGCCGATTACCCACTGAAAGAAAAGGACGAATTTGCCGATTTTGAACTGCGCATTGTTAAGGAAAGAAGATTACGCTACCAGAAACCATATGCAAGTGTGTGGTTTGATGAAAAGATGATCTACCCGAAATCCCCCGAAATTTCGATATTTCCATTTGTAGAATGGGGATTGAATTTTTGTGTAGCAACCAATGCGCATCAATACTTGATCTTGCATTCCGGTACTTTGGAAAGGAACGGGCAAGCTTTGTTACTGCCAGCGTGGCCAGGTTCTGGTAAAAGCACGCTATCCGCAGCGCTTTCTCAACGGGGTTGGCGATTACTATCCGATGAATTTGGTTTAGTACGGCCATCTGACTTGATGATTACGCCGTTCCCGCGCCTGCTTCCACTTAAAAATCAGTCTATCGCAGTTATGCGGAGCTTTGCCCCAGAAGCTGTTTTTGGCCCTGAATATCCGGGGACACCCAAAGGAACGGTTTGCCATCTACGTCCACCGCCGGAAAGCATTGATCGAGCTGGTGAACTCGCGCGAGCACGTTGGATTGTTTTTCCGAAATTCAGGGCGGGTTCGACAATGTGCCTGAACCAAATAGAGAGTACTGAAGCTTTTGTCTCGCTTAGTGGTCATGCTTTTAATTACGAATTGATCGGCCTGCGTGGTTTTAAGGCCATGACCGCCTTAGTCGACGCCTGCGATTGCTACACCTTCGAGTACGGTGGCGACCTCGAACAAGCCGTTGCGCAACTGAATGCTTTGGCAGATGGTCTCATCTAGCGTTTAGGCGCGGGCTGCCGGTCTGCGCTTTATCTGGCCAAACGCAAAGGAGACTCCTCATGGCGCAAACCGCCTCCACCATGCTGCCACTTGGCACGCCTGCCCCTAGTTTCAGCCTCCTCGAACCGGCGACCGGCAAGACCGTATCCTTCAGTGACTTCCAAAGCGCCCCGGCACTGCTGGTGATGGTCATTTGCAACCACTGTCCATTCGTCAAGCACATCCGCCAGGGGCTGGTTCAGTTCGCCCGCGACTATCAAGTCAAGGGGCTGGCTATCGTCGCCATCAGCGCCAACGATGTCGTCAATTACCCCGCCGACAGCCCGGCGAAAATGGCCGAGGAAGCCAAAACTTCCGGTTATCCCTTCCCGTACCTCTATGACGAGAGCCAGTCCGTGGCCAAGGCGTATCGCGCTGCCTGCACCCCGGATTTCTTTCTCTTCGATGCGGACCGCAAACTAATCTATCGCGGCCAGTTTGACAGCAGCCGGCCTGGCAATACCATCCCCGTCACCGGCGCCGATCTGCGGGTAGCGGTGGATGCTGTGCTGGCTGGCCGGCCGGTTACGGCAGACCAGAAACCTAGCATCGGCTGCAACATCAAGTGGAAAGCCGGCAGCGAGCCGGATGATTACCGCTAACGCAGTACCACCGTCTTGCTACCATTCAGAAATACCCGGCGCTCCAAGTAATAGTGCAGTGCCCGGGCCAGCACGATGTTTTCGATGTCGCGACCGACTGCCGCTAATTGCTCTGGTGTCTGCGCATGATCAACCCGCTCCACCTCTTGTTCAATGATTGGGCCTTCATCCAGGTTAGCAGTGACAAAATGAGCTGTTGCGCCAATCAATTTCACCCCGCGCGCATACGCCTGATGGTAGGGCCGGGCACCTTTGAAACCCGGCAGAAAGGAATGATGGATGTTGATCGCTCGCCCTTCCAGCGCCTGGCACAATTCCGGCGACAGAATCTGCATGTAACGGGCGAGAATAACTAACTCAGTACCGGTTTTCTTAACCAGATTAAGGATTTGTTGTTCCTGCTCCGGTTTGGTCAATGGGGTGACCGGCAGGTGGTGGTAGGGAATAGCATGCCACTCAGCCAAATGCGCCAGCTCACGATGATTGGAGACAATGGCGGCAATATCCATAGGCAATGCACCGGTGCGATGCCGGTATAACAGATCGTTCAGACAGTGATCAGCGGTGGAAACCAAGACCATGACGCGTAGCCGCTGGCGTGGATCGTATAAATGCCAATCCATGCGAAACTGAGCAGCTAGCGGTGAAAGGTGCTTCAGAAGAGCCGGTTCAGTCGCTTCGTCCAGATCGAACACCAGCCGCATGAAAAACCGGCCCGACTCGGTGTCGCTGAACTGGTCGGATTCAATGATATTCCCATGATGAGTCGCCAGCAGGCCAGACACAGCGGCAACGATGCCGACCTGATCCGGGCAGGTAATAGTCAGGATATAGCGAAGAATTTGCATGGTTGAAAGGGTCTTGGCAGGTTGCGCTGAAAAGGGGGCATTGTAGGCGAAAGCGCCGGCCATTTACTCATTGGCCACAGGAAGATTCAGCGCATCCCTCAGCATCGGCAGATTCCGCTGCACACAATCGATGCCGGCAGCGATTGCTTCGGCAGCATGGTCAAAATCCATCAGTCCCAGATGGGCCAGGCGCGGTATCAATACCACATCTGGTGGATCACCCGCCATGCGGGTCCGGGTGATACGGTCCTGCATGATGTTAATCGCACCGGCCATGACATCAAACAAGCCCGGCGGCTCCTCTTCCGGCACCGGCGCTGCAGGCTGGTGATTACCTAGCATCGCTTGCCAGCCGGCGCTAAGCCGCGCCAGCAATGGATTCGGTAAAACGCGGCGCATCGTGCGCAAGTTGAAATGCCGGCCGACAATATCACCGTTTAGGTTGACTGCAATCACTTGCTCGGCACCCATTGCCCGGCAGAGCGATATCGGTAATGGGTCGACCAGCCCGCCATCTACCAGCCAACGGTCCTGGTAGCGTACCGGGCTGAACAGGCCTGGCAGAGCAATGGAAGCCCGTACCGCTTCCAGCAATGAACCCGTCTGAAACCAGACTTCACGACCGGTGCGCAGGTCAGTCGCCACAGCCCCAAATGGTTTAGGCAGCGTCTCAATCAGGGCCTCTTCGACCCGTTCGCGGAAGGCTTGCATAAGCCGCTCGCCCTCGACGCCTCCCGACTGCAAATCCATATAGCGGATAATCTCCCACCAGTCGATCTGGGTTACCCAGTTCTCCAAGGGTTCCAGCCGGCCGCTGGCGTAGGCAGCCCCGACAAGCGCGCCGATGGACGTACCGGCTATAACATCTGGGACGATACCGGCTTCTTCTAATGCGCGCAAAATGCCAATATGCGCCCAACCGCGCGCTGCGCCGCTGCCGAGAGCAATGCCAAGCCGGGGAGTGTGCGATTGCATTTTTCATTCTCCATCGGGATTATTCATCCGCTGGCGGCGCCAATGCCAGCACCCAGGCCGGTGGCTGATCTGTCATCAAAGGGCGGGTTAGCAAGGCGTTTGCTTTGTCCCGGGAAACTGATTTTTTTGCAGTAGCCAGCGTACTCAGTACGTTGCGTGCCGCCGGTTCGCTAACGGCATACGAGGTATCCTCCAAAACCGTGCTCAGCTGGTCCAGGATGAGCGAGAGCTTGCGCGGGGGGAAGCCAGCAACGCCGCCACCGATGGCCCGTTCCAGCGCCAGCAGCACGGTCGCTGATCCCAGGGGGCCAGTCACGCGCAGTGAGGCCAATGCCTGGTTCAGGTGAACAAAGCCTTGGCCGGTTTCCCGGATGAGAGGAGCTAGGGTTATCGCACCATCGGCGGGCGTCATTCGGCCATCGTTTAACCATTGCGCCATTAAATCCACACACACTTCGCGTTGTGCTGGCTGGGCAGCGGCTAAACTACGCGCTGCACGAGCCAGATGAGTCCGGATATCCACCTGCGGCAATCGACCCTGCATGAGCAGCTTCAGCGTCAGGTCCCGGTAATAGTCTTCTTTGCGGCCCTGTCGACACAGCCCTGCCTCAAATAACCGTTGCGCCAGTGGCGGGAATTGATAGGCCAGATCAGCAACCCGGCCCGGTGCCGCAAATTGCTGGGGATGCGCTAACAGATACGGCCACAGGAACGGATAAGGGGTATCGTAAATGAAGGAAACGCTAGCGGCGGCTGTGTGCACGGCATCGGCCAGTGTTTCGGTGACTGGGCGGGGGGCGAATAGCAACTTTGCAAATGGCGAGGAATCCGCGCCGGGGTGTTGCAATACCCGGCTCAGCCATCCGGCGCGTGGCGCGAGCCGTTCTGCAAGGGCGGATGCCCGGCCGCCGATCTGAGCATCGTCCAGCCCAAACCGGCAACGCAGGGCCGCGTTGAATAACCGGAATGCGGTGTTTTCCGGCGTATCAGGCGTGTGGTGGAGCACTTTGACACGAAACGTCTCGATAAGGCCGCTACCGTCAATACTCGTTAGTGATTGAAACAACCGCTCGTTGGGTGGTTGCCGCGCAAAACGATCGAGAAACCAATCCAGGGAGCGCCGGGCCCGGTCATCAGGCGCCAGCGCCAAGGCGACCGCTTCGTCAAGTGCCTCACTGCGGTTTTCAACCAGCGAGGCCAGCCGTGTCCAGGCGATGGCCCGTGGTTCCGGTAATGCCGGTAAACGGTACAAGGCTGCGCTCAGTTCATCGGCATCGAGCAGCGGGCGCGGTAGGCGTGCGAAGCGCTCGGCAAAGACTTCTGGCGCCAGCCAACCGGTAGTGTGCGTGGGAACCGATAGCAACGTCTCCTGTCCGGCAGCACGCAAGGCCAGCACATGTCTCAACCGCCGCTGTAACGCTGGACCAAATTGGATGTTCAGCAATTGCTCACCCCGGCTGCCTTTGGGGAAGGCGATCCATTCACCTGTCTGCCAGGCATGGGCTAATATCAATCCGGCCAGCTCGCCTGACGGACCTGAACCTGCCTCGCTGATTGCGGTTTGCCGCCAATGATCGAGCCGGCTCAGCAGGGGTGCCAGGATAGCGCGGATGCGTCCGGTATCGTGGTCAGAGGGGGTAAAGTGTGCCATGCCAGCCAGGATGCGGTCGTAATCTGCTTGGGTGAACACACGGCGCTGAGTCCGGACTACATCGGCCGCTAGCGCCTCGGCTGTTTCATGCAGGGCAAAATCAGGCGCAGAAAGGGCAGAGGCATGACCGGCCACAGCGGGTTCCAGTGGCGGACACTGGCCGGTGGCAAGATAGCCTTCCAGTACGGCCAACCGTTGACGCAGTAAACCATTATTAGGTTGTTCCTTGATGCGCTGTTGCAGCAATGCAAGCCGTGCATCCAGATCGGCACGGTAATCAAGCGGTGTGGCATCCAGCATTGCTGGCTGCTCGTTGTTCGCTACTGTCAGCAGAGCGGTGAGGGATGCCTGTTCTACAACCGGTAAGGCTATCGCTGCTTCCTGCAAGCGTTGCAGTGCTTCGCCGCCGAAGCTGGATAAGGGAAATGCGCCGAACCAGCGTGCCAGTTCGTGGCGTAATGCGGCATGCGGGTTGCTCAGTCCGGCGATCGCTGCGTTCAGCGCCCGTCCAGTCAGTCCGGGATTGGATTTGACCAATTTCTTGAGCAGGCGCAGGCTGGATTTGGCGAGAACCTGCACTGGATTTTGTAACAAATAACCCAGTGCGCTGATCAATTCTTCGCCCTGGCAGGTATCCGTCAGAAAATACTTTTCAATAACCGCCAGCGCCCGCTTGCTGACGGCGGGTGCGGGAGCATTGAGGAGGTTGATGAATGCCTCAGCCTGTCCCCGGATTTCAGTATCGCTTAGGGCTAGCCGTTGCTGGAATTCGATCCAGGTTTTGGCAACGCCCGGCTGCAACGGACCTTGTAATTTGCGCAAAGTTAAGGCGATGAGATCCGCGCGCGCCAGACGGCCATCGGCCATGCGTGTAAACAATGACTCGGCCACTTTGGGGTCCATCAGCGGCTCGAAACTGGCCATGGTTCCGGATGGCGGGTCGTATTCCAGGCCAGCCAGGATCATGCCGGCATCATACCCATTCAGCGTCCGGCTGAAAAAGCCATCGCGGCGCATCGCCCGGCCCAGATGCGGCGCCAGCGCCTCGGCCCAATCCGGATGCCGTTGCCGTGCCTCTTGCAACAAACGCGCTACGCCGAGATCGGCGCCGGTGAAGCGTGTCCGGTTTTCAAGGCCGGCGAACACATGAGTCAGCGTATCTCGCACCCAAGGTTCCGGGCGGTCCAGCAACACCCGGCCCGCATGCAGAATGAACTGCGTGCACCACACCGGGTATTGCGCACTGTAGCGAAAAACACTTGCTGTGCTGCCCTTGCCCGCCAAGCCTGCCTGCAACAATTGCAGACGGTTGTAGAACTCCATTAACTGGGTGTAGAACAGTTGCCGTATCAACTGGGCATTGTTGAGCGCCCCTTGTGCGGCCAGAATATCGGCGCGTTCGCGTAGAAATGCTGTTGGATCGTCGCGGATCGCGTGATAGAGCTCAGACAAACTCACGCCTTTAGCATCGGCCCGGAACCGGCAGGCGCGCTTTAACACGTTCAGTAGATCCTTGAATTCACCAAATAGTGCCCGGCGTTGTTCCGCCGTCAGGGATTGCAGCAAGTGACGCAATTGGCGGCTGTCCCCATGAAATATCTCTTCTAACAGAGTGGGAAAATCCGCGTGATCGCTCATAGGGTTTTCTCTGCAGCAAAACGTAGTGCTATCAGATGCTTGCATGGCCCGCGCTGCAATTTGTGCTGATCAATCCACGGGCAGGTGCAGTGGCCTTCTTGCAAATAGCCTTGGGCGTCCACGCGCAACGCCACCGGGTAATAGCCGCTTTCCCCGCGCACCCAGCCATTGGCGATCAACTCACCAGCACGCCGTTCGCAGTGTTCCACATCGACCGCCTGCTTTGTCAGCAGCGCCTGAGACCCCTTGAGCCGGTCAGGTTGATAGCGGCTACCTAACAGAAACGGCAATTGCCGGTAGAAATACAAGTCACGATCCCGGTCAAAGCCGAGGATGCCCTGCTGCGCCAGCCGATCAACGATTTCAGTGGCATAAGGCAGGGCAAGATCTTGGTGCTGGGCCAGATCGGTGATGCTGAAATGATTGAGGCTGGCCACCGCGGCGCGGGCCAGTGCCAGATCCGCCTCGTCTGCATCCACTGCGCTTAACTGGCGCAGCGCATCGCCATCGCCGGAAAAACCATGCGCCGCCGCGCCCGACAGGCCGAGCGTGAACTGAGCGGTTCCGGTATCCGCTACCCACAGCGAAGC
Organism: Gammaproteobacteria bacterium; assembly: GCA_024234995.1. Classification (GTDB taxonomy): domain Bacteria; phylum Pseudomonadota; class Gammaproteobacteria; order Competibacterales; family Competibacteraceae; genus UBA2383. Next base: position 102,810 of record JACKNF010000001.1, read on the forward strand.
ACCGGTGGCCTCGGTTTGATAAACGCGCAGGGTTTTCAAATCGGGCAGAACCGTGTGCAGCAAGCGCAACCGTTGACCGTCGTTGACCGCGATGAAGCCATCTTTGCCGGCTGCCGGTTGCCGGTACAGAATTTCCGGCTTGTGACGTCTTGGCACCAGAAATAGCGGGGTTTTACTAGCGCTAGCAGGTACTTGCATCAATAACTGGCCGGCAGTCAGGCGATCGAGTTCAAAACGTGGCTGCATTTGGCGATGCACCGCTTGCACCTGTAAAAAACCTTTGATCCAGCGCTCTGGCAGCTTCACGGTGTGTTCCACTGCTACGCCCTGTGCTGTTTTCAGTTTGATCGACTGCTCGCCCATCTCAAAATGCGCTGGTTTGCCGGGCCGCAGTTGCGCCAGATGGCTAAGAAAAGTGCTGTTGAAATCGACGTTGGTCGTGCCACTGCGATAGAACATGCCATCGGTGAAAACATTTTCTGTCAAGTCGGCACGGGCATAGACGCTAGCGCAACTGGAGAAGCACTCCATGCGCAGCAGCCGATGGCCGGACGTAATGACCGGGTCGAGCAGCCGCCACAGATCGGGCCGGTAAAATCGCGACTCCACCGTTTGCCGTAAGCCAAGCAGTAGATTGCGAAAGACCAGCGGTTGAGCAATTTGCCCAGAGAAGATAGCCGGTAGCGCTGCCGGTTGCGGCTCTCCTGTCAGTCCGGTTGAGGCCAGAAACACCAACATGAGGCCAGCCTGACTCTCGACCAGACTCGGCTGCCGGTAGCGGGTGATGAAATCCATGATGATGCCCTTTTGTCATGATTATCGTTCCCGCAACCGGGGCAATAATTCCACTAGATTGCAGGGGCGGGTGCGGGCGTCCAGTTGCGCCTGCAAAATACGATCCCAGCCAGTGCGGCAAGCGCCGGTTGAGCCGGGCAGACAGAAAATCAATGTCGCATTGGCCAGTCCGCCCAATGCCCGCGATTGCAGTGTCGAAGTTCCGATTTCTTCCCAGGACAACATGCGGAACAGCTCACCAAAGCCCTCGATCTCCTTGTCGAGTAACGGGCGAGCTGCTTCTGGGGTGCTATCGCGGCCTGTTATGCCAGTACCGCCAGTCACCAATACTGCTTGTATTTCTGGATCGGCGATCCAACGTGAGAGTATCGAGCGGATGCGGTAAATGTCATCCGGGACGATGGCCTTTTCCGCCAGCCGGTGGCCCGCTGCAGTCAATCGCTCCACCAGAGTCTGACCCGAAGCATTATCCGCTTCAGTGCGAGTATCGGAGACAGTTAATACCGCTATATTCAATGGCAGAAACTCAGTTATGCTCATACTGGACACTTATTGGTTAGGGAAAGAAAAAACGAATTGAATCTCTTGAAATCTGGCGTATTAGCCTTATTTAACAAGGTAACCATGATCTACTGAGAGAGGCTCTATCTATGAACCCGACCCACTATGAACCCTGGCAACAAGTACAGCACTTGCGCAGGGAGCTGGACCGGATGTTCCAGCCTTATAACACCGTTGACGACCAATCGAGTGTAGCTACGTGCGACTGGATTCCTGCAGTCGACATCAAGGAAGAGAAAGACCGCTATGTCTTGCACGCCGATATTCCGGGTGTCGATCCTAAGCATATTGAGATTATCGCTGAAAACGGTGTCTTGACCATTCGCGGTAACCGTCCCGGCGAAACCCGGGAAACCCGCGCCGGCTACAGCCGGGTTGAGCGGCCTTGCGGCAGTTTTTATCGCCGCTTCAGTCTGCCGGATACTGCCGATTTGGCGCAAATTGTTGCGCGCAGCGCCAATGGTGTGCTGGAAATCGGCATTCCCAAGCTGACTCACACACTGTCGCGAACCATTAAGGTTGAAAGCTAAAATTTGACGCCCCATGGCTGGTGGAACCTCTCCGCCGGCCATGCCCTAACCCCCTGGAACCCGTATGCAATATAAGGATTATTACCAAATCCTCGGTGTGAGCCGTGATGCTTCAGAAGAGGCTATTAAGAAAGCCTACCGTCGACTGGCACGCAAATACCACCCTGATGTCAGCAAAGAATCAGGTGCCGAGGAACGCTTCAAGGAGGTCGCCGAGGCCTATGAAGTATTGCGGGATTCGGAAAAGCGGGCCGCCTACAACCAGTTGGGCAATAATTGGCGAGCAGGCCAGGAATTCCGGCCACCGCCAGGCTGGCAAGGACGAGAAGGAGCGCGTACTTACACCAGCGGTTTTAGCAGCCGTGATTTCAGCGACTTCTTCGAGTCGCTGTTTGGTGGAATGGGTGCGGGTGGACGCAGTGGTTTCGCTGGCATGGGGGGGATGGGTAGTGGCTTCGCAACTCCTGGGCAGGATCAGACGGTGGGACTGGAAATCAGCCTGGAGGAAGCCTATCACGGCGGTAGCCGCGCTCTGCAATTGCAAACGCCGGAGCGGGATGCTAGCGGCCAGGTAGTGAGCCGGACACGCACCTTGAACGTCAAAATTCCCGCAGGTGTGACGAATGGGCAGAAAATCCGGTTGAGCGGCCAAGGCAGCGCGGGAATGAGGGGTGGACCCAGCGGTGATCTCTATCTGGAAGTGTCGCTTAGACCGCACCACCTCTATAAATTGCGCGAGCGTGATGTCAGTGTGGAATTGCCGTTGGCGCCTTGGGAAGCTGCTTTGGGTTGCAAAGTCGAGGTGCCGACCCTGGGTGGAACAGTAACGCTCAACATTCCAGCCAATGCCAAGAACGGTCAAAAACTGCGGCTGCGCGGCCGTGGTCTGCCTGGCGATCCGCCCGGTGATCAATTGGCGGTGCTGCGCATCGTTAATCCGCCCGCTAATACCGAAGCTGCTCGCCAGATATTTGAACGCATGAAGAAGGAATTGCCTTTTAATCCGCGTGCACACTGGCATTGATGCGGGATGATGGATCAGGATATGCATCTCCTTCCGGCTAAAAAACCATTCGGGGTGATCTGTCGAACCCCCGTGCTCTCCTGCGCACCCTGAAAGAGAGTTTTTTATCAATGAATAGACAATGCTCCCTGCTGTTGGCTGTGCTGGCGCTGAGCTTGACCGTTGCCATGCCGTTGCCGGTTTCTGCTGCACTGCCAGCGATGATAGACGGTCAAGCCATGCCTACCTTGGCGCCGATGCTGGAGCGGGCGACCCCTGCGGTCGTCAATATTGCTACCGAAAGCCGGGTGGCTCTGCGCAATAATCCACTGTTAGACGACCCTTTTTTCCGGCACTTCTTCAACATTCCCGATCAGCCGCGCCAGCGCCGGACGCAAAGCGTCGGTTCAGGGGTCGTGGTGGATGCTCAACGCGGTTATGTAATTACGAATCATCACGTCGTCGAGGGTGCGGATACGATTACTGTAACCTTGAGTGATGGCCGTCAGCTTGACGCCAAGGTCATTGGCTCCGACCCAGAAAGCGATGTCGCAGTGATCCGCATTCCCAACGGGAACTTGATTGCCTTGCCATTGGCCAATTCCGACCGTTTGCGGGTTGGCGATTTTGTCGTAGCCATCGGTAATCCCTTCGGCCTTGGTCAAACGGTGACCTCTGGCATTGTGAGCGCTCTGGGCCGCACGGGTCTGGGTATTCAGGGTTATGAGGATTTTATTCAGACTGATGCTTCAATCAATCCAGGCAATTCTGGCGGGGCACTGGTCAACTTGAACGGTGAATTGGTTGGTGTCAATACAGCGATCATCGCGCCGGGCGGCGGCAATGTCGGTATTGGGTTCGCCATTCCGTCCAACATGGTGTCGCGATTGATGAACCAAATTATTGAGCATGGCTCAGTGCAGCGTGGACAGCTGGGCGTATCTGTGCAGGATCTCACTCCGGAATTGGCGCGGGCGTTCAATATACCGGCCAATCAAGGCGCGGTCATTGCCCAGGTTGTTTCCCGCTCTGCGGCCGACAAGGCGGGCTTGCGGGAAGGCGATGTGGTGTTGCGTGTCAACGATCGGCCGATCCGCGACGGGAGCGGCCTGCGCAATGCGATCGGCTTGCTTGAGGTTGGCGCGTCTGTTCAATTAGAGATCTTGCGTGATGGCCGCCCGCTGACGATCAAAGCCAAGGTCGGTGAGTATGTGCCGGTCAAGACGGAAGGCGATGATCTGAATCCTCGGCTGGCCGGGGCCGTTTTTGAGGACATTGGACCCAGTTCGCCATTGGCCGGAAAGGTGCAAGGTATCCTGGTCGCCCGTGTTGAATCGGGCAGTCCGGCAGCGCAAGCGGGATTACGCTCGAATGATGTGATTACCGCCATCAACCGTCAACGGGTGTCCAGTACTAACGAGTTACGGCGAATTGCCGCCCGCAGCAATTCCCTGGTCATCAATCTGATCCGTGGCCGGGGGGAACTGCTGCTGGTGTTGCGGTAGAGCCTCTCAACGCCCTGGTGCGCCTGTCTGTAACTCGACCCGGTTCTGCTTCTGGTTATAACCCATGCGAGCGATGATTTCGTAGTCCAGTCTGGCTTTTTCACCGGCATCGATGTCAGCTTCGAATTGTACAGTCCGGAAGTCATGCAGGCTTGGTTTGAGCGGGCTGCGAAACACGATATCGCCTGGATATTCGCGGCGGATTTGCACATGAATCGGCTTATCGCTGTAATTACGGATTTTCTGTTGGTAAACCGTGTGTTCATCCCAACCGGCTACCTGGCTATCCAATTCCAGCTTGAACCCGTCATCGCCCAGCTTGCGGTAAAGATTGCCGCCTTTGATCTGGAACCAAAGGTTATCGCGGAAAACCTTTTGTTTGACCAGTTCGAAAATGACTACTGGATCGGTGCCTAGATTCAGCTCAATCTTGTCGCCGATGGGGACGTATTTCAGATTTTGGGTTGCCAGATAACTCAGTCCCTCATGGCCACGGGTGCGAAAGACACGGATGACCCCATCCGGAAGCGGGGTGCTGCCGAGTTTCGATGTTGTGTCATTCTTCAGGAGATATAGCCGTACCAGTTGATCATCATATTCGCGGGGCCGGTAACGATATTCGACCGTCATGGGCACAGCGTCTGCCTCGAAGCTGCGCAACCGCTTCGCCCAGCCGTTAGGAACGGTTTCCGTACCTTCAATGGTATAGATGAAATACTCGCTCAATCCTTCCTTGATGATCTCCTTGGGCGCCTCCTTTTCTGCCGCGTCAGCGGCCATCGCTCCGCCCATCATCAATGCGGGCGCAGGCGCCATCATCCTGCGCGCCGCTTTTTGCCGTAGCTCCCCGTATTCCTCGCGTTTAAGTTCGCTCAACCGCCCGGCTGGCAGCTTGGCCAGCTCAGCGATTTTTTCCACCAGGTTGATGGTACCCACCACCAATCGGACTTGGGCATTTTCGTAATCCTCGCCGGAGAGGTTTTTCACGCGGACGAAGCTTTCCAGCCGCAAGGCGGTTTCATTGGGATTGGCAATTGCTAGATAATCTGCTGCCCAGGTGATGCCTGAGGTGAAATAACTGATTTCGATGATCGCCTCGTAATTGGCATCGCTTTGCACATTCCAATACAGTGTTTGCGGCCGGTTATGAGGAAAGGTGGTGTCCAGCACCTCCAGCCCAGCCCGGGGTTCACGGAACTTCAGCTCCACCGAGGTCGGGTCGATCAGCGTGTTGGCCCAGGAGAATTGCAGCGGATTAATGCCTTTTTTAAAGGTCACCACCCGGCTTTCCCGCACCAGGGTCAAATCCTCTGAGTTATAGATAGTCAGTTGCACCGTACTCCGTTTGGGAACGGTGGCTAGATCAACATTACCCGCCAGCAATGTTAACGGCAGTAATAACCCCAACAGGCCTAACAGCCAGGTATTACGATTGTTTTTCATGACGTTCACCACTCATTGTTCAACGTCAGCCGCAGGGTATGTGTCTGCTTTTGCGCTTGGCCATCGGCAGCGCGGGCTGGCAGTTCGACGTGAAACACGAGCTTGTCAGCGTCACTCTTTTCCAGATCGGGATTGCGCAGGGTGCCATCGCCCAATTGCCATTCTGGATCGCGGTCCACACTACCGCGCACTTGATCACGGATCTGGCGGACGCTTTCAGCGATATCCAGGATCGCTGGCGTGTCCTTAAAATTCTCGATCTCGTATTTCAACGTGACGTCGTAGCGGTATAGGTTGCCTGCGATGCGCTGCCGCTCGCTACGATCGAGGGTGCGTTGTACGGCAATGTCGCGAGCCAGACCGAGGTACAATTCCAGTTCATCATCAGGCGGAGTGAATTCGCCGCGATCCTCGCCGAGAAAAGCCGTGCCGCCCTGACCATCATCCTGGAAGATACGGGCTTTGCCGGTAGGTAGCGGTTCCTGGCCGAGCGCCCCGCCAGCATTCCTAATGACGTAGTGCATGGGTACGTTAAGCTTGTCCTGAGCACGGTCAAGATAGCCGGATGTGACCGGATCACAGGTATAAGTTTTACGAATCGGGACGCTGGCAAAGCGGCTGAGCTGCACTTCCTTGGTTTCATTCAAGCCCAGTGGTTTGTCGAAGCGTTGGCCAACGCCGGCCCAAAACCCGGCGGTTTCGTAGGCTTCATTGGCATTGTTGTGTACCTGGAGGTATTGCGCCAGCTCCAGCGTCGCTTCATCGCGGCCAGCCACCGCCCGGTAGTGAAAATTCTTGCTCAGTCCACCTAATACGTAGCTGATCCTGACCCGTGCGGTACCCGAAACATTTGCGGCAACCGACCAAATTAGAGCATTCTCGTTCGGTGGATAGCTGACGGAGAGGACTTGAGCATTCAACGCTGGTTCGACAGGTGCCGCCAGAATACGCAGCACCAAGGTGTCAGGATCGATACGGGTATTAGCCCAAGAGAAATCCACCTGGTTGATACCCTTGACCAACGGTACGATGCGTTCTTCCTCGACCAGAGCGATTTGCGGGTGGTCCAGCTGGATAGCGACCCGTTCGCGCACTGGCAAGGTCGTGAGTTTGATGCGAGCCATCGCTTCCAGCGATACGCTGCTGAGTAGCAGCAGAATGCTCAAAGGGTAGAGCCATCGATTCCGGTTCACGGTTGCAATCTCCAAGGTGAGGGCGGTTTGCTATAACCATAAACGCTTAACGGCGAAAGGTGGGGTTAACGGCGGTGAAAACCGGAGCCTGCCACGCTAAAAAGTTCTGCAGCAAGCGGCAGGACTACTGTTATTTTTTTAGATGTCAGCGGCTTGGTAGCGATTGATTACAGACATCACCTGCTAGCGTGTGATCCAGCTGGGCGATTCGCTCGCGCAATTGCTCGTTGACGGCTTCCTGCCGGGCCAACAATGCGGTGCTATTGATGACCCCTGTATCCATCGAGACGGGAGGGTAAGTGGCAAACAGGCTGCCAAGCAGCCAGCCGGTCATCGCTCCACAGAGCAGAACCGTCAGCGCTACCGTTCCCCAAACCCAGGCGCGTTGATAGCGAGGGATAGCCGTTTCGGCATCATAGAGGGTGAATTGTGGGTGTTCCTGAGCAATCATGGCGATTTAGCGCTCCACGGTAAAACCAGTGACGGGTGCCGCCTTGCGGGGCTGGACCGTACCCTTGAAGACTTTTTCTTGATTATTCCGGATTAACCGGATTTGGAAGGGCGTTGGCTGAGGATGCTGTTCATCCTTGCGTGGCGCATAACGGACAGCAATCTGATACGTTCCTGGTGCTGCCTGGCCTGCCGGCCAGAACACATTTTCCACTGGACGATCGCTTAGGCTATTGCGGGCGGTATTGGCATCCACATCCAGGGTGCCGCCACATTCCTTGGGGTTCTGGTAGTCCAGCATTTGACCGGATGGACAATACACGACCAGATCGAGATCCGCGTTGCCATTCCACAGTAACGTTGCGGTAATCTCGCCGGTTGCCGCACCGGTCGCGGACAGGCGGCTGGTGAATTCCTGACGTTCCTCCGGTGTCGGCTCAGCTTGCATAGGCAATCCGGCAGGTGGTTGTGACGCTGATGTGTTTAAAGCGGTTTGAGAACCTTTTTGTAATGCTTTTTCCAACGTCTGTGCTAAGGATTCCTCCGGTGCTTGCGGAGGCGAAGCAGTGTCCGCGAGTGACCGGTCCTTGTCTAATTGGCTTGTGTTGACCGGTATTGGCAGATCCGCGCTGGGTGGCGCAGGTGGCGTTTCACGATCGGGTGAGACGGGCGTGCTCATGGTGGTCTGATCGGATGCGCCGTTTGGTTCTAGAGCAGTTGCAACGTCTCCCGCCGGAGCAGGCTGCTTGACGCCGGTACCTGGATGAGCTGGCTGGCGCGTGGACGGTGTCTCGTCATGGTGTGCTTCCTCAGCAGCGGCTGTTACGGTGGCCTTGTTGCCGTTTGGCGCTGGAACATTGAATGCCGGAGAGACTTTCTCCTCCGTTTCAACCGGCAGCGGACACCGGCCACGCTGCGCAGCGAGCTGAATCAATCGCTGTTCAAGCTCGGTTCGCAATGCCTGTTCAGTGTGCCAAGCCTCCCTCAAGGAAGCATCAGAGGTTACATCCGGCAATGTCTGAATTGATCCATTAACCAGTGGATGCATGGAAGTCCGGGTCAAAACCCAGAGGAAAGTCCCCAGCGCCAGCAGCACAGCCAGCACAGCTACACTCCAGAAATACCGGGAGCCCACGACGACATAGCGCAGTAAGGCGCCCGGCCGGTCCACGGCCGAAGGCGGACTCGACTTGAGCAGCAAAGGTATCGGCGTTTCAGTTTCCATTGACCCGGCCGGCTCCGGCGGTGGCAAGGGCGGCGGCGGTGGAGGCGGAAGAGGCGGTGGGGCGATGGTATCTGCAAACGCTGCTGCTGGTTTTTCAGATGGCAGCCCGGACGATGGCTCCAAAGGTGATTCGGATTGCTCTGGTGATTCGGCAGCCGGTGCTGGCGGTACGGCGCTGGAAGCCAGTCCGGGCATCGTGATGTCTGGTATTGCTACATCCCGCGATGCTTCGGATGGAAGCGGCGGCGCAGGTGAATGATGAACGGGCCCACCGGTCTCCCATGGCCGGTCAGCGGCAAAACCCCAGTGCGCTAACACGGGTTGATCTTTAATTAAAAAGATATTTGTTTCTGTTGGCGGCCCAAGTGCTGCCTTAAGCATCGCCCCGAGTTGCATCCGCTGCGGATCGCCAGAAGCAGCGTACCGTTCTGCCAGCTCCCGGCCACGTTGCAGTTGCGATTGAATTTGGGCGAGAACCGGTTGACGCTGCTCTTCGGGTAACTCACTCAACACGATTGGTTTGCAGTCAGGATCACCCTGGACATACCAGTCGATGCGATTATGGGTGCGATCCACCACGGGTTCTGCTAATAAATTTGCGGCGTCAGCGCCTAGTTCGTTAGCGAGCACCGCTTGGATTTGCGGATAAAGCGTATGCAGCGGTTGGCCGAAACCACCGATTTCCCGTACTCTGTCAAAAGAACCGCTGCTGAGAAGAATTTGCTCGGCCATGGGCTGTTGCGCCTCACGATTCTGGTATGTTTATGTTTGTGTATGCCCGTGGGCTGCTTAAGGCGTAGAGGCCTTCTCCATCACCGCTGGAGAAGATTCAGCAGCCGGTTCTGGCTCATCATCCAGAGTGATCGAGATCCCGCCGCCACCCAAGGTCAGATCGAGACCATATTGCAGGTTCTGCAGGTAGAGAGTTACACCCTTTCCGTTGCGTAAGAGGGTGCTGCCGCCGCCTTGAACCAAGGTCAAACTTCCTTCGATCACGGCATAGTTTCCAGCAAAATCGGTGACTTCTTGCAACCGGTACACCTGACCAAGCGCGTTGGCCTGGCTAACGCCCAAAGTTGCTACCTTAATGCCTGAAACTGAGAAGGGATATTGCCGCCCCTGGAAGAGTAATGTTCCTCTTCCTTGGCTGTAACCGAATAAGAGGCCGAACGAGGTGCTGGAAAATTCCAGGCTGCCATCTGGCTGGCTATCCTGGGCCAGCGCCGTATTGGCTCCCATCGCTAACATCAGGGTCAAAACTACCGGTGCGAATCGCATCCATTTTCTCCCCAAGCAACAAACTGATGATTTAGGCCGCAGGGGTTGTAAATTGCGGCCATTCCTGTTGGTTCAGCAATATTTTTTCTAGCTCGCGGGTGAGATCAACCTTTGAACCACCGCTCTTGACCGGGTTCCGCGAACATTGGTCCAATGACCAGATCCCTACTTTTTCATCCAGATTAACCTCTTTCCACTTAGGATGACCGGTTTGCTGCAATGAGTTCAGATTCGTGCGGATGGCGTGGCCTAACGTCGCTAACTGCTGGCAGCGTTGCGCAAAATAGGCGCTTTGCTTACCGGAAAAGTCAAAGCTCATCAGCACTGCCTTGACCGCGATTGTCGGTGTTTCGCTATCCAGCCATTCGTAATCCGCTGGACCAATCTGGGCAGAGGCATATTCACGCAGCATTTTTGGATCATCGAGCGGTACAAAATGGACATTTGCCAGCATCGCCGCAAATTCCGGCTTGTTGATTAAATTTCCAACCTTGGTGAATAAGCTGACCGGTTTGCCCGCCACGTAAAACATCGCGTCCGCCTCGCCTTTGAGGACAGCCGTCACGCCCGATAATGGGGCTATTTTCAGCAACTCTGCGGGCTTGATGCCAGTCAATTGCAATAAATTGATTGCGGTTAGCCAGTTCCCGCTGCCTTCCTCGCCGACGACGACGCGCTTACCCTGGAGATCGCTAAAGGATTGAATGGATTTGCTGGCAAATAAATGGACTTCTTCATTATAAAAAGGAAAGATCAAACGTAACCGGCCAGCGACTTGGCGCATTTCCGGGCTCTCAGACCGGTTTAGAAAGCCGAGCACATCGGATTGCACAATCCCCAGGGCAGCGTTTTCCTTGCTGCTCATGCGTCTGATATTGTCGATGGAACCCTGAGAGTCCTTGACGAGGATATTCAGCCCCGCTGTTTTCGCAATTCCGGCGATGTCATTGCCAAACTGAATGTAGGTGCCGGTTTTCGATCCGGTCACCATGCCGATCGCTTGATCGTTAGTATCAACGGCTATAGCCGGTGTCCAGACAGCCAGATTCAATAGAAGCATCAGACTGCCAATCAGCAAACGATTCATAAAAGAAAGGCTCCTGGGGATGAGAGTAGTAAATGGCGGACGGTAATCCCGGTTTGAACCTTGATTTTCTTGCAACGTCAAGGCGATTTTGGACGCAGTCTCTTCTCTAATTCTTGCATAGCCGGGTCGAATTGCGATTTTAATTCTTCCTCCAAACTCTGTTTGGAGCCGGGTTGCGGTTTTGCCGCGGGTTCTGATGGTGGAGCAAGGCGGTCGCGAGGAGGTGACGTGGAGGGTGGCCGCGTTGAGGCAGGCGGGATCCGCGGTTTGGGTGATACCGGATCCAGTGGTTTGGAAGCATCTGGCGAAGGTAATGGCACCGGTTCTGGCGCGGGGATGGGCTCTGGCGCGGGGATGGGCTCTGGCGCGGGGATGGGCTCTGGCGCGGGGATGGGTTCCACAGAGTCTCTTTGGGTCTCTATTGAGCGTTCCTCGGGCTGGGACACGAAGGCAGGCGCATCGGTACTGGATCGCTGCTCAAGCCACCACCACCCTGCTACGCCTGCTGCCGCCAGGACAGCCGCGCCGCCCAAGCCAAGGAATAATCCAGCCTTGTGATGTCGCTCGCTATCGGCTGTGCTGGGCGGCTTTGGGGCGGGTTGCGGTGTAGGCCGGGGAGCGGGTGGCTCGGATTCAGGTGGGGGTTGAGACGGCAAAACTGTGTGCGGCGATGGCTCTTTTGGGGGAAGTTCTGGTTCCGGAGTTTTTGGCATGCCCTCGTGCGGTGTCCCAAAGACCCGTTCCTCGCTTCTTAAAGGCGTTGAGGCAATCCGTCCATTCACCCGGCGGGTCGGCGCCACATCTCTGGTTATATCAGAATCTGAAGCAGAAGAATCTGAGGCAGAATGTTCCGGCTCATGCATCGCCGCATGGGCCGGCAACTCCTCTTCTAGAGGTGTCAACGGTGCGGGGCGGGCTGGTCTATCCGCATTTTCATGCTCCAGATTGTTGCCGATCTCGGGAATCGGCAGGTCGGGAATCGGCAGGTCGACATGTTGCACGTCTGGTAAATCCGGCTCGGGAGCAGGTTGCACAGATGTTTTAGGCCGGGAACCCACACGGGCGCCGCTCACCACGACTCGCCGGGTCGTCGTTGCTGTATCCTCTTCGATCGCCAGCTCCAGTGGCCAGATAAAAGTTACAGAAGCAGTCCCGCTTAACCCCTGGCCGCGGATTGCCATTTGATACGGCATGTTTTCCAGTTGAAATGCCAAGTCGGAGTCGATCACAAATTTCAAGGAGTCGCCGTCATACCACGCTTCTTTCGGTTGCAGCCAGCATTCCGCGCCCTGCCAGCCGTCCGCTCCAAGATGGTTAGCGGTAAAACCATGGCGGTTGAGGGCAAATACGAAGGTCTCCAGGGTGTGCGGCAGGCCATCGATAGTCACGATAGCATGACCTAGCGGGCGATGGGGATCTTCCGAAACGCGCACCGAAAGCGTAGACATCGTCAGTCTCCGTAAATCTGGACAAACAGAAGGGAATCGAGGATTCGATTCTCAAGCTTATCTAATTGTAGGCTGGCTTAGCCTGGTCTTCGCTGTAGGCAAGCTCGCGGGTTTGTGGGTCTTATGAGCTGCAATAAATGCTGTTAATGGAGAATTGTACTACAGCCTAATCGGCGATTAAGAGCAGAGATAACCAGATTCGCCAATCATTGATGAATTATGTTGAAATATAAAAACACATCTGCAATTTACGTGTGAGGGTCCATTATGTCTGAGCCAACGCGACTTCCTGCGGCTCCTGATCCATCTGCGGGAGTGTTGCCTCTGGCTGCCGGTTCTGCAACGCAGCAGCACACGGTTAGTTCCAGCGAATTACCAACGGTGCTCTCTGCGGCTTCGCCCGCAAATTCCCAGACGCTACGCAGCGTTCACCAAGGGTCAGCACCCAACAACCCCTCTCCTGCTAACGACACTGGCCTGGAAATCGCTAAGTTTCTGGTCGAGGACGGTATCATCACCGATCAGCAATTGGCCTATGCGATGCGGGTTCGAGCTAAGCTTTCTACCGAAAAATCGTTACTTAGCGTTCTCAATGAAATCGGTTACGTGAGCTTGGAGCAGCAACGTAACACATTACGCAAGCACCGGATTTCAGTGCGGATTGGTGCATTGTTAGTGGAGTTGGGTTTCTTGCGGGAGCAGGATTTGAGAGCGGCATTGGCTTTGCAGCGCGAATCCGGGCAAGGTAAAAAGCTGGGTGATATTCTGCTGGAAAACCATTTCATCGAGGAAAATAAACTCATTGATGTGTTAGCCGATCAACTCGGCTTTCCTCAGGTCAAGCCCGATCTGAGTGACGTGGACCGGAAATTGCTGGAAAAGGCCAATCCTAACTGGCTCATCGATCGGTACTTTCTCCCGTTACACATTGAAAAAGAGCAGGTCCTGGTCGCATTCGCGGATCCTCTGGACTCGCGCGCCCGCCAGGAAGCTGCAAGATTGTTTGGCCGCGATATAGTGCCGCTGATCACGAGCAAACGCATCATTCGCGAAACGCTTGAAGCCTACAGACGCCATTACCAGGAATCGGCAAAGCCAGCAATTCAAACCGACGATACCAGTCAGGTCATTGAACTGGTTAAAACCATGTTGCTGGATGCGATTCAAGCGCTGGTTAGCGACATTCATGTTGAACCCATGAAGAATGACTTGCGCATCCGGTTTCGTTGCGACGGTGTCTTGGGTGTTTACAAAACCCTTGATAAGAAACTGGCGCCTGCCTTCATCAATCGTCTCAAAATATTGGGCAAGGCGGATATTGCTGAGCGGCGTCACCATCAGGATGGTCATATCACCTTCGAAGACCCCAGTACCGGCCGCAGTATTGATATCCGGGTTTCTGTCTATGTTACGGTCTACGGCGAAAAAATCGTACTGCGTCTGTTGCGTAAAACGCAATTGGTGCCGTTAGATCAGATCAGCATGTTTCCTCGCACGTTGAATCGCTTTTATGAGGACGCGCTTGATTTGCCCAGTGGCATTATTTTGATCACCGGCCCGACCGGTACGGGTAAAACGACCACGCTGTATAGTGCGGTGAACTATTTAAACAGCATTGATCGTTGCGTAACGACGGCTGAAGACCCGGTAGAGTATGTGATTGAAGGTATTGCGCAATGTTCGCTCAATTCGAAAATTGATCTCACGTTTGAAACCACCTTGCCACATATCATGCGGCAAGATCCTGATGTCATTGTATTGGGTGAAATCCGTGACCGCTTCTCGGCAGAAGCGGCCATTCAAGCAGCGTTGACGGGCCACAAAGTGCTGACCACCTTTCATACCGAAGACAGTACCGGCGCCTTACTGCGGCTAATGAATATGAATATCGAGACTTTCCTGATCGCCTCGACCGTGGTTGCCGTGCTGGCGCAGCGATTGCTAAGACGGGTTTGCCCATACTGCGCCGAACCTTATCAACCCAACGCCACTGAATTGCAGCGCTTGGGTTATAAACAGATCGATCTGGAAGGAACCGCGTTCCGGCAAGGACGTGGTTGCCCAGCGTGCCGTCATACAGGCTATCGAGGCCGAGTCGGTGTTTTCGAATTACTCATCCTGAATGTGGCAGTCAGAGATGCCATTTTCCAGAAATGCACCTCCCATGAAATCCGGCAAATCAGCTTGGAAAGTTCAGGCATGGTCACCCTGCTGGAAGATGGCTTGGCCAAGGCGGCTAAAGGTGAAACCACGCTAACCGAAGCATTCCGCTATCTGCCTCGCCTCGAAAAACCGAGACCGTTGGTTGAAATCAAGCGCTTGGTAGGGATTACATGAAAATCGAAGGACAAGTAATACACGATTTATTGGCAGGTGTTAAAGCATGGTACAGCAATCGCTGCAAGATTTGATTATCAAGGCCTTGGCTTCAGAAAATCTGCAATTGCCAGCTTTGCCAACCATAGCGGTGCAGTTGCAGCACGCTTTGCGCGACCGGAACACCAAGGTGGCCGATCTTGAAAAGATGATCGTTGGCGATCAAGCGTTGGCCAGCCAGGTATTGCGCGTTGCCAACTCATCCTTCTATAGGGGCTTACAACGGATTAACACCATTCAGAAGGCTATCATCCGTCTCGGTGTCCGCAAGGTGGCGATGCTGGCGATGGCTGTTTCGCAACGTAGCCTTTATCTCACCGGTAACCCGCAGATCGGTCTCTATATGGAGAGGCTTTGGCAGCACGCCTTTGCGGCGGCTCAGAGCAGCCAATGGCTGGCTAATCATTGCGGATGCAGAACACAAGCGGACGATGCTTTTATGGCAGGGCTGTTGCATAACATTGGCCAGCTGGTGATCCTGCAGGTTATCGATGAATTGTCCGCTAATAAACAACTGGGTAGCGGTCCGTTGCCGGAAAACCTGCTCAACGAACTATTAAATAGCAATATGCATAATGCGATGGGATATGTATTGATGAAGCGCTGGAATTTGCCCGACGAGTACTGCATCGTGGCCCGCGACCACCACAGAGAACCTTATGATAGCGACAATATATTGCTCACCATTGTTCGCTTGGCAGATCAGGCTTGTGAAAAATTGGGGATTGGCCTGCGTAGTGATTCGAGCATTGCGCTGGCGGCTACGCCAGAGGCGCAAGCGCTGGGATTGGGAGAAATTGTGTTGACTGAAGTGGAAATTTTGCTTGAGGACAGTGTGACTATGGCTGGCTAGGTTGAGTCCAGGTCTTGAAAACCCCCTGTTCTCATCGACGCGAACGCCTATACTCAAACCTTATAACCACTGCGGTTAACCTGGACTATCTGGTACTTTCGTTATGACCGAGCTGACTCTCCGCGAATCTGAAATCACCCGCGCCAATCTGTTGAATCGAACCATGTACAATCTCCGTGAGGCGTGGCGGGAAATGGCCGATTGGCGGGAAGGATTGTTTTCAGCAGCCCCTAGCCCCAATCTTCCTGAGAAGGATGCAGAAGCGCTGAAAGCGCAAATGAGAGATTGCTTGGAGGCCCGTGGCGGCGAGGTGTCTGCCCGTGCCCGGGCCGCTAATCTGGGCCGCGTTTATCTGTCGTTAAACGCGCAAGGCCGGCAGCGGTTTCTCCAAGTTCTGGCTACTGAATTCGATATCGACCGCAAGGTTGTTGATAAAGCTATCGCTGCTGTGCAACAGGCAGGTGAGGATACCCGGGATCGCGCCAAGGCGGAGCGGGTCTTGCGGCAGGCGTTACAACCGCCAAGATTACGGTTGCTGGCGCAGCTCAACGCTCTTCCTGAAGGTTTCCTGTTTCTGGTCGATCTGCGCGAGGAGTTATTGAACTGGAGCCGGGATGATTTAGCGCTGGCCGCATTGGAGCGGGATTTGTTGTCGCTGCTGACGTCGTGGTTTGACGTTGGTTTTCTGGAATTGCGGCGCATTACCTGGGATTCGCCGGCCGCATTGCTGGAGAAAATGATCGCTTATGAGGCGGTACATCCCATTATGGGCTGGAGCGACCTCAAGAACCGGCTCAGCTCCGACCGGCGCTGTTTTGCCTTCTTCCACCCGCGTATGGCCAACGAACCGCTGATCATTGTACAGGTAGCGCTGGTGAACGGCATTGCCGATAACGTGCAGACTTTGCTGGATGAGACGGCTCCAGTCCTTGATCCGCATGTCGCGGACACTGCCATTTTTTATTCGATCTCCAATGCCCACGATGGATTAAGTGGTATTAGCTTCGGTAATTTTCTGATCAAGCGGGTGGTGGATGAGCTGGCGAGTGAATTCAAGAATCTTAAGACGTTTGCGACCTTGTCGCCCATTCCTGGGTTCCAGAGATGGCTGGATCGCCAGCTTAGCGAACCAGATCGCGATGTGGAGGGCGAATGGTTGACTGCCGCCGAGCGCAAAGCGCTGGCCAGCGCGGCGGGAACCGGCAAGGAGCCCGCTTCCCTGAAAACCTTGCTGCAAAACCCGGACTGGCCGCAAAAACCGGAATTGGCCAAGGCGCTCAAGCATCCGCTGATGCGGTTATGCGCCCGTTATCTGGTCAAAGAGAAACGAGGTGACGGTGCTGCGATTTTAGACCCGGTGGCTCGCTTTCATCTTGCCAATGGCTCCCGGATCGAACGGCTGAACTGGCTGGCCGATACCTCGGCCAAAGGCTTGGCCCAGTCGGCGGGCATGATGGTGAACTATTTGTATAAGCTGAACGACATTGAAGCCAACCATGAAGCATATCGTGGCGAGGGCAAGGTCACCATTTCGTCGGCGATCCGTTCGTTGCTGAAAACCTGATGGCCGGTTGCTAGAACTTGACCGGGCGCTTAGCCAGCTTACGTTGCAACGTGCGGCGGTGCATATTCAATTGCCGGGCAGTTGCTGAAATATTGCCATTATTATTGAGCAACACCTGCTGAATATGCTCCCATTCTAGACGATTCACACTCAAGGGACGGGCGCTGACCGATGCAGCGGGATTGCCATCGGCCGCGGCAAAGGCGGCCAAAACCTGATCTGCGTCTGCCGGTTTGGTCAAATAATTGACCGCCCCGAGTTTAATTGCCTCGACCGCAGTAGCGATACTGGCGTAGCCTGTGAGCACCACGATGCGGATTGCAGAATCTAGCACCAGTAGATGCGGAATGAGGCTGAGTCCTGAGTCACCGGCAAGATTGAGATCGACGATCGCATAGTCTGGGGTTATTCGCTGTGCTAATTGCAGGGCTGTTGCGTGATTGTGCGCTGTCGTGACAGTGAAGCCGCGCCGGCTCAGCGCCAATCCTAGTACCCGGCAGAACGTCGCGTCATCATCCACGAGCAGCAGGCAGGAAGGCCCGGACCACGCTGTCATGGATTCTATCGATTCCATCATGCGATACCGATCCGCGCTGGCAGGTCGATGCGGGTGCAGGTTCCCCCTTGTGGATGGCGTAATAAACTTACCTGTCCACCCATGCGTTCCAGTGTGGCGTTTGCCAGCAGCAGACCGATACCGGCACCCCCGTGCTTGGTAGAGAAAAACGCCTCGCCGGCGCGATTCGCTGCTTCTTCTGACAAACCGGGCCCTTGGTCGCGGATTTCGATGGTGACTCGTTGACGATTCCAGCGCCCCGTCAAATCCACGCCTGCGGGATAGGCGTCGGCGGCATTATTGAGTAGGCTGATCAAGGTTTGGCTGATGGTCTGCGGCGCAGTGACCGCCGGTGGCGGGGGAGGGCCGGCGCAACTGACCCGCAACGGCACTTGAGGACGGAGTAACTGCCAGCGGCTACGAGTGCGTTCCAGCAGCACATCCAGCGTCTGTGCGGCCTCACGGTCGGACGCCAAGTCTGCGCTGTGCAGCAAATCGCCAAGAATGGATTTGCACACCTCCACTTGCTGGCGCAGGGTGCGTAAATCCTCACTGAGCAGCACATTTTCACTGTAAAGCAGTTCTAGTTCCTTGGCCAGCACGGTGATCGTGGACAAAGGAGTGCCTAGCTCATGCGCTGCACCTGCCGCGAACATGCCCAAGGTCAAAATTTGCTCGTCGCGCAATGCGCGCTCACGCAGTTGCGCCACCTGACGATCCCGGTTTCGCAGGGCCGCCGCCAATCGCGCCACGAATCCGGCAATCAGCAGGGCGCTGATCACAAACACCAGCCACATCCCCCACAGATGCGCCTCAAAGCCGCGGCCATGACCGCTGAGCGTGCTAGGGAGGGGTAAGTAGTGAAACATCAACCCAGTGTAAATCGCCACAGTGATGGCAGCAGTCACCCACACCTGACCGGCGGGCAGCAGGGCGGCGGCAATGATCAGAGGCAACAGCAACAGTGAAACGAACGGATTGCTTGCACCGCCGCTGAAAAACAGCAGCAAGGCCAACGCCAGCACATCAAGTTGTAGATAAGCAAACAATTCCCAGGTGGTCAACGGCTTCTCGCGCCGGGCGCAGCGTCGCAGCGCGGCAAATGCCAGCAGCGCCCATCCCAGGAACAGCGCCACCGGCCACCCTGGCAGCGGTGCAGGCGGCGTCAGACCGAAGCGCAACCATAACAACATGATGCCCGGTCCCAGTACCACTAGGATGCGCAGCAGCAATAGCTGTCTCAAATCTTCCATTCATTCAATTCCGTTTCACGCTCACCGCCTCTAGCGCGGTAACAACGGCAGTTGATGGCAGGTGAGTGTGACAATATGCCGCATTCTCATTGATCCATGATTGCATAGGATGCGCTGACTGTTTCGTGAAGCGGCGGTGACCGTTGCTATCCTGGGGATGACCTGGATGCCTGGTGATCATGTAGCCTCCTCGCCTCTTTTCAAGCGCGGGAGGGTGAGAGTGATGAGATCAGTCATCAAAACTACTGCCATTATCCCCCGCCGCTCTCCCGCTGGCGGGTAAAGGGAGCGAACGTTACGATGCCTGATATTTATAAGCGAAAATCCGATAACCGGTTTCACAGGGTCGCGCCAGCGAGAAACGCGTTATCAAAAATCAGTTAGCAGGTGAAATTCGCCAACATAGGGCGTTTCACCGGTCACAGCTACCGTTACTTGCCAATCCCGCCGTCCTGCTGAGCAAACCGGTAAAATCGCCTGTCCTCGCCAGGTCTTATCTGCTTGCTGGCGCAGATCAAAGTGATTGAATCCCATATCCATATCCAGCATGGCGAAAGACACCGTGACCTTTTCAGCCGTGGAGGCGTCTTTTCCGCCAAGGCCAACTTGCACCGGGAATGCAGTCAAGGGCCGGGCAGGGTCTCCCAGTCTAAGCGTCAGGGTCAACGCTGCATCCTTCGCCATGCAGGTCTTGCCTGCTGGATTACAGGCGGGATCAGCATTCAAAACAATAGCATGCGTGAGGGTAGGCTGTAATTCTTGTTTTAAGTGCGGATACAGCATGCTGACCAAGCGGCCTAATAAGAAAAATCCAGCCATGGCGGTGATCAACATCAGCCCCTCTCGCCGGGTCATCTTCGTTCCATCGCCTCGTTCATCGCGGGTACGGATTGTAGCGGTTTTCCAAGTTCCGTGGATGCGGCAATTTGTCGCATTCTCACACCGCTCCCGGCGGTTTAGCATGAAAAATGATTTCAAGCGGTGTACTTGGCAAATCCATTTCATGTTGAATTGACTCAGGAGAATCCTTGCATGACTGATCCATGCAACCGGTGTTCATCAGCCCCGATGCGAAGCACCCTGGTTGTCAGCGTCATTGCAGCGCTGATGGCGGGCTGTGGCGGCGATGACGATAACAATAATCTGCCGGCGGTTCGCCGTGCAGCAATCCAGTTCCAGGGCCAGGTCAACGGTCAGGATTTTGTCTGCGGGGCGACCTATGAAAACGTAGGACTAGGTCAGCCTGGAACCTATCAGGTGACAGACTGGCGCTTTTACGTCCATGATGTGGCGTTGATCAAGGCAGATGGGGCGCGGCGGACGCTCGATTTGAATCAGGACGGGGTCTGGCAATATGAAAACGTCGCCTTGCTGGATCTGCGGCAGAACTGCGGCAGCGGGGTGTTGCCGGGCAACGCTGAAGTAGTTGGCGCCGTGTCCAACGAAAACTACACCGGCATTTGCTTCAAGGTCGGTGTGCCTTATGCGCTTAACCATATCAACGACGCCACCGCGCCCTCGCCCTTAAACAATTCTGGGATGCTGTGGAACTGGCGCGGCGGACGCAAGTTTATCCGGATCGATGGTATGGGCGCGCCAGGCGATGGCGATAACGCAGTGGCCTTTGTCGTGCATCTAGGCAGCACCGAATGTCCTGGCCCCAATCCCAACGCGCCTCCTACTGCCACCTGCGGCTATCCGAATGTTGCCGAATTCTGCCTGAATGGCTTCGATGCCGATCAGGATCGCATCCTCATGGACATGGGTGCGGCGCTGGAGGCGTCTAATGTGGCGTTTAACACACCTGACACTGCATCGGGCTGCATGTCGGGTAATGCCGATCCTGAGTGCATTGCCATCATGCCGCGTTTGAATCTGGACTTCACCTATATCGCTGGAGCGGGAGCGGCGCCTGAGCAATACCCCAGGATCATTCCCCAACGGCTGTTCAGCGTGCGCAAACCATGAGCCGGGGGTTGATCAGGATTGGAGCCCTCGCGGGGTTGCTGGCGATGGGCGGGTGTGGCGGTGACGATAGCGGCGATAATAGCAGCGCACCGCCGCAAGAACTGCCGCGTTCAGGTTACTCATGGTCTTTGCCGCCAGGTTTTCCCACGCCCCAGGAATTTGCGGAAAATCCGCTGTCCGATGCCAAAGTAGAACTGGGGCGCCATTTGTTCTATGACGCACGCCTATCAATCAACCAAACGACATCTTGCGCGTCCTGTCACCTGCCGGCACGGGCGTTTGCCGATGGTCGCGTTACCGCCGTTGGGGCGACCGGCCAGGTTCATCCGCGCAACGCCATGAGCTTGACCAATGTGGTGTATAACGCGACCTTCGATTGGGCCAATCCGGTACTGACTACGCTGCATCAACAGGCGCTCACCCCGATGTTCAACGAATTTCCGGTCGAACTCGGTTGGACTGATCACGAAGCGGAGATTCTTGATCGCCTGCGCTATGATCCGTTGTATCAGGACTTGTTTGCAGCAGCTTATCCTGACGCCACGGACCGCTTTACTGCGGACCAGGTCGCCAAAGGTGTTGCCGCCTTTGTTTCCACGCTGATTTCTGGAAACTCCGCCTATGACCAGTCCACGCTTCAAGGAAACCGCGATGCCATGAGCGAAGCAGCCCGGCGCGGCCAGGAGTTATTTTTCTCCGAACGTATGGAATGCTTCCATTGTCACGGCGGCTTCAATTTCAGCCAGTCCGTGAATCATTCCGGCACAACGCTGCCGCAGGCCGAGTTTCATAACAACGGTCTCTACAACATTGGCGGTGCCGGGGATTATCCGCTGGGCAACCGGGGTTTGTGGGAGTTCACTCAGCAGCCTGCTGATATGGGCCGGTTTCGCGCTCCGACTTTGCGCAATATTGAACTAACCGCACCCTATATGCATGACGGTTCCATGGCTACCTTAGAGGAGGTGATTGATCACTATGCCCGTGGCGGGCGGCTGGTCCGCGAAGGACCGCTGGCCGGTGATGGCGCCTTGAATCCGTTTAAAAGCGAACTGATGCCGGCAAGTTTCTCACTGACCGATCAGGAGAAACTGGATATTATCGCATTCCTCAAGAGTCTAACCGACTGGAACTTTCTCTGTAACGCGCGTTTCGCTGACCCGTTTGGCAACTTTGAACGTCATTCCGGTTGTTATTAAACTTGAAGGTTGTGAGGCATAGAAAATGAAATTTTGGATTCACCTGCAACGGTTTTTCTCTTATTTTTCAGTTCTTATGGTGTTTTTATTGATGAGCTGGCCAGCCTGGGTCGATGCTCATGGCTATAAACTGAGTGATATAACGGTCACTCATCCCTGGGCTACCCCGGCGCACAGGAGTGCCGACGGGAAGGGCTATCTATCGCTAAGAAACAAAGGCCAAAAACCGGATCAACTGCTTTCCGCTACAGCAGAGGTAGCGGCACGGGTTGAGTTGTACAGTGCAATTCAGGACGATAATGTGCTGAAAATACGCCCGGTCGATGCTCTTGAAATTCCTGCAGGAAAAACCGTCCGCTTGAAGCCGGGTAAATCGCACTTGATGTTAATTGGCTTGAAGAAGCCATTGGAGGATGGGCAGCACTTTCCCGTTGTTCTTCAGTTCCAGCATGCTGGGACTGTCACGGTAGACATGTTCGTACAGATGAATGCTGATGAATCGATCTACTGATGCGCAACGGGAAACGCCAGGATCAAACACCTGGCGCGCCGTTTCATGCTGATCGGCCTGGAGCAAATGCCCTATTTATAATAACCAACCCCGCAAATCTGATCGCCGATTTTTGTGATAAAGGCAGATTTTTCAGCGGGTTCGTTTTCACCTGGACGTGGAAACTTATATGAGACTTCCTTGAACTCGCCTTCGGTTGCCACGGCGAAGAATTCCTTGCCGTATTCCTTGCTGTCCACGTCTTTGGATTTCTTTATGTTCACGCTTCCAACGCGGTTAGCTTTAGCGCCGTGTGCTGTTGTAATGCCGGTCGTCGCATCGGCGCAAAATACATAGAGATCACGGTCTTTAAAGCCACTTTCTCCGTTGGTAAACATCTCCAGCGCTGCGGCTGGATCTTTCTGTAGCTCGATCACTGCCTTCTCTAGCATCGCCTTGGCTTCAGTAGATGTTCCTGTACCTGCTGCCCCGGCTAATGGAGCCAGCAACAGTGCGACCAGTGCAAGAAAGACACGAAATACACGTAACATGGCATTTTTCCTCATTGTAATAACGCGTTCTATTTGGCGGAGTGCCACCGCGATTTTGCAGGACATCCCGGCGATCTCACCTCCATTGGAGTGACCTGAGAATAGATACTGTAGTCACGAGATCTTGAGCCAGAGAACAAGACATCGGATTTGAACGGCGGCAAGGAAAGAGGCGGTGTTTTTTGCGTATCTTGTGGCGATGCCGCGCCATCTTTTCAGGTGCAGGAACGCGTTTTCGACGAGGTGACGAAGTTTGTAGAGTTCTTGATCATAAGGTCTTTGAACGAGACGGTTTTTCTTGGGGGGTATGACCGGCTCCATGTTCTGGCTCGTCGCCTGATCGATGAGCGCATTGCTGTCATAGCCACGATCCGCCAGCAGATAGTCGGCGCTCAATCCTTCGATCAGGCGGCCAGCCTGTGTGCAATCCGCTGTGGTACCTTGTGTAATAAGGACTCGGACCGGCAGACCATGCGCATCCACGGCCAGATGTATCTTGGTGTTGAGCCCCCTTTGGTGCGACTCATGTCCTGGTTGCCTCCGACGGCCCCGGCCGCGTGCGGGTGGACTTTGCAGTGGCTGGCGTCGATCATCAACCATTCGTAATCTGGCTCGTCGATCAGGAGATCCAGCAGCTTTTCCCAAATGCCCTTATCCCGCCAGCGAATGAACCGGCGGTGGGTGTTGCTCCAGCCGCCATAGTCCGGCGGCAAATCCCGCCACGGCGCACCCGTTCGCAATATCCAGAAAACCGCATCGATAAACAATCGATTGTCTTTGGCAATGCCACCCCAAACACCTTCGCGCCCCGGCAGATGCGGCTCCAGCAATGCCCAGGTTTCATCGGAAAGATCGTGACGGTGATGGGCAGGAACTGCGTGCTTCATGGGGCCTCCTCCTTTTTTGTCCCCATAATGCTCTCATATTTTTAATCTCATGACTACACTATCTAGAGTGTATAGAAGGAAATACGGTGTTGAACTTTTCCGATTGGTATTGAAGCAACCTGTAATTCATACGTAATCATTCAATTCTTTCACCGGTAAACGGGTGAGGGGCGTAAAGGGTTACGTCCATACCATCAGTTCGCCGTGTTTGTTGTCAAGACCGGCCCCGGTTCACGCGCAACGGCTTCTGCTTGTTCTGCTAATGCCGCTGCTTTTTCGGCGCTATGATGGGTTTTGCGAGCCAGCAGTGTGTAGGCCACTGGCACGACCGACAGGGTTAGCAATGTCCCTAATAACAACCCGCCGACGATCACCCAACCGATTTGTTGACGGCTTTCCGCGCCTGCGCCAACCGCCAGCGCCAGTGGAATCGCTCCCAAAATGGTCGCAAGGGTCGTCATCAGGATCGGTCTTAGCCGCAGCGTTGCTGCCTCTAGCACCGCTTCTCGCCGATCCAGCCCGGTTAGCCGTAGTTGATTGGCAAATTCCACGATCAAAATACCATTTTTGGTAATCAGCCCCACCAGCATCACCAGCCCGATCTGGCTATAGACATTCAATGTCCCGCCGGTCAAAAATAGCGCCAGTAAGGCTCCCGTTACTGCCAGCGGGACAGTCAACATGATCACAAATGGCGATACAAAACTCTCGAACTGCGCCGCCAGCACGAGATAAATAAACAAGAGCGCCAGCACGAAGGTCACATACAGCGTCGCGCCGGATTCGCGGAACTCCCGCGATTGACCATCCAGCGCGGTCTGGGCATTCTCGCCCAGCACGTCCTGGGCTGTCTGATCCATGAAATCCAGCGCCTCGCCCAGCGCGTAACCGGGGGCGATGTTGGCGGAAATGACTGCCGCACGCTGCCGGTTGAAATGATTCAGTTCCTTGGGTGCTACGGTTTCCCGGACCTCGATCAGATTGGAAAGCTGCACCAGTTGCCCATCGCGGCCCCGGACGAAGATTGCGGTCAGATCGGCGGGCTGTTCGCGATCCTGATCTTTGAGTTGCACCATCACATCGTATTGTTGGCCTTCCTGTTTGAAGCGGGTTACCTGCCGCCCGCCCAGCAAGGTCTCCAAGGTCCGGCCGATCTCCTCCACATCCGCGCCAACCGCCGCGATTTTGTCGCGTTTGAGCACCACGGATAGTTGTGGCTTGTTGAGGCGCAAGTCGGTATCCACGTTCACCATGCCCGGATATTGGCGGGCTTTGGCCAGCATTTGATCCACCAGGGTTTGCAGTTCCGCGTAACTGGTGGCCTGGATGATGAACTGTACAGCCGGATTGCGGAAACTCTGTCCCAGCGATGGCGGATTGATGGGAAACGCCAGCACTCCCGGTAACCCGCCGAACATCTTTGGCGCCAGTTCCTTGGTGATTTCCTGTTGCTTGCGCTGGCGTTGCTCCCAGGGTTTCAGACGCACGAACGACAGCGCGCTGTTCACCGGGTTGGGTTTTTCCAGACCCGGCGCCACGAAGGAGAAGTAGGAAATCACCTCGGGAATATTTTTGTAAAACTGCTCCAGTTGCCGGGCGTAGCCATCGGTATAGGCCAGTGTCGCGCCTTCCGGCGCGACAATCACGCCGATAAACACTCCGCGATCTTCCAGCGGCGATAGTTCCGATTTCAAATGGGTGAACAGCCACGCCGCGCCCGCTCCGGCGGCAAAGAACACCAGCACGATCAGCCAGCGCAGGTTGAGCGCCTGGATCAGTGCCCGGCGATAACCGGTATTCATCGCCAGGAAAAAGCGCTCGCTCAGGTTGAACAGCCAATTATGCTGCCGCTCGTGGCGCAGCAGCTTGGAACACATCATCGGCGTCAGGGTCAAGGCGGTGAAGCCGGAGACGATGACCGCCGCCGCGACGGTGAAGGCGAACTCGGTGAACAGCCGGCCGGTATTACCGGTCATGAACGCCAGGGGCGTGAATACCGCTGCCAAGGTCAAGGTCATTGCGACGATAGCAAAGGCGATTTCCTTCGATCCCTGCAAGGCTGCCCGGAACGGCGGTATACCTTCTTCGATATGGCGATGAATGTTCTCCAGCATCACGATGGCATCATCCACGACCAGGCCGATGGCCAGCACCAGTCCCAGTAAGGTCAGGGTGTTGATGGTGAAGCCCAGGGCATACAGGAAAAAGAAAGAACCGATCAGCGAGACCGGGATGGTCACGAAGGGGATCAGCGTCGCCCGCCAGTTGCGCAGGAACAGATAAATCACTGCGACGACCAGCGCCAGCGCCTCCAGCATGGTGTGGTAAACGGCTTCGATGGATTTTTCGATAAAAACCGAGCCGTCGTAACCGACGATAATCTTCATGCCTTCCGGCAGGCTGTCCCGCAAGGCTGGCAATAACGCCTTGACCGCCTGCGCCACACTCAGGGTATTGGCGGTGGACTGTTTGACCACGCCCAGCCCGACCGAGGGATTGCCATTGACCCGCACCGCGTTACGCTCGTCTGCCGCGCCAATTTCCGCGTAGCCGATGTCGCGCAAGCGGATCGGATAGCCTTTGGTTTCCTTGAGGATCAAGCCGTTGAACTGCGCTGGAGTGCGTAAATCCGACTCGGTGAGCACTGAAAACTCGCGCTGGCGTGATTCGATGCGGCCGGAAGGCAGTTCGATGTTTTGCTTCCTTAGAGCATCTTCCACATCCTGCGGTGTCAGGCCGTAGGCGGCCATCCGGTCACGGTCCAGCCACAACCGCATGGCGTAGCGCCGTTCACCCGCGATAATGACACTGGCGACACCTGGTAACGCTTGCAAGCGGTCGACAATGGTGCGGTCGGCATAATCGGTGATTTCTAGAGCGCTGTGCCGGTCGCTGGAAAAGGCCAGCCACATGATCGCCTGGGCATCTGCCTCGATTTTGGCGACCACGGGATCATTCGTCTCGTCCGGTAATTGGCCGCGCACCCGCGCGACACGGTCGCGCACATCGTTGGCGGCGGAATCCACGTCCCGCTCCAGAAGAAACTCGACGGTGACTTGACTGACCTCCTCGCGGCTGACCGACTTGATGGTACGGACGCCTTCAATGCCAGCCAGTGAATCTTCCAGCGGCTGAGTCACCTGGCTTTCCATGATCTCAGCGCTGGCGCCAGGGTAAACAGTGCGCACCGACACGATGGGCGCATCGATGTTCGGATATTCGCGCACCGGCAAGCGTAAAAAAGAGATGACGCCAATCAGAATAATGGCGAGACTCATCACGGTCGCCAGCACCGGGCGCTTAATGCAGAGTTCGGGAAGAAACATGGGGGCTTATCTCTTCCGGTTGGCCGGCGGTGGCGAATTAGTGAGCTGAGCGGTGTCTGGTGGAGAATCCGGTGGCGGTATAACCGCAACCGGTGCGCCGTCGCGAATCTTCAATTGCCCGTCAGTGACCACGAGATCGCCGGCCTGCAATCCAGCTAGAATCTCGACTTGGCCGGGTCGGCGCAGCCCCAGTTTTACTGGCGTCATCACCGCCTTGCTGTCGACTACCCGGTAAACAAAGATCGTTTGGCCCACGGGTACAATCGCCTGTTCTGGCGCGACCAGTGCGTTTTCGCGCCGCTCTAGAATCAGGTTAACCCGTGCAAACAAACCTGGGCGCAGCTTGTTATCCTTATTTGGCAGCCGTGCCCTCAGCAGCACCGTGCGAGTTTCTTCATCCAGCGCTGGGTCGATGGCATAGATGGCGCCTTCGAAACGCTGATCAGGATAGGCATCCACCCGGATCGCTAGGGTCTGACCGGCCGCCAGCCGCGCCAGATACGTTTCTGGTACCCGGAAATCCAGCTTCATTGAACCAATGCTTTCTAGGTTGGCGATATCATCGCCTGGTTTGATATAAGCGCCAGGACTGACTTGGCGCAATCCGATGACGCCATCAAATGGTGCCTGGATCACGGTCTTGCTCAATCGTACCCGGCTGAGTTCCTGCTGGGCGCGCGCTGTATCCAGCTTCGCTTTAGCTTCATCGATATTTTGCTGGCTGGTGAGATTCTTACGATCCATATCCTGCAAGCGCCGGTAGCTGCTTTCTTCAAGAGCGAGCTGAGCAGCGCTACTGGCCAATTGTGCTTGGTATTCTTCCTGATCGAGGGTGATCAGCGGTTGACCTTGGCGGACTGTTTGGCCTTCCTTGAAATGCAGGGCCGCTACCCGTCCGGCGATTTCCGGACGCACGATGACGGTTTCATCTGCCCGTAGGGTGCCTACTGCTGTGACATCGACATTCAAGGTTTCGCGAATTACCGGAGCGGCCTTAATTGGGATGGGTGGCATCTCTTTCTGCTGGGCCAGTCCTGCAGCTGGATTAATGGAAACCATGAATACAGCGCCCAATATCATGCATTTGCGTCTGTTATACATACCATTACCTAATTAGCAAGCTGCTACAGTGACAAATTCAAAGCCAAGTCGCCGCGTGATAGCGGTAGTCCCGGCGAGTCGTTGCATAGGGAGTGTCTCAATATGGAAGCGCTGATTGAAGCAATATATGAAATGTAAATGCAGCCAAGTAGCGTTGTGAATCCTACGTTGCCAAGCCGAAAGCAGTGTAATCATTTGTGTTCGATTCTGAACGGTTCAAGAAACGCCGGCAGCGATTCACGCCGTGGAAATGGGATGCAATATACCGGCATGATATGATCATCCAGGTGGTTGGGCCACTGGTCTGCGCATTTTCATGGGAGAAACCTTGGACTGATTGGAAAATCTCGCTATCAAATAGGTGATTGAGTAATAGGCCGAAGGTGAAGCAAGGACTGGAATTGGCTCAATTAACCAAGTTGTGTAACCTGTTATCTAGTTTTGAACCGTTTGCAACGAGACTGACGGGCGCTATCAGCAGAGTAAGCCGATGGAATTTCAGCCGATGGGTGGGGTCGATAAAAGTGATTCAGGGGCGTCCCCATTGCTGGCAGCCTCAAGCTGTATCAGAACAGCGGTTTCCAGTCTCTTTTTCGTATTTTTGAATTTTAATTACACTTAAAATAACAGGGTACTATTGGGATTATGTCTGTTTTTAATTCGAAAGACTATATAAGAAAAACTATTGGAAGATACTGTAGATTTACTCTTGTCAAGTTGTTATTGGTTCTTAGTAAGTTGCTAGAGAAAATACCTCTTTTTGACCGTTGGGGAAGTCCCTATCAATATTTAAAATTACTACTTAATCGAAAGGCAAAGCGTGTAATGATCGCGGTCTGGTTCCTTTAAATTCTGATTACTATTTATATAGTCTTGGAAAGACAAGCAAGGTGTATCTCCGCTAACTGCCAAAGCAAGTGAAGATGATATTATTCTGGCTAATAATGGCGATTTCGTTGGATTGGCTTTGGGGTATTTATAGACAGTATTTTTGTATTGCTATATGAAAATAGAAATGATTTTTCTTCGTAGTAAAGTGGCACGAAGGGTGTTTTTTTTATTTATTGTATCATCTTTGGTTCCTGTCTTATTATTGGTAATTTTGTTATTTAATCAGGTAAGTGGTTTTATTGAAAACCAACAATCTGAACAGGTTAAGCAATTAAATAAAGATTATGGTTTGGCACTACTAGAACGTTTGTTGTTTCTTAAAATGCAGCTCGGCTGGATTTCCAAAGCTATAGATCAAGAAAAATTATCAATAGACTCATTAGGAGAAAATGATTTTTACTTAAAAGATAGTCAAGGTTTTAATAAAATAGAATTGATTACTGATGTCGAAAAATACATATCAGGATTGGGAGATGAAAAAATAGCAGAATATCTTAAAAAAGAAAATAAATACTTTAAATTGGGTGATTATATTCTTATAACTGACCATCAACCACATTCTTTTTTAAAAGTTTATTTGGTTCGGATACCTGATCCACAGCATCCAGAGAATGGTTTATTGGTTGGAGAAATTGATCAGTCTTTTCTATGGGGCGTTTTTAATTCATTCGGACCAAAAATGCAACTATGTGTTCTTAATGAATTAAATAGAGTGTTGTTTTGTTCTCATGAGGGATATCTGCTAGGTCTAGAACAGCAGGGGCTTTTCAAGGTGAAGGTGCTCTGGTAAGAGTGAGGAGTTTTCTGCTGGAGCGGAGTTGGATGATGATTGAACTGAACCCCGTGCTGCGGTGTTTTGCCGAGCGTGCGCCCTTCCGGTGATGGTCCTGCGATCCTGGAGCGCTGTTTGAATGCCGAACAAGTGAATGAATGGTTCGAGCGGGTGTGAGGCCCAGCACGCGACGTCTGTTGTTCTCCAGCGTTTGGAGTTGATGACCCAAGTGGTGCTGCGCCAACAACCCTCGGTTCATACGGCTGCCGCGCGGTGGCCGAGATCGGAGTGTCGGTCACCTCGGTCTCAACCAAGCTCAACGGCCTGGAGCCGAGCACCTCGGCGGCGCTGGTGGGCCATGCGGCCGAACAGGCGGAGGCGTTGATTGAGGAACTGGCGCGGCCCGATCACCCTGCTGGCAGGAGTTCGGGTCAAGGTACTGGATGGCACCTGTCTGGAGGGGCGCGAGCATCGGCTGCGGAGACCCGCGCCAGCACGGCTGGGCCGCTGCCGGGCAAAGCGCTGGCGGTGTTTGATCCGGCACTGGACTTGATCACCGCGCTCTATCCCTGCGAAGACGCGTACACGCAGGAGCGGGCGTTGTTGGGGCCGTTGTTGGCGGCGGTGCGGGCGGGCGGCTGTGGATCGCAGATCGCAACTTTTGCACCGCCATGGTTCCTGAGTGGGCTGGCCGCGGCGCGCGGGCGCTGATCCGCGAGCACGCGGGGCTGCGGTTCACGCCCTGAAGCGATGCGCGAGGCTTAGCCGGAGACACCGGGCGGTGGCCGAGCAATGGGTTCGACTGGGACCGACAACCGCGACGGCAGGGCTGCGGTTGCGACGCATCCGTCGGCGGCTGGATCGCCCCACCGCAACGGCGATGACACGCTGTATCTGTTCAGCACGGTGCCCGTGGAGGTGGCCGATGCAGGGCCTGGCCGAGATGTATCGGCAGCGCTGGACGCTGGAGCGAGCTTTTCATCTGACCACAGAACTGCGCTGCGAAGTCGATACCTGAGCTATCCCATAGCGGCGTTGTTCGCGTTGGCCTGCGCGTGGTGGCCTTCAACGGGTTGGGGAGTCGTGAAGGCGGCGCTACGCGCCGCGCACGGATTGAGGCCGCCGAGCAGGTCCAGGGTACTATCTGGCCATCGAACTGGGTAACGTCGCCGAGAGCCTGGACGTGGTCTCGATGCCCAAGACTGGGCGGTGTTCCAAACCGTTCCGCGCGCGATCTTCGCCCAGTGGCTCCAGCAACAGCCGCGCGGATCGACCTGCGCCGCTATCGCAAGAGTCGACAGGCTCTAAAAACCGCGCCTAAACGGGTCCACGACCCCCAGCGGCCTCATGTCTCGGTCGCCCGCTTGCTTGCCCAGCGAGGCTAGGTCCCTTCACCTTGAAAGCCCTGGTCTAGAACAGTTAATTGAAATGAATCAATCTTCTTCAGGGCAATTTGCGTGGCAGGGTATTAACAATGAAAAATACGGTTCTTCACGGGTTCTTGTGGAGGCAGCCGATTCAAGGGCAGATCATAGCTCCAATATGTTGATTTTAAGAGAGTCAATATCGGCTTGGCGTGCTGATCTTGGCCAAGAAGCCCACATTCCACGGAAACCCTCGAAGAGCCAAAAATACTTGATAAATTATTGGTCTATTATTCTTGAGCCTAATTTTTCCATACCAAAGTGGACTTTAATTGTTATTCAGTCAAAGAAAGATATATTAACAATTTTAGCTGATTTTAGAAATATTTTTGTAGTTGTCATCACACTAACAATTGCCATTGTAGTATTGTTAAGTGCTTATCAAATTCGTAGGAATCTAATTCCGATTGAGAAAATAATAGAAGGAATTAGTATATTGGGAATAAAATTTTGATAGACCTGTAGTTAATAGTGATGATGAGTTTAAGAGTTGCTTTCTTTAATAAGATGGGAGTTATAATAAATAAACAGCTTCAGACGTTGTCTGTAATGGCAGATATTGATCGATTAATTTTATCAACTATGAAAATTCGGCATTATGTAGCAGTCGCACAAAGCAAGTAGCCACTTAAATCGTTAAAATGTCTGCCATTCTACTACAAAAAGGACAAGGAAATGGCAGAATCCCACGTCATCAGCGCCTTAACCAGCAAGCGGTCAGAGCTTGCCGGAATCATCCAACGCCATAAACAAGAAATCACTCGTAGAGCTTACGCATTGACAAGCATCGTATGATGTGGTCGGTAAAGACGAACTCGGTCCACGAAGGTTTTCGGTTGATGAGAGTCATCAGTCGCCCATCGACAGCGCGTTGCACTTTGGCGATGTATGTTTCTTTTTTGTTGGGTGAGCCGCATTCGCCAACGGGGAATCGCTTGGCAGAGATCATGGAGATCAGCCATGATAGCGTCAACCGGTTTTTGCTCCGCGAAGACTACACCCCGCGATTTGTTCGAGGAAGCCTGCTCCGGCTGAATTTTGAAGGTGGCACGATCAGTGTCGGACTGACAGTGTCTTGGATAAACCGTACAGCCAATTGATGGCCTTTGTTGGGCATTTCTGGTCAGGAAAACATCATGGCGTGGTGAAAGGGATCAATCTGATCACGTTGTATTACACCGATCCGCACGGTCACCATCAACCGCTCGATTACCGCATTTACGATAAAGCCGAACAAGACCAAAAACGATTATTTTCGGAGATGCTCATGGAAGTGTTGGCTTGGGACTCCAGCCAGCCTTTGTCACCGGCGATATTAGTATAGTAGCGCAGCAAATCTCAAGATGATTAAAACCATCATCGGGGATTTCTCTTTGCGCTGAAAGCAACCGTCGGGTTTCTGTGGAAAAAGGCCAATGGCTCCAGTACAACAACTGGCGATTCCGAAGACGGCTCGCTCGTGTACCTCCGGGGATTGGTACGGTCAAAGTGTTTCGGGAGTGGTTGAAAAACCAACCACCATTATGCCTTGTATCAGCCGAACGACGAGATTGGGTCGCTTTTGATCGTCCTGCTTTCCTCAAGCTCCGACCAACACTGGCAAATCGAGCAGTATCATCGGACGCTCAAACAAGTGTGCCACATCGAGCATTTTCAGGTCCGACAACCCACCGCCATTCGCAATCATCTCTTTGCGGCGATCTGTGGCTATGTCCAATTGCAACGACTACAGGCTACCGACGTGATTCGTAATTGTTATCGTTTGCAGCGTGAGTTGTTTAATGAGGTGATTGCCACGTTTATTCAAGCCTTCGCCCCTAACTTGGGACACCTCAACCCACAATTCCAACCTCCTGTCAATGCGTAAGTCCTAACTCGGTTATCTGAGGAAGTGAAAACCTTGGATGCGGCTATTAAACTGTTTGAACCTGAGTACCCTATTCACGATATCAAAAATAAGCGATACCAGCGTAAAAACAGCTTTTTTTCACATGGTGAGGCCAATAAATTGGTGTTGGGAATTATCAGGCGAGGCCAGCCGATCACAGCTACAGAAATTATAGAAGAGTTAGCGACAATGAAAGACATCAGCAGTGATTCAGGCTCGTTCCAAAAATTTAAGGATGCAGTGAAATCCACCATTAGCCCGACTTCCGCTATTCGAGCCTCTGTGCGACGTAACTGGTTAATCTTTCAGTGCTGCATTGGCAAAGGTCGGCACTACAAGGCGGTTAGGCGATCTGTGCTTGGAGGTTCGAGGAGATCCTCGGGAGTGGTTGCTCGGGCAGCCGCAAACGCAACCGATCCAGCAGGAGCTGTAACTCGGGCTCCGGCTCAGTGTATCGACTCAGGACCAGGGTGCGTCCGTCGGTGGTGGGCAAGTAGACATCGACCATCTGGACTGCAGCGAATTTCTCCAACGCAGACCTTGGGGTCAGACCGGGAGCCAGGGGGCGCAGGCGGGACTTGAGAGTAACCTGGAGGCAATAGGTGAGAAAAGCGACGAAAATATGTGCTTCAATCCGCCGGTCCACTTGATGGAAGATCGGGCGGATGCTCAGGTCACCTTTGAGTTCCTTGAACGCCTGTTCCACTTCAGTGAGTTGGATGTAATAGGCCCAGAGTTGCACCGGATCGTGCGTGGTAAGGTTGGTGCGTAGCAGGTAGCGACCCTCGCGATGACGGGTGAGGCGCAACTTCTTGCGGTTAAGGCGAAAGGTGAAGGTTTCGGGGGTGACCGGTTGATCTTTCTCCGGAATCTGGATCTTCACTAACCCATACGCCCGCCCGGCCTCTTTCTTTGCTGCGCCCAGCTTCAAGAGGAGCTGGTCGCGACTGGGGGCCTGCTGTTGGAGTTCATGCAGGCGTTTGCAAAGACGTTTGAGGCGACGCCGGCGCATCGCCTTTTCCTTGTCGCGACGTCCGGCGCTCAACGCCAAGACATAGGCCTCGTTGTCTTGTTGCAAGAGCTTGACGGTCACCTGCGCGCGCACCACTTGCCACGGCTGGTCGAGAAAGGATTTCTCCAGCTGGGTTAGACGCCCTTTCGGGGTGCCGACCAGATAGTGTACCGGGGGGTCGGCGTTGCGCATCAGGGCCAGCGTCTCCTCAGTGGGAATCCCGCGATCCATGACCCAAACCCGGTCCGCCTTCCCGTACTGACGCTCGATCTTGGCCAAGCAATCCGCCAGCGTCTGTTTGTCGAGGGTGTTCCCGGCCAGAACCTCGTAGGCGAGGGGGAAACCGCTGGGAGTGACGATCAGGGCGATGACGACTTGAACGCAATCGGCGCGTTTATCGCGACTGTAGCCGAACTTCCGCTGACCCGATTCCGGTGGGTCACACTCGAAGTAGGTACTGGTCAGATCGTAAAGAAGCACTTCGAAACAGGCCGCGAAGAGTGCTTGCCAACGGGCTTGCAAGTGGCAAAACAAGGCCTCGCGATGCGCCACGAGCTTGTCGAGACAGCGATAGAGGGTGTCGCTCTGGGCGATCGCGGAGTCCTCCCCCAACAGATCCCCCATGGCGCTGCGCTCGTACCAGCAGCGATGGAGACGCCATTCGCTGCCCGGGTCGATGAGGCGATAGGCCACCAACGTCTTGAGCACGTTTAGCCAGCGTGTCCCCTTGCGGCTTGGCCGCAAGCGCGTTGACCAGAAGGCATCGAGTTCCAAGAGATCCCACAGTTCACAGGCGAGCCAACACGCGCCCCATTGACGCGGACGGCGCAGTTGCAGTCCGCTCAAGTCGACCTGTACCACTGCACAGGCCAACTCAGGGGCTGACCGGTCCTCCGGGAACAGGGCCATCCGAGCGGACGTGCTGCGGTCCTCGTCAAACACCTCAATCGAGCGGCACCAGGCCGCGCGCTGGGCATCGTTGATCTCGCCCAAATACAGCACATGGCGCTGCACCACCCGCCCGTCGGCGACGCGGCGGTTTTCTACCACGCTCCAATAGCGGTGCTCTTTGCCGTCTTTTTTGCGTGTCTTCGAGCGCAGGAACATGCCCAAAGTATGGAAAAAAAGACCAACCAGTTCAACAAACTAGGTCGGCACTACAGAGCCTTTTGCAGCGCGCGACGACGAACAATCAGCCACTTGTGAGCATTTTGGCGGGCAAAACCCATGCAAATTGGTCCCCGGAGGGTGCAAATAGCGGAAGTCGGGTTAGACGCCAGAAGAAACAAGGATTAATTGTTGAAACCAATATGGAGAATGAAGTAAGCGCATGGTCGGTAGCCTAGGTGGCCAGCCGCTCGGTAGTGCGGTTCCCTTGCCAGTAGCCGCACCAGTTGCGGGAGGTTGGTTTCTTGGAGCAGCGGCGGTAATATCAGCAAAGATTTCACCATTTGACCAACGACGGGTGTCCTCGCGATAGGCGCACTCGTTGGCGTAAACATGAAGGTGCTGACTGCTCATCTTATGAACCTGACCCTTGTGCATACAGCGAAAACGAGAGAAATAGCTTTCCGCTTGGTTGGTACATTCGCCGTTTTCCCCATGTAATGCGTTGGTGGTTGACGCACTTCATTTCGTATAGGGCATGGAGAGCATCATAACCGGTAGCCTCATCAGCATGAACGATTGCATCGCTTTAATATTGGCTTGCGCTAGTGCTTTCAGGTTTGCCTGATTCTCTGATTTCACCACAAAGATTTTCGTCTTGCTTGCGCCTTCCCCATGGGCACTACGTTCACGGATAGTAATTATGCAGCGTTTGTTTGGGTTCTGATTTTCCAGTAAGGCGGCGGTCTTTGCGGTCTTCTTTCTTGTTCTCGGGCGGATATAGTTGCCCACATAGCACCCGTCTATTTCGACTTCCCTTCTAGCATTTCATCCCCTTGGTATCGATCAAGATTCACGCATCTTATGCATGAGGACGAAGGCGGTTTTGTACTGTACGTCCAAATCTCCGAAAGTTGCAGTGCGGAGAAGCCTTTGCCGTGTTGGTGTAAACGCAATAGCGGCGATATAGACCCGTAGTGGCATTTATGGTGCGCAAACAGAGTCCCAGAGGTAACGCTGAAAGGTACTTCCTGCAGCGCCACTGTTTGCGGCTACCGATCCAATAATGCTCAACGCAACCACAGCGCGGGCAGATCGGATCACCGTCGTTTCTGGCCAACGGCTCTTTGAAGAGGTCAAACGCGGCTTGGTCGGACAGCCGGAAGATTTGCGCGAAGCGAAACGTGCGGCTTCGCCTTTAGCAGAAAGTGTTGCCCGTGTTGGTGCTTGCCGCTCATTGACTAGAAACTCACCTTGTATTGACTGTGAGTTAAGAATAGTGACTAAAAGTCACTATTTGTCAAGCACCAAATAGTGCTGTCACTTTTTTGATACCCTTGCTTCAAGTCATGCAGAGGTTATCCATGAGAGCGAACCGATTTTCCAAGATTTTTGAGCGAGCTTAGAGGACTGGGGATAAACGACTACAAGCTCGCTGAGCTAACCGGGATCGAGCGAACCAGATTAACCAAACTTAGGTCTGGCGATAGAAAGCAGCCATCTTATGATGATGGTGGCGATTATGAATGTGTACAGGAAGGCGAAAACAAACCTAAACACTTAAGCAGGTTAACTTGCATAGCCTGCGTTTCTGTGTTGACCCCCATAGCCTGCACTATATACTTGCTCCTGCACTTTTGCAACACACAGAGAATGCGAGATGAGCACAGGTCTAAACAAAGTTATGGAAATTCACCAACAGGTTATAGTAACGGATTTACAAAAGAAAAAGGGCAGGGATTTAACCATGCAGTTTCAAATTTGCGCGGAGGAAGTCATCTATTGCTTTCAATTTGGCTTGAAATGTCGCGGATATGGCCCTATTGACTGCTGATGTTTGCCCACAGCGTAATTTCACCGAGATGCTATTGGGGATGAGCGACCCAAAGTAGATATTTATGATGCTTTGAAACCAGTGATATTAGGCGCTGCATTCGGCGATTCACCTAAAGACCTGAGCTATAACATTTCACAACACTGTGACCACTTCAAAGGAGAAAGGCGATTTACGATCCCAGGAAACCAGAATTATTTGCATTCCGTCGTTGCTCTATCAACAATTAAACACTGCTTATTCTCAACAGAATAAAACAGCAGTTAGTAGGCTTCTGCATGGATTAAAACCATCATTGATGATGAGGTGAAAAGCAGGTGTGCAAAAGGTGCTCGTAGATACTAGCCCTTTCTATGCTGGAGGAACCCACCTTGCTTGCGGTTGACGCATTAATTGTTCCAGTGCGGGTTGATGAGCACTCGCTAGAGTCTCTTGAGTTGTTATTCAAGCAACTCGCCGTCCCTACTAGGGATTTCAGGTTTGGAATGAACGTGTGGCAGGCAGGGTTCCAAAAATTGCTGCAATAGTAATGACAATGGTGGGATCGAAGAGTCAGAAAGCAGCTACCCTGACAGTGCATCCAAAATGTATATGAACGTGCATGACCCTAGCAGAACAACATGCAACGCTTTTGCACATAATGATCCAAGCGATGCCTTCGTTATCACTGACGACTTTCATTCAGCGGGACGCATATCGGGCGCTCAACGCATCCCATCTCTGAGTTGCGAGTTGGAAAGTTCCATACTGTAGAGGCGGCGCTTGCAGTAATTCTTCCGCAGAGCGATACAAGAAGCAGCTCAAGTACCTAGCTTCTGATCTAATGAAGATCATCGGAGCGGCAGTGCGCCGCTCCACCCTTGTAGCGCTTGCTACATAATGCCGTGAAAATTGAGGATATTGTTAGAATTGTGCTAACCCGTATGAATGATATTGTTTCTCAAGATTATATAAGTATGGTAGTTATTAAAAGTAGTCATAATAATGCGTGTTATATTTATACTAGGAATGAACTAGCCAAAGAAATGATAACTGTGGATACTCAGGAAATAACATCGTTAGAATATCAAAGGCTCTTAGTAAATCAAAATTATATATATGTGTGTGATTATCAACAAATTCTACCTGGTTATCTTTTATCTTTAAAAAAATTAGGTGCTGTTTGTTTTTTGGTGCTTCCTATCGTACTAAAAGAGGAGGTATCTGCAATTATCTGTCTAGGTTATCGAAGTTTGCTTACTGTCTCGGAAGAATATATTTTCCTTTCCCGGGATTTTGCCAATCGTGTAGCAGTGGCACTGTCTAAGGCAAGCTGGGAAGAGCAATTGTATCATATGGCTCATTATGATGCTTTGACGGGGATTCCGAACCGGTTACTACTCAAGGATCGATTGCAGCAATCTCTGGCTAGGGCTGAACGGCAAAATTCCTTTATAGCTGTTTTATTTATTGATCTCGATCGTTTCAAATACGTTAATGATTCCTTAGGGCATGTGATCGGTGATTTATTGTTATGCGAAGTTGCACAACGACTGAGTAGAAATTTGCGAAGTGAGGATACTATTTCCAGACTTGGAGGTGATGAATTTGTTATTGTCATCTCACAATTTGAAAATATTAAAGAGTCATTGTCGATAACAACTAAAATTGCTAATAAAATCTTGGCAGAATTTTCAATGCCATTCAATATTAATAATCGTGAAATTTTTTCAACAGCCAGTATCGGTATTGCTTGTTATCCCAGTGATGGACAAACGACTGATGAGCTTATAAAAAACTCAGATTCTGCCATGTATCATGCTAAATCAAAGGGCAAGAATAATTATCAATTTTATTCAAAGATACTCAACGATGTGGCTTTGGAAAGATTAGAGATGGAAAATAACCTTCGCTATGCCCTAGAGCGAGGTGAATTCGAGTTATATTATCAACCAAAAGTTGAAACCCGAAGTAAGCGGATTTGTGGAGCAGAGGCTCTGTTACGTTGGAATCATCCACAAAAAGGGCGGGTCTCACCCGGGCAGTTTATTCCTCTCTGTGAAGAGGTTGGTTTAATCATTCCAATTAGTGAATGGATCATTCATACTGCATGTATGCAGGCTAAGCACTGGCAGGACCGGGGTTTTCTATCATTAACTGTTGCTGTCAACCTTTCTCCTTTGCAGTTTCGTCAACCTGATCTGATTCAGAAGGTTAAGAATATAATTGATGAAATTGGGATGACTGCTAACCGGTTAGAGTTTGAGATTACCGAAAGCACTGCGATGGAAGACATTGATGAAGCTATTGCAACAATGGATATATTCAAAAGGATGGGAATCTTTTTTAGCATTGATGATTTTGGGACAGGCTATTCTTCACTGAGCTATTTAAAGCGCTTCCCGGTTAATACTCTCAAAATTGATCAGTCCTTTATTCGAAATATCCATATAAATTTCGAAGATGCGGCCATTGTAAAGTCAATTGTTACTTTAGCGCATAGCTTGAAATTTGCTGTTATCGCTGAAGGCGTGGAGACTAAAGAACAATTTGATTTCCTAAAAGATATTGGTTGCGATGAAATTCAAGGCTATTTATTTAGTCCTCCGGTCTCGGTGGATGAATTTACTAACTTACTGTCTCACAATAAATTTGATGATTAATGAGGCCGGGAGTTGAGTTTGGAGAATGCCTACTGTTGCGCAAAATAGCGATCCAGGAACTCATCGAACGACAGTTCATCGGCCGCCTCAATGGCTTTCTGTTCGCGCCATGAACGTTCTGCTATTCCGGTGAGGAATTGTATTCGCTCTCCGGTCAGTGGAGGCGATATGAAGTGGTGGCGATGTTGCTCCGATAGCCGCCTTGCGCAGCGGAAAAAATTCTCGCTACTGGCATGCATTTCGGCCAGCATGCGGGCTGAGGGCGTCCGTTCAGAATCAATCAGTGCTTCCTGCTGTCCGGCCAACGCCGCTGCGTAAGGGTGCCCTTCTTGACCCATGTCCAGCAATTCGCTAAGGGGCTGCATTTGTTCGAGAATTTCCTCTGCCCAGCGCCGCAGCGGCAGCGATGGACCGCGCCGCCGGTGCAGAACCAGCGCCGGATCACGGCCATTTAGCGCCACTGCCATCTGATTGTCATCAATGAGGCCGCGTTCCTCGGCATCCAGCGGCGGCGACTCGGTTAACAGGCAAAACAGCAGGAAAATTTCCAGAAATTGCAACTGTGGGATATTAACGCCCAGTGGCTCCATCGGATTGATATCCACCGAGCGCAATTCCACATAATTCACCCCGCGCCGCTGCAAGGTCAAGGTAGGTTTTTCATTGCCTTGCGGTGGTTGTTTAGGCCGCATTGAGGCGTAATACTCGTTCTCAATTTGCAGGATATTGGCATTGAGTTGACGGTATTCACCGTTCACTTTGACACCGATCTGCTCATAAGGCGGCCAAGGCGTCACCGTGGCTTGGGTCAGGCTCGTGATATATTCAGCCAGCGAGTTATAGCAGACGTTGACGCCGCTCTTCTTTTCGGTGCGGTTAGTGTAACCAACGTTGCTCATTCGCAGTGAAGTCGCGTAAGGTCCATAGCAGGTATGGTCATCAAACGCGGGCAAGGTCGTGCTCTTACCATCGAGGAATGATTTGCAAACGGCTGGCGAGGCGCCAAACAGATAGAGAATCAGCCAGCCGCAGCGTTGCAGGTTGCGAATCAGCCCAAAGTAGGACTCAGAGCGAAAATCCTGGAGAGTGCCGCGGTCGCCCTCTTGCTCCTGAAAGGCTGCCCAGAACGCATCCGGCAGAGAGAAATTGAAGTGAATCCCAGCGATCACCTGCATAATCCGCCCATAGCGCCAGGCCAGTCCGCGCCGGTAAACATGCTTCATCCGTCCGAGGTTTGAATTACCGTATTCAGCGATGGGAATGCTGGTTTCGCCGCTCAGGATACAGGGCATACTGGCCGCCCACAGCAATTCATCGTCAATGTGGGGATAAACGAAACGATGGAGATCATCGAGGAAACGCAGTGCTTCCCTGGCTCCGGGCAGAGGCGGGGTAATAAACTCCAGCAGCGCTTCGGAGTAATCGGTGGTGATATAAGGATGGGTCAGGGCCGAACCCAAGGGAGCAGGGTGCCGG
Organism: Gammaproteobacteria bacterium; assembly: GCA_024234995.1. GTDB lineage: Bacteria > Pseudomonadota > Gammaproteobacteria > Competibacterales > Competibacteraceae > UBA2383. Next base: position 144,498 of record JACKNF010000001.1, read on the forward strand.
ACTTGCGAGATGCAGCCGTCTGGAGCGACCCGCAGCGCCTCTCGCTCCAGACCCAGCAGGCGGCCGTCCAGCAGGGGACGCGGATCGGTATTAAACAGCCAGGTCAAACGCTGATTGAGCATTGGGTACAAGATAATCACCTCATGGGTGCAGCGATTTTACGCCTATTTTCGGTAGGCCAGGTCAGGCAAGGTCATCTTTAAGTAAAATGCACCCTGCTTTCATTATCATCCATCCCAGAATCCTAGTTGCGGGAGAGAGGAAACTATGGCCAGCATTCCCTTACTGGTATTTGTTGTAGCCGCTTATACAGCGCTGGCGCTGGCGGCGCCGGGCTGGCTGGAAGCGGCGCTTTTTGGCCTGCCATTGTTATCCGGAGCCGTTTTGCTGTTCCAGGGTGGCGACTTGCTGCTGGTCGTCGGTTTGTTCCTGTTGTGCGTTGAGATTTATCGCGCGACCAACAGTTCAACTGCCGCTATTCTCAACCATGTTCTGTCGCTTGTGGTGTTTATTATCGCACTGATTGAGCTGATCGTAATGCCACGCATGGCCAATATGACCTTTTTCCTGATCGTGCTCATGACTCTGAGTGATGTGATTGCGGGCTTTACCGTGACCATCTCCACCGCCCGGCGGGATATTCAACGTCCGTCTTGATGTTGCTTGTCCAGTGCTTACCATCGGAGTTCACTCTCGTCCATGCCTGGTTCTGAATTTACCCTGATTGATCGCTATTTCGCTGCACATGAATTGCGGCGCTCCGATGTGATGCTAGGCATCGGCGATGACGGTGCCTTGTTAGTTCCGCCTTCCGGCCAGCAGTTGGTTGCGACAATGGACACCTTGGTGGCTGGGGTACATTTTTTCGCTGCCGCCAGCCCGGAAGGGATTGGCCACAAGGCGCTGGCGGTGAACCTGAGTGATTTGGCGGCGATGGGTGCAACCCCGGCCTGGGTGACACTGGCGTTGACTTTGCCGGAAGCCGATGAGGATTGGCTGAAGGCCTTTTGCCGGGGGCTGTTTGCTCTGGCGGACCGGTATGAAGTGCAACTGATCGGCGGCGATACCACCCGCGGTCCAGTGACTGTTATCACGCTTCAAGCACAAGGTTTCGTCCCACCTGGATTGGCACTACGCCGTGACGGCGCGAAACCGGGCGATAGCGTGTATGTCACCGGAACTCTGGGCGATGCCGGTTTGGCATTGGCGGTGGCATTGGGGAGGGTAGGGGGAGGTGGCGGCTATCAGAATTATCTGCAGATGCGGTTGGAGCGGCCTGAGCCGCGCGTTGCGCAGGGACGGGCGCTGTGTGAGATTGCCAGCGCGGCTATCGACCTCTCTGACGGGTTAGCGCAGGATCTGGGCCATATTCTGGAGCGCAGCGAGGCCGGCGCACGGCTGGAGGTCGACCGGTTGCCCTTATCACCCGCGCTATTGGCCTGCCTGGATCAGCATGCAGCGATCACGGCCGCCTTAACCAGCGGCGATGATTATGAACTTTGTTTTACGGTGCCACCGGAGCGGGTTGAACGGCTGGAGCATCTTGCCATGCACTGGGATTGCCGCTGTACGCGTATCGGCGTCATCACCGCAGAGCCGGGGTTACAATTGCTTCGCGCCGATGGTTCCGCTTTTCGCCTGGACCGGTCAGGCTATGATCACTTTGGCTGAAAAGGCAGGATCTAACCCAGATTTGTATACGGACCCATCTGCGATGGGTTTTTCATTTAGCGATTACAGGTAAATCACTATGAGCGCCTGGACCCGTTTCGAACGCGGAGTGGGACTGCTGCGTTCGGTGTTGATGTACCACGGCATTCCATTCCGCCGCCGCCGTCTGACCCGGTTTTACGCCCAGTTTATCGGTCCGGGCGATTTATGCTTCGATATTGGCGCGCACGTTGGCAGCCGGTTGCGGGCCTGGACGCCGTTGGGCGCCCGGATCGTAGCTGTCGAGCCGCAACCCGATTGCATGGCGCTGCTGCGTCGCTGGTTTGGCCATCAAGCGCCGGTTACCTTGGTCGAGCAGGCAGTTGGAGCCGTGCCTGGTGTTGCCGAATTGCGGGTCAGTCCCCGCACGCCGACTGTGACCACTTTGTCGTCGTCTTGGATCGCCGCAGTACGGCAGGATCGCGGGTTTGCTGGTGTGCGCTGGGACGCGCCGGTTCCGGTTACGGTCACCACCCTGGATGAATTGATTGCCCATTATGGTATACCGGCATTTTGCAAAATCGACGTGGAAGGTTACGAGCGGGAAGTTTTACAGGGGCTATCCCAACCGGTTCCTGCCTTGTCTTTCGAGTACCTGCCGGCCTGTTTGGACACCGCACGAGCTTGTGTGACCTTGCTGACGGCGTTAGGACCCTATGTCTTCAATTGGTCGGTTGGAGAGACGCAATGCTTGCGGTCAGCGGACTGGCTGACGGCAGCAGACTTGCTTGAAAAACTTGACATCCAGGCTCGAACGGGCCGGTCAGGGGATATTTACGCGCGCCTTCCTCGATGTTGAGTCCCGCGTTATGCTGAAACGAATTTACGTTAACGTGTCCGGGATCGTTCGTCCAGATTGTGCAGATGTATTCATATAGGGTTAGCTTTTTAAGGGTTTCGAGGCGCTTGGCGAAATTGCAGGCTATCAGGAACACTGGCAGATGTTGTTTCAGGTCATCGTGCGAGTGGTCGTGATAACGTTTTACCGTTGCTTCTTTGATGATCCGGTTCATGTGTTTAACGTGGCCGTTTGTCCAAAGATGAACATCTCATGATTTAGGATGGTGCCTCTTATCAATCATGATGAAGAAGTTCAAGCCTATCTGAGTCATGAACCGCCGCAGGACTGGCGGATTGCTGCTTCACTCTTTCAGGTCTTTCAATACCCGTTGCAGAGCTTGATATTCTTCGTGGCATTCGGCGCAGAGGGTTAAGTGATGCGCGACGGCCTTGAGTCCATCTGGAATCGACTTGCCCGCCAGTTCCCGCTCAGCGAATTCAGCCACCAGCGACAGGCATTGCTCGCAGTCGATTTCATCGTCTTTCGTGAGACCGATGAGCTGCATCAGTTTATTAATTTCATGCGTTGAGAGTGACATGGCCGGGTGTCCTCATTCGACAAAGGCAGCGTGGATGTCAGCAGCAACATAACCGGCCGCTTCCAACCCTCGTTTCAGACGTTTGCGGGCATCGTGGGTCAGTTTATAAACCGCATTGCGATTACTGCCGATGTGCCGGGCGATTTCTTCTTGGGGCATCCCCTTTAGCTCGGCTACCAGCGCCGTTCGTTGTTTATCCGTTAATTCGTTCTGCATCATGTCATGCAGGGTGTCGAGAATCGCTTGCCGTTCCCACCGCACAGCTGGACTCATTTCTTCATCGCAGGCCCATGCTTGGGCAAAATGGGGGTCTTCACTCAATGTATCGAGTGACACGTCCTGCCAGCGCCGTCGCCGTAGTCCGGTCATCGCAACACGAATCGCGATCGCGGTCGCCCAGGTTAGGAAACGGCTGCGTCCCTCAAACTGCTGAAGGCGGTCGAGAATGCGCACCAATCCATCCTGTACGGCGTCTTCGAGAAATGCTTCATCGGCTAGACCCCAATTCCAAAAAGCCCGACGCAGACTGCGCAGCAACTCTGCCCGCAGAGCCGACAAGGCCGCCTGCTGATCTGGATGGCCTTTACCGAGATGCATCAACCAGGTTTCGTTGTTTCGAGTCATGTTGTCCGGTGCCGGTCAGGCCGTTTGCTTGTTGAATTCACCACGCCACACCCGGCCGGCAGTTGAGAGCCTGGCCGGGTGCGCCGTGGAGCGTCGTCACGCGGCCGCGAGGCTGGGCGCTGCGGGGAAATCCACGGCTGTCCCGGCGACGTGGTTGAAGTAGTTTGTGAAGATATTCAATGCCACATGGGCCACGATCTCGGCGATTTCACCATCCGTGTATCCAGCCTGCCGGACCCGTCCTAGCTGGGTATCAGCGATCATACCCCGGTCCTGCACGATTTTGCGGGCAAGTTCCAATGCCGCTTGCTCCTTTTCAACCGGCGAATGGGCACGGCGTGCGGCGCGGGTTTCCTGCTCGCTGAGACCGGCAGCTTTGCCAAGCGCCGTATGGGCAGCCAAGCAATAGTCGCAGTGATTGGTCTCACCGACCACCAGAGCAATTTGCTCCCGCACGCGAGGCGGCAGAAAGCCGCTGGATAACGTCTGGCTGAAGCCAAGATAAGCCTTCGCTACAGCGGGCGAGTGGGCCATCGTCGCAATCAGGTTCGGTACCGAACCCATTTTCTTTTTGACTGTGTGCAGCAGGTCAGCCGCAGCAGGATCAGCAGTGTTGTGATCAATCGGCTGGATACGAGTCATTGCTGTGCTCCTCAAGGTTTGAAGTGAATTGCTTAACACCAGGATTGGCTGCTACTTGGACGAGGCAAGACCTCAAGGTCTTACCCTGCTCCCCTGAAAAAAACTGCGTCTGCAGAATTCTTGGGCAGCGAGGTAAGACCAGAAGGGGCCACGTCATCCAAGCAGTGCCGGCAATGATCCGTCACTGTGTTGCCGAGAACTTGTAGTCACATCCCATCTGGAGAAATGTCATGAACCTTATTACGAGTAAGAATCTGTCCTTGGTCTTGGGTATTTCATTCCTTGCCGCTGGTATCCTGGGGTTTATCCCGAATCCTTTGGTCTCGTCTGATGGTATTTTTGCGGTGAACACCATGCATAACCTGGTGCATATTCTGACCGCAGGGGCTTTTATTGCCGGTGCTCTGGTTTCGGAGAAAACAGCTCGACTCACTTTGCAGTCGATCGGCATCGCCTATGTGGGCGTAACGATCCTGGGTTTTCTGACCGAGGGCCATTTGCTGCTAGGATTGGTGCATATCAATGAAGCGGATAAATGGTTGCACGCGGGCCTTGCCGTGGTGATCTTGATTGCGGGTTTTGGACTTCCGAAATGGCAGGCCAGGCAGGTTGTTCATGCGGTCTGACAGGCAATATGAAGGGTCAGGCCATGTGCTGAGGCAATTGCCGTAGGGAATGGCTAGAGTTCAGCGCAGGCTATCGTTTCATGCAACCGCCTTGCTGGAGCAGGGCGGCGATCTCAGAGGGCGGCATGCATTCAGGCGTCTTTTAGCCCCAGCTGGCCGCCGATCTCTCCATCTGGATGAGTGCTGGTGTAAACATCAAGCGCCCCTTCAGCCAATCCCAGCACCTTGGCCAGGATCGGCAACACCCGGTCCGCCCGCGTTGCATCTACATCTGCCTCGGTTGTGGCGGGCATGCGGGTTGCGCCCCCTTGTTTGACACGCGCGCCAATCTGCCGCCGTTCCGGGGCTGGGAAGTGGGCAAAGGTGCGGCGCAGTAAGGGCAGCAAGGGGGTGAAGGCATCACCGGATAAACCACTGACCCAATGATCCAAAATTTCCCAAAGCGCCTCGTGATGCAGGAGCAACTGACCGCTGCCATGCAGAAACCCCTCCAACCACGCCGCAGCGTGTGCCGGTTCGCCTGCCAATGACAAGGCCAAACCCATCCGCCGGGCCGTTTCTGGCGGCGGCAGAATACTCTGTTCGAATAGCAATCGGCAGGCATGACCGGCCAGCAGGCCATGCAGTCCGGTCTGATCCACCAGTTTCGCCAGCGCCCCTTGCCAAGTCTCGATCTGTTCGGGGTCTTGCAGCACACTGATGGCATTCTGCATCGTCCGAACCTTGGCAAACATCGCTTCCGCTGCTTCATCGTCCAGTGAATGACACGCGGCAGGCAAGCCAATGGCAATCCGGGTGATCAGGCCATCGACGACATGTCCAACCAGTCCAGCATCGGTCTGGCGGACATTGCCGTAGCGCAGAATCCGCGCCAGCGGCGGCAGACTATCCATCAAGTGCGGAATGTCGCTGGTCAGGGCGGCGGCATTTTGCAGCCGCTCCATGACCTCGCCGATGGCTTCGGGCAATTCCGCCAGCAGGGTTTGCTCGACCAGCGCAGTCAACTGACTCAGTTGCTCGCTGTTCCGGGCGCGATCACGCGCGCGGGCAGCGGCGGCGGCCGGAATCGTGCTACCCCATAGGTTGGCTTCGATCACGGCCACTGCCAGCTCTGGTTGCCATTGCAAGCGCCAGTTTTCCTTGAAAGTGCCCTTGCCGCTGGCCTGCTCGATCCGGCCCCAGGAAATATTCAGCAGATTGAGCCGATGCAAGAGCTGACTGCGCTCCAGGTCATTCGGTTTGCGCAGATCGAGTTCCAGCACCCGCTGGCTGGCTTCCGGCGGTAACCGCAAGCGTTTTTGCTGACGCTGCAAATCTTGCTGCAAGGGCAACATTGGTGTGCTTTCTGGCACGTCACCCAGCCGTTCTCCGATCAGCAATTGGTCTTCGATCAGCCGTAGCGGGGTTGCATCGCCGTGGCACAGCACTGCCAGGATTGCTTCGTTCAGTTCTTCCTGCGCCGGCCGGGGCCGGTTGCGCAGGGCAGCCAAGGTATCGGCCAGCCGTGCCGCCTCGATGACGCTGGCGGTGGAGGCGGGGAGATCATGCTCACGTAGTAGTTGCGCCACCCGCGCCAGCCAGCGAATGGCCGGTTCACCAGCGCTTTCCCAGAGATGCTGATAGAACCCCGGTGCTTCAATGCCGGCTCCGTAACCGCTGGCATACGTCAGGCGGCCATAGGTCCACGGCACCCAGGTTGCAGCCAATTTACGTTTGGGCAGGCCCTTGAGCCGGGCTGTGTCTTCGCGCGCCGGTGGCAATTTGGCAAGAGCGGGAACATGCCAGGCGCCGCAGATTACAGCAATCCGCTCATAACCTTCCTTGCACGCTGCCCGCAGTTGACTGCGCATTGCCGCCTCGCGCTGCTGCTCCAATTCATTCGACGGCGACTGCGCGTCGGCTTCCGCGCGCAGGGCGGACATGAGTTCCTGGATGGCTTGGAACAACTCGTTGCTGTCCTGGCGCTGTTCCACCAGATGTTCCCACCAGCGTTCACTATCGCCATAGCCTGCGGTTTCGGCGACCCAGCGCAAAGGATCATGGCGGATGCCGGGAAGGATGATATCGTCATCTTCGTCATTCTCATCGCATTCCTCGTCTCTCTCCTCGGCGTGTTGTGACTCAGCGGATACCCTGCCGGCAGTGGTTTCCTCATCGAGCGTTCCGGCCGCTTCCGCTGCGGCTTCCTCTTCCTCTTCAATTTCCAGCGCCATGCGGATCGCTTGCGGTAGATCCATGAAGCGCACGGGTATTTGGTGGTGCAGGCCGTACTGAATCGCCTGCCATTCCGGGGAAAATTCAGCGAATGGGTAGTAGACGGCGCGGCGCGGTTCAGCAGGATCGTAGATGAGTAACGCCACTGGGGGCTTCATGCCAGGATCGGCCGCCAGCGGCAATAAATTCTGTGCGTCCGGAGGTCCTTCAACCAGAATCAGATCCGGTTGCCGCTCCGTCAGTGCTTTCAATACGCTGCGCGCTGAACCGGGACCGTGATGGCGGATACCGAACAGGGCAGGATCGTTCATGATCACCCGGCTCACGAAACATCGCGGCAAGCGCGATAGAGATCCTTCCAGCCGTCGCGTTCCTTGACGATGGTTTCCAGGTACTCGCGCCAGACGATGGTATCCTGCACGGGGTCTTTTACCACCGCGCCGGTCAAGCTCGAAGCCAGATCACCGGCTTGCAAGCGCCCATCGCCGAAATGGGCGGCCAGCGCCAGCCCATTGTTCAGCACCGAAATCGCCTCGGCGACGCTCAAGGCTCCGCTGGGTGATTTGAGCTTGGCCTTGCCGTCCAGTGTGACCCCGGCGCGCAGTTCACGGAAGATGGTGACCAACCGGCGGATTTCTTCCAGTGCCGGGGGTTCAGCCGGCAGCTCTAACGCCTGGCCGAGCGCAGTGACCCGTTGCTGAACGATTGCGACTTCCTCATTCAGTGTTTCCGGGGTGGGCAGCACCACGGTGTTGAAGCGGCGTTTCAGCGCGCTGGAAAGTTCATTGACGCCCCGGTCACGGTCGTTGGCGGTGGCGATAATGTTGAAACCTTTGGTTGCCTGCGTTTCGGTATCCAGCTCCGGGATCGGCAAGGTTTTCTCGGATAGCACAGTGATCAACGCATCCTGCACATCGGAGGGAATCCGGGTCAGCTCCTCGACCCGGGCGATGCAACCGCTCTGCATGGCGCGCATGACTGGACTGGGGACCAGGGCTGCCAGAGACGGTCCTTCAGCTAATAGCCGGGCGTAGTTCCAGCCGTAGCGGATCGCCTCTTCGCTGGTGCCAGCCGTGCCTTGCACCAGGGCGGTAGAATCGCCGGAAATAGCTGCCGCTAAGTGTTCCGACACCCAGGTCTTGGCGGTACCCGGTACGCCGAGCAGCAGCAAGGCGCGATCGGTGGCCAGGGTCGCGATAGCGATTTCCATTAACCGCGGGTTGCCGATGTATTTGGGCGTAACGGTGAAGCCGTTGTTTAGTGTTCCTCCCAGTAAATAAGTCGCGACTGCTTGGGGCGAGCGATGCCAGTTCGGTGGCCGGGGACGCAGGTCCGTCTCCGCCAAGACATGCAGTTCTTCAGCAAATTGCTGTTCAGCGTGTTCGCGTAGCAGGGTGCTCATGGTCCGGGTTCTCGATATAAAGTTGAATTCTATTCCACGATAGCCTTGCGCATTCTTTGCCGGAAGCGCAACTGATCCAGATAATCCTCGACGGCTTTCTCCCACTGGCTCCATTGTTTTGCGTCTGTTGGCCAATTTGCAGCGGCTTCCTCGCTCAACTCCGGTGGCATCCAGCGAGCGAAACCGCGCAGCGCGTTGGCCAGCCACCAATCCGGTTGTTTGTCCTCGCGGATACGCTGACGCACCTGTTCCAATATCGCCCGGCTCAACGCGACGCTCCAGGGCCGTTCGACGCGGCTGAGCACTACCAGTGCCGCTGCCCGGCTACCGGCCGGGCTTTCATCTATCCGGTTTAGCACATAGCTTTCAAAGCGTTCCGGCGGTAATACCGCAGCGAGTTCAGCCGTCAAGGTGGCGTGGCCGGAATAGATTGACAGCAATGCTTCTGCCCAATCGGGATCGCGATGGCGTTGTGCAGCCAGCGCCCATCCTTCCAGCAGAGCTTTTCGCCATTCATTATCACGGCTAGCGGCCAGGATTTGCGCGGGCGGGCGTTGCCATTCCTGTTGCCAGATGGCGGGTGGAACCGCGCCGATGATTTGGCTTAAGCGCCATGCTTTCTCGCCCAGTTTGGCGGATGCGGCAGGCGGTGAACGGGTGATGCCATCACGAGCCAGCGTGGCGTCATCCTCGGGGAGTTCGACGTCCAGCCGGTCGCGTTTGCCAGGCATTAATCTTAATAATGGCAATGCGCGCGCGGTTAGCCGTTGAACCAGACGCGATGCTGGCAGCCGCGCCAGCAGGCCGGCAGCGGTGTGGGCTACATCGGTGTTGCGGTCATCCAGCACGGTTTCCAGAAACGGTTCGTCGGTCATGCTCAACCCGTCCGCTAGAATCTGGAGAAACTGTTTGCGATCGCGGACCCGTTCCTCTTTCCACGTTGCGGTCAACAAGGCGAGCGCTCGTTCTGGCCGGGTTGCCCGTAGTTGCCGTAACAGCGCCAATCGCTCGGCAAACTGGCCGGTCTGCCAGAGGTTCTCATCGCCAGTTTCGATGGCAAAGCTCCAGGCAGTTTGCTGCTGGGCCAGCCAATGGCCGCGTTGACCTAATACGGGCAACAACATAGGACGGAGTTCCGCTTGTTTCGCGCCCGCATCCAGCAATGCTGGCAGGAGTTCTTCGGGAATACGAAGGCCGGTTTCATGTAACAGCGTTAACCATTCCGGCAATAGCTCTGGATAATGACCTTGCAGCATTAGGGTCAGGTGTTCTCTTGCTTGGGGGCCGCATACCGGTATCCTATCTGGCGGGCAGGCTGCCGGCACTGGTTGCGGGTCGGGAGTGAGTTTCTGTCCTGCTTGCCGCCACAACGCGATCGTTCCTGCCGCACGCAGCAGTGCGCCTTCCCGGTCCTCATGATCAGATAACCGGGTCAACATATCTCCCAGCGCATTCTTGCCCGCTGTCAGTTGCGGTGTCTGCCGCTCAGTGCCCAACAGCGCGCATGTTACGAGTTCCTGCCATGCCATTGCGTGGTTATCCTCAAGTGTGGGACGGATATCTTGCCCGGTAAACCGCTATCGGCGTGAAGCTTTATGTATAGGCAAATAAAAACGGCGGCTCAAGGCCGCCGTTGTTGACTCAGAACATTCAGCGTCTTCTTCGCCGGGCGAAGGGCAATCCCAGGAGACCAATACCCAATAGGGTCAATGCGCCCGGTTCGGGAACGGGTATAGGTTCGACTCTACCACTTAAGTTCAAAGTCAATTGGAACATAAGTGGGTGATCTTGGTAACTGAATCGGCTTGAACTAGCGCCAACATCCTCGTCCGAGAAATAGAGATGATATGTAGCCTTGAACTCGCCTAGCGTGGACGTATTCATGGAAGCTGTGTAAATGTTATTACTTCCTGATGCCAAACCATAAAATGTGGAGAGGTTGAAGCTAAACGGTACTGGGAAAGGATCGAAAGTATCCAGATCTAGCCCAACGCGGTCGATTGGCGAGCCAGTAACCGGTGCCAAATTATAGATACTGAAATCCATGTCAGCCACATCACCTAGAAAGACCGTACCGAAGTCCAAATCTAGCGTCAGCATCGAAGACAAGTCGTTGAAGGACGGAGCAGCGTGGAGCAGATAGGTATAAGTGGCGCTGAGTTTCGCACTAATACTGTGTGTGGTTGACTCTGCGCCAGGGAAGACGCTTGCTGTCTGTTCTGCGGTTAATGTCGTTGCAGTGCCGGTTATAGACAATGTGCTGGTACCGACATAGCTGTTGAGATCGTTAGCATCGACGGCCAGGTTGGCAACCTGCGTGGAGGTACTAGGTACTGAGCAGCCAGCGGCTTTGGTGCCAGTACATTGGGAGTTCACGGTGGCCGAAGTCGGAGTGTATGTTACGCCCGGTGCGCCAGTGATGCTGATTGCGCTGCTGCCTGTACCTTTGGATATCGGTTTACTGCTACTGGTTCCTGATCCGAGTGCAGTTACGGTGGTGGTTCGAGTTGAGGTGAGACTCAAGGTCGTGCCGGTCAGTACGCCGCTAGTCGAATCAAATTGGTTGAGCGAGCTACTTCCCAAGCTGGCGTTGTTGTTTGAAGTCGATGAGCCGCCCTCATTATCAGTGACGCTGGCGGAGTTGCTGAAGCTTACTGGGGAAGTGGTGATTTGCAGTGCTTGCACCGGTAATGTACCCAAGGTACCAAGTGCGGTGGCAACAGCGATAACCAAGGGTTTACGATGGGTTTTCATGGCCTGATGACCTAAATGTCAATGAAATTTTGCCAAAAATTAAGCATTATTTATGCCTTAAAATAATCATGATTTTGAACAAATAGTTGCTTTGTAAGAACCGGCATAGATAAGCCTAAATGTAAAAATTTCCGACAATGATCGAATTTCATGATGTCTCAATAAATCATTTTTATGATACATAACTACTGCCTTTTCAGTATCATCTTAAAAAGAATTTTTCTCGAAAAAATAACTAATACTTTGTATATTAATGTATTTAAAAACAAATAACCATTATTAAATTAATAGTTAATGTCATTTATATAAGTTATGTATATTTTAAGTAACAAAAAGATAGAAAAAACCGAGATGTAAAATTTTCCGACACCCAAAAAGTCCTCAGTCACGCCTAAAAGGGATTCCAGGCAGGATTTAGCAGGGTTTCCCTCATTCTTAATTAAAGAATGAGGCGTAAAATTTTCCGGCGGCTTCAGCAAAGCAGCCTCGGTTACGTCAAAAAGGTTTACTAGATGAATAGCATACATAGTACCAGGGCTTTCAAGGTGAAGGGACCTAGCCTCGCTGGGCAAGCAAGCGGGCGACCGAGACATGAGGCCGCTGGGGGTCGTGGACCCGTTTAGGCGCGGTTTTTTTAGGACCCCGTCGACTCTTGCGATAGCGGCGCAGGTCGATCCGCGCGGCCTGTTGCTGGAGCCACTGGGCGAAGATCGCGCGCGGAACGGTTTGGAACACCGCCCAGTCTTGGGCATCGAGGACCACGTCCAGGCTCTCGGCGACGTTACCCAGTTCGATGGCCAGATAGTACCCCGAGACCTGCTCGGCGGCCTCCAATCCGTGCGCGGCGCGTAGCGCCGCCTTCACGACCCCCAACCCGTTGAAGGCCACCACCGCGCAGGCCAACGCGAACAACGCCGCCGGCGGATAGCTCAGGGTATCGACTTCGCAGCGCAGTTCTGTGGTCAGATGTAGAAAAGCTCGCTCCAGCGTCCAGCGCTGCCGATACATCTCGGCCAGGGCCCTGGCATCGGCCACCTCCACGGGCACCGTGCTGAACAGATACAGCGTGTCATCGCCGTTGCGGGTGGGGCGATCCAGCCGCACGCGGATGCGTCGCAACCGCAGCCCTGCCGTCGCGGTTGTCGGTCCCAGTCGAACCCATTGCTCGGCCACCGCCCCGGTGTCTACCCGGCCGGCCTCGCGCATCGCTTCCAAGGGCGTGAACCGCAGCCCCGCGTGCTCGCGGATCAGCGCCCGCGCGCCGCGCGCGGCCAGCCCACTCAGGAACCCGGCGGTGCAAAAGTTGCGATCTGCGATCCACAGCTCGCCCGCCCGCACCGCCGCCAACAACGGCCCCAACAACGCCCGCTCCTGCGTGTACGCGTCTTCGCAGGGATAGAGCGCGGTGATCAAGTCCAGTGCCGGATCAAACACCGCCAGCGCTTTGCCCGGCAGCGGCCCAGCCGTGCTGGCGCGGGTCTCCCGCAGCCGATGCTCGCGCCCCTCCAGACAGGTGCCATCCAGTACCTTGACCCGAACTCCTGCCAGCAAGGGTGATCGGGCCGCGCCCAGTTCCTCAATCAACGCCTCCGCCTGTTCGGCCGCATGGCCCACCAGCGCCGCCGAGGTGCTCGGCTCCAGGCCGTTGAGCTTGTTGTAGACCGAGGTGACCGACACTCCGATCTCGGCCACCGCCGCGCGGCAGGCCGCATGAACCGAGGGTTGTTGGCGCAGCACCACTTGGGTCATCAACTCAAAAACGCTGGAGAACAACAGACGTCGCGTGTACTGGGCCTCGGCCACCCGCTCGAACCATTCATTCACTTGTTCGGCATTCAAACAGCGCTCCAGGATCGCACGGACCATCACCGGCAAGGGCGCACGCTCGGCAAAACACCGCAGCACGGGGTTCAGTTCAATCATCATCCAACTCCGCTCCAGCAGAAAAACTCCTCACTCTTACCAGAGCACCCCTTCACCTTGAAAGCCCTGCATACATAGTACCCAGCGAACCAGTTACGACGAGGTTCCCTATGAAAGTTTCCCTTTCCCGCAGACACATCCTGATCATTTAGCCACGCTGGGTCGGCTATTCGCTATCCAGCCGCCACCCTTGGAACGTTGCCGGGTGCTGGAACTGGGTTGCGCTAGCGGCGGCAACCTGATCCCGATGGCGGTCGCCATGCCCCAAGCCGAATTTGTTGGTGTTGATTTATCAGCTATTCAGGTCGCCCAAGGTCAAGCTGTCATCGATGCGCTAGGATTGAACAATATCCGCCTGCTGGCGATGAGTATCACAGAAATAGACAACTGTCTCGGAATATTTGATTATATTCTCTCTCATGGCGTGTATTCCTGGGTGCCGGACTTCGTGCAGGAAAAAATCCTGGCGATCTGTGCCGGACAACTCAGTCCCAACGGCATCGCCTACATCAGCTACAACACCCTGCCGGGCTGGCGGATGCGCGGCATGATCCGCGACCTCATGCGCTACCACGCCATGCAATTTCCGGAACCCGCTGCCCGGGTCGCCCAGGCCCGGGCTATCCTCGACTTTCTCGCCAAATGGGTGCCGGCTGGAAATAACGCCTACGGTATTCTGCTGAAATCGGAGCTGGAAGGTTTACGCCGGCAACCCGACTACTACATCCTCCATGAGCATTTGGAAGACATCAACGAACCGCTCTATTTTCATCAATTCATCGAGCGGGCTGGCCGCCACGGCCTGCAATACCTGGCCGAAGCCGACTTCAGCACCATGCTGGCTTCCAATTTTTCCCCGGAAGTCAACGAGACTGTGTGGCGCATCGCCCCGGATGTCATCCGTCAGGAGCAATTCATGGATTTCCTGCGCAATCGCACCTTCCGGCAAACCCTGCTGGTGCGCAAGTGCCTGGCGGTGAATCGCAGCCTGACGCCGGATCGGGTGATGCCATTATGGGTGAGCGCCGCTCTGCGACCGGTCAAGCCGCTGCCGGAGCTCCATACCGAGGTGGAAGAAGAATTTCGCGCTCCGGGCGGCGGTGTCCTGAAAACCCCCAACCCAGTGACCAAAGCCGCCATCGTTCTCTTGGCGGAACGCTGGCCTGGTGTCCTCGCCTTCTCTGATCTGCTCGGAAAATCGCTTGACCGGTTGAATCAGGAACGCCGGGCTGCTTCAGAATCAGATCCCCATGCAGAAACGACCTTGGCTTCCGACCTGCTGCAATGCTACGCAGCGGGTTTGATAGAACTTCATGCAGCCGCTGCGCCTTTCGTCACCCGGCCCGGTGAGCGGCCCAAGGTGAGTCCTTTAGCCCGCTGGCAGGCCCGCCAGTCAGCTGCTCAAGTAACGACGTTGCGGCATGAGATCATCAGCATCGATCAGAATTTGGCACGGCTCCTCCCGCTGCTGGATGGCAGCCGTGGACGCAAAGAGATCAACCACCTTGTCATGGAATTGGCGCTAGCGAATCCTGCCGGCAAAGGGCGAATTCGGAAAGAATTAGCCGGTCCAGTGCGGGAGCGGGTGGAGCAGATGCTGCTGCAAATCGCCCAGTCGGCGTTGCTGCTGGCGTAGCGTTCCACCTGGATGATTTTTGCAGGTTGTCAGAATGCCGCGAACCGTCCATCCGTCCAAGCGCTCAATGGCCAGAACTGTTGCCCGTTCCATTCACCGAACACGGTCAGTGGCGCTCCGCCACTCAGCGCCAGCAAACGCCAGCCCTCGTTGAATCCAGCAGTGATGGGCAACCGGTTTGCTGCCTGGTCACGCAGCCACCCCACACCTGCTTCACCTCGCACCGGCGTCACTTCGGCCAGCACCGCTGGCAGGATGCCCAGCCACGGTTGTTGCGCCAATGCCTCGGCATACGCTTCTAACAAGGCCGCGTTGCCGGTTAGCGCCTGTGGCATTCCCTGTTCCTCAACCGTGACCGGATTGCGCAACAAAGCCCGCTGCGGATAGTGGCTGGGGAAAAAGCCCAATTCTGCCTCCAGCCACGTTCCCGGCGCGGCGATGGGCGGCATTGGCTGGCTTTGGTAGGCGAAATCCAATACCAGGGCCAACCGTCCGCTTTCCCGCCCCCATAGCCAAGTGCGCCGTACCCGGAGCTGCTCTTCTTCATAACCGCGCTGACCGAGCATGAGCCAGCGGTCACGTACCCAAGCCTCAGCCGGTAAATCGCCTTCCTGCCAGGACCAGCCAATGCGGGAGCGAATATCGGCCTGCAAGGGTTCCGG
Source organism: Gammaproteobacteria bacterium (assembly GCA_024234995.1). Taxonomy (GTDB): domain Bacteria; phylum Pseudomonadota; class Gammaproteobacteria; order Competibacterales; family Competibacteraceae; genus UBA2383. Next base: position 160,070 of record JACKNF010000001.1, read on the forward strand.
CAAGGCCGCCAGCCGCCGGTAGGCTTCCAGAAGCAGATACAATGAACCCAGTTGCGCCAGCAAGCGCTCCGCCCAACCCTCGCCGCTGGCCGGGATGCTGGCCAAGTTTCGCAGCCAGCGGGCCAGCCCCGGTGCCTGGGCGTCGACCAATCGTGCTGCCATATCATCCCAGTAACGGGCGGGCTGCTGCTGGGCATGGGCGAGTCCTTGCCGCACGAGATCGCGTAACCAGCGCTCCAGCTCCTCCAACCCGCCTTCAATCTTGCGCTGCCGTTCAGTGGTTCGCTTGTCTTTAGCTGCGGCCCGTTTGGCATGTTGTCCGGGATCAAGATCCGTATCGGCATTGGCCCGGGCCGCCTTGCGTTTCGCACTTTGCGCACGTTTGGCCAGCCATTCATTCATCCAGTCTGGCGGTTCGCTGGTTATAGCCATTTCTGGCTGGCTGGCGGTCAACAGCAGCAGACCCAGGGCATGCTTGCAGGGAAATTTGCGGCTGGGGCAGGTGCATTTGAACGCGGGTTCACTAGGATCGGCGCAGACCTGATAGAGCGCGCTGCCCTTGCACTCACCCCACAGGGCGTGGCCGTTCTGGCCGAGGGAGGCCCATTTACCAGGGCGCGCCAAGCCTCGGGCAGCTTTTACGGAGGCGTCGTCCGGAGCAAGGGCGACGGCTTGTTCAGTGGTCAACAAAGACATGATGAAGTAATTCGATTCATAATGAACATTATAGATGAGGGATAACGTGCCATGCCCTATGGCTATCACTGGAACCTCCGGGGGCATCAAGCCACTTATAAATAAATCCCTTTCGTTGTCCAATGCTCCGGAAAGCCATCATGACTGAGTATGCGTATACCAATCGTTTGATCCATGAAACCAGTCCCTACCTGCGTCAGCACGCCGGTAATCCCGTGGATTGGTATCCCTGGGGTGAAGAAGCTCTGGATAAAGCCCGTCGCGAGAGCAAGCCGATCCTGCTGTCCATTGGCTATTCAGCCTGCCACTGGTGTCATGTCATGGCCCATGAGTCCTTTGAGGACCAGGCGACCGCACAAGTGATGAACGCGTTGTTCGTCAATATTAAAGTGGATCGTGAGGAGCGGCCGGATCTCGATAAAATTTACCAGACCGCATTCCAAATGCTACATCGCCGGGCCGGCGGCTGGCCGTTGACTATGTTTCTGACCCACGATGACCACATCCCCTTTGTGGGCGGCACCTATTTTCCCAGCCAGCCTCGTTACGGGATGCCCGCTTTCATCGATATTCTGCGCCGGGTCAGTGATCACTACCGCGAACGCCCGAATGACATCCGCCAGCAAAATCAGGCCCTGCTGGACGTTTTACACGGCGAACTGGCTGCGCCATCGGCGGCGCATGCAGTCCAATTGACTACCGCTCCGCTCCAAAATGGACGCGATCAATCGGTCCATCATTTTGATCCAGTGCATGGCGGCTTCGGCGGCGCACCTAAATTCCCGCATCCCACTGGTCTGGAACGGTTGCTGCGCCACTGGGCGGCCAGCCTTGCGCATGGTGAACCGGACCAGGAGGCGGAAACTGTCGTGTTGCACACCCTGCGCAAGATGGCCTCCGGTGGTATTTATGATCATCTCGGTGGAGGATTTTGCCGTTACTCGGTCGATGCTGAATGGCAAATTCCGCATTTCGAGAAGATGTTGTACGACAATGGCCCGTTGCTTGCACTCTACGCCCAGGCGTGGCGGGCAACCCAAGACCCGCTGTTCCGCACCGTTGCCGAGGAAACGGGCGCATGGATTATCCGCGAGATGCAATCGCCTGAAGGCGGTTACTACGCCACCCTCGACGCTGATTCCGAAGGGGAAGAGGGCAAGTTTTACCTGTGGACGCCTGAGCAGGTTCGAGAATTACTGACGGCTGAGGAATATGCCGTCTTCGCTGCCTGCTACGGATTGGAACTGCCGCCCAATTTCGAAGGTCATGCCTGGCATTTGCGGGTTACTACTGATCCGCTTGAACTGGCTCGCCGGCGAGGTGTGGAACTGGCCCCGGTGAGCGAATGGCTGACTGCTGCACGGCGTAAGTTGCTCGCTACCCGCTCCAGACGGATAGGGCCAGGCCGGGATGAAAAAATTCTGACTGCCTGGAATGGATTGGCGATTCGCGGCATGGCCATCGCGGGCCGCCATCTGGGGCGCGCCGATTTTGCCGCTTCCGCCGAACGGGCGCTGGATTTCATCCACACCCGGCTTTGGTGCGAAGGCCGGTTACGTGCAGTCTACAAGGACGGACAGAGCCGGTTGAATGCCTATCTTGACGATTATGCTTTCTTGATCGATGGCATTTTGGAGTTGCTGCAATGCCGTTGGCGGGAAGGTGATCTGAATTTCGCTATGGCGCTGGCTGATGTATTGCTTGAGCGGTTCGAAGATCATCGGCATGGCGGCTTTTACTTTACGGCCGACGATCATGAAATGCTGATCCAAAGGCCCAAGCCTCCTTACGACGATGCGCTGCCCTCCGGCAACGGCATTGCTGCGCAAGCACTGCTTAAGCTCGGCCATCTCACCGGCCACACCCGCTACTTGGAGGCTGCTGAACGCACACTGCGCTGGGCGTGGCCGGCATTGGGGCAGATCCCTAACGCGTGCAATGCATTGTTGACGGCTTTGGAGGAATACCAGGAACCGGTGCAGACCATCGTGTTGCGTGGCGATCCAGTATCACTCACCGAATGGTGGGAACGTTGTGCCCGGCCTTACGCGCCACGCCGGTTGACGTTGGCCATTCCCAAGGAGGCCGTCTTGCCGGAAGGGTCTCTCGCTGAACAAAAACCTGGGTTGGCAGCAGTGACCGCCTATGTTTGCAGCGGACTCGAATGCCAGCCGTCTGTTACGACGCTGGATGCTCTGGAAAACCACTTGGGAGCGACCGAGGCGATCGAATAAAACCATCTTCATCACGAAACCTGATAAAAAGCGGTATAATTCTCTGCCTTGTTACCCGGTGATCTATCATATTATTGGCATTATTCGTCCCATCCCTTTCAAAACCTGGAGAGAGCACACATCATGACTGTCCATCTGTACTTTTCGCTGATCCCTGAAGCATTGATCGCGTCCATGCTGCCACCGGAACAGTTCGGGCAATACTATGCGACTGGCCACAAATATAAATCCAAGGGACAAGCCATTTTTTTCGAGGTTGATCCCTCATTCCGGCATGAATACTTCCCGCTTGAAGAAGGCATTGCCCGCTGCGCACCTCACCCGGATGGTCAACCCAAAAATTCAGTATATATTTCGATTTACCGGGTGTTGGAGCATATTCCGGTCAGCGCCTTAGGCAAACTCTATCTGAGCACCGCCTATGGCCACACTTTAGGTTTGACCCGCAGCGAAACCGCACCACCTGATACTTCAGGCGGCCTGCACATGTATCAGGATCTGGCGCCGGTTAATAGTTTAGTGGTTAGCACTCAGGGTCCCGCCGCCTACTATGAAGGCGTGACCAGTCAGCCGGCCAAGTTCATCCGTTTCCCTGGCCTGTGCTTCGTTGAATTGGGCTTGGGCGCATTGGCGACTGATCCGGCCAATGGCCCCGTAGGCGACTTGCCGTATTCGTTCATGCATCATCTGCGCGAGGCCTTGCTGGAACTGGATACCAAAGACAAGCATACCAAGCTGGTGCACCGGGTGCATTCCTTGGAATTCCCTTATCGAATGATCAAGAGCGGTTTCTACATGGGCAATGGCGCTGATATGGCTTTCTATCCCATGCCGACCCACGAAGAGTTGCGCCGCGATCACAATAGCTGGTGGCGTTCGGCCAATCTGTAATCCTTGGCTGGGAAGAATAAAAGCCGTTGCCAGAATTTGCGCTGGTGACGGCTTTTGCCGTATACGCGTCATTTCAACGCCGTTTCCCTCTATTCCGTTTGTGTTCTGGCCTCACTGTCGTTGCTGCCTTCCCGGCTAATCGCATCATTTCTACCTCACCGGCACCTGCCTTCTTCCCTGTTTCGGTCAGATAGACCCGCCGGAAGGCGATGACCTTGCCATCCTTGGTAAAGGTGTCATCTTGTAACTCGACCAACCCGGTTCCAGCCATTGCTTCCAGCAATTGCTCGAATGCCCGCCGGTTCTCTTGTCCTTCAGTCAGCCGCTCGCATAACTGGCGGGGTGTTTGCCCCTCGCGCCAGCATAGCCCCTCCAACACCTGCAAAGCCCATTGGCTTTCCGTATGGCTCAACCGGCGAGTGCGCCGGGCAATCGTCGCCTGAGGTGCGCAGATATCGCAAATTCCACAGGGCTGATCATCATCCCGGTCACCGAAGTGGCGTACCAGCCGCACCATCCGGCAACCCGTGGCCTTATCAGCGAATTCCAGTATTTGCCGGGGTTCCAGCAGCTTGTGATCGCTCTGTTGCTGGTAGGCACGCTGCCAGCCATCCTCGCCCCGGCTGAGATTCCCTTCCATGTCTCGCCGCGCGCCGCCATGCGCCAGTAATTTTTCTACTGCAGCTTCAAACACGTCCAGATCCATGCCCAGCCAGTCATGTAATACTGCCTTGGGCTGGGGGTCCGCGTTGAGCGCCAGGAAAATCCGCGATAACTGCACAAGCTCAGGATAGCCGCGCCGGTGAAAATATTCGTGAGTCCGCAGATCCGCATAGGAATACAGGAGAATCGCTCGGGCAGGTTGTCCGTCGCGCCCGGCCCGGCCGATTTCCTGGTAGTAGCCCTCGACGCTGCCTGGCAGGGCCGTATGAATCACTGTACGAATATCAGGCTTATCAATGCCCATGCCAAACGCGATCGTAGCGACGATTGCCTGCAAGCGGCTGGCGTTAAACAGTCCTTGCACCCGCTCACGTTCCCGTGGATCCATACCGGCGTGATAGGCTGCAACTGGATAATCCACACCCAATTCCAGCGCCAGTGCCTCGGTCTCCTTGCGGGTGGGTGCATAGATAATGGCAGGACGCCGGTCCGGATCGGCCAGAATTTGCCGGACAGTTGCATGCCGTTCCGGTTTGCGTGTCTCGACTGTTTCTACTGCTAGATTGGGCCGGCGAAAGCCATGAATATAGCGCGTCGCGTCGCTCATCCCGAGTTGGTTGACAATGTCATCCTGCACCAGCACGGTTGCCGTCGCGGTCAAGGCAATAACCGGAGCCGGTCGCAACAAAGGTAGATATTGATCTAGCATCCGGTAATCAGGACGAAAATCGTGGCCCCATTGTGAAATGCAATGCGCCTCATCCACTGCGATCAGCACCGGCTTGCGCCGCGCTAACATTTCGGGAAAACCAGGGACGCGTAGCCGTTCCGGGGCGATGAATAGGTAATCCAGCTGCCCCTGTAAGTAGGCAATGCATACTTGGCGCGAAACTGCGCGATCCCGCCCAGAGTGAATGCGCTCAGCGCGCAGACCCCATTCGCATAGTTTGGCGACCTGATCTTCCATCAATGCGATCAGCGGCGATACCACCAGCGTGGTTCCAGCGCGGGCGATGCCGGGTAACTGGAAACAGAGTGACTTACCGGCTCCGGTCGGCATCACCAGCAATACGTCGCGGCCTTCCGTCACAGTTCGGCAGATTTGCTCCTGATAAGGCCGGAAAGCAGGCAGGCGAAACTCATTTTGTAACAGATCGTGCAAGCGATCCACCGGCGTTGGCGGGCGTTGTGGAGCTGGCTCTAGAGCTGGGCTGGCTATTCCTTCTCCATTTATGGCAAGAGGCCCTGGTGATAAGGCGGGCCGGGTCACGGCTAGGGCCAGTGCTACCGCGTTGGTCACGAAGCTGGTGATGCCGGCCATAAAACCAGAAAAATCTCCCTCACCGCGCTGGATGCGTTTTAAACGTGCTTCCCATTCGCCGGTCATGACCGGACTCTTGATCGGCGTTTGGACGGTTTCAATCAGCCGGATGCCGCGCTCAGTCGCATTTAATGTCTTGCCATCGCGGATCAGGTATTGGCGCTTGAGCAGGGTTTCGATGATGTCAGCACGAGTGGCTGGAGTCCCCAATCCGCTTTCCTTCATTGCCGCTGAAAGTTCTTTGTCCTCCAACTGCCGTCCAGCGGTCTCCATTGCCGTCAGTAGCGTGGCCTCGGTCAAGCGCGGTGGCGGGCGGGTTTGTTTGACGACGGCGCGCGCTTCTAACACGTGTTGTGGCTGACCAACGATCAGGCCCGGTGGCAGGCTTTGTTCAGTATCTTCTTCGGTCGCAGCATGCTCGACGGGAGTCGTTTTGGCCGGCTTGCGCTTGCTGCTGGATTTCTTTACCGATTTATCTGTCTCTGCCTCCAGAATTTTCCAGCCGATCTGTTCCACAGCCGTGCCGGTGCTGTGATAGCGGTCGACGATGGCTGCTTTCTCTTTCGGGGTGTGGATCGTGGTAATGAGAGTGGTGACGGCCCAAAGATGATCATCGTGCCAGGCCATCAATAACCGGCGGCAGATCAAGTCATAAATCTTGCGCTCGTCGGCGGCCAGTGTCCGGGCAGGTACGGGGGTAGGAATGATGGCGTGATGGTCAGTGATCTTACTGTCGTCGACGAAGCGGTTGCTTAATGACGGCTGACCCGTGCCAGGCGCCAATCGATCCCGGTAGGTTTCTTCAATTGCCGCGACGATTGTGCCGAGTGTCCTTGCCACAGACGTTGAGAGATGACGGCTGTCGGTGCGTGGATAGCTAATCAATTTGTATTGCTCGTACAGCTTTTGGGCAATATCCAAGGTTGTTTGCGCGCTGAAGCTGTACAGCCGGTTCGCGTGACGTTGTAATTCCGTGAGGTCGTACAGCAAGGGTGGCGGGGCGCGGCGGGTTTCTGCTTTGCAGGATTCAATGATGGCTTGGCCTGTTCTGGCGCGGGCAGCAATTTGTTCCGCTTCTTGGCCATCCTTGGGCAAGCGCTTGGCTTTGGCTTCCGGGCGTTCGCCGCGGAACCAGACGCCCTGGTAACGCTGCTCTTTCTCTCGTGAGGATGGAGCGGATGAGGAGACCGGTACGAACGTAGCTACCACTTCCCGATAATCTTCGGGAACAAAGGCGCGAATAGCAAGATCCCGTTCCACAACCATTGCCAGCGTCGGAGTCTGTACCCGGCCGACTGACAATACATCCTCGCCGGACATCCCGCAGGTCAGGGTGTAGGCCCGCGACAGGTTCATTCCAACCAGCCAGTCTGCCTGACTGCGTCCCCTGGCAGCGGCAGCTAACGGGTCAAATTCATGACCGTCGCGCAGGTTCTGGAAACCTTGACGGATCGCATCCGGTGTTAATGAGGAAATCCATAACCGGCTGATCGGTTTGCAGCAGCCAGTGGCTTCGTAGAGATAGCGGAAGATCAGTTCGCCTTCACGGCCGGCGTCGGTCGCACACACCACCCGGTCAATGGCGTCATCGTTGAGAATACGGCGAACGGCCTCAAATTGTTCGCGGGTGCGGTCGCTCACGATCAAGGGCCAGCGTTCTGGCAGCATCGGCAGGAGTTCACGTCGCCAGTGCTTCCAGCCGGGATTGATTTCGTGAGGTTCGGCAAGCCGTACTAGATGACCAATCGCCCAGGTCACGACATAACCGTTACCATGCAGAAAACCTTCGCCTCGCTGACGGGCGCCCAGGGCTTTGGCGATGTCACGAGCGACTGCAGGCTTTTCAGCAACGACAGCGACGATCATGGCCAACAAGAATCACAACAAACAACCATTCCAACCTCCCGGCATTTTTTATTGTTAGCTTCCACATCTTGAGATTTACGGGGGTAGCAAGGCGTCTGTTGAGTGTTTCACGTGAAACCATACGGGCAACCGCTGAATCACTCACTTCAGACTTCGATCCATCTGGATGAAATGTTTCACGTGAAACCATGAAGACGTTGGTTGTCAGCTTATGATGGCATCGCTCAACGCCGCAAAGGCTGCTAAATCCAATGTTTCCGGGCGAGCGCCCGGATCAACGCCGGCTGCTTTGATTCGATCAGCATCCAACAACCCGCAAAGGCTGTTGCGCAAGGTTTTGCGGCGCTGAGAGAATGCTTGGCGCACCACCTCAGCAAAGCGCTTTTCATCTTGCACAATAACAGGCAATGTTTCACGTGGAACCAGACGAACGACTGCGGACTGCACTTTTGGCGGCGGATAAAACGCCTCAGGTTCAACGGTGAACAGTGACTCTACCTGACAGCGATATTGCAGCATCACCGATAACCGGCCATAGGCCGGATTGCCTGGGTCCGCCGCCATGCGTTCCACAACTTCTTGCTGCAACATGAAGTGCATATCGGAGAGATGTTCAGCGTAGGTCAGTAGATGGAACAATAGCGGTGTTGAGATGTTGTAGGGCAGGTTGCCGGCAACCCGCAACCGGGGACCGTCACTATGCAGCCTGGCAAAATCGAATTCCAATGCATCCGCTTGATAAATGCGCAGTGTCCCCAGCCCAGCGCAGCGCGCATGCAATGGTTCCAGTAGATCACGATCCAGCTCTATAACATCCAGTTCGCCCACGGCCCGTAATAAAGGCCGGGTCAGCGCTCCCTGCCCAGGACCGATTTCCACCATCCGTTCGCCCATCGCCGGGTGAATCGCTGCAACAATGCAGGCGATGACCTCAGGATCATGTAAAAAGTGTTGACCAAAGCGCTTGCGGGGCGAGTGGGGCGAGTGTCGAACCGCAGCACCGCTCATGGCGTTGCGGTGGCAGATCGAGCCGGTTGCAGGCGGATTTCCACATAGGCTTCATCACGCAAACGGCGCAGCCATTGTTCCCACTCTTCATCGGAACGCCGCCGGAACAGCGCCTCGCGTATCCGGGTGCGCTCTATATCAGCCGTCGCAGTTTGGGCCTCCGGGCGTGGATCATTGCTGCCCCGGACATCCAACAGCTTGACGATGTGAAACCCGCTTGGGCTGCGGATCAATTGACTAACCTGACCAGGTTGCAATTTAAGCACGGCATCAGTGAACAAGGTAGGCAATTGATCGACGCGCCGCCAGCCTAGATCGCCACCTTCCAATGCCTGTTGACCCGCGGAGACGCTGGCGGCCAGCCGCCCGAAATCACCGCCTTGGCCCAGTTGCGCCAGCACATTTTCCGCTTGACGCTTGGCTGTTGCGATTTGTTCTGGTGAAGCGCCTTCTGGCACAGCGATCAGAATTTGAGCGATATGATATTCAGTGCTACCGCTGTTACCGCTTGGATTAATCTGCCCGGCCAATTGGGTTTGCAGGCTTTCCACGTCTTGATCGGAAATTTGAATTTGGCTGTCCACCGCTTTCTGTCGTAACCGGGCCACCATCAACTCCCGGCGCACATCATCGCGGAATTTGGCGAAACTGATACCATCCTTTTCGACGGTCTGCCGCAACTGGGTCAGGCTCATATTATTGCGCCGGGCTAGGTCGTCGATAGCCGTATTCAGTGTCGCGTCATCTACGGTGATTCCGTTACGCTCGGCGGTGCGCAATTCCAATTGGGATAGGATCAACCGTTCTAGCACTTGGTTTTCCAGATCAGCCCTGGGTGGAATCTGTACCTTGTTTTGGCGCATCTGGCGTTCGACAAGCGCGATAGCGGTATTGAGTTCCCTGTGAGTAATCACATCATCGTTAACCACCGCTACGATCGTGTCCAATGTGCTGGCGGTTCCTTCCGTGCCAGGACCAAACACCAATTGTGCTTGACCGGTGATGGACAGGGTGCATAACGGCAGGCTCAACAGTAGGGGAAAAAGCAGTTTATTCATGCGAGTCATCAGCAGTAGAAGGCTAATAGCGGATCGGTTGATAGCCAAGAATGGAATTCTGGAGTACGGTTTCAAGACCGCCGCCCAATCGGGATAACCCTTTCAATTCCAATTCGATATAAAATCCAGTTTTTGCATCTGTATCTACCGGGCTGTCGCGATATTGGCGAGCGGCTGCCCGCAATGCCCAGCAACAATCCTCGTATTCGAGTCCTGCCAGCGTTTCCAGATTCCGGTTGACATTCATGGCTTGATTCCAGCGAGCCAATACCCGCCATTGCTCAGTCAGCGGCCATAGGAAAGATATGTCCAGCGAATCAATTTGATCTCTGGTATCGGGCGACTGTTCCGAAGGATCGCGATCCAGCAGGTAGGATAGATTTATCAGTTGCCGGGGATTGGCGTAGTAGCGCAGATCGAAAGCACCCCGTAAAAAATCCTGATTATCGGGTTCCAGTTGTATGCTGCCCTGTATTGACCATTGGGATGAGAGATTCAGCTGCCCTTGGGTGATCAACCCGGAATTGTCTTGGGTGGCCGGTGGCGTATCGGGGTATAACGTGACCCGGCGGTCTTCGAAGTATTGAATTTGACCGATGCTGGCGCGTAACCGCTCCCGGCCGCTAGGGCCGTCGATCACCCGGGTCGTCAATGCGGCGGTCAACTGATTCGCATCACCCATTCGATCAGCGCCGGTAAAACGATTCTTACGGAACAGCCAGTCGTAGTCGCGGTCCATCCGGCTGCTGTCGAACAATGGGATGCCGTTCTGATTGCGATAAGGAACGTAAAGGTAGAACAGTCGAGGTTCGAGGGTCTGCGTTCCTGAAGTCACACCCAGCCAGCTGGCTTGAAGTGACCGGTCGAAGAGCAAGCCGCTGTCCAAGCTGAGCACAGGGATGTCACGCGAGGGGGTGTCAGGGATATTTGGCGCATTGTTGTTGAGCTGATAACGGGTGTGACGGAAACCTGCTTCGGGCTTGAGGTAGCCCCAAGATTCTTGCAGCGTCCAGCCAACGGTTGGCCATAGATCCAGCCGGGTGCCAGTGACCACATCGGATTGCTCGAAATGTACGAATTCGCCGTATAGCCGGTAATCGAATCCGCCAGCGCTGGTTGGCCAAGCGCCATTGAACAGCAGTTGCGGTAGGCGCTGGTAAGGTTCTCCAGTAATAGCGAACAATGCTGGATTCAAGATCTGGTAACCCTGTACGCGCGCCAGCGCCTGCCAGCCGTTTCCATCATAGCGGGCATCCAGGTGCCGCTCCAGGTAGTTGACGCTCAAGAACTCCAGATTATTGCTCAAATCTTGGAGGTAATCGTCGTCAGAAACATACTCGTAGTGAAGATCGGTATAAAAATTTGGCAGCGGCGCGGCACGGTCGCTGATTTTGAATGAGCCACGATCATTCTCGTAACGCCGGTCATGCGGAATATACTCAGCGCCGATTTGTCCCTGATGGTTGGGATATAGATAGCGGTATTCCAGACCTAGCAATAACCCTCGGGCTGTCATGAGCCGAGGCGTAATCGTCATATCGCGATTGGGTGCGATGTTCCAGTAATAAGGGATCTGTAGCTCAAAACCCGTTTCGCTCCCATAGCCCTGGAGTGGAAACAGGAACCCTGACTGCCGTTCATCAGTAATAGGAAAAGACAGGTAGGGAAAATAAAGCAGCGGGGTATCCTTGAAAGCGATACTGATATGGGCCGCTGAACCGCGCCCAGTTGCTTCATTCAATTGCATGTCGCGCGCGCGCAATTCCCAGAACTCGTGGCCGCGCGGACAGGTGGAGTAGGTGGCGTCTTCAAGCTGGCTGAGTTGCTGGCGGCGGTCTACCTTCACCTCGTCAGCATGTCCTTGAGCATTGCGGTGTGGCAGATAATAATCCGCCTCCTTGAACCAGCCAGTTTCGGTATTTAAATCGACCTCCGCTTTTTGGCCGCGGATGGCTTGATTGGGATCACCATAGGTAAAACCCTTCTCGATTCGCGCCCGGTTGCTGGGGCGCTCCAGAATAATCTGGTCGGCACGCAACCGTTGGGTGCCCATCGATAGGCTAACATTGCCTTCCAGTACCGATTGGGCCGAAGAGGATTCAATCCGGTCCGCATCGGCCTGGAGTGGTAACGTGTCTGGCGATGACGCATTCGGCATCGGGACGATATCCCTCGCCAGTTCGTCGGGTTCGCAGCGCGCCCAAGGATTGAGGAAAGGGTTAGAAGATTGCGCCTGGGCGCTGGCCAGTGGTAACAGAGCCAGCATGGCGCCGATGATGAGTGTTTGATAATGCGGCGTCACGGAACAGGATTTTACGTGTTGATGAAAGTGCCCTAACATCGCATAGATTGAGTCTTGCTGCAATCGAGTATCCAGATCAAGTATCGTATCCCAAGGATATTGTGTTCCAGATAGCAGTTTTCTCAAACCGTGTGTTTCACGTGAAACCATCCCTATGTTCCAGATTTCAGGGTTGTAGATTCTCGATTTGATGTTTCACGTGAAACCATCCCTATGTTCCAGGTTTTCGGCTCCAAGTAAAAACCTGATATCTGATTTAGAAAGGTGGAGTCAATTTCGTGAGTGATCGTGAGCAACTGTTGCGTGAGTGGCTGACTGAGGTTTTACCCATGTCTCCGAGGCGGATTGCTCCCGCCTCCAGCGACGCCAGTTTCCGCAGCTATTTCCGGGTCTGGTACGACGATAGCCGGACATGCATTGTTATGGACGCGCCGCCAGACAAGGAGGATTGCCGGCCATTTGTCGCTATTGCCCAAGCTATGCGCGCGTTAGGATTGAATACGCCTGAAGTATTGGCCAGCGATCTCAATCAAGGATTGTTGCTGCTGACGGATCTTGGTGCCCGCCAGTACCTGACTGAATTGGATCAGCGTAGCGTTCCTGCTCTGTACGCAGATGCTTTGGAGGCGCTGGCGCGGTTGCAGACCGGCGGCGATCCAGCTTCATCATTACTGCCGCCTTACGATTCGGCATTATTGCACCGTGAGATGGAGTTATTCCGCGAGTGGTTTTTGGGGAAGTTGCTTGGCCTGGAGTTAACCGCAGAGGAGCATCATATCCTAGATCGTGCTTTTGCACTGTTAGCCGGTAATGCGCTGGAACAACCGCGTGTTTGGGTGCACCGGGATTATCATTCCCGCAACCTGATGGTCACAGATCCAGATAATCCCGGTGTGCTGGATTTTCAGGATGCAGTAATGGGCGCTGTCACTTACGATTTGGTTTCCCTGTTGCGCGATTGTTATATCGCTTGGCCGCGTGAGCAGGTTGAAGCTTGGGTGTTGGATTATTGGATGCGGTTGAGGGCGCTGGGTATGAAGGGTTTGGATGATGCCGGTCAGTTTCTGCGCTGGTTTGATCTGATGGGTGTGCAGCGCCATCTCAAAGCGACGGGTATCTTTGCCCGTCTTAATTTACGGGATGGTAAGTCAGGTTATCTGCATGATATTCCGCGGACTCTGGGTTACATCTTAGGAGTAGCGGGCCGTTATCCTGAATTGGCTGATTTATGCAGCCTGCTGCGGTTGCGTAGCATAGGTGGCTGGAGACCACCGGTGGAGCAGTTGCGGTGAAAGCAATGATTCTGGCCGCGGGGCGCGGCGAGCGGATGCGCCCCTTAACTGACCATACCCCTAAACCGTTGCTGCCTGTTGCCGGACGCCCGCTGATTGTCCATCACCTTGAAAGATTGCAAGCAGCGGGAATCGTTGATGTTGTGATCAATACGGGCCATCTGGGCGAACAATTGCCAGCGGTGTTGGGCAATGGCAGTGCCTGGAATATGCGCATTGCTTGGTCTTTGGAGCCGCCGGCCGCATTGGAAACAGGGGGTGGTATCTTTCAGGCATTGCCCTTGCTCGGATCAGAACCGTTTATTGTGGTCAATGGCGATATCTGGACGGACTATTCGTTCACCCGGTTGCTGGATGCGCCCGCCGCCGGTCTGGCGCATCTGGTGCTAGTGGACAGTCCGCCGCATCACGCCGAAGGGGATTTTGCGCTCTTGGACGATGGACATGTCATGGAGCATGGGACACCACAATTGACTTTTAGTGGAATTAGCGTCCTGCATCCTGCATTGTTTGCGGGATGTAACCCGGGCCGGTTTCCATTAGGACCGCTGTTGCGTCAGGCGATGACGTTTGGAAAAGTCAGCGGTGAGTATTACCGGGGCGTGTGGCGCGATATCGGCACCCCGGAACGGCTGGCAGAATTGGATCGGCAGCTTTCCAGAGGCCGGTCTTTTACTCGCCACTAATACGCTCCATCGTCTTTTCGATCCAATCTTCCACCTGCTGGGTTAAATCCTGTGGTGAACGCCCAGCACTGTCAATCAGCGGGCCGAAGACAACTTGGATGGTTCCAGGGCGTTTGATAAATCCTCCTCGTGGCCAAAACTCCCCAGCGTTCAGCGCGATGGGCAGAATTGAACAGCCACTGCGTACGGCCACCACGGCCCCGCCCATGCCATAGCGCTTGCGAACGCCCGGAGCAACCCGGGTGCCTTCGGGAAATACCAGCACCCACTGTCCTTGATGCAGGTGTTCCACACCTTGCCGGATGACTTGCTTAACTGCTGAGGCGCCTGCCTGACGGTTGATGGCGATTGACCGCAGTAATGCCAGCGCCCAGCCAAAAAAAGGTATCCACAGCAGCTCGCGTTTGACCACCCAGGCGATAGGCGGCAGGTATTGATGAAGAAAGATCGTTTCCCAGGTTGATTGGTGTTTGGCCATCACGACAACCGGCCGGCCGGGAATGTTTTCAACGCCGCTGAGTTGATAATCGATCCGGCACGTGATGTGTAACCACCAGATATTGAAACGAGACCAGAATTGGGATAAGCGATAGCGCCGGATAAAGGGCAGGGGAAAACTCAGCACGACGAGTGAGGCCACCCCGCTGGTCGAGACAATCATACCGAGTGAAAATAACAGCGAGCGCAGGAAGAGGTTCAGGGTATGGCGTTGGGCAGAGATTTGAGTAGACATAATTACAAGATCGAAAATTTTTCATTGCAACGCAATGAGATAGTCAGCCACTGCGGCCAAGTCATCGAAGACTTGAACATTTGCACAACTTTCCGTCTCCTGCTCAATCGTTACAGCGCCCTTTCCCGTTCGGACGAGCAACGGCCAAGCATTGGCCGCGCGGGCGGCCCGGATATCGCGCACGCTATCACCTACGATGGGGACCCCTTGCAGCTGGCATTTCAAACGGCGGCTAATTTCCAGGAACATTCCGGGATTCGGTTTGCGATAAGGATTGGCCTCATCGGTGTCTGGACAGAAAAATACCGCATCAATCAAACCGCCGGTCTCCTGTGCCAGCCGGTGCATTTTTTTGTGGATCATATTGAGTGTTTCTAAATCGAATAGCCCTCGGCTTACGCCAGATTGGTTGGTAGCGATCACGACTCGATATCCGGCATGACTGAGCCGGGTCAATGCATCCAAACTACCAGGGATCGGTATCCACTCATCTGGGGACTTAATGAAGGCATCAGAGTCTTCGTTGATAACGCCATCGCGGTCCAAAATAATCAGCTTCATATTCATTCAAGGTAAGAAGGTGCAAGTAAAAGATGTTTCACGTGAAACCATCGCCGGATTCCCGGTTCCAATTGATGTTTCACGTGAAACCATCAGCGGTTCCAAAGCGGCCTCTCCCTTACAAAAGGGAAAGCGAGGGAGAGGGGCTTAGATTTCAAGTTCCAGGCTCTAGCAAAATGCCTGCTCCTGATCGCTAACGTCAATCTTGCAGGCGTGAGAAATCCGCTACCCGCAGGAACAAACTGCTCAGTTCGTTCAGTAGAGCAATGCGATTATCACGTACTGCGGTATCCCCGGCCATTACCAGCACCTGGTCGAAGAAGGTGTCAACCGGCTCACGCAGGCTCGCCAAACGGTTCAGCGCCTCTCCGTACAGACCGGCCTCCATCAGCGGTATCGCCTCGGAGGAGAGTTCCGCCAATCGGCCCGCCAGTGCTTGCTCTGCCTCCTCAGTCAGTAAATCAAGGCGAACTTCGAAGGGCAATACGGTATCTATTTTGCGCAGAATATTGCGAATACGCTTGTTGGCAGCAGCTAGGCTGGCGGCTTCCGGTAGCTCCCGGAAAGCACCGACCGCACGCACCCGGCGGTCAAAGTCCAGCGGCCGGGCTGGCCGGCACTCCAGCACTGCTTCAAATGTATCCGGGTGAATACCTTGATCCAGATAATAGCCACGCAACCGGTCCATCATGAAGTCAAAAACGGTCTCGACGGCTGATTTCGCATGGAGGGCTACATCGAAGTTCGCGGCGGTGTGTTCCAGCAGGGTCCGCAGATCCAAGTCCAGCTTGCCTTCGATCAGAATCCGCAGTACGCCCAGCGTAGCACGGCGTAACGCAAAGGGGTCCTTCGCGCCGGAAGGCGCTTGGCCGATGGCAAATATGCCGATCAAGGTGTCGAGCCGGTCGGCCAGGGCGACATTGCGTCCAGTGGCAGTGGCAGGTAACCGGTCGCCAGCAAAGCGTGGCAGGTAATGTTCTTCCAGCGCCTGTGCAACTTCAGGGGCTTCCTGATCATGTAAGGCATAGTAGCGGCCCATAACACCTTGCAGCTCTGGAAATTCCTGCACCATTTGAGTCATCAAATCGCATTTGGCCAATCGTGCTGCCCGTTCCGCCCAGTCAATATTGCTGTGACCTTGTTCCGCAATGAATCGTGCTAGACGGGCGACTCGGGTGCTCTTATCGGCCAGACTGCCGAGCCGTTGCTGGAACACCACATGCTTGAGCGTTTCCATATGCGCTGCCAGCGGTTGCTTGCGGTCCTGTTTCCAGAAAAACTCTGCATCGCTAAAGCGCGGGCGAATGACACGCTCATTACCGGCACGCACTTGGGCCGGGTCCTGGCTTTCCAGGTTGGTAATAGTAATGAAGTGCGGTAATAACCGGCCATGAGTATCCACTACCGGGAAGTAGCGCTGGTTATCCTGCATGGTACTGATCAGCGCTTCGGCAGGCACTTCCAGAAACCGCCGTTCAAAATTGCCAGCCAGCGCGACCGGCCATTCGACCAGCGCCGTGACTTCATCCAGCAGTTCTGGCTTGATAACAGCCACCCCTCCCAGTTCAGCGGCGACAGCCTCGGCCTGTACCCGGATAGCCTCACGGCGTTCGTTGAAGCTGGCAATGACCTTGCCTTCCGTCGCCAATTGCCGGGTATAGCGGATTGGTACGGTTAAACGGATCGATCGTGGATGATGGAAACGATGACCGCGGGTCTCCCGGCTGGTATCGACACCCATGATGGTTGCCGGGATGATGTCGTCACCGAACAGCAGCACTACCCAATGCACCGGCCGCACAAATTCATCCTCGCGATCCCCCCAACGCATCCGCTTAGGAATCGGCAGGCTGGCTAGCGCGGCTTCAACGATGCCAGGAATCAGGTCTGCCGTGGCGGCGCCTGGTTCTTGGCTGACGTGAACCAGCCAGGCACCCTTATCGGTTTTCTGCTGTTGCAATTCAGCCACGGTAACGCCACAGGAGCGGGCGAAACCTTCGGCCGCTTTCGTCGGGTGACCGTCTGAGCCAAAGGCGGCGCTTAATGCTGGACCACGGCGTTCGAGTTGGCGGTCAGGCTGGCGTACCGGCAAGTGATCGATAAGTATGGCCAGCCGGCGCGGGGTGGCGAAACGGTGGATTTCGCTAGCGGTCAAACCCGCTTTTTCTAAGCCCTCGCGAATACCTTGCTCGAAAGCGGCAGATAGAGCGGGCAGGGCCTTAGGGGGTAATTCCTCGGTGCCGATTTCAATCAGCAAATCGCGGATATCAGGCATGGAGGGCCTCCAAGCGCGCAGTAGCCGCCGATTGGCACATGGGGAAGCCACGAGCGGCGCGGGCATCGTAGTAGGCTTGGGCAACGGCGCGAGCGAGGGTGCGGACCCGCAGGATGAAGCGCTGGCGCTCGGTGACCGAGATGGCCTTACGGGCATCCAGCAAATTGAAGGTATGCGAGGCTTTCAACGTCATTTCATAGGCGGGCAGGGGCAGGCCCAGTTCGATCAACCGTTTGCTTTCAGCTTCGCAGGTGTCAAATCCGACAAACAGTGAAGTTGTATCGGCATATTCGAAATTGTAGGTGGACATCTCGACTTCATTCTGGTGGAACACATCGCCGTAGGTAACGCGGCCCAAGGGCCCATCGGTCCAAACCAGATCGAAAACGCTTTCTACGCCTTGCAGATACATGGCGATACGCTCGATGCCGTAGGTGATTTCGCCAGTGACTGGCTTGCAGTCCAGACCACCAACCTGCTGGAAGTAGGTGAATTGGGTGATTTCCATGCCATTCAGCCACACTTCCCAGCCCAGGCCCCAGGCGCCCAGCGTTGGAGACTCCCAGTTATCCTCGACAAAGCGGATGTCGTGGATGAGAGGATCAAGGCCGAGTTCCTGGAGTGAACCAAGGTAGAGATCCTGCAAATCCAGTGGCGAAGGTTTGATGACCACTTGATATTGATAATAGTGTTGCAGGCGGTTGGGATTTTCGCCATAGCGGCCATCGGTAGGGCGGCGAGAGGGCTGCACGTAAGCAGCGCTCCACGGTTCAGGGCCAATGGCGCGCAGGAAGGTGGCTGGGTGGAAGGTTCCCGCACCCACTTCCATATCGTAGGGTTGCAACAACACGCAACCTTGGCGTGCCCAGTAGTCTTGCAAGGCCAGGATCAATCCCTGGAAGGTTGAAACATCGCGCACGGGCGCCTCCAAAAGCCGAAGGGGACGACGGTGCCGCCCCCGGTTTTCTCATCGTAATCGAAAGTCAAGTATAGCGCGGCAGCGCGGCGTGGATTCAGAAAAGGGATATCGCTCAGCCCTCATGCTTGACGGATCGAACGAGCTGCGCTGCAATGCATGATTACGGATGCAATAAAAAAGCCGGCACTGGGCCGGCCTTTCTTTTGAGCATGCTTTCAACGCCAGCAATCGTCGACAGTGACTCCTGTGGCTGCGCCACTGATGCTTTTCGCCCCAGTATTCGTCAGGCTCAGGGTGCCACACTTATCACTCGCTTGAGGAGAAGTCGCTATTCGGCACGCATACAATGTGAATGTATTGGCGGTTACCGTATCGCTAGCAGTACTACAGTCAGACTTGAGGCTAACATTATAGTATTTGGTTGTTCCCTCCTTTGGAGACTTTTGAACAGCGGCAGAGAGGACAACCGCATTACCCGCCTTGTCTTGATCGTAGCGATTGTTTTCCGTAAAAAACCGCTCCATCCATTGCGCTGCTTCCAGTAACACTCCCTTCGCGTCTGCCCGCCGCGATTTGCGCACACTGTCTTGGTAAGATGGGTAGGCAATTGCCGCGAGAATACCGACTATTGCGACTGCGACAATGATCTCAATCAAAGTAAAGCCTTTTTTATCCGGCATGCGTGTTTCCTTTTAGGCGTGGTCTCCGGATTTGCCGGCCAAAACAAACCCGGAATGACTGGTTAGCTGGCATTTACCGATTCCACAACTCTCTCCAGGACAGGCGGCCCGCGATATTGGCATCGACACCCTCGACTTCGCGGATGTTGATTTGATCGCCTTGCGCTGTCGAACTGGTGGGCGTGTATTGATAATTACTCAAGAAGCTGGAGCGAGCTGGAATGCCTTCAACTTTCTCGCCGACTACTGCAGCATCTTGATTATTGCTGACTGTAACCAGGTCTTCTTTATCGACCTGGCTATCGCGATTCAAGTCAAACGGTGTTGTGTCTGGGCTTCCGCCATTGGCGAAATCAATGGAGACTAGCCAGCCTGAACCGCCGTATTCACAGGGTTGGTTTGAAGGAATCATCGTATTCATGAACAAGATTTTCCCTCTCACCGATCCGCTAACTACAATGCGCTCCCCCGTGGTGGGCAAGTTGACGTACCAGCCGTATTTCTTTTGCGTGCTGGGGCCATCGTATATAACCTTGTTATCCGTGATCAATCTCAGATTACCGCTGGTGTTGCTTGTAAAATCGCCGTTTACATCAACATTTCCAGCAGTCATGGTCTGTTGGACCAGCTTGCTTAAAGCCAAAGGTTTTGTGGTATTAGCGCCATCGTCCCATACGCCATAAATGGATTGAGTGGCTGTGCTGGATTTATCGCCGTTGACCAGATACTGGCCCGTGCCAAACAGCACCAGCACATTGGGTTTATTCGCCGTTGTGTCGCTGACGCTGGGGTGTTTGACAATCAACGGCTCTGTCGTGATCGGCTGGCCAGTCTGCGTGGTGAACAAGGGCGTGTTAGCGCCATACGCCAGGTTCCAATTACTGCTGATATTCGAAGATAAATCGAAAACCCACATATTGCCTTTGAGGTCGCCTGCATAAGCGCGATCCACCTTGCCATTACCATCCAGGTCAACGAGAGCTGCAGAAGCCAATCCATTGCGGTCCGACGAAGAACCGCTGCCTGTATTGATCTTGATGTAATCAGTACCGGCGGTCCAGACCCCATCCAGACCACCATCCAGGTAAGCAATAAACAGCTTGGCCGTGCCGCTTCCGCCAATATCTTCATAGCCATTGCCGAAAATTACTGCCCATTGATCATTCTCCATTTTGGCGACAACTGGTAAATTGAAGGTATGTCCCAAATCGATGTCATCCTTGCTGGTAAACTCCCATTTGACAATGTTGTTGGCATTTGTCGAAGTGAATTGGCTGGGGTCGGTAACGTCCAGCGCAAAATATCCCCGTCCGCCTGCGCGTTCGCCGCCAATTAGCAGAGTGCGCCAAATGCCTGACAGTTGTGTGTCATACACCACAGGTTCAAGGTCGACATAGAAGCGATGGTTGTATGCCGGATCAGTCAGATAGTGGAGACCGGCGTCAGCGGCTGTTGAGAAGAGATTGCTTGGGATATAAGCAAGTACTTCCTCGCCATCGCTTTCACGAAAGCCATGCAGCATTCCATCGTTGGCGCCGAGGTAAAGCACCCCGCTGCGATTCTTGGAAGCGGTAGCATAGCTTTGGTACGCAGTATCGCTAGGAAGTTTTATGGTGGAAGCGGGACCCACAAAGACTGGAGCAGAATGAACAATATCGCCAAGTACGCTCCCGCGACTTCTGAACTTATAACCCTGTTTCCCTTCGTTGCTGCGGTCGCCACGGATAAAGTTCAGTCGCGCTTTAGCGAAGTTATCCAACAAAACGCTAGCGGGCGGGCTGGGCGGCGTGGTGCGCAGGTCGTTTTTCTGCGCATCGCTGAGGGAATCCCAGACAAAAGGAACGCCGCCGTTATTGGAGGTGTAAATGATGCGCGTGCTGGGCGCTTTATTGTCGAGTTTGTCAGCCGCGCTCCAGGCGGCGGTGCTGCTGATCTGGCCGTTTTCCGGGTTCAGCGAATAGCTTAATAAGTCGCCTGTCCAGTTGGATGAGTTGAATAGAGCCAGGTAGACGTTGCTGTTGGTGCTGAGCTGACTGGTGTTGAAGGTAACTGCGGCTGCAGAACCAATGCTGGAGGTAATGATGTTCAGGCTGTCGGTCATGGCATCCGCTAACTGCTTTGGATTTTCAGCGTTGAAAATTTCACCTCGACCATTGACAGCCGCATGATAAAGGTCATCGACTTGGCGTGGATCACGCGCGCCCGTTACATCCGGCCACAACGGCGGGTTGGCGTAGGCATCCGCAACCTTGTAGTAGGGATTGCCGCTCACGGTATTACCGAAGAGGGTGCCTCTGACGCCGAGACCCACGGTTAGCGTATTCATGTGCGGATTCGGATTGCAGTCGAGAGATGGATCACGATTCGTCAGACTGCACTGAGCAGGCACCGGCACTTTCCCGGCGGTCAAGTCCGTGCGCAGATTATCGGTGTAGTACTGCATGGCAATATCAGCCAGAGTGTTGCTGTAGCTGTCTGCGTAGGGCGTTCCTTTATTGCTATCGACATTGCCAATGCTGGGCGTATCCAGTGTAGAAAAACCATCAGTGAACTGTATGGTAAAGTTTTTCTGGCATTTGTATTGAATGGGCGCGTCCGTTCCGGTTCTCTTGTAATTGCGCCCCGCATAGTCGAGGGCATTACGATTGGGCGTGCCTCCACCATTGCCATCAATCGCGTAAATGCTTGACAGGAAGCTGTCCCGGCTGGTGTCGAGATCAATCATGTTGGTATTTGGCGGGGAAGGCAGATTATTGATTTTGACAATGCCAGTGCGCACCCCTGTTATATCTTTGAAGGCGTTATTAATGCCATTGCGCAACCCCAGATGGCGCTTGCGATAGTAACTGAACCAGTTGGCGAAATTCTGCATTTCCGCCGTGCCGGCGCTTAACGCGGTTTTTGACAGGCAGGCACCATCTGGACCCAGAGCGTCCACGCCGGACAGACTGCTTGGCTTGCTGTGGAAAATTGTATAGTGACTCGCTTTTGGAACATTGCATTGACCAGCGATTACCGTCGATCCATCTATAATTTGGTAGGCACCGCTATTCGTTTTTTTATAATAGGTAGCCGGATAATATTCAATGCCGTAGCCGGTTGCGTCGGAGGCCGGGATATCGGAAGTCGCTGTTGTCCAGCTTGAACCATCGTAATAGGTGACGCCTTTGGGAATCACCATGCCGGTATACATTCTGAAAACCCAGTTAGATTCCTTTGATTTAATATTCTGGGTCAGGTTAAAGAAGCTATCGCTGCTGCCTTGATGAGTAGGATCGGCAGGCGCGTTGGCAGGCGCGATGTTGTCATAATTTACCGTATTGGTGTCTGGCCACGGATCGTAGGTGGTGTTCGGATCATAATAGGCATTGTTATAATCCGGGCTGCGCGCAAAAGCATATTGCGGCAACGGTGGAATAGCGTAGTGATCATTCGTCGAATCTGAGTAAACACGTCTGCCTTGCCCGGAACCGCTTCCATTGGGGAACAGATAGACAAATTTTTTCCAATCAGCATTGGCGTTGCCCGCTATATTAAAATTGACATTGCCACTTTCTACAAAAGACTGATTGGCGATGTGCCACCATAGCGCGCCATCGTTAGAATAAATCAGCGTCTCTGAGTCCATGCTGCCAGAATCGTCGATCACCAGGGTGATATTCGGCTTGACCGTACCCGTAAGAAATAAAGGTGTGTTTGCCAAGGTTCCCGGTGCAGCGAACCCGATCACCGGCAGCGTGGCTAGTAGGGCGGTTACGCATCCTCTGGATATTTTACGCGAAGAAAAGAATAGAATGCTGGCCATGGGCGTTCTCCAAAATTCAATGTTAATCATTATCCAGTCTGGCAGGCTTTGAGGTGAGGGCCTTACAGGCTAAACGCTAAAACAGCTTGCCATAATGCGTTTGCAGAAATACCCGGCTTTGATCCGTGCCGCCCGTGCCCCGGGCAGTGACACGAAAAATAACAGCCTGGCTGGCGGGATTCTCTTTGCCATAACCCTTAATATTTAATGAACCCTCCAGATTGCTATTGCCTACGTTCCTGATTTTGATCATATAACGAGGCGCGGTATTAACGCCGTCCAGCGATGATCCAAAAATCCGGGAATTAGTGTCCGTCCAAGTGCTGCCAGCAGGGGCGCCCGATGTGATCGGTTCTGCATCGTTTAAACCGTATAAACCGCCCGATCCGTTGAATCCTGAAATGGTGGCTAATCCTTCGATATAATCTTCTGCTTCTCTTAGCGCTGATTCGGCGGCTTGCAGCGCCACATTGCGATCACGCACATTGCTCGCCATTTTTTCCTCTAATCCAGTCGATTGCATGGCGGTAACGCCAATAATCGTCATGATGACCAGCATAAACAGGCCGACAATCAAAACTGCGCCTTTTTGATCACCTTTTAATTTGGATTTTAGTTTCATGATGATGGCCTTTGCTTAAGGAAATTAGGGAAGCCGGTTGCGAACGCTGATCAGCGTGTTGAAAACCTGACGCAGTCGACGATCTGTTGCAGTGATCGATTGGGCATTATAGTTATAAGACTGTGTCTGAGTAGTAATCCGGTCATCAATAGACTGGAGTAACAGGCTGACCCTGATGCTGACAACGTTTGGCCACCAGTTGTTGGTATTAACGGTGTCCGCTGTCGTATATTGGTTGGCTTGTCGATCACCAGTGCTGTCTATGCCGTAGGTGATTTGCATATTCTCAACGCCTTCAACTAATTCTTGAGCACTGTCGGTTGCTACTCGCCGCCACAACGCGGGCCGTCCACTCGATCCTGTTCTGATAAAATAGGTTTTGGTGGATATTTTCATCATTTCACCGCCAATCAGGCATCCGCCTAAATCTTTTGTACTGTTGCCTGGGACAATAGTGTTACCCGCATTATGCACCACGTTTTCCTGGGTATTAAAATTAGTAATCTGAAAAATAGCGGCGTGCTGGCAATTACTGACCAGCACGATATCATCGTCTTTGAGAAAATTGTTATTGGTTACTTTAAGATCAGCGGTCGAGCTTACAGATGGCGTGCAAGCTGGCTGATTTGAAGGCTGCCCGGTCACATAGATATCTTCGCTATCTATGGTGCGAACGGTAATGACATCAGTACCTGGTAGCATTTGCAGGCTGCTGATTTCCGATGGCAATGCCGGAGACCATGTGGTTCCGGACGCATTAAATCCCTGCATATCCTGGTCAAGATTCCAGTTGAAAGACGTAGCGTTGTTCAGTGTATTAGTGACCGGCATGCTGGATCTCAAACAGCCTCTATATCCTGCCATCCTCAGATCGCGGCTCAGCAATTCCATCGCTAGCCGGCCATTCTCCTGGATGCGTGATGAATTGTAAGTTGTTTTGTAGGTCGTTTTACTACCTATAAAGATCTCAACTACTCCAGTCATCAAAAATAACCCAATGACAAGCGCCACCATGATTTCAACCAGACCAAAACCTGATTGGTAAATGGTTTTTCCATTGAATTTGGCGTCATTTTTTTTGTTCATAGCTGCGTTGTTACCGTAAAAATTTGAGCAGATTGTTGACCTCGACTGTCATCCCATCGTACGCTGATGGTAAATAAATTGCCGGTTCCACGCTCGATTTTTCCATCGCCCGATGGCAGTGAGCAGGCAAGGCTATTCTTCCATTGTATTAAGTCGATCTGTGCAATAGTGCCCGATAAAGTTGGATTAGATACGCAAGTCAGTGCTGAAGTACTAAAATCAGTATTATAATTGCCATTTAGGGCCGCGCTGCGATTGGCGCGCATTCGATCTACAGCCTCATAGGCCAGCACGGTGGATTGAGAACGCAATAATGCGCTTTGGTTGTTACGTAAGCCCACAGCTTGCAGGCTTGCCAGTCCTAGCAGGCCAATGGACAATACAATAACCGCAACTAACACTTCCATAAGCGTAAAGCCCTGGACAACGCTGCGCGATATTCTGTTGTTGATGAGCTTGTTATTCTTTATGGGCATGAGCTTGCACCTTCCTTAACCCAGGCCCGGCCGGCCTGATTAACGATAATTTCTTTTCCCGTTTGCTGATTGCCGTCGAGACACAAGCGGAATGTGTCATTACCCAACCCCCCGCTGCCTCTATTGAAACCTGTGGGCAGATACGCAATCCAGTTGGTAAAAGTGCCACCCGTACCGAGCTTGAAGCCGGTGGGCATTGCCTCTTTGACCCTGAGGATCTCATCGCCTTCAGAGGTTTTGATAACCCCATCGTTGCTACCTGGATCAGCATAGATGATCCACCCCTGCTGCCAGTCTGCGCTAGTGTTGCAAGCAGTCGGCGGGCTGGTCGCTGTAACTGAATAACTCGTTTTACACATCGTGACGGGGACACCACGTTTAATGGCTTCGCTGCGCGCTAGATTGAGTGCTGTAATCAATTCATTGGTCTGAGCCGTTATCCGATTATTCCGGATGACCTCCTGAAAACCGGGTACACCAAGGGTTATCACAATCGCTGCAATCGCCAAGGTCATAATAAGTTCAAGCAGGGTAAAACCGCATTTTCTATTCATGATCCCTACAACCTCCAAATTACAATCAATCAGATAAGTCAGAACTACCGTTCGATCAACTGCGGGTTTGATCAGTGGTGGTTTTTTTCTGATAAACGGCTACGTTTAATACTCGAACTGCGTCTCAGATTCGATAAAGATAATCTCCAGATTTTCCTTGATCTTGACCAGTGAGTTGTACTGCTCGGTATTCTCCGTCATCAATTGGCTATCACCGTATGCAGGATACGGATCATTGGAATCAAAAGAGGCCAGGGGATTCACCAGGATCGCCTTCGCGCGTCCAGCAGCGCTATAGCGCCTCAACCAAAACTGAATCGCCGAAGGTCTCGATTCCCCGTTGTTCAGCAACCTTGCGCGCCCGCGCATCGATCATCGGCAAAATTACGATCAGCCGGTTGGCTTGCCGCCCGTGGCGTTTCTCATAAAATCTTGCCTTGCGCTCAAAAATATACATTCCCGCCTTGTCAATCGACGACTTCAATTCTTTAATTCACAGATCAGCAACAAACCATTCTTAACGATCACATCTAGCTCCATCTAATCCGGCCGGCCAAACACCTCGCCCTGATCGTCATACTCGTTGACATCGAGCACCTGCACCCCAAACGTCTTCTCCAGAATCCCGGCCAACGCATCGCGGAACGCCTTCTTAGATTGCAGGCCCCAGCGTGATCCCAACGCACCGGTGCTGCGGTCATGTTATTTTGCTTGAGCCATGATTTCCTCATGGAGTCGCAGCAGTTCTTTTTGGTTTTCCGCCCACTTGCGTGTTTACTTTTTCTGATCGCAGCGTAACTCCGCCAGCAGATCGTAGAACCGGTCTTAAGTTTCCTCGCACCCCGCATATTCCCGGCGGGTCAGCTTCAAAATATAGGCATGCAGCTCCGGATTCGTTCACAACAAATCCGGTAGTTCTTGGCGGATGGTTTGCTTCAGCAATTCCGTGCTCATGGTGCTTACATCGTTGGTTGGTTATCGAAACTCCCTTCGCGAAGAGGAAGAACACGAGAGGAGGAAGGAATGCCTATACGGGTGGTAATGTCTCGCGCCCGAACCGTACCAGCACGCCAATCCGTTGTTCGCCGAGCGAATCCAGCTCGATCAGTGAAATTGTTTCGCCGGGTTCCGGCGACTGAGGGGATAGCTTGATCCCAAGCCGGGTCAAGCGCAGAGTGAGGGGGCGGGCCTGCAAATAAGTCTCTGGCTGGCTGAGTACTTGCTGGATCTGTTTCAGATAATCGTCCAGTGTTGCTAATGGCTTACGTGCTGCTACCAGGTCTTTCTCGACCTGGATCAGACGCTGCTCTAACGCCGTCTCCCGGTGCATACTGGAATCCGTAGGCGATAGCAATGGTTGTAATCCTTGGGCGTGACTGCGCAACGCCCGTAACTGGGCCTGCAATCGCCGCCGTTGTTCCTCCAGCATACTGCGCTGATCGCGCAGATAGTTAATCCGTTCCAGTGCCCGTGTCGCTAGGAATACCAGCATCCGTTGCTGCAAATCCTCCCGTAACTGTTTTTCGTTGATTGCCGGGAAAAACAGCCGATGCCGCGAAAAACTGACTCGAATCTGCCGGACATCGCGCACCAATACATCACCCCGCAGCGCTGTTCCAAAAGATTCAGTCTCCTGCTTAATCATCAGCATGAGGGCATAACACCGCTCCGCTCCGTTCTCCTTGAAGAAGGCTTGAATGCCAGGCGCTTCAGCCAATAGTGCTTGCAAGTCATCTGTTGTCGCAAAAAACGCATTGACTTGGGGATCACGCGACCATGCGCGGGCATCGAGAGTCGCCGCCGGCGGTAATTGCCGTAGCACCTTTTCTACATAAAGCGACGCCGTTTCCACAGCGCCTAGCAGTTTATCGGCATAATTGCCGACCAAGCGGATACGTGGCTCGCTGGCGTCCACGACGTGCTCGATCGCGTCGCGCATCGCCGCTAACCGCTCTTGATGGCGGCGATGTTCCGCCAAATGCTGTTGCGCAAAAGCCGCTAAACCACCGAAAACCTGATGCAGAAACCCCTGATCGTTGGTCATTGCCTTCGCCAATTTTTCAGGACAACCCCATTAATCGCCGGTGTAACGGGCTTGTCCGGGGAAAATGCGCACGCAGAAAATCCATCTGATCGGCCAATACCCGCTTGCCTTGCAGATATACATATTCCGCGTGATTAGGCGCAAACGGGATCGCCAGCAATTGCATTCCCGCCTGTTCCGGTGTCTTGCCGCCCTTGCGGTGATTACAAGGCTTGCAAGCGGTGACTACATTGTTCCAGTGATCAATACCACCCTGCACAACGGGCCGGACGTGATCACGGGATAAATCCCGGACTGCAAACGTCTCGCCGCAGTACAGGCAGGTATTGCAATCACGCCGGAACAATGCAGCATTTGACAGTGGCGGCACATAGCCCTCACGCGCCCGCAGCCGGGCGTAGGCCCCGCCCTGGGTAGCCAGGATGGAATTGACGGTGACGATGCTGCGCTGACCGTTGTGAGCATTGAATCCGCCACGTACCGTATAAAGCACAATACCGCAGGTGTAGGCGACCTGCTCGGCGCAATAAAGGCGAACTGCCTGTTGATAATTAATCCATTCCAACGGCATTCCCGTGACATCCGTGTGCAGAACCTGCTGCTCCAGCCCGTACATACATCACCTTTGCCTGTTTCCTATTTCCGCGCTGCATCGTCGCCAATCGACATGAAGCTTTGTTGACATCCAACAGATAGACGTAAAAACCGCTGGCGGGTTGCGCTGATCCAGATTTCTCTATGCGTGTTGTAATCATTCAGCCCTCTTGCCTCCTATCAAGGAGACGAAGGCGAGGGTGAGGAGGTAAGTCATTGAAACCGCTGCTCTCACCTCGCTGCCCCTCTCCCGCAAGCGAGTGAGGGGAATGAACGGTTACCGCTTGTTTTGGTTCTGCCCCTGTTGTGATGTAGCAAGTCTAGGCTACTATTCTACAAGTATGGCGCGTCTCCCGCCGCTGGCGCGCATGCCCACCTGCAAACTTTGATAGTCTGGCCGGCTTCGAGCCAGCTTTTTTCATGTCCGTTTTCGGACGGGCGGGCGTCTGGAAAAACAACCACCGTGTGAGGACAACAATATGCCTGTTCGTATGGCCGTCCCGAAAGAAATGATTTCGGGCGAACAGCGGGTCGCGCTGGACCCGACGATGGCCGAGCGTTTTACTAAGCTCGGCGTGGAAATTCTGGTGGAAAAAGGCGCAGGTTTAAGCGCCTTCTTCACTGATGAAACTTATAGTAAAAGCAGCCGGCTGGTGGACGGCGCTCAGACGCTGTATGCCGAGGCTGATGTGGTCTTTAAGGTGCAAGGACCTACTCTGGAAGAGGTCGAGTTACTCAAGGACGGTTCGGTTCTGCTGGCTGTGCTGTTGCCACATCGTAATCTGGATGTGGTTAAGCGGTTGTGCGACAAGAAGATCACCAGCTTCGCCATGGAACTGATTCCGCGTATCTCCCGCGCCCAGTCGATGGATGTGCTGTCCTCCCAGGCTGCTGTGGCTGGTTATTATGTGGCATTGCGCGCTGCGATCTTGGCCAGCGGATTCTTTCCGATGCTGACCACTGCCGCTGGCACGATTCGTCCGTCCAAGGTGGTCATCGTCGGCGCCGGTGTGGCTGGATTGCAAGCCATCGCGACCGCTAAGCGGTTGGGCGCGATGGTGGAAGCCTATGACATCCGCCCAGCGGCTCGCCAGGAAATCGAATCGCTGGGCGCCAAGATGATCGATACGGGCGTTAATGCGGCTGCCGAGGGCGGTTACGCCCGCGAGTTGACGGCGGAAGAAAAGCAGAAGCAGGCCGAGGTGCTGGCCAAGCATATCGCTGCTGCTCATGCAGTTATCACGACCGCCGCCATTCCTGGCCGGGCGGCGCCAAAGATTGTGACCGCCGCGATGGTGGAAAACATGAAGCGTGGCGCAGTGATCGTCGATCTGGCGGCGGAATCCGGCGGTAATTGCGACTTGACTCGCCCCGGCGAAACCTATGAGCACAATGGTGTGGTGATCGACGGTCCGCTCAATATCCCCAGCAACTTCCCGGTTCCGGCCAGCGAAATGTACGCGAAGAACCTGTTCAACTTCCTGTCGCCGATGATCAAGGATGGCGCACTGAATTTGGACTGGGACGACGAAGTGATCGCCAAGAGCGCGTTGACCCGTGATGGGCAGGTCGTTCACGAACCCACCCGCAAACTGCTCGAACAATAACCCGGAGACGCACGATGGAAGCAGTGGTTAGCTTTTTTTCTCCCATCTACATCCTCATGCTGGCCGCCATTCTCGGCTATGAAATTATCGGCAAGGTGCCGGTGATCCTGCATACCCCGCTGATGTCCGGCACCAACTTTGTCCACGGCATCGTGCTGGTCGGCGCAATGGTGGCTCTGGGCCAAGCGGAAACCCCTTGGAGCAAGCCATCGGTTTCCTGGCCGTATTGCTGGGCGCCGGTAATGCGGTCGGCGGCTACTTCGTCACCGAACGGATGCTGGAAATGTTCAAGAGCAGCAAGGGTCAGGAGAAGTAAGTCATGGGTTATCTGATTGAAACGATTTATTTCCTGACGGCGGTGGTATTCATCGTCGGCCTCAAGCGGATGTCGCATCCGACGACCGCACGTAGCGGTATCGTCTGGGCGGGCTATGGGATGGTGCTGGCAACGCTGTTCAGCTTTGCCCACCCGCAAATCCAGGCTGGACCGGGTAATTATTTCTTGATGGTGGTTGCGATTGCCATTGGTGGCGTCATCGCCTGGTGGGGCGCTAAGAAAGTGGAAATGACCGCCATGCCGCAAATGATCGCCATTTACAATGGCATGGGCGGCGGCGCAGCAGCGGCAATTGCGGCAGTAGAGCTGCTCAAGGATCATAGCGGCGGCGGGCCGGAAACCCATGTTCTGATCATGGCGGTGGCCGGTGCGTTGATTGGCGCAGTGGCTTTCTCCGGTTCGGTGATCGCTTTCGGCAAGCTGCAAGAACTCAAGTTCTTCAAGGATGATGCTAAGTTTCGTTTCACTGGGCAGCAGAAGTTCAATGCGGCGGTTTTCGGCGCGGCGATCGTGCTGGGCTTGGTCATTGCGCTGAGCCATAGCTCCAACGGTGCTCTGATTTCGGTGTTCTTCCTGCTGGCGCTGGCCTTTGGCGCGATGATGGCCTTACCCATCGGTGGCGCGGATATGCCGGTCGTCATCTCGCTGTTCAATGCTTTCACTGGCTTGGCCGTGGCGCTGGAAGGTTTTGTGCTGGGCAATTCGGCGATGATCATTGCCGGTATCATCGTAGGTTCATCGGGCACGCTGTTAACCTTGATGATGGCCAAGGCGATGAACCGTTCCGTATCGAATGTGCTGTTCAGCAACTGGGCGGCGCTGGCCAGTGGCGAGGCGCAGGCGGTGACCGGTAGCCTCAAGGCGATGGAGCCGCCGGATGCGGCGATTCAGATGGCTTACGCCAGCAAGGTCATTATCGTTCCCGGTTATGGCATGGCAGTGGCTCAGGCGCAGCACAAGATTTGGGAAATGTGCAAGCTGCTGATAGAGCGCGACGTCGACGTCAAATTCGCTATTCATCCGGTCGCAGGCCGGATGCCCGGCCATATGAATGTGCTGTTGGCGGAAGCCGGCGTGCCCTACGACCTGATCTTCGACATGGATGAGATCAATGAAGAATTCTCCACTGCTGACGTGGCGCTGGTCATCGGCGCGAATGACGTGGTAAATCCGGCGGCGCGCACTGACAAATCCAGCCCGATCTATGGCATGCCCATTCTGAATGTGGATTACGCCAAGAATGTGCAGGTGATCAAACGTGGCAAGGGCGTGGGTTTCGCGGGCATCGAGAACGCGCTGTTCTTCGCTGACAACACCCGGATGGTGTATGGTGACGCCCAGAAGGTGACTGCAGGGTTGATTCAAGGCATCAAGGATCTCGGCTAGACCGGCGTGAGGTAATGTAGCAAGGCGGCCTGCGGGCCGCCTTGTTTTTTGCAGCATTGCGCGTGTCAAGCTGGACAGTAATAAAATCAGGAACGCATTGCGCCCTGCTACTGTCCATCCAACAATTCCCAACAGAGCTGCAATACCTTTTCTGTCTGGAGTCCATGAAAGCAGCTTCGCTCGTGGTAGGGAAGTTGCCGCGTGTTGCAGGAACACGTTGATGCATCTGCAAAGGCGATGCGGAACCGTTGGCCGGCATGACCATATTTTTCATGGTCGGTGGGGCCAAAAATCCCTACAGCCGGAGCACCCAGTTCAAAACCCAGATGCATGATCGCGCTGTCGTTCGCTAAAACCAGTGCGGCTTTGGAAAGCAGCGCGGCGGTTTCATTGATGGTGGTTTCTCCGCACAAAATAGCAGCTGTCCCCGATAATCCCCGTGCAACCGCTTCCGTAATGGGCCGCTCATCCGGTGCGCCGACTAACACAATCGCTCGGGTGGTACGGGCAGCCAGTGCGCTCAACACGGCTTGAAAGGACTCAACAGGCCAGCGTTTCTTCTCACTGGCTGCGCCTGGCGCTACAACAATCCAGCCATTGGTGCCCGGTATACCCCTGGCCTGCAGTTTCTCCAGCGCCGTGCGTTCGTTAACTTCATCGAAAAATTGAAAGACCGGCGGGTTGGGAAAATCGAAGCCCATCATCTCCAGGATTTCCCAGTGGCGTTCCCGCATGTTGGTTTTGCGGAAATGGCGGAATAATGGACTGTGCTCATCACAGCGCAGCAGCCAGGGAATTGGCGTGTTGCGCAAGTCGACGGCGTAATCGTAGCGATCCTTGCGCAATTCCCGCAGCAGCCGCCCTTTCTCGCGCCAGCTGGCTTTCTTATCGTAAACCACGACCCGGTGAATATGCGGACTCTTTTCCAGCAGCGCGCTGGCTTTAGGACCGGCCAGCACCGTTAGTTTCGCGGACGGGAACTGGGTGGCAAGCGCCATAATGACCGGGGTCGTCATGATGACATCGCCCAGGTTGCTGAGCGTCACCACCAGTATTTGTCTCATGGCTCCCGCACCATCGTTGCTTCTTCTGTCCGCTGGCGGGAGAAGGGTTGTACCTCTACCTCAAACCACTTCAGCACTTCATCCCACCAAGCGGCCTGCGGGTCTACCGGCCAACTGTTGTGGCCTGCTCTCTGGAAGATCCAGTGCCGCTTCGGCTCGTGCAAGGCGTCATAGAGGTGCTGGCTGTGACGGGACGGGATAATCTCATCCTGTTCAGCGGCCAATACAGCAACTGGACCGTGATAGGCGTCCAAATAGAGCCGGCTTTCGTAGCGGTCGCGCAGCAGCCAGTCCACCGGAAGGTACCAGTACCGCCGTTGCGCTAAATTAACCAGGCTATCCCAAGGGGTGATCAGCACTACGCCCGCTACCGGTAGTGTGCGATCGGCGGCTACACCCGCAGCAACGGCCGCGCCGAGAGACTCGCCCCAGACTAAAAGAGGTTCCCCAAACTCGGCCAGCACCCGCCGGGCGGTTTCCCGGCCATCGCGAATCAAGGCGTCTTCGCTTAGCTCGCCACTCCGTCCGCCATAGCCGGGATACTCTGCTAACACAACTCGATAACCTCGCGTTTCCAGCGCTAGCGGATAGTAAATCCGGTCACTCGCAGCGCCCGCGTTGCCGTGAAAAACGACCACTGTTCCCCGTGCTGGTGAATTTTCCGGTAAGAGATTTCCAGTATAACCCCGGAAGTCCGCGCCTTTCCCAGGTCAAGGTTCGAGATGCAAGCCATTTCCCCGATGCACAGTACTGATCGGCGGCGCAGGATCAGGAAAATACAGCATCTTGCGCTGAATCAGCCAGACGAATCCAGTCAGCAACAGATAACCAGCTACGAGATAAAATAAAATACGCATCAAGTGTCCCCGGATGAGAGGATGCCAATCATCATAACTTCTAATGAAGCTTTCATGTGTCAAAGGCAACGGCAATTCTTCGAATTCTAAGGCCTGTTGCTTAGGGGATTTATGAAGAACGGTGGCCTAGCTTAGTTTTCTTGCTACGTAGTCAGGACAGTGCTTTTCAATAGATATCTATCGAGTTTTTTACGGGCTGGGTTGTGGGAGGCGTCACGGCCCAGCCAGGATTAAGAATTTAATCATTCATCCCCTCGCCCTCTGCCAAGGGGGAGCAGGGCGGTTCGCTCGTCACAGGCTACTCCAGGCCGGTGTCTTCTGCGTATAATCGTTTAATGCAAGAACTCAACAAATATCATGTCGTTCACGTCGTGTAATGAATGCCGCTATTGATGCGCCCCCTCTTGCCAAAGTCGGCGGTCAACCCTGGACCCGGATTCCGCAGGATCTTTACATCCCGCCAGACGCTCTGGAGGTATTCCTGGATACGTTCGAAGGGCCGCTGGACTTGCTGCTGTACCTGATCCGGCGCCAAAACATCAGTATTCTTGATATCCCTATCGCCGAAATCACCCGGCAATACATGGAATATCTGACGCTGATGCAGGAATTGCAGCTGGAACTGGCAGCGGAATATTTACTGATGGCAGCCTGGCTGGCCGAGATCAAATCGCGCCTGTTATTGCCGCGCCCGGCGCAAGCCGAAGCCGAGGAACTGGATCCGCGCGCCGAACTGGTGCGCCGCCTCCAGGAATACGAGCGCTTCCAGCAAGCTGCGTTGACGATGGACGCCTTGCCACGTCTGGAACGTGATGTGTTTACCGCCAGCGCCGCGCCGCCTGAACGGCAACTTCAACGTGAGCCGCCGCCGGTCAGTCTGGCGGATTTGCTGAGTGCCTTGCGCGATGTCATGGCTCGCGCCGAATTGTTCGGCCGCCACCATATCCAGCAGGAAGCCCTGTCGGTGCGCGAACGGATGAGCGGGGTCTTGGAAAGTCTGGATACCTTACATTTTACCCCTTTCACCGCGCTATTTTACCCCGAAGAAGGACGGCGCGGCGTGGTGGTGACTTTTATGGCGATTCTGGAATTGCTGCGTGAAGCGTTGCTTGAACTGGTCCAGATCGAACCGTTTGCGCCTATCCATTTGCGCCGGCGCATGTGAACGATGGCTATACCGGAACTCAAAATGATTTTGGAAGCGGTCTTGCTGGCCGCTGGTGAGCCTTTGTCACTAGAACGGCTCCTCGATATCTTTCCTGAAACTGAGCGGCCCGAACGTGATGCGTTGCGCAAGGCGCTGCTGGAATTGATGAATAGCTATGCCGGTCGCGGTATGGAGCTGATCGAAGTCGCGAACGGCTTCCGCCTGCAAGTGCCTCAGACCTTCTCTCCTTGGGTGTCGCGGCTGTGGGAAGAGCGGACCGCTCACTATTCGCGGGCGCTGCTGGAAACTTTGGCACTGATCGCTTACCGTCAGCCGGTCACCCGCGGCGAGATTGAAGAAGTCCGCGGTGTCAGTCTCAGCAGCAGTATCATGAAGACCCTGCAGGAACGCGGCTGGATCAAGGTGATCGGTCACCGTGAAGTGCCTGGCCGCCCGGCCCTCTATGCGACGACCCGTGTTTTCCTGGACTACTTTAACCTTAAGAGCCTGAGTGAACTGCCACCACTGGCCGCGCCGCGCGATCTGGACGCTATCGGTGCTGCGCTCGATCAACGCGCTATTCAGGCTCAGCCTCAAACGGAATTTCTCGATGTCTGAACGTTTGCAAAAATTTCTGGCCCGGGTCGGTTTCGGCTCCCGGCGTCAAATCGAAGACTGGATTCGCCAGGGCCGCATCACGGTAAACGGTGTGCCTGCGCAACTTGGCTTTCAAGTCAATGGCGCGGAACGCATCGCTATCGATGGCCGGTTAGTGCAGGTCCGGGCCTTCGGCCAGCGGCGGCGGGTACTGGCTTATTACAAGCCGGTCGGCGAGGTGACCAGCCGCCGCGATGATGCTGAGCGGCCTACAGTGTTTGAAAAGCTTCCCCGGTTAAGTGACGGGCGCTGGGTCGCAGTTGGCCGGCTGGATCTCAACACCCAGGGCCTGCTGCTGCTGACCAATGACGGTGAATTGGCCAATCGCTTGATGCATCCTTCTTCACAGATTGAGCGCGAGTATGCCGTGCGCATTCTGGGCGAGGTCACACCGGCTATGCTGCAACAGCTGCGGCAAGGCGTTGCGCTGGAGGACGGCACCGCGCATTTTGACGAGATTATCGAGGCGGGTGGTGAGGGTGCAAATCATTGGTATCACGTCATTTTGCGCGAAGGCCGCAATCGTGAGGTGCGCCGGTTATGGGAATCCCAGGGTGTTGCCGTTAGCCGGCTGATCCGGGTGCGCTACGGGCCGGTAGCTTTGCGGCGGGGCCTGCATCCGGGGCGTTGGGACGAATTGGATGAGGCACAGATGAATGAATTGTTGCAGGCGGCCGGATTGCCGCCGAAACACACGTCTCCACGGCCACCCAGCCATTCACGCCGTTCGGAGGCGCATGCGCCACGCGGCCCTTGGCCTTCTTCCCCCCGGCAAGGAGCAGGGTCTGGAACAACGCGAGGGAAGGGCCGAGGGCCTTTCAATCCTGCGCGTGGAAGACCTGCCCGGTAATGCCCTTGCTGTCTGGACCCAGCAGGTAAAGGTAAGCATCCATCACCGCGTCCGGTGTGGGCCATTGCTCTGGCTCACGGCCTGGATAGATCTTCAAGGTCATTGGTGTGCGCACCCGGCCTGGATCGATGCTGTTGACGCGAATCGGGGTGTTGGTTTCCAGTTCGCTGGCCAGTATTTTCATTAGAGTCTGCGCACCGCCTTTGGCAACTGCGTAAGCACCCCAGTAGGCTTGCCCCTTCTCACTGACTTGATCGGCGGTGAAGACGATTGAGGCGTCAGTGGAACGGTTTAGCAGGCCTAGTAACGCCTGAGTCAGCAAAAAGGGTGCGTTGAGGTTAACTTGCAGGACGCGGTACCAAAGTTCGATATCGTAATTAGCGATAGGTGTCAATCCTTCGAACAAGGCCGCGTTATGCAGCAATCCGTCCAGGCGGCCAAATTCAGTGTCTAGCACCTGCGCCAAATCGGCGTAGTCTTTGGGTGTTGCTCCTTCCAGATTCATGGGATAAATGGCTGGTTGGGGAGCACCTGCCTGTTCTAAGCTATCATAGACTTGTTCCAGCTTGCGGATAGTGCGTCCAAGAAGAATCACGGTTGCTCCGTGCATGCCTAGCCGGTGCGCGACCGTTCGGCCGATGCCGTCTCCAGCGCCAGTCACCAGAATCACTCGATCTTTCAACAAATCAGGGGCGGGGTGATAATCCTTCATGGCAGTATCCTATCCGGAAGAAATTGATTAACTGGCAGTTTATACCAAAGACATCCTTCGCCGGTAGCGCCGTTGTTCGCGGCCACGCAACCGCCAAGCCATCCAAAGTTTACGCAAGGGAGTTAGATGGGTTTGCTGCTCCAGTAGCCGGTAACCTTCCTCGGCAATTTCCGCCAGCAGGGACATCGTCAGTTCCAGGCGGATCAGCAGATGACATTGGGTATGACGGTCAGCCTCAGGTAGCGCATCCAATGCGCGATGATAGTACTCGTGAATGCGCTCGGCCTGGAAAGCAAATAATTGCCGGACCCGATCGGTGGTTTGCGCCGCCAACAGATCGCCTGGACCGACGCCGAAGCGTTGCATTTCATCCTCAGGCAAGTAGAAATGGCCTTGCTGCGTATGGCAGCGTGACTCGTACAGCAACTCAAACAACTGTAATAATGCGCCCGCTTCGTGGGCAAAACGCGGCGTGGCGCGCCGATCCTGGTAACCGGTGATTTCCGCCATCAGTAGAGCGGGGATGCTGCCATGCCGATGGAGATACAAGGTTAGCTCGGTGAAACTTGGATAAGCATCATAGTCGATATCCATTGCGACCCCATCCAGAATTTCCCGGAAATACTCTTCAGGCAAATTAAAAGTAGCCAGTCTGGGATGCAGCGCGCAAGTGATTGGATGTTGCGGGTTGTCTGCGAATAACCGGCCAATCTCAGCGCGCCACCAGTCCAATTTGACTCGGGCGACACTGGAATCGCGACACTCTTCGGGAATTTGAGTGACTTCCAAATAAAAAGCGTGGACCGCGACCAAAGTTTGACGCTGCACGAGAGGCAAGCCAAGCAGGCTGTAGCGGAAATCCTTGCTGCCCCGGACTGCCAAATCATGACAATAGTCATCTGCAATCATGGTCAGAATCCTTGGATGGAAGATGAGTCATTATATTAACGTATATCGGCACGTATTATGCTTATTTTTAAGTCAGAAAACCGGAAACAAACGTCTGGTTTTCTCCAAGAAAGCTGGAGGTACACTATGATGACCATTCGCGATATCGAGAAGTTGCCGAGAGGTGAGCGTGCAGTCACGCGCGCATCCTATCAGTACTACCGTGCGTTGTTGCATGGCGCATCTGAAGGGACACGCCAGAATCTGAGACGCCAATGGCTGGTTGAGATCCAACGCCGCTGGCCGGATATCTGGAAAAATGATTAAGTCCGGATTTTCATGAAATACTGTCGCGGCAGGTGTTGCCATTAACGCCGTTGCCATTTCTGCAATAACTGCTTCTCTCCCTCACGCAATTGACTAGCGTGAATGGTCGATAGTGAACCATCGTCCTCCTTAAGTTCCTTGGCGGCAACATGGGGTGGCGGGTGAGCGCCATATTGAACGTTGCCTTCAGCATCGGTCCAGGTATAGATACGGCCGCTGGGTTGCACAGAAATTGAGGTGGCCTCCTGTCCTTCAGGCGGACGGTTACCGTAATGGACCCGTCCAGCGGCATCTTTCCAAGTGAAAGCTTCGCCGTCCGCCAGCGCATACCTGCCCGGCAATATCACCAGCAGTAAACACAGCAATTTTGACCACCATCCCCTAGCAGGGTGGCTGTCTTGTGATCGTGGAAACGGCTTCTTCAGCTTGGGTAAAGCGTTTCGGTTATTCATGACGCGGTTACCTGACTAATGCCCTGCTATGGATATAGTTAAGCCTAATTCCAGTATCTGCGCACTAAGTTTCGCATGGACCCTATTCAGGCCTTCATGGCCATTTTCTGATTTCAATAGCCGTAAAGATTTTTCCACCATAGCCGATACCCTAACTAGATTGTGCTTACCGTTGCCCGTCCTGCTATTGCCCTGCCGGCGGGAGCCGATTAAGAGGTATCCGCCATGAAAATAGACAGTTCGAGCATTCAATTAGCCAGCCAGCATGCGGCTGTCACCCAGCGCGAAGTCAAGGAATCGCTGCGGATGTGGGTTGGCGATCGCCGCCCGGATTTCGAAGGCAGGAACCAACCCGGTTTATCGGGGCGCGTGCGCTCGGATGCTGTGGATCTTTCTCAGGCAGCCCGCGAAGCTCAACCCAGTAAGGAACTGGCACCGGACGATACCGGGTTGCTGCCGGAGGATGAACTCAAGCTGGGGGTTTTGCTGCGCATGATCGAAGCACTGACAGGCAAGAAAATCAAGCTGGTTTCTCCCAAGGAATTACGTGAGGCAATGGGCAAAATCCAGGAGCAGACCCAGGAAACCGCTCCGTCTTTGCAGAAGGCGCAACCACAGCCGCAAGCTTCGGAACGGGCGGGCTTCGGCATTGAGTATGACTACTATGAGCGTCATTACGAAGCTGAGAAAACGACGTTTTCCGCGGATGGGATCATCAAGACTCAGGATGGCAAGGAGATCGCTTTTGCCATCGATCTAAGTATGAGCCGGCAATTCCTTCAGGAGCAAAGTGTCAGTCTACGTGCCGGCGATGCAAAGCTTAAAGATCCGCTGGTGCTTAATTTTGGTGGTAATGCAGCGGAACTAACGACCCAGCGTTTCAATTTTGATATCGATTCCGATGGCCGGCAGGATCAAATTGCCTTTGTTGGTCCGAACAGCGGTTTTCTCGCATTGGATCGCAATAACGATGGGACTATCAACGATGGCCGGGAACTGTTCGGACCCGCTACTGGACAAGGTTTTTCTGAACTTGCTCAATATGATGAGGATGGCAATCAGTGGATCGACGAGAACGATTCCATCTACCAGAATCTACGCATCTGGTCGAAGGACGCTGAAGGGCATGATCAGCTGGTTGGACTGGGTCAGCGCGGGGTCGGTGCTATTTACTTGGGCCATGTCACTACGCCGTTCGCACTCAAGGATGATCAAAATGCTCTGTTGGGCCAGATTCGTGAATCTGGCGTTTTTCTTCATGAAAATGGCGTGGCGGGAACTATTCAACAAATCGATCTCCGTGTCTGAGCGCCTGGTTACGCAAATTTTTTCTTCAAAATTTTCTCTTTTACCTTCTTGATTGGTACAACTAGCCCAAAAAAGTTAATATTTACCCTATACTCCTTTTGAGAGAAGAGGCAATGAGCGTGAAAGACAGTTACCCTAATGCTCGGAAACGGAGTTGTAAATTATGTTTAAAAACATAAAGCTAAGAACCCAGCTAAATTTAGGGTTCGCGATCAGCTTTGTGCTGTTAGTCGTCGTGGCGGCGACAGCGGGGTGGGGTCTGCAGAGTGCCTTGGATGGTTTTACCGAATACCGCTGGTTGGTGCGTGCTTCCAACCGGGTCGCCGATTTTCAGGATGAGATACTGAGCGTGCGTTTTGCGGTTCAGAATTTCATTATCAATGGTGATGATCAATCAGTGCAAGCCTATCATCAGCGCTTCGATAAGATGGAAGCTACGCTGAAGGATCTCAAAAAAGACGCAAGCCATCCGGAACGAGCCAAGCAGGTAGCGCTGGTCGAAACGCAGTCCCAGCAATACAACCAGGCTTTTGACCAGACAGTAGCCGCAAGGGCGCGGCAGAATGAATTGATCTCACAATTGAGGATTTCGGGTGCTGAAGCACTCAATACGCTGATTGGCTTGAGCAGCCAGGCTGGTATTGATCAAAACACAGTGGTGCTGGAACACACCGGCGTATTGATGGCTGAGTTTCTGAAAGCACGGATTGTTGTGCTGAATTACCTTCTCTCCCACCAGCTTGAGCATTTCGAGCAGGCCCAGGAAGCGATGGCTGATAAAGTTAACAAGGAAAGAGAGAAGCTGATCGAGGGTGCCCAAGGTGCCTATCAGAGCCAACTGGAGATATTTACTAAAGCCCATGAAACCTATATTGCGCTGTTGCCGGCGTTGCGGGAAGCCATCGAAAAAGGCGATGGCTTGGTTAAGAACACCCTAAGGCGGACCGGGCTGGAAATTGCCAAAGTCACTGAAGAAGTCAATAGGACTTACGCATTGACAGGAGGTTGGAATTGTGGGTTGAGGTGTCCCAAGTTAGGGGCGAAGGCTTGAATAAACGTGGCAATCACCTCATTAAACAACTCACGCTGCAAACGATAACAATTACGAATCACGTCGGTAGCCTGTAGTCGTTGCAATTGGACATAGCCACAGATCGCCGCAAAGAGATGATTGCGAATGGCGGTGGGTTGTCGGACCTGAAAATGCTCGATGTGGCACACTTGTTTGAGCGTCCGATGATACTGCTCGATTTGCCAGTGTTGGTCGTGGAGCTTGAGGAAAGCAGGACGATCAAAAGCGACCCAATCCTCGTCGTTCGGCTGATACAAGGCATAATGGTGTGGTTGGTTTTTCAACCACTCCCGAAACACTTTGACCGTACCGAATCCCCGGAGGTACACGAGCGAGCCGTCTTCGGGAATCGCCAGTTGTTGTACCTGGAGCCATTGGCCTTTTTCCACAGAAACCCGACGGTTGCTTTCCAGCGCAAAGAGAAATCCCCGATGATGGTTTTTAATCATCTTGAGATTTGCTGCGCTACTATACCAACTATCGCCGGTGACAAAGGCTGGCTGGAGTCCCCAAGCCAACACTTCCGCGAGCATCTCCTGAAAATAATCGTTTTTGGTCTTGTTCGCGGCTTTATCGTAAATGCGGTAATCGAGCGGTTGATGGTGACCGTGCGGATCGGTGTAATACAACGTGATCAGATTGATCCCTTTCACCACGCCATGATGTTTTCCCGACCAGAAATGCCCAACAAAGGCCATCAATTGGCTGTACGGTTTATCCAAGACACTGTCGTCGACACTGATCGTGCCACCCTTCAAATTCAAGCCGGAGCAGGCTTCCTCGAACAAATCGCGGGGGGTGTAGTCTTCGCGGAGCAAAAACCGGTTGACGCTATCATGGCTGATCTCCATGATCTCTGCCAAGCGATTCCCCGTTGGCGAATGCGGCTCACCCAACAAAAAAGAAACATACATCGCCAAAGTGCAACGCGCTGTCGATGGGCGACTGATGACTCTCATCAACCGAAAACCTTCGTGGACCGAGTTCGTCTTTACCGACCACATCATACGATGCTTGTCAATGCGTAAGCTCTAGTCAAGATGTCGTACCGGGCTGGGCAAGAGGCGCTTGGCCCTGAAGTTCAGCGCACCACCGCCCTGGCGGTGAATGTCGTAACCGGGTTATCGATCGCAGCCGTGATACTGGGTATGATATTGGCCTGGCTCATGGCCCGGATCATTCAGCGGCCCATCGGCGGCGAACCGGCTGACATGGCGGTGATGACCGGCCAGATTGCCTCCGGAGACTTAGCGGTTCACTTTACCGATACCGGCAGAGAAACCGGTATCTACGCTGCCATGCACGATATGGTACGGCAACTGCGGGAGATGGTCAGCAAAGTCACGCAAGCCACCAACCAAGTCAGTTCAGTGGCAGCAGAAATTGCCCGGGGGAGCGCCGACCTGTCGCAGCGCACCGAAGAACAAGCCTCAGCCCTGGAAGAGACGGCCTCCTCGATGGAAGAACTGACCTCGACGGTCAAGCAAAGCGCCGACAACGCCGGACAAGCCAATCAACTGGCCAGCGCCGCCCGGAGCCAGGCGGAGCAGGGCGGGCACGTGGTCGATCAAGCCATCACCGCGATGAGCGCGATCAACACCAGCAGCCGCAAGATTGCCGACATCATCAGCGTCATCGACGAAATCGCCTTTCAGACGAATCTTATTGGCATTGAACGCCGCGGTGGAAGCGGCGCGGGCGGGCGAACAGGGCCGGGCTTTGCGGTTGTGGCCGGCGAAGTGCGCAAACTGGCGCAGCGCAGCGCCGATGCCGCCAAAGAGATCAAATCACTGATTACCGACAGCGTGGCCAAAGTCGAAGATGGCGGCAAACTGGTCGAACAATCCGGAAAGACCCTGCAAGAGATTGTCACGGCGGTCAAGAAAGTGAGCGATA
Organism: Gammaproteobacteria bacterium; assembly: GCA_024234995.1. Taxonomy (GTDB): domain Bacteria; phylum Pseudomonadota; class Gammaproteobacteria; order Competibacterales; family Competibacteraceae; genus UBA2383. Next base: position 202,996 of record JACKNF010000001.1, read on the forward strand.
TTGTGGCGGAGATGGCAGCGGCGGCGCGCGAACAGGCCTCGGGAATTGAGCAAGTGAACAAGGCCATTTTGCAAATGGATCAGGTCACCCAGCAGAATGCAGCCCTGGTGGAAGAAACCGCGGCCGCTAGTCAATCCATGGGTGAACAGGCTCGTGAATTGCGCAATCTCATGGCCTTCTTTAAGCTAGACGGGCAAATCTTGAGCGAAAAGCCAATATCTACTGCAGCAGGATCGTCCCAGCCAGCAGCAGGATCGTTCCAGCCAGCAGCAGGCAAGGCGCGTCCGGTCACAACCAAACCTGCAGCTAAAGTAGCTAAACCAGTGACGGCGGCTAAACTAGCGACTAAACCAGCCACTAAACTTGCGCCTGCCGGAAAGAAACCGGTAGCCGCTCATACGGCTTCCGAGGAGTGGGAAGAGTTTTAAAGAGCATAAGTTTAGATATAACCACTTCAACCTTCCCTATTTATCTAGAGAGGGATTAGGAACTGAATCATGGCAACTATTCAATGTCAGGCTGAGTTGGACATCGCCGCTGCCAGTACCCTGCATCAACAGCTATTGAGCGCATTGCAGACCGGAGAACCGCTGGAAATTGAGGGTCAAGCAGTACGCAGGATTCACGCTGCAGTGCTACAGTTATTCTTGGGCTTGATGAATGAAGCCCGGTCGCTGGGATTGCCGGTGCGCTGGCATAACCCTTCATCAGCCCTGGTAGAAAGCGCGCAACTGTTGGGACTGGTTGACCAACTGGGGTTGAGCGAGGCAGGCAGTAACTGAGCGGCAACCTTTACTTCGTAATTCCCCTCTCCACGGCGAGCGAGGGGAATAGTGACATGACGCACTTGAGTCGATGGAGATTTTGCTAATGGCGACAATATTGGTGGTAGACGATTCTGCGTCTATGCGACAGATGGTGGAATTTACCCTCAAGGAAGCTGGCCACCAAGTGATAGTGGCGGAAGACGGTCAGGTAGCGCTGAACATTGCTCAGGGTGCGTCAGCCGACCTTGTGATCACCGATGTGAATATGCCTAATATGGATGGCATTACCTTGATCAAGGAATTGCGGGCGCTCCCTGCGTACAAATTCACCCCTATCTTGACTCTGACCACTGAGTCCACTACCGAGAAAAAAATGGAAGGCAAAGGCGCCGGCGCCACTGGCTGGATCGTCAAGCCGTTCAATCCTGAAAAATTGCTGGCGACTGTTAACAAAGTACTGGGATAACTACCCATGGCCATTGATATCGGGCAATTCGTTCAAACCTTCTTTGATGAGAGTCTTGAAGGGCTGGATGTGATGGAGGCAGGCCTGTTAGCGCTGTCGCCCGGCGCAGCGGACCTTGAACAGATCAACACGATCTTCCGGGCTGCCCATTCCATCAAGGGAGGAAGCGGCACCTTCGGCTTCAGTGAAGTGACCGGCTTCACCCATGCTATGGAAACGCTGCTTGACAAGATGCGTGAGGGTTCCTTAGTAGTGACTGCTGAAACAGTCAATACTCTTCTCGAATCGGTGGACTGCCTGCGGGAAATGCTGGTGTCGCTGCGAGAGAAGGCGGACATCGACGACGCTCAAGCAGAGAACCTGCGAATTCGCCTGTTGAGCCTGCTGGAACAAAAGGAAACAGCGACCGGTGCAGCAAAGGAAGAATCGGCGGCGCCCTCACTCACGTCGCCAGCCGCTGAAATAATTGGCTGGCGCATCGAGTTTCTTCCTCATCCACAGTTAATGCACAGCGGCAACGATCCGGTACGGATCTTCCGTGAGCTATCCACTTTAGGCGAGCTGACTGCTCAAGCGGATTGCAGTTGCCTGCCGCGCTTAGCGGAGATGAATCCGGAAGACTGCTATCTGTCCTGGCAACTTGAGTTGCATAGCGATGCTTCGCATGAAGCGGTAGCCGAAGTCTTTGCCTGGGTTGAGGACGAATGTGAGCTGCATATCGAGCCACTCGCCGCTCCTATGCCAGCTACTCCGCCTAAGGCCCAGGAAGCCGCTGCTTCGGCTGATAAGCCTGAAGCTCCCACGGCATCCACTGATGAAACCCGCCAGGGTGAATTGGTGTTGGAACGGCGCAAGATCGGCGATAGACGCCAAAATGAACGGCGGGCCAGCGCTGCAGCCGCGGACAGCGGTTCCATTCGTGTAAGCATTGATAAAGTGGATTCAGTCATCAACTTAGTTGGCGAGCTGGTGACGACCCAATCCATGCTTGGCGCCCTAGGCGCTGATTTCGAAATGAGCCGGCTGGACAAGCTACACGAGGCTCTCGATCAACTGGATCGCAATACGCGGGATCTGCAGGAACATGTGATGCGGATTCGCATGTTGCCGGTGAGTTCCGTGTTTAGCCGCTTTTCCCGTATCGTGCATGATGTGAGTGGCAAGTTGGGTAAGCAGGTGGAATTAATTATCAACGGTGAGCAGACTGAGATTGACAAAACAGTCATCGAAAAAATCGGTGATCCGCTGGTTCATCTCGTTCGCAATAGCCTGGATCATGGTCTTGAGCCGCCCGAAGAACGGCTCCGGCAAGATAAGCCGGAAACTGGAAAGATTATGCTCGATGCCTATCATAAAAGTGGCAGCATTTTTATTGAAGTAGGCGACGATGGTCGAGGGCTGGATCGGGAGGCGCTTCTGCGTAAGGGATTGGAAAACGGTCTGCTTAAACCCGGCGAGGATTATAGCGACGAGCAAATTTATGAACTGATCTTTCATCCGGGGCTATCCACAGCTAAGCAAATCAGTGATGTGTCCGGACGTGGGGTTGGTATGGATGTCGTGCGCCGTAACATCCAAGATGTCGGTGGTAATATCCAGATTGCCAGTGAGCGGGGACATGGCACCAAGATCACCATCTGTTTACCATTGACATTGGCGATATTGGATGGCCAGTTGGTTACGGTCGGTCAGGATTGTTACATTATTCCTCTGTTATCAATTATCGAGTCTGTACAAGCCCGTAACGAAATGATCAATCGAGTCGCTGGCAAGAACGAGTTATTCCGGTTTCGCGGTGAACACTTGCCAGTCGTGCGCTTGTATGAACTGTTTGGCGCGCAAGGTGCCGTCACCGATCTGGAGAAGGGCTTGCTGGTGGTAGTCGAAGCAGATGGCCGGCAAGTCGGGTTGTTTGTAGACGATTTGCTGGGTCAACAGCAGGTCTCGATTAAATCTCTGGAGAAGAACTTCCGCCGGGTGCCTGGTATCGCAGGCGCAACGATCTTGGGGGATGGCCGGGTGGGATTGATTCTTGATATTTCCGGCTTGATCCGGATCAACCCTGCAATGTGATGAGGCGAATCATGGAAACGAGAACGACCGATTTAGCCCCTGTGGGGAAGCGCAGCCCCCAACGCGAAGCCGTTGCGGAGAACTTGCAATATTTAACTTTCAATCTGGCGGGCGAATCCTATGGCGTGGATATTTTAAAGGTCCAAGAAATTCGCGGCTGGATGCCAGTTACCAAGGTGCCCAATGCGCCGGTCTTCATCCGTGGGGTGATGAATCTGCGCGGAGCCATTGTCCCGGTGGTTGATCTACGTCTGCGGTTTGGCTTGGAGTCAGTCGAGTACACCAAGACAACGGTAGTCATTGTAGTGACCGTGCATGCTGATCAGGGTGACCGGGTTATCGGTATGGTGGTGGATGGGGTCTCAGATGTGTTAAACATCAATAATGCTTCTGATATCAAGGAAGCGCCTAATTTTGGCTCTAGTGTCAGCACCGAATTCATCAATGGATTGGTGGCGCTGGATTCTGGCATGGTTATGCTGCTGGATGTCGACCGGCTATTAAGCGTTGAGGAAATGTTCTCTCTGGAAACGATCCGGAACAGTAATGCCCGGGCGATTGCTCATGCATCCTAATCATCGGCCAGGCTGCAGGTAAGCTATCATGGCAGGCGCTGAATTTGAGTTTTCTGACCAGGACTTTCAGCGCGTTCGGCGAATCATTAACCAGGTTGCAGGTATCTCGCTAGCAGATGGCAAGCGCGAGCTGGTGTACAGCCGGTTGTCGCGGCGGTTACGTCAGCGGGGTTTCCGGCGCTTTGAAGACTATTGCGATTTTTTAGAAACCAGTGGCGATGAAACGGAGTTGAGTGAATTCGTCAACGCCCTGACCACGAATTTGACCTCGTTTTTCCGAGAGTCACATCATTTCGAATTTCTTGCTAAAGAACTGTTACCGGGGTTGATTCGATCGCGTGGTTTAAACAATCGGCGCATTCGCATCTGGTCCGCCGGTTGTTCGACCGGAGAAGAACCCTATTCCATTGCTATCGTGCTGCGGGAGGTGCTGCCTGCCACGGGTTGGGATGTGAAGATTTTGGCGACTGACCTCGATTCCAATGTGCTGGCGACCGCCGAACGTGGTGTTTATGAATGGAACCGTGTTAAGGACCTAAGTGAGCCGCGTTTGCGGCGCTGGTTTCAGAAAGGGCGAAATGCCCAGGCTGGCTGGGTACGGGTAGCACCTGCGTTGCGCGATCTGATTACCTTCCGGCAGTTGAATCTGATGGATGACTGGCCAATGCGCGGTCCTTTCGATCTGATTTTCTGCCGTAACGTAGTGATATATTTCGATAAACCGACTCAGCAGATTCTTTTCGAACGCTATGCCGATATTCTGGCTGAACGTGGTCATCTATTTGTTGGTCATTCCGAGTCGCTATTCAAGGTTACCGAGCGTTTCGCACCTTTAGGCAAAACCATTTACCAACGCTGCTTATAAGCGTAAGAGATCAGAAAACATGGCCGCGGTTTTGAAGAATTCTTCCCGTCCAATGAAACATCTGCGCTTGCCGGAGTTCCAGCATATGAAGAGTTACTGGGACCCTATTGAAAACGTCGATGTTATTCGGATTCTGGCCGGCGAGTGTTACGTCACACATTGTCATGAAATGATAACCACGGTTCTTGGTTCCTGCGTATCTGCTTGCATCCGTGACACGGTAACCGGGATTGGCGGCATGAACCACTTTATGCTACCTGCTGGAAAAGCCGAGAGAAACGGCAACGGTGCAGTGCATGGTCTGAGTGCGGATGCGGCTTATGGTGGCTATGCCATGGAGCTCTTGATTAATAGTATTCTTAAATATGGCGGCCGGCGTGAAAGGTTAGAGGTCAAGATCTTCGGTGGTGGGCGGATCATAGGAGGTATAGCCGATATTGGCTTTGGAAACATCAACTTTATCCGCACCTACTTGCGTACGGAGGGGCTGAAGGTTGTTGCTGAGGATGTAGGCGGCGATTTTCCACGGCGCATGGCCTATTTCCCGGCGACCGGCAAGGTACTGCTTAAAAAACTGCGTAACGTCCGTAACGAAACCATTGTTCAGCAGGAAAGCGCTTATCTCACCAATCTGCGCCGGGAAGCGACCCAGGGCGGTGAGGTCGAACTGTTCGGAGATTGAAATCATGCTGGGCGATAAGATTAAGGTTTTAATCATTGATGATTCGGCGCTGGTGCGCCAGATCCTCACGGAAATTCTCAGCCGCGATCCTGGCATTCATGTGGTGGGTTCAGCCGCTGATCCCTATGCAGCTCGCGAGAAGATCAAGAAATTGAATCCGGATGTGCTGACCCTGGACGTGGAAATGCCGCGCATGGACGGCTTGACATTTCTGAGTAATTTGATGCGGCTGAGGCCCATGCCGGTGGTCATGGTGTCATCATTGACTGAGAAAGGCGCATCAATCACTCTGCAAGCGTTGGAATTGGGTGCGGTTGATTTCGTCACAAAACCTAAGGTGGATGTCGCCCATGCGCTGGATGACTATGCATTGGAGATTCGTGAGAAAGTGCGAATGGCAGCAAGGGCTAAGGTGCAGGAACGGCGCGCAGCGCCGCCAACGCCAGCCATGCCGGCTCAGCAGGCAACAGCGGCACCTGAAAAATACTCCGCTGATGTGATTTTGCAAAGAGAAGGCCGGCGGCGGCCTTTCAAAACGACCGATAGTATTATCGCGATTGGCGCGTCTACTGGGGGCACCGAGGCGATCAAAGAAGTACTGATTCGTTTGCCTCAGCAATGTCCGGGTGTTGTGATTACCCAACATATTCCAGAAGCCTTCAGCGGGCCGTTTGCCCGGCGCATGGACTCCGTTTCCCCGTTGTCGGTTTGTGAGGCGCGGGATGGCCAGCAGGTCGTGCCGGGACACGCTTATATCGCTCCTGGTGATCAGCACCTGATGCTCGTCCGCGACGGTGCCCGTTATGTCTGCCGCTTGAACGATGGCCCGCCTGTTAACCGCCACCGGCCGAGCGTAGATGTATTGTTCCGGTCAGTCGCCGCCCATGCTGGTCTGAATGCGGTGGGAGTGATCTTGACTGGCATGGGAGATGATGGAGCGCAGGGGTTGAAGGAAATGCGTGAAGCAGGAGCCCCCACCATCGCACAGGACGAGCAAACCAGCGTGGTCTGGGGAATGCCTGGCCAGGCTGTGAAATTGGGTGGGGTTGACAAGATCCTGCCTCTGGAAGCGATCCCTGCTCAGATTATGCGATTGGTGGAGGAACATGCCTAGCAAATAGGGACAGTGAATAGTGCAATCAGATGATGCGATTGATGAAGGAAAATATCCGGTGAATGGAATGCCTGTAACCACAGATGAGTCCTTGCTTCAGGTAGTGACCGATATCCTGCTATCTCTTCAGGAAATCCTGGGGCTGAAAGATGAGAAGGTACATGATGATATTCATCGAGGTAAGACCCTTATTAGCGATGCTGTCGTTAAACTGGGTAATAGTTTTAATAGTCTGAATACGCAAACCCATGCCCAGCAAAAAGTTGTCGCTTCGCTGATCCAGGAAGTGTCCTCTGATGGAGCGGGGTCTCATGATGACCGGGCCAGCGTTCGGGAGATTGCAGATAGCATGTCAGCTATTCTGCAAGGTTTTATGGACATGCTTGCTCAGGTGAGCGCCCAGAGTAATGGGGTAATCACCAAAATGGAGGCGATGACTGATGTAGTGAATCAGACGTTTTCGTTGCTGAGCAACGTCGAAATGATCACGAAGCAAACCAATTTACTATCTCTTAACGCTTTTATTGAAGCGGCCCGCTCCGGCGAGGCAGGCCGAGGTTTTCAGGTAGTCGCTACCGAGATGCGTAATCTGTCGCAAAGTTCGGCGAAATTGAATGAACAAATACGTGTTCAAGTAGAAAAATCCAAGAAAATCGTCCATGAGACCCGCGAAGTTGTCAATGAAATGGCAATGCGGGATATGAATTCACTCAAAGAAGCTCAGGACGACTCTGACATGCTATTTGCCAAACTAGCGGTCATGAATGAGCATATCTCTAATAATCTTAGCCAGGTTTCCGAGATTACCCAGAGTATTGATCACAGCGTGGGGCTGGCGGTGCAATCTTTGCAATTCGAGGATATCGTGGGCCAATTGTTGACTCACGCCGAACGTGAGCTAAGCGAACAAGATAACATGCTGGTGGACTTGCGCAATCATCTGGAAAATTTTACCAAAGTCATGCAAAGCGGTGGCGATAGCCGGGCAGCACTGCTCAAGCTTAATGACCATCTATATAAGATCCGGCAATCTGCCGTTTTCCAGAAAAACAAACCAGTTTTGCAGCAATCTATGGATGAGGGAGACGTAGAATTGTTTTGAGTGTAGAAAATATAAGTAATGGAAAATATAACAAGTAGAAACCTCTTAGGTTAATTTACTGAAGATTTTATAATTGCTGACCAGATGTATATGCGCTATATGATTTTTAAAATCAGCCGCCGATTTGCCAATAGGACGGGGGATCTATGCATGGTTTTGGGCCTCGGGCGCTGGTCCCAGGCGATGGCCGGGATTGGTTGATCCAAGCCTTGCAATTGATGTGGCGGCGACCGGGGTTGTTTGTCGCCATTGCACTGCTCGCCCCGTCAGGCAGTGCGTTGTTGCTAGCACTGCCGGTTTGGGAATGGTGGTTACCACCGCTAGGTGGTTGGGTCACATTAATCGCTACTTTGTTTTGCTATGGTTTGCCGCTTAGTCTGACGGTGACGCTGGCTTGTGGCATCGCCCGTGCGGCTAACCGCAAGCAGATGCCAGCGCCAAAACAACTATTCAACTGGACAGCCTTCAAAGCGTTGACCCGAACCAGTCTGTTCTTGTTTATGTTGTTATTGCAAGGCTATCTGGTGGTCTATTGGGCGCAGGATCAACTCTTGCCTGTTGATCTAGCTGCCGCTGGTGATCCGGCGTCTGTTCCGCTTACGGTAACCTTCGGGGTCGCTAGCACCTTGTTAGGGACACAGCTCAGTGTCTTAGGGAGTGTGCTGCTGGTTTTGCAGGTGTTGCTGGCTGGTTTTGTTATTCCTCTGCAACTGTTCCGCGAACTGCCGCTCTCAGTGTGCTGGCGGCGCAGTATCCTGGCCATGCAGCTTAATCCCTGGCTGTTTCCCGCATTGGGTTTGAGCGGCCTTGCATTGGTAATGCTGCCCTTTTTCGATTTGTTTGCTATCCCTGCCCAAGTGCTAGCACTGCCACTGCCGGTTTATCTGGGTGTTCTTCTGTATGTAGCCTGGAACGATGTGTTTCAGGGCGGTACTGAAGAGGATACCATTCTGGAGCCTCAGGATCAGTGGCGGACCAGTATCAGCGGCAGCTCATCAGTGTCGCGTCAATCCGGCGCAGCGCAAGACCGAAATCTGCATCCAGGGGAATTGCACCGTTAGCATTGATCATCACAGAGTGGCGGCTGGTAACCTGCCCGCCAAGGAACACGGGGATTTTGACAGTCTGGCAAAGATTGGAGAGTTCTTCCTCTAGGATGGCTGGAATTGTTTCCGCTGATCCTGATAGAACAATGGCTTGGATGGCAGTGCGTTCGATGATAGGCGGCAACTCTATCAGGGGTGTGTTCGGTCCTAACATGACCAGAGAGTAATTCCGGTCCATGGCTGCCAGGGCGAAGAGGAGCAAGCCGATTTCATGTTGCTCGCCCGGTAGACAGGCCGTTAGCAGCTTCGGGCCTTGATGATGGTTGTAGCTGAGGTGATGAAAACGAGCACCCAGTTTGTTGCGCAGGAACATGCTGAAAAAATGCTCCTCAATGACGCTGCCAAGTTCCTGCGCCCAGCGTTCACCCAGCTCCTGCAACAGCGGTACGATCAATTGGTGAGTAACGATATCAACAGGATACAGAGATAGCATTTCACTGTAGATGTCGTTTAAGACTTTGTCATCGAAGGCCACGACCGCTTGCAGCAAGCGATGGCGATGGCTTTGCCAGAAATCTAAATTTTCCTTCTCCTGAATCGCAGGGCTCGAATCGAGGCAAGTTTTACTGCTATCCAGTACGTGCCGTACCTGCCCGATAGACATACCGTTATTCAGCAGTGAAACCACTTGATGAATCGTCTCTACGTCAGCCATGGTGTAAAGACGATGGCCTTTAGGCGTTCGCACCGGTTTGATGAGGTCGTAGCGACGTTCCCAGGCACGCAAGGTGACTGAATTCACCCCTGTCAGGCTGGAAACTGTACGGATGGGAACCAGCCCTTGATTGGGCAGCCTGTGATAGCTGGCATTGACACTCATTAGGGGATAGGCCTCTCAAATAGCCGGAGTTCAGTCTAGGCACAGAGCGAAAATTGTACAATTAGTGTGCAAAATCCCGCTAATTATTCAATTTTCGCCCATAAATTAGACAAATATTATATATCTCTTGAACTGAAAGCCTCTTGAACTGAACGCTACTTTCTGGAGGGAAAAATGCAGCAAATTTTTACCTTGTTATGAACCGGTCACGTCAAATTCAGCGCAATCCATGTTCGCGGGTAGCAGCGAACTGCACCTCTGGCCAGCGTTCCTGGGTGAGTTGCAGGTTGACTCGGCTGGAAGCGATGTACACCAGTTCGCCGTGGTGGTCGAGTGCTAGGTTATCACGCAGTTTCTTCTGAAAATCCTCGAAACGTTTGGCATCGGGACAGCTCACCCAACGGGCGGTAGCAACATTGATATTTTCGAAGCCACATTCGACGCCGTACTCGCTGCGTAACCGGAAAGTAGCAACATCAAATTGCAGCACGCCTACTGCGCCTAGAATGAGATCATTGCTATTGAGCGGGCGAAACAATTGGGTGGCCCCCTCTTCACAGAGTTGTGCCAGACCTTTTTGCAGCGCCTTCATTTTCAGCGGATCGCGCAGCCGGGCACGGCGGAACAGTTCCGGAGCAAAGTCGGGGATGCCGGTAAACTGCAAGTCCTCGCCCTGAGTAAACGTATCGCCGATGCGGATGGTGCCGTGGTTGTGCAGGCCGATGATGTCGCCAGGGAAAGCGCCTTCAGCATGTTCGCGCTCGGCCGCCATGAATGTGAGCGCATCGGCGATTTTCACTTCACGGCCGAGGCGGACATGGCGAACTTTCATTGCAGGCTGATAAGCGCCGGAGCAGATGCGGAGGAAGGCAATCCGGTCACGATGCTGGGGGTCCATATTTGCCTGAATTTTAAACACAAACCCGGTGAATTCCTTTTCTCCAGGTTCAACTTCGCGGCTAGCGGCGGTACACGAGCGCGGCGGTGGGGCGTGTTCGATGAACCCATCCAGCATTTCCTGCACCCCAAAATTGGTCAGCGCTGAGCCAAAGAATACAGGGGTGAGCCGTCCAGCACGGTATTCAGCAAAATCAAAGGCATGACTGGCGCCGCATACCAGCTCGACCTCTTCGCGTAACGCCTGGGCGCGTTCAGCGCCCAACGCCTGATCGACTTCGGGGCTGTGTAAACCTTGGAGGGTGCGGCCTGTATTGATCCGTCCATCACGTGAAGGGTCATAGAGATGGATGAAATCCTGTTCAAGGTGATAAACACCTTTCAATTCCCGGCCCATGCCAATCGGCCAAGTGATTGGAGCACAGCGGATTTTCAAAATCTCCTCGACTTCGTCCAATAACTCAATGGGCTCACGGCCATTCCGGTCGAGTTTGTTGATGAAGGTAAAAATCGGCGTATCGCGCAACCGGCAGACCTCCATCAATTTGATGGTGCGTTCCTCAACGCCCCGGGCGCAGTCAATCACCATTAATGCCGAGTCGACGGCAGTCAGAGTGCGATAGGTGTCTTCGGAGAAATCTTCGTGGCCAGGGGTATCGAGCAGGTTGATGATGCGGTCCCGGTAAGGGAACTGCATCACGGATGAGGTGACCGAGATACCGCGTTGCTGCTCTAATTCCATCCAATCGCTCGTCGCGTGACGCGCTGCCTTGCGGCCCTTAACCGTTCCGGCTAGCTGGATGGCGCCGCCAAAGAGCAGCAATTTCTCGGTCAAAGTCGTCTTGCCGGCGTCAGGATGGGAAATAATAGCGAAGGTGCGTCGCCGTTGCAGTTCGTGAAGCAGATTGATCATGATTAACAGAATCGGATAGAGATCGAGGTTGGAAAGGTAAGTGATTTTACCTGAATTGATGGAAGCAGCAGGCTTATCATAAACGATTCAGTTTTCAATCAATAACGAGGGACATTGTCATGCAGCATCCTCTGCTTGCCTCACTGCATATTTCCAGACGTGGCAAGGTGGTCAGCGCCCGCGAGGCCGTGAGTCTGATCCGCCCTGGCGATACCCTGGCCACCAGCGGCTTTGTCGGTACGGGTTTCGCTGAGGATATTGCCTGTGCTATTGAGGAACTGTTTCTGGCGCAGGATGCCGCCGCCGATGTGCCAGCGCTGGACAAACTTCGTGATCTGACCCTGGTTTATGCCGCTGGCCAGGGTGATGGAAAAAGCCGGGGACTTAACCACTTCGGTCACGAAGGGCTGGTTAAACGCATCATCGGTGGGCACTGGGGTCTCGTGCCGAAGCTGCAAGCGCTCGCGGTCGCGAATAAAATCGAGGCCTGGAATCTGCCGCAGGGTGTGATCACGCATCTATATCGCGACATCGCTGCCGGTAAGCCGGGTACCTTGACCCGTGTTGGATTGGGCACTTTCGTTGATCCGCGCCTGGGTGGCGGCAAGCTCAATACCTGCACGCAAGACGATCTGGTCAGACTCATGGTGATTGACGGTGAGGAGTACCTGCTCTACAAGGCGTTTCCGGTCAACGTCGGCATCATCCGCGCTACCACGGCCGACACCGATGGCAATTTGACCATGGAAAAGGAGGCACTGACTTTAGAATCGCTGGCAATTGCCACGGCGGCGCACAATTCCGGCGGTATCGTCATCGCTCAAGTGGAGCGGGTTGCCGAGCGTGGCTTTTTGCGGCCCAAGGATGTGCGGGTGCCGGGTATTTTGGTGGATTGCATTGTCGTTTCGCCGCTCGAACATCATTGGCAGACCTTTGCTACCTCATACAATCCAGCTTTCTCAGGAGAAATCAAAGTCCCGCTGGCCTCGATTCCGCCGATGCCTATGAGTGAACGCAAGATTATCGCTCGCCGCTCGGCTCTGGAACTTACAATGAATGCTGTCGTTAATCTCGGCATCGGTATGCCGGAAGGGGTGGCCAGTGTCGCCGCTGAAGAAAAGATCATCGATTTGTTGACCCTGACGGCTGAGCCGGGGGTGGTCGGCGGCATTCCCGCAGGCGGGCTGGATTTCGGTGCCGCGACCAACGTCCAAGCGATCATCGATCAACCCAACCAGTTTGATTTCTACGATGGCGGTGGCTTGGATGTTGCTGTACTCGGTTTGGCCCAGGTCGACCGGCAGGGCAATCTGAATGTCTCGAAGTTCGGCCCTCGGATCGCTGGTGCTGGCGGCTTCATCAATATCAGCCAGAATGCCCGGAAAGTGGTGTTTGCTGGGACGTTTACCGCTGGCAATCTCACGATTGCTGTGGAGGAGGGTCAACTGTGCATCTGCAAGGAAGGAGAAACTGTTAAGTTTGTTGAGGCGGTTGAACAACGCACCTTTAGCGGTCCGCTTGCTAGCCGGAGTAACCAGCCGGTGTTGTATGTGACCGAGCGGGCGGTGTTCCATCTGACCGCGGAAGGGCCCGAGCTGATCGAGATCGCTCCAGGCATTGATTTAGAGCGGGATGTGCTAGCCAAGATGGCGTTCCGGCCCGCTATCAGTCCGCAACTTAAGATGATGAATGCCTGCATCTTCAACGATGGGCCAATGGGCTTGCGTGAATTGCTGGTCGTGCGGCCGCTGGATCAACGCCTGTCATATGATCCGGTCAAGAATCAATTCTTCGTGAATTTCGAAGGTTTGGCGATCCGCAGCCACGCTGATATCGAAAAAATTCAGGCCATAATCCGCGACCGGCTGGAGCCTCTGGGCAAGCGGGTATTTGCTATTGTCAACTACGATAATTTCTCGATCACCCCAGAATTGATGCAGGAATACATGAATATGGTAAGCACTGTCGTACAGCGCTACTATCTCGGCGTAACCCGGTACACCACCAATACTTTCCTTCGCGCCCAGCTCGGCGATGCCCTCCGCCAGCACAATCTCACACCAGATCTTTACGCAACGGCCGCCGAAGCCGCGTCACGGCTTGATCCATCCCTCTAGCGCGGGTCTTTGGCGGAGGCATGAATTGCAATATGCTGACGGGCAGAGGGTCTGTTTCCCAGTGCGGAGGATCAACAGCATCAGTGGTAGCTGAGTTAGCGAAAACAACGATCCAAGCCATTGCGTAATGTGGCAAAAGCGGGTAGCGTACCGCGCTTTCATGGAATACGACGACTATAAACATGCGGATCGAATCCCCTCTGAGCCTATATACCGGAACCGTACCTCCCGAATGGATCGATTTTAATGGCCATATGAATGTGGCGTATTACGTTCTGGCTTTTGACCATGCGACTGATGCCTTTATGGATTGTCTGGGCATGGGTCAGGATTACCGTGAAAGCCAGCAATGCTCGGCTTTCGTGGTGGAGAGCCATGTCAACTATCAACGCGAACTCATGGCGGGTGATCCAATGCGTATCACCACACAATTGCTCGGCTTTGACAGCAAGCGCATCCACTATTTCCACCGCTTGTACCATGCCAAGCGCGGATTTCTATCGGCGACGACAGAGTTGATAGCGATCCATGTGGATCTGACCGAGCGGCATAGCATATCAATGCCCTTATCCGTTCTGGATCAGTTAGGTGCCATCATGACCCAGCACATTCAATTACCACGGCCTCCGCAATCAGGACGGGTGATCGGGGTGCGCGCTAAGCCAGCAGTCGCTGGGATCGCAAAGATCACACCTTCGCTGGTGTTGTCCCGAGGTCAACGTTGAGGGTTTGATCATAGATATCTGGGGCCAGCTGCGACGATTTTTTGTTATGCTCAAACATAATGCAGTGATGCTCCCGGTCTGAAATTTTATCTGGTGAATCTTATACAGCGTGCCTTGTGGACGATAAGACAATCTCTGCTTCCAGCGCTGCCCCGCTCTGAAGCCTGGCCGCGGATGGCCGTAATCGCCGTCAATATGTTACTGGTGATCGCTTTGGCGCACACGTTAGCTAAATTGACTCTGGCGATACTGACCGGTGAACCGGCATCGCTGACTTACATGAAAACGCAACCGGTAACGGGAGCTGCGACTGATGGCGTTTCTGCCTCACAATCGGCAGATGTCAGCGCTATCGGTGCGTGGCATCTCTTCGGTAAGGCCGAAGTGGATCGCCCAGTAGCGGCATCACCAGTCGCTGTACCAGTGACACCACTCAATCTGCGCCTGGCAGGTATCTTTTTCGCTGAACACAGCGATGGTCTGGCGCTAATCGCTGATGGCAACAATCTGGAACGCGGCTATCGAATTGGTGATCTATTGCCCGGCGGCGCCCGGCTGGAACGAATTGAACGCGAGCAGGTGATCGTATCCCGCAATGGCCGGGAAGAACTCATCAAGCTGCCGAAGCTGGATGATCCCGGCCGCCCATTGCTTGTGCTTGCGCCGGAATCACCGCCTGCATTGCTTGTTCCTGCTGAAGAGCCCGGTCCGGTGGCATTTAGTGGGCCTCAGGTGATTGATGCCAGCGCCATTGCTGAGCGATTGCGCGGCGAAGTATTGAGCCAGCCACAGGCGCTGGAAGATATCGCCTTTGCCAATCCTTATATGCAAAATGGCTCGTTTGCTGGTTTCCGGCTGCGGCCAGGACGTGACCGGCAGATTTTCCAGCAACTCGGCTTGAGCAGTGGCGATATCCTGACTGAAATTAATGGGACGCGCCTGAGCAGTCCGGCCCAAGGATTGGCCCTCTTGCAGGAACTCATGAGCGCCCGCCAAATCAATGTGCGCATACAGCGCAATGGCGCCGAGATTCCTCTGACCTTTATCCTGGATGGTTCGTAACAAGCAATTCGCTGCTAGCGAGCTGTCGCCCTGGCCACCGTGCTTACAGACTGCTGAAGATGATTATGACTCACTGGCTGAACAAACGGCTGACTTTTCAACGACATGCTTTTCGCCGCCAAGCCTTGGCGATACTGCTAGGCGGGTTTCTGGCCTTGCCAGTCCTGGCCGCGCCAGTCACTCTGAATCTCAAAGATGCCGATATCAATGCGCTGGTTGAAAGCATGTCGGTGCTCACCGGCAAGAATTTCATCGTCGATCCCCGCGTCAAGGGCCGGGTGACGATCATCTCTTCCAAGCCGATGGACGAGAAAGAACTCTATGAGGTGTTCCTGGCCGTGCTCGGCGTTCATGGTTTCGCGGCAGTGCCTAGTGGCAAGGTTATTAAAATTGTCCCGGCAGCGGGCGCCAAGCAGGAGAGCGTACCCACCGTGGACCGGTCACGCGGGATTGAGCCGGATCAAATTGTGACCCGGGTGATTCAGGTACAGAACGTATCGGCAGCGCAGATCGTGCCGATTCTGCGTCCCCTGATCCCCCCTCAAGGCCATCTGGCGGCTTATACGCCGACCAATGTGCTGATTATTTCCGACAATGCAGCGAATGTTGAGCGCATCGCTAGCATCATTAGCCGTATCGATCTGGCTAGCAACGAGGAAGTCGAGATTGTCGCGTTGCGCCATGCTTCGGCGACCGAAGTCGTACGGGTGCTGACCGCGCTGGAACAGGGCAAGGCCCGGACAGACCCGGCAGCCGGAGTGGGCGCTCCAACGAGGATGGTGGCCGATGAGCGCACCAACAGTATTTTGTTGAGTGGCGATCAGACCTCGCGGGTGCGGTTACGGACCGTGATTACCCATCTGGATACCCCAGTGGATAGCGGTGGCAACACCCAGGTGATTTATCTGCGCTATGCCAAGGCCAAGGATTTGGTCACCGTGCTGCAAGGAGTCAGCAAAAACCTCAGCAATGAAGCCGTCCGCAACGCCCCAATTCCTGGACAACCGGGCGCACCTCCAGGCGGTGGTGTAAGCAGCAATGGCGGAAGCAGTCTGGTTGATATCCAAGCGGATGAAACGACTAACGCGCTGGTGGTCACGGCGCCACCCGATATCATTCGTTCGCTGCGCTCTGTGATTGCCCAATTGGATATTCGCCGGGCGCAGGTGCTGGTCGAAGCGGTTATTGCTGAGATTTCTGCCGAAAAAACGGCTGAACTGGGAGTGCAATGGGCGGTGGATGCCAGCCAGAATGGATTGGTGGGTTTTACCAACTTCGATGCCGGTACTTCCAGCCTGGCCAACATTATCGGCCTAGCCGCCCAAGCGGACAGTGGCGACCTGACCGCGCTTTCAGCATCGCGCGTTCCACAGGGTATCCAGCTGGGAGCTGGCGATTTTACCGGAAAGAATCGCTTTGGCGCCTTGATTAGCGCCTTGGCCAAGGATGCTGATACCAATGTGCTGTCCACCCCCACTGTGGTGACGATGGACAATGAGGAGGCGGAGATCATTGTCGGTCAGAATGTGCCGTTCGTGACCGGCAGCTATACGACAGCGACCTCTTCCGGCAGTGGCGATAATACGCAGGTCGGCAATCCTTTTCAGACCATCCAGCGCGATGACGTGGGCATCAAGCTTAAGGTGAAACCGCAGATCAATGAAGGCAATGCAGTCAAATTGGAAATCGAACAGGAAGTCTCCAGCGTCGTGCCTTCGGCTAATGCAGCGACACAGGGTCCGACCACCAATAAGCGCTCTATCAAAACTATCGTGATGGTGGAAGATGAGCAAATCCTGGTATTGGGTGGACTCATCGACGATCAGCTAACCGAAAGCGCGCAAAAAGTACCTTTGTTGGGTGACATGCCCTTGCTGGGCAATTTGTTTCGCTACCGCAATACGAGCAAGCTCAAGCGCAATCTGATGGTGTTTCTGCATCCAGTCATTTTGCGGGATCCTGCGCAAGGCACGTTGTATACCAACGACAAATACAATTATATCCGCCAACAGCAACTGGCTGCCCGGGAGAAAGCCGATTATCTATTACCCGATGTGCAGCCGCCGCTTCTGAAACCTCAGGAAGCGGTTAAGGAACAGGGGACCGTTCTCAATATGGCACCCCCTGACACAGCATTATTGGAAGCCAAGTCTCCGGCCTTGGTTCCAGCGTCTCCCGTTGCCCAACCCACGGAATTTGGATTCGGTAACAAATGAGTGTTGAATCCGTACCGGTTGCTCCAAGTAGCGAATCATCCAGCGCGCCAGTACAGCGCCTGCCCTATGCGTTTGCCAAACGGCATGGAGTGCTGGTGCTGGATACGCGTGAGGGCGGAGTAGAGATTGCCTATCGTCCAGGTGTTAGTGTCCGCAGCTTGGCCGAATTGCGGCGCCATCTGAACGCGCCATTGCGTCCAGTTTTAGTTCCGGCGGAGCAGTTCGAGCGTCTGCTGCAAGACACTTATGAGGGTGACAGCAACGGCGCGGCGCGGATGATGGAGGATTTTGGTGAAGACATTGATCTCAATCAGGTGGCGCTGAGTTTGCCGGAGCCTGAAGATCTGCTGGAAAGTGCCGATGACGCGCCGATTATCCGCCTGATCAACGCCCTGTTGACCGAAGCGATCAAGGAAAATGCCTCGGACATTCATATCGAGTCGTTCGAGAATCGCTTGCTGGTGCGGTTCCGGGTGGACGGCATGCTGCGCGAAGCCCTGCAACCGCCGCGTGCCTTGGGTCCGCTGCTGGTGTCCCGGGTCAAGGTGATGGCCCATCTGGATATCGCCGAAAAACGCCTGCCACAGGACGGGCGTATTTCGCTTAAGGTGGCCGGCCGGCCGGTGGACGTCCGCGTCTCGACTCTGCCAGCCGGTCACGGCGAGCGCGTGGTGCTGCGCTTGCTGGACAAGCGCGAAGGACGGCTCGATTTACAACATCTTGGCATGGAGCCGGGGGACGAGGCACGGCTCTTGCGGCTGATTCATCGCCCGCATGGCATCCTGCTGGTCACGGGTCCCACCGGTTCCGGCAAGACCACCACGCTGTATGCAGGACTGATTCAACTGAATGACCGCAAGCGCAACATCATGACGGTGGAAGACCCGATTGAATATTATCTCGATGGGATCAGTCAGACTCAGGTCAACACCAAAGTGGAGATGACCTTTGCCCGAGGGCTGCGCGCTATTCTGCGCCAGGACCCGGACGTGGTGATGGTTGGTGAAATCCGCGATTTGGAGACCGCCGAGATTGCCGTGCAAGCATCGCTGACCGGTCATCTGGTGTTGTCGACACTGCATACCAACAGCGCGGCCGGTGCCATTACGCGGCTGCGGGATATGGGTGTAGAGCCGTTCCTCTTGTCTTCTTCGCTGATTGGAGTGCTGGCGCAGCGGCTGGTACGGAAACTCTGCCCGCATTGCAAGCAGCCGCATTCTGCCACGGCAACCGACCTGGAGACGCTGGGCATTAATCCAGCCGCCGCACCGCCAACGCTGTACACACCGGCGGGCTGCGAACGTTGCAATCAATCCGGTTACCGGGGCCGCACGGGTATTTTTGAGTTGGTGACGGTGGATGATGCGATGCAAAGCTTGATTCATGAAGGCAAAGGCGAACAGGAAATGGAGCGTCATGCCCGGTTGTTCAGCCGTGGCATCCGCGATGATGGAAGACGCCGGGTGCTAGCTGGCGATACTGCACTAGCGGAATTGGTGCGAGTGACGCGGGAGGATTAATGCCCGCTTTCCAATATGCTGCGCTTGATGAGCGGGGCCAGCAGCGCAAAGGTTTGATCGAGGCTGATACGCCACGCATGGCGCGCCAATTATTGCGCGAGCGTGGCTTGAATCCCCTCGGTGTTGAGGAAGTCGCCAGCCGGGAGCGCAGTCATGGCCACCGGTTGTTTCAACCACGTATCAGTCCGGCCGATCTAGCACTGATCACCCGGCAATTGGCTACATTGGCCGGTTCCGGCCTGCCTTTGGAGGAAGCATTAGGTGCGGTGGCGCGGCAAGCCGACCGGGGACGGTTGAGTGGCTTGTTATTGGCGGTGCGCGCCCGGGTGCTGGAAGGGCATACTCTGGCGACCGCCCTGGGCGATTTTCCCCAAGTGTTCCCAGAACTGTACCGGGCGACCGTCGCTGCTGGTGAGCAATCCAGCCATCTGGACGTGGTGTTCGAGCGGCTGGCGGATTACACCGAAGCCCGCCAGCAAATGCGGCAGAAAGTGGGCTTGGCGCTGTTCTATCCTCTGATGCTGACAGGGGTTGCTATCCTGGTCGTGGCCGGTTTGTTGACCTACGTGGTTCCGCAGGTGGTGCAAGTGTTCAGTAGTCTTAATCAGCAATTACCGGCCCTCACCCGAGGGTTGATTGCGCTCAGCGGTTTTCTGCGCGAATACGGTTGGCTGGTGTTAGGCGCTTTGGCCGCCAGTGCGGCAAGTTGGGTCTATGCCCTGCGCTGGATCAGCTTCAAGCGATGGGTGCATCAATCCTTGCTCAAGCTACCATTGGCGGGCCGGTTGACACGGGGAGCCAACACCGCCCGCTTCGCCCGTACCTTCAGCATCCTGATGGCCAGCGGGGTGCCGGTGCTGGAAGCAATGCGCATTTCGGCTCAAGTACTGAGCAATCTGCCGATGCGCGAAGCGGTCGAACAGGCGGCACTTCGGGTCAAGGAAGGTGCCAGCTTGCAAAAAGCTATCAGCAACAGTGGCTACTTTCCACCGATGACTATTCAATTGATTGCTAGCGGCGAAGCCAGTGGCCGGTTGGAGAATATGCTGGAGCGGGCGGCAGTGCAGCAGGAGCGCGAAACTGAGACCTTGATTGCTGCGTTGCTGGGGGTTTTCGAACCGGTGCTAATCCTTGTAATGGGCGGGGTGGTGTTGGTGATCGTGCTGGCGATTCTGCTACCGATTTTCGATCTCAATCAACTGGTGCGTTGAGTTAGGTGTTTTCTTTATGTTTCACAAACGGTTGCATAGAGAATGCTTATCCAAGCATATTGTTCAGCTTATCGAAAATTAATGTGTCAGATCCCGCGTTGCGCTGCTGCCCGCAAACCATTGCTGTCCAGGGTGTAGGCGCGAGCGAAGCCACCGACGAAGCGTACCGTAACCGGGTAGAGGCGGAATAATAGAAAATCACCAAATGCAAAACGTGGTGCCGAGCTTGGTAACTGCCTCTGGTAGCAATGCGTGGCTTCCAGATACGCCGCGCTGTCGCGAGAGATGACTGCCATGTCCCCTTGGATCATGACTCGCGCCAGGGTTTGCGGGTCCTCGCCTTCCCGCTCCAATTCGGAGATCGCCAGCCCTGCACGTGGATCAGCCAACAGATTGCGAGTGTGTGCGGCCAGGGTGCTCAAATGAAATAGAAACCCGCTAAAATCCGGCTCCGGAGCGTAAGCGACCCACGATGCCTCCGGACCCTCGGAGCCTTGTGTCGCCAGCGCCGCCCAGCATCGGTTGCGGATCAGTGCCACCATCAATTGCTGTTCCTGGTGATTCATGGCAGTGCCTCTCAATCCACCTCGGTTTTCACACCCCGCTGATGGTCTTCCCATAGCGGCGACAACTCCCGCAGCCGGTTGACGGCTGCAGTCACTGCATGAACGGTATAGTTAATGTCTTCAACGGTCGTGAAACGCCCCAGACTAAAGCGGATCGCGCCACGCGCCCGGATCTCATCAATACCCATCGCGCGTAGCACATGGGAGGGTTCATAGCTGGCGGAGGTACAAGCAGACCCCATGGAAATAGCAATATCCGGCACTGCTGCGAGTAGCGCCTCGGCGGTGATACCAGTGAAACTGACATTGAGAATACCAGCAATATTTTGTTGCGGATGACCATTTAACTCTACTGCATCCAGCCTGGTAAACGCCTGCCATAGTTGATCGCGCAATTGCCGGATCCGGGTTTGCTCAGCATCCATTTCACTATGGGCAATTCGGCAAGCCTCGCCCATTGCGGCAATTTGATGCGCAGGCAGAGTCCCGGCGCGCAGACCACGTTCCTGGCCGCCGCCGTATAGCAGCGGCTCTAATCGGACCCGAACCGGGCGCTGGCGAACGTATAACGCGCCTATGCCTTTGGGGCCATACATCTTATGAGCACTGAGACTGAGTAAATCGATGGGTAGAGTTTGCAGGTCGATAGGCAATTTACCGGCGCTTTGAGCAGCATCAGTATGTAACAGAATACCACGCTCGCGGGTTAGCGCGCCGATCGCTGCCAGCTCATGGATCACCCCGGTTTCATTGTTGACACACATTAGCGATACCAGCACAGTGTCAGGCCGCAATGCCGCTGCCACCCGTTCCAGCGGAATCCGGCCATCGGGGCCGGGGTCCAGATAAGTGACCGTACAGCCGTTTCGTTCCAGCCACCGGCAGACGTCGAGTACTGCCTTGTGTTCAGTTTTGCTGGTGAGCAGATGCTGGCCTCGGCGAGCCTGGGCACGCATGGCCCCGATCAAAGCCAGGTTGTTGGCTTCGGTGGCGCCAGAGGTCCAGATGATTTCCTGGGGGTTGGCATTGATCAGAGCAGCGGCCTGGTTGCGAGCCGTCTCGATGGCTTGCGCTGCTTGCCTGCCGAAGATATGGGTTGTGGATGAGGGGTTACCGAATACCCCATCCCGGGTCAGGTGCCGCCCCAGCAGGGCGGCAACCCGTGGATCGACCGGGGTGGTTGCGGCGTAATCCAGATAGATGGGTAAACGCATCGCCTGCGGACAGGGATGAGCGAGGTGGTTTTACACCATGGCTGGAAATTGAATGGGTTGAATGCGGTCACGCCGGCGTGTGTGGTGGCGATGCGCTGTATCGCCAATCGCCGGGCGCTCGACGAATTGTGCCAGCGTAATACCTTCCAGGAAGGTAAAAATTTGCCGGCTGAGGTCGGTCCACAATTGATGAGTTAAACAGCGCCGGCCACCCTGACAATTTTCATCGCCACAGCAGCGGGTTGCATCCAGCCGCTCATCAACGGCGGTGATGATGTTGGCAACAGTGACTTGGTCCGGCATCCGCGCCAGCCGGTAACCGCCACCCGGTCCGCGTACTCCTTCGACCAGGCCATGCTTGCGCAGCTTGGCAAACAATTGCTCCAGATAGGACAGGGAGATACCTTGGCATTGGGAGATTTCAGCTAGCGTGACCGGGCCGTGCCGGTCGTGAATGGCTAGATGCATCATGGCGGTAACCGCATAGCGGCCCTTGGTTGAAAGTTTCATAGCGGTACCCCGCAGGTTACTGGAATGGAATCATTCCCAATAATAAATTGGGCTGTGTAGGAGCTGTTTGGCCTGGATTCAAGCACATTGGCTAAAATATGCAGTCTCGGGATTCGCCATGTTCTATCCAGGTTACGCTCCATAAAAATCAACAGCTTAATTTTCGTATAAGTTTTTGGACAGGAAACTATATTAACCCACTCTATTAGTCAACTAATTTAATAAAATAACACCCGGATTTTTCGAGGGCCTTAGCAAATTTTCAAGTTGACGTGCAGGGATGTTCGATAAAGCGGTGACCCTGCCGCAAGCAGTAAGTGAGCCACTTGTACAGAAAGCGATTGATTCGCCAGCGGTTGTAAAGCTGGATATGGTTTGTATGCGCTGCATTGCAGTGGGCAGTTTCGAGAAATGCGCGATGCCGCAAGTGGGCTGCTACAACTTCAGCCAGCCGGGCATCATGGTATACCCGGACACGCAGGTCAGGCTCAGTGACCAATACACCATTTTTCTGGCCAAACTGGTAGGTCAGAAGCAACTCACTGGTATAGCGGCAACGCTCGATGACGCGCAGATGTAAATCCAGTCCATCCGGTGTTTGCGAAACCCGAGCCGCAGAAGCAGGCGGCATCGTTGGCAGCAAACGGCGCATGTTGATGTAATTGCGTTCGTATAAATCCATCAAGGCTGAAAAGCTGCCCGGCGTATTATGCGCAAGCAGCCCTGTGGCATGCGGGGGATGGAGCACGATCATTTATTCATGCATCAGAAAGAGTCAGGGGTTCAAGCCGCCAGCCAGCGGCGTCCCAGCACAATACGCTGCCCTGCTTATACCAATCGCCCAGCACGGCTCGCTGCATCGGTTGGTTGTCAAGCTTCCATTCATGAAGGGCTGGCCGGTGGGTATGGCCGTGAATCAATCGTCTAACCCCATGCTGACGCATGACCCGGTTCACTTCGTCGCAGTTAACATCAGTGATGTCAGAGGCTTTTTGCGGGGTAGTCTGTCGACTGTGTTCCCGTAACTGGCCAGCAAGAGCTCGCCGTTGCTCTAAAGGCAGGGCCAGCGTCCGCGCCTGCCAGGCTGGATCGCGAACCTGGGCGCGGAACATCTGATACTCGATATCGCCGGTACACAATGTGTCGCCGTGCAGTAACAAGACAGGTTGGCCAGTCAGTTCGACCACTACGCTTTCCGGCAGCAGTTGCATACCGCTAATGGTGGCAAAACGCTCACCAAGAAGAAAATCGCGGTTGCCATGCAGGAAATGTACAGGGACTCCTGATTCGGTCAATGCGCGCAAACCAGTGGCAACGATTGATCCCAACTCGCTATCGTCGTCATCGCCGATCCATGCCTCAAACAGATCACCCAGGATGTACAGTGCCTCGGCTTGCCGGGCGCGTTGTTCGAGAAAAACCAGGAACAGCGCAGTAACGGCGGGCCGAGCCGGTTCCAGATGCAGGTCGGAGATGAACAAAGTAGTCATGCCGCTATTTGCTCATTCATCGCTGATTTCCGCCTGGGTGATCATCACCTCTTCGACAGGCACGTCTTGATGACCACGCCGGCTGGTCGTGGCGACGCGGGCGATTGCTTCGACCACGTCCATGCCAGCGGTCACTTGGCCAAATACGCAATAGCCCCATCCCTGGCTGGTTGGAGAACGGTGGTCGAGAAAATCGTTATTCTTGAGATTAATGAAGAACTGTGAACTGGCTGAATGCGGATCGGAGGTGCGGGCCATAGCAATGCTGCCGGCTATATTTTTCAGACCATTGTCAGCCTCATTGCGAATGGGGTCACGGGTCGGTTTCTGGCTCATGCCGGATTCCATGCCGCCACCCTGAATCATGAAATTGGGGATCACCCGGTGGAACAGCGTTCCGTTATAAAATCCATCACGAGCGTATTGGAGAAAATTAGCAGCCGTTGCCGGCGCCTTTTCATGATCCAGCTCGATAGCGATGATACCCAATGAGGTATGTAGATTAATCATGGGGTTGAGACTCTTTTAGGGGTTTAGACGGAGTAGTTGGTGTAGGCGCCGGTTGCGGGGCTGCATCGGACGAGGCTGGCTCCGGGGAGCCGGTGAGCACAGTCGCAGATTCAATGACAACGGGGGTGACTGGCACATCACTGAACCGGCCGCCGGGGCCACCGGAACCGGTAGGTGTCTGGCGGATTTTGTCTACCACATCCATGCCATCGATGACTTTGCCAAACACCGCATAGCCCCAACCTTGCGGGGTAGGTTCGCGGTGATCCAGAAACGTATTGTCCTTAACATTGATGAAAAATTGGGCTGTGGCGGAATTAGGATCACTGGTGCGGGCCATAGCCACGGTGCCGCGCCGGTTTTTCAGAGTATTGCCCGCCTCATTTGGGATCGGATCATGGGTTTTTTTCTGCTGAAAGTCCGGGGTGAAACCGCCACCTTGGATCATAAAGCCGTCAATGACCCGATGAAAGATTGTGCCGTTGTAGAAGCCTTCGCGGACATAGGTGAGAAAATTTTTCACCGATTGGGGAGCTTGCTTGTCAGCCAGCTCCAAGGTAATAGGACCCAGATTGGTATCCAGCCGGACTTGCGTATCGGCTAAAGCAGTCGCACTGGCTAGACCGAGGACGGTGGCCACCAATAAAGAAAATTGCTTTTGCATGGAAGAGTCGCCAAATTGTGGAAATAACCGGCGCATGATAATCGGCGAACACATGGGTTGCCAGATTTGGCGTTAATTCGCCATCGCCCAGAATAGGCACAGCAGTAGATTGGTTTAATACCGTCAGTGAAGTATGAATTTGATTTGACGAAGTTTTCGTGAAATTACTATGCGGTGGCCGGGTGCTGAGCCTTTTTTGACCAAAGACCAGTTATTACGCGTTCAGTCAAGATTTCAAAAAAGTGTCCGTTACCCTTTGGCGGATAACTGCAATACTTCCGATAGGCTATTAAGTTCCGTGATGCTGGATTGTACCCGGGCCAGTGCTTCCATCGCCTGTTCACGGGTGATGCCCAGGGTGAACATTGCCAAAGCGGGTAGCCGGTTATTCGGCTCGTCACTCATGCCGACGTGGTGTAGTAGCCGGTTAGCAATCAGCACCAAATTAGAATATTCAGCATGGGGTTGCGTGCAATCCGTATTATGATGCCAGCGGACTGCGGCGATCACCTCATCTGGCATATTCCAGGACTGCATCAGCCAAGCACCAATATGCCAGTGCTCAACGCCCAGGACATAGCGTTCCACAATGTTGAGTGGCACACTTTGGTTGACTGCCAAGAAGCGGTTGAATAGGAAAAAGTGGGCTGGAAATACATGACCCAGCACCAGGTAACCAAAATCGTGAAGCAACCCGCATAGATAGGCCAGCTTGGGGTTGATATTCAGGGACTCAGAGGGCAGCTTGGCTAACTCGCTGGTCAATGAGGCACAGTAGATGCTGTGCTGCCAGAATGCTCGCAAGCCTACCGGGCCATCGACTGGAATATGAAAGGTTTGACTCATACAGGAGCCGAGCAGCAGATTAAGGGTGTTTTCAATCCCCAATACCTGGTCGATGGCGGTATATAGCGAATCCACTGCGCCATGATGGCCATGCAATGGCGAGCGTGCCCAATACACGACTTGTGCGGCAAGGCTCGGATCCTGCTCAACGATCCGTATGATGTCTTGGGCAATAACGCTCGGATGGTTGCGTAGTTTCAGAATCCGTTGAGCCGTTTCCGGCATGACAGGCAACTCGGTAATCGCTTCGATTCCCTCTTGTAGCTTTGCCGGTGTGTAACGCCGGGTGAGGCTGGTCAGATTCTGCGGAGTAAACTCCTGCTGGCCTATTAGCGAATCGAGATCCTCGGTCGAGACCGCGAAATGTCCCCAGCGCGCCGACTTGAGCAATTCGCGGAAATCAGGGGCCCGCATGGCTACCAGAACATCTCCACCTCCGCCGTCGAAGTAGATTTCTTTATTTTCATCCGCAACCAAACTGGTGTCAGCCAGGGTAGTTATAGCAAACACACCTGGCAAGGGGGGATGGGAACCCGTCTTGCATCCATATTGTTCAAAGAAATGGTGGGTTTCGGTGCCGTAAAGAGGTTCCAGATCACGCCGGAGCGATTGGCAGATTATCGAAAAATCCAGGATATAACTGCATGGCAAGATCACCATGACCAGCCCTATATCGTCCTTCAGCAAGACAACTCGCACTACCTGCCGGGTAGCAATATCAAGTTTTTCTGCAGCTTGAATCAGTGTTTCAGCAGATGGGCAACTCACCAGTCGATAGGGAAAACCTTGTTGATCCAAATGGGTTCGAACAATATCAGGAAGGTTCATAGAGGTAACGTTAGCGAGTCGCCTGATTGAAATGATCGTCATATCCCTCTGAATTATAGCCTCAACTGTATTCTATTTTGACTCCATTAATACCATTAAATATGGAGTTACTTTATTTTTGTTAAAAAATAAATAAATAATAATCAGTTACACTATTATCCTGATTGCCGGTAATCAAACGGCCTGGTGGCGGATCTGGCGTGGTTGCTAAAAAGAGGCTGATTCAGCCCGCAACGCTACGCCACAATAGGAATCATCGTGCCCATGGGCTACGTCGTTGGCTTGTGCAGGAGGTCCTTCGCAGGCTGAGGTGAGGCTGATTGAGGTATGGTGCGCGGATGAGGTTCTTCCCGCTGGATATCGACCTGCCGCTTAGGCAATTCGGTATAGAAGTCGTACTTGGGTTTGAATCGATCAGGCGCCGGTTCAGGCATACTGACCGGTGGAGCCGGTGGTGGTTGCACAGCGGCTGGCGTGATAGGTATGGGCGGTGGAGCAACCGCGACGGGAGGCTGTTGGAACCGGTCACCCTTGATATAGGCCAACAGTCCACCAAACAGGCCAGCCAAAATCAGCGTAATCACCAGTATACCCAGCCGGCGCACTGATTGGCGGCGTTGCTGGGGCGGGATGGATTTGTAGTCACGACGAATACTCACATAACCTCCGGAGCTGAAACGCCCAACAAGGCAAGACCATTCTTGATGACTTGCCGCGTGGCCAGGCTCAGATTCAACCGGGCATCGCGCAGGGCATCATCGTCCACCAAAACCCGATGTTCGTTGTAATAAGTGTGGAAAGCGTTAGCCAACTCTCGCAAGTAGTGCGCTAATTGATGCGGCTCGTGGTTGAGAGCAGCGGTTTCCACAACGTCCGGGTAACGGGACAAGGCGACCAACAAGTTCTCCTCATGCGATTCGGTGAGACGCGCCAGATGCGCCTGACCACGGCTTTCATCACGTGACAGCCCCTTCTCGCATAATTGCCTCAGAACGCTGCACACCCGGGCGTGAGCATACTGAATATAATAAACCGGATTGTCTTTGGACTGCGATTTGGCCAGATCAAGATCAAAGTCTAAATGTTGCTCGCTCTTGCGCATGATATAGAAGAAGCGCGCAGCATCGTTGCCGACCTCCCTGCGCAATTCACGCAGAGTGACGAATTCGCCGGAACGGGTGGACATCGGTACTCTTTCACCATTGCGGTAGAGGATGGCAAACTGCACCAGCAGCACGTCCAGACGGTCGGGATTCTCCCCCAGCGCTTGAAGCGCGGCCTTGACCCGGGGGACATAGCCGTGATGGTCAGCGCCCCAAACATCGATCACCCCGTCGAAGCCGCGCTCGAATTTTTCCAGATGGTAGGCGATATCAGAGGCGAAGTAGGTAGTCTGGCCGTTTTCCCGCTCCACCACCCGGTCTTTTTCATCACCGAAGGCGCTGGAGCGAAACCACAGCGCCCCCTCTTGTTCGTAAACATAACCGGCATCGCGCAGCCGGTTAAGGGTCTTGTTGACGGTACCGGATTCTGCCAGGGTGCGCTCTGAGTACCACTCGTCGTACACGATGCCGAATTCTTTGAGATCATCGCGGATATCATCAAGAATGGTATTCAGGCCCAGCTCGAACAGAAAGCGATAGCGGTGATCACCTAGCAGGGTGCGTGCACGTTCGACGAGAGCATCGATATGCGCTTCCTTGTCGCCAGGGGTCACCACGTTGCCAGCCGCATCACGGATTTCATCCGGGGGAAGATCCTGGAAAATCCGCTGCGCCGAAACCGCATATGCGCCGCCATGTTCCGCATAGAAACGGACGGCAATTTCGCGTAAGTACTTGCCCTGATAACCGTTGCTGGGAAACCGGAATTTCTCGCCGCAATGTTCCAGGTAACGCAGCCATAGACTGGCTGCCAGAATATTCATCTGCCGGCCAGCATCGTTGACATAATACTCGCGGTGAATGTTGTAGCCTGCCGCTTCCAGCAGGTTAGCCACGGTGGCGCCAAACGCTGCACCGCGTCCGTGGCCTACATGCAAGGGGCCGGTAGGATTGGCAGAGACGAATTCCACTTGGACGCGCCGTCCACCTCCCCCTGTGCTCCGGCCAAAGTCATCACCACGCTGTAGAATCTCGCCCACTACCGCTTGATAGGCCGCGGGTGTCAGGAAGAAGTTGATAAAGCCGGGACCTGCGATGTCGACCTTGGCGATTTGCTCGGAAGCCGGTAGCGCGGATCGGATTTGTTCGGCCAGCTCGCGAGGTTTGCGGCGCGCCGCTTTCGCCAGCGTCAACGCGATGGTAGAAGCATAATCGCCATGCATTCGGTCGCGGGCACGCTCCAACGGAATCGAGGGCAGCTCAATGCCAGCCAGTGCCCCATCCTGACGGAGCCGCTGGAGCGCCTGAGTAATAAGAGATTGAAGATGGGTTTTCAAGGAAAAAGGCTCATAGGTTTTCCGGTCAACTGATCATGCCGAGTTTGAAATGGTAGCTGATGAATTTTTTGAATTCATTAACGATTTTGAACGAATCACGCAGCACTTCCCGTTGCAGTTTATTGAGATCTTTAGGATTCAGATAATTGTCCTGTGTCCGTCCTTCCCGGATTTTCCGTAAGCCAGCTTCGGCACGCAAGGTGGAAAGGTAGGTGAAGACTTCGATCAACTCAATGCCAAACGAGGGTTTGAAAAGGTTGCGCTGGCTCAAGGCGGTAATCCGGTCCACTGTGTTGGTTTGCGGCAGGCGGTATTCCAGGGCCAGGCTACGGATACCATGAACGATGGGGAAAATGCCGCCTTTCTTAATATCTAACTCATCGCGGTCTTTTTCGACGACAAAATTAGTGAAAAATCCGAGTGGCGTTTCAAACGCAACCGTGGATTTGGCAAACTGACTGTAGAAAGAGCGATGATCGCCGAGCAAGCGATACATATGATCCTTGACATGGCGAAGTAGATTGTCATCACCGGCTACCGCCATGGCATCGAAAAAGATGGCAAATTGCAGAAAGGAATCAGGAGTTGGATGAACGATCCACTGAAACAATTCGTCCTTGAAGGCACTCACCGGTTTGCTCCAGTATGGATTCGATACCATGATGTTGCCCGGACAACGCGGGTAACCGAAATCGATCAGGCTTTCAGTGAATTCGCGGGTGATCTGCTCCAAACCAAGGTGGTTGAAATCATCGCGCAGGATCAAGGCATTATCTTGATCAGTTTTCAGCACCTGTTCCTCGCGGCCTTCACTGCCCAGTACTAGCAGGCAGGCGTTTTCCATCAGTTCCGAGGGCACCAGCAGGGCAAACAGCTTGCGCAGCAGCTTCTTATTCAGTTCCGACACCAACTGCATGATGTAGCGGATTTTGATGCCTTTGTCATGCAAATCGCGGATCACATTGACCAAGTCGCGGCTGGCCCGCTTCAGGTCTTCCTGGGAGCATGCACGGTCGATTTGTAGAGCGATCAAATGTGAGTGATTAGATAAATAACTCAGCAGGTCGATCTGTTCGAGAATGCCATAAATGGCTTTACTGTCGCGGATGACCAGACGGTTTACATTGTGATGGGTCATTCGTAGCAAGGCGTTGAACAGAAAATCATCCGGCTTCATGCTGATCAGTTCATACGTGGCCAGTGGTCCAACTGCATCATCCACTGACTGCCGTTGAATGATGGCAGCCTCGCGTAAATCAGTGGCCGTGACGATGCCGGTCTCGTCGCCATATTGAACCAGTACCGAGTTTATTTTATGAGCCTTCATGGCCATTGCTGTCTGGTGGATGGATGTCTGCGCTGATACGAAAACGGGTGGATGAATATAGGTATCCTGAATTCTAGCAATGGTGAATGCCGCCAGATCTTGATTGTCGCCAGCCTCACGCAGGGCAGCAAGGCGTTGGGAGATCTTCTGGTTATAGAAAGAAGAGAGTTGTGGATGGCTTTGCACCGCTTGCAGGAAAACCGGTCGCGGCATCTGCAAACAGCGGGTGGGTTCGCTGACCACGAAGCTGTGAGTACCGGCCCCTTCTAACAAGGTGTCAGCATCAAAAGCATCCTCGGCGCCGTACAGAGCGATCACGCACCACATGGAGCCAGCGCTTTTGGCAGCGGCAGCTAGAGACCCTCCGCCTTCCTGACCGGGCAGATTAGGATCACCGTCGATTTCGTAGACCGCGCCGTCGATGATGAAGTACAGGCAGGCGGGCATTTCACCTGCCTTTAACAAAACTTCGCCCGGCTGAAAATGACCGATCTTTAATTCCTTGGCCAATGACGCCAACTCCGTTTCGGAGAGCCGGTTGAATGGAGGCTGACGGGCAAGGAACGATTTTTGATCCAGGGTAGTCACAGCGGTGCGATTCCGAGAGGCCAAATGAAGAACCCCTTCGCGGTAGAAACCGGAAGGGGCTTTATCTTAACAGGGTTGTCAATATTTAACCCCTCCCGCTCCACCCTTTATCCTGAAGGGAGGAAGCGGGAACTAACGCTTAGTGGCTAGCCGCGCCCTCGGCGCCGATGCCGGTCTGACAACGCACATCCTGCGCGATGAAGGCTTCATGCTCCTTCTTAGCGCGTTCGCTGTTATCGGTGATTGAACCGATCCAAATGCCCACGAAGGCGATGGTCATCGAGAACAGCGCCGGGAACTTGAGCGGGAAGATCGGCTCGCCCATGCCGAGGATATCCTTCCACACAGTCGGGCCAACGAACACCAGCACGCTAGCGCTGATCAAGCCGAGCCAGCCGCCGATCAACGCGCCACGGGTAGTCATCTTCCCGTAGTAGATCGACATCAACAAAATCGGGAAGTTAGCACTGGCCGCCACCGAGAAAGTCAGCGCCACCAGGTAGGCGACGTTTTGCTTCTCGAAGGCAATACCAAGGAGGATTGCGATGATGCCTAATACGATGGTGGCGATCTTGGACACCCGCACTTCCTGTTGCTCATCGACATTGCCGTGGGCGAATACATTGGCATACAGGTCGTGGGAAATCGCCGATGCGCCCGCCAGGGTCAGACCCGACACCACCGCCAGAATCGTCGCAAAAGCCACAGCGGAAATAAAGCCGAGCAAGAGGTTGCCGCCTACCGCTTTGGCGAGATTGACCGCCGCCATGTTCTGGCCGCCGATGATACCGCCTGTCGCCGAGGGATCAGCGAACTCCGGGTTACCGGTCAGCAGTACGATGGCGCCAAAACCCATCAGGAAGGTCAGAATGTAGAAATAACCAATCCAGCCGGTGGCGTAGAATACCGATTTGCGCGCCTCGATGGCATTACCCACCGTGAAAAACCGCATCAGGATGTGTGGCAGGCCGGCGGTGCCGAACATCAGCGCCAAGCCCAAGGAGATGGCTTCAATCGGACTCGTGACCAGGGTGCCTGGTCCCATGATCTTGCCGCCTTTGGGATGGACCTCAATGGCTTTCTGGAACATCCGCTCAGGGCTCATGCTGCCATCGGAAGCCATGTACAGCGCGCCCAACGCGATGATGGTGGCGCCGGACAGCAAGAGCACCGCCTTAATAAGCTGCACCCAGGTGGTCGCCAGCATGCCGCCGAAAGTGACATAAATGATGATCAGGATGCCGACGATGATCACTGCATAGGTATATTCCAAGCCAAATAGCAACTGAATCAGCTTACCCGCGCCGACCATCTGGCCAATCAGGTAGAGAATCACCACGATCAGCGCAGCAGTCGCCGCCAGAGTGCGCATTGGCACCCGCTCGAAGCGGTAAGCCACGATATCGGCATAGGTGTACTTGCCGAGGTTGCGCAGTTGCTCGGCGATCAGGAACATGATGATGGGCCAGCCGACCAGCCAGCCGACCGAATAAATCAGTCCGTCATAGCCATTTAGGAATACCAGGCCGGAAATCCCTAGGAACGAGGCGGCGGACATGTAGTCGCCCGCGATCGCCAGGCCATTCTGGAAGCCGGTAATGCCGCCGCCAGCGGCGTAAAAGTCCTTGGCGGTCTTGGTGCGTTGCGCTGCCCAGTAGGTGATACCCAGGGTGGCGGCGACAAACACCAGGAACATGATAATGGCGGGAATGTTGACCTCCGACTTCTTGACGGCTCCCAGATCGCCGCCGGCGGCCAAGGCGCTGCCGGCGATCAGCATCAGAAGGATCGTCGGAAATATGCGCTTCCAAAAGCTCATAACACTTCCTCCTTGATTTCCCGGGTGAGTTTATCGAAGACGGCATTGGCCCGGAAGACATAGACGCCTGTCGTGGCAAAGGCGAACAAGATCACTGCAACCCCAATCGGAATACCGACGGTGGTGACGGAACCTGCCGAGAGCGGTTGGGCCATAAACTCTTTATCGAAGGCAATCGTGAGGATAAAGGCGTAGTAGACCACCAGCATGATGATCGCCATCATCCATTTGAACGAATTGCGTTTGGAAACCAATTCATGGTATTTCGGGTTGCTTTTTATCTTGTGAATCAAGTCATCTTGCATCGTTTTTTTCCATCGGTGGTAAGTGGATGTTGGGGTTATCGTGATAACCGGAATGATGCAGCTTGACCGTGACCAAAGGGCAGACAGGCAAAGTGTTTGCCTGATCCTAAGGAATATTCACGGGGCTAATTCCTGGCACACGCCCTTTAAGTGAGTGCTTGGTTGTGGGAGAAATCCCACAAACCTCAAAAAGTTTAGACGTATCCCGCGTCAAGTAAAGGGTAAATGATTTGGTTATTTTTATTTTTCAACCCTAGTCAGTGCTGTAAAAGCCCTTCAGTGTCTTAAATGAAGACGTCAATACAATTCCACCGGATCAATATCCAGCGACCAGCGCACCTGGCGATCGGTGCGTTCTGCCCATAACAGCGTGGTCCAGCGATCGAGGAAGCGATGCAACACCTGACGCTGCATCGCCTGAATCAATAGATGTGCCCGATAGCGGCCTGCGCGGCGTTCCATGGGCGCTGGGGCCGGTCCCAGCAACTCCAGTCCATCGGCCAATGGCCCGGCTAAGGCCAGCGCCATTTGTAAAAAACCTGTCGCCCGTTCTGGATCAACGGCTTCTGCCCGCAACAAGGCTTGGTAGGCGAAAGGCGGTAACAACGCTGCTTGGCGCTCCGCCAGGGCTTCTGCCGCAAAGGCCGTGTAACCTCGTGAGACCAGGGTGCGTAACAATGGATGATTGGGGTGATGCGTTTGGATGATGACAGTGCCAGGCTTTTCCGCTCGCCCGGCTCTCCCAGCCACTTGCAGGATCAATTGCGCCATGCGCTCACTGGCGCGGAAATCGATTCCATATAACCCTTGGTCGGCATCAATGATCCCGACCAAGGTAACATCAGGAAAGTGATGGCCCTTGGCCAGCATTTGCGTGCCAATCAACAGGCGGCGGCCACCGGCCTGAATTTCCGCCAATAAGGTTTCCAGACTACCGCGCCGGCGGGTGCTGTCGCGATCCATACGAGCAATGCCGGTCTCGGGAAATTCCTGACGAAGAGCAATTTCCAGCCGTTCGGTGCCCTGGCCAAATCCCCGTAGATCGACACTGCCGCAGAGTGGACAGACGCTATCTACAGGGCGTTGATCGCCGCAATGGTGGCAGATCAAACGCTGGCTGCGCAGGTGCAATGTCATGCGAGCGTCACAATGCCGGCATTGACTCAGCCAACCACATTCGTGACAAAGTAGCATTGGGGCGAAGCCACGCCGGTTGAGAAACAGCAAAACCTGCTCGTTCCGATCCAAGTGAGCGTGAATCCGTTCCAGCAAGGGCTGTGAAAGCCCTTCGCGCATCGGTTGCCGGCGCACATCGAGAATCTGGATGGGCGGTTTGCTGCCGCCGCCGGCCCGTTCGGGCAGAAGTAACAGGTCGTAGCGGCAACGCTGGGCATTGTGACAGCTTTCCAGAGCTGGAGTGGCTGAACCCAGCACGACCGGAATGCCAAGCTGTTGACCTCGGATCACCGCCAGATCACGGGCATGGTAACGGAAGCCATCTTGCTGCTTGAAAGATAGATCGTGTTCTTCGTCAATGATCAGAATGCCCGGCGCTTGCAGGGGGGCGAACACTGCGGAACGGGTGCCGACCACGACACGGGCACGGCCCTCGCGCGCTAGTAACCAAGCGTTGAGCCGCTCAGCGTCGCTGAGGCCGGAGTGTGAGACTGCCAGTGGTCCAGGTAACCGTTCCCGGAAGCGCGCCAGCAATTGTGGTGTCAGACCGATTTCCGGGGTTAGCACGAGTGCCTGCCGGCCATGCGCCAGCACTGCCTCGATTACTTGCAGGTAAACCTCGGTTTTACCGCTGCCAGTGACGCCTTCCAGCAGAAATACTTGAAAACGATCCAGGGCTGAGGTGATGGCAGCAATCGCCTCGGTTTGGGCCAAGGTCAACACGGGCGGTGGCTGGGAGAAATGCGGAGCAGACGAGGAAACTTTGGGCGCGGCGTTTTGCTCTGCCCAGCCCTTGTCGCGCAAGGCGCGAAGGACGGCCGTGCTATTGCTCACTACTGGACGCAATGTTTCCGGTTCAGCGCCATCAGGGCAATGTGCCAGATAGTCGAGTAGCCGCCACTGAGCAGGAGCGCGGCGCAGGAGGCTGGCACTGTCAGCAAACGCAGTGTGGCCCGCGGCCGTAATCCGCCAGACAGGCGCTGGGGCTGGGTGGGCCGCAGGTTCGCCTTGTCGCAACAACACAGGCAAGGCAGTCGTAAAAACTTCCCCAAGAGGATGGTGATAGTAACGTTGCGCCCACTGGATCAATACGAGAACATCGGCGGGCAGCACTGGTTCAGTGTCGAGTATCGCCAGTGCTGGTCTGAGGCTGGCGATATCTAACGGGGTGTCAGTGCCCAGTTCGACCAAAAAGCCAATGACTTGCCGCCGGCCGAAGGGAACGCGCACCCGCATTCCTGGCTGTAGTGCAGCCGGATCACAGCCCGGTGGCGGCAGATAATCGAACGTTCGATACAGAGGCGAAGGGACGGCGATCCGCAGGATCAGACCGGACACCGGGCTGCTCAGCTCCCAGCGCGGAACGCGCCGAGGGTGCCGCCTTGACCTTGGATGAAGACAATATCGCCAATGGCAACCGGCGGCGTCACAATGGCTTTGCTAGCCGCGCGCAGCCGGCCCACGATCCGGCCATCTTCTTTGCGCATCCAGTGCAGATAACCTTCGAAGTCGCCGACTACGACATGGTCAGTGGTTACGACAGGGGCAGACAACCGGCGGCCGGTCAATTCCGTCTGTTTCCAGAATGTGCTGCCGGTGGCGCGGTCCAGCGCTAGCACAGCGTCGGTATCATCGCTGGTATACACTTGCCGGGCATCCACATCCAGTCCTGCGTAACTGGATATGTCACGGTTCCAGAGCAGGTTTCCGCTGTGCATGTCGATGGCGGCGATATTGCCGCGATAGGCAGCGAGGTAGAGCGTATCGGCGAACACCTTCGGTTCAGAATCGATGTCGATCAGCCGTTCGATCTCGGTGCGTCCGCGTGGTATGGCGACAGTTTTCTCAGTTAGCGGCAAACCTTTTGTCAATGCCAGGACCAGCAGCTTGCCACTGTCGAGTCCAGCGATGACCAGATCACGAGTCACGACTGGCGGGGCATTGCCACGCAGGCTAAGGGCCGGCATGGCATAAGTGAAAACCCAGCGCTGTTCCCCGGAATCTGCATCAAGCCCGGTGAATTTTCCATCGACCGTGCGAATTACCACGATGCCGCTGGCGGCGCGCGGGGGGGCCAGTACTTCGCTGGAGACCTGAGCATGCCAAGCTTCCTGGCCGTTTTCCTGGCGTAGCGCGATGACCTCTCCTTTACTGGTTCCAGCCAACACCAGGCCGTTGCCGCTAACGCCCACTCCGCCGGAGATCGGCAGATTGGTTGAGGTTTCCCATAGCCGTTGCCCGCTTAGCGCATCTAACGCTGTGACTGTTCCATCATGACTGGCAGCGTAGACGCGTCCATCAACCAAGGCTGGAGTCAGGCGGATAAATTGTTTTTCAGCGCCAGAACCGATCTGGGTTTCCCAAAGTTGCTGGACACCAACCGGCTGATCAATGGTTTTAAGCGCCGCTGGGGGAATCGAGTTGTCAGAACCACCGAACCAACCGCCGATGGTGCTGCAACCGGTGCTCAAGATTAGGATCAAGAGAGAAAGGGCGAGGCGGATCATGATGGCGGACCTGAAGTGGATGCGGGAGATATTGGAGCCGGTCCGGTGGCCGGAACAGACTCTACGGGAGCTGGTGCCGGGGCAGGCTCAATTACTGCGGGTTTCAGAGTCGATTCCACAGAAGCGGGTTCAACTTCGACCGGTTTCGGGGCAGCTTCGGCGGGCGCAGGTTTAGCTTCTGCCGGTTCGGCCGGTTTCGGGGCAGCTTCGGCGGGCGCGGGTTCAGCTTCTGCCGGTTCGGCCGGTTTCGGGGCAGCTTCGGCGGGCGCAGGTTTAGCTTCTGCCGGTTTCGGGGCAGCTTCGGCGGGCGCAGGTTTAGCTTCTGCCGGTTCTAAGGCAGGTTTGGTCGCCGGTTCTGGCTCTGCAGGAGCAGGCTTAGCCGCGACTGGTTCTTGAGCAGGCTCAGCCGCTACCGGTTCCTGGACCGGAGCGGGTTCGGTTACCCCTGATTCCGGAGCAGATCCCACAGAAGCCGGTGCTGCTGAAATAGGCTCTGGGACCGGTTTTGCGGCTGGGACGGGAAGTTCCGGGGTGGATTCCGGAGTTGGGGTAGCTTCTGGTGCGAGAGCAGTTGGGGTATTGGCAACTGGCGGTGGTGGAGCCGGTGCGGTAATGACCGTGTCAGCAGTGGGCACAGCTAAGTTGTCGAGTTTAATCTGCAGGATACGGTTGGCACTGCCTGCTGCCAATGCTGCAGTATAGGCAGCCCGGGCCTTTGCAGTATCGTTGCTAGCCAGGTAAATATCACCCCGTAGCTCTTCCAATTCTGTCGTCAGGCTGGCAGTGTTGATAGTGTCCAATAGTTTTTTGGCATCGCTTAATTGGTCAGTAGCAAACCATATCCGTGCCAGCCGGAGCCGTGCGATATCTCCAAGTTCAGCAAGCTTGGTGTGATCGATGACCCACTGCAACTGCTGGATAGCTGTGGTGCTGTCGCCGCTGTCCATTGCCAGTTTAGCCAGCCGCAGCGCCGTCAAAGCGGCGTAAGGTGAGCCTGGAGAGGCTGCTAATAAAGCCTGACCACTTTGGCGCGCTTGGTGATTATCCGGTTCCTCTACTGCTTTAATAAAGGCGTCATAGCTCAGGGAAGCCTGCTCCACCTCGGTGTCGCGATAGGTATTCCAGTACCGCCAGCCGAAGATCGCGGCGACGCCCAAGACAATGCCGGCAATGATGCTGAGGCCATTGTCGCGCCACCATTTTTTAAGGTCTTCGACGCGTTCGTCATCGGTGTATTGCTCCATCCGGTTATATCCTCCAGCAATTCAGGTTAATTCTTTAAGCGAGGCAGCCAAACCCGTTGGAAGCCTTCTACATCAAAACATTAAGGCATCGCCCTTAATGCTGCGCGCAGCCAGTCAACCGCCTGATCTTGCGATAAGGTAATCTGTTCACCCTGGAAGTCACGCAAGGGTTTGATCGCCAAAGCACCGGCGCTCACTTCGTTCTCAGCCAGAATTAGGGCAAACCGGGCGCCACTGTGATCAGCGCGGCGGAATTGAGCCTTGAACCCGCCGCCGCCGCAGTTCATTCGCAAGCGTAGCACCGGTAACTGGTCCCGCAGTCTTTCGGCTAGTGCCAGCGCTGCTTGCTGGGCAGCATCGCCAACGGCAATCAAATAAGCGTGCGGAGTAAGATCAACGCCCGGTTGATCGGCGGCGGCCAACATCGCAACCAGCCGCTCCAGACCCATTGCGAAACCGATTCCGGGTACAGCTTGGCCACCCAGTTGTTCAATCAATGCATCATAGCGGCCGCCTGCACAGATGGTCCCTTGCGCGCCTAGTGTATCGGTCACCCACTCAAATACCGTTTGGCTGTAGTAATCCAACCCTCGTACCAGGCGCGGATTAATTTCATAGGTGGTACCGGTGCTGTCCAGCAACCCTTGCAATGTTTCGAAATGAACCTGGGATTCGG
The DNA here is from genome assembly GCA_024234995.1 of Gammaproteobacteria bacterium. Classification (GTDB taxonomy): domain Bacteria; phylum Pseudomonadota; class Gammaproteobacteria; order Competibacterales; family Competibacteraceae; genus UBA2383. Next base: position 241,937 of record JACKNF010000001.1, read on the forward strand.
TATCCAGATGATCCAGCAGCGAAGGCGCTTCTTCAATCACCGTCCGCATCGCCGGATTCTTGCTGTCTAAAATACGCAGGGGGTTCGTATGTAGCCGCCGCAGACTGTCCTCGTCCAGCGTGCCATGCCGTGCCATGAAATAGGCCACCAGCCGTTCCCGGTAAGCGGTGCGAGCAACGTTGGAACCCAGAGAATTGAGTTGCAGTGTTACGTTATGAATACCAAGCCGCCGCCAAAGCCGAGCGGTCAGACTGATCAATTCAGCATCAATGTCAGGCCCGGCCATGCCATAGGCTTCAGCGCCAATCTGGTGAAACTGGCGATAACGGCCTTTCTGGGGCTTTTCGTAACGGAACATTGGGCCGGCATACCACAATCGCTGTGTTTGATTGTGCAACAGTCCATGTTCGATGCAGGCGCGTACGCAACCCGCGGTGCCTTCGGGGCGCAGGGTCAGGCTTTCACCGTTGCGATCATTAAAGGTATACATCTCCTTTTCAACGATGTCGGTAACCTCGCCGATTGAGCGGGCGAACAGTTCAGTTTTTTCGACCAGCGGCAGGCGGATTTCATGGTAACCATAGGCGGCAAGCACCTCGCGGGTAGTCGTTTCCAGTGCCTGCCAATGCATCGATTCGGCAGGTAAAATATCATTCATGCCACGGATGGCTTGAAATTGCTTGGCCATGAGTTTGCTTTAGGTGGAAGCTGACTCACTGCTCTGCTCCTTTGAAGGGAGCAGGGCGGAGATATGAAGTCAATGCGGGTGGATTGAGTTGTCTCTACGGGGCAACTCACCGAAGGGCGCTAATCGCGATCCAAGGTGAATCGGCTTACAGTACCACGCCGGGGCACGTAGACCGTGGTGTCAACCAAGCGGTCATCCAGAATGATGCGGGCAGCGGGTGCATTGCCCAAGGTCACCTTGAAGGGTGCTGGTCCTGACAGAGCATGTGTGGTATTCGCTTTCATCAGGCGGCTGGTGAGTATATTGCCCTGTGCATCCTTAACCTCCACCCAGCAATCGTTGCTGAATTCCAGCAGTAGCTTCGCTTCGCCATCAGCATTCGCTGGCGAATGTGAATCATCCGGGTGCGCGGTAAAGGCGGTTGGCGCAACGATGGCGGTTTGTACCCCGGATACGGACAGTACGGGCGCTGGCTCTGGTGAGGACGCATGCGGCGCAGCAGGCGCCGGCGATTGGAGCGCCGTGAAGACTACTGAAGGCACAGGAACCTCTCCCCGCGCTGGAGCGGATTCAGCGGGCTGAGGCGCGGGAGGCGATGCACTGGCTAGCGATGTTGCCGGTGCCGGATCAGGCGGGGATGCCGTATCCGGGTTGGCCGTTTCAGCTGATTTGAATTGGAATGGATATTGCGTCTGAGTTGTCGCCTTCACCATATTATTGGCTATATGGCCAACATCAGCGGGTTGCTCGTCCGACCACAATACCGCCAAGCGGCTAGGATCAAGGTCGGGCAGGTGCTGAATGGCAGTCCAGCCGATGCCGATTAATAATGCCAAGTAGAGCAGGCCGCGTAGATCGCGTGTTCGGGCCTGGCGGCGCAGTGGATGCACCACTTGAAGTGGTGGGAGATCCTGGCTAACGATGCCAATTTGTTCCCGATAGCGTTCCAGTACTTGGTGGTCTGGCATGCTCAGTAATCGCGCGTAGCGGCTGAGGTAGCCACGCACGAATACGGGTGGTCCCAACCGGGCGAAGTCGTCACTCTCAATGGCCTGAATGATGGACGGATTCAGCATGAGGTGGCGGGCAACATCGCGCTGGTCGGCGCCATGGCTGGTACGAACCTGAGCGAACCAGGCACCTAGCGATTCGGCATGGGTACTGGCGGATTCGGCCAGTGGAGTGAAATCAGCAGTGATCTCGTGGGACATAAGCTATTCCGGCTGTTTTAGGCGGCGGGCTTCATCAGAATTCGGATACTGCGCCACCAAGAGGGCACTGTAATCCCGGCGCAAGAGCGGGTCCCCATCTTGGGAGGATTCAATGGTAATGCCAAGCCACAGGCTTTGCAGTGTCGGGCGGCTCTGGCTATGGTAGCGTTGCAGGAAGGCGCGAGCCTGTAACGTCTTGTTCTGGGTTTGACTGAGCCGGGCCAGTTCGAGCAGGGCGCCGGCATTATTGGGATTGATATCCAGCGCCTGACGCAACCAGGCTTCGGCTTGAACGGGGTCATTGCGCTGGCGCGCGCAGATGGCCAAACCGGTGTACGCCTCTGCTGTGTTGGCGCCGGCATTGTTCCGATCGGCAATGATTTTCTGAAACTCACTTTCGCCTTCCGCCGTCCGCGCCGGTTCACGCAGGCACAGGAATCGTGCAAAGTTCAGGCGAGCCAAGGTGTAGTCGGGCTTGAGGTCAATGGCTCGCCGGTAATGTTCGTTAGCGGGACCGTATTCATGGATTTCCTCATAGAGGACGGCAATGGCGTTATGGGCTTCGGGATAGTTGTCATGGTATTGCAGCGCTTTCAGCAGCTTTTCAGCCGCGACTTCAAAATGACCGGACTGCATGTAGCCGACGCCCAGCTTAAAATTGGCTTCGGCAACATTGCGGTTAAATTCTTGCTCCTGGGTACTGGCGCATGCCGCAAGCACCAGTGTCAAGGACAGCATGATCGGATAGGGAATGATCCGCATGACAGTTCTCCCTTAGCCGGTTGCGAGTTGCACTACGCAATTCAGCCGGCGGCTGCGGGCTTGCACCTGGCCAGCGAGTTGGCCGCAAGCCGCAGCAATGTCGCCGCCACGGGTTTTGCGAATCACCGTGGTCAAGCCATGAGCCATCAACACCGCCTGAAAACGGGTGATAGCTGCGAGTCCGGATCGCTGATAGTGCGTGCCGGGAAATGGGTTGAACGGAATCAAGTTAACCTTAGATGGAATATCACGGATCAGCGCCGCCAGCGCCTGGGCATGTTGCTCAGAGTCATTGACTCTATCCAGAAGCACATACTCCCAGGTAATGCGGCGATGCGGCTTATCTATAATGTAATTTTTGCAAGCCGCCAGCAATTCGGCAATCGGGTATTTGCGGTTCAGCGGCACCAGTTCGTTACGCAGCTCATCCGTTGGCGCATGCAGAGAGACAGCAAGACTGACTTCGGAGACTTCTCGCAACCGGTACAGCGCGGGAACCACCCCGGCAGTGCTGAGGGTGACGCGGCGCTTGGAGATGCCGAAACTCAAATCATCTTGCATTAGACCGGTTGCTTTCACCACATTGGCGAAATTTAGCAGCGGCTCGCCCATGCCCATTAGCACGATGTTCGTGATGGCGCGATGGCCGTTGCGCTGATCGCCCAACAGGCGGCTGGCCTGCCAGACCTGGCCGATGATCTCGGCAACGGTGAGGTTACGGTTAAAGCCTTGTTGAGCGGTGGCGCAAAACGAACAGTCTAGCGGGCAGCCGATTTGCGAGGAGACGCACAATGTGCCGCGATCCGGCTCGGGAATGAATACAGTTTCGATACTGTTGCCGTTGTCTAACCGGATCAGCCACTTGTGGGAACCGTCACGCGACGGTTGATCCAGCACGACCTGCGGCGGGCGAATCTCAGCGCATTCAGCCAAGCGTTCCCGTAGCGTCTTACTCAGGTTGGTCATGGCGGCGAAATCAGTAATGCGCTCGTGATAAATCCATTTCATCATCTGGATCGCGCGGAAGGGTTTTTCGCCGAGTTGAGCGAAGAACACTTCCAGATCGCGGCGATCCAAATTGAGTAGATTGGTTTTATCAGCGGTCATGACAGTCGCTTTTGCCTATGATAGATAAACGATGGAAGAGAGCCGCTTAGCGGGTGCGTGAAAACAGATCGGTTTGGCCGAAGAAGAAGGCGATTTCAGTAGTGGCAGTCTCTGGAGCATCCGAGCCATGCACAGCGTTTTGCGTGATACTCTGGGCAAAGTCAGCGCGAATTGTGCCGGGAGCCGCTTTTTGTGGATCGGTGGCGCCCATAATTTCACGGTTTAGAGCAATGGCGTTCTCGCCTTCCAGCACTTGGACCATCACCGGTCCGGAGGTCATGTATTCCACTAACTCAGCGTAAAATGGGCGTCCTTGGTGGATTTCGTAGAAACGCCCAGCCTGATCGCGGCTCAGATGGAGCATCCTGGCGGCGACAATACGCAGACCCCGATCCTCAAAGCGGCGATAAATCTGGCCGATGACATTTTTAGCCACCGCATCGGGCTTGATAATAGACAGGGTACGTTCCACGGCCATACGGGACTCCAGCGATGAGAATGGGATTGGTTGACAAAGCAAGACTCGATGGGTATCGGGCTTGGATCAAGTTTAACGATATTTCAGTGAGACCGGCAACGCGCTTCGCAAAATCATTGCAGGGCTTGAAAAGTGAAGTTTAGCAGGAGGCTAATCGTTGTTGTCGATTAGACCATTTTCCTCAGCTCATATTCGAGGATGCCTTGGGCGCCGGCCGCAGTCAGGCGGGGGATGAGGTCACGTATCTGACCGCTATCGACCACGGTTTCCAGCGCCAGCCAGTTGCGGTCGTAGAGAGGGCTAACCGTCGGCGTATGCAGGCTGGGTAGTAGATGAACGACCTGGTCAATTTGGGCCACCGGCACATTCATTTTCAACGCGACCTTGTGGCGAGCCGCCAGCGCAGCGCGGGTTAGCAGGGCGATCTGATCGATTTTGGCTTTTTTCCAGGGATCGTCCAGCGCGGCGCGGCTGGCGATCAGGCGAGTGGTGGTATGCAGTAAGTCGCAGACGATGCGCAATCCATGGGCGCGGATGGTACTGCCAGTTTCGGTGATCTCGACCGCTGCATCGACAAGACCCTCAACGACCTTGGCTTCAGTCGCACCCCAGGAAAATTCTACGCTGGCTTTGATATCGCGTTCCGCCAGATAGCGGCGGGTGAAGCCAATGAGTTCGGTAGCGATGCGCTTACCAGCCAGGTCTTCCACTGAGTTGATTGCGGAATCGCCACGCACGATCAGCACCCAGCGGGCCGGCTGATCGGAGCTTTTTGAGTAGCTCAGTTCAGCGATTTCTACTACATCGGCCTCGGTTTCCAGAATCCAGTCCAGCCCGGTCAGACCGGCGTCAAGCGTGCCATTGGCGACATAAGGAGCCATTTCCTGGGAACGAACCAGCGAGCAGCCAATTTCAGGATCATTGATAGTCGGAAAATAGTTGCGGCTGTGAGGACTGATGGCCCAGCCAGCTTGGTTGAATAGTGCGATGGTGGCGCTTTCCAAACTGCCTTTGGGGATGCCAAGTTTGAGTTGCCGCATGATGATGGATCCGGAATCGAAGTGGCGGAAAGGAATGCTAGTTTAACTGCGTGGAGCCAGCGAATAAACTTGCAACATGAAACTTCACTTTTCACATCCCTGGAATCTTAGTCCCTCTGAAGCGATTACCTTGCAGCGGGAATTGCGTGCGTATTTGATTCTTGAAGACCGGTTAGGACCGGTGCGGCGGGTCGCTGGTGTGGATGTCGGGTTCGAGGAGAGCGGCGCCGTGACCCGTGCGGCGATCGCTGTGCTGCGTTACCCTGAACTGGATGTCCTGGAAACTGCGATTGCTCGCCGCCCCACTGAATTTCCTTATGTGCCGGGCCTGCTGTCGTTCCGTGAATTGCCAGCGGTGCTCGATGCGCTGGAGCAGTTGCAGGAATTGCCGGATCTGTTGCTGTGCGATGGGCAAGGCATCGCTCATCCACGTCGTTTGGGTATTGCCAGCCATCTTGGACTGCTGGTGAATATTCCATCGATTGGCGTCGCCAAGACCCGTTTATATGGAACGTATGACGAACCGCCTAATCATCGCGGAGCATGGACGCCACTGCGGGCGAATGGTGAGATCCTTGGGGTGGTGTTGCGCACCCGGCCTGGTGTCAAGCCGCTGTATATCTCATCCGGCCATCGGGTCAGCCTGGAAACAGCAATTGGTTACGTAATCATGTGTTGCACCCGCTATCGTTTACCGGAAACCACCCGTCACGCTCATCGGCTGGCGTCGGGCGGGCGGAGTTAAGTCATGACTCGCGGTGTCAGCATCCGGCGCGCCTGATCGAAGAAATCGGGCTGCGGTAGCAGTTCGCTACTGGGAAAGCGCACGAACGCCATGGTAAAACGGCGAGCGTCCTGGCGTAGCAGGATTTCATCGAATTCCAGGGTGTTGGTATTGTGCAGCGCATTGGATGCCATCTTGACATTCATATGATTCAGAGTGAGCACGACCCGTTCCAGATGTAAATGTTTTTCGGGTTCGCGCAACGTGGCGGCTACTTTTGCGAGATGGTTTTCAATGGTGGCGGAACTGATGCGGATACGCGCCAGCTCGGCTTCGATCGCTTGTAGTTGCTTTTCGATCGCCCCGGCATCGGGTGCTTCGGGAACCCGGAGTTCCATCAGAGGTTCTAGAGCCAGCGTGCTCGCTTTATAAAGCTGTGCCTTTTTTTGCAGCAACTGGCGCTGTTGTTGCTCCAGTTGCTGTTTGCGGGTACGGGTCGAAACTAAGCGTTGCAGTGCAATCTCGACCAGGTAGTCGAATACCCGGTTCATAGCATCCCGGCGGCTTTCGGCGGCATTATCGGTTGGCAAAGAGACGCGAGGATCACGGAAATTTATCACGGTTTGCGCGACATCGCGCCGCATTAGATCGCCTTGCAAGTCCATGCCAAGGATATTTTTCTCAACTCGCTCGGTCACCAGGACAGCATAGAGCGTTTGCGGGAGCGGGCCAGGATTTTGCTGCAGGTAGCTGAGCATACCTTGACTAAAGCTGATGATTTCCCGGAGTTGTTCAGGCGAGGCGAATAATGCGCGCACCCGAGGATCGGTCGTAAAACTGCGCCGGCTAAGTTCGATGGCCGGTGGGAAGGTATCGACAAACGTGACGACAAATTCGATGGCCCGCTCTACGGCATCCCGGAGTTTACGCGGGTAGTTTCTTACAGCGCGCAAGCGAGGATCGGTGCCGTCTACAACGCGCTCGATAGCCGAATGAATCAGCGCTTCGTCAAACTTGCCCGGTTTGGGGTGAGCAGGGGTGAAAATGGATTGCAGCCGGCGCAGCACCATGGTTTTTTAGTCTCCTCTCAGGTATTAGCCGGTGCCGGTGCTGGTGACCATTGATACAACCAGGTTTCGCTGAGCGCACCCTCCGCATCGCGCAAATAGCAGCGCAGATCTACGGGCTCGCTGCCGCTGGCGACGAGATCAAAATGACAGCGCCACAGCGGCGTTTCCAGAATAGGCCGGGTCGCCGCATCACGAATTTCGCCGCGTGAGGCGGAAACGACGGCTTCCACCTTGGCGTTCTGATTTAGATGGCCGAGCCGGCCGCCCGTGAAGTCGATCACGAACTTGCGCATTGGCACAGTTTTCTTCTGGCCTGGGATGCCGCCTACACCCAGACGGGTAGCGGCAACCTGGGCAACTAGCGGCTGGTATGGGGGGTGCGCGCCCCAGTACATCTGGTAGTTAAAGCGCATCTCCTGGCCTGGTTGCACCGGTTGGGCTGGGTTCCAGAAGGCGACAATGTTGTCGAATGTCTCATCGGAGGTGGGAATTTCAATGAGCTGCACCGCGCCTTGACCCCAGTCGCCTAAGGGTTCTATCCATAGAGAAGGCCGCTTGTGGTAGGCGGCGCCATCATCTTGATAATTGGCGAAATCACGGTCACGTTGCAGCAGGCCAAAGCCACGCGGGTTATTGTCCAAGAAGGAATTGACCCGGATATAGTGAGGATTCATCAGCGGCCGCCAGATCCATTCACCCGCGTGGGTCCACAACGCCAATCCATCCGAGTCGTGAATTTCCGGGCGGAAGTCATCAGAGACCCGCCGGTCGTTTTCGCCGTACTGGAACATCGAGGTCATCGGCGCAATACCCAATCGTTCAATAGCGCGACGGGGGAACAAATGGGTTTCGACCTTCATGACGGTCGTGTCGCCTGGAGTGACGACGAAGGTGTAGGCGCCGGTAATGCTGGGGCTGTCCAGCAAAGTGTGGATCGTGAGCGCTTGGGCATCCGCTGCCGGTTTCTCAAGCCAGAAGCTGCGGAAAATGGGAAATTCCTCTGGTCGATCCATGCCGGTATCGACGGCTAGGCCGCGGGCGGATAAGCCATACTGTTTACTCGCGCCGACTGCGCGGAAGTAGCTGGCGCCAAGGAAGGAGAACATGTCCCGCTCCCAGTCAGAGCGTGTGTTGACGCGGAATCCGGCGAAACCGAGATCGCCAGCTGATTCCGGAATCCGGTCTTTGACTTTGGGACCGTACTTGAACATCTCCGGTGAAAACAGAATGGGCCGGGCAAAGCCGTTAGCAACTTCGTAAAGGCTGACAGGGTGATGAAAATAAAGCCCCAAGTGAAAGAACCGGGCCTGGAAGGGCAACTCACCGCCAGCCCACAGGCTGTGATCGATACGAAAGTTATTGAGAGCCTGGTAGTCGTCCCAATCCATTGCTGCGAGCCAGGGCGGGCGGGCGTCAGCAGGAGCGAGATAGGGTTCTTGGGCCAGCCGTTGTGCGGTCGCTCGTAACCATTCCTGATTGAATGGCTGGCCGTCGCTGCCGGTTGCAGCCGCTTGGATGCGTGAAACTGGCAATGCCCCGCAGGCGGCCAGGCCGAGTAATTGAGCTAAAAAGTTCCTTCGATTCATAGTATTGCTCTAGCTTTTCATAAGCTTGTAGTGACTTGTGAGAGAAAAACGCTTAGATCAGCCACCGTGACTTCAAGCGTGGGGGATGGCCTGGAATATTCCCAAACTTGGAGGCGGTATACAAGGCGAGTCTGTGTTTATTGTAGGCATTGGCTGTAAGAGGCACTATCGCGCATAAAATTTGAAAACGATGTCCGCAATCATCAGATGTGAGAGGTGCAAATTACTTATGCTGGACTGGACGATGCTAACCTTGGCAGGTTTATTATCCATCATTTTCGCAGCCTGGCTGCTCATCCAGGTTTTCCTCAAAGGCTCGGCCTTGCGCGTTTATGATCAACCAATAAGAAACTCTCGCGCCGGGCCGCAGGACCACGCAAGCCCTGAGCATCAAAAGGTGCTGCACTTGTTGGAACAAGCGCAAAAGGAAATTCGCGCTGTCCCCAGAAAACAATGGCTAACCACTGTCCGGGCAGTGATGGCAAGGGGATTCTGCGAACCGCCGTTGCTGGCGGAGGATTCAGGATACTGGGTTCAGGGGGTGGATGCGGGTGGTGTACCCGGCGAATGGGTGCTAGCGCCAGATGCCGATCTGCACCGTCGCTTGCTTTACCTGCACGGTGGCAGCTTCATCAGCGGTTGTCCGCATGGCCATCGAGTGATCACCACGCAACTGGCGCGGATCACAGGCGCTGCGGTGCTCGTGTTGGATTATCGGTTGATGCCAGAACATTCACGGCGAGAATTAATTGCAGATTGTCAAACCGGCTATCGTTGGATTCTAGACCACGGCCCCGAAGGACCAGCCCCGGTTCGGGAGTTGTTCGTGGCCGGCGACTCAGCAGGAGGCGGCCTCGTGTTGACACTGATCGCTTGGGCACGTGATGCAGGTTTGCGCGCTGCCAATGGTGCTATCGCTATTTCGCCAAGCGTGGATACGACCTTCTCCAGTCCTACCCTTAAGAGTAACCTCAAGACTGATCTGATGCTGGGGCCGGGTTTGGAAGGGTTCATGAAGGTTCCCCGCTCTATCCGGCTGCTTATTCTCTGGGCTGTTAACCGGATGATCCCGCCGAATCCGCTGATCTCACCAATTTTTGGTGATTTATCGGGATTGCCGCCGGTTCTGGTACAGGCTAGTGAAGCCGAGATGATGCTAGGCGATGCCCAACGTTACGTGAATAAGGCCTGTGCATCCGGCTCCAAAGCAGAATTGGAAACCTGGCCGGAAATGCTGCATGTCTGGCATTTGTTTGAACCGGTCCTGCCGGAAGCACAACAAGCGTTTGAGCGCATTGGGCGATTTGTCGAGCGTTGCGCCGCAAATTAACGGCAAGCGGTCTGTCCAGACCGGCTCTTATCATTGCTCCTGCTCGGCTACCTGTCGTCATTCACTTCATGCTCGCCCGCACTTCCATTAGCGCTTGGTCGAAGGCATCGACCCGGATCAGGCCCAAGCGCGGGTATTCAATATCGATGATGACGTACACCGCTACTGCCATGACAGCGGCGAAACCGATCATGTGCAACCAGTTGCGTGACCGGCCACCTGCCATGCCATAACCGGCTAGCAGCGCACTGGTTAGCGCCAGCCCAAATAGCAGTACGAAGATGACGAGTGGCGGGTGCAGTTGGGTAGCCATAGCCCGGGTGGTGACAATGTCAATCATCTGGTTCAGCGCTGGCAGGAGCAGCATCGTAGCTGGTGGCTGCGCGCCTTCAATCCGTCCAGCGGCTATTGCCTGGGTCCAAATTTTCTCTTGTAATTGCGTGGAGCGGGCCAGCTCTGCTTTCGCTGCTTCGATATCGGGCAACCTCCGGTAAGCCTCCAGCCGGGAATCCACATAGTGCCGGAACAGGTCACGCAATGCCGGTTGTGCATCGGCGGGTAGTAGATCGAGCCGCAGGTAGGCGGTCCCGATTGCATTGGCTTCCTCGATCACCAAATTCCGGCGCACGTCGAAACGTGAGGCCGCACCCGAAAAGGTGAAAGCGATCAGGAGGCCTAGCAGCGCGAACACAGCGCCTTCAATCACACCGGTGCCAGCCTGGGCGCCTTCAGCATCGCTAGCCAGCCGGCGGTTGCATATCCACCGGCCGGTTTCGAAAAGCACCAGCATTCCAAAAAATAAAGCTAACGTGATCAATAAAGTAGAAAGCGCGTAGTCCATGATCCGGTTTCCGGTGGAAAATGAATGATGAGAGAGGTTTATCAGGATAAGGAGGATGCTAATTGAATAGGAAATTTTCGTGGATTTCCACAAATCGATGCCAGGTTTTGACATCTGGTGTCGCGAATAACGGGCCAATGAATCCTAAGCTGTCTCTTCAAAGGGAAAAGGGCAAAGTTACTCTTGCGCTCCCCCGGCTGTTGCAACTCTGCAGCCCTGCCCTGCCAGTGGGCGCCTACGCTTATTCGCAAGGATTGGAATGCGCCGTCGAGCGAGGCTGGGTGCGGGATGAGGCCAGCGCGGGCGATTGGATTCTGGGTCTAATGACGCATAATCTGTACCGGCTGGATCTACCGGTATTTGTCCGATTGTACCGGGGATGGCAAGCTGTTCATCTGGAGGAGATTCAGCGCTGGAACGCCCGGCTATACGCTTCGCGTGAATCAGCAGAGTTACAACAGGAGGATGCGCATTTAGGTGCAGCATTGGCCCGTTTATTAACTGATTTGGGGATTGCCGAAGCGGATGCATGGCGGAACTCGCGCCGGGTTTGCTTCGCAACCATGTTCAGCTTGGCGGCGGTGAAGTGGGAAATTCCCTTGTTGGAGGCGACAGTTGGTTTAGCATGGACTTGGGTTGAGAACCAGGTTGCTGCTGCTACCCGGCTGATACCCTTGGGCCAGACGGCGAGCCAGCGGTTACTGGTTGCTGCTAGCCCAGTGCTGATGGATGCTGTCCAAAAAGGATTGGCGTTGCCGGATGAGGTCATCGGCGCTGCAGCTCCGGGTTTGGCGATGGCCGGAGCGTTGCATGAAACTCAGTACTCAAGACTGTTCCGGTCTTGATATTATAACCAAATGAATAATAATACTATTTATTATAAAATCAAACACCAGAATGGCCAAAGCCCGTGTCACGACTTGATCTGGCAAATCTAGTCACCTGTACCTGGCTGAAGAAAATACAGTGGGCATAAGGAAGTAACCTTATGCTAAGCAGTGAAATTCCAAAGGTGAATACCTATAATCCAGCTTGGGATGTCATGTGAAGTGTTACCCTGTGAATAACGTCCTGGTTGATTACTCGCGAATCGTCATGAGTTACAGTCGATGGCCATAACCTCCCCTGAATCCACGCTTCAGGTGCCGGCCCTGAGTGGACCCTCGTTGACTCCGTCAATGCGATCCTCCTCAAGAGGATGGTGGCTGGCGGGCGCTTTTCTTTTGGCATTGAGTCTTATCTTGCATGTCATCGAATGGGTGCTTTGGCGGCAAACTGTGGTTAGTGATCAAACGTTGACACAGCTTCGTGAGGAGATCAGAGCTTTGCAGACACAGGCGCAGGCCTGGCAGCAATTCAAAGCGATGCTTGACCCGGCGCTTGACAATATCGAACCTTTGAAACAAGCGCTGGAGCGCTGTCAAACCGATCAGGTGCAGCTTCATATAGCCATTAAGCAAATACAGGACCAGCAAAAAACGGATAAAGCATGGCTCCAACAACAATGGCGCGATTATAAGTCCTCACTGGCTATACCGAAGCCGAGACCGCGCAATACCATTGATAATCCTGATGTCCATTGGTGACCCAATGAATAACGAGGCCGATGTGAAACTGGCGGATCAGGCTTGGCAACGCCGCCAATTATTGCACCTTCTTGGGCGGTGGTCGCCGGTGGTGATCCTGGGTGTGATTGGTGCGGGAAGAGGAACGCTGGCACAGGCCGTGAATTGGAATGATTGTCCAACGCGCGAGCACTGGCTCAACAGCAGTGGCAGCGGAGGGCACTGGATTAACAGTAATGATCGAAACACTCATTTACAGGGAGGCCATAGCGGAGAAGATCGTCCGCCACCCCGGAATCGCCGGCCTGCAAATCCCTGGCTGAATGGCAACCGCGATGGCTGGACCAACCGGCAAGATTGCCATGGTGGCACCTGGGTTAATTACTGAATGCGAAATTATTCCTCGCAGAAAGCTGGATACGACCCGTGGTCTCTTCCAAAATACCGGGATCTGGCGATCGAACTTAAGGCCGTCTGCCAGACACCGCAAGGACAATCCGGTACCTGAACACACCGCATGACAGGGATGATGGAACAACTATTCGATGTACTGCGGGCGCTGACGCCGCCGCTGATCGTGGCGGTAGCAACCGCGCTGGCCATCGGGGCGTTCCAGCGCTGGGTGTTGCCGCATGTCGGGACTCCGGGCGACCGCCGCTTTCCGCGCCAAGTAGGGGTGCTGGCGCTGGCCATGGCTGGTGTCGTGTTAGCTATCATCGCACTACCCGTCAGTGAATCCATTCGCGGTATGTTGCTCAGCCTATTCGGGTTGGCGCTCACAGCCGTCATTGCCCTGTCTTCGACTACGCTGGTGTCGAACGCCATGGCCGGTATCATGTTGCAGGTAGTGCGCAATTTTCACCCTGGTGATTTCATCCGGGTGGGCGAGCATTTTGGCCGTGTCACCGAGCAAGGGCTGTTTCACACTGAAATCCAGACGGGCAACCGTGATCTGACTACCCTGCCCAACGCTTATCTGGTCTCGAACCCAGTGACGGTGGTGCGCCATTCGGGCACGATTACCTCCTCGACCGTGTCCCTGGGTTATGACGTGCCTCATGAAAAAGCCGAGACGTTGATGATCGAGGCGGCCCAGCGCGCCGGGCTGGAGGAACCGTTTGTGCAGATTCTCGAACTAGGCAACTATGCGGTGACCTACCGCGTTGCTGGCCTGTTGGCTGAGACCAAGCATTTAGTCAGCGCGCGCACCCGGCTGCACGGCGCGGTGCTGGACGTGCTGCACGGTGCAGGTGTCGAAATCGCCTCACCTACTCTAATGGCCCAGCGCCGGCTGTCCGAGGATTCCCGCCTTGTGCCAGGGGTCAGCTTCTACCGCCGGGGCCCGCTATCCGGCGAGCGCTCCCCCGAAGACATCATTTTCGATAAAGCTGAGCAAGCTGAGTACATTGAGCGGCTCCGCTTCGAACAAGGCCAATTGGAAGAACAGGTCAAGACGCTGGAGGCCAGCCTGCGCGCGGCTAGCGAGGAAACCGAACGAATCCGGCAGCAAGCCGAGATCGAGTATTGCCGCCGCCGGATTGCCCGTATCATTTTCTTTCTAGACACAATCACTGGCTCCCCCCAATAAGGAAAGTATCCCTGATTGTGCAGAGGCGTTGAAACACCTGGTTTGTCAAGGCATGCTGTTGAAGCAACCTTACCAGCTGTGATCTATTTATGGATAATCAAATACCTTCCGGGGATGTGTATCAGCCTGCTATAAATCGGGGCTGGTGGGTCATCAGGGTTAATGGAATTTATATTGCGTTGTTTTTCCTATGGACCCAATTTCATTGGGGCGGCGGGCAATATCAAACTCTGATTGGCAATCTGGGTTACATACCAGTTCATGTTTTTTGGATCGCCATGTGGTGGCGAACCGCCATGCATCCGGCTTTATCACGACGCGCTCGTTGGGGGTGGCGAGTACTGACAGCAGGAGCATTATGTAACTTTATCGCGAGCTGCATTACGTGGAGTTACGTGGAACTGGTATTGCAGCAACAACCTTTTCCGTCATCAACCGATAGCAATGATATAGATTTTAACTGGCTCATACCCTCAACATTAGTCTTATTTATAGTTTGTCCTCTCTTGATTTATGGATTCACGCTACTCACTGAAGCACTCAAAAGCCATGCTGAACTGTTCCAGTTCTTTCTCGATACCGGGATCGTGCTGGTTGGCCTCGGCACGCCGGTCTGGTATTTCTTGATACGGCCTATCGTAGAAATCCATTCAAATGCCTCAGACATAGCGCTGCTCTTACAATACCCAGCCACCACGCTTGTGCTGTTGTTCGCAGTGTTGGTTGTTCTTCTCAAGTGTTCAGGGCCGCGCGATAACACTCCTCTGCAATGGCTGGCGCTGGGCATACTTGTCGACTGCACAGCAGATGTAATATTCAATTACCTGATTCAGGAAAATGCTTATCAAACCGGCGATCCGATAGATACCCTGTATTTGGCCGGTGGTCTGCTGCTGATGACCGGGGCGCAATGGGAATACGTCCACGCTTCTGCGGACAGCCCCCGCCGTTCGCTTCATGAACAACAATATAATAACCCCTTCCAGTCACTCCCTCACCTGGCGGTTCTGGTCGCGTATGGTCTGCTGCTTGCGGTGACCTTCGATTACTGGAGAAACCCTTGGCAAGCACCGCTCGGGGGCTTGATTTTCGCTGCCGTTCTCTTAACGATACTGTTAATCATTCGTCAGCTCATTGTTTACGAAGAAAATCTGCAATTGCGTATTGCACAGGTAAAACACGAGAGTGAAGCGCATTTTGCCGCACTGGTGCGCCAGTCCTCCGACCTGATTGCGATCACTAATCCGCAGGGCGTTATCCGGTTCGTCAGCCCCGCCGCGTGGAACCTGCTGGGGTATCACGCGCATCAGCTGGAGATGATCTCATGGCTGACGCTGCTGCATCCCGAAGACCAGAGCCGGGGCTGCCTGTTTTTCCAGGATACGTTGCAGCACCCCGGAGCAAACGGGGTGATCGAGTGGCGGGTGCGCCGCTGCGACCAAAGCTGGATGCATGCTGAAACAGTTGCCAGCAATCGCCTCGACGATCCTACGATCCTCGGTATCGTGCTCAACAGCCGCGACATCAGTGAGCGGCGCGCTTTGGAACAGCAGATCTGGCAACAGGCCCATTACGATTCATTGACCCAGCTCGCAAATCGTGTCCTGTTTCGCGACCGGATCGAGCACGCGGTGCAAAGAGCGCAACGCCATCACCAGCCGCTGGCTGTCATGTTTCTGGATCTGGATAACTTCAAAATGATCAATGATCACTTGGGCCACAGCGCAGGTGATCAATTGCTCGTGGACACCGCGCACCGCTTGGTGCGCTGCATTCGAACCAGCGATACCGCTGCACGGTTAGGCGGTGATGAATTTGCCGTCTTAATCGAGGATGCGCCCTCTCTTGATGACGTGACCCAGTTGGCAGAACGCATGCTTGACACTTTATGCATCCCGTTCAAACTGGCGCATGGCGATGTCCTGGTAACCGCCAGTATCGGTATCGTGATCGATGCGGGCAAGCAGGATGTGGATGCCTTGCTAAGCAACGCCGATAAGGCTATGTATGCCGCTAAGTCGCGCGGTAAACAATGCTATGCGTTCTTTGAGCCCGCCGCCGATCCCGATCCTATCCAAAATAAAAGGCAAGCATCCTTGAAGAATGCGGGTGTTTAAAATCCGGCAACGCAAGAATGCTTTTTTCGCCTTCCACACATTCTGCCAATCAAGCGGAAAGATGCGGAGTACTCATGCGATTGCGGCCTATAGGCTTTTCACTCAAGCCGCTGCCGAATGGAGTTGCGTCAATAATGCACCTAAATGCCGGTTTGCCGCTAGATCGACTTCCGCGCCGTCATGGAACCGGGCGTTGCGCTCCACCAGGTCCAGGTAGGCGCGAATCCAGTCCGTGTAGTAATCTTGGTCATAAGTGGATTGCCGTTCACTCAATTGCGGGCCACCCTGCGGTACCGCTCGCGGCGGGAACACCGGTCGCGGGCCGTTTTCTAACGATAACAAGGGCCGTTTATCCAGCGCCAGAGCGTCATAGCCCAAAAAATCCACATAACGATTCAATAAGTTTGCAGTCAACCGGGCTGGCAACGTGACAATCTGCTCGAATTTCATTCGAAATCCAGTTACACGCCTCGTCTGTGCCACAATTTGATCTTCTAGCTTCAAGCGTTGCGCACCGCTGATTAATTCCTTTACAAATTCAGCCATCAACGCCTCAGGCACCCGATAGTAGTCGCAACGCGATTTGTCACCACTTAAATCCTGCAAATCCCGCATCCATTCCGCCACCACTTCGCGGGCAAATAATGCTGCATCATCTTTGCGGGTTTCTTCCTGCGTCTTATCGCCGGAGGTGCTGAGTCCCAGCAGTACCTTCATCTTCTGGGTATCCACCGCCGTGCCGATGGTAGGGGCGCCAGCGGCCTGTGTTTCATCAGGCAACCGGGTTTCAATGCGGTAGTAGATGCTTTCCAAATCATCACTATCGGTTTGCAAAGAACGCAGTAGCTCGCCGAAACGTTGCTCACCGGCACAGTCAATCAACCGGGCGGCTACTTGCCGGGCCGCTTCCAGACGTTTCTCCAATTCCTGTTCCGGATTATCGCTGACATGGTAATGGCCGATGCGTTCGGCCATCTGCTCGCGCAGTTGCAGTGTCTGCCCGGTTAGTTGTTGGCGCTTGAGTTCAGGATTGCACAATGGGCGTAGACTTTGCGCCAGATAGGTGACGCCGCCGTCGTTAAGGGTGAAGCCTGCATCCCATGCCTCGGTAGGATTGCGAAAATGACGGTTGGCGTTTTGATCCCGGAGAAAGGCCGTGCGGAACATTTCGATGCGGCTTTTCTCACCAGGACGGATGCCAAGCTCGCGACCGCTCTCATCATAGTCAAACATATGTTTGGCTTTGAAATTGGGATTGCGCAACCAGTAGCTGTTACGGAAACAGCCCTGGACATCCCATTGGCGTGGCCACTCGTGCTGTTTACCGAAGAAGTTGAGCAGGGAGCTTTCCAGCCGGGTGGTCCAGCGCCCTTCTGGGGAGCGCTCGCCCGCTTTTTCCTCGAACTCCATATCGAATTTGGTTAACACTAGGAACAAGGCGGTTGGTTGTTGCGTCCGCTGTTCCGGCGTAGCACCGTGGGTGCTGATCACCCAATCGTAAACCATTTCCGGCAGGGTCTTGACTTCCTGATTGCTGGGGCCAATGCACAGCAACATGCTGGTCAATTCCTGTTCAGCGCAATAGCGCTCGAACAGGTAGGCCACTTTGCCGCGCAGAAATAGGCTTTGCAGGGCATCGTTGCCTTGCAGGAATGCCGGCAGGTCTTTGATTTGCTCACGGGAGCGGGCACCGGGAAAATCTAGCAAGTCGGTATGCTGGAAGAAGTCCCAGGGTTGTTCGCTAATGACGATGCGCAATTCAGCGATCAATGCAGCAACCTCGCTGCGAGGCAGTGTGACTCGCGCCCCATTGGTTCCGGTTAAGGTCAACGTCCCGCCGCTGCCTGTTCCCAGGCTCTTGAGCGTTTGCACATCGATAATGCTCTGTTCGCGAGGAATCAATGCCTCCAATCCGGCTTGGGCGTCAGTCGCGAAGTTAAGACCCTGCAAGCCGTTATACAAGCGGATATAAAGCTGGCTGAATGCATCCACGTCACCCCAGATAATGCCAAACAGGCGGGCACGATCCTGAATCCGCAACCGGGGGGCCAGTTGCGCAGCCTGTTCCCAATAGCCATGCCGCAGCAAGCGCACCCGCTCCTGACCCTTAAAATAGCGCTCGAAATAGGCTTGCAGGTCGAAAACATCCTCAGCAGTTAGCGGGTCCACTGGCGAAGTCTGTGCGAATGAGACCAGCCCGGTCAGCAGTTCATTCAACCGGGTCTGGCTCAACGGCTCGTCATCACTGTGGTCACAATCGGCGTAGTAGGTATTGCCAAGCATCTTGACGAGATCGGTCTGAGTCAACAGCCGCATTTGCACCGGTGCTGCCGGTGTAACGCCGGGGATGGTTTGCAGGGTAAAACGAGTCACCAGCCCGGTGGACTCGCGTCCACCTTCGGGGTTGAGATCACGGATGAAATCAATCTTCTGGCCGGCGAAATCTGCCAGTAGCGGCGCATTGCCTTTGCGGGCCAGTGCGGAGATCAGATAGGATTTGCCTGACTGGCTAGGGCCAAACACGCCAGCGCACATCGGACGTTGCACCGCCTGATTAAGCCGCCGGGCCTGAGCGACCAGGCGGCGAAACTCTTTTGTCAAGCCCGCTTTTTCCTGCCCTACCCGTTCATGATGTTCAGTTAGCCAGTTGAGAAACCCGGTACCGACGTGTTCAAGCTCACGGCAACGCGCGCTAAGCTGATCGCTGGACGCGGCGTCCCTTCCCCCCAGGACTCCTCCGCTTAGGGGCGCGGGATCTGGAGATTCAATCTTAAGGGCAGGAGATGCACCTTCTCCTGGTGAGGGAGGGCTGGAAGAGGGGGGCACGGTCGATCCGGATTCAGACACAGGAGATGCGGAAGGCACCGCCTCTTCCAGCATCGGGCTGGGCTGGGGAGACGCCGGTTCCGCTTCATCACTGACATCCACGCCAAAATGACGGGCCAATGCGGCCAAGCCGCCAGCGAAACCCTGGCCCACCGCCCGGAACTTCCATTCGGAACGGCGACGGTAAAGTTCGCCCAGGATAATCGCAGTTTCGATCATGCCGGTGGTGTCCAGCGTGAAGCTGGCGATTCCGGTTCCATTACTGCCGTTGCGTAACTCCAAACGGATCTGGCGGAGAATCGCCATCGATTGGCCTTCCCCGGCATCCAGCGCTACAGTTATCGCAATCCGGGCAATAGCAGCGGGCAGATCAGCAAGGCATATGGCAAATTGCTGACCATTGTCCTGAAGCGTAATCCCGTTGCCGGCCAACACCGGCTGGTTGTAGAAGATGAAGTCCCCGTCATCACGCACTGTGCCCTGCTCAGTTAGAGCAAAAGCGCTGGCGTCCAGTATCTGAGGACCGTCAGCAGGCTCCCAGCTCAGGTTCAGCTCAACGTGCTGGATACCGGGGTTCTGTTGGCTCAGGGACAGATTTTGGCCAGCCTGGAATGTCAGCACGGCGGGATCCCTCCAAATCAAATCGTTAGTCGGCCATCGGCAACAGTATTACGCTTCAATTTCCTTGTCATGCTCGATCATGGCGTAAGCCGAGTGGTTATGAATAGATTCGAAGTTTTCCGACTCCACCGCATATGCCGCTACCCGGTCGTCCTGATTCAGCTTGGTAGCGATATCACGCACCATGTCTTCGACGAATTTAGGATTTTCGTAAGCCCGTTCCGTTACATACTTCTCATCTGGCCGCTTGAGCAGTCCATATAGCTCACAGGACGCTTCTTTTTCGGCTAGATCGATCATATCTTCGATCCACAGGAAATCCTTCACACGCACGTTAAGCGTAACGTGAGAACGTTGATTGTGGGCGCCATATCGAGAAATCTTCTTCGAGCAAGGACACAAACTGGTGACTGGCACCACCACTTTAAGATTCATAGCAGGCTGTCCATTGCGGATCTCGCCGATGAACGTCACCTCATAATCCATCAAGCTCTCCACACCGGAAATGGGCGCCACTTTATTGACGAAGTAGATGAAGGTCATCTCGATATGCCCGGATTCGGCTTCCAGCCGCTCGGTCATTTCTGCCAGCATATCCTTGAAGGAATCCACGGAAATCTCGCGTCCCGGCACATTCAGGATTTCCACGAACCGCGACATGTGAGTCCCTTTGAAGTTATGAGGCAGGTTCACATACATGTTGAAAGTCGCGATCGTATGTTGTTCACCTCCGCTGCGGTCGCGAACCCGGACGGGATGACGGATATCTTTGATCCCCACTTTGTTGATCGCTAAGCGGCGGGTATCGGCACTGTTCTGCACGTCTGGAATAGGGATCACCGTGGACATAGCCGCGGAACTTATGATCAATGGCTTCATGCAATCCTCTCAAGGTAAGCGTTCACCTTAACTCTTCCCATGATAATGCGCTTCGGTATTTACACCCGGAGGCTGACATCCTTATTGGATAATGGATCGAGTCGTTAATTCCCGATGATCGCGCTCAACTATCAGGCAACTTACGCCAGTTAGCCAGTTGTTGTAATACGCCATCGATATCTAAACCACATTCGGCCAGCAATTCCGCTCGCTCGCCTTGTTCGACAAAGCGGTCAGGCAAGCCGATATGCAAAACCGGAATTAAGATGCCGCGCTGTGCCAGACATTCGCTGACCGCGCTACCTGCGCCACCGGCCACTGTATTATCCTCCAGTGTTGCCAGCTCGCAATGCCCGGCAGCCATCTGCACAATCAATGCTTCGTCCAGCGGCTTGATAAAGCGCATATTGACTACGGTGGCGTCCAGGCGTTCCGCCACTGCCTCCGCGACCGCGACTCGATCGCCAAATGCCAGCAGGGCTAAATTCCGGCCGCGCCGCCGGACCTCGCCCTGACCAACCGGCAATGGCTGCATCGCCTGCTCTGGAATCACCCCCGGTCCTTTGCCGCGCGGGTAGCGCACCGCTGCAGGCTGGTTCAGCTGGAAGCCAGTGTAGAGCATCTGTCGGCACTCATTTTCATCGGCTGGCGCCATGATCACTAGATTGGGAATGCAACGCAGATAACTGTAATCGAAGCTGCCAGCATGGGTTGGTCCGTCGGGTCCCACCAAACCAGCACGGTCGATCGCAAATAATACCGGCAGATTTTGCAGCGCTACGTCATGAATCACTTGATCATAGGCGCGTTGCAGAAAGGTGGAATAAATCGCCACAACCGGCTTGAGTCCTTCGCAGGCCAGCCCTGCCGCCAAGGTTACCGCGTGTTGCTCGGCAATGGCGACATCGAAGTAGCGGTCCGGAAAGCGTTCGGAAAACTCGACCAGCCCCGAGCCTTCACGCATGGCTGGGGTGATGCCGACCAGCCGCTCATCCTGGGCAGCCATGTCGCACAGCCATTCACCGAACACTTGGGTATAGGTCAGTCCGCTGGGCTTGGCCGGTTGCAAGCCGCGGGCTGGATCGAAAGCGCCAACCCCATGATAATCGACGGGTTCTTCTTCAGCCTGGGGATAACCCTTACCCTTGCGGGTCACGGCATGCAGCAGGCGTGGTCCCTTGAGCGCCCGCAAGTTACGCAGGGTCTGCACCAGGGTCGGCAGGTCGTGCCCGTCCACCGGACCAAAGTAGTGGAAGCCTAACTCTTCGAATAACGTTCCCTCTGGCGCAAACAGGCCCTTAACGTGTTCCTCGGCACGGCGGGCGACTTCCAGCACTGGCGGCATATGGCTGAGCACTTTTTTGCCACCTTCGCGCACCGTCGAGAATAATTGACCGGACAGCAGTTTAGTCAGATGCGCCGATAGCGCGCCGACATTCGGCGAAATCGACATTTCGTTGTCATTGAGCACCACCAGCAAATCATTCTTGAGATGACCGGCATGATTCAGCGCCTCGAAGGCCATCCCGGCGGTCATCGCTCCGTCACCAATGATAGCGACAATTTTACGATCGCTGCCTGTCTGTCCGGCAGCGATCGCCATTCCCAGCGCCGCGCTGAGTGAGGTGCTCGAATGACCGACCCCGAAGGTATCATAAGGGCTCTCGCAGCGTTTCGGAAAACCAGCGATGCCATCCTTGCGCCGCAAGGTATGCATATACTCGCGACGGCCAGTCAGAATCTTGTGCGGGTAGGTCTGATGGCCCACATCCCAGACCAGCCGGTCTTCTGGGGTGTTAAAGACATAATGGAGGGCGATGGTTAATTCGACGGTACCCAGATTGGCGGCGAAATGCCCACCGGTGCGCGCCACGGTTTGGATCAGGAACTCACGCAACTCTTCGGCCAGCGCGGGTAGGCGTGTCTCCGGCAAGCAACGCAAATCTAGGGGAGTATCGATTTGTTCCAGCAATGGAAAGGCGGATCCAGTGGAGGGCATCGTAACAAGGTCCGTGTCGGTAAGCGGTATCGTCAATGGATAGGTGGACGACATGAGATTCTTAAGGGTGAGGCGCTTAAAAGCTTCAGTAGGCGCGCTCGACGATATAGGCGGCGATCCTGCGTAGTGGATCAGCGTTGCCGTCCAGTGATTCTAAACTTGCCAGTGCTTCCTCATAGAGTATCCGGGCATGTTCACGCGCGCCCTCCACCCCCAACAATGCCGGATAGGTTGGTTTATTGAGTACCCGATCCACGCCGCTGGTTTTACCCAAGGTTATAGTATCGCCCATCACGTCAAGGATATCGTCCTGGATCTGAAATGCTAATCCAATGCATTTGGCGTAGCGATCCAGCCGTTCGAGAATCGTGGACTCGACCGCAGGCTGGCTGAGTGCGCCCATGAGTACACTGGCGCGAATCAGTGCCCCGGTTTTGTGGATATGCATGTTCTCCAATTCCGCCAGGGTCAGTTCCTGGCCGGTGGCGGCTAGATCGATAGCCTGCCCGCCAGCCATGCCCCGGGAACCAGCCGCCTGGGCCAATATCCCTTGCATCTGTAAGCGGATAGCTGGGCTTGGGATCATTGCCGGGTCTTGCGCGAGCACCTGGAAAGCGAGCGCCTGTAGAGCATCACCGGCCAGAATCGCCAGTGCCTCGCCAAATGCTTTGTGGCAGGCCGGCTGGCCATGACGGAGGTCGTCGTTATCCATCGCTGGCAAGTCGTCGTGGATCAGGGAATATGCGTGAATGAACTCCACTGCGCAAGCCGGACCATCCAACATGTCCAGAGATGCGCTAACGGCATGGCCAGCGAGGTAAACCAGCACCGGCCGGATGCGTTTGCCACCGCCCAGAACCGCATAACGCATGGCTTGGTGCAAATTGCTGGGATGCAGGCTGGCTGCTGGCAGGCGCTGGTCGAGCACCTGTTCAGCGCGGGTTTGATAAGTTTTGATCAATTCCGCTGCCATTGCGTTAATCCACCGTTTCGGCAAATGGCAGGGTTTCCAGCCGTCCGTGTTGTTCCAGCACTTGTTCAACTTTTTGTTCCGCGCATTGCAGAGCCGTTTGGCAGTTTTTCACCAGGCTGACGCCCTGCTCGAAACGCTTCAAGGTTTCCTCAAGGCTCAATTCGCCTTGCTCAAGTTGACCAATTAGATTTTCCAGTTCTGCAAGCGCTGCTTCGAAGGGAATAGGGGGGGATTTTTTGGCTGACATGCCTACCTGTCCACTTTAGATAAGCGTGTAAGTTACCTTGTGACTGGCAAACGGTCAATTTGGGACACACTGTGTAACGAGAAATCGCAACGGCGATTTCTAAAATCAATTCATTGAGTGTAAGCGCAGGGTTTCAATGAGCTTGGCGGAGTGTCGCCTGCAAGGAGGACTTCTGTCTTAATAACTATTTGTTAAAATTAATTTTAATACAGTGTTACGGTGCTGTCTTCGGAGGTTGATTACCCCAAGGCATCATCGCCACTGCTGAAAGTGAGTTTTTGGGTGAGCCTTCGATCAGTTTGTCGCTATAGACCAGATAGACCAGGGTATTACGTTGTGTATGGAGAAAACGCACGACACGCAGTTTCTTAAACACCAATGAGCGCCGCTCGGTGAATACTTCCTCGCCGTCCTTAAATTTTTCCTTGACGTTGATGGGGCCGGTTTGCCGGCAGGCAAGGGAGGTATCGGAAGTATCCTCGGCTAATCCTAAACCACCTTTGACGCCGCCTTTTTGGGAACGGCTGACATAGCAGGTGACGCCATCGATCTTAGGATCGTCGAAGGCTTCGATGACGATCTTGTGGTTCGGCCCAAGCCATTGGAAGGCAGTATCGACGCTACCGATTTCCTCAGCATAAGGGGTGACTGAGAGAGTTATTAACGCACCACTTAGCAATCCGCCTAACCAGCAGCGCTTCATCTTTCGTGTCATGTTGTTTTTACCAGGATCTTATTCAGAATAATCACCTCAAGTGATTGAATAGAGAAAGATTTTGAATCTTAACGAACGATTGCTGCGAAGCCTGCAGGGCCAAAAGCTCCTGACTCATGCGCGATGCAGCCTCGGCGATATCCGTTGAACCGATATCAGATTGCAGATTTTGCAGTTGCAAATTCAAATTCTGATTGACCTCTTCTTGAGTATCCAATGCATTCATCCGGCTGCCAATGCGTCCCCGTACCTGATTGAGATTTAGCAAAGCCTGATCGATATCCGTTAGTGCGTTGTTCAAACCCTGGGTGAGCACAGCAACATCAGAGGCGGTGTTGTCCGGATTTCCCAAGGTGTTGATCAGGTTATCTAGTGTTTTGAAAACACTCTGATTCTCTGCAGGCTTGATAATAAACCGGTCGCCATCATCGGGATGGCCTTCGACAGCAACCTCGATGCCGTTAAAAGATATCGTTTCGCCTTGGTAGGAATCATCGGCGGCTAACGGAGTCAATGGAACCACCTCAGTACCGCTCGCATCCAAAATCCGATATTTGGTGATCGGCGGCGGCGGATCGGTTAAATCGCTAGGGGTTGGATCATTGGGCGCGGCTGTCACGCTGAATTCAATGGTGTAAGGATAGTTGCCTCCCATGAAATCATTTTGGAACTCAGTAGGATTTGCAATGCTGCCAACGGTGATTGTGCCATTACCAGTATTATCAGCAGCCAAGCTGGTGCGGAACTGGCCATTGCCGTTGCGGATGAGCATGAATACGCTATCGCCCGTATCGCCGACTGGCACCTGCCGTGAGGGGCCAATTTGCAGCGAACGCTGCCCCTGATCACCATTGTAGATAGCATCGCCACCCGCGGTTTTGGTGAACGGCTGGCTTTGCTCCTTAAAGCCCGCAAATAAATAAGCGCCATCAGCATCCCTGGCATTGGCAGTATCTAAAAGTTGCTCACGTAATTGCTGGACTTCCAGGGCGATGGTTTGCCGGTTTTCCGAAGTCAGCGCAGCATTATTGGCCTGAATGGTGAGTTCTCGCGCCCGTTGCAGGATATCGGTGCTTTCCTGCACAGCAACTTCTTCGACGCTTTGCCGGCCGTTGGCAATGATGATGTTTCGCCCATATTGCTCGTTAAGCTTGATCTGCTTGTGCAGATCCATTAACCGGGCACTGTTGGTCGGATCATCAGACGGTTTCAAAAGTTTGCGGCCACTGCTGATCTGGGCTTGTGCCTTAGCCAGGCCGGCTTGATGGTCGTTCATCCATTTGACCCCTTGCCGGTAAATCATACTGGTAGATATACGCATGATTAGCCCTTGACTGCTTCTAGCAGAGTTGAGAACAGTGCATTGGAGGTTTGGATAATTTGAGCGGCAGCCTCATAGGCTTGCTGGAAGCGCACTAGATTGGCGGCCTCCTCATCCAGATTTACCCCGGAAATTGATTCGCGCGTTAGCGTGGATTGTTCAAGCAGGGCTTCCTGAGACACCAGGGTATTTTCAACCCGCCGGCCTTGGGCGCCGACCTCAGCGATCATCTGTGAGTAGACACCTCGATAGTTATTGCCGCCCATCAGCTGCTGTTTGGTTTCCAGTTTCACCAACTCCAGCGCATTGCGGTTGTCGCCGATGCCGCCTTGGTTATTCATGATCTGGAATGCATCACCGTCATTCTTGATTTGGAAGATGTCGCCAGCTTGCGGTGTGCTGGAAGGAGGGCCAGGGTCGTCAGTGATCTGCGTTGTCCAGCCGTTATAGGTGATATTGCCGCCACTGGTATAACTCATGCCGCTGGCCAGGGTTGTGCCTTGGGTCACATCGAACACATCAAATTGAGTGGCGCTGGTGAACCGGATCTCGATCTTATTAAGCAAATTAGCATCATAGATATCATTCACTGCTGGCGGCGCGATAGCCGCCGTTCCCACATTCGCAGGATCAGCAGCAGCAGTAATCGGCGAGCCGCTGACACTGCCTTGCGGCGAACCGGTGATCGTCACTTCCCAGCCGTTGTAGGTCAATGGACTGCCGCTGACATAGCCTACATTCGTCGCTAGAGCCGTTCCCGCGGTGAGATCCAGCACATCAAAAGTGTTGGCACTGGTGAATTGAATTCTGACAGTATTTTGTAAAGCGGAATTAGCCGCGTCGGTGACAGCACCTGGCGAGATACTCGTCGAACCGACATTATCCGCCTGGCTATTGGTAATAATGGGCGCGGCAGTCGCGACCTTGCGTGGATCGGTGATACGCAGATCAAGGCTTGACGCGCCATTACGGGTGGACTGAACCAGGAAACGGTCTCCAGCCGTCAGGGAGCCGCTGATCAGGGTAAGATTCAATCCTTCTTTGTCTAGCTCTACATTTAACGCGGCTAAGTTCCCGCTGGCGAGAATGGTTTGATTATCCGATAACCGTGTCGCTGTGTAATTGGCGCCATCATAGAGAATTTCATAATCCGAGCGGACCAGCTTGGTTGAATCAGTCACAGTGGCGGTGAAGATTGCTGCACTGGTGGCATCATTTTTGGTGTGCGGCCAGACTTGCGGGCTTCCTGCGCTAAAAAGCGCGCTCCCCAATTCACCATCCAGGTTCATACCTTTCTCATGCTGATCGTTAAAGGTCTCAGCCAGACCCATCGCCAGCAATCCCAGCCCATCCTGTGCCGGATTCAGGATGGTGCGGCGAAACTCGAAGTATCCACCCAGTTCGCCGCTGGTGATATAGCGCTCCAGGTCGCTGCCTTCTGCCTGACCTTGCAGACGCACGGTGATTTCTTGGGGATCGAAGCCAGATTCCACGGCTTCCAATGAGTAGGCATTGACGCCTACGACCAAGGGCTGGCCGCCGCCCATGAAAATATTGAGGCTGCCATCATCTTGATTGACGACCTGTATGCCCACCAGTTTGGACAAATCCACCAGCATCCGGTCACGGTTATCGAGCAAGTCGTTAGGCGGATTAGTCGCAAAATCGGGTGCCTGGGCAATGTCCCGGTTGATTTGGGCGATACCGGCTGTTAGATCATTAATCGTCGTCACTGCGTTGCGGATGCTAGTATCGACGGAATCGCGCAAGCTGCTCAGGGCGCTATCGATATCCTGAATCCGCGTCGTCAGGGTTTGTGCTTCGTCCAGAAACACCTGTCGAGCCGTGATAGAGGCCGGGGCATCCGCCAAATCTTGCAGTGAACCAAAAAAAGCTTCCAGATCAGGTGTCAGGCCGACATCAGTATCACCCAGCAGAGCGCTCATCTGCCCGGTTAGGTCATTGAGCTTTTCATACTGGCTGACACCGCTACTGTGACCGCGCAACTGCTTCATCACAAAATCATCGTAGGATCGAGCGACGCTCTCGATATCCACGCCACGTCCCATGTAACCATAGGAATGCTTCTCGGGGAGTGGTGTTCCCAGCTCCACCCGCTGCCGGCTGTAGTATGGGGTATTAACATTGGCGACATTGTGACCAGTAGCGCTCATCGCAGCGCGGAAAGCTGTTAGCCCGCTGACGGCAGTACGAAGGATATCGACCATAAATGTTCCCTTGCGGGCCTCCAGATAATTAACGCTTCACTTATTCTATCGGCCCGGCACTGGCTGACTTGAGTGTTGCCAGCGCCTTGTCGAACGAGGGACCATTCATCAAGCCCAGGATTTTCCAGGCGTACTTGGGGTCGGTCGCGTAACCTGCTTGTTGCAAGGCTTTCAGATAAGCTGCGCCATCGTCCACCTGGGTCAGCGCTTCCTGATAGCGAGGGTTGACTTGCAAGAAATTCACATAGTCGTTGAAGCTTTCTCTGTAGGATTGATAGGCGCGGAACCCGTCTTTTTGCCGGACCGCAACGCCATTCACAAATTCAAAGGTGGAGTTAACCACCCGATCACCTTGCCAGCCCCGGTGGGCCTTGATACCGAACAGGTTGTGGCTGGTACGTCCATCGGCAAAGCGTGGTACCGATTTGCCCCAACCGGTTTCATGAGCCGCCTGGGCGATCAGCACTTCCGGAGCAACGCCCAGTTGGCGTGCGGCATCCTGGGCGTGTGACCACATCCGTCGCACAAAGGCAACCGGCGATGACGGTTCAAAGGGCGCATCATCGATGGGATAGGATTGATTTGCAGCATTGGCTGGCGCCACGAAAGGCGTTGGTTTAGGAAGAGGTGCGGGTGAAGGCATTCTGATACTGGAGCGAATGCGTTGTACCTGACTCAGGGTTGCGAGCGGATCACCCATCATGGCTGGTGAGGTTGGCGGGATTGGGGAATCCGCTTGATGGCCGCTGAGTTGCCGGACGATAGCGTCACTCAATCC
Source organism: Gammaproteobacteria bacterium (assembly GCA_024234995.1). Lineage (GTDB taxonomy): Bacteria > Pseudomonadota > Gammaproteobacteria > Competibacterales > Competibacteraceae > UBA2383. The sequence goes on from JACKNF010000001.1 coordinate 270,631, forward strand.
TAATTTTCCTTGCTGAGCCATATTCAGAGCTAACTGCTGATCAAACATCTCACGGTAAAAGCGGGTCTGATCGCTGTCCAGCAATCCGCCATCGGTTGGATTAGCATCGCGCATGCTCTTCAGCATCATCTGGATGAACACCGCTTCAAATTGCTGGGCTGCTGCACGGATCGCTTCGGGCGAATTTTGCTGGGCTTTGCGCCGCAGATCCGACAGCCCCTGCATATCTGTATAGACAAATGCCGAGTCGTTTGCAGTGATCATGATCAGATTCCTCTCATCTTTCTAGCGCATTCGGGCTTGAATCTCGCTAAAACGGCGAATCCAGGGTTTGATTGATCCGGATTGAGCGGCAATTTTCGTGGCGATATTTTGCGCTGCATTAAAATCCGGATAGTCGCCAACCACGAGTGAATACCAGGGGCCAGAGCGGCTAGGTGTCATGAAATACGCTTTTGGCTCAACCGTAGTGATTGATTCTGATACAGCAATTTCCCGAAGCTTGTCCAAGTCCTTGCCGCTGTAAAGCTGTACGGTGTAATGGTTGGGATCGCGAGCTTCCAGCCAATCCGGCTCTAGGAGAGTGTTGGCGGATGCCGCCTCCAGTTCAATTGGCGGGGGGATTCTGGAGGTTAACGTGGCCGCCTCTACTGAGGGTGCGGGTGGCGTCTCGTGAGGAGCATCGCTTGGTGTTTCAGCAGATGCCTTGGGTTCCAGTTCAATCGGCGGTGGAATATTGGACGCTGGCGCCAGCGCTGGCGCCGGTACCGGCATCGGCTCCGCAATGGGTCTTGGCGAATGGCTTTCGGCGCTTGGAGCAGGCGCTGGCGTATGTTCTGGTTCAGCCTTACTGTTTAATCCAGCTAAATGGGGGGGGTCTGTGACACTGGTGTCTGGTTTTGAAGGTCGTGCAAGGGATTTTGCATGGTCTGTATTCGATGTCTTAGCAGCCAGTTCACTGGGCTGGTTCAGGCTCATCATGATTTTAATCCCGCCTGCTTGCAGGCCGATGGCGATCACCAGCATGCTACCGAGCAACGAGAGGGTTTTCCATGAGAGGCTGGTCATGATTCACATTACTCAAATGACGATAAGTTCAGCTTTAAGAGCGCCAGCTGCTTTGAGCGCTTCCAGAATGGCGATCAGGTCGGTGGGAGAAGCGCCGACCTGATTGACGGCCCGTACGATGTCATCCAATGCAACGCCAGGATTAAATAGGAACATCGGTTTTTTTTCCTGATTGACAGAGATATTGGCGTTGGGAACGACGGCAGTCCGTCCACCGGAAAACGGTGCCGGCTGACTAACGATGGGGTCAGCGGTGATGGTGACGGTCATGTTGCCGTGGGAAACCGCTGCGGGGCCGACCTGGACGTTTTGGCCGATGACTACAGTGCCCGTCCGGGAGTTAACGATCACCTTCGCGGCGCCCTGAGCAGGGACAACCTCAATGTTTTCCAGCACAGCAATCAGGCTGACCCGCTGATTGGGATCGGCAGGTCCAAGCACTTGGACGGAGGAAGCATCAATAGCTTGAGCGGCCTGGCCGCCAAGTGCTTGGTTGATGGCAGCAACCATTCGCTCAGCGGTCGTGAAATCGGCTTGGTGCAAATTCAGCACAATGGGATCATCGTCGCGCCCGCCAAACTTGCCAGGAACTTGACGCTCGACGGTGGCTCCGTTGGGGATACGCCCGACGCTGGGGACATTAACCGTGACGCTGGAGCCGGCCGCAGAAGCGCTGATGCCGCCTACCACAAGATTGCCTTGAGCCATCGCGTAAACCGTGCCATCCGCGCCCCGCAACGGGGTCATCAACAGACTGCCGCCTTGTAGGCTCTTGGCGTTGCCAATGGAAGAAACAGTGATGTCAATCGTTTGGCCCGGCTTGGTGAAAGGCGGTAGATCGGCGTGGATGGAAACCGCAGCGACGTTTTTTAGTTGCAGATTGACTTCTGGCGGAATCGTAACCCCCAGATTGGATAGCATACTTTTCAGGCTTTTGACGGTAAACGGGGTTTGGGTGGTCTGGTCGCCCGTGCCGTTGAGGCCCACCACCAGTCCGTAACCAATAAGCTGGTTGCTGCGGACCCCGGCGATATTAGCCAGATCTTTGATGCGGTCAGCCCCAGCGCCCTGGGCCACGAGGGCGAGCAGGAGAAAAAGTGCTAGTGAGCGGAACATGGAATGTACCTTGGTTTGAGGGTTCATAGTTTTAAGCAAAATTTAAACCGCATTTTCCAGGCTTAAAGCTTACAAACTAAAAAGGCCACAGTGGACTCAAGAAAAACCGTCCCAACCAGCTCACCGTGTTGGCATCCGCCAGTACACCATTGCCAGCGTAGGTAATTTTAGCGTCGGCGACTTGACTGGAGAGGATGGAGTTGTCGGTTTGAATATCTTCGGGACGGATGACGCCAGAGATTTGCACAACTTCCTCGCCCTGATTGAGTGTCAGCATTTTCTCGCCGCGAATCGCCAAATTGCCGTTGGGATAGACGCCGGTCACCACCGCCGAGATATTGCCGGTCAAGCTGTTGCTCTGGTCGCTGGCGCCCTCGCCACCGAGTTCACGCTCACCAGAAATGGTGGTTGCATAGTCATTTTTGCCAGCGGCAAGGGCTGGATTACCGAAAGATGCGCCAAACAATACTGGGTTTTGCAAATTAATATTGCTGGTTTTGCTGACGCCGGTGGTCGCTGACTTGGTCGCGGCGGTACTTTCGATCAACCGGATCACAACGGTGTCGCCCACTCGCCGGGCGGTGCGATCCTCGAACAGCCGCAGATCGCGGTTAGCTTGATAAATGGCGCCGGTGGCGGGAGGAGCCGGGCGCGCGGGATCAGTGACATCCATGACCTGCGGGGTGACCGGTTTGAAGTCGTATTGCGGGGCCAGACCGCTGCACCCCGATAGCAGAAGAATGAATAGGAGGGTGGCGGATTTATTCATGAGGGCAGTCTTACAGCTGGTTGTTGACGTATTGCAGCATTTGGTCAGTGGCAGAGATGACCTTGGAGTTCATTTCGTAGGCGCGCTGGGTTTCAATCATATCGACGAGTTCTTCCACGACATTGACATTGGAAGTTTCCAGGGAGCCTTGCTCCAGGAAGCCAAGACCATTATTGCCAGGATTGTCAGCTTGGGGTCCGCCGCTGGCGGCGGATTCTAGAAACAGGTTCTCGCCAACCGGTTGCAGACCAGCCGGATTAATGAAGTCCACAGTTTGGATCGTGCCTAGATTGGCGGGCGCAGTCTGGCCGGCTGTCAGGGCGCTAACGACACCATCTTTACCAACGGTGACGCTCAAGGTGTTGGGTGGAATGGTGATAGCTGGTTGCAGTTCAAAGCCGCTGGAGGTGACGACTTGTCCATCGGCATTGATCTGGAAAGAGCCGTCGCGGGTGTAAGCTGTGTTGCCATCGGGGAGCAGAATTTGAAAAAAGCCTCGGCCATTAATGGCAAGATCCAGGTTGTTACCGGTCTGGATTAGGTTGCCCTGAGTGAAGTTTTTGGCAGTGGACACGGTACGAACGCCAGTACCAAGCATTAATCCGGAGGGGAGCTCGGTATTTTCCGTGGTCTGGCCACCCACCTGACGGACATTCTGGTACAGCAAGTCTTCGAAGTGAGCGCGGCCGCGCTTGAAGCCGGTTGTGCTGACATTGGCCAAGTTATGGGCGATGACCGACATGCGGGTCTGTTGAGCGTCGAGGCCGGTCTTGCCGACCCAGAGTGCAGCAGTCATGGTAAGACTCCTATTCCAGCTTTAGTAATTGATCTGAGGAATTGGCGTTTTCTTGCCCTGCGTTCATCATTTTGATCTGCATTTCAAAATGCCGGGATGCTTGGATCATACTGACTAGCATATCGGCGGGGTTGACATTGCTGCCTTCCAGTGCGCCCGTGACAAGTTTTACCGTGGCGTCGGGTGGAGCCGCTGCGCCGTCCTTGGTGCGCATGAAGCCATACTCATCCTTATACAGAGGGTTTTGGGCCGTGGGCTTGACCAGACGGATACGGTCCACAACCACGATCTCGGTAGAAGCCTCACCACGAGGACGGATGCTGATTGTCCCATCCTCACCGATGTCAATTTTCTGGGCAGGGGGGATGGCAATGGGGCCAGCAGTGCCGAGTACCGGCTGGCCGGTGGCGGTCGTGAGCTGGCCGTTGACATCCAGTTGCAGGTCACCGGCGCGAGTATAAGCCTCTTCGCCGTCAGGTGCCTGGATGGCGATCCAGCCTTCGCCTTGAATAGCGATATCCATATCCCGGCCCGTGGTCATGATTTTAGCTTGGGTGATGTCGATACCCGGCCGTTCGGTCATGGAATAAACCCGGGTAGGCATTCCATCGGTGCTGAAAACCGGCATGCTGCGAAAGTCTTCCAGGTCCTTGCGAAAGCCTACGGTACTGACGTTGGCCAGGTTGTGGCTAATGAGTGCTTGCGTCCGCAGGGTTTGCTGGGCACCGGTCATTGCAACATAGAGCATGCGGTCCATGTTTCAGCTCCTAATCAATCCTAGCGGATCATGTTGGTCACGGTTTCAGTCAGGGTATTATTGACCGTGATCGTCTTAGAATTCGCCTGGAAATTGCGTTGGGCGACAATCATGTTGACCAACTGTTCAGTGAGATCGACATTGGAATTTTCCAGGGCTCCACTCATCAGGGTGCCGAGATTGCCACTGCCAGGCAGTCCAAAAGTGGGCGCACCAGATGCGGTGGTTTCCAGCCAGCTGGTATCGCTGATTTGTTTAAGCCCTTGCACATTAGGAAAATTAACGAGATTAAGCGGGGCACCCGCAGTGACAGGAGCGCCTGTAGCATCCCTGGCGTTGATATCGCCCGTTGCTTTGTCGATAGTGATATTGTCCACGGGCATAGTGCCCGTGAATTGCAAGTCGGTGCCTGGAGGTCCGCTGCCGTCTTGTAGTCTCTGGCCGATATTATTGACAATGTAACCGTCGACATCGACGTAAAAACTACCAGCACGGGTATATACCGCACCTTCAGTATTCGGGTCTTTGACTTGGAAAAATCCATTACCGGTAATCGCCAAATCCAGCTTAGAACCCGTCGAATTACCCGTTGTAATAATGCCGCCCTGCCCGAATAATTGATTGACAGCTTGGGTCTTTACACCTAAACCACCTCCCATGGGTGCGTTGCTATCGACTAAATCGCCAAATTCCGCCCGGGAATTTTTGAATCCAGTCGTACTGGCATTGGCGATGTTGTGGGATGTCGTATCCAAGTCGGTAGTAGCCGCCTTGAGGCCTGTGAGGCCCGTGTAAAAAGACATGGCTTTTTCCTCGCTTGATCGTGTTAAAAAATGCTTTCCCCTCCGTCAAAGTAAGGAGGGGTAGCGTGCGTGTTTGAGAGGTTGATTCTTAACTCAGCCCTACCGGATGCTCAGAATCGCCTGATACAACGTGCCAGTTGTATTAATCACTTGCGCATTGGCTTGGAAACTACGCTGCGCACTGATCATATCGACCAGTTCCTTGGTGAGTTCTACGTTAGAGCTTTCCAAAGCACCCACGACAATCTTGCCCAATGAACCATTACCTGGTTTGCCAATAATCGCGGGGCCTGATTCTCTGGTCGCAATCCAGTTATTATCACCTTGCCGCTTGAGTCCTTGGGTATTGGCAAAACGTGCCAGAACGACTTGTCCCATAATTTGGGTTTCACCATTGCTGTAACTGGCAATGACGTTTCCTAATTCATCAGCATCAACTTTAGATAATTGGCCCATAGTATAGCCATCTTGGGATAAGCTATTCGTAATGGATTCACTATCAAACTGTGTGGTATCGCCAAAATTTAATTCAATGTTCTGCCGTCCAGCGCCATTACCAAAACTGACCGATGGCATCCGCAACATGAGAGGTTCATCAGGATCGATGTAACCTGTTTCGTCAGCAGCCTGAGTTGGAAGACCACGGCTATCGAAAGCTACACTGCCAATTCGCGTGGCGATGCTTTCAACATCAGTAAATTGGCGATATACACTCCATAAATTATCTGCTGTCTTCCTGAAATATAAATTGAGCGTGTGATCAATACCCAAGCTATCGTAAATCGACAGTGCTGTTGAGTAGTCGTAATTTCTGATATCGGTTGCATCAATGGTGCTAGGATTTGCAGATGGACTGGTTGCGATGACACTCATTGTTTCTGAGGTTGTTCCCGCTACTTCCAGTACCTTGCTGAAATCAGGCGTGATCGTTAAGGCAGTTGCCCCTGAGCCCAGCTCTGCTGTTGCAAACGTAATTGGAGTCGTTACATTGGTTAGATCAGGCCTGCCAGAGGCAAAGAGAATTGTCCCGCCGTTATTCTCTATTGGAATCGTATTATTGAGGGTGTAATGAACCTCCCACGTATTTGCTGTTGTTGTTAGTGTAAAATAGGTTTGCAAGGTATGATTAACGCCTAAGCTATCATAAATCTGTTGTGAATTGACATGATGGTAAGTTGTTGGATCAGTGGGATCAAAGGGGGTTGCTCCAGTATTTATTGGAGTACTCCCTCCCCCTAAAGATGCCGTGTACTCAACTGTTGCGGTTGGCACAGGTGCTTCTTCAGAGGAATTTAGATTTATTCCTAGGTCTACTGTACCCGTCATTTTGGGTTGCATAGTCGATGAATCAATCTGCAGGTCATCAACAATACTGGTAATTTCACGGCTGCGTAGAGATCCATTCGCTGTAAAGCTAACAATACTGAATGATGAACCTTGTGTAAGATCATCATAATTTAAATTAAGGGTCATGGTATCTGCGCCTGTTCCTAAATCCACACCGGTAATAGATAGGAACGTAGGAGTCGCTGTAATTGCGCCTGTAGTATTATCAAAATTTATTACCCCACCATCTATCGTTGATGGGTTATTATCCACTTTATGATAAATTTGCCAGTCAGTGGTTGCTGGCGGGCCAGCATTAACAGCGGTTTTGAGAAAATAAGACCGCAAAGTATGAGTAAAACCCGCGCTGTCATAAACAGTAATGGCTGTTGCATGGTTATAGGTTAATGGATCATTCGCATCAAAATTTGCAGGCGCATTGATGAGCCCGCTTCCATCCAGCGTTAGACCAAGAGCAACCTCCGAACTTGCTGTGGGCGGAGACACTTGGACTGTGTAGCCTTGTACGTTTTGCAAGAGATTATTGACGATATAACCTTGTGTATCGGCACGAAAACTGCCAGCACGTGTGAAGAAAACCTCTTGACCATCGTTAACCTGAAAAAAACCGTCGCCTACTACTGCCATGTCGAAAGTATTACCGGTCGTTTCGACACTGCCTTGCTGGAAGGTTTGAGTAATTCGTTGTAAGCGTACACCCAAGCCGCCGCCTTGAGCTGACATTGAGTCGACTAAATCTCCGAATTCCGCTCGGGCTTTTTTGAAACCAGTCGTATTAGCATTAGCAATATTATCAGAGACAACACCGAGATCGGCATTGGCGGCATTAATGCCCGTCAGAGCGATATTCAGAGACATGAGATGACCCTCTTGAGCTAGATTGAATTAGATTAAAAGAATAAGAGATTACCGGATGCCCCGGACTGAGTTCATATCGACAAGACCGGCACCACCGGCCAGATTCAAACTGGAGCTTTGCCCGCTTTGCCCAACGGCAACACTCTGTACCTGATTCCAAATCTGCGTGCTAAATTGCTGAGCTTCGCCATCTATAAAACCTTCAGCGACTACTTGATATACGCCTGCACCCATCGTTTCACTGCCTAGGCTGAAATCTACTTGACCGGCGGGTTTTGAACCCATATTGACGGTATTCACTAATTGACCATTGGCGCTATATACTTTTAACGTCAAATTGCTGACGTCAGCCGGCAGTATGACCTGGCCCTCCAATGACTGGCCCGGTGTGTAATAGCCTCGATTGCTTTCCACCAGTGCCTGCTTGCCGACCATAGCGGTCGCCTGTGTCGTTTGAAATGCTGTCAGTGATTGTGCCAAGGTATCAAATGACTTTTGCAATTCCTGAATGCTGTTTAGCGTGCTGAATTGCGCCAGCTGACCCAAATACTCTTGGCCATCCAGAGGTTTGGTTGGGTCCTGATTCTTCATCTGCGCGATCATTAATTCCAGGAAATCACTTTGATTTAGCATGTCCTTGGGTGGTGGTGGCAGGGTTGTATCTTGACTGGCAGTGGTCGCAGTAGAGCTTTGAATAGTGGTCATTGCATCAACCTCATTTATTCACCTAAAGCCAACGTCCGCATCATCATTTGCTTGGAAGTATTGAGCACCTCCACATTTGCCTGATAAGCGCGCGACGCTGAAATCATATTCGCCATTTCCTCCACCGGATTGACATTCGGCAGATTCACATAGCCCTTTGCATCGGCAAGGGGATGATCGGGCCGGTATTCCTGCCGCAAAGGCTTATCGCTCTCTACAATCCCCAATACACTGACCCCAGCAATCCCATCTACGGCCTCATCAAGTTGTGCTGCAAAAACGGGTTCTCGCGCCCGATATGTCTGTGAGGTGCTGCTGCTAATGCTGTCCATATTCGCCATATTACTGGCGGTGGTATTCAGGCGAACGCTTTGCGCATGAAGCGCCGAACCCGAAATATCGAAAATGCGGAACAGAGACATGGCTATTCCCCTTTAATCGCTGTCATCAGCCCTTGAATACGGCTGCCCAGGAATCGCAAACTGGCCTGATAGCGCAGTGCATTGTCGGCAAATACAGCCTTTTCCTGCTCGGTCTCCACCGTATTACCATCCAGCGACATCTGAGACGGCATGCGATAAAGTAATTCATTGGCATTGGAGCCTGGAGCCTGGAGATGACGGGCATTCGTCACCTTCAACGATTGCTCCGCACCCATCGCGTCGGACATGGCTACCTTGAAATCGAAATCGCGAGCCATATAGCCCGGAGTATCCGCGTTCGCCAGATTTGCAGCTACAACCTCAGTGCGCCGGGAGCGCATATTCAAGGCCTCAGCGTGAAGTTTTAAAGCGCGGTCAAAATTGATGCCCATGGTGGGATCGCCTCCCGTTCGGTCGAATTCCGGGGCGGTTGCCGGAAAAATGACGGATTCAATCGTTACCCCATAGTAAGCAAGACATATGCCTATTTCGAATTTCCAATCTCATATAGCGGCAATTCAGTCCTGCATGTTTTTCGATGAAGCAATCCCAGCAAAGTGTCTAATCCGCTTGCAGACGGTGAGCGAAATAGGTGCAAATTTCATTGGGTTTCGTGTAGTTGATCGTGGCTTCACAAATCGGTCTAGCAATCGGTGCGGGGTTGTGCGAGTCTTTGAGTTTATTTTCAGCAGAGAGAATTCCCCGGAAACGGAGAAATTCAGATAGGAAAATCTACATATGCCGATTCACCATTCCCCTGGTTTTCCAACGCAAGGAACTATCCCGCCTACCCGCCTGATCGCCTATAGCGTAGCGTTGGCGGCATTGGCGGTTGCCTTGTCTCCGATCAGCATTCCCGTCGGTATCGCCAAGGTATCGCCCACCCAGCATTTCATTAATGTCGTTGCTGGAGCATTGGTCGGTCCCTGGTGGGGGCTGGCGGTTGCCCTCGTTACCTCATTAATCCGTAATGCGATCGGCTTGGGTACACCACTGGCATTTCCGGGCAGCGTGTTTGGTGTCGTGCTGGCCGGACTGGCCTACCGCTATACCCGTAATATTTATTTCACTGCTTTGGGCGAGATAATCGGTACCGGATTGATTGGCGCATCAGCCGGGGCATTGCTGGTCGCGCCTTATCTGATGGGTAAAGATCTGGCTTTGAGCATATTGATTTTGCCCTTTCTGTTGTCCTCGGCAACTGGAGCGGTGCTGGGCATTGCCGGTCTGCGTGTGTTGCGGCGGCTCGGTTATCTGCGCTGAGTGACATGACTGAGCCTCTGATCACTTTCCAGGATTTCACTTACCGCTATCCTTCTGCGCAAACCCCTGTTCTGCAAAACCTGAAATTCACTGTCAAAGCTGGAGAGCTGGTGCTCTTGGCCGGGGCTAGCGGTTCCGGTAAATCGACCCTCTGCCGGTTATTGAATGGCTTGATACCTCATCTGCACGGCGGTGAATGGCAGGGTAAAATCCAGGTTGCCGGGACTGATCCGCAAGTTACATTGCCACATCAATTGAGCAGGGAGGTAGGATTGTTGCTGCAACGGCCTGACGCCCAGTGTTTGGCAACCACCGTTGCGCGTGATCTGGCGTTCGGCCCAGCTTGCCAAGGGTTGGATCGGCTGACTGTCGCTGATCGGGTGCGTGAGGCGGCGGAACAGCTGGACATCGCCCATCTCCTGAATCGTTCTCCGCATACCTTATCTTGTGGCGAGCAACAACGAGTGGCCTTGGCCGGGGTATTGGCGCTGCAACCATGCGTCCTGGTTCTGGATGAACCTTTTGCCTTCCTCGATACTGCTAGTAGCGGTCAGTTGCGTGAACAGCTGTGTCGTTTGCACGCGGCAGGGATTACCGTAATTGTTGCTGAGCATCGGTTGAATGCACTGACTGACCTTGCCAACCGGATGTTGGTACTGCACCAGGGCCGGTTGGTTGCAGACGGGACACCGGATCAGGTGTTGACCGGTCAAGTCACGGACTGGGGATTAGATCCGCCTGGGTGCCTGTCTGTATCACCGCTGCCGGTAGGGGCTCAACAAACGCCGGTGATTGAATGGGAGAGTATTGAATGTACCCGTGAGGGCCGCTCTGTGTTGCGTGGAGCCAGTCTCTCCGTTGCGCCTGGCGAAATCATGGCGTTATTGGGTGCGAACGGCGCAGGTAAGAGCACCTTCCTACGGCATGGTAATGGTTTGCTGCGTGCTCAAGAAGGTGAAGTGCGCGTGCAGGGGCAATCCATTGGACGGCAGCCAGTGGCAGAGGTGGCAAAAGATGTTGGGTTGGTCATGCAACAGCCAACCCATATGCTGTTTGCATCGACGGTACAGGCGGAGTTGGCCGCTGGCCCGCATGCGCTGCACCGTCATGATCCCGTCTGGTGTGCGCAATTGAGCGAGCGTTTCGGCCTGAATCGGCTGCTGAATCGTCCGCCACACACCCTCAGCGCTGGGGAGCAGCGGCGGCTGGCAATTGCCGCAGTGCTGGCATCACGGCCGCGAGTGTTGCTGCTGGATGAGCCGACCGCTGGGCAGGATGCCACGGCCCGGACTACGTTGGGTACCTTGCTTCAGGAATGTGCTGCTGAGGGGGTTGCGATCATTGTCGCTACGCATGATCCGATCTGGGCTCGATCGCTTTGCCAGCGCTGGGTGCTGCTGACCCATGGACGCATTACCGTTGATGTTGATAATCCCCTCCGAGCAGAGGAGAATTGGCGTGAAGGGGTTGAACAGTGCAAAGCTCCCTTTTCCCTAGCGAGAGAAGGTTGGAGAGAGGAAAGGGCTGAACGATTGCCGGATCGGACTGGATACTTCGACCCTCGCGCTCTCCTGGCCGTCTATTTGCTGGGTTGCGGGTTGATTGTGCTGGCAACCCGTCCGCTAGAATTATTGCCGTTGCTGGCCCTTCCTCTACTGGGCATTGCCCTTGGAAAGTACTGGGCGAAGTGGTGGCAAGTCATGCGATTGCTCGGGCCGACCTTGCTGCTGTTTGCGATAATGGCCGGCTTTGGGAGCGGTTTGGAAGCAGCGGCCGGTGCGGTGTTGCGATTGCTGGCGCTAGTAACCGCCAGTGTATGGTTCTTCGCCCTGACGCCGCCAGAGGAGCTGGGTGAATCGCTGCTAGCCAGCGGCATGTCGCCCCAAGCCGTGTTTTTGCTAGAAGGAACATTGCGTTTCGCGCCGGCGATGGCGGCGCTGGCTCGGGAGGTGCGTGAGGCGCAGGAAAGCCGGGGTATCCGGCTGGATGGAATTTATCTGTTTCGCAACGGTCTTGCCCTGCTCACTCCCTTGCTGACCAGTGTGATGCACTTCGCTGATGAGCTGGCTGAGGCGTTGGAAGTGCGCGGTTTCGGTGGTCCGGCCCGCACGCCGCTGGCAGAATACCGGCTCCGGACGTGGGATTGGGCATTGGCGCTGGGAGCGTTGGCACTGACGGGAGTAATGCTTTGTTAAGCGTTAAGTATCCTGGTGATTAACCGGTTCGAAAGATCGATCGCTTGTTGCGGGTCAACTTTGGCTATTTCAATGATTTCTGAAGCGTCAGATTCGCTGGACCGGTCAAACTGATTCATGGAAGGGCAATAACCATCGTTTAAATCACTTGGCTCAAATTTGTCCAAGCCCCCCCCATACTTGCGTTTATTGGTCATAATAATATCTTGACCTATATCGCTAATCAGGTAGATAAAAATACGATTAATGTAGTTTTCGCCGGGCAAATTTGGATAGAAGGAATGAAAACAAGTAAAGTTTATTGCGCCGGTGAAATTCCTGATTATTTTGAGCCGTCCTCTATTGAAAACACCGGCCAAAATCGGCGCTGGTAAACGTGATTCAAGCTTATACCAGGGATTCCTATGGTTGGTCAGGAATCGTTGATGAAATCCTTTAGAAACGCCATAATTAAGATAATCAATGATTTTTTTATTATCATGCTCCTTGATATTTAAACAATAAACAGGTGCTCCGCTCTTTTCAAGATCATGAAAGTCATTTTCGGTAAAAATTGATTTTCTGATTTGAGGGCTTTTGGTTATACATCGGCAATAATTATTTGATCCGAAACCTAAATTTTTTATTTTTTCCCTGTTTAGCGCAAAGAATTTATTCGCGCCGGTGGCAATGCCTCTGACAAATTTTCCGTATTCCGAAATTTTTGATAACTCACTGGGTATTGTTATCTGTTCATATAACCCTGAAATAACAGGCGACCATTTTTTGTCGGGGGGTAACTGGGAAGGCGTTAGTTCATACTGAAAAAAATCTTCGAAACTCCTGATGTTTTTGAGTTGGTCAACATGGTCAATTCGGGTGAGTTTTATTGGACTTGTAACACCATCCTTTCTGCAAAGGAGGATGCAGATAGTCGTTGTGACCTCAGGAAAAATATCCTTCTCGTTTGAAAAAACTATAATTTGCTTAAGAAGACTATTTTCTAACAATAATCTTTTTATTTCCTTTCCATATCCCGCGTTAAAAAATTCAAATGGCATAATATATGCCAATCTGCCGCCTGTATTAAGTTCTTTTAATGATTTGATAAGAAAAATCGAAGCAATATTGGTATAGCCGTCAAGTCTGATGCCTGCTTTTTTTTCAATTTCTGGAAGGATATGATGCCTTTTTAGAAAGTTCTGAAATCGCATATAAGGAGGGTTACAAACAATAGCATCATAGCTTTTTAGGTCAGCTTCCAAGTAATCAGCTATCTCGATAACCGGGCTTGAGTGACTACTATAATCCAAATAGCTAATGATGCTTGGATCGATTTCATAGGCCTTATAAAGGATATCATCTGGTCTTAATTTGTTGATTTTTAAAAGCGAATCGAAGAACCTGCCAAGACCGAAGGCAGGATCGAGTATTGACTTGGGGTTGTCCTTGATGATCCACGAAATCATTAAGTCAGCGACATTGTTTGGAGTAAAAAACTGGCCAAACTCTTTTCGATGCTTAATAGGCGCTAAATCAGTATATTTTGACTCATGCATTTATAGCAGGAGTTACACATTAAACCGGAAATGCATCACATCACCATCCTGGACAATATATTCTTTGCCTTCCAACCGCCACTTACCGGCCTCACGGGCGCCCGCTTCGCCATTGCATGCGATATAGCCGGCGTAGGCAATTACTTCAGCACGGATAAACCCGCGCTCAAAATCGGTATGAATCACTGCTGCCGCCTGGGGTGCAGTAGCGCCGGCCCGGACCGTCCAGGCCCGCACTTCCTTGGGACCCGCAGTGAAATAGGTTTGCAACCCCAGCAGCTTGTAGGCGGCGTGAATCACTCGATCCAACCCCGGTTCGGATAACCCGTAATCAGCCAGGAATTCGGCTTTGTCTGCGTCATCCAGTTCTGCCAATTCCGCCTCGATGGCTGCGCAAACCGGCACGATCTCGGCGCCTTCTCGCGCCGCCATCTCCTGCACCTGCGTCAAAAACGGGTTATTCTCGAAACCATCCTCAGCAACATTAGCAATGTATAGCACGGGCTTGCTGGTTAACAGGAACAACTCCCGCAACATTTCGCGTTCACTAGTTTCCAGTACTAGAGTTCGCAACGGCGCGCCGGTATTCAGATGTGCTTGCACCCGCTCCAGTAGCGCCTTACGTTCCAGTGTCTCCCGTCCGCCTGCTTTAGCGGCTTTTTCAGCCCGTTGCAACGCTTTGTCCACCGTTGCCAGGTCCGCCAGCGCCAGCTCAGTATTGATGGTCTCGATATCTTCCAGCGGATTGACCCGCCCGGAGACATGGATGACATCATCATTTTCGAAGCAACGCACCACTTGGGCAATCGCGTCCGTCTCGCGGATATGGGCCAGAAACTGGTTACCTAATCCCTCACCTTTTGATGCGCCGGCGACCAGTCCGGCAATATCGACAAATTCGACCGTGGCGGGGATGATCTTTTGCGGCTTGACAATTGCCGCCAGTGCCGCCAGCCGGGGGTCAGGCACCGGCACCACTCCAACGTTGGGATCAATCGTGCAAAACGGATAATTTTCAGCCTGAATACCGGCCTTGGTGAGCGCGTTAAACAGGGTGGACTTACCGACATTCGGAAGGCCGACAATACCGCATTGGATACCCATGAAATACCTTGAGATTCAGTTCACGGAGGGAGAAGAAGGGGATTATTCAATCTTCCGGCTGTGCAGGGCTTGCGTGGCGCGTTCCCACTGGCCAGCCAGGATGCGGGGCATCTCGTGCAAAGCGTCCGCAATCGCCTGTCCGATCTGTTCCTCCTCCGTTCGCGGAGCGCGGCGCAGGACATGGTCCAGTACATCCCGGCTATCGCCGGGATGACCGATACCCAGGCGCAACCGGGCAAAATCGTTGCCGCCCAAATGGGCGATCAGGTCGCGCAGGCCATTGTGTCCACCATGTCCGCCGCCGCGTTTCAGCCGAACAGTGCCTGGCGGTAAATCCAGATCGTCATGCACGACCAGAATAGCCGGCAGTGGAATTTTGTGAAACCGGACCAGTGCCGCAACAGCTAAACCGCTGCGGTTCATATAGGTCATCGGTTTGAGCAACCATAGTTCCTGGCCGGCCAGTACAATGCGGCAGGTTTCGCCGTGATACCGGGTCTCTGGACGAAAATGGCCGCCATGCTGGCGGGCTAACTCATCGACTAGCCAGAATCCGGCATTATGGCGGGTCTGAGTGTATTCGGAACCGGAGTTGCCCAGCCCGGCCACCAGCCGCAGCAAAGGTGCGGATTCCGGCATGGTAACAAGGCTCTATGCAGAGGATTGAATCAGTCTTAGGCCGCAGGCGGTGTCGAGGTGTCGCTGGAGACGTCCTCACCGCCATGACCATGGTGGATGCTGGCTACGATAGCGTCATGCTCGGAGCCAGGGGCAATATGATTGGCCAGTTCTACGCCAGGTGGCAGTAAAACCTGGCTTAGATGAATCGTCTCGCCCATGCCCAAATCAGCCAGATCAACTTCTATAAATTCTGGCAAGTCTTTAGGCAGACAAGAAATTTCGATATCGATCAGCGCATGGCTAACCACACCGCCTTGTTGTTTGACCCCCTTGCTCGCACTTTCATTGAGGAAGTGCAGCGGTATGTGGGCGCGTAACTTGCGGTCAGCGCTGACCCGCAGGAAATCTAAATGAACAAGTGTAGGCTTAAATGGGTGGCGCTGAATATCACGCAACACAGCGCTTTCGGTACGTCCATCAATGTTTAGGGTCAGAATATGGGAATAGATCGCCTCATTCTTCATCTGATTGATCAGATCCATCTGATCCAGCAACAGCGGCAGGGACTCCTGGCCACCGCCATATAAGATAGCCGGAACCTTGCCCGCGCGGCGTAGGCGGCGGCTCGCACCTTTCCCCAGATCGCTGCGCGGATCGGCCTTCAGTTCAAAAGTCTCAGTCATGACCTCTTCTCTCCAAACGGTGAACGTAAAAATACGGCGTGCCCGCGACCAGGCGCGCCGCTTCCGGTAATTCCGCCATTAATCGGGCGGTAACAAAAATTTAGAGAAACAGCGAGCTGACCGACTCTTCAAGGTGAATACGGCGCATGGATTCGGCGAATAACCCCGCTACGCTGATCTGACGAATATTTGGGCACGCTGCCGAGTCGGGGCGTAGAGGAATCGTATCCGTCACCACCAGCTCATCGAGCACCGAGTTACGAATGTTTTCAGCCGCTGCGCCCGACAACACGGCATGGGTACAGTAGGCGCGCACTGAAGCTGCACCCCATTCTTTCAGTGCTTTGGCTGCCAGGCAAAGTGTTCCGGCGGTATCCACCATGTCATCAACGATAATGCAGTGCTGGCCTTCGACATCGCCGATCACATGCATCACCTGGGCTTGATTGGGCGCAGGCCGGCGTTTATCGATGATCGCCAGTTCAGAATCGGCCAACCGCTTGGCCAGAGCCCGGGCGCGCACTACGCCACCGACATCCGGTGAGACCACCATCAGATCACCCAAGTTTTGTGACTGGATGTCGCTCAATACCATCGGGGTGGCGTAGATGTTATCGACGGGAATATCAAAAAAGCCTTGAATCTGATCAGCGTGCAAATCCACCGTCAGTACCCGGTCTACGCCAACGCTGGTGATCATATTGGCGACCACCTTAGCGGAAATAGGCACTCGCGCAGAACGCGGCCGGCGATCCTGCCGGGAATAGCCAAAGTAGGGAATAACCGCTGTAACCCGCACTGCTGAGGACCGCCGCAACGCATCGGCCATTACCAGCAGCTCCATAATGTTGTCGTTGGTGGGGTAACAAGTCGGCTGAACGATGAAGACATCCTTGCCGCGAACATTTTCCATGAGTTCGACCATAACTTCGCCATCGCTGAAGCGGCTAACGATAGCTTGACCGAGTGGCATTTGCAGGTGGTGGACAATATCGCGGGCCAGTTGCGGGTGGGCGTTGCCGGCAAACACCATCATTCGACCTTCATACACGACCTGTCCTCCCGCTGTCGGTCTGCTATAGAAGATGGCTGGGCCGCCAGGATTCGAACCTGGGAATGCCGGAGTCAAAGTCCGGTGCCTTACCACTTGGCTACGGCCCAAAAATCTGTAGCGACTTCAAATAAATACTAACATTCTCGCGCCAACCGCTCATGCAGCGGCGAATGGTTGCGACCTTGAGCGATAAACCCAGCCCAGCCTGGTGGCAACTGATTCAGTACCCGGCGTGCGGTGGCAGCCTCCGGGAAAGCGGCGAACACGCAAGCCCCGGTGCCAGTCAAATACGCGGCTCCATGCTGCGCCAGCCAGCCAGCGGCGGCGGCGACTTCCGGGTAACGGCGGTAGACTACTGCTGCACAATCATTGCCGCCAACGCCTTTCGCGAAGTCGGCTATTGTGATGAGCGGGGAGTTTCTTGTCAATTCCGGGTCGCTGAATACCGCGCCGGTGGCAACCGGACAGGCCGGAATCAATACGGTGAACCAGGGTTCGTCAAGTGCTATTGGTGTCAGCTGTTCACCCACGCCTTCTGCCCACGCCGCTTGGCCGTGAACGAATACCGGTACATCGGCACCGAGTTGCAAACCCAGTTCCGCCAATTCTGCCAGGGTCAATCCAGTTTCCCAGTATTGGTTGAGCGCTACCAGCACAGTCGCTGCGTCAGAGCTGCCACCACCTAGCCCGCCACCCATGGGTAACTGTTTAGCGATGTGTACTGTCGCACCCCGCCGGGTTCCAGTGATTTGCTGCAATAACCGGGCAGCGCGCACCGTCAGGTCTGCATCTGGGGCGACACCTGCAACCTCACCCTTGCGTTCGATAACGCCATCCTCACGGAGGTCAAACCGCAGCCAGTCGCTATGATCAAGGAATTGAAAGACTGTTTGCAGCAGATGGTAGCCGTCCTGACGCCGGCCTATGATGCGTAGCATGAGGTTGAGTTTGGCCGGGGCTGGCCAAGCTGCCATGTCAGGCATTATAGCGTCCATTGCTCAATGACCAGTTTGACGCTCAAATCCTGATGTTGGGCAATAATGCGTTCAGGTAGATCTAGATTGAGAATGGAGGCCGGCGCATAGATTAGATATTCGATGATCCAGCCATTTTGTTCCAACCGGGCCAACCGGCCATGGGTATCTGTTTGTAATACCGGTGCTGGCCCCGGTGCTGGCAAGCCGCGCACCCAGTACTGCAGGCCCTTGACCGGTAGACGGACCCCTAAGGTTTGCTCAAGCAGATCATCGGGATCAGGCGCAGCCCAGCTTTGACCATTCTGGGTCTGTACCCGCACCTCCTGACCGTCACTTTCAATAATGACCCGGCCTTGCCCGAGCGGGCCGATGAGATCAATACGGTAATTGCTGGCTTCTTGCTGCACCCATTGGAACGTGGCATGCCAGCCTTCCTGGCCGCTGATAACGCCGATGCGTCCTTCTACCTGCCAGGCCGTCAGTTGCGCCAGCCGGGCTTGCCGGGCAGCCCAGGCGCTTGCTGTCTCCGGCAAGGAAGGCGGTGAGGTTGCACAACCCGGTAACAAGAAAGTCAGGACAAGTAGAGTAATTGTCCAGTTAAGGTCTTTTGTCACCGAACCGCGTCCTATCCAGCATTGGGTGTAACCGCCGTATCTGCTTCATCCCGCAGGCAATGAATTAGACCCAGTGCCTTTTGGATATGGTGGGATGCGGCGCTGAGCTGGTCTTCGGGCTGCGCTGCCAAGGCTGAAGAGGCCAGGACAGCGGCCACGCTCACCAAAAACGATGAACGGTCAAGCCCCGCCTCATCCGCATAATGGAGAATATGTGCGCTTACTTCTTTGGCGCAGGCAGCAATGAAGTCACTTGCGCGTTGCTCATCTTTCGTCATCAATTCATATCCTTCTACCAGCCAAATCGTTCCCGCAATTTGCGCAGGTGTGAACTGTCGGGGTGGCGGGCCAGGGCGTCCCGCCAGAGTTTCTGAGCTTCTTCACGCTGGCCATTGACCCAGAGTACTTCGCTTAGATGTGCGGCAATCTCAGCATCAGGATTGATATGGTAGGCTTGACGTAAATACGCCAGTGCCTGGTTCCGGTTGCCCAGCCGGTACTGCACCCAACCCATACTATCAAGCACGGCGGCATCATTAGGCATCTGCTCTAGCGCCTGTTCGATATAGCCCAACGCCTCCTGATAGCGGTCGGTGCGGTCAGCCAGTGTGTAGCCGAGCGCATTCAACGCTTGGCTGTTCTTGGGGTCAAGAGCAAGAATGGCGCGTAAATCCCGTTCCAGTAAATCCAGCCGGTCGAGTTTTTCCGCCACCAACCCTCGAGCGTACAATAGATCTTTATCGTTGGGATGCAACGCCAGCGCCCGGTCCAAACCATCGAAGGCTTCCTGATAGCGTTCTGCTTCGCGCAACGCCTCAGCCTCGGCTAAAAACAAGGTGATGTCGTTTTGCGGGTTGTCGCGGCGCAAGGCATCAAAATGCTGGCCAGTGGCCATGATGTCGCCTGATTTAGCTAATACTGCGCCCATGCGCATCTGGGCGGTCAGGTAGCGATCTTCGTCCTTCACCCGCTCATACCATTCCCGTGCTTTGGTATAATCGCCGCGTTGCTCCTCAACCCGGCCCAGCTCAAAATAAGCATCTGCCAGCCGCGTATTGCGCTTGATCAAATCCAGAAAATAGGTTTCAGCCAGATCGAATTGGCGCGTTTCCGCCGCCAGTAGGCCCAACGCGTATAGCGAATCGGTATCCTTGGGATCTTGGTTGAGGAGAGTGGCGAATTCGCGGCGCGCTTTATTCAATTGACCGGCATCGATGAGCAACCGGGCATAGCTCATGCGCAGGTTGCGGTCACGCGGGATAGCGGCAACGGCCTTGGCCAGCCCAGCTAGCGCTGCTTCTCTGTCGCCATTCTCCATAAGCAGGCGGGTGCGCAACAGGTGCGCGGGAACCAGTTTCCGGTCACGGGCTAGCGCCCGCTCAAGACTGGTCAGTGCCTGATCGCGTTCACCCGCGGCGGCGGCCAGCATGGCGTGGTAGTATTGGGCAAAGGCGGAGCGTGGATTATGATCGCGGAATTGCCCCATCACACGCAGAGCTAACAATTTATCGTCCGCTTGGCTGAGCAGTGAGGCGATGGTTGCGTAGCCTTGTTGCTTATCCTTTTCCCGAGCGGTGCGGCGCACCGTTTCCAGGTATTTAGCAGCGTCTTCCAGCCGGTTATTTCGCAAGAGCGCTAACGCCAGAGTTTGTTGCGCCTGCTCACTAGCGGAGTCGAGTGCGTGCCAGCGTTGCGCGAGTGCTAAGGCGGCAGCGTTTTCCTTCATGATCAATGCCAGTACCGCTGCACGCTCCGCCACACGCGGATCGTCGCTGGTGATGGCAGCCTGCTGATAGTGGTTCAATGCCACATCGAGCTGGTCACGTTTGCCAGCCAGTTCTGCTGCTAGAACTTGGTACATCAATTCAGCCCGGGAGCTGGGTTCCAGCACTGGACGGATCTGGAATTCCGGCTCTTTTGGTGCCTGCGCATCCACGACGGTGACGCAACCACTGAGGAGCGGACTGCAAAAAACCAATGCTTTTAGGAGTGTGTTCATGACCAACTTCAAAAACCGTTTAAAACGGAATCAGTGGGAAACTGGAATACCGAAGGCCAGAGGTGGATGCAGCCGGTTTTTGCAGAATAGAGCACGCAAATAGGCTGACATCATCCAAACTAAAGATATGACCTTCAAACTAAAGATATGACCTTGTCATCCGTTAGTTCTATCCCGCACAATTCCACCATCTTCTAGCCCGATCCTGATTGTATCCCATGTCTCTGCTGGCGCTTGGCCTCAATCATCAGACTGCACCGATCGGCGTCCGTGAACGGGTGACGTTCGCGCCGGACCGGCTGCATCCGGCCCTGCAAGATTTGCAGGAGCATGGCGGTGTCTATGAAGCAGCAATTTTGTCCACCTGTAATCGTACCGAACTGTATTGCGGCTTGAAAGATGATGACAGCCAGCGTGTGGTGGAGTGGCTGGGCGATTATCATACGCTGCGGACAGCGGATTTGCGGCCTTATCTTTATCAGCATGCTGAAGGCCGGGCCGTGCGGCATATTCTTCGGGTTGCCTCCGGGCTGGATTCGCTGGTGTTGGGTGAGCCGCAAATTCTCGGCCAAGTCAAGATGGCTTATCGGGCGGCTAATCACGCCGGCACTCTGGGTGCTCTGCTTGAGCGGCTATTTCAGCACACGTTTGCGGTCGCCAAGCAAGTACGCACCGATACACGTATTGGTGCCAGCCCGGTGTCGGTTGCATTTGCCGCGGTCGGTTTGGCTAAACAGATTTTTGCCGACCTTCCGCATCGCACCGCACTGCTGATTGGTGCCGGCGACACAATTGAACTGGTAGCCCGCCACCTCCATGAGAGCGGGATTGGCCGGCTGGTCGTCGCTAACCGCACACTGGAACGAGCGCACACGTTGGCGGCTTCTTTTGCCGGTTACGCCATCGCTCTGGAGGAAATCGCGCTCCATCTTGGTGAGGCAGACATGGTGATTGCGTCCACCGCAAATCCTGGACTGATGCTCGAAGCTCCATTAGTTCGCCGCTGCCTGAAACAGCGCCGCCATCAGCCCATGTTCATGGTCGATCTGGCCGTGCCACGTGATATCGACCCGGCAGTGGCTGATTTGGATGATGTGTACCTCTATACGGTGGATGATCTCAAGGATATTATCCAGGAAAACCTGCGTTCGCGGCAGGCGGCTGCCCGGCAAGCAGAAGAGATTATCGATAGCCAAGTCGAACATTTTATGGCCTGGCTGCGTACTCAGGATAGTGTCGAAAGTATTCGTACGCTGCGTCAGCGCGCTGAAGTCGCGCGTGATGACGCACTGGCCCGCGCCCGCCGGCAGCTTGCTCAGGGCAAGGATCCTGCTGAAGTATTAAATTTTTTAGCCAATACATTGACTAACAAGCTTATTCATCCACCCTGCGCAGGTCTCCGGGAAGCAGCCGCTCAAGGCGATTTGGCAATGTTAGCTCTGATTCAAAACCTGTACCGCTTGCACGACGGAAAACCGTGTCCATGAACCCATCTATGCTGGTTAAGCTGGAACAACTGGCGGCCCGCCATGAGGAGATCAGCGCACTGCTGGCGGAGCCCGATATCATTAACGATAATGACCGTTTCCGTGCTTTATCGATGGAATATGCTCAATTGGAACCGGTCGCCAGCGGATTCCACGCCTACCACCGGGTGCTTGATGAACTGGACAGCGCCCGTGCTCTTGCTCAGGATAGTGACCCTGAAATGCGCGCCTTGGCTCAGTCTGAACTTTTGGAGGCTGAAGAGCGCCGTGTTGAGCAGGAGCAGGCCTTGCAACTGTTGTTATTGCCGCGTGATCCGCACGACGCAGGTAACGTCTTCCTGGAGATCCGCGCCGGCACGGGGGGTGACGAGGCAGCGCTGTTTGCCGGGGATTTATGGCGCATGTACAGCCGTTATGCGGAGTTGCATGGCTGGAAACTGGAGATCCTGAGTGAGAGCATCGGCGAACACGGCGGCTATAAAGAAGTGATCGGCCGGATTATCGGTCAAGATGTTTATTCAAAACTCAAATTTGAATCCGGTGCTCATCGGGTGCAGCGGGTGCCAGTGACCGAGGCGCAAGGACGCATTCATACCTCGGCCGCTACGGTGGCGGTCATGCCAGAACTGGCGGAAGTTGAGCAGATCGATATCAATCCTGCGGATTTGCGCATTGACACGTACCGTGCGTCTGGGGCGGGTGGCCAACATGTTAACAAGACGGATTCAGCGATTCGCATCACGCATTTACCCAGTGGTATTGTAGTGGAGTGCCAGGACGAGCGCTCCCAGCATAAAAACCGTTCACGGGCCATGTCCTTGTTGCAAACCAAGCTGCTAACGGCGGAACAAGAGAAGCAGACCAGCGCCCAGGCTCAAACCCGGAAGTTGCTGGTAGGCAGTGGCGACCGTTCCGAACGCATCCGCACCTATAATTTTCCGCAGGGACGGGTAACCGACCATCGCATCAACCTGACTTTGTACAAACTTGATGAAGTGCTAGAAGGCCATCTCGATTCAGTGATCGGGCCACTGATTCAAGAACAAAGACTGCTCGACTTAAATTCGCTCATGGATGAGTTGTAAATAAATGACTCAAGCGGCTCTCACGCCGGACCGGATTTGGTCGCTGCTGCTTGAATTGCGCCGCGCTTCCCGGACGCTGGAGACACTTCCCGGCCGCTTTGGCCTTGGGCTGGCAAGGCAGGATCAGTGGGTCCTCATTCCTGCCGGTGATCCCGCTGCATTCATTGAAGTTGCCAGTGATGGTTCCTGGATTGCCAAAACCCCTATTACGCAAGTCAGCGAGGAACTCCTGGATCTCTATCTGCCCATGGCGCTGGCTTGCCGGCAGCAACCGTTCACCGTGGCGCATCTGGGACAGAGTCTCGATGGGCGCATCGCGACCGCTTGTGGTGCATCTTGCCACATCAATGGTTCCGAAAACCTGATACACCTCCACCGGATGCGCGCCTTATGCGATGCGATCCTCGTTGGCGCGGGAACGGTGGAGTGTGACGACCCGCAACTGACCACCCGGCGGGTTACCGGTCCTCACCCGGTGCGGGTCGTGATTGATCCTCACCGCCGTCTAACCGTCAAACGCCATCTATTTCAGGACCGGACCACATCAACCCTGGTGGTCTGCGCTGAAGCGCTGGTTGATCAACCAGGGCCGGGCTATGCTGAGGTCGTTGGCATCCCGCATGATGGTCAACGCCTGCCTCTTCGGGAAATTGTACGGCGGTTGCATCAACGCGGTTTATTCGGGTTATTCATCGAGGGTGGCGGTGTGACGGTCTCCGCCTTTTTGGAAGAAGGCTTGCTGGACCGGTTGCATATTGCTATCGCGCCGCTGATTATCGGCTCCGGCCGGCCTGGGATTACTTTACCGGTGATCAATGACTTGTCTCAAGGATTGCGCCCTCGTCATCGCCGCTATGAAATGGGTGGAGATATACTATTCGATTGCCGGTTTTCTTGATGGTTGTGTTATTATTTTCCTGCGTCTTGACCGAGCCAAAACTCTGTTTCAAACTGCTGGAAATACCGCCAAGCCCTTGAAATAACTACCGGAGAGGTGGCAGAGTGGTCGATTGCGACGGTCTTGAAAACCGTTGACCCGCGAGGGTCCGTGGGTTCGAATCCCACCCTCTCCGCCAATTTTTTCGTAAGTACAGCCCATCCTTTGGAAAGCTAAAGATCAAGTGCATGAAAACTGTTCTGGCCATCCGTCATGTCGCCTTTGAAGATTTAGGTAGCTTCGCGCCCGTTTTAGCGGATCGGGGATACGCGATTCAGTATCAGGAAGCAGGCTGGGATGACCTGGCGGCGCTGGACCCATTGGCTAACGATTTACTGGTGGTTCTGGGCGGCCCTATTGGTGTCTACGAGGAACAGGCATATCCTTTCATCAACGATGAATTGCGGTTATTGCGCGCGCGCCTGGTTGCAGGGCGGCCAGCAATTGGCATCTGTCTGGGCGGACAGATGATGGCTCGCGCTCTAGGCGCAAAGGTTTATCCAGGCGGCCATAAGGAAATTGGCTGGAAGCCGTTGGTATTGACCGGCGCTGGCCATGCCAGTCCATTAGCGGCGTTTGCGGATGGAGTACCCGTCCTGCATTGGCATGGCGATACTTTCGATTTACCGGAAGGTGCAGCATTGTTAGCGTCGACCGGCCTTTACCCTCATCAAGCCTTTACGTGGGGAAACCACGCGCTGGCCTTGCAGTTCCACATCGAGACCACAGCACCCGGTCTGGAACGCTGGTTTATCGGCCATGCTTGCGAAATCGCTGGTACGCCAGGCCTGGACGTGCCTGCGCTGCGTGCCGAAACTGCGCGCTATGCGTTGGAGGCAGAAGCGCGAGGCCAGCAATGTTTGCATGCATGGCTGGATCAAGCGGGATTGTGATCTACATGACGTTTAACCTGTCAGTTGGCTAAAACTCGCAGGAAAACGGCATGAGTCTCCCGCTGGTGAGTGTGGCGGTGCCAGCTTATAACCACGCCCCCTTTCTGACGGCTTGCCTGGAATCGGTGCGTAATCAGACGTATCCCCGGTTGGAGCTGGTCATCGTTGATGATGGCTCGACCGACGATACGCTAGCGGTCGCCGAATGTTTCGCCGCTGACCATGACGGGCGCTTCGAGCATCTAACCCTTCTCCATCAATCGAACCGCGGCGTCAGCGCTGCCTCCAACCGCGCCATTGCCGCCTGCCGGGGTGAATGGGTCCACTTGCTCGGCTCTGATGACGTGCTCTATCCCAATAAGATTCAGATCCAGCAACAGGCGATTGCCGGCTGGAAGGAGCCGCGCTTGGCGCTGGTCTATTCCGACGTGGATTTCATCGATGTCAATGGACAAATCCTATCGTCCGCCACCCGGAAACGCCCGCTGCCCGGTCCCGATCATCAGGCGTATCTCCATCTGATCCGGTATAACGATGTTGCTAACGCCACTGTAGTGTTGCGCCGCGAAGCGTTTCTAGCCATCGGCGGCTTCGATGAACATCTGCCTTTGGAGGATCTGGACTGCTGGCTGCGCTTGTCTGTCCATCATGCCATAGCGCGGGTTCCCGGTTTGCTGGCCGGTTACCGGCGGCACGGCGGTAACACCAGCCTTCGCCAGTGGATGATGTTCGAGGCAAACTGGGACACCTTGGGCAAATTCGCTGAACAGCATGGAGATTTGATTCCGCCGGCACTCTGGCGGGCTTGTTTGCGCCGCCGCTTGCGCAGTTTTCTACGCTGGGCGCGGAAGAATGCGCACGAATTGGTTCCTATGATTCTTAACGATGTCCTGCTCAGTTTGATCTGTACGCCGGAACCCGCTGTCTGGCGCCGCTACGCGGCCCGCTGCCGGGCGCTCGCCGCATAATCAGATTTCCTGAATTTAGGTATGCTTTTTAATAAAATTACCTTTAATTAAAGTAGTTACATCAGAAAACTGACTGACGTGGGCTACCCACTCCCAGTAACTGCCTTTACAATCCCATTTAGTGCGGGAAGGTCGCCCCAACAGGCGTTTCCTGCTAACTCCAAACCTGAAAACGAATTTAAGGAGTGACCGGTGGAACGCGAAAGTATGGAATATGATGTGGTCATCGTGGGCGCTGGCCCATCCGGTTTGTCGGCAGCCATCCGTTTGAAGCAACTGGCCGCGGAGAAGAACCAGGAAATCAATGTCTGCGTCCTCGAAAAAGGCTCCGAAGTCGGTGCGCACATCCTGTCCGGCGCGGTCGTAGAACCTCGTGCTCTCAATGAACTCATTCCGGACTGGAAAGAGCGGGGCGCGCCGATGCTCACGCCGGCGGCTGGCGACCGCTTCCTGTTGCTGACCCGTGAGACCTCGTACCGTTTGCCCACTCCGCCGCAGATGAACAACCACGGTAACTACATTATCAGCTTGGGCAATCTATGCCGCTGGCTGGCTGAGCAAGCTGAGGAACTGGGTGTGGAAATCTACCCCGGCTTTGCCGCCGCCGAGGTGCTCTACGATGATGACGGTGTAGTTGCCGGCGTTGCTACCGGTGATATGGGTGTCGACCGGCAAGGTCAGCCAACCGACCAATTCACACCGGGCATGGAACTGCGTGCCCGTTACACGATGTTCGCCGAAGGCTGCCGCGGTTCGCTGACCAAGCTTCTCCTCGAACGCTTCAATTTACGCGAGGGCGTCGACCCGCAGACGTATGGCATCGGTATCAAAGAATTGTGGGAAGTCGATCCGGCGAAACACCAGCCGGGCCAGATCGTCCATACCGTGGGCTGGCCGCTGGACGCCAGCACGTATGGGGGATCTTTCCTGTATCATCTGGAAAATAATCAGATATCGGTTGGGTTTGTGGTCGGCCTGGGTTATGCGAACCCGCACTTGTCACCGTTTGAGGAATTCCAGCGCTTCAAGACACATCCTGATATCCGTCCGGCGTTTGAGGGTGGCCGGCGTATTGCCTATGGCGCGCGTGCGATTTCCGCCGGCGGCATCCAGTCTATTCCCAAATTGACCTTCCCCGGCGGTGTGCTGATCGGCGATACCGCCGGTTTTCTGAACATGCCCAAGATCAAGGGCACCCACACAGCGATGAAATCCGGGATGGTCGCTGCTGATGCTGTATTCGCCGCCTTTGCGGCGGCGGACCGTCCTGTTGAAGTAACGGCCTATCCCGAGTTATTGCGGCAAAGCTGGCTGTGGGAAGAACTCTACCAGGTGCGCAATATCAAGCCATCATTCAGTTGGGGATTGTGGGCGGCTATTGCCTATTCTGCCCTGGATACCTACCTGTTCCGGGGTAAAGCGCCATGGACTTTCCATCATAAACCGGATCATGCCAAGCTGAAGAAAGCCAGCGAGTGTCAGAAGATTGAATATCCGAAACCGGATGGGGTGATCAGCTTTGACCGCCTGTCCTCGGTGTTCATCTCCAACACCAATCACGAAGAAGAACAGCCCTGTCACCTGACTCTAAAGGATCCGGCAGTACCGGTCCAGGTCAATCTAGCGTTGTACGATGCCCCTGAACAACGCTATTGCCCAGCGGGGGTCTATGAGATTGTCCGGGACGGTGATGGACATAATCCCCGTTTGCAGATCAACGCCCAGAACTGCGTCCACTGCAAGACCTGCGATATCAAGGATCCTACCCAGAATATTCACTGGGTAACGCCTCAAGGCGGCGATGGACCCAATTATCCGAATATGTAAAAACATCCCAGGGCAGCGCCCTGGGTCGAATTTTCGGAGATTGCGTCATGTCCCTATCGAATCCTGCCGGCGGCAACCGGATCAGCAATGGCTGTTGACGGAAAGCACCGGACTGGAGAGCACTCTGCGGTTGCACGCGATTGACTGTGAACTGGCGCTGACGGAAGTTTACGGCAAGGTCGAACTTCAGAATGAGGCGGATGGTTAAGGCAAACACAGCGTGGTTTTTCAGGCCGGGAATGTTATCTTAAGCACCAGTTAGAATCTTTCAGAACCCTCCCCGGAAATCATAACCTATGAACAACCCAGCGATTCTCTCTCAACCTCTTTCACCCGTGCAGCAACCTGTTTTCGACACTCCAGCCTGGACCGTGGATGCGGTGCTGGCGCTGTTCGAATTGCCCTTTTCTGACCTGATGTTCCAAGCGCAGCAGGCTTTGCGTGAGAATTTTGATCCCAACGCGGTACAGCGTTCGACCCTGCTGTCGGTCAAAACGGGCAACTGCTCCGAGGATTGCGGCTACTGCTCACAATCCAAACGCTACCAGACTGGATTGGAGACACAGCGCCTGTTGTCCACCGAAGAGGTATTGGCAGCAGCCAAAGCAGCCAAGGAACAGGGTGCTAGCCGGTTCTGCATGGGTGCCGCCTGGCGCGGCCCCAAGGAAAAGGATTTACCGGCTGTCATGGAGATGGTCGGCGCCGTCAAAGCACTTGGGTTGGAAACTTGCGTAACCCTGGGCATTCTCAAGGACGGCCAAGCCGATCAGTTGAAGGAAGCGGGGCTGGACTACTACAACCATAATCTTGACACTGCTCCAGAGTTTTACGGGGATGTCGTCACGACGCATACCTACCAAGACCGGCTGGATACTTTGCAAAGTGTGCGTGCGGCTGGATTGAAAGTTTGCAGCGGCGGCATTGTCGGTATGGGCGAAACACGCCAGCATCGTGCCGGGTTGATTGCCAAGCTGGCCAATTTTGATCCACCGCCGGAGTCGGTGCCCATTAACAATCTGGTGCCGATTCCCGGAACACCATTGGCTAACAGCGATCCGATCGACATTTTTGAATTTGCCCGCACCATCGCCGCTGCGCGTATCACCATGCCGCGCAGCTACGTGCGCCTGTCTGCCGGACGGGAACAGATGAGCGAGGCCGAACAAGCACTGTGTTTCCTGGCGGGTGCCAACTCAATCTTCTACGGTGATTATTTGCTGACCACCAGCAACCCGCAAACACCTCACGATAACGTGCTGTTCGAGAAGTTAGGTTTACATGGCGTCTAAGGAATCAAGATCAAGGCAGTGTCTGACCTGCTTCGACTGGCCAGTGACTAGAATGTAGGACGTAGGGCGGGTTAGCGAAGCACAACCCGCCGTTGAGGGAATCCCGGTTGTGGCGGGTTACGGTTAATGCTGAACCCGCCCTACTCACTATCCAAATCCATGCATGAAAATGGAGTGACTGATGACTGACAAATTCCGCCTAGTCACGCGCAGTGATATGGATGGCCTGGTCTGTGCGGTTTTACTGAATGAGCTGAAACTGATCGACGACATCAAATTCGTGCATCCTAAGGACATGCAGGATGGCAAGATCGAAATCAGCGGTCACGATATTACTACCAACCTGCCTTATGTGCCTGGCGTGCATCTCGCATTTGATCATCATTCGTCGGAAGTTCTACGCAACGAAGAGTATGACAATCACATCATTGACCCTAACGCGCCTTCAGCAGCCCGGGTCGTGTTCGATTACTACGGTGGCAAAGCCCGGTTTTCAGCAATTAGCGATGCTATGATGATCGCGGTGGACAAGGCAGATTCCGCCCAGTTCTCCAAGGAAGACATTCTCGAACCTAAGGGTTGGGAATTGCTCTCATTCCTCATGGATGCTCGTACCGGTTTAGGGCGATTTCACGATTTCCGGATTTCCAACTATCAGTTGATGATGAATCTCATCGACTATTGCCGCAGTCACGGTATTGACGACATCCTGGAATTGCCCGATGTCCAGGAACGGGTAGGGATCTATTTTGAACACGCTCCCAAGGCCAGGGAACAGATCCAACGCTGCAGCACGGTGCATAACAATCTGGTCGTTCTCGATCTACGCAATGAAGAAATTATCTGGGCAACCAATCGCTTCATGATTTATGCGTTGTTCCCGGAAACGAATATCTCGATCCATGTGATGTGGGGTTTTCAAAAGCAGAATACGGTGTTTGCTACCGGCAAGTCGATTCTGAACCGGACTTCAAAAACCAATATTGGCGAGTTGATGTTGCGCTACAGCGGCGGTGGTCATGAAAATGCCGGCACCTGCCAAATCGATCACGATAAGGCAGATGCTGTATTGGCCGAATTGATCGCGCACATTAATCAAGATGGCTGAGAGCAGATCGCCAGCGATGGCGGCCAACACCAGTTGGTTAAACCGTAGCCTGAAGGCGGTCTGGCATCCTTGCACCCAGATGAAATGGCACGACAGCGGTGCTTTGCCGCTGGTGCCGGTCGCCCGCGGTCAAGGTGCCTGGTTGTACGATTTCGAGGGCCGGCGTTATCTGGATGCTATTGGTTCCTGGTGGGTGAATCTGTTTGGTCATGCCAACCCGCGCATTAATGCGGCTATCCGCGATCAACTGGACCAGCTGGAGCACGTCATTCTGGCCGGGTTCACGCACGCGCCGGTGGTGGAACTGTCGGAACGGCTGTCAGCACTGACCAGCGGCGCGCTGGGCCACTGTTTCTATGCTTCGGATGGTTCCTCGGCGGTGGAAATTGCGCTGAAGATGTCATCTCACTATTGGCGTAACCAGGGCCAGCCGGAGAAAAACCAGTTTCTCTGCCTGACGGGCAGCTATCATGGTGAAACCCTCGGGACGCTGGGGGTCGGCGACGTCGAGCTTTACAAGGAAGCCTACGGGCCGTTGATGCGTCATGCCATCACGGTCCCATCCCCCGATGCGCGTCAAGCAGCGGACGGAGAAACCGCCGTTGATGCCGCCCGCCGGGCAGCGGCAGGGCTGGAAGCGGTGCTGGCGGAGCACCATGCCTCGGTTGCCGCCCTGATCGTTGAGCCACTGGTGCAGGGCGCCGGTGGGATGGTGATGCACGATCCCGAGTATCTGCGGCAGGCCCGCGCCCTGTGTGACCGGTATCAGGTGCATCTGATCGCCGATGAAATCATGGTCGGATTTGGCCGTACCGGGACGCTGTTTGCCCATGAACAGGCGGGCATCCGCCCTGATTTTCTCTGCTTGTCCAAGGGTCTGACCAGTGGCTATCTGCCGTTGTCGGTGGCGCTGACCACAGGCACAGTGTATGCGGCATTCTACGACGATGCCGTGACGCGCGGTTTTTTGCATTCCCATTCGTTTACCGGTAATCCACTGGCCTGCCGGGCGGCGTTAGCCACTCTGGATATTTTCGCCGAGGACAACGTCGTGGCGCGTAACCAGAAATTTGCCGGGCGGTTTAATCAAATGCTTCAACCCTTGGCGCAGCATCCCCGGAGCCGGCATTTTCGCCAGCGCGGCATGATCTGGGCGGTGGATATCGACACCGGCCTTTCTGATTTCCGGCTGCGCTTCTATCGTGAGGCGCTGGCGCGCGAGATCTTTCTTCGCCCTCTCGGCACGACAGTCTATTTCATGCCGCCCTATATTCTCGATGATGACGAAGCGGCGCTGCTTGCGGAACGAGCGGTTGCGGCGCTGGATGCAGCACTGGCATGATCTGGGACGAACTGGAAACCAGTCTTGCTCAGTTGGCAGATGAAGGTTTACTGCGCCGGCGCCGGACACTGGATGCGCCTTGTGGTCCAGAAGCAGTGATCGATGGTCAGCGGCTGATTGCCTTTTGCAGCAATGATTATCTCGGATTGGCCAATCATCCGGCGCTCATCGCTGCGGCTCAAGAAGCTGCTGCCCATTGGGGCGTTGGCAGCGGCGCATCGCATGCAGTCAGCGGTCATTTGCGCCCCCACGCGGAGCTGGAGGAGCGGCTGGCTGTGTTCGTTGGCCGGGAGCGAGCACTGTATTTCACTACTGGTTACATGGCTAATCTGGCGATCGTGCCGGCGCTGGTCGATCGCCATGACGCTATTTTCGCCGACCGGCTCAATCATGCTTCGCTGATTGATACGGCGCTGCTGGCGCGTGCTGAACATATCCGCTATCCGCATGGCGATCTGGACTGGCTGGCTGACCGGCTGGCGCGCAGCCAGGCACGGCGCAAGCTGATTCTGACAGATGCGGTGTTTAGCATGGACGGCGACCTCGCGCCACTGCCGGACCTGTTTGATCTGGCAGAGCGGTTTGATGCTTGGCTGGTGGTTGATGATGCACATGGGTTCGGCGTTCTCGGCCCAAACGGGCGAGGCAGCCTGGCGCATTTTGCCCTTCCCGCATCACCCCGCTTGATTCTGATGGGCACGTTAGGCAAGGCGGCAGGTGTTTCTGGAGCATTTGCTGCGGGTAATCCGCGCGTGATCGAATGGCTGATGCAGCGCGGGCGGCCTTACATTTTTACCACTGCCTCCAGTCCAGTGATTGCTGCTGCGCTGTTGGCCAGCCTAGAACTGATAGTTGCTGGCGATGACCGGCGGGCGCATCTGCAAGCGTTGATCGCGCGATTGCGGGCAGGACTCGACGGTTTGCCTTGGCGATTGTTGCCCTCGCTGACAGCAATTCAACCGTTGGTGATTGGGGACAACCAAGCCGCAGTAGCGCTAGCAGAACGCCTGTTGGCGCAAGGTCTGTGGGTTCCAGCCATTCGCCCGCCTACCGTGCCTGCCGGTACAGCCCGGTTGCGGATTTCTCTGTCGGCAGCACATACGACGGCCCAGGTCGATGCTTTGCTGGCTGCGTTAAGGGATTGCGTTGACCGTGCCGCGTAGACTACCCACTCCAACCCTCTCTCATAAGAGAGGGAATAAAGTTACCCGATGTTGAGCATTCCCCCTGTATTGCCGGCCAAAAAACGGATTCGCCAGGCATTTGACCAAGCGGCGGCGACTTACGATGAAGCCGCTGACGTGCAACGTGAAGTATGCGACCGGCTGGCTGGGTATTTCGAGCAGACCGGCATTCACTTTCAACCCAAAACCATTTTAGATGCTGGTTGTGGCACCGGTTATGGCGTGTGGTGGCTGAAACGGCGTTGGCCGTGTGCCGAACTCATTTTGGCTGACTTTGCCCCTGGCATGTTGGTCGCCTCGCGTATTCATTGCCCCCAGACGATGCTGGTTTGTGCCGACATTGAGGCGTTACCGTTCACTGACCAACGGTTCGATCTGTACTGGTCTAGCCTGGCTTGGCAATGGAATGATCCGATGCGGTGTCTGGTCGAGGCCGGACGAGTGCTCCGGCCTGGCGGGGTGCTGGCGGTAGCGACACTGGGAACGAATAATTTTCCCGAGTTGCAACATGCTTTTGCTGAGATTGATGATTACAGTCATGTGCTAGCCATCCCGGCGCCCGAGCGATTATTGACAGATTGCCAAGGAAGCGGTTGGGTGGTGAACATTTGGCAGCGGCAAGCGGTGCGCCGGCATTATTCTGATTTGCGAACTTTATTGCGCCGTGTCAAGGCGGTGGGCGCTCGCGAGGTGGAACAGCGCCGGCCCAGACCCTTTGGACGTGCTGCCTGGCAGGCAGTGACCGCACGCTACGAGCAGTTGCGGGAACCCGAGGGATTGCCATTGACTTACGATGTGGTCTGGCTGATTGCCCATGGACCAGTCATTGATGAGCGCCATGATCGTAATCTAGCCTCCTTGTCTTGTGAAATTGAGCGAGGATGAGAGTAAAAAAATCCAATGAAACAGGCATTTTTTGTCGCAGGCACCGATACAGGTGCGGGTAAAACCCATGTGACTTGCGCCCTCTTGCATGCGACTCGTCAGCTGGGATTAACAACCGTTGGCATGAAGCCTATCGCAGCAGGTGTTGAGGATGACGGACGCAATGGCGATGTCGCGCAATTGCTGGCCGCCAGTTCCATCCAGCCACCTTTGCCGCTAGTTAATCCTTTCCTGTATATCCCGCCTATTGCGCCGCATATTGCTGCTCAGGAAGCAGGCCGGCCCATCGGCCTCGCGACGATTCAGGCAGCGTTCGTACAATTACAAGAATTGGCCGACGTGGTTTGGGTGGAGGGTGTTGGCGGATTCCGGGTGCCGCTTGACGAACGTTTCGACACAGCTGATCTGGTAGTGGCACTCGATCTTCCGGTCATTCTGGTGGTTGGCATGCGCTTGGGCTGCCTTAATCATGCGCTGTTGACCGCCGAAGCAATTGCAGTTCGAGGGCTGCGGTTTGCAGGCTGGGTCGCCAACCGGATTGATCCAGCCATGGGCCGCTTCGAGGCCAATATTGAGACCTTATGCGCTCGTTTGGAAGCGCCATTACTGGGGATAACACCTTATAGCACCAATCCGGTGCGGGCCGCCGGAGCGTTGCAGTTGATGGAATTGACGGCATTTAGGAATTTGCAGGTATAGGTTTTTTGGTGTTGTTTACCTCGGCTGACTGGACAACCCATCGAATGACTCCACGCCGGTAGCCGCTTGCCAGCTTGCCTGTAGATGCCGTCCGGCCAGCGCGACCACCTCGCTATCGAGATGATTTTGGCGGACAAAGCTTTCTAGCATCTCAAGAATCTCATTTGGAGACAGTGGCTTACGGTAAGGACGGCGCTGCGCCAACGCTTGGAATACATCGGATACCGCAATGATCCGCATCTCTATCGTTAGATCGGCACCACGCCGGTGAAAGGGATAACCTCGCCCGTCTGGAGTTTCATGATGGTAAGCCGCCCAAATAGTGATGTCTTCCAAACCGGTAATCCCATGCAGAATCTGATAAGTCTCAAAGCTGTGGCGCTGGATCATCGCCCGTTCCTCACGGGTCAGTGTGCCGGGTTTGTCCAGAATCTCATCGGGTACTTGCAGCTTCCCCAAATCGTGCAATAGTCCCGCTACTTCGATCTTTTCACAGGTTTCGATCGCCAATCCAGCCCGTTCTGCCAGAAATCGCGCCAGGCGCGCTGTTCCCAGCGAATGTTCCATGGTGTAGGGGCTTTTGGCGTCCACGACCCGGGCAAAGAGCAATGCCAGCTGCTTCAGCTCCGGAAAGGTAACCGGCACCATTTGAGATTCCCACTTCCGCTCGTAAATAGAGCGAATCAAATGGCGAGGCTCTAGGCTGAGCCAAAAGGCTTCGTTGCCGGAGAGATCCATGAAAAGGGCTACTAAATCCGGTGCGAAGCAGGAGCCGCTCAACCGCCAGATCGTATCGCGAATCGTGTGTCGAGCCAGCAGAAGATCGTTTTCGTAATGAGGGATGGCCAAGGCGTCGACCCGGTCCACCAGATAGATCAGATTGGCCAGCCGGGCGGTGTTCCGGGGGATATCCAGCCTCGGGAATGCATCCCAATGGGTATGGTGATACCGGACGATGTTTTTCAGAGGGGCTAGCGGCGAAAATTGGCCCAGTAATTCGCTACCTTTAACGCAATGAAGCTCTACATCTTCCCAATCGATTTTATCGATCAGGCAGCGATGCACATGCGTAGATGATACCCCGCAGTCATGCAACAGCCCGGCATGGAATAGATCTTCCAGTTCTGGCTCGCACAGGTCCAGGTCGCGGCCGCACTGGAGCGCCATGAACCCGACCCGCTTGCCGTGGAAGACCTCATCAACGCCAACCAGATCGAGCGCATCCGATAAGGCATGAATTGCTTGACCAAGATTGATGGTGACACTCATTCTTGTAACGGCGCGCTGTTAGACGTCGCCTCCCGGGTGCGCTCCATATAATCCATATAGGCAGGAATGGCGATGGCGGCGATGATGCCCATTACGAAAATAAGAGGCAAAATTAGCGCCAGAAGGGTAACGCCAAGGGTATTGGGCGGGGGTGGGTTGCCGAAGCGGTTTGGTCCTTGGGTACCGGGCATGATCAGCAAGATCAGATACAACACCATATTCGCTAAGGGCACGATGATCAGCACGGACCACCAGCCGCTGGCGTTGAAATCGTGCAGACGTTGAATGGTCAGCAGAATCGAGACGGCCAGTGCCGCTATGCCGAGTACGATCATGATGCCGCCCGTCAGCATACTGATCGATTCCCCGCTGCCGCCTCGCTGTAGAAAAGCGGCTACACCGCCGATCAATGCGAGTATCAGATTGACCAGTAATCCTATGCCTACCGAATAACCAATGTAGCGGACCCGGCCTAACCGGCCTTGAGCAGAGAGAATCTTGACTTCACCAAATTCCTTGGATGAGGTGGGGGTGATGGCGCCGCGAGGGGGCTGGTAGGGGCTAGGGTTATTCATGTCATTTCCCAGTTTCAGTTCTTCTGTATTGTAGAAGCCGGTTTGGTTAGCCGCAACGCAACACGCACAACGGCCGATCATCCTCCCAACTGTCTAATTCGTGCCTTGTGCTGACAAAATTGCTACCCTTTATTCCATGTCAGCACGCTCATCGACACCGGTCTTTTTGGACACTCTCCGCCACATTGAAACCCCCGAAGGCATTGAATTAAGCTTGCGGGTAGCAGGGCCTGTGGCGCGGATATTGGCCTGGAGCATGGATAGCCTGATTCGTTACGGGGCATTGTGGGTGCTGCTCATGGTGCTGGCGATGCTGGGGGAAGGCGGGATGGGGCTGTGGCTGATTGCTCTATTTCTGACCGAGTGGTTCTACCCGGCGCTGTTCGAGGTCTATGCGGGCGGTGCTACGCCTGGCAAGAAGGCCTTGGGTCTCAAGGTCATCCATACGAACGGTACTCCGGTGGATTGGCCGGGGGCGCTGATTCGCAACCTGTTGCGAGCGGTGGACTTCTTGCCTTTGCTGTATGGCTTCGGGCTGGCTGCCATACTTTGTAATCGTAATTTCCAGCGGCTGGGTGATCTCGCGGCCGGCACGATGGTTATTTACCGTGACCCGGCGGCGGCTACGCCTCAATTACCGCCCGGCCGCGCGTTGCCGCCCCCCTTCCCGCTCAATACCGCTGAACAGCAACTACTCATTGATTTTGCTGAGCGCAGCACCACTCTCAACCCGGAACGGCAGGCGGAATTAGCGGACCTGCTGGCCCGTCAAACTGGACTATATGGTGTGGCTGGCGTCGAACGGTTGTGTGCCCATGCGCGCTGGCTGGCAGGAGAGCCGGCATGAAGCAACGCCCGTTTGAAGACCGTTATACCGCTGGCTGGCAGGCGTTTGCTGCTCAACTGGATCACTTGGAACGGCAGCACCCGCCAAAAAATGCGCTTAGGGTAACGCCTTTGCCGGTCGTCGAACTGCCTGCGGCTTACCGCCAGCTTTGCCAGCAATTAGCTATTGCCCGGAACCGGCGTTATAGCGGTTCACTGGTAGCGCGGTTAAACCAATTGGGTTTGCGCGCTCACCAGCAGATTTATCGTGCGCCACAACGGCGCTGGCAAGTGGTTCTGGACTTTTTAACCACAGGTTTTCCGCAACGGGTGCGCGCCGACGCGAGGCTATTTTGGCTGTGTGCGGCGCTGTTCTATCTGCCGCTGTTTGGCATGGGCTGGGCGGTCTATCAGGCCCCGGAATTGATCTACAGTCTCTTATCGCCGGAATCAGTTGCTGACCTCGAAGCCATGTACGCGCCCGGCAAAATGGCTGGCGATCGCGATGCCTCAACTGATCTGGCGATGTTTGGTTACTACATTCATAACAACATTGGCCTGGGTTTTCGCACTTTCGCCGGTGGGATGCTGCTTGGTGCCGGTTCTGCTTTCATGTTGCTATTGAACGGTGTGTTCATCGGTGCGGTGTCTGGTTATCTCACCGCGCGAGGGTTTATCGAGACTTTCTATACGTTCATTGCCGGTCACGGCGCTTTTGAATTGACGGGCATCGTGCTGGCTGGAGTGGCAGGGTTGAAAATGGGCTGGGCCATCGTTGCGCCGGGCCGGTTGCGTCGAGCAGAATCTTTACGGCAGGCGGCAACGGGTGGAATCCAGCTGATCCTTGGTGTGGCCGCGTTTCTGGTGTTGGCGGCATTCATCGAAGCCTTTTGGTCCTCTAACCAGGCGATTCCAGCGGATATCAAGTATACGGTTGGTGCTTCCGGCTGGCTGCTGGTCATCCTCTATCTGACGCGGGCGGGCCGTCGTGCCTCTTGAAACCATCGCTGCTGAATTGCGCCGGCGCAATGCCTGGGAAGCAACGGATTTGGGCATGGTGATGGTTCGTCAGTGGCTAGGTTCCGTCTATGCGGCCTGGTTCACTGTGGCGCTGCCGCTGTTTATGCTGTTGCATTTGGTGTGCTGGGGACACTGGTGGTTAGCGCCGTGGCTGATGTGGTGGTTGAAACCCCTGCTGGATCGCCCGCCGCTGTATATCCTCAGTCATGCCTTGTTTGGAGATCCGCCGGACCGCCGCCAGTTCTGGCGGGCGTTACCAGGATTATTGCTGCGCCGGCAGGCGTTCGCTGCGCTGACTTGGCGCCGTTTGGGTGCTGCCCGTTCATTCACATTGCCGGTTACGCAACTGGAAGGACTGACTGGCAAGGCACGACGCCAGCGGTTGCGTGACTTAAGCTACCCAGGCCGGGGAGCAGCGATATGGTTGACCGTGATCGGCCTGCATGTGGAAATCGCCCTGGATTTCGCGCTGATCGCGCTGGTGTGGATGTTGATTCCCGATTTCATTGCACTGGAGTTTTTTGATCTGCTCGATGATAGCAGCCAATGGGGACAGCTTTGGCTGAATGTCGTGGGTTTCTGTGGACTGAGTTTGGTCGAACCGTTCTATGTTGCTGCCGGTTTTACCCTGTATCTTAACCGCCGGGCCTGGCTGGAAGCCTGGGATCTGGAACTTGGTTTCCGCAAGATGGCGGCGCGATTGGCGCAGGCCGGGCGCGTGGCAACCGGATTGGCGGTGCTGGCGTTGGGACTGGGTTTGCTGATGATTCCAGTGAAAAGTGTTGCTGCTGATGTTCCCTCCCGCTCCAATCCTCCTCTGCCAGTGGTGGAGGAATCGCTGATGAACCCGCTCTGCGAACAGCGTCGTGTACGCGAGGTGGAATTAGCCCAGGCCAGCAGTTCCATCAAACAGGTGCTAGCTGAGACTCTCAAGGAGCCGGAGTTGCACGTTTGCGAAGTGCAGACACGCTGGCGGTGGCGAGACGATGACAGTACAGAGTCTCCTCCCCGTTCACCACATGATCCCCGTCCAGGCCAGTGGTTCGCAGCAACGATCGAATTGCTCCTTTGGCTCGCCGTGGGGCTGTTCATCGCCGTGGCGGGCTGGTGGTTATGGCGCCGCACGCCGCGCGTCTCTACCGGTGCTGGACAGCGCGTCGCCAAATCCGGCCCGCGGTTTGTTCAAGGCCGCGATGCAATCGCCATCCTGCCCGATGCTGGGCTGGGTGATACCGCCTGGCGGTTGTGGACCGAAGGTCAGCCGCGCGAAGCGTTACGCTTGTTATACCAAGGTAGTTTGGCCGGGTTGGCGGCCCAGCACGGTCTTCCGGTGCGGCCAAGTGCGACCGAGGAGGATTGTCTGCGGCTGGCTGCTGCGCAACTGACCGATTCTGAATTGCTCGGCTTTCTACACTGTCTGACCTGCGCTTGGCAGGCGGCCGCCTATGCCCACCGCTTGCCGGATGCGGCCGATGCCCATCGCTTGTGTACGGAGTGGCCCCGGCATTTTGCCATAGCCAGAGCGTTGTCTGCATGACCCGCCGCCGGCTATGGCTAATACTTCTAATCCTGCTGGCACTGCTCAGTGCCAGCGGCGTGTTGCTGTGGCTGAGTCAGAATCTGGTGCAGCGCCGCGAAGAAATTTATACCGGCTATGACGAAGCCGCCCGGCGCAACCCATTTTACTTGGCAGACCGGCTGTTGGCTCGATTGGGCCGCACCATTCACAGTGTGCGTCGCCTGGATGAACTACCCTACCCGCTGGATACCAAGGCTACTTTGCTTGCCGCCATCCCCAGCTATGCGCTCAGCGCCGCTGATAGCCAACGGTTGCTGGACTGGGTTGATCAGGGAGGGCACCTGTTGATCAGTGTGCAACACGCTTATGAACCGGGCCAGGGATTTGATCACCTGCTCAATCTCCTCGAAATTTACACCCAGCGTATCGAGAACCCAGGCGTCGAGCCGGTTCCCGTTAAATTGAATGAAGCAATGCCGCCGTTGCAGGTTCGCTTTCGCTCCAGCTTGCAACTGAATAATGCCTTCTGGCAATTCATTCAATGGGGTGAAGGGCAGGTCACGCTGCTGACAGATCTCAGTCTGTTCACTAATGACCGGTTGACCCAATATGACCATGCGGATTTTCTATGGGCCCTGCTCCAGCAAGGCCATCCTGGTGGTGAAATCTGGTTGCAATACCGGATGCTTACGCCGTCATTGATGCAACTGCTATGGCAATATGCTTGGATGCCTCTCGTTGGGTTGATTTTGACTCTGTTGGCGGTGCTGTGGAGCTTTAGTCAGCGGCTAGGGCCGTTGCAGATACCTCGTTCCGGCGAACAGCGGCGATTGGCAGAGCACTTGCGAGCGAGCGCCCGGTTTCTGTGGCGGCAGGGTGCCGGACCGGTGTTGCTCCAAGCCGCTCGTCACTATACCTTGCGCCAGGTCAAACGCCGTCAGCCTGGCTCACCATCCGATAGTGTGCTGTTGACGCATTCCGACCAGCCGCTGAGTGAACGCGACCTGGTGCAAACCTTACAAACATTGCAACGGATTAACCGTCCCCGATGAGTGAAACTTCTCCTGCTGCGGCTGTAAACCCGCTTTCCAGCACTGAATTACAATGGGCTGGGGATTTTCTGCAAACCCTGCGTGGTGAAATCAGCCAAGTGCTCGTCGGCCAGCAAGCGGTGGTTGACCAGGTATTGATTGCCCTAAGCGCTGCTGGTCATGTCCTGATCGAAGGTGTGCCGGGACTGGGCAAGACCTTGCTGGTGCGAGCGCTGGCCGCTTGCGTCAATGCCCGTTTCGCCCGCATCCAATTTACTGCTGACCTGATGCCTAGCGATGTTACTGGCCATGCCTTGTATAACCTGCGTGAGGAACGGTTTGAAATCCGCCGGGGGCCGGTATTTTGCCATTTCTTGCTGGCTGATGAGATCAATCGCGCCCCAGCCAAGACTCAAGCGGCGCTATTGGAAGTGATGCAGGAAGGACAGGTCACCATTGAAGGTCAGTCCTTCCCGCTGCCGCCACCGTTTATGACGCTGGCTACCCAGAATCCCATTGAGCATGAAGGTACTTATCCGCTGCCGGAAGCGCAACTCGACCGGTTTCTGCTAAAAATTCAGATCGGCTACCCTAATGTCGAAGAAGAAACCGCGCTGTTGCAGTTGGTGACCGGTGGACAGGTCGGTGACAAGCTGGATGTATCGCGAGTAAGGACGATGGCTGATCCTGGAGCGGTGTTGAACTTACAACGGATCGCAGCCCGGCTGAATCTGGATAATACAGTGCTGGACTATGCGGTACGGCTGGTAGCGGCAACCCGTAAAACACCGGGCTTTGTCATCGGCGCTGGACCGCGCGGTGGCATCGCCCTGATTCGCGCTGCTCGCGCCCATGCCTTGTTAAACCACCGTGATTTCGTCACTCCAGACGATGTCAAGAGCATCGCTAAACCTGCCTTGCGTCATCGGCTAACGTTGGCTGCAGAATACGAGATGGAAGGGGCACAGGTTGATGAGGTGCTCGACGATTTGTTACGCAGAGTGGCGGCTCCGAGAGGGTGATGTGTATTTATAACCGGCAGCAGTTTTTCTATGAAATTCCCTGATGAAGCCGCGGCCAATAACATATTAAAGATTAGAAATTTCAAATGATTAGATGTTTTAATGGTGTTGAAATGCCGGAAAATAAAAAAGGCCAGATCTGATTGATCTAGCCGATTATTTTTGGCGCGCCCGGAGAGATTCGAACTC
Organism: Gammaproteobacteria bacterium; assembly: GCA_024234995.1. GTDB lineage: Bacteria > Pseudomonadota > Gammaproteobacteria > Competibacterales > Competibacteraceae > UBA2383. The sequence continues at coordinate 312,474 of JACKNF010000001.1, forward strand.
CCGACCACCTGGTTCGTAGCCAGGTACTCTATCCAACTGAGCTACGGGCGCATTCTCAAAGAAGGGCGCGAATTATCTGGGATAAGGCGAATGATGTCAAATCACATGATGCGCAAACTGGCGGAGAGAGAGGGATTCGAACCCTCGATGGAGCTTTTAACCCCATACTCCCTTAGCAGGGGAGCGCCTTCAGCCGCTCGGCCATCTCTCCAGTAATACACGAACACTTACTTTATTAAGAATACCGCTTGAGAGCGCTGACGTAAAGCCCTTGTCTTTTTCAGCAGGAATCCTCATCCTGATAGTGATTCATCAGAGTAGCCCGGTTCTTTTGGCTGCGAGTGAAATCATTAATGAGAATTACTAAGGATCCAGTTTGCCCATAAAAAACGGCCGCCATCTTCACGGCGGCCGTTTTTTGATCTTGCAACAGCTTCCTTGTTGGGTGTGCTAAAAAGACAGCAACCCAACCGATGTTGTTATTTAGTCAGCCGTAGCTTTACGTACGAACCTGGCGCATCTTCGATCACTGGTAGCTTGCCAGTGCCTGGTACCCGCGCGGGTATCTTCTCGCCCGAATTCTTGCTCAACCATTTGTACCAATCTGGCCACCATGAGCCTTCAGTCTGCTTGGCGTCTTTGAGCCACTCATTTGGATCCGCCACCTGTTGCTTGGTGTTGGTCCAGTAGAAATACTTGTTGGCGGCAGGTGGATTGATCGGGCCGGCGATATGACCGGAACCGCTTAGCACGAACCGCACCGGGCCGTTGAGCAAAAGCGTACCTGCATAGTTGGATGTCCACGGTGAGATGTGGTCTTCAATCGCCGACAGGAAGTAGGTTGGCACTTTGATCTGTCTCAGGTCAATCGGCGTGTCTAGCAGGGAAATACCGCCTGGCTCTTTCAGCCGGTTATGCTGGTAGAAGTTGCGCAAGTAGAAACTATGCATCTTCGCCGGCATCCGGGTGGAATCCGAGTTCCAGTAGAGCAGATCAAAGGGGAATGGATCTTTACCTAACAAGTAATTGTTGATGAAGAAGGACCACATTAGATCATTAGCGCGTAACATACTGAAAGTCGTTGCCATTTCGCTGCCATCAAGATAGCCTTTGACTGCCATGCGTTTTTCTAGCGAGGCAATCTGCTCTTCTTCGATGAACACTTCCAGTTCACCCGGTTGTGAGAAATCCAGCATGGTGGTCAGGTGGGTGCCGGAACTGATGCGCGGGGTACCCTTGGCCGCCAGATACGCATTGGTGATGCCTAGCAGCGTACCGCCTAGGCAGTAGCCCAGCGCATTGACCTCACGCTCGCCTGTTGCCTGCTCAATGGCGTCCAGCGCTGCCAGCGGACCATCGCGTAAATAATCGTCGAAAGCCTTTTCGGCCATCTTTTCGTCTGGATTGATCCAGGACATCAGGAATACAGTAAATCCTTGATCAACCGCCCATTTGATCAGCGAATTTTTGGGGCGCAAATCCATGATGTAAAATTTGTTGATCCACGGCGGGAAGATCAGCAGCGGTTTTTTGAATACTTCCGGCGTACTGGGATCGTACTGGAGAAGCTGCATCATCTCATTCTGATAGATGACCTTGCCAGGCGTAGTAGCAACGTTCTTGCCTAGTTCAAAGGCGTTCAGGTCGGTCATCCGAATGTTGAGCTTGCCCTTGCCGCGCTCAAGATCATCCAGCATGTTCTTTAAGCCGTTGACCAGGTTCTCGCCGCCAGACTCAATAGTGGCCCGCAGCACTTCAGGATTGGTCATCACGAAGTTGCTCGGCGACATCGCGTCGATGAATTGGCGAGTATAAAACTGGAGTTTTTTCTTGGTCTTCTCGTCGAAACCTTCGACGTTGGCGACCATGTCCTGAATCCAGCCCGCAGTCAGCAGGTAAGATTGCTTGATGTAGGAGAACAAGGCATTGTCCTGCCAATCATCGTGTTTGAAGCGCTTATCGCCTTTCTGCTCGCGGAATAACGTCTCCATTGGTTGCTGGCCAAACATGGCGGGCAAGGCTTTCTGCCACAGATCCATATAATTTTGCCACAGTGCCATCTGCGCCTGTGCCAGTTTGGCTGGATCAGACATGATCTTTTGGGTCAATTCCATGAAGGAACGGCCCAGAGCGATACTGTCTTGCATATCATGCTTGCCGTCAGTGTTTTGACGGTTCAGAAATTCTTTTACAATGACCTGGCTCTTCTCAGCAATATGACTAAAGAGCTGCGCCATCTGTGCCGGATCAGGCATTTTAACTTCTGGCATCTTAAGTTCGGGGCTTTTTTGCTCGGCCATGCATCGTTCCTCATCAGTTTATGGTGGTTCGCTTGAATCGCTTTAATTCTAGCTTATGTTGCATCCTTGGCGTCAGCCGCGCGAACCAAAACCAAAAAAACAATCGGACAGGCCCGCACGGAATTTCCGTGATGGCCTGTCCGGTTTAAACTAAAAATGTGAAGGTTGCCTTACTTACTTGGCGGCAACCAGCGCCTTGAGCTCCTGCAGGCTGTCAGTGACACGCTTGTTGATAATGGCAAACGCATCTGCATTGGACTTGTTAACCATTTCAGCCAGTTCGCGCATGTTGGCCAGCGCCTGTTCGAAAGCTTTGCGCGCTACTTCGGCCTGTTTGGCGCTCATTTCCTGCGGATTGCCAGCGCTAGAGAACTGCTGAGCCATGGACGACACCTCGTTCATGGCTTGACTCAGAATTTCCGCCTGGCGCTGCGCAATGGCCTGCATACCCTGCACGGCAGCCTGATTAGCAGCCGTCAACGCCTCGATGTTCTTGCGCTGCGCTTCCATGATCGCCTGCATGTCAAAGCCAGGAATTTTCATGTCACCCAGCATCTTGGTGACATCGAACTTACTCATATCAAACTTGCTGAAATCAACGCTGGCGAACGGGTTGAAGGGATTGGCAGTGGACATGAGATATTCTCCTCTCAAGAATGATCAAGTTAACAAACGGTGTTTTTTGTGCATCGCAACATGATGGGTGTATTTTGCATACTGCAAAGCTGGTGTCAACTCTTTTTTTTGCAGTGCAGCATAAAATTTTACCCGGTTATTTTGCCCCCAGGCTTTTAGCGGCAATTTCATAGACATCCGGCGATAATTCCGGCGCTGTCAGGATTCGCTCCAATTGGCGGCGCATTCCCTCCTGGCGAATTGGGTCGTATTTACGCCAGCGGGTGAGTGCCGTCATCAGCCGTGCCGCGATCTGCGGGTTGAAGGCGTTTAAGGTCAACACCTGATCGGCTAGGAAAGTATAGCCGCTGCTATCGGCGGCGTGAAAATGGATCGGATTGGCCTGACAAAATGCGCCAATCAGTGCGCGCACCTTATTAGGATTGCGGAGGCTGAAAGCTTCGTGCGCCATGAGTTTCCGTACCACGTTTAAAGTGCCAGGCTGGCAGGATGTCGCTTGTAAAGTCAACCACTTGTCCACCACCAATGCTTCATGTTGCCAGTGGTCGTAGAAAGCGGCCAATGCCTCGCCTCCCTCTGGCCCGTGACTGTTAATCAGCGGGGCCAGCGCCCCAAGTTGATCCGTCATGTTGCTCGCATTATGGAACTGTTCGATGCATCGGGTGCGTAATTCAGGTTCATCCAGTTGCATCAAATAATCCAGGCAGATGTTTTTGAGCGCCCGCTGGCCAATAGCAGCGGCATCGATACCTTCCTCTTCTTTGTTTGTGAAAAGAGAGGGTGTTAGGGAGAAGGTGTTTTGCAGAGTCTCGTAAGCGGTTAGCAATGGATCGCGTAAGCGTTCAGCCAGCGTGCGCTGGACAAATCGCCGGGCTGCATGAATACCGTCCACGTCAACCACGCTCATCTGTTCCGCTAGCCAGGATTCGCCGGGCATAGTCAATACTTGAGCCAATAGTGCCGGATCTGCTCCTGACGTCAGTGCGTGGCCAAAAGCAGCGCTGAAAGATTCTGGCAATGCCCATGTCCGCCCTTGCTGCCGATCCTCGACCAAAGCCAGGATCATGCGAATTGCCAGATTCTGGCCAGCATCCCAACGGTTGAAATCGTCGCTATCATGCGCCAGCCGGAAGCGTAAATCGTCATTGCTCTCAGGGCTATTGATTTTCACTGGCGCGGAAAAACCACGCAGTAGCGAGGGGACCGGCCGCGAAGATATGTTAATGAAGTGAAAGGTGTGCTCTATCTCACGCAGTTCCAGAACCCGGTTTGTTCCCTGGGGTTCCTTTTCTCCAAGGAGCTGCAACGGTAGATCGTGTCCATTTGCATCCAGCAGGCCCATTGCTATGGGGATATGGAACGGCTCCTTGTGTGACTGATCCGGGGTCGGAGGACAGGATTGCCGGATAGTTAATATGTAGTGGCCAGCAGCGGGATCATAGGTGTCGCTTACCGTCAATTCTGGGGTGCCGGCCTGGCTATACCAATGCTTAAATTGGGTGAAATCAGCATCATTGGCATCAGCGATTGCTGCAACGAAATCGTCACAGGTAACAGCCTGCCCATCGTGACGTTGGAAGTAGAGATCCATACCTCGCCGGAAACCATCTTGACCCAGCAGGGTTTGCATCATGCGGATAACTTCAGCGCCTTTATTGTAGACGGTGACAGTATAGAAATTATTGATCTCGATGTAGGAATCTGGCCGCACCGGATGAGCCATCGGCCCGGCATCTTGGGGAAACTGACTGCTACGCAGGATACGCACATCTTCGATGCGCTTGACTCCGCGTGAGCCGAGGTCGCTGGAGAATTCTTGATCGCGAAATACCGTGAGTCCTTCCTTGAGGCTCAGTTGAAACCAGTCCCGGCAAGTGACCCGGTTACCGGTCCAGTTGTGAAAATATTCGTGGCCAATAACGCTCAGAATGCCCTGGTAGTCAGCATCGGTGGCAGTTTCCGGTTTAGCCAGTACGTACTTAGTATTGAAAATGTTAAGGCCTTTGTTCTCCATAGCACCCATGTTGAAATCACCAACGGCTACGATCATATACAGATCCAGATCGTATTCCAGGCCGAAACGCTTCTCATCCCAGGCCATCGCCTGTTTGAGAGAATACATAGCATGTTTACACTGGCTGATGTTTTCCGGTTCGACGTAGATACGCAAGGTAATCTGACGGTTGGAACGGGTGGTGAATGATGCTTCGATAGTCTGGAGATGACCGGCAACTAAGGCAAACAGGTAGCAGGGCTTAGGGAAGGGATCGTGCCAAATTGCCCAGTGACGGCCATCGTCTAGCTTGCCATGGTCGACAAGATTGCCGTTGGACAGCAGCACTGGGTAGCGGGACTGGTCTGCAACGATCGTCGTGGTAAAGACCGCCATGTTGTCCGGGCGGTCAATAAAATAGGTAATGCGACGGAAGCCTTCAGCTTCACATTGAGTGCAGAAATTGCCGCTGGATTGATAAAGCCCTTCCAGGGCAGCGTTATCCTGAGGGCGGATGCGCGTTACGGCGATTAATTCAAACTCGGCGGGTGGGTCCAGTAAGGTCAACTGATCAGCATCGCATTGATAACGGTCAGCAGCGAGCAGTTTTCCATTAAGTTTCAGCGCAACCAGTTCCAGGTGTTGACCGTCCAGCGTTAATGGCATGCCAGCAGGCGTGGCCTCAGCACGGAGGATATGCAGTTGGGAATATACCGTGGTGAAGTCTTCACCCAGTTCAAATCGCAAAGCGACTTCTGAAATGCGGTAATGGGGTGGGGTATAGTCTTTGAGATAAGTCGTCTTAGGAGCATTGGCTGACATTGGGTTACTTTTCATTGAGGAAGTAGAACATGAAATCCTTGGAGGGCACGCAATCAAGTTTGTTCGAAACTCTATTTAGCTAGATATCCCTGTGATCTACCTTGCTGCATTTGTCAAATAAGGATAAATTTCGTGCTCAATTAGGCGGTTTTTTAGGTGTCTTTTCTTAATAATTATTTTTAAATCAATAAATTAATATAAAATTAACAAAAATCCATCAAGCACTATCCGGAGATAAACTCATGGTTCCAGGACCGATTTACGAAGTCCTACCATATGCTTATATGCTGGTCGGAGTATTCGCGGTTATCAGTATTGATATAATCATTGCAAAAATCTGCGGAATCATTCTTATGATTTTGGGAGGCGTGATTTATCAGGCCAGAAGACGTTACCGCCACCGCAGGATGCGCTTTGAGGATATACAAGGCGCCAAGACCCGAGCAAAAAGAAAGGGAGCTGCTAGCAAACAGGATACTGTGAAATCCCAGCAGGATTTCCAAAAAGGGGAGGACAGTTATGAGATGGGCGACTACCCAGAGGCCGTCAAAGGGTACCTTAAGGCGGCCAAACAGGGTAATAGTTCGGCACAAGTCAATCTCGGGGCGATGTACGCCGAGGGCTTAGGGGTCGCTCAGGATTTTCAGGAAGCGCTGTTTTGGTATCGCGAAGCTGCCCAACAGGGAGATACAGTAGCGTACCTCAACCTGGGGGTTATGTATGTTGAAGGTCAAGGCGTGCCTCGGGATCTTCAGGAAGCACTCAAGCATTATCGCAAAGCAGCGGGCCAAGGCAATGCGTTGGCTCAATTCAACTTAGGAATGATGTACGAGCAAAATAACGATACTTTGTCTCTGCAAGAGGCAGCAACCTGGTATCAACAAGCAGCTGAACAAGACTATGCGCCTGCTCAGGTTAATTTGGCCGTTATGTATGTCGAGGGCCAAGGTGTCCGCCAGGATTTCCAAAAAGCGCTGAAGTGGTATCAAAAAGCCGCTACGCAAAATTATGCGCCGGCACAATTCAATCTCGGAGTCATGTATTTTGAGGGCCATGAGGAAATACCGAAAGATTTGGTCATGGCCTACGTCTGGTTCTCCCGATCAGCAAATCAGGGTGATGAGGATGCTCAAATCATGCGGGACAAAGTCGCAAGCCGTTTAACATCCGAGCAAAAGGCCTATGCTCAACAACTTTTGTAAGATTTTGTAAGCGCCTGACAAATTGGTTCTTTTTATCGGACCGGCATTTGCCCGTAATGACCTGCCTAAAGGCACCAGGGCAATCACGCTATATGGTTTTTCCGAATTTTATCAATCAGTTGCAGATAACGAATATCATTCTTAGAAGTTGATATTCAAAAGAATCAATATATTATGCTTAGTATGGCGCAATGTATAGCGCAATTACCTTGCGATAGGCACAATCGCCTCACACCTTGATGTATTAAGTATGAGAAAATCATTATTCTTGCTGGCGTTTTTCATACTGTTGCCTGCGTGGGCAGGTATTCCTGCCACACCCGTGATGACCCTTTATCAGTTCAATGGGAATCTTGAAATTCCTTATTACGACCTCAGGAGTTTTGAGAAATCCGGCGCATCCCGGCCTGCTGGCAGCTTGGCGCAGGGGACATCCCTAATTCCTTGTTTGGTTGTGAGAAATGGCCGTCCGTTAACAGACCGCCAAGGCACTCCCTATGTTGGCTTTCGAATCGTTGTCAACTCACGTGCAGCAGTGCCAGCTTCTACTGCGGTCTTTAAGACAGCACTTAAGCAACGCCAGGCCATGAGCGCCGCTAACCATCATTGCGATGCTGCTGTTCAATATGTGATGAATGTTCGCAAGATGTATGCAATGGAAAAAGCGCCTTTTTTTGACCCTCCTTTCTTAGCCAGAATCAACCATGCTACCCCGAAACGGCCATACCAAAATGAGCTGGATCAGATCATCCAGGCTTTTCATAACTCATCGTATTGTGCAGCAGCCAATCACCGTCTGATCGGACGCCGTCATACTTTACAGCAAGCTTGGGATCGCTTCATTGGCGCGCAGCGGAACCAATGGCCTCGCCAGATCCTGCAACGGGCTAAGCATTTGGATTATGTGATGCGTACCGCGATTTTCGAAGGACACTTAGACCGGGGTTGCAATGCCTATGGCGCTTGTGAACGGAATATTATTGCATTGTCCATTCGCAACCGGGCCAGGGAATCTTGTTCAAAAGGCCAAGGATGTCGATTTCAAGGAGATTTTCAAGGTGTATCATCCAAGGTTTCTCAATACAACATCTGGGATGAATACCTGACCCAAATATCTGGATTGACTTCCTGTTTTTTGCGCCAGGATTTGGGCAGTGATTCATCGGTTATGGGTGGCCGCGATGATTATAATGTTGCCTATTACGACAAAATTCAGGCGATGTATCGGCAAAATCTGCCTGATATTCAACGAATCCTTTTTGGTAAGGATCATGATCTCCAAGCGGTTTTTCCTAATGTTTCGTTAAAACGCCTTAAAAAATTAAGACATTATTACCACGCTCCAGCGATGGGCCAATGTTTCCCTCATCATAACCGGGTGGAATATATGTCAGGCGCAATAGCTCGTAAGGGGCAGGATTTTGCCTTGATTGCCAACACGCGCATTCGAGTAGATCAACGGCATCAGGAAGGATATTTTTTTCAGGATTTCGTCGTACAACAACAACCGGATAAAGATGTCGTGAGTTTGATTGATCGTTATCCAGGTTTCATTGTGGATGGCAGGAAAGTCTCGTTGAGAACAGCTTCAGGTTGTCCACCTTATGGAATTCCGCGTGGATGCCGGTTTAACACGATTGGCCGCTACCGCAAAACGCCTTCCTGGTTGAAATCGGGGACACCACTGGCGTTGACATGCCGTATTTGTGACCGTGGAGAACAATGTAAAGGCCGGGGATCTTTACAAGAGGTCACGATCGGTGGCGTGTGTGATACTCAGATGCGGCCGGTTGCTGCTGTTGATTAGGCTCTTTCGAATGAACATACCTTGCGCTTTAAGCACTTGGACGCAAAGCGGCAAGCAGGCTAACTTGTTGAAAACATGGTGCCCCGAACAGGATTCGAACCTGTGGCCTCACCCTTAGGAGGGGTGCGCTCTATCCATCTGAGCTACCGGGGCAAAAACGCAGGGGTTTCAGGAAATTCTGGAGAAATTAGATAACCCTTAACCGGGTTAATGTGCGTATGAGTTTAAGGATAGCCGATGATCGCTTCCGCAAACAAGCGGAACTGCTTCACATCTCTCCTACCCTGTTCCGTTATTGTCGTCAGTTCAGTTGGAACTCACGCCGGCGGGCATCTGCCCAAGTTATTTCAACCATGTGGACACTGCCGCTGTTGTTCACCAGCAGCGCAGTTGAAGAACGAGTGCCGTAGCCAGGTGCGTCAATGAAAATTGACGATAGCCAACGCTCCCATTCGAGCGGAACGCCGGTTTCGGGTAATTCAGCATCCGGGGCGATGCTGCGATCAGTCAGCACTTCCAGCAGATCGTCCGGTGCCGGATCAAACTGCTGTTCCAACCGGCTGCGCAGCAAGAATAAGCCCCGCTGCACTTTGGGCCAAGGCGTATCGAGCAAGTGATTGCTAAGACCGTACCATCCTGGCAGCAAAGTCTGAATCTCGCCGGTGCGATTGGAATGATAGTAGAGACCCGTTTTATCGCCCAACAGCAGGTTAAAACCGTTGTAGCAGCTGGCGGCCGGCCGCAATTGTTCCAGATAATCGATTGCTGGTTGTGGGCTTTGCAGATAATCGGCCACCAGTCGACCCCGCGAAGGTGCATCTGACCGGACCCGGCTAGGATCACGGTAGTTGGTAATAGCGGCGAAGCGGCCAGAGCGGCTGATCCCCATCCAGGTGCCTCCTTCCTGGAGATCACGGCCAGCTAGCACTTGCGGTGCTTCATCCCAAAACGCCAGGGGTGCGGTAGGCCGCTCGTGGAACTCGTCACGATTGGCGGCGACCATCAGCTCATAACCGGAATGACAACGATATGCGATCAAAATCAAGCACATGATTACCCGTCCGGGGCATAAAGTTTGAGAATTCCTAAGGCCATCGCCATCCGGATTAATTGCGACAACGTGCGGGCTTCCATCTTTTGCATGACCTTGGCCCGGTGAACTTCCACTGTCTTGCGGCTCAGGTCCAGTTGCTCGGCGATTTCCCGATTGGATAATCCATCGACGACCTGCCGCAAGATATCTTGCTCACGCGGGGTTAAAGTCTCAAACCGGCTCAACAATACTTGTCGCCATGCCCGGGTTCGCCGCCTATTCTGATCCTCAGCCACCGCGTGATGAATGCAATCCAAAAACCATTGTTCATTAAGAGGTTTTTCAAGAAAATCTATCGCGCCCTGCTTCATGGCGTTGACTGCAGTCGCAACATCACCCCGCGGAGCGATAACGATGACTGGCAGATCGACACCTTGTTCGCGCAAAATCTGCTGGGCGCTAACCTTGGCGCGTCCCGCAATCCGGATGTCAAGCAACAGGCAGCCAGGTTGCTCTGGCTGGTAGGCCGTTAGGAACGCCTCAATTTCGCCGAAAGTCCGGACATACAGACCGACTGACTCTACCAGCCGCCGGAGAGAATCACGCAGCCGGGCCTCAGGATCCAGAATGTAGACAATCGGTGTATGACAATGGCTCACGGTTTCCAGCATATCGGAAAAGGGAAGAATTACAGTATAAAACATTCAGCCATGATCAGTGGAATTGGCTACAATTTTCTGATTCCTTGAAAGCTTATCAATTCTTGGAGAATCAACGCCATGACTATCATCTCTTCCTCTCAAGACGCCCTTGTGCTACGCCAGGATGAAGCCGGAGTTGCTACCCTGACCCTCAATCGGCCTAAGCATTACAATGTACTGTCAACAGCGATGCTTGATGCGTTGCAGGCAGCGTTGAATGCGATTGCCGCTGATGAATCAATTCAGGTGGTAGTGATTGCCGGCAGCGGTCCCGCATTCTGCGCGGGCCATGATCTCAAGGAGATGCGTGCTCAGGATAGCCGCGCTTTCCATCAAGCGCTGTTCACTCAGTGCGGACAAGCGATGCTGACCATTAACCGCCTGCCGCAACCCGTGATCGCTCGGGTCCACGGTATCGCTACCGCTGCTGGTTGCCAGTTGGTTGCAGCGTGCGATCTAGCAGTCGCGTCTGATAATGCACGTTTCGCTACTTCCGGCATCAATGTCGGCCTGTTCTGCTCCAGTCCTGGGGTGGCGCTGAGCCGGAATCTCGGTCGCAAGCAAGCATTAGAATTGTTACTGACCGGTGATTTCATCGACGCGCAGACCGCGTTACAGCAGGGATTGATTAACCGGGTGGTTCCGCTCGAACAATTAGATGCGGCTGTTTGGCAACTCGCCGGATCGATCTGCAATAAATCTCAATTGGCGATTCGTATGGGCAAGGAGCTGTTCTACCGGCAGTTGGATTTGAGCCTGGAGGATGCCTATGCGTGTGCCACTGAAATCATGGCCTGCAATTTGGACAGCGAGGATGCCCGCGAAGGCATTGACGCCTTTATTGGCAAACGCAAACCACAATGGAAAGGGTGTTAGTGCGGCGTCAACATCCATTGAATGGATAAGCAATGCATTTTCCTGAGAGTCCGCTTGCTAACGAGAATGGCAAAATTGCCCGCAAGCGGACTCCCTCTGAAGCAAGCTCTTGATTTCAAGATTTAATCTTACCCAGCAACCCTTCGACTTCCGCTGCCCGCACCTCAGCATTGGGTAATTCTTTAATAAAACGCAGTTTGTCCCGGCCATCAAGCTTGTAGAGCTTGGACTGGTGCTGAATCAGTTGCACTAGCTTGGCTGGATCCAGTTTTGGCTCTGGCCCGAATACGACTCGCCCTCCTTTCGGTCCTGCTTCGATCTTCTTTACTCCAATGGGTATCGCCAGCAGCTTCAGCCCGGTCACTCGAAATAAGTTTTTAACCGGTTGTGGCAGCAAGCCGAAGCGGTCAATCATCTCCACCTGTAATTCACGCAGTTCGTCATCATCACGCGCGTTCGCGATGCGCTTATACAGGATGAGCCGGCTGTGGACATCTGGCAGATAGTCATCGGGAATCAGTGCTGGGCTTTGTAAATCAACTTCCGGTCCGTGATTCAGTGGCCGATTCAGTTCTGGAATTTTCCCGGCTTTCAGCGCTTGCACCGCTCGCTCCAGCAGATCCATGTACAGGCTGAAACCGACTTCATGAATCTGACCGCTCTGCGCCTCACCCAGCAATTCGCCTGCGCCGCGAATCTCGAGATCGTGACTGGCCAGCAGAAAACCGGCACCTAAATCCTCCAATGATTCAATCGCTTCGATACGTTTGACAGCATCGGCGGTCATCACTGATTTTGGCGGGACAAGCAGATACGCATAGGCCCGGTGGTGCGAGCGCCCGACCCGTCCGCGCAATTGATGCAATTGCGCCAGCCCCAGCTTATCGGCGCGGTTGATGAGAATGGTATTTGCGCTGGGCACATCGATACCTGACTCGATGATCGTAGTGCAAACGAGCAGGTTGCAGCGGCGATGGTAGAAATTCAGCATCACTTGTTCCAGCTCCCGCTCGCGCATCTGGCCATGTGCTACGGCGATCCGCGCCTGCGGCGCCAGTTCTGCAATCTGTGCCGCCATGCGCTGGATAGTTTCTACTTCATTGTGCAGGAAATAGATTTGCCCGCCGCGCTTTAATTCCCGCTGGCAGGCTTCGCGAATGGTTGCCGGGTTCCACTGACTGACAAAGGTCTTGACCGCCAAGCGTCCTGCGGGCGGTGTGGCGATAATCGACAGATCACGCAACCCGGCCATTGCCATATTTAACGTGCGAGGAATTGGGGTGGCAGTCAGGGTCAGGATGTCTACCTCGGCGCGCAGGGCTTTCAGGCGTTCCTTATGCCGCACGCCGAAACGATGCTCCTCATCCACGACGACCAGCCCGATTTGTTTGAATTGTACGCTGTCCTGCAACAGCTTGTGGGTGCCAATCAGAATGTCGACTTTGCCTTCAGCCAGTGCTTTGAGCGTCTCCGTCTGCTGCTTGGGTGAGCGGAACCGGGACAAGAGCTCAATTCGCACGGGCCAGTCAGCGAAGCGGTCGAGGAAATTCTGGTAATGCTGCTGAGCCAGCAAGGTCGTTGGTGTTAAAACCGCCACCTGCCGCGCATCCTGCACCGCTACGAATGCTGCGCGCATTGCCACTTCGGTCTTGCCAAAGCCAACATCGCCGCACACGACCCGATCCATCGGTTTTGCGGATCGCAGATCGGCAATCACCGCTTCAATGGCGGCCTGTTGATCTGCGGTTTCCTCGAAGGGGAAAGCCGCAGAAAAAGCAATGTAGTCAGCTTCGCTAAGACCAAAGGCGTGACCTGGCCGGGCCTCGCGGCGCGCATAGAGATCGAGTAACTCCGCCGCTGCATCACTGACTTGCTCCGCGGCTTTGCGTTTAGCTTTTTCCCATTGACCGCTGCCCAGTTTGTGCAAAGGCGCATTCTCCGGGGCAGCTCCGGTATAGCGGCTAAGCAGATGCAGCGCGGCGACGGGAACATACAGCCGGTCACTGCCAGCATACTCGACCACCACGAATTCACCATCGATACCGGCGGCTTCCAATCGCTGCAACCCGGTGTAGCGGCCAATACCATGCTCTTCATGTACGATCGGCGCACCCAAGCTGAGATCGCTCAGATTGCGGATGATGGTGTCGGGATCACGGCTCTGGACGCGCCGCCGCACCTGCCGCACCCGTTCGCCGTATAACTGCGGCTCGGCGATGATCGCCAGCGGCGGTCCGGTAAGCAGCAGCCCTTGCTCCAACGGCGCCACGGTTAGCGCCAGCCGCAACTCCTCCCGTGACAGAAACTCCGCCCAGCCTGTGCAGATGACCGGCCGCAGACCGTAGCCGCGCAGCATCTCCAACAGCACTTCACGGCGGCCGGCAGATTCAGCAGCGATGAGCACTCGTCCGGGAAATCCGGCTAAGAATTGCTCCAGTGCGTGAGCCGGCCGTTCATGGCGAGGTTCAAAGGGCAAGGCTGGCGGTGGCAGGGTTGGGTAATTGATACCAGAACCCTGGCCTTCTGGCGGGAGAAGATTGAGGGAGGAAGGTTGAGCAGGCGCCAATTCAACCCGTGGCCAGCGAGCGAGCGCCCGGTCTACCTGGGCGGCTTCTAGAAACAGCAATGGTGGTGGCAACAGCGGCCGTTCGGCGTCATACCGGTACTGTTCGTAGCGGTCCATGATCTGTTCCTGGAAAGCCGCCATTGCAGCATCCACGCCTTCCAGCCGGATCGCTAGGGTGCTCTCCGGCAAATGATCAAACAGCGTCGCCGCCTGTTCGAAAAACAGCGGCAGGTAATACTCGATACCGCCGGGTGCGTGGCCAGCACTTACTTCGCGGTAGATCATGCTCCGCTGTGGATCACCTTCAAACTGGCGGCGCCAGGCTTGGCGGAAGCGGGTAATGGACTCTTTATCCAGCGCCAGCTCACGCGCTGGCAGCAATTTGATGCAGTTGACCTTATCCACTGACAATTGGGTATCGGGGTCGAAATCACGGATGCTTTCCACTTCGTCATCGAACAGTTCGATCCGGTAAGGCCGCTCAGCGCCCATTGGAAACAAATCAAGGATCGATCCGCGTACTGCAAATTCACCGTGCTCCACCACCTGCGATACGCAGCTATAACCCGCTGCTTCCAGGCGCTGGCGAAACAGGTCCAGCGCCAGCCGTTCACCAACCGTGAGCAACAAAGCGTAGCGATCCAGATAATCGCGCGGCGCCAGCCGTTGCATCAAAGTCGCTACTGGGGTTACCAGCACGCCACGCCGCCGCTGCGGCAACTGGTACAAGGTTGCCAATCGCTGCGAGAGGATGTCTTGATGCGGGGAAAATCCGTCGTAGGGCAAGGTTTCCCAGTCCGGGAACGCCAGAATTTCTAGATCGGCTCCACCGAATACCTGCAGTTCAGTTTCCAGCCGCAGGGCTGTCTGACTGTCTGGCACGATGACCAGCACCAAGCCGCGAAAGCGGGTAGCAGCGGCGATCAGTAGAGCAGGGCCTGCACCATGCAGTTGGCTCCAAAGCAGCGGTTGACGGTTATCGGGAGGAAGAACGGCTTGCAATGGTGATGACAGGGTTGGGTTCTGAACGGTGGCCGGCATGGATTTCGAGTGATGCGCATGAAAGGGAATGTCATTCTAACATCAGTACCTGCTGGCCGCGTGGGAGACTCCAGATAAGCAGTCTTCGTCGATCATCGCCTGTTTCAACAAAAAAATTTGATCGTTCAGCTACTCTTGAACAATGGAAATCGTTAATCGGGTCATCCTGGCTATATTGCCCCCCGATTCCACGCTTCAAGCCATGATTGATAAAAACGACCTGACGAAAAGAGAGGCTCCCCATGACGACCCGGATTTCTTCATTCAACTCGTGCCATCATCTGCACGATGATTCGTTTACTGGACTCAACCGCCGCCGCTTTATTCAACTGGCTGCTTTGGGCGGTGGCGTTACCCTGCTGGGGCTGACAACACCTTGGCGGTTAGCTCAGGCCGAAACCGGGCACAGCGCAAAGCCTAGCGCCGCGCCGGCCGCGCACGGCACCGAGGCGTTGTTACTGAGCTGCATGGATTACCGGTTGATCGATGATATCGTTAAGTATATGGATGGCCGTGGCCTGACGAATCAATATGACCATGTTATTCTGGCCGGTGCTTCATTGGGCGCAGTCACTAGCGAATTCAAGAGCTGGAATAAGACGTTCTGGGAACACCTCAAGATTGCTATCGATCTTCATCATATCAACCGGGTAATCTTGATGGATCATCGAGACTGTGGCGCTTACAAGGTAATTCTAAAAGCGGATTTTGCGAAAGACCCGGCGCTGGAACAAAATGTTCACGGCAAATACCTGCGCGATTTAGAAAAGGCCGTCCACAAAAACTACCCGAAGCTGGAAGTGGAGACACTGCTGATGAATCTCGACGGTACGGTGCAAACCATCGCCTAAGCCCGCTAAACAACCCTTACCCCCTTCCTTGACAGGGGGTAAGGACGCTGTGCTGTGATGCGTACCCGCCTCTTACTTGCGGTTGATGGTGACTTGCCGGTATTGAGGTTTGACCCCCCCTTTGGCCTGCTTGCCCAATTCAATAGTACGCAGAGGAATACCGGGAAACCGTTCCCGGAATCGCGCGATGGAATAGGCGGTACATGTCGGGCAGCAATCGATTTCCGTTACGATGACCACTGCGGCCACCTTCTTAATATTGCTTGATAAGACGGCCTGTGCACGGGCCTGTTGACGCTGGCGCTGAAGAATAAAGCGATAAAGCGGGTCGCGCGGTAGAAATTGCCGCCGATAAGCGGTCTGGCGTACTTCTAGGGTTGCAAGCAGATAATTCAATAGTTTCGGTTCGGTATGGTATTGCGCCATGCCATCGCAGCCAAAGCGCTCGTTGGGAGGGAGCTTGTCATATACGTTCGGGATCAGATGCAATCCCAGACGGATTGATTCAGGAATGGCGCTGTCATTCGAGTAAGCAACCAGGATCTCCGAAGATCCGTCCTGAAAACGAATCAGGGCCAGACAAAGATTATGTTCCTCGGCATCGTAGTTTTTCCGGTACCCCATGACCTGGTTCAATTCAGCGCGCTTGAGGGCGATCGCCATCTCGATATCGCCGAGATTCCAACCACGCGGATCGACCTTGGGGTACGGGGGTAAGCCGCTTTTCACGCCCAGAGGGCCAACCGGACAGACTCCACCTAAGTAACTGATTTCTGAAATCATGCTGTCTTTACCTCCTCACGCCTTCCAGCAATACCCAATCTTCCCGCCGCCGGATTGGTTCGAAAATGAAGCTGTGGGTAAAGGCCGCCTGCACCGCGTCCGCATGTTGTTCAAGAATGCCGGATAACACCAGACGGCCTCCCGGTTTGACACGCTGGGTAAATTCCGGTGCCAGCCGCGTCAGAACTCCCGCTAGGATATTGGCTACTAGCACATCTACATGCAGCGTTGCGGGTAGTTCAGCGGGCAGGGCCAGCTCAACACAATTTTCGACGCCGTTTTCATCGGCGTTATCATCACTGGCCAGTAGCGCCTGCGGGTCGATATCCACTGCCCAGACCCGCTGTGCCCCGAGCTTGGCGGCAGCGATGGCCAAGATTCCTGACCCGCACCCGTAATCCAGGACCGTCTGGCCAGCCAATACCGCCCCATCGAGCCATTCCAGGCAGAGTGCGGTGGTCGGATGGGTACCGGTGCCAAAGGCCAGCCCAGGGTCCAGGCGAATATTGACCGCGGCCGGATCGGGCGGGTTCTGCGTAGTTGGACAGATCCACAACCGCTCACCGAAACGCATCGGATGAAAATCATCCATCCACGCCCGCACCCAGTCGCGTTCCTCTAGCTGGCTGAGCCGGCATTCCGGCAGGATCGGCGCATGTAAAAAACACTGTAACTGACGCTTCACTACCTCGATGTCGGTTTGTGCGTCGAACAAACCGGTTACGCATGTGTGCGCCCAGAGCGGGGTTTCACCTGGCGCTGGTTCCAGAACCGGCTGATCGCCGGCATCTGCGAGTGTGACTGCCAGTGCGCCAGCTTGCAGCAAAGCGTCTTCCAGTTGCTCGGGCGTATGATTAAGGGCTTCGAGGCTTAGTTGCAACCAGGGGGCGGTCATGTCATCGCTCATGGCGGGGGCTCGGTTCATAGACTGGGGTTACCGGAGCAAGAAATCCTCGATTCGCTCAAGCAATATGTGCGAGAGCAAGGCGCGCCGGGCTTTACGCAGAAGCAATAGGATACTTGGAAAAATCGAACATTCTATGTGTCCCGGCACTGGACTCGGACGACTCCAAGAGCCTAACAATGCACAGCATATAGGACTAACTTATAAAGCAGTACATGATAGGTAGTACCTTAAAGTAGCCGTAGCCCCGTGTCCGGGCTATCAGAGCACGAAGCCGTGGTGGCGGCAGATCAGCGCATGCTGAGCAACTGCTTCTCCAAATAATGAATATCGGTGCCGCCATCCAGAAAGCGGGCGTCGCTGAGAATCCGCCGGTGCAGAGGCGCATTGGTCTTGATGCCATCCACCACCAGTTCGGCCAGCGCCCCACGCATCCGGGCAACAGCCGCCTCGCGGGTTTCGCCGTGAGCAATCAGCTTACCGATCATCGAGTCATAATTCGGCGGCACCCGATAACCATTGTAAATATGGGAATCCACCCGGATACCCGGTCCACCCGGCGCATGGTACTGGGTGATGGTGCCGGGCGAGGGCATGAACGTGTCTGGATCTTCCGCATTGAGCCGGCATTCCAACGCATGTCCGCGGACATGGATATCATCCTGGTGGTAGCTCAGCGGCTGACCGGCGGCAATGCGCAATTGCTCCTTGACGATATCGACTCCAGTGATGAGCTCAGTAACCGGATGCTCGACCTGCACCCGCGTATTCATTTCGATGAAATAGAACTCACCGTCCTGGTACAGAAATTCGAATGTACCGGCACCCCGATAGCTAATTCGCTGGCAAGCTTCGACACAGATTCTGCCGATCCGCCGGCGTTGCGCAACGCTGATACCGGGCGCGGGCGCTTCCTCGATGACTTTCTGATGACGGCGCTGCATGGAACAGTCACGCTCGCCGAGATGAATAGCATGGCCGTGAGTGTCAGCTAGCACCTGAATCTCGATATGGCGAGGATGATCCAAGTATTTTTCCATGTACACTGCCGGATTACCGAACGCCGCATTGGCTTCGCTGCGGGTCAGGTCCAGGGTTGTCAGCAGCGCAGCCTCGCTATGCACGACACGCATCCCGCGCCCGCCGCCCCCGCCGGCGGCCTTGATGATCACCGGATAACCGATCTCGTGCGCGATACGCAATGTATTCTGGTTATCGTCGCCCAACGATCCGCCGGAACCCGGTACGCAGGGCACGCCAGCATCCTTCATCGCCCGGATGGCGGATACCTTGTCCCCCATCAGCCGGATGGTATCCGGGCGGGGGCCGATGAAAATGAAGCCGCTTTGCTCAACCCGCTCGGCGAAGTCGGCATTCTCAGACAGAAAACCGTAGCCGGGATGGATTGCGACCGCATCAGTGACTTCGGCGGCGCTGATGATGGCCGGCATGTTCAGATAGCTCTCCGCCGCTGGCGGAGGACCGATGCACACGGTCTCGTCAGCCAGACGGACGTGCTTAAGGTCGCGATCCACCGTGGAATGCAGCGCTACCGTGCGGATACCCAGTTCCCGGCAGGCGCGCAGGATGCGCAGAGCAATTTCACCTCGATTAGCGATGACCACTTTTTCAAGCATGGCGGCCGGGTTATTCGATGATGAGCAGCGGTTGATCGTATTCGACCGGCTGGCCGTTCTCGACCAGGATGCGGGTCACAGCGCCGGTGTGGTCCGCTTCGATCTGATTAAACATCTTCATCGCCTCAATGATGCAGACCGGGTCGCCGGTATTGACCTGCTGGCCGATCTCGATAAACGGTTTGGAGCCAGGCGAGGCTGAGCGGTAGAAAGTACCGACCATGGGCGCGCGCAGCACATGGCCTTTGAGGGTTTCTGGTTCATTGGCCGGCGCGGCAGGTGCCGCAATGGGTACGGCGGCGGGCATCGGTCCGGCAGGCGGTGGATTATAACTGGGTCCGGTCCACATCGGGGGTGCCATAACCATCGGCGTGCTGCTTTGCGGGTAGCGGCTGATTCGCACCGAATCCTCACCTTCCTTGATTTCGATTTCGGCAATGCCCGATGTTTCGAGCAATTCGATGAGCTTCTTGATCTTGCGAATATCCATGGGCATGGCGGCGGCTACCGGCGGAAAGTGGCAAGGTGGCAATTGGCGGCTTGCAAAGCGAGTTCATAGCCTTGTGCGCCCAACCCGCTGATCACGCCAACGGCAATGCCGGACAGATAGGAATGGTGGCGGAACGATTCACGGGCAAAGACATTAGACAGATGCACTTCGATAAAGGGGATGCTGACTCCCAGCAAGGCGTCACGCAGCGCCACGCTGGTGTGAGTGAAAGCAGCGGGATTGATGATGATGAAAGCGACACTCTCCTGACGAGCAGCGTGGATGCGATCAATCAAGGCATGTTCGGCATTGCTCTGGAAACAGTTCAATTCATGCGGTCCCAAGTTGCGGGCCAGTTCCATACAGCGCTGCTCGATGTCAGCCAGCGTATCAGAGCCGTAAAGTCCGGGCTCACGAGTTCCTAATAGATTTAAGTTGGGACCGTTCAACAGCAACAATTTAGCCATGGGTCAAGCAGTGATCCTTGCCAGTCAGAGGCCGCGATTCTGCATCAAATCTGGTTCACTGTCCAGTAAGATGCCTGCGCTGCCTATGTCAACCGGTTCGCGGAGGAAAGCAGCGGTGCAATGAGGCAGCCGGCGTGGTTTGGAGGCAGAAAGTCACCGGCCCATCGTTCATCAGGCTAACGCGCATGTGGGCGCCGAACCGGCCCGTGGCAACAGGTGCATGCTGTTGACAGGCTTGGGCAACCAGATAGTCAAACAGCCGTTCACCTTCCACTGGCGGCGCGGCGGGTGTGAAGCTGGGACGCATTCCTTTACGTGTATCGGCTGCCAGAGTGAATTGCGGCACCAATAGCAGGCCGCCGCCGGTGTCGCAAAGGCTCCGGTTCATCTTACCGCTGGCATCGGCAAACACCCGGTAACCAAGCAACCGTTCCAGAAGACGGTCAGCTTGGCTCTCGCCATCGCCGCGTTCAACTCCGATCAGCACCAGCAATCCGGCGTTGATCTCGCCGATGACGTGTCCGTCGACCTCAACCCGTGCCTCGCTAACGCGTTGCAACAGTCCGATCATGCCATCTGATCCGCGAAATGCTCGGTAGCCGCGACCAGCGCGTCAATAATGCCCGGCTCACTGGCGGCATGCCCGGCGGTTGGCACGATCTGTAATTTTGCGTCCGGCCAGGCTTCGTGCAACGCCCAGGCATTGTCCATCGGGCAAATGATATCGTAACGGCCATGGATGATGAAACCAGGAATGCCATGCAACCGGCGGGCATCGCGCAGGAGTTGATTGGCGTCCATGAAGCAATGATGGATGAAGTAGTGGCACTCGATCCGCGCCAGGCTCAAGGCGCGGTGAATCTCGCCGAATTGTTCGACTACTGCCGGGTTGCTTTCCAGCGTCAGGGTGGAACCTTCCCATATCGACCAGGCCTTGGCCGCCCGCAGCCGTTCCAATTCATCGGTGCTGGTGAGCCGCTGATAATAGGCTTGAACCAGGTGATCCCGCTCTGCAACGGGGATTGGTGCGATAAAGTGCTCCCACAGATCAGGAAACAACCGGCTGGCTCCTTCCTGATAGAACCAGTGGATATCTTGGTCCCGGCACAGAAAGATGCCACGCAGAATCAACCCGAGCACCCGTTCAGGATGCGTTTCAGCATAGGCCAGCGCCAGCGTCGATCCCCAGGAGCCGCCGAACACCAGCCAGCGGTCAATGCCCAGATGTTCGCGCAGTTTTTCGATATCGCCGACCAACTGCCCCATGGTATTGCCGCGCAATTCGGCATGCGGATTGGATTGGCCGCTGCCGCGCTGGTCAAACAGCACGATGCGATAGCGTTGCGGATCGAAAAATCGCCGGTGCATCGGTTCGCAACCGGCACCGGGGCCGCCATGCAGGAATAATATGGGAAGCCCCTCGGGAGTACCGCATTCTTCAAGGTATAAAGTATGAAGATCATCCACTGCCAGACGCTGCGTGGCATAGGGCTTGATGTCAGGAAACAGGACGCGCATGAGGACTCCGGTTCGGTGCGGAAAGCCCTCCTCTCGCTTGCAGACTGGGAGAAGGGTTGAGTTGAGGGCTATTTTACCCGCAATCCGCGCGTTTCAGAGAAGGTAATCGACCACGGCATCTAAATCATCGAACACCCGTCCACCGTAGGGTTCGACCTTGGATTCATCGCCTGGGCGGTATTTACCCGTCCGCACCAACGCACTTCGCAACCCAGCAGCCAGTGCGCCACATACGTCCATTTCTGCATCGTCGCCTACCATCAACACATCGTGCGGCGGCATGCCAAGGCTATTGACTGCTGCTAGAAAAAACTCGACCGATGGCTTGCCTAGCACCACAGCCTCTAATTCAGCAGCGTATTCCAGCGCGGCCATGAAGGGGCCGATATCCAGGCTCAGCTCATTGTCTTCCCGAAAATAACGGTTGGAACCCATCGCCAGCAATGGCAAACCATCGAGCAATAGCCGGAAGCATTGATTAAGCGCTTCATAAGTAAAGCCAGGGCCTGCGTCACCTAGCAGCACTGCGCCGGGTGTTGGGCCATGCAAGTCAGCAAATTCACCCTTGATATTGGGATGGACCAGCAGATGGGGACTCAATTGACGGGCAATAAGATAGTCACGGGCTGCGACGACCGGCGTGAACAGATGTTGAGTCTGTACCTCCAGCCCCATGCGCGCCAGCCGTGTGACGATGGTGTTGCGGGTCAGCCGGGTGCTGTTGGTGACAAAACGCATTGGAATCCCGGCTGCTTGCAAACTGAGCAAGGCTTCACGGGAGCCGGGCAGGGGATAGTCACCAATATATAACACACCTTCTAAATCAAATAGGGCACCGTGGATCATATCTCTCTCAACGGATCGGGTTCGGAACCGCGCCGCGCGGACAGCGGAGGTTACTTCCCATGAGTATAGAAGGCGATTTTGCAGGGGAGATGGAATTGTCGAGCTGCTGATTACGCGGCTGCCCCCATGATTCGCGCCCGGTTGCAGCGGGCAGTGCGTTCGGCGGTAAGGGTATTAGAATCGTACAGAGGACTGAATTCTAGCCAGCCGGTCGCATGCCGCTCGATCAGCGCAGCCAGTGCGGCAATGTGGTCGGCTGCATCGTTCAGAGCGGGGAGATAGCGGTAATGCTCGCCGCCGGCGTCCAGAAAGGTCTGGCGATTTTCCAGAGCGATTTCTTCCAGCGTTTCCAGACAGTCCGCAGCGAAACCTGGGCAGACCACATCCACACTTTTTACACCAGTTTTCGCCCAGTCCGTCAATAAGGCACGGGTATAGGGTTGCAGCCATTCGGCGCGGCCAAAACGGGATTGGAAAGCCACGCCCCACTGCTCCGGCGCCAGTTCCAATCGCCCGGCGACCAGACGGGCTGTCTTGTGGCATTGGCAGTAATAAGGATCGCCAGCTAACAGGTTGCGTTTGGGCAATCCATGAAAGGAAAACAGCAGCCGGTCACCGGGCTGGCCAGCGCGGCCGGCTTGAATATGCGTAGCCAGCGCGTCGAGATAGCCCGGATCGTCAGAATATTGAGCGATAAAACGCAGTTCCGGCAGCCAGCGCCAAGTCCGCAGCTCGGCGGCAACCGCATCGAAGGCCGAAGCCGTGGTTGCAGCGGAATACTGCGGATAAAGCGGTAACACCAGCAGCCTTTCCGCACCGGCAGCCCGCAATTCAGCCAATGCGGAAGCAATAGAGGGATTGCCGTAACGCATGCCCAGTGCGATGCGCACCGGACCGGGGCAGCGTGCAGCCAGTACCTTGGCCAGTGCCGCGGCCTGCCGGCGGCTGATCGCCAGCAGAGGCGAACCGTCTGCGGTCCAGATGGTGGCGTATTTGCGCGCTGATTGGGCGGGACGGATGCGGAGAATGATGCCATGCAGGATCAGCCACCATAACAATCGGGGTATTTCCACTACACGGGAATCCCAAAGAAATTCAGCCAGATAGCGGCGTAAAGCTTGGGGGGTGGGTGCGTCAGGCGTACCGAGATTGGCCAATAAGATTCCGGTACAAGCAGGCCGGTCGTGGGCGAAAGCGGGGGGAGCGATCGATTTCATAATGGCGTCGTGGTTTCTCGCTGTTTTGGGATCGGGGTGCTTATAATGAAACGCATCTTTAGCTGGAGGTTCCCTTGCCATGCTGGGTGTATTTCTCGACCAAGATTCACTGGATTGCAGCGATCTCGATTTCGGTACTTTGAACCGGGTTTTGCCGGATCTGTGCTATTACCCGGCGACGGCTCCGGATGCCGTCGCCGGACGCATCGCCGAAGCTAAGATTGTCATCAGCAACAAAGCACGGCTGGATGCTGCCGCACTGAGACATGCCCGGCATCTAAAACTGATCTGTATCGCTGCTACTGGAATGAATAATGTTGATTTGGAGGCAGCAGCCCGGCAAGGGATAACGGTCTGTAATTGCCGCGGCTATGGTACCGCAGCGGTGGTTCAACATGTATTTACCCTCTTACTGAGTTTAATGACCCATTTGCCCGAGTACCGTCAGGCAGTGCGTGAAGGGCGGTGGCAGCAAGCGCGCCAGTTCTGTCTGCTGGATTTTCCTATTCGCGAATTGGCGGGTAAAACCCTGGGCATCGTCGGCTATGGCGAACTGGGACGAGGGGTAGCGCGAGTTGCTGAAGCGTTCGGCATGCGGGTGTTGCTGGCGCAAAGACCTGGCGTTGTGGAAGAACAAGAAGGGCGGGTTCCACTGCCGGTTCTGCTGCCGCAAGTGGACGTGCTGAGTTTGCATTGTCCACTGACGCCTGAAACTCAAGGGTTCATTGGTGCTTGGGAACTGGCGCTGATGAAGCGGAGTGCCATCCTGATTAATACCGCTCGCGGCGGGCTGGTGGATGAGGCTCTCTTAGCCAATGCCCTGCGCCAAGGCGCGCTGGGCGGTGCAGGCGTGGATGTGTTGAGCCTGGAGCCGCCTGTTGATGGCAATCCGCTCTTGGCTCTGGATATTCCCAACCTGATCGTCACTCCGCATAGCGCCTGGGGCAGCCGTGAGTCCCGCCAACGGCTGATCGAGCAACTGGCGGAGAATATCCAGGGCTGGTTGAATGGGGCGCCAGTGCGCGTTGTGGTGTGAGCCAGAGCGGTTTCCGCTGGGATGCTCGACAAGCATCGCCAGACATGCCAATCCCGGTCTATGACTCCGGAAGAATTTTTGCAGGAGCCAGGCTGCCAAAATTTTTGGCAAGCCGTTGCGCCTCCGCAGGCTCCCACAGCAAGAGCTTACTTTAAAACTTGTTTTAATACCCTCTCTCAAGCGGTTTCCACCACTGGGATCTTTCCGATCTTCATCTGCCATTCCTTCGGTCCCGTTTTATGGACACTGCTGCCTTGCGTATCGACGGCCACAGTCACCGGCATGTCCTTGACTTCAAATTCGTAGATTGCCTCCATGCCTAAATCTTCGAAAGCCAGTACCTTGGACGCCTTGATGGCCTTGGACACTAAATAAGCAGCGCCACCGACGGCCATCAGATAAACCGCCTTGTTATCTTTAATCGCATCAATGGCAATCTGGCCGCGCTCGGATTTGCCGACCATGCCCAGCAGACCCGTCTGCTCCAGCATCTGCCGGGTAAATTTATCCATGCGGGTTGCCGTCGTTGGACCTGCGGGACCGACCACTTCATCACGCACCGGATCAACCGGGCCAACGTAGTAAATAAACCGGCCAGTGAAATCCACCGGTAGCGTCTCGCCTCGATTGAGCATATCGGTCATCCGCTTGTGTGCGGCGTCACGACCGGTGAGTAATTTGCCATTGAGCAGCAATACTTCGCCAGGTTTCCACGTTGCGACCTCTTCACGGGTGACGGCGGCAAGATCCACCCGGCGGGCGTTCGCGGGCGCATAGGTCAGCTTTGGCCAGTCATCCAGACTTGGCGGCTCCAGCTTGGCGGGTCCGCTGCCGTCAAGATGGAAATGCACATGGCGGGTCGCGGCGCAGTTCGGGACCAGGGCAATGGGCAAATTGGCGGCATGGGTCGGGTAATCGAGCACCTTGACGTCAAGAACCGTGGTCAAACCGCCGAGACCTTGCGCGCCGATACCCAGCGCGTTGACCTTCTCATAAAGCTCGATGCGCAGTTCCTCTGCACGATTTGCTGGCCCGCGAGCAATTAATTCTTGAATGTCGACTGGCGCCATGAGCGATTCTTTCGCCAGCAGGAACGCTTTCTCCGGTGTGCCGCCGATACCGACGCCCAAGATGCCCGGCGGACACCAGCCGGCGCCCATGGTGGGAACTGTCTTGAGCACCCAATCGACCAGATCATCCGAAGGATTCAGCATGGCAAACTTGGACTTCGCCTCTGAACCCCCGCCTTTGGCCGCACAGATCACCTCGACATGATGGCCCGGAACAATTTCGTAATGCACGACGGCAGGCGTATTGTCCTTACTGTTCTGACGCTTGCCTGCAGGATCGTGCAGCACCGAAGCGCGCAGCTTGTTATCCGGATCGAGATAGGCGCGGCGCACGCCCTCGTTAATCATCTCCTGAACGCTCATCGTCGCATCCCAGCGCACCTCCATACCGACTTTCAAGAACACCAGCGCGATCCCGGTATCTTGACAGATTGGCCGGTGACCTTCGGCACACATCCGTGAATTGATCAGAATTTGAGCGATGGCGTCTTTGGCGGCCGGGCTCTGCTCACGTTCGTAGGCAGCCGCCAGCGCCTTGATATAGTCAACCGGATGGTAGTAGCTGATGTATTGAAAGGCATCTGCGATGGATTGAATAAAATCGTCTTGATGAATGGTGGTCATATCGTGTTCCCATAGGCGAGTGAAGTCTTCGTGGCGAATAGTACTCATTTCGTTCTCTCATGGGTGAGAAAGGGGAGTAAAAACGTACCTGGAAGCCATTAGGACGCGGCTATTTTAGCAGTGTTCCGCTAGCAGCAATGATCGGGCTTGCCTGAGACCTGCTTCCACTGGAAAACCCCGCCCTGATAGAACGAATATAGTTCAGGCTCCTTGTTCTGCGGGGGCGGCGGTTTTTCTGATCAGTGGCCCTATGGTCAATCCTTGCACCAGAATCGAAAACAATACCACGATATAGGTGAGCGCCAGTACGATATGACGTTCCGGTCCCGCAGGGAGCGACAGCGCCAGGGCTACGGAAATCCCGCCGCGCAACCCCCCCCAGGTCATGATCTTGACGGCATGGGGCGTAAATTCGAAACCGAACCAGCGCCGCATGACCGTTACGGGTATGCCGACGCAAACCAGCCGGGCTAACAGCACCAGCGGCACGATGGACAGTGACGCCAGCAAATGGCTGCGGTCGAAGGTCAGAATCACCACTTCCAGGCCAATCAGCACAAACAGCACTGCATTGAGAATTTCATCAATCATCTCCCAGAACGTGTCGAGATGTTCCCGCGTTGTCTGCGACATCGCCAGACGCCGGCCATGATTGCCAATCATCAAACCCGCTACCACCATGGCAATGGGGCCGGAAACATGCAAATGGATCGCCAGGGCATAGCCGCCGAGCACCAGCGCCAGGGTTATCAGAATCTCGACATCGTAGCTATCGATGCTTCTCAACAGCCGGTAGGCGATATAACCAATCACCAGGCCAAAGGCGATGCCGCCCAGCGCCTCTTCAGCAAACAGCAGCAAAATGCCGCCGGTAGTAACGTCCGCACCGCCTAGCGCCAGGCTGAGCAGAATCGTGAAGACCACCACGGCAATACCGTCGTTGAACAGCGATTCACCGGCGATTTTGATTTCCAGGCTTTTTGGCGCACCGGCGGATTTCAGAATACCCAGTACTGCGATGGGATCAGTCGGCGAGATCAGCGCGCCGAATAGCAGGCAGTAGAGCAGAGAAATCGAAATCCCGGACAGGAGGTTGAGCACAATCCAGGACGCGATCCCAATCAGAAAGGTGGATGCAACGACTCCAGCCGTTGCTAGAACGCCAATTGGCCATTTTTTGCGAGCCAGTTCCTCCAGATCAACGTGTAAGGCCCCAGCGAAAAGCAGCAGGGACAGCATGCCCTCCATGAGCACCTGGTTGAAATCGATACTGGCGATGATCGCCTCGGCCCGTTGCTCGATTGGCGCATAGCCCAATTCGCCCAGACTCATTAATATGAGGCTGAGCAGCATGGCCAGCACCATGACGCCGATGGTGGTTGGCAGCTTGATGAAGCGGCGATTCAGGTAACTGAACAAGGCCGTCAGGGTGATCAGCAGGGCGATGATATCCAGCATGACAGGTATTCCTTAGCAGCGGGTCTATCAAGCGGCCGGCGCTGCTAGCACCCGCTGCAACCATTCGGCGATGTCGCGAATTTCCTGCCAGCATACTTCATGGCCCATGCCATAGTCGCTCCATTCCACCGGGTAGCCCAGACCCTTCAAGGCTTCAGCGCTCTGCTGGCCATAACGCATCGGGATTACCGCATCATAATCGCCGTGCGCTATGAAAACCGGTGTCGTCTGATTTGCGGGCCGGCGTTCGCTGCTCAGCTTACCTGCCAGCGGGATATAACAGGACAGCGCCAGAATACCGGCCAGCCGGTCCGGATAGCGTAATCCGGTATGCAACGCCATGGCTCCACCTTGGGAGAAGCCTGCCAGGACGATGCGTTCCGCGGGAACACCACGCTGTTTCTCCCGCTCCAGCAGCGCATAAATCCCCCGTTCCGAAGCATAAACACCATCCGGGTCTTCCTGGCGTGGTAAATCCATGCTCAGCACGTCATACCAGGCCCGCATCCGCATGCCATTGTTGATGGTCACTGGACGGACCGGCGCATTGGGGAAAACGAAACGGATGCCTAGCCCGGCTGGCAAGCGCAACTCCGGGACAATCGGTTCGAAGTCATGCGCGTCAGCGCCTAGACCATGCATCCAGATGACACTGGAGCGGACCGGGCCGGCAGGTTCGATTTCAACTGTGGTCAATAGCTGGTCAGTCATCAGTAAAATTCCTGTCTCAATGAAAGATGGTTCGCATTAGCCGCAAAGCCCTCCCGCTTGTCAAGCCGCGCCCCGGTACGCAAGGCACGTTATACTGATCATTATTTCCTGCTTCCCAACCTGAGGAACCTGCGAATGCCGACGCTTCACCCTGGATTCATGCTGGCTTGGCTGCTGGCTGCCGGCCTGCTGGCTGGCTGCGGTCAGAAAGGCGCTTTGTATCTTCCGAAGCCGGAACCGCAAGCCTCCGTTCCTCAGCAAACTCCGCAACCGCAAGCTGCCGCTTCCGGGCAGAATCCACCACAGAAGCCTTGATCATGGACCATTTCGAGTATCGTGCGGGCCAGCTTTACGCTGAGGCCGTTCCGGTTGCCCGCATCGCCTCAGCGGTGGGTACCCCTTGCTATATCTACTCCCGCGCTACTATCGAACGGCACTGGCGTGCTTTCGATCACGCGTTCGGCACGCATCCTCATCTGGTGTGTTACGCGGTCAAGGCCAACAGTAATCTGGCAGTGCTGAATGTGCTGGCCCGGCTGGGAGCCGGTTTCGATATCGTTTCGGGTGGCGAACTGGCGCGGGTGCTGGCAGCCGGTGGTGATCCCAATAAAGTCGTATTTTCGGGGGTCGGCAAGCGCCGTGACGAATTGGAACGCGCGTTGATCGCTGGCATTCGCTGCTTTAATGTCGAATCGGAAGCGGAATTGGCATTGCTGGAACAGGTCGCGGCGGAACGCGGCCAGCGGGCGCCGGTCTCGTTGCGCATCAATCCCGATGTGGACGCCAACACGCATCCTTATATCTCCACTGGACTCAAGCAGAACAAGTTTGGCATCGACCCGGAACGGGCATTGGCTCTCTATGAGCAAGCTGCTGCTTCACCGCATCTCGAAATCGTTGGCGTGGATTGCCACATCGGCTCGCAACTGACCCAGGTTGCGCCGTTTGTCGATGCGCTGGAACGGGTGCTGGCGCTGGTCACCCGGATGGAAGAGCGAGGAATTCGCCTTCATCATCTTGACCTTGGCGGTGGGCTGGGCATTCGCTACCGTGACGAGGAGCCGCCCTTGCCTGTTGATCACGCTGCCGCGCTGATGAAATGCCTGTGCGGCCAGCCTTATGAAATCCTGATCGAACCGGGCCGGGCCATTGCGGGTAATGCCGGTATCCTGGTCACCCAGGTGGAATTACTGAAACAGGGCGATGAAAAGAGTTTTGCCGTCGTGGATGCCGCGATGAACGATTTGCTGCGTCCGGCGCTGTACTCTGCTTGGCAAGCGATTATCCCGGTTAAGCTCCGTACTCAGGGTGAACCGCGCTGCTACGACGTGGTGGGGCCGATTTGTGAGACGGGCGATTTTCTTGGCAAGGATCGGGTGTTGAACATCGAACCCGGCGACTTGCTGGCGGTGCGTTCTGCTGGCGCTTATGGCTTTGCCATGAGCTCTAATTACAACTCGCGGCCGCGCGCTGCTGAGGTGATGGTCGATGGTGACCAGTTTCAGGTGGTGCGCCAGCGGGAAACCGTTGCCGGATTATATGCCGGTGAATCGGTGCTTTTTTGAAAAGAAGAACAAGAAGTGTAATAAGCTCATCTAAAATAACTTAAACACGCTGCTGTTTTACCACCGAGGATAAAACCATGCAAGAAATCGTTATTTTTGAGTGGAATATAGCGAATGCGCTGCATTATCAATCCCGTTATCTGCCTCGACCTGCATTGCCCGTGCAAGTAAAGCTAACCGTTCCAACTGAGATCGTGCAGATTATTAGTCACGACCCATTGCTGCATGAGCAGATGGGGACTGTTTGCAAGCAGCGATTCATGGAATCCGCGGCAAAAATTGATAAGGTACGGGAAGAGGTCGATAAACTTATTAAGCAGGATACTCAGGCATTTTTGGAGAAGAATAAACACAAAGTCAGAATTCTACAGATGCTGAGGCAAGATATAGCGGTTCCGGATTTTGCCGAAACATACCAAGAATTTCTTAATAAATTTAATCGCTTTGAAATAGATCATGCATTGTACAATGCACAATCCGCTGCTGAACATCAATGGGAGCTGCTGGCTGAACAACGCCACGAGTATAGTAAATATAAACGTGATGTCGCCGTTAAAGTAGCGTTTGGTGCAACGGGGCTGGGCTTGGGTATTGCTGGCGTTGTTTTGGCAATACCCACCGGCGGGGCGAGTCTGGTATTAGCGGTGGTTGTCGCCTGGCGATCCTTAGTGGATGGCCTTAAAACATTGATTGCCCTTGCCAAGGAAGCTGAAAAGGTCGGCAAGGAAACCAGTGAAATGATCAAGTCCCTTAAAAATAAATATGATAATAAAACGAAAGGAAATATTGCCAGCCAAGAAGTGATTGCTTCAGTGATTAATTCACTGGTTCAATCTGAAATTAGCAATATCAGTAATACGAAAGGCAAGTGTGAATTATGGAAGCAGAAACTGGCGGGTATTCGCACCACAGCGCATGACCTTGCCATCTCTCTGAATGATTTACTGGAGAAACAGGAAGCCTTAACCAATTTCCTCTTAGCGATGGATATTCAAATCCAGGAATTTGCGCACGCCTCCAGGACCAGCAGAAATAGTAAGCAATTGCGCAAATATGTTGAGAAGCTCGAAAAAACCAAATCGCAGAGAAGCACGTTGACGCTTAAAGTGAAACAACTGCTTGAAAGCAACAAGATTGCCGATTATTACCAGCGTGCCGAACGCGGACTCGAAGCACAGACGGTCGCCGCGCAAGCCTTGACTGAGCTGGAGCATAAGAGCCCTGGATGGACGCAGAAATTTGATCGTTATTTTGCGCTGCTGGTCAATGTAGGTCTCTCGGCGACGGGTGATACCATCGGCTTTGTCGGCGCCAAGACAGCGCTGGACTGGGCAATGACCGGCGTCACGACGGCGAATGATTTGGCGACTAACGTCAAGGACTTGTGTGAAGCCATAAATTGATGTTTGGCCGAATGTCTCGAAACCTTGCAGATTGGGCTGCGCTTGCGAAGCCCAATCGCATGATCTTTCAGGTTGATTTTCTACCTGCTGGGTAACGCCTCGCTTTTGCCCGGCTTACGCTACTCACTGATTGACCGCCTGGCGGATGATTTCGGCGATTTGCTGGGCTTCGGGCAGTTTCAAGCGTTGCGCGTCTTGTAAAGCCAGGTTGAGAAACTCCAACGCGGTCTGGCGGTCTCCCGCCGCACCGCGCGCCAGGTAATTAATCCCGATCTTGGCGCGGCAAACGAGTAAATCCTGCGCCGACCGGAGCCGCTCGTAGACCGGCAGTTGTTCCTCCTGGCGAATCCGCAGCGCCTCGTCGTACTGCCCGCGCGCCTGGAACACGTCGGCGATCTTCCCCAGCGTGACCGCCCGCGCCCGCACGTCGCCGAGGCGCTCGTAGACCGGCAGTTCTTCCTCCTGGCGAATCCGCAGCGCCTCGTCGTACTGCCCGCGCGCCTGGAACACGTCGGCGATGTACCCCAGCGTGACCGCCCGCGCCCGCACGTCGCCGAGGCGCTCGTAGACCGGCAGTTGTTCCTCCTGGCGAATCTGCAGCGCTTCGTCCAACTCGCCGATGCTTGCCAGCAAACCCGCTAGCTCGTCCAGCAGCAAGCCCAGGATTTCGTCGTCTGGCGGCGGATCGGCGGCGACAGCGTCCCGCAGGACGGCAATACGGCAACTGCGCTCGGCCAGTGTGCGCGGGTCGATAGGACCGGTTTGGGGTTGGGGTATTTCGTGGGGACCGGCGGGGACGGTGGTAAAGGCATAGACGCCGCCACGCCAGGCCCACAGGTCGGGCGCCAGCACGATGGCCTGCGCCACGCTCCCGGCGCTGAGCCAAATGGCCAAACGTACCGGCACGCCAAAGGCGATGGCTTCGCGGCGGATGTTGAAATCCCGCCAGCGGCCCTCGTCGAACCAGCCGTCCACGCCGGTCAGATGAATCGCGCCGTGATCGGCGGCCAGCCGGCGCAGTTCGGCTTCGAGCGCGGCAAAGCCGGCGAAACCTTGGCGGGATAGGTCGATCCGTGCCACGGGTTGACCGAGTTCGGCGAACACGAGGTCGAGTTGCCGGATCAGCATATCGCGGTAATCGGCTTCGGTGAATTCGGCGAACAGAAGCTGGAAGCGGCTGCCATAGCGCAGCGCTTTGATCAGACGTTGAAAATCGCTGATATGCTCCGGCCGCAACCCGGCCGCCGCCCGGTGGCGAGCAAGGTCGAAGCGGAACAGCTCGTTGGCCGGCACGGTATCTTAATTCCCCGCCGCCGGCGGCAAAGCCGAACGGGCGCGCTGGTAGCCCTCCAGCGTGCGCACCACCGGATGGCTGCGCCGCCAGGAGGCATCGTTGTATTCCAGCAGCGCCAGGTTGTAGAGCAGCCGGCGGGTGCACTCGTCGTTGCCGGCGTGAATCTCATCGTTATCGAGCTTGGCCAGCAGGGCGTAATCGTCCGGTTCCAAAAAGCGGCGGTACTCCGAAGCGAGTTGCTTGATCGCCGACTCGACGGTCACCGCGTCGAGCGTGTCGTCCTCGGCGAACTCGCAACACAGCTTGAGCAATCGCAGCAGCTCGCGCGGATGGCCCCCGGAATGCTCGACCAGACGGTCGATCTCCGCATCGCTGGCGAACACCGAGCGGTCGGCCCGCAGCAGCAAAATGTCGCGCATGGCGTTCCAGCCCGCCTCGCAGCGCGCGCTGTCCTTTTCGTACAGCTTGATCATCGGCAGCACCAGATCCGCGTCCAGCTTGCCGGCAAGGTTACTTTCATACTTGAGCGTGATCGGCGCGGTGTAAACTGCCAGCGCCGTAATCTCCAATAAAAGTTCCACGTCATAAACGAAAAACCGGCGGGTATCCTCACCGCGCAGTTTGTCGGTGCCGTCGATGAGAAACAGCACGCGCAGCGCCTTATTAGCGTCGGTCAGGGTCTTTTCAGCCTCTCGTAGCAACCGGTTGAAAGCCGCCGCGAAATCGCCGAAGGTGTTGCGAATCACCCGGCGCAGCGATTCCTTGTAGGTGTGATTATTCTTGAATGCCGTGGTGAAGCGGCCCAGCAGTTCCAGCAGATAAGGAACACCACCCTTCGCCGTAAGGCTGGTTTCGATGCCGAGGGTAAGTTCCCTGGTTTCCTCCTGGCTCAACACCTTGTCGGCAAACCAGTTTTCCAGCTCCCGCAGCGCATCGGCGGGCAGCGCTATCCTTTCGTCACGCAGGCGTTTGAGCAGCGCGTGCGCCATGGCCATCAGGACATCGGCATATTGCAAGTTATAGCGGTCGAGCAGGGCATTGATGTCCACTTCGACGGTGAAGAATCGCCCTGATCTGCTGAGATCGTTGACATAGCGGCGCAATTCGGTCGTCTTGCCGCTGCCGATATGGCCGAAGAACAGCACATGCCGCTGCGTGGGTCTGAACAGACGGTCATCGTTCGGGGAAAATCCGAATTTTCTTCCAAACCTTTTGAACGTCCGCTCGCTATCCCGTGCGGCTTGGGTGTTGACGTAACGCGGGTCGTTTGGAGCGAGCGCCTCTTCAACCTCAAGTTTTTGCAAGATTTCGCCAATGTAGCGCGGGGGCTGGTAGTTCATGGGAGATCATCGAAACGATTAATGGATTTCAGATTATTATACGCGCTTGTTGCATGCCAAGATGTTGGGTCACCCATAGGAAACCCGCCCATGAACCCGCGTTTTATCAATCCATCCATGGAAGAGATCAAGGATCTGCTTCAACGGATTAAGACCATTGCCGTGGCCGGGCTGTCCGCCTCGCCGGGCCGGCCCAGCCACAGCGTCGCCAAGGCGCTGCAAGACTTCGGTTTTCGCATCATCCCGGTCAATCCCGCCTTATCGGAAGTGCTGGGCGAAAAGGCTTACCCGAGCCTGCACGACCTCCCGGAACCGGTGGATTTAGTCAATGTGTTCCGCCAATCGAGCCATGCCGCCGGTCTGGTCGAGGAATGCATTGCCTTGAAGCTGCCAGCTTTATGGCTGCAAGATGGCGTGGTGGATGAAGCAGCGGCGTGGCGCGCGCGCGCGGCGGGCATCACGGTCGTAATGGATCGCTGTATCTACCGGGATTACGTTCGATGGGTGCGCTGAATCGATTTCACAACCCTGTCATCTTCGTTCTTGATAACCCTGCCCCTGTACTTTCAATCTCACGCTTAACATGACCGAAAAACTCACCGAACACCCCGTCCAGCACCGCTTAAAGCTGCGGAATCTACGCCTGTCCGATTATGGCGACGTGCAGGAAATCATGGAAATGGTCTACCCCAACATGGACGGGGCCTGGAGCCGCGAGCAGTTCGCCTCGCAGATCGCCCGCTTTCCAGAAGGACAGGTCTGCATTGAGGATAATGGCAAGGTCGTCGCGGCGACCATCAGCCTGATCGTCGATTATGGCCGTTACGGCGACCGCCATACCTACTGGCAGATCATCGGCGATGGTTATCTCACCACGCATGACCCCAATGGCGACACGTTGTACGGCGTCGATGTCTTCGTGCATCCTGACTACCGCGATATGCGGCTAGGCCGGCGGCTGTACGACGCCCGTAAGGAACTGTGCGAGAAACTGAATCTGCGCGCGGTGATCGTCGGTGGCCGGATTCCTGGTTACGGCCAGTACGCGCACAATATGACCCCGCAGCAGTATGTGGAACAAGTCCGGGCCAAGGAGCTGGTGGACCCTATTCTCACTTTTCAGTTAGCCAACGATTTTCATGTCCGCAAAATTGTGACGGGCTACCTGCCGGACGATGATGAATCCAGGGCCTACGCGGTGCTGCTGGAATGGCTGAATATCTATTATGAGGATAAGGAGATCCTGATTGGCGGGCGCAAGTCAGTGGTGCGGGTCGGTGCTGTGCAATGGCAGATGCGCCAGATTTCCTCGCTGGAGGATATTTTGCAGCAGGTTGAGTACTTTGTAGACGCAGTAGCCGGTTACAAGACGGATATCGTGCTGTTCCCGGAATTTTTCAACGGTCCCTTGATGGCGCTGTTCCATCAACACAATACCGCTGAAGCGGTGCGGCAACTGGCCGAGTACACCGAGCCTCTGCGTGAAGCCATACTGCAAATGGCGATTGCCTACAATGTCAATATCATTGCGGGCAGCATGCCGGAATACGGCGATGGGGTGTTATACAATGCAGCTTACTTGTGCCGCCGCGATGGGACATGGGATAAACAATCCAAGTTGCATATTACGCCCGACGAACGAGCCTATTGGGGTTTGCAGGGCGGCGACTCGCTCCAGGTGTTCGAATTGGATGTCGGCAAAGTCGGTATTCTGATCTGCTACGATGTTGAATTTCCTGAATTGCCGCGCCTGCTGGCGGATCAAGGGATGCAGATCCTGTTCGTACCGTTCTGGACCGACACCAAGAACGCCTACTTGCGGGTGCGGCGCTGTGCCCAGGCCAGGGCCATTGAGAATGAATGCTATGTGGTGATTTCCGGCAGCGTTGGCAACCTGCCGAAAGTGGAAAACATGGACATGCAATATGCCCAAGCAGCGGTGTTCACGCCGTCTGATTTCGCATTTCCACATGATGCCATTGCCGCTGAGGCCACGCCGAACACCGAGATGACACTGATCGTCGATCTGGACCTGGATAACATTAAGGAATTGCGCGTGCATGGCAGTGTGCGCAACTTCCGCGACCGGCGGCTGGATCTGTACAAGATCGCTTGGACGGGCCGGGGTTAAAAATTCCACACAACCGGTTGATTCGTCAGCTACCTTGTAGATCACTGCTGGATAGATTGACGAAAGCCGTTCACGTTATAGACTTAACGTTCATAAATTCCTGAACCGGACTTACGTCAGACGCCTGCAAGCGGCTGCCCGTCTCTGGCCACAGATATCACAACTTTTACCCACCTAAGGAGAACCCCTGCTATGTCCGATGCCAAACTTTACCCAGTGCCTGCTGAAGTCGCCGCCCATGCCTGGATCAACAACGACCAATACCTGGAGATGTACAAGCGTTCGGTCGATGATCCTGAAGGTTTCTGGGCGGAGCAGGCCAATCAATTCGTCACCTGGTTCAAGCCCTGGGATAAAGTGCTGGACTGGGATTTCACCAAGGGTGAAATTCGCTGGTTCGATGGTGGCGAACTCAATGTCAGCTATAACTGCCTAGACCGTCATCTGGATACGCGTGGTGATCAGGTCGCGATCATCTGGGAAGGCGATAGCCCGAACGAAGACAAGAAAGTCACATACCGGGAATTGCACCAGGACGTGTGCAAGTTCGCCAATGCGCTTAAGGGCCTGGGCGTCAAGCGGGGCGACCGGATTTGCATTTATATGCCAATGATTCCGGAAACGGCGGTTGCGATGCTGGCCTGTACCCGGATCGGCGCTGTTCATTCCATCGTGTTTGGCGGTTTCTCGCCCGATTCGTTGAAAGACCGGATCATCGATGCCGAATGCAACGTGGTCATCACCTCCGACGAAGGTCTGCGCGGCGGCCGCCAAGTTCCGATGAAAGCCAATGCTGACAAGGCGTTGCAAAGCACGCCGAGCGTCCAGAAGATGGTGGTGGTCAAGCGCACCGGCGGCAACATTACCTGGGTTGAAGGCCGTGATGTGTGGTATCACGACGTGATGGCTACGGCATCCGCGGACTGTCCCCCGGAACACATGGGCGCTGAGGACCCGCTGTTCATCCTCTACACTTCCGGCTCTACCGGCAAACCCAAGGGCGTGCTGCACACCACCGGTGGCTATCTGCTGCACACCGCAATTACCCACAAATACATCTTTGACTATCATGACGGTGATATTTACTGGTGTACCGCTGACGTGGGCTGGGTCACGGGCCACTCTTACATCGTCTACGGTCCGCTTACCAATGGCGCGACCACAATAATGTTCGAAGGCGTGCCCACCTATCCCGATGCGGGCCGGTTCTGGCAAGTGGTCGACAAGCATCAGGTCAATATCTTCTACACAGCGCCAACCGCCATCCGCTCGCTGATGCGCGAGGGCGAAGCCCCGGTCAAGGCGACTTCGCGCAAAAGTCTGCGCTTGCTCGGTTCCGTTGGCGAGCCGATCAATCCCGAAGCCTGGGAGTGGTACTACCATAATGTCGGCGACAGCCGTTGCCCGATTGTCGATACCTGGTGGCAGACCGAGACCGGCGGCATTCTGATCACCCCATTGCCAGGCGCTACGGCGCTGAAGCCTGGTTCGGCTACCCGGCCATTCTTTGGCGTGTGCCCGGCGCTGGTCGATGCCGAAGGTCAGTTCCTGGAAGGCGCAACCGATGGTAATCTGGTGATCACGCATCCCTGGCCAGGGATTATGCGTACCGTGTATGGCGACCATCAGCGCTTCATCGATACGTATTTCGCGATGTACAAGGGCCTGTACTTCACCGGCGACGGCGCGCGGCGCGATGAGGATGGCTACTACTGGATCACCGGGCGCGTGGACGATGTGATTAACGTCTCCGGTCACCGTATGGGCACCGCCGAGGTCGAGTCGGCGCTGGTGCTGCATCCGGCGGTTGCCGAAGCGGCGGTGGTCGGCTTCCCGCATGACATCAAGGGCCAAGGCATCTATGCCTATGTCACCCTGAAAGTTGGCGTCGAACCGACCGAAGCACTGCGTAAGGAACTGGTTGCTCACGTCCGCAAGGAAATCGGCCCCATCGCCTCACCGGATGCCCTGCAATGGGCGCCAGGTCTGCCCAAGACCCGTTCTGGCAAGATCATGCGCCGCATTCTGCGCAAGATCGCGGCTAATGAAGTCGATCAACTGGGCGATACCTCGACGCTTGCTGATCCAAACGTGGTCACGGACCTGGTGGATAACCGGGCGGTGAAGTGATGGTGTAAGCATTTCCCCTTGCTCAAAATACCCTTCTCCTTGCCGGGAAGGGTTGGAGGGAGGGATGCGAGCGGTTACCATTTTGAACCCGGCGGCCTTTAGGAAGCCGGGTTTTTTTATTTCATGGAATGCATCCATGCAACGCAGCAATTTTCTGGCTTTTCTGGTTTCGCTGGTGATTACCGGCCTGCTGATTTGGGGACTGGTGTATTTCATCAATACCTGGTGGGAACGGTTGCCCAAGACCATTGCCCTGACAATCTGTATCTTGCTGGCAGTGATGGTGATCGGCTACCCTATCTATGCCTTGGCGCGTTGGTCGGATCGCTATCTCGCACAGGTCAAGGAACAGCAGAAGCAGAATCGCTCAGACGGCACATGACGCCCCCACCTGCGGGTTTGGATGGCAAATGCTCAGTGTATTGCGCAACTGGCGGCGGCGGCGCTGGTTGCAACATGCCCGTCTTTCCGAGGTGGAATGGCAAGCTACGGTTAACCGCCTGCCGGTGCTGAAAAGATTAAATGCTATTGAACGTGAGCGATTGCGCGATTTGGCAACGCTGTTCCTGCATGAGAAAGCATTGGATTTGGCCGGCGGGTTGGAAGAGACGCCGGAGA
This sequence comes from Gammaproteobacteria bacterium, assembly GCA_024234995.1. Taxonomy (GTDB): domain Bacteria; phylum Pseudomonadota; class Gammaproteobacteria; order Competibacterales; family Competibacteraceae; genus UBA2383. Next base: position 351,544 of record JACKNF010000001.1, read on the forward strand.
TGGGACTGCTCATCGCCGCTCAAGCCTGTCTGCCGGTTCTCAATCTCGGATTGGATTATTACCAGGGCTGGAGTTCGCTGATTCTCTACCCGGAAGGGTTCCTCACTCATCATGAGTACACTGATTCGAGTGGCCTGGTGCATCGCTTTCATCGGCCGCTGATAGGCGAAGCCTGGGAACGGGGGCCGGTGATCCTGTCTTGGGCCGATATCATCGATTCGCTGGATCGGCCAGGACTCAATGTGGTGATTCACGAAATGGCCCACAAGCTGGATATGCTGACCGGCCCGGTGAACGGCCTGCCACCCCTTCACCAAGGGATGCCGGTACGAAACTGGAGCCGGGACTTTAACGAAGCCTACCAGCGGCTATGCCAGGATGTGGACCGGGGGCAACCAACGGCATTGGACCCTTACGCCGCCGAAAATCCTGGCGAGTTCTTCGCCGTGCTCAGCGAAACCTTCTTTGAAACACCAGAACGGGTAAGCGGAACTTATCCTCAGGTTTACGAGCAACTCAAGGCGTTTTATCGGCAAGATCCGTTGAACCGCCCGCCTATCTGCACGATATCCAGTTGAATATACTGCGTTCCTGAATGCTTAATCATTACAGGAACGCGCTAGATACTGTTATTTTGGCATGCAATGCGGGCTGCTTATTGTAATATTAGATTATGCTAATATGTTTATTGAACTGCATTCTATCTTCAGTGGCATAAGGTTTATGATATGAGTACCATCATTCCAGCATCATCCGCGTCTACGGCACCCCTTGGTCAGGAGTCTGCTAGTCACCGTCTTGAACACTTTCCTATTGCGATCTTTTCAATCGTCATGGGCACTGCGGGCCTGGCGCTGGCCTGGCAAAAGGCCCATCTGGTTCTAGGAACGCCGCTGATTATCGGTGCTGCCCTGCGTGGAACAGTCAGCGCTCTGTTCGTCGTCTTGTTGATTGTCTATGGCCTGAAAGCGCTACGCTATCCACAGGCGGTGGGTATGGAAATGCGTCATCCGGTCCGTATCAACTTCTTTCCCACGGTGTCGATTTCCCTGTTGTTGCTGGCTATCGCCTATCTGGAATCGGCGCCTGAAGCTGCATTCTGGTTGTGGAGCGCGGGCGCTCTTCTGCATCTGGGATTGACGCTCGCTATCTTCGGCAGCTGGCTTCACCATACCCATTACGACGTCAAACACGCCAACCCCGCTTGGTTTATTCCTGTAGTCGGTAACATCATCATCCCTATCGCCGGGATACACTTGGCTTCGCCGGAGCTGTCCTGGTTCTTTTTCAGCATCGGCCTGGTGTTCTGGATCGTGCTGCTGACGATCGTGCTGTACCGGCTGTTCTTTCATGAGCCGCTGCCAGTGCGGTTAGCACCGACGCTGTTTATTTTGCTGGCCCCGCCCTCGGTCGGCTTCATCGCCTATTTGGGCCTGACCGGCGAACTGGATGCCTTTGCCCGCATCTTGTACTACACCGCGCTGTTTCTGGCGCTGCTCTTAGCCAGCAACGCCGTGCGCTTTTTACGCCTGCCGTTCTTCATCTCCGCCTGGGCCTATTCCTTCCCGCTGGCGGCGTTGACTCTAGCGACCTTGATCATGAGCGCGCGCCTGCCCGGTCCGTTGTTTGATGCCATGGCGACCGGTTTGCTAGCCTTGCTCTCGCTGGTTGTCGCGGTTTTGGCGTTGCGCACGGTCATCGCCGTTCAGCGCCGGGAAATCTGCATACCGGAATAACGGGTTGTCGGCGGCGGCGCACCGTTTTCAGCTACACTCTTTTCCATCCTATTCGGAGGAGAGTGACCCATGCGTTGGCGTGATCTTAGGCGTAGCAGCAACATAGAAGACCGGCGCGATGAAGCGCCTTCCGCTCGCGGCGGGCTGGGGGGCGGCGTCAAGCTCAGCGGCGGCGGTTTGCTGCTGGTGCTGGTGGCTAGCTTGATTTTCGGATTCAATCCTACGGAAGTGCTGAATCTGCTGAGCGGCGGGCCGGCCGTTTCAACATCTCAGCAGACCCGTCCGCATCAAGCGCCGTCCCCAGGCGACCCTATGGCGGATTTTGTCAGTGCTGTTCTAGGCGATACTGAGGATGTGTGGAGCCAATGGTTCCGGACCCAAGGAGGCCGCTACCAGCAGCCCCGATTGGTGCTGTTTCGTGATGCCGTACAGTCAGCCTGCGGGTTTGCCAGCGCCGCAGTTGGTCCCTTCTACTGCCCAGGCGACCAGCAGGTTTACCTGGATCTGTCCTTCTTCCAAGAGCTATCTCAGCGCTTCGGCGCGCCGGGCGACTTCGCCCGCGCCTACGTGATCGCCCATGAAATCGGTCATCACATCCAAAATTTGACCGGCATTTCCGGCAAAGTGCAGGCACAACGGCAGCAACTGCCCGAAGCGCAGGCCAACGCCTTATCGGTGCTTGTGGAATTGCAAGCAGATTGCCTGGCGGGGGTTTGGGGTCATCACGCTCAACAACGCGGCGTACTGGAGCCGGGGGATGTCGAAGCGGCATTGCAAGCCGCTACCGCGATCGGCGATGACCGCCTCCAGCAGCAAGCCCGTGGTTATGTCACACCGGATTCCTTCACCCACGGCACGTCCCAGCAACGGGTGCAGTGGTTCAATCGAGGCTTGAAAACCGGCAATGTCAGTGAGTGCAATACATTCACTGCGCAGCGCCTCTGAGCGGGTTTTCATGCGCCATGATTGCCCGCATCCTGCTGGTTGAGGATGAGCCGTCCATTGCGGATGTTGTCGAATTTGCGCTGACCAGCGAAGGATTTCAGGTCGCTTGGCGAACGCTGGTCTGCGAAGCGGAGGTTGAATTAGCGGCTGCGCCCTTTGATTTGCTGATTCTCGACCTTGGACTGCCAGATGGCTCCGGGCTGGAGCTGCTCAAGCGATTGCGGCGCAACTCAGAACTTCCGGTGCTGATTCTGTCCGCCCGTAACGCCGAGCTGGACCGGGTGCTGGGTCTGGAGCTGGGGGCTGACGATTACGTCACCAAGCCGTTCAGTCCCCGCGAACTGGCGGCGCGGGTCAAGGCGATTCTCAAACGCACGGCCCGCCTTGCGCCGGTCCTTGATGATGCCAGCCTTGCCCCGCAGGTCAGCGATACCTGGTTTCAAATCGATGAAGTTCGCGCCGCTATTCGATTCCAAAACCATCTTTTGGATCTGACCCGCTACGAGTATTTGATTCTCAAGACGCTGCTGGCCCAACCAGAGCGGGTCTTTTCCCGCGCGCAGCTGATGGACCAGGTCTGGCCCGATCCGGCGGCCAGTTTCGAGCGCAGCGTGGATACGCATATTAAAACCCTGCGAGCCAAGCTCCGGGATATTGATACCATGCTTGATCCGATTCGTACCCATCGCGGTTTGGGCTACTCGGTGCGGGTTCGCCGCGGCTCTTGAATCACGCTATGCATCTGGGTCTCAAGCTGTTTCTTGGCTACTTCTTAATTGTTGGTCTTGGTGTTTACTTTTCTCTCAATATTCTTGGCGTGGAAATCAAGCCGGCTTTTCGTCAGGCGACTGAGGAAACGCTGATCGATACCGCTAATCTGCTGGCAGTATTGGCGCGGGATGAGGTATTGAACGGCAGTTTTACTAATGGCCGTTTTCAGGCGCGCTTAGCGGAATATGCTCGCCGCAATCCTAACGCCCAAGTTTGGGATATTGTTAAAAACAGCCTTGATCATCGCATCTATATTACTGATGAACGCGGTTTTGTCCTGTTTGATTCCACGGGCCAAGCGGTCGGTCAGGACTATTCCCGTTGGAACGATGTTTACTTGACCTTGCGAGGCCAGTACGGCGCTCGCACGACTCGCGAGAATCCCAATGATGGGCGAACATCGGTGATGTATGTCGCGGCGCCGGTCCGTGACGGTGAACGCATCATCGGGGTGCTGAGCGTGGCGAAGCCTGGCGCCAGCGTCCAACCCTATGTGGATCGGGCAGAGGCGAAGCTTTATCGCACGGCTGCCCTTTTAATGGTGATATCGCTAACCGTGGGGCTGGGGTTTTCCTGGTCGCTGGCGCGCTCGATGAACCGTCTTGCCGCTTACGCCCGTGCAGCTGCCGAGGGTGAGCGGTTGATGGTTCCTCAAGGTGGTGGCCCGGAAATGCGGGCGCTGGCGGAAGCGGTTGCGACCATGCGCGACCGGCTGGAAGGCCGGGATTACGTGGAACGCTACGTGCATACCTTGACGCATGAGATGAAAAGCCCATTGGCGGCGATTGCCGGTGCCGCCGAATTGTTGCAGAGTGAGTTACCGGCCACGCAACGCCAACGATTCGCCAAGCTGGCCGCTAGTGAGGCAGAACGTCTGCAACAATTGATCGAGCGTCTGCTGGCGTTGGCGACTGTTGAGCAACGGCGTGAACTTCAAGAACAACGACTCGTTTTGCTGCGGCGGACCGTGGAAGATTTGCTGACCTCCCGCGCACCGGCCATTACCCGGAAACATTTGCAGATTGATCAACGGATTTCAGAGGAGACCGCCGTGCTTGGCGAGCCATTTCTGATTGCGCAGGCTATTGGCAATTTGCTGGACAATGCCCTGGATTTCACCCCTGTTCAGGGCATCATCACCCTCGATGCTGAAAGGGTCAGCGATGCCTGGCGGTTGACTATTACCAACACGGGCAGCGCCATCCCCGGCTATGCGCGTGAACGGCTATTTGAGCGGTTTTACTCCTTGCCCCGCTCAGACACCGGACACAAAAGCACAGGGCTGGGCCTGGCATTTGTCCGTGAGGTGGCGCATTTGCATGGAGGGTTCATTACGGTGGATAACCTATTGAATGAGGATGGAGACGTTATAGGTGTGGCTGCAAAGTTAACACTGCCGGTTGCGGCTTATTGAAACTAAACTGTATTTAAGGTTCTTCGGTTATCGTTAAGGCGTATGGTTCAAGGTCTGGCGAATCAGCCGCCAGTGCGGCAGATGGTGGTCCATCAGTGCCTTGAACCGGTCGTTATGGTTCCGCTCCAGCAGATGTGTGAGCTCATGAATGACGACGTATTCTAGACAGTTGACTGGTTTTTTGATCAGTTCCAGATTGAGCCAAATGCGGCGTGCGGCGATGTTGCAGGTTCCCCAGCGAGTCTTCATCTGTTTAATGCCCCAGTCAGCGGCCTGCACGCCGAGCACGGGCTGCCACTGTTCCAGCAGAGGGGGAATCCGTGCGCGCAGTTGCTCCCGGTACCAGCGTTGCAAGACCTGTTGCCGTTGTTCAGCCGTGGTTCCGGAACGCACAAACAGATCGAGAAAACTGGAGTCATTATGGCGGATGCGAGGCGGGCCAGTGTACGCCATGACCCGTAGCTGGTAGCGTTGTCCCAGAAAGTAGTGGCTTTCGCCGCTGACCATCTCATGCGGTGACGGGCGGGGCTGCGCCGCAAAGCGGGCTTGCTGTTGCCGGATCCAGGCAAGTTTATTGCTCACTACCCGCCGCACTGCTTTTTTAAGATCTGCTGGATAATCACTTTCAGTGATTTTATGCCGTTGGAAAAATCTGTCATGTCCTGAGTTTAACGGTCTTGGTGTGGGGTAGATGGTTGCCAAAAAATAACCGGTTGGCTGTACAATGGCCATTGATGAAATGGCCTGCAAGCAGGCTCTCGCACCAATAAGAAATTGACTTTCAATAGAAATGATTTTAATCCTGTCTCAGCTCTTTTCAAGAGGGTAATTTGATGTCCACTTATTCCGTCCGCCTCAACTGGCAACGCACAACGCCCGATTTTGACTACAAGACCTTTGATCGCAGTCACACTTGGTGTTTAGCCGGTGGCCAGACCGTGCGTGGATCGGCAGCGCCAGAGTATTCCGGCAACCCTGAGATGAGCAATCCTGAAGAGGCTCTATTGGCATCGCTATCAAGTTGTCACATGCTCACTTTTCTAGCGATTGCAGCGCTCAAGAAACTGGTCGTGGATACCTATGAGGATCAACCAGTCGCCGAGCTGGGTAAAAATGAAAAAGGCAAGATCATGATAAGCCGCTTGATCCTGCGGCCTCGGGTAGTTTTCGGTGGTGATGCAGTTCCTGGCGCCGAGGCGCTGATGGATTTGCATCGTAAGGCCAAGGAAAATTGCTTTATTCATAATTCGCTATTAAGTCAAGTGGTTCTGGAACCACTTCTTTAACATCAATGAGTACGGTTCAGTTCGTATTGCATCACCATCCCGCCTGTCGTATAACTTAACCATGTAATGGGACATTGTTTAAGAGGCAAAGTAATTGGTATGTGGAAGCTTGGCAAACAGGTTATGCTTCTTGGGATGCTAGTATGGTTGAGCAGCGCATGCGCGCCAAATACTGTCTATGAAAATGAGCAACCGCCCCTTTTAACAAAAATCCCTGAACCGGTGTTCCGTGAGCCTTGGCTGCTGATCGACACCAAGGCTGATAAATTGATGGTTATGCAGAACGCCCAGCCAGTTGAGGTGTTCCATCAAATTGCTGTGGGGAGCAGCGGCGCTGGACTTAAATACCAGCGCGGGGACAATAAGACGCCGCTCGGCGTGTTTCGAGTCGGCTGGGTCAACGATCACAGCCGATTTAACAAATTTATTGGTCTCGATTATCCGAATCCTGATTATGCCGAACGCGCACTGCGCGAGCGCCGGATTGACCGCTCAACCTATGAGCGCATTCGTTCTGCCTGGATCAGCGGCCGTACTCCGCCGCAAGACACGCCACTGGGCGGGCAAATTGGTATCCATGGCGTTGGTGCGGGCAATCCTCGCGTGCATGAGGCTGGCATCGACTGGACCAGTGGTTGCGTGGCGCTGGATAATTGGCAGATCAATGCGCTTAGGCCGTGGATAAAGGTGGGGATGCGGGTTGAAATCCGCTAAAGGTATCATTCTCACCACTACTCGCAAATTGAATTTCCGTTATATAATGCAGCTTGTTGTGTGTCGGCAATAATCGAGTTGTACTGGAGCAACAGTGCAATGAACCAATCTGTTACTTTGTTTGTAATGATACCAAGGAGTTGAAAATGTCCCTGAAGACCCTGACCAAAATTTCCACGCTGGCCCTGATCGCTGGTCTGACTGTCGGTTGCGCTAGCACCAGTGATTTAAAGGCGGTGCAGCAGGATGCTAATGAAGCCAAGTCAATGGCACGCAGCGCGATGGATACTGCTAATGATGCCAAATCCATTGCTATGGAAGCCAAGTCGATCAGCATGGCTACTGAGGAAAAGATCAACCGTATGTTCAAGCGTTCGATGTACAAATAAACCGGCTGTCTGACGGCAAAAGGTTAGAAGAAACCCGTGATTATGATCGCGGGTTTTTTTTCGTCCTATTTACGGGCGATTGATTGTTGCTGGATCTTTCAATGGATCCGCCGGAGCCGGGACAGAGTGACTCGTTGAAGATCGATAAACCGGCGGGGAACCAATGCGTGGCGGTTCAGCAGGTCCTCCTGGATAGGCAGGAGAAGGTGGTGTAACAGGTGCGTAGGATCCGGGTATCCGATTATTGTTATTGTAATTTGGCGGAGCATATCCAGGCCGATAGGCAGGGGGGCGGACCTTTGCTGGCACCGAAGCGTTATCCTCATGCAGCGGATCGTCATCGTAAGCCAGAGGCTCACCAGGACGGTTTTCGACAGGAAGAGGCACCTGCTGGGTTGCGGGATAGTCTGATGATACTGGTGTTTCAGTGTGAGGCACGGCAGTGGGCTGACCGGCCACCGGTCCAGGCGATATCGATCCTGGGCGGGCGCCAATAGAAACCGGAATGCCGCTGACTTGCTCCATCGCTGCTTGCAGCGCTGCTTGATCCACGCCGGGCATGTCAGGGCCGGTCTTGGCGATTACCGCTTGATGGGCTTGCTCCAGAGTCACTTTGATCGGGATATTATCCTCTTCCAGCGGCTCGTGCGCCTCCATAAACAATGCGCCATTAAATCGCCCGACTTTAACGGGTTGGTTAACAATGCGCACCGATGTGCCGACCGGCGTCATACCAAACAGCCGTTCAATATCTTCAGGGTACATTCGCACACAGCCGTGGGTAACGTGCATCCCGATCCCATAAGGCCGATTAGTGCCGTGAATCAGATAGCTGGGCAGCGCCAAGCGTAGGGCATGCCGTCCCAGCGGATTATCCGGACCGCCAGGAATGACATCTGGCAGAATGTCTCCCTGAGCAGCATGTTCCGCCTTAATAGAGGCGGGTGGCCGCCAAGCGGGGTCGGCTTCCTTGCCGGTTACCCGGGTGGTGCCTAGCGGAGTTTTCCAATCCATGCGGCCAATGCTAACCGGATAGGTATGGACAACTCGTTGCTCGCCCGGCCCAGCGCTAGGGTAGTAATACAGCCGCAGCTCAGCAATGTTAAGAACTATCCCTTCACGCGGAGTATCAGGCAGAATATAGCGGGTCGGTAGCACAATGGGCGTACCTTCGCCGGGCGCCCATCGGTCTACGCCGGGATTGGCGTGAACCATCTCGTCATACCCCAGACTATGCCGGCGTGCGATGTCGATCAAGGTATCCGTCTTAGTCGCATAAACGACTTTGACTTGGCCGATCATGTCCGTATCCGGGGGCGGCAGGGGATAAACAGTCGCCTGCGCGGCGCTAGCGGATAACCATCCGAGAAGCAACCCGCAGGCGGGTTTCAAATATTGATTCAGCATGGAAACATCTCATATTGCAGTGGTGGGTATCGGTGAACGGAAAATGCCATATTGCCCAGTAAAAATCATTGCTGGCTCGCCATCATCGGCGCGGATAACGACGTCCACGCTCCAACGCGCTTTGCCCCGCTGACGGTAGCTTTGAATGAATCGCTCGATCACCTGCGAATCCGGCCGTAGACACTCCGTGATAATCTCGTTATGTACTGGCCGCAAGAATTTCTGAGTGCTATCGGTAATGACAATTTCCGGAGTCTCGCCATATTCGTTTAAAGTGATCCGGGTCAGTGCCCAACCTGTCAATGCAGCGAGCGCCGCCATTGAGCCGCCAAACGCAATCCCTTTATCATTGATATTGGGCTCCAATGGCGCGGCGATACTTAAACCGGTGTCGTTGCAGTGATCTAACCGTGCTTGCATCGCCTGAAATAACGGAACATGGCGATTAAGATAATCGTTGATTTCCTGAATGACCTGCGGTTGGGACATGATGGATTTCCTTGGGTAGGGAGAATGCTGGAGAATGAAGCGTACTACTCATCATAAAGGAAGGAACGCATGACCCGCACCGTGGTTTTTGCCTATCACAATGTTGGAGTCCGTTGCCTCAAGGTGTTGCTGGCTCAGGGTCACGATGTAGCGTTGGTCCTCACCCATGAGGACAATCCGGACGAGCGCATCTGGTTCGACAATGTCGGCGTTGTAGCCGCTGATTACGGTATCCCAGTTCTTACTCCAGAAGATCCTAATATTCCAGAAATCGTACAATATATTAAAGGATTGGCCCCCAGCTTCCTGTTTTCGTTCTACTACCGGCGAATGCTGTCTCCGGAGCTGCTAGCGATTGCACGGCACGGCGCGTTCAATCTGCATGGCTCACTGTTACCAAAATATCGTGGTCGAGCTCCCGTCAATTGGGCAATTCTGCACGGCGAAACCGAGACAGGAGCTACCTTGCATTATATGACCGCCAAGCCGGATGCTGGTGATATTGTTGGACAGACGGCTGTGCCGATTTTACCCGATGACACAGCCCGCGAGGTCTTTGACAAGGTCACGCTTGCTGCTGAATTAACCTTGCATCGCGTATTGCCCGCATTGGTTAATGGCACAGCTCCGCGTATCGCACAAAATCTTAGCCAGGGTAGTTACTTTTCCGGCCGTAGGCCAGAAGATGGGCGTATTGATTGGAATGGGCCAGCGACTCGTATTCATGACCTGGTGCGGGCGGTGGCGCCACCTTATCCGGGGGCATTCACCTCTATAGCGGGCCAACCAGCACAGATTTTGCGGACGCGGGTTGTACTCCCTCCACCCTCCTGCCCTGGCCTTCCTTTGCGAGGAGGAAGACCGTCTGTCCTGGTAGAAACCGGCGGACAATTGATTGCCTATTGCGCAAGCGGTGAAGCATTACGAATTCTGGAATTGGACATTGCGGGTCAATCCGTGTTCCCTGCTCAATTGGCGGACCGGCTCGGTCCAGGCCCATGGCGGCTGGGTGACGATGAGGCCCGTTTTCAGCCAGCTTAGCGAGCTGGAAGCTCTTTTTCCTTCAACTTTTTGGAATGGCCTTTCTCGTGAAAAGAATCCTCATCCTCGGTGTCAACGGCTTCATTGGTCATCACCTGTCCCAACGCATTCTCGCCACTACCGATTGGCAGATTCATGGCATGGATATGCAGGATGACCGGGTTCGTGACCTGATCGATCATCCACGCTTTCACTTTTTTGAGGGTGATATCACCATCAATCGTGAGTGGATCGAATACCATATTAAGAAATGCGATGTGGCGTTGCCGTTGGTGGCTATCGCGACCCCAGCCACTTACGTGCGTGAGCCGCTGCGGGTGTTTGAACTCGACTTTGAAGCCAACCTGCCAGTTGTGCGATCTTGTGTTAAGTATCGAAAAAGGCTAGTTTTTCCATCGACATCTGAGGTTTACGGTATGTGTGCAGATGGCGAATTCGATCCTGAACGATCGCCGCTGGTCTATGGGCCAATCAATAAGCCTCGCTGGATCTACGCCTGTGCCAAGCAGATGATGGACCGGGTGATCTGGGCCTACGGTATGGAGCAGGGATTGGATTTCACTTTATTCCGCCCCTTTAATTGGATCGGGTCCGGCCTCGATTCAATCAACACCCCTAAAGAAGGCAGTTCCCGGGTTATCACGCAATTCCTGGGGCAAATCGCCCGTGGCGAGCCGATTAAACTGGTCGATGGCGGTACGCAGCGACGTTCATTTACTTACATCGATGACGGCATTGATGCGCTGATCAAGATCATCGCCAATGCTGGGGGTGTGGCCAGCGGTCAGATCTATAATATTGGCAATCCGTGCAATAACTTGTCGGTACGCGAATTGGCGGTGCGGATGCTGGAGTTAGCTGCGGAGTATCCAGAGTACCGTGACAATGCAGTCAAGGTACAACTGATTGAAACCACGGCGAATGACTACTATGGCCAAGGCTACCAGGACGTGCAGCAACGGGTGCCGAAGATTGCCAACACTTGCAGCGATTTGGATTGGCAGCCGAAGGTAACCATGGATGCGGCGTTGCGGAAGATCTTCGAGGCTTATCGCACCCATGTAGCTGATGCGGGCTATCTGGTGGATTGAGCCATGACTGCGCCTTTGCTGGCTCTCAAAGTGGATGTTGATACCTTGCGCGGGACGCTAGAAGGAGTACCGCGATTGATGGATCTGTTCCGGCGCCGCCAGACCGATGCAACCTTTCTGTTTAGTCTTGGCCCGGATCATACCGGTTGGGCAATCCGGCGCGTGTTTCGCCAGGGGTTTCTTGGCAAGGTGAAACGCACCTCGGTGCTTGAACACTACGGCCTGAAAACACTGCTCTATGGGACGCTGTTGCCAGGACCGGATATCGGTCGGCGAGCAGGCGAAGTGATGCGCTCGGTCCGTGATGCTGGTTTTGAGACCGGCATCCATTGTTGGGATCACGTCCTTTGGCAGGATCATGCCGCCCATGCTGATTGGCAATGGACCCTCGGTGAGATGCGTAAGGCGGTCGAGCGCTATACGGAAATTTTTGGCGTGGCAGCGGCCGTACATGGCGCAGCGGGCTGGCAAATGAACCGTTATGCATTGCGGCTGACCGGGGAGCTGGGGTTTGCCTGGTGCTCCGATAGCCGGGGAACCCATCCATTCTTGCCGGTGGTGGATGGCAAAACCATTGCCTGTCCTCAGTTGCCTACTACGTTGCCAACATTGGATGAGTTGATTGGTGTCGATGGAATCATGCCGGACGACGTGGCTGACCACTTATTAGAGATGACGCAGACCGTACCGGATGCTGGTCATGTCTTCACTCTGCATGCCGAGCTGGAAGGTTTGAAATTTCTGCCGGTTCTTGACGGCTTGTTGACCGGCTGGCGGAAGCAGGGCTATCGGCTTGGGGCATTACGGGCGCTAGCTGGCGAGATGACCCTGGATGCCTTGCCATGTCATACGATTATGGAGGGAACCATCCCTGGGCGGAGTGGAGCACTCCTTATGCAAGGACCCTTATCCTCAAGCTGATGAAAAGTCATAGGGTACGCAATGCATACCCTACTTATCTCACTATAACTGCCCGCGTTTATTCACGGTCAAGGGCTGGACTGCTAAAGCTGCGCTTGCAAGTAGTTGGGTAAACCTAAATGGCCGATTAGCCCCAGCTGGGTTTCCAGCCATTGGATATGTTCTTCCTCGCTAGCTAGGATGGCGGTCAGCAAGTCACGGGTGACATAGTCGCTGCAGCTTTCGCAATAAGCAATTGCTTCCCGGTACAGAGGGTGGGCTTGGTGTTCCAGCTTAAGGTCGCCGCGAAAAATTTCCTCGATATTCTCACCAACATACAGCTTGCCAAGGTCCTGAAGATTGGGCAGACCCTCCAGATCCAGAATTCGCTTCACCAATTGGTCAGCATGCTTCATCTCGTCGATGGATTCATCATATTCATGCTTGCCGAGTTTAGCGAAACCCCAACTGTCGAGTATGCGAGCGTGGAGAAAATACTGATTGATCGCACTCAATTCGTTCTTGAGCGATTTGTTCAGATACTCGATGACTTTGGCGTCGCCTTTCATTTTAGAGCGCTCTCCCTGGATATTTACAAATCAACAGCGAACCAAGCTCGCTCTGGAGCAGGTTCAGTAGGTTTAGGTGGCAGTGGAATGGCTTCCAGAACGGCCGGCGGTGCGCTATTAGCCGTAGACGCCGGTAATGGCGTGGCCAGATGCTTTTCGAGAAACTCGCGGATGCTGTCCGTGCACTTACCGCATTCGACGCCAATTCCAAAGCGGATATTCAGATCACCGATGGTGCGGGCGCCCAGTTCGATGGCCTCTCGAATTTGTTGATCGGAGACCGATTTACAGATGCATAAATACACGGTGGCAACCTCCTGGTCGAAGCCGTTGGAATGGACTTGTTCATACCTCCCGCTCCAATCCTTTCCTATCGGGGAAAGAGGTATGCACTCAGTTTCAATGGGATCGCATGACTTCAAAGACTGTCCGCACATGGTTTGGTTGCGGGAGCATGGCTCTTCAGTTCTTTATCGGGCGGACGTGCCAAACCCATCGCGCTTGTAAAATTCCGTAGTGCTATAGCAGCACTGATATGTTTCTTAACTATATTATTCTAATGGTATTTTATTTTTATCTGTTAAATTTTAGCTAGACGCGCGCTGCGAAGTCGATGCGCGGATCAACCAAATGATAGGTCAAATCGCTCATCAAATTTAGCAATAAGCCAATCAAGCTGAAGATATACAGTGTCCCGAACATGACGGGATAATCACGCTTTACCACCGCCTCAAATCCCAGCAAGCCTAACCCATCGAGGGAAAAAATCACCTCGATTAGTAAGGAGCCGGTAAATAACATACTCACTAGGGTTGCTGGAAAACCGGCGATGACCAGCAGCATGGCATTGCGGAAGACATGTCCATACAGCACCCGTTGCTCGCTGAGACCTTTGGCGCGGGCGGTTACTACATACTGTTTATTGATCTCATCTAGAAAGGCATTCTTGGTCAGCATGGTCAGTGAAGCGAAACCGCCGATGACCATTGCGGTCACCGGTAAGGTCAAATGCCAGAAATAATCGGCGATCCGGGCCGGCCAGCTTAAATCTATCCAATAGTCCGAGACCAGTCCGCGCAATGGAAACCAGTCCAGATAGCGTCCGCCAGCAAACAGAATAATCAGCAAAATGGCGAACAGAAAAGCGGGGATGGCATAACCAACGATTACCGCTGCGCTGCTTAACACGTCGAAACGCGAACCGTCACGCACTGCCTTGGCGATGCCCAGCGGAATCGAGATCACGTAGATCAGTAAGGTGCTCCACACACCCAATGAGATGGAGACGGGCAGTTTATCCAAAATCAAATCCAGAACTGCCCGGTCGCGGAAATAGCTCTTGCCAAGATCAAAGGTTAGATAGTCGCCGATCATCCGTCCAAAACGTACATAAGCAGGCTGATCGAACCCAAACTGATGGTTTAATTCAGCGATAAACGCCGGATCCAGTCCCTGTGCGCCACGATATGCGCTGTCATTGCCCCCTGCTGCTGCACTGCCGCCTCTGGTTTCCATGCTCTCCCCGCCCCCTATCCGGGCGGTCGCCGCCACGGCGGTATCTCTGAGTTGCGCCAGCAATTGCTCGACCGGCCCGCCGGGCGCAATCTGCACGATGGCGAAATTGATGGCGATGATACCCAGAAGGGTTAGCGGAATGAGCGCCAGGCGGCGAAGGATATAGACATACATGAGTGGAGCTACGATCTGTCACTCTTTGGTTTAGCAAGCGCCGCTGCTTTATCGGGATCAATCCACCAGGCATTGAGTTGTACCCCTTGCAGCGGCGTGACCGCTGGATAGCCGAACTTGTTCCAGAAAGCGAGCCGGGTATAGGGAATATGCCAATGCGGAATCACCAGATAATTCCATTGCAATGCCCGGTCCAGGGCTCGCACCCGGATGGTCAGGCTGGCGCGATCCGGCGCAGCAATCACCTGATCCACCAGCGTATCTACTGCAGGATTCTTGAGACCAGCCAGATTGCGGCTGCCCGGCTGATCAGCGGCGGCGCTACTCCAGAACTCTCGCTGTTCATTACCGGGGGATAATGATTGACCCCAGACATAGACCACCATGTCGAAATCGAAATCGCGCAACCGGTTTTCATACTGAGCTGAATCGACGCTGCGCACGCGCATCTCAATGCCCAAGCGTTCCAGGTTGCGGGCGAACGGCAGGCCGATGCGTTCCCAGGTCGGCTGGTCAATCAGTAACTCGAACCGGAACGGTTCACCCGTTTTAGCATTGACCAGCGTGCGGTCGCGAAAGGTCCACCCCGCGTCCTGCAACAGTTCCAGCGCCTTGCGTAAATTGGCGCGCAACTGGGCATCATCGGCAGCAGCCGGTGGCTGGTACTCGGCAGTGAATACTTCTGGAGGCAGTTTCGTACGCAATGGCTCTAACAGTGTCAGCTCCTCGGGGGAAGGCAACCCATGCGCGGCCAGATCGGAATTGTCGAAATAGCTGCGGGTCCGTTTATACTGATCAAAGAATAGGTTGCGGTTGCTCCACTCAAAATCGAAGGCATAAGCCAGCGCTTCGCGGACTTTAGGATTCTGGAACAACGGCCGGCGCAGGTTGTAAACGAATCCTTGCATTCCAGATGGCAGCTGGTTCTGGAATGTCTCTTTCTTCACTCGCCCTTCGTGCAATGCCGGAAAGTCATAGCCAGTCGCCCATTGCTTGGCGACATTCTCTACTCGCAGGTCGTAAGCACCGGCTTTGAATGCCTCTAATGCTACGGTGACATCGCGATAGTAGTCATAGCGCAACCGGCCGATGTTGTATTGTCCTCGGTTCACCGGTAAATCCTTGCCCCAGTAGTTTTCGTCGCGAACATAGACGATAAACCGCCCCGGTTCAAAGCGCTCGATCCGATAAGGACCGCTACCAACGGGTATGTCCAGTGTTGTGGCTTCAAAGTCACGGGTTTCCCAGTATTTTTTCGACAATACAGGCATTTGGCCCATGATTAATGGCAATTCCTGATTTTTGCCGGGAGTGAATGTGAATTTCACTTGCCATCTGTCCAGTTTCTCTGCTTTGGCAATGTTAGCGTAGTAGAAACGGAAGAACGGACTACCCTTGCTCTTTAACGTCTCGAAAGAAAACAGCACATCATCGGCAGTGACCGGGCTGCCATCGTTAAATTTTGCCTGCGGGCGAATAGTAAACATGACTGAACTGCGATCATCGGGGATTTCCACGCTCTCAGCGATCAATCCATATTCGCTAAACGGCTCATCGGCACTGCTGGTCATCAAACTTTCAAACAACTGGCTGATGCCAGCAGCAGATTCACCTTTGATATTGAACGGGTTGAACGTATCGAAGCTGCCAATCGCTGAGAACCGTGCCTCGCCACCCTTGGGTGCGTTGGGATTGACGTAGTCAAAATGCGAGAAATCCGGACCGTATTTCGGCTGGCCGTGCAACGCGATGCCATGCATCGGATCTGCAAATGCAACCGTCGCTGGCAGCAAGCAGCTAATGATCAGCAGACTGGCTGCTAGCCAGCCAGGAAAACAGAATTTTGCGCGATTCATGTCTATCCTTTACAGTTTGCCAGTTCAACGAATTTAGACGATAGCAAAATACCACAGGAGTTCATTATGGGCTTTCTCGCCGGCAAACGCGCCCTGATTCTGGGGGTCGCCAGCAACCGTTCTATTGCTTGGGGCATCGCCCAAGCCATGCATCGGGAGGGCGCCGAACTCGCCTTGACGTATCAGAACGGCAAATTGCAGCCGCGAGCCGAAAAAATGGCTGCCGAGTTGGGCAGTTCAATCACGCTGCCTTGTGATGTAGAGCATGATGGCGATATCGATGGTTTGTTTGAAATGCTCAAACAGCATTGGGATGGATTGGATATTCTCGTTCATTCCATCGCCTATGCACCGCGTGAGGCGCTGGAAGGCGATTTTCTGGACGGGATCAGCCGGGAGAATTTCCGTATCGCCCACGATATCAGTTCCTATAGCTTCGCGGCGCTAGCCAAGGCAGCCCGGCCGCTGATGCAAGGCCGGCATGGGGCGCTCATCACCATGACCTATCTAGGCGGAGTACGGGCCGTGCCGAATTACAACGTCATGGGTCTAGCCAAAGCGAGCTTGGACGCTAATGTGCGGTATCTGGCACAAACGCTGGGGCCGGAAGGCATGCGGGTTAATGCCATCTCTGCTGGTCCTATTCGCACGCTGGCCGCATCCGGTATCAAGAACTTCCGCAAGATGCTGGAGACTTTTGAGCATGTTGCTCCGCTACGCAAGTGTGTGACCATCGAAGAAGTTGGCAATACGGCAGCTTTTCTGTGTTCCGATTTGGCGTCCGGTATCACCGGTGAAATCATCTACGTGGATGGCGGTTTTAACACGGTTGCTTTGGGGGCGATGGAATAAGGTTTTCCTGTACAGCACACACCCCTTACCGCCTCCAACAAGGGAATAGCCCTCTCCTCCTCATATAAAGATATAAGGGGAGAGGGAGGTTGCAATCTATAATCGGTCGTTATAGGTCACAACTTTGGTCTTCGCTCGAACGCTGTTCAATAATCCATCAAACTGCTCGGAACCGGTTTGATAGGCTAACTGTTGAGCCAATGCCTTCCGTTCGTTCTCGGGCACCGTATCCGGTTGGCCTGGCGTCACCTGAAATACTTCCAGTACTGCCTGATCACCATTGGCTAGAGTTACCGAACCCAGCGCTACTTGGCCGGTCTCTGGCTGTGGCAGGCGAAATGCGGTGGCCAGCACAGTGCTGTCTACCGATGATGCATCACGGCTGACCAGACCGGTATCCTTAAACTCCCCGCTAAATTCCCGGGCTAGGGTTTGTAAGTGTTCGCCTTGGATTGCCCGTTTTTTCAAGATTTCGATATCTTTGGCCAAGGCTTCCCGAGCCTGCTGTTCACGCAATATTTTGACAATTTCCTCACGGGATTCCTCCAGCGTGCGTGGCGTGGCTTCTTTATGCTCCTTGACCCGCAGCACCACCACATGGCCTGGCTCCAGTTCGAGCGGCTCGCTGTTGATACCGCGTTTGAGAACATCTTCGCTGAAGGCGCTGTCGATCACCTTGGGTTGTTTGGCAATCCCCTCTCCTCCCTGACGATCAAACCAGTCACTGTCCTGAACCGGCACATCCAATGCCTTCGCCGCGGGCTCTAAATTGTCGGGATGTTCATAGCTCAGATTCGCTAGCGTCTGGGTAATCTCGTAAAAGCGGTTTTCAGCCTGTTGCTGGCGCAGTTCCTTGGCAATGCTCTCGCGTACTTCTTCAAACGGTTTGATTTGGGCTGGAGCGATCTGATCCAGCCGGATCAGATGAAATCCAGATGGCATGCGTACTGGCTGGCTTACGTCACCGGCTTTCTCTAACGCATACAAGGCATTCTCGAATGCTGGGTTGTCGAGCAAGCCCTTGCCGATAACCCCTAGATCGCCGCTTTCCAGCTTGCCCGAGGTATTCGCTTTGGCTTCTTCCAGTGCCTGATCAAAGCTCTTGCTACCGGAGTGAATCTCATCAGCAATCTTCTGTGCTTGGGCTTCAGCCTGATTCACTTCTTCCTGAGTCGCATCCGGGGATAGTTTAATCAGGATATGGGAGGCTGAGCGCTCCTCAGGACGGCCATATCGGTCCATCTGCGCGTTGTAGACTGTTTTCAATTCATCTTCGCTAACGGTGATCTGCTCAGCGATATCCGGCAGTTTCAGTTCGAGAAATTGTACTTGTACCTGTTCAGGGTGAACAAAACGATCTTGATTGTTCTTAAAGTAATCCTGGATTGCGCTTTCCTCCACAACGGCCTTGGCGGCGTACTGGGGTAACGTCATCACCAGATACTGGATTTTCCGCTGCTGTTTGAGCAGGGCGATGATTTTCTCAAGCTCCACTGGTGTTGTTAGAGCTGATGCCACCACTCCATTGCGCAACTGTTCAGTGGCTAATGACAGCCGCAGGCCTTCCTCAAAAACTGCAATGGTATATCCTTGATTGCGTAGCAACCGCTCATACAGTTCCTTGTTAAAACCACCATTTTGCTGGAAAACTGGCAATGCCAACAGGGCATCACGTAATTGCTGGTCACTAACACGCAGGCGTTGATTGCGGGTCAGCTGGTTGAGCACCCGCTCATCAATCAGCTGCCGCAACGTATCTTGTTTTAGGCGCGGCCCTTCCAGCAGCGTTGGGTCCAGGCTATCGCCCAGCATGCCCTGTAAACGCTGCCGTTGCTGCTGGTAGGTGCGCTGGTATTCCTGCAAGGAAATTTTACTGTCGCCGACGACAGCAGCGTCCAGTGGTCCGCCACCTTCGAAATAATAATTAATGCCCCATACCGCGAACGGAATGGTTAACAAGCCGATGATTATATAGGCGAACCAGCCTTGAGCGTGATCGCGGATTTTCTGTAACAGCATAGTGGCACCCAGCTTCAAGTCAGATCATCAGGTCAGATCACTGGAAGAAAATCGGGAAAAAAACAGCAGTACATGAAAATTACGCAACGAATACCCATAAAGAATACCCATAAAAAAGGATGTCTAAATGACATCCCTAGGTATTGGCGGAGCGGACGGGGCTCGAACCCGCGACCCCCGGCGTGACAGGCCGGTATTCTAACCAACTGAACTACCGCTCCAAACCGGAAACCCGGCAACAACCGATGCGATATGGGCTTGTGAGAAAACTTAAGTGGCGGAGCGGACGGGACTCGAACCCGCGACCCTCGGCGTGACAGGCCGATATTCTAACCGACTGAACTACCGCTCCGAATTCCAAACCGTGGTGGGTGCTGAGGGGCTTGAACCCCCGACCCTCGCCTTGTAAGGGCGATGCTCTCCCAACTGAGCTAAGCACCCCGAAAACGAATAATCATTTTACCGCATCCTTGAGCGTCTTACCAGCTTTGAAAACCGGTGCCTTGCTGGCTTTGATCTGCATGGCTTCACCAGTTTTCGGATTATGGCCAGTCCGCGCCGGGCGCTCTCGCACCGAAAATGTGCCAAAACCGGTCAATACCACTGTCTCCCCTCCCTTGAGGGCCTTGCTAATCGCGTCCAATACAGCGTCAATGGCTTTACCCGCCGCTGCTTTGGATAAGTCAGATGCTTGGGCAACCGTTTCGATCAGTTCAGTCTTATTCATAAATCCTTTCCTTTGCAATGTTATGTGTTGTTCAATGAGACGCTACGGCGCAAAATGCAGAAACCTGCACTCGATAAATGCAGTGGGAAAGCGCCTTATAGCAGGGCGTTTAAAGCAGTGTCAATTGGCGTACGAAAACATTCCCTGACTGTCTCAGTGAGCACGCACCCCCTCCAGCGGGTTGTTGTTTGTCTTGACAGCGGATTCCGGCGCCGCCGTTTCTTCCGATTCGTTTGTTTCCCGGGTCTGGGGTTGCGGAATCGTTAACAAGGCTATTTCCAATACTTGATCGATCCAACGCACTGGGCGTACATCAAGCTTTTCTAAGATATTTTCAGGAATCTCAGCTAAATCTTTGCGATTCTCTTCAGGAATTACCACGATCGAGATGCTGCCTCGATGGGCCGCCAGCAGCTTCTCTTTCAGGCCGCCAATCGGTAATACTTCACCTCTTAAGGTAATTTCGCCAGTCATAGCAACATTAGCGCGTGCTGGAATACGGGTCAGCGCCGAGACCAGGGCTGTACACATGCCGATGCCAGCGCTCGGGCCATCCTTGGGCGTTGCACCTTCCGGGACATGAATATGCACATCGAGTTTCTGATAAAACTCCGTATCGATGCCGAGTGCTTCAGCACGGCTGCGCACTACGGTCATCGCCGCCTGAATGGATTCCTGCATCACCTCACCCAGTTGACCGGTATGAATCAGCTTTCCTTTTCCAGGCACTAGCGCTGCTTCGATTCTGAGAAGCTCACCTCCCACCTCGGTCCAGGCCAGCCCGGTTACTTGCCCGATCTGATCCTGCTCCTCAGCCAAGCCATAGCGGAATCGCCGCACGCCTAGATATTTCTCCAAATTGCCAGATATGATGGTGATGGTGTTTTCGACCGGCTTCAGGGTAACTTCTTTGACTACCTTGCGGCAGATCTTAGCAATTTCCCGTTCCAGATTCCGCACCCCAGCTTCACGGGTATAAAAGCGGATGACATCGAGGATGGCTTCCTTGGAAATTTCCAGCTCACCTTTCTTCAAGCCATTGTTCGTTACTTGTTTGGGAACCAGATAGCGCAAGGCGATGTTAAGTTTCTCGTCTTCGGTATAACCTGGGATGCGGATCACCTCCATGCGGTCCAGCAGCGGTGGTGGGATATTGAGCGAGTTGGAGGTTGCCACGAACATCACATCCGACAGATCAAAATCGACTTCCAGGTAATGGTCGCTAAAGGTGTTGTTCTGCTCAGGATCGAGAACTTCCAGCAGTGCTGATGATGGGTCACCGCGAAAATCCATCGACATTTTGTCGATCTCGTCAAACAGAAACAGTGGATTGCGCACTTCGACCTTGGCTAAGTTTTGAATGATTTTACCAGGCAGTGAGCCGATATAGGTGCGGCGATGCCCGCGAATTTCCGCTTCGTCGCGTACACCGCCCAATGACATTCGTACAAATTTACGGTTGGTGGCACGGGCAATGGAGCGCCCTAACGAAGTTTTGCCGACCCCAGGCGGTCCCACCAGACAGAGAATCGGCCCTTTGAGCTTACGTGCTCGCTGCTGGACGGCTAGATACTCTAATATCCGTTCCTTAACTTTTTCCAGACCGTAATGGTCAGCTTCCAGAATGCTTTCGGCCGTGACCAAATCTTGGTGAATCTTGGTGCGCTTCTTCCAGGGGACACTAACTAGCCAGTCCACATAGTTGCGTACTACAGTCGCTTCGGCAGACATCGGCGACATCATTTTTAACTTATTGAGTTCGACCTGCGCTTTGGCTTTGGCTTCCTTGGACATCCCTGCTTTTTCAATCCGTTGGGCCAGGTCTTCAATTTCGTTGGGTACGTCCTCCAGATCGCCAAGCTCTTTCTGAATCGCTTTCATCTGCTCATTCAGATAGTACTCACGCTGGGTTTTTTCCATCTGCTGCTTGACTCGCGAGCGGATGCGCTTCTCGACTTGCAGGATGTCGATTTCGCCCTCGATCAGGACTAACAGATATTCAAGGCGTTCTAGAAGATCGTGTATTTCAAGTATTTTTTGTTTTTCATCCAGTTTCAAGGTCATATGCGCGGCGATGGTGTCTGCTAACCGGCATGGATCGTCGATACCAGAAATCGACGTTAACACTTCACCAGGAATCTTCTTGTTAAGCTTGACATACTGATCGAAAGTGCCAAGCAATGAACGCACCAGCGCTTGTACTTCTTGCGACTCGCTCTCTTCGGGGATCGGCTCTAGCAACGATACGCTAGCCATGAAGCAGGACTGGGTTTCAGTAAAGCGATGGATGCATACTCGCTGGCTGCCCTCGACCAGCACTTTGACTGTACCATCTGGTAGCCGCAGCAACTGTAATACATTAGATAGAGTACCGATATCATGCAAATCATCGGTTCCTGGATCATCGACCTCTGCACCGCGTTGGGCAACCAGCACAATGCGTTTGTTACCTTGCATCGCCAAGTCAAGGGCGTGAATAGATTTTTCGCGGCCAACAAATAGCGGGATTACCATGTGCGGATAGATGACTACATCACGCAATGGCAAAACCGGCATCAGCGCATGACTAGGCAAACAGTCGAGCTTCGTGTTCTGCTTCATGGCAGGCAGTTCCTGGTGCGGTTAACCGGACCACCGAACAGGCGGCCACATTGGTCATGGGCGATCCGCCAGCCGGTGATCGTGGGCAGTCGGCAAACGAGAATCAGTCGTGACCGGCAGCAGCGCGCCGCTCAACATTCTCATAGATAAAATAAGGCTTAGCGCGACCTTCGATCACCGAGTCGTCGATCACTACTTTGTGAACATCCTGCATACTGGGCAGATCATACATAGTGTCCAGAAGAATATGTTCTAGAATAGTTCTAAGACCTCGCGCCCCAGTTTTGCGTTCCATAGCCCGGCGCGCTACGGCTTCCAATGCATCATCGCGCAGCTCCAGTTCGCTGCCTTCCATCTCGAACAGTTTCTTGAACTGTTTGGCGATAGCATTCTTGGGTTCGGTCAGAATGCGTACTAGGGCATGCTCATCCAGTTCGGACAAGGTTGCTACGACGGGCAGCCGGCCAACAAATTCCGGGATCAGGCCATACTTGATGAGATCTTCTGGTTCGACCTCCATCAGCACTTCACCCACAGTCTTGCCGCCTTCCTTGCTCTTGACTTCCGCGGAAAAACCAATCCCGCCTTGCTCAGACCGGCTGCGGATCACTTTGTCCAAGCCAGCGAAAGCTCCGCCACAGATGAACAAGATATTGCTGGTGTCAACTTGCAGGAATTCCTGTTGCGGATGCTTGCGCCCGCCTTGTGGTGGTACCGAAGCAAGCGTTCCTTCAATCAGTTTCAACAATGCCTGCTGCACGCCTTCACCGGAAACGTCGCGCGTGATGGAGGGGTTATCAGATTTGCGCGAGATCTTATCGATTTCGTCGATGTAAACGATGCCTGTCTGTGCTCTCTCGACATCGTAATCGCACTTTTGAAGCAGTTTTTGGATGATATTTTCCACGTCCTCGCCAACATAGCCTGCCTCGGTCAGCGTGGTGGCGTCAGCGATGGTGAATGGGACGTTTAACAAGCGTGCCAAGGTTTCAGCTAAGAGAGTTTTACCCGATCCAGTAGGGCCAATCAGCAAAATGTTGCTTTTTGTCACTTCAATATCGGGGGTCCGGCCACGGTTTGCTCGTTGCAACTCCTGACGTTTGTAGTGATTATAAACAGCAACCGATAACACCTTTTTGGCGCGCTCTTGGCCAATCACGTATTCATCGAGAACCAGCTTAATGTCATGTGGTTTGGGCAACCGGCTGGCGGCGGCCGGCGCGTTCTCTTCCATCTCCTCGCGGATGATGTCATTGCATAGCTCGACGCATTCATCGCAAATGAATACATTTGGCCCGGCAATTAGCTTGCGCACCTCATGCTGGCTTTTACCACAAAAGGAACAGTACAACAGCTTATCGTCGTCGCTCCTCTCACTTCGGTTTTTACCCATTTTGCCACCCTCATCGTCGCGCGGTCACTGCGGCCGCGACGCTCCCTCGCCTGCGTAACCGGTACCGTTAAGAAATCGAAATCAGCTTGCCGCCACTACCGGGAGACGCTGGCTAAGCACAGCATCTATCAGGCCGTATTCGACCGCCTCGGCACCACCCATGAAGTTGTCACGATCGGTGTCCACCGCGATTCTCTCGACAGGTTGGCCAGTATGCCGGGCCAAAATGCGGTTGAGCCGGTCTCGAACCAGCAGGATCTCCCGGGCATGAATATCGATATCACTCGCCTGCCCTTGGAAGCCTCCTAAGGGTTGGTGAATCATGATACGTGAGTGCGGCAGGCAAAACCGCTTGCCTTTTGTTCCGCCTGCCAATAGCAAAGCACCCATGCTGGCAGCTTGACCCACGCACATGGTGCTGATATCGGGTTTAATGAACTGCATGGTGTCGTAGATGGCTAAGCCAGCACTGACGGAACCTCCCGGCGAGTTGATGTAGAGATGAATATCCTTATCCGGGTTCTCTGCCTCTAGAAAGAGTAGCTGAGCGACCACTAGATTGGCGGCGTAATCCTCAACCGGCCCAACCAGGAATACCACACGCTCCTTAAGTAACCGGGAGTAGATGTCATAAGCTCTTTCACCACGCGCGGTTTGCTCAACCACAATAGGGACGAGATTGAGCGCCCGTGTGACCGTGGAAGTTATGTCTTCGCTCATGAGGGATGCTCCTGATTGGCCAAGGCTAGAGGCTCTTGGGGCGGAGCGGTTACTTCGCTAAAAGTGCTCAATTTTTCAGTGACTTGGGCTCGTTCAAGTATCCATTCAACTACTTGATCCTCGAACACTAGGCCGCGTACATTGCTGATTTGCTCCGGATCTTGCTCACACGCGCGTATCCATTCATCAGGTTCTTCATAGGCGGCTGACATAGACTCCAGAAAAGCGCGCACCCGTTGCTCATCGATCTTGATATGCTGTTTTGTCGCCAGATTGGAGATCAGCAGGCCAAGCGTCAGCCGGCGCCGGGCTTCGGCGCCAAATAAATGATTCTTGATTTGCCGGATCTTGCCGTCATCGTCGACATTGGGAGGAACATTTATCATTTGATGTGCCAACTGGTCGATTTCTTGATCGATCAGCGTTTGCGGTAACGGTATTTGGTTGGCTACCAGTAACCCCTGCATCACTTGCCGCTTGACTGCTGCTTTAATGCCCTCATGCAGTTCACGCTCCATATTGTCGCGCAGCGACTGGCGCAAACGAGTTATGCCACCTTCACGAATGTCAAAACTTTCAGCAAAGGCATCATCGAGATCTGGCAGGGTTGCTTCCTCGACGCAGTGGAGTTTGATCTGTATGTGGGCTGTCTTGCCAGCGATGTTATTAACAGAATAATCGTCTGGAAAGGTCAGATCGAATTCTGTTTCAGCGCCAGGGGTGAGACCTATCAGTTTTTCCTCAAGTTCCGGGAGTGTCATCTTTCTACCCAGAATTACCTCAGTTTCCTTATTCTGGCTGCTAGGGGAGTGCTGGCCATCAATGGTGCTGTCGAAATCAAATCGCAAGCGATCGTTTAGGCCTGCCGGACGCTCCACAGAGTTCCAGGCTGCCCGTTGCCAGCGCAGAGTGTCGATCATCTGATCGATATCCTGTTCGGTAACTTCTGCTACTGGGCGCTCGATCTGAATTGTCTCAAACCCGGTGGTTTCGAATTCCGGCAAGACTTCGAAAGTCACGGAATATTCAAAATCTTGTCCTTCCTCTAAAGGTTTAGGCTCAATTCTAGGTTGACCAAGTGGATTGAGTTTTTCCTGAATCAGTGCCTCGCGCAGGCTTTGTTCCATAAGTTCGCTGGCGACCTCAAACTGTACTTGGCTTCCATGCAGCCGCTTAACCATCTTAAGCGGTACCTTGCCCGGACGGAAACCTGCCATTTTAACCTGTCTGGACAGTGTTTGCAGCCGACTCTGGATTTCCTTGGCTACCTTTTCGGCAGGCACCTGTACGGTGACCCGGCGCTCCAGATCATTCAGCGCTTCAACTGAAACCTGCATCGATACACCTCAAAAACCGGTTATAGGGTTATATGGGTAAACCCACCTATCATATGTACCCATCATGACATGAATGAGTTCATTTTTCTGGATATTGCGGGCGTGAATGGTGCGAAAGGAGAGACTCGAACTCTCACGGGTTACCCCACTGGAACCTAAATCCAGCGCGTCTACCAGTTCCGCCACTTTCGCAGTTAAGAACGCGATCCGCCACGACAGCCATAAAGCCCTTGTGCAGATAAGGGCGCTACAGCTAAACGCCAGTATACAAGACAGTGCCCATTCCAAAATAGGAACTGGCTTGCGGTAGAGTTCTTCAGGGCGGTCGACAACCGAGGAAGGAATGCACTTGGAATATTGAATGGTGGGCCGTGTAGGACTCGAACCTACAACCAATTGATTAAGAGTCAACTGCTCTACCAATTGAGCTAACGGCCCGAAGCCGGTTGTGCATGGAACCAAATCTGTTCCGAAAACAAGCCTAAGTTTGGGGTGGACGATGGGACTCGAACCCACGACGACCGGAATCACAATCCGGGACTCTACCAACTGAGCTACGTCCACCATTAATCCGATCACCGACCTAGCCGGGAGTTGGCGCGCCCGGCAGGATTCGAACCTGCTACCCTCAGCTTAGAAGGCTGATGCTCTATCCGCATGAGCTACGGGCGCATTGCCACAATGCTGTCAACTAACCTGTATAGTGGTCGGGGTAGGGGGATTTGAACCCACGACCCCCTGCTCCCAAAGCAGGTGCGCTACCAGACTGCGCTATACCCCGTTACTTCCGGTCGTCGACACCGATGATTTCGCGCCTCCATGCAGGAATATAGAATTTTATTGGTGAAACCCTGGTATCGTCAAGCTGGTTTTCACTCCCGGCGCCAAATTGTACCTTTTGAGGTATCTTCAAGGACGATACCAGCCTCTTGCAGCATCGCACGGATACGGTCTGCCTCAGCCCAATTTTTTGCTTTGCGGGCAGCGGTGCGTTGGTCTATCAATTCCTGGGTACGGGTGCTGGAATAGCTTTTTTCTGCGTTGCGGGTCCATCCATTAACATGAGCAGTATCTATTTGTCCATGCAGGAAAGTATCTGGATCGCTTTGCAATAGTCCTAAAAAACCTCCTAGCTGCTTCAAAGTCGTACTTAATTGCGCTGCCATCGTTTCATCTTCGACCCGCAAGCGGTTAATTTCGCGTACCAGGTCAAATAGAACTGCCAATGCTTCGGGGGTATTGAAATCATCATCCATCGCCTGAGTGAAGCGCACCTGCCAGCTTTCCTCGACTGGCGTGCCCATCACCGGCAGTCCTCGCAGGGCAGTGTATAACCGGGTCAGCGAAGCCTTGGCGTGATCCAGGTTCTCATTGGCGTAGTTCAGCGGTCCTCGATAGTGGCTGGATAGAATAAATAGGCGCACTACCTCCGGCTGGTAGCGTTGTAAAACATCACGTAAAGTGAAGAAGTTGCCCAATGACTTGGACATCTTCTCATCGTTCACTTGAACAAACCCGTTATGCATCCAGAAATTTACATAAGGTTGACCGCTAGCA
This sequence comes from Gammaproteobacteria bacterium, assembly GCA_024234995.1. Classification (GTDB taxonomy): domain Bacteria; phylum Pseudomonadota; class Gammaproteobacteria; order Competibacterales; family Competibacteraceae; genus UBA2383. Next base: position 379,047 of record JACKNF010000001.1, read on the forward strand.
GCTTCGGATTGAGCAATCTCATTTTCATGATGCGGAAATTTTAGGTCCATGCCGCCGCCATGAATGTCAAAATGCTCGCCCAGACAATGGGTGGACATGGTTGAACATTCAATGTGCCAGCCCGGCCGTCCGTCTCCCCATGGCGATGGCCAACTGGGTTCACTGGGCTTGGCGGCTTTCCACAGTACGAAATCCAGCGGATCGTCTTTAGCTTCCTCTATTTCAATTCGTGAGCCGGCACGTAGGTCATCTAATTTCTTATTGGCCAGTTGTCCATAACGATCAAAGCGGCTTACGTCATAGTACACATCACCGCTGGTGCCAATGTAGGCAAACTCCTTGGCCAGTAATGTTTGAATCATAGCAATCATATCGGTCATCGCTTCGGTGGCGCGCGGTTCCTGAGTTGGCGGCAGAATACCCAGTGCGCCTAGATCCTCATGCATGGCTTGGATGAAACGATTAGTCAAGGCATGAAAATCCTCGCCGTTTTCCTCAGCGCGGCGGATGATTTTGTCATCGATATCGGTAATATTCCGCACGTAGGTCACGTCATAGCCTTTGGCCCGTAACCAGCGCAGCACAATATCGAATACCACCATTACCCGGGCATGGCCAACATGGCAATAGTCGTAAACTGTCATACCGCAAACGTACATCCGCACCTTGCCCGGCTCAATAGGCTGGAACTCTTCTTTCTGGCGGGTCAGGCTGTTAAAAATCTGGAGCATAGAGAATTCTCTCGGCAGAAAGATCCTGTAGAGGTTTAACACGGTAGCATGGTAAAGCGGGTTAGCACAGTAGTCGTCCGGCAATTCTCATAATTAGCGGTTTCACCCGGTTTCTGGTTGTGATTGACAAGAAGGCGGTGTCTAGGGGAGAAGTTGAAGTTGGTTATCCATCCGCTTCAAAATGGTACCGGCTGCTAAAAGCACGAGAATGATTAGGTTTGCCAACGCGACCATAGATACTTCTAACCGTAAATAACGAATACAAACTGCTTAGATTGACACGATGTCGTTTCCAGCTACTTCCAGATTCAATGCCGCTGCTAGCAAAGCTTGGGTATAGGGATGCTGAGGGCGATCAAACACCTGCCGTGCGGGTCCTTCCTCCACTACCCGGCCGTTTTTCATCACCAGCAGGTGATTCGCCAGCGCCCGTACCACCCGCAAATCATGGCTGATGAACACATAGGCCAACCGGTAGCGGTGTTGCAAGTCGCGCAATAAGTCCACGATCTGCGCCTGCACCGATACATCCAGGGCACTGGTTGGTTCATCGAGAATCAGCAGACGAGGTTGCAAAGCCAGGGCACGGGCGATGGCAATGCGCTGGCGCTGGCCGCCGGAAAACTCATGAGGATAACGGTCCTGGGTCTCCGGGTCCAATCCGACTTCTTCCAGCGCCTGCGCGATCCGGGTGCGCCGGGCCTTGCGATCACCGGCCAGTCCATGAACCTGTAAACCCTCTTCGACAATCTCCCCTACCGGCAACCGTGGACTTAATGAACCATAAGGATCTTGAAAGACAATCTGCATGGCTTGACGCAACGGACGCAATGCCTTGCTTGGTTGATTATCAATACGCTGGCCATCGAAGTGGATCGCGCCGTTGCTGGACAGCAGCCGTAGCAGCGCTAACCCCAAGGTGGTTTTACCAGAACCGCTCTCCCCGACTACGCCTAAGGTTTGTCCTTCGCGCACGCTGACATTGACCCCGTCGACTGCCTTGACGTGATCTATCACTCGCCCGAATAAGCCTCGCTTAAGCGGGAACCAAACCTTGAGACCATCGCCGGCCATCACCACTGGCGCATCGTTGCTTTCCGGAGGCGGCTCGCCTTTTGGCTCGGCAGCTAACAATTGCCGGGTGTAGGGATGTTGGGGATTGTTAAAAATCCCGGCGGTTAAGCCAGTTTCCACCACCACACCGGCCTGCATTACGCAGACCCGATCCGCCATTTTGCGGACGATACCTAGGTCATGGGTGATAAAGAGGATGGCCATGCCCAGTCTTGCCTGCAAATCTTTCAGTAATTTGAGGATTTGCGCCTGAATGGTGACGTCTAGAGCGGTAGTTGGCTCATCAGCAATAAGAATATCAGGATCATTGGCCAGTGCCATGGCGATCATCACCCGCTGGCGCTGTCCGCCAGACAATTCATGCGGCAAAGCGCTCAAACGATGCATCGCATCGGGTAGTCCCACCAGTTCCAGTAGTTCCACGATCCGTGCCTTGAGCTTGGCACCGCTCAATCCTTTATGCAGCAGCAGTGTTTCGCCAATCTGTTTCTCAATGGAATGCAAAGGATTCAGCGACGTCATTGGTTCCTGGAATACCATGGCGATCTGATTACCACGAATCGCGCGCAAACGGGCAGAGGGCGCGCCCAGCAATTCCTCGCCGCGCAGGCGGATACTGCCGCCTGGATGCCGGGCGTGAGGATAGGGGAGCAGCTGTAGCAGCGATAGCGCCGAAACCGATTTGCCAGAGCCGCTTTCCCCAACCAACGCGAGCGTCTCGCCGCGATCGAGCGTGAAGGAAATCTGTTTCACCGCCAGTATCCCGCCGAAAGAAACAGATAGATCATAGACTTCGAGGAGAGGGTTTGATTTGGTCACTGGAGTCATTCCGGGATGCATTTTATCGGCGCCATTGTGTTAATAGCTGTCAAATGAGGTTCAGGGGCAGGATGAGGTGGCAGCAGGCCCCTTAGCCGCGCTTCCCGCTCCACAGGCGGCAATTGACCAATCGCCTCCGCGGCCCGGTAAAATGCTGCAAAATCGTGTCCTGCCCGTTCAAACAATGCTAGAAATGCTGGAACTTGCCGGTGGTAAGTATTGACGCCAGCCAGCTTGGCGTTGTTCAGGTCTTGTGCGAACCAGCGGTCATAACCTGCATAACCCGCCCAGTTCTGCTTAAGTTCCTGATAGCGTTCGCGCAGTTTCGCTAAAATATACTGCTTGCACACCCGTTTCTCTGCCTCGTTCTGAGGAGAACCATAAAGTGCCGCCAGTTGTGCACGGGTATCTGCGGTTAATTGTAAAAATTGCGCGCGCCGGCGGTGATCTGTGACATATTCGTGGTACTCAAGGACTGTGCCGCGCCGCTCCAGCCAGCGTTCGGCGCCCAACTGGCCTACAGCGGTCGCGAACGCTTCATTGAAAGCTGTATCATCTGCGATATACAACCGCTGATGGGCTAGCTCATGAAACATCAATTCCGCCAGCTGTCCTGTGGGCCAGCTGATAAAGGTGCTTAGTAGTGGATCGTCGAACCAGCCAAGCGTCGAGTAGGCGGTAATGTCGGCTACATAAACATCATCGCCTGCGGTGCGCAATTCCCCAGCTAACTGGTAAGCTGCCGCAACGTCAAAATAACCGCGATAGCTCAGGCAGCCCACCATCAGGAAACACCATTGGCGCGGCTGTAGATCCAATTCTGGCGCGGCGAACACGTTTTTTACCACCCAGGGCCGCTGGAGGCCGGAAAAGCTCCGGTAGCTGCTATTATCCGGCAGGGCCAGCTCCTCGCTGGCGAAGTCGCGCAAAGCCTGCGCGGCTTTCAACCGCTGGCGCAGTTCCGGCGAGGTTGCTGGATCGGCCAGTACCTCTGCTACGGGCCGGCGGACGCGCCAAAGTTCCCATTGACCCGCGGCCGCTTGTCGGTAATAGGCCAGATCGGCGCAACCTGATAAAGCCAGGATACTCAGGGTTAACATTGAAACCCAAAATCGGAAAAGCTGCACAAAAATCCCTCGTTCAATCTGCTACTGTCCTAATCAAGACCTGAGCAATGTTTCCAGCGCTGGAGATTGAGAAACGCTTGCTGAACTTCACGAATGATCGGATGAATACAGACACAATGACCATTTATCTTGTCGGCGGTGCTGTCCGTGACGCGCTGTTGAACCTGCCGGTTAAAGAACGGGACTGGGTCGTGGTCGGCGCTACTCCGGACGACTTGCTGACTCGTGGCTTCCGTCCGGTTGGCAAGGATTTTCCGGTATTCCTGCATCCGGAAACCCATGATGAATACGCCCTGGCGCGTACCGAACGCAAGACCGCGCCGGGCTATCATGGGTTCCACGTCCACGCGCGCTCCTGAGGTGACTCTGGAGGATGATTTGCAAAGCGCCGTGACCTTACCATCAATGCCATGGCGCGTGATGCGCAAGGTCAATTGATCGATCCCTATCACGGCGCCCGCGATCTCGAAGCCCGTTGGTTGCGTCATGTGTCGCCAGCCTTTGCTGAAGACCCGGTGCGAATTCTTCGCGTGGCCCGCTTTAGCGCCTGTTATGCGTCACTCGGCTTCCGGGTTGCACCGGAAACCCTGGCTCTGATGCGAGACATGGTCGCCAGTGGCGAAGTTGATCACCTGACGTCAGAACGGGTTTGGGTGGAAACTGTGCGCGCATTGGGCGAATCGCGTCCCGAGCGATTCATTGAAACTCTGCGCGCGACTGTGGCGCGCTGGCGCGCATTTTTCCGGAGCTGGACGCTTGTTCGGCGTACCGCAGCCTCCCGCGCATCATCCAGAAATTGACACGGGCGTCCATACACTGATGGCCTTGGCCCAGGCGGTACGGCTAGGCGCGCGGATGCCGTGACCCGTTTCGCGGTGTTGGTTCACGATTTCGGTAAGGGGAATGACTCCATCTGAAGAATGGCCGCGTCATCTCGGCCATGAAGATCGCGGCGCCGATCTGGTACGCACCTTCTGCCAGCGGCTGCGGTTCCTAACCTGCACCGGGAACTGGGGTCCTCACCGCCCGTTATCATACGCATTGCCATCGGGCGTTAGAGTTACGCCCAAAACCCTCCTCAAAATTCTGCAAGGATTAGACGTCCTGCGCAAACCGCAGCGCTTTGAACAGTTCTTGCTGGCTTGCAGAAGCGGATGCCCGGGTCGCCTGGGACTGGAAAACCGGAATTATCCCCAGGCAGATCTGTTGCGACGTATCTATCAAGCTGCATCCAGCATCCAGGCGCGACCGTTGATGGAGCAAGGTTTAAGCGGGCTGGCGCTGGCCGAAGCCTTGCGGCAAGAACGGCTGGCGGCAATTACTGCTAAGCGACAAGCATTTGAAACGTGTTAATGTAGCGCTTGACCCGCACTTTTTCTGGTTATAATCCGCCACCCTATGAACCAGAAACTTCGTAACCCCATTTTTATCCGTGGCTGACCGGTATTCACCGGCGGTACGCGGTTGCGTGTCAGCGATGGATCTGACGTAGATCCTGCGAGATTCAGCTCGGAGGGTCCTTGCCAGGCAGCCCTCCGGACGGGAATATAAGAACCCCGGTCGGCGGTGCGCCGACCGGGGTTTTGTTTTTTCTGCAACTTGTTCGAAGCAGCCCCGCTGCTGCACAGCGGTACCGGTTCTGAATGCCGGTCTGGCGCGCTCACGCTAACCATCGCACGGCGTGTATCGGGCGGCAGCGGGACTTCGAAGCGAGGAAAGTAGCTCAGTGGGTAGAGCAGCTGATTCATCATCAGTCGGCCGAGGGTTCAACTCCCTCCTTTTCACTGGTTAAGGCCCTCAACGGGCCTGCGGTTCGAATCCGCTTGGATGCCACAAGCATCCCTCCTCGCAACACCCGGGAGCCGTCCCGGCGGGCGGTTGTTGACCTCGCGTTTCGGCGTGATGTTGATGGCTGGCCTGCAGCGCCTGCGTGACCTTGCGCGGCGGGCAACGGGTCGGTGCCAATGATTGGCCAGCCGGCCGCAGCGAAAGCAGGCAAGGATGCCTCGCGTTGCAGCCTGGCCCGCCGGTGATCCGCCCGGTCTGCCCCGTCGCCCGCTGCATGGGCGTGGGGCGCGCTTCCAATTCTTTCAACCTGATTATCAACTCAGCCGGCGGGAGCCGTTCTTAATGACATCCTGACGTTCGGCAGTGGCGGGCCAGAAACGGTGCCGATAGCAACACGCCACGCTCAACCGCTGGATACGGCGGAACAGGAAGACCCAAAATACATTTATAAGGAGAACCAAGATGTTGGGTTACCAACGAATCATCATTGCCCAAAACGAGCGTGGGCTTCACTTCTATAACCGCCGGTTGGTGGCCATTCTGGAACCGGGGGTCTACCGCTGGTTCGATCCGCTGCGTCATCATGAGGTGCAGCGCTACGATCTGACTGTGGCTGAGTTCAACCATCCGTGGTTGGATGTGTTGTTGCAGACCGATCCGGTTTTGGTGGAACAACACTTCCAAGTCGTGGAAACTGGTGAACACCAGGTTGGCTTAATTTACAAGAACGGTCGCCTGGAAGGCGTATTGCCGCCAGCAACCCGGCAGGCTTACTGGCGTGGCCCGGTCGAGGTGAAGGTAGAGATGCTTGACACCGGTACGGACTACGCCCTGTCACGGGCGCATGCTGCCCTACTGGCCCGGCCTTCGGCAGCGCTGGCCCGGAACCTGAACGGCTTTATCCTGGCCACCGAGGTTGAAGATAACCACGTTGGCTTACTGTTGGCCGATGGTGAACTGGTACGCACCTTGCCGCCTGGTCTGCATGCCTTCTGGCGCTTCAACCGGGTGATTAAGGTGGAAACTGTGGATCTGCGTTTGCAGACCGTGGAAGTCTCTGGTCAAGAAATTCTGACCAAGGATAAGGTCAGCCTGCGCGTTAACCTGTCGGCAGTGTATCGAATCGCCGATCCAGTCAAGGCGCGGAGCGAACTGGGCAACATCGCTGAATACTTGTACCGGACCTTGCAATTCGGTTTGCGGCAGGCCATCGGCACCCAGCCGCTGGATAGTTTGCTCGGCGACAAGGACGACTTGGATCGGGTCGTGCGGAACTACGCAGCGGAACGGATTGAGCCGCATGGATTGGTAATGGAGACGGCCGGCATTAAGGATGTGATCCTGCCCGGCGAGATGAAGGATATTCTCAACCAGGTAGTAACCGCCGAGAAAGCAGCGCAGGCCAATGTCATCCGCCGGCGTGAGGAAGTCGCCGCCACCCGATCGCTGCTCAACACAGCGAAGCTGATGGAAGAGAACCCGGTTCTGCTGCGCTTAAAGGAACTGGAAGCGCTGGAAAAAGTGGTGGATAAGGTCGAGCGGCTGACTGTGTTTGGTGGCCTGGATGGCGTATTGCGCGATACAGTGCGCATCAATCTGCCGGCCCATTGAGGGTGTGTATATAGTGACCCTCACCCATGCCTCTCTCTCGCGATCGGGAGAGAGGCTTTGATGCTGCTGCCGAGAGCCGAACATACATGTCTAGCACCATCGCGATGTTATTGCTGGGTCTGGGAACGCTATTGGTGGGGAATGGCCTGCTCGGTACTTTGCTAGGCATCCGGGCACGGCTGGAAGGCTTTACGAACACTGCGATTGGTACGCTGATGGCGGCCTATTTTCTGGGTTATGTGGCGGGTACTTTCCTGGTCCCGGCCTTGATCCGGCGGGTGGGTCATATCCGCACCTTCGCTGCACTGGCAGCGATGGGTTCGGTATCTGCGCTGTGCTACGGGCTGATCGTGCATCCGGCCGCCTGGGCAGTGTTGCGGATGATAACAGGTATCGCAGTGCTAGGCGTCTATATGGTGGTGGAAAGCTGGCTCAATGAACAGGCGCCGCACCACATTCGCAGTCAGGTCTTCGCGATCTACATGGTCGTGACGCTGGTTAGTCTGGCTGCTGGGCAATATCTGATCCTGACAGGCGATACGGGTGCCCTGGTGCTTTTCGCCATCGCTTCCATACTGTTCACTTTAGGATTGATGCCTATTGCCACCACCCGTATCCATGCCCCTCAACCGCAGGCATACTCATCGGTAAGCCTGCTTCATCTATTCTGGCTAGCGCCCTTGGCCGCTTGCGGTGCATTCATAGCCGGTATTGTCAGCGGTGCTTTCTGGAGCCTGGGCGCAGTGTTCGCACAGCGGATGGGCTTGCCGGAAGAAGGTATCGCCTTATTCATGAGCGCCACCATTATCGGCGGCGCGTTGCTGCAATGGCCCATTGGCCGGCTGTCCGACCGTTATGGCCGGCGCTTCATACTCACCACGGTCAGCTTCGCCGCCGCCCTGGTGGTGCTGCTGGCGCTACAGGTGATGTATGAATCGCTGGCAGCGCTGATAGTTTGCGCTTTCCTGTATGGCGGGCTGATGTTCTCGGTCTACAGTCTGAGCGTAGCGCTCATGAATGACCGGCTGAGCGCACCGGGGATGTGCTGGATGCTACGCGCGGTTTGTTGTTGATCTTTGGCATAGGTTCGATTGCCGGGCCGGCAATCGGTGGCCCGCCCGGCGGATGGGTTTGGGCCTGGCACTATCCCTGCCCACTCAGCCGCTTGGCTGGGTCTGCTACCAGTTTGCTGGGTCTGATGCGTTTGGTTTTGGCCAAACCGGTTCCTCTAGTACAACAGGGTCGGTTTGTGCTCATGGTGCGCACCACACCGGTGGTTTGGAGATGCTGCCGCAGACCGATGTTCAACCCGAACTGGATCTGCCGCCCATCGAAAGATTCCTAAGATAAGGTTTATCAGCAGCTAAACTTCAAGAGCGATTCAACATTTCGGAGAAGCACTCATGATTCGAGCCTACGCCGCCCATGAAGCCAAAGGCAAACTCACGCCGTTCGAATACGATCCTGGCGAACTGAAGCCGGATCAAGTCGAGCTGGATGTCATTGCCTGTGGCATCTGCCATTCGGACCTCTCCGTCCTGAATAATGAATGGCAAAACAGTGCTTATCCTTTAGTGCCGGGTCATGAAGCCGTCGGCACGATCGCCCAGACCGGCAGCAATGTCAAACACCTAAAGGTCGGCGACACGGTTGGTTTGGGCTGGTTCAGCGGCAGTTGCATGATCTGCGACCAATGTATGAGCGGCAATCACAATCTGTGCGCCAGCAGTGAGCAAACGATCATCAGCCGCCACGGCGGGTTCGCTGATAAGGTGCGTTGCAATGCAGAATGGGCGATGCCGTTGCCAACCGGATTGGATGCAAGAAAAGCCGGGCCGTTGTTCTGCGGCGGCATTACCGTCTTTAACCCTATTGTTCAGTTCGATGTGAAGCCCACCGACCGGGTTGGGGTGGTCGGCATTGGCGGATTGGGCCACTTGGCCATCCAGTTTCTGAACAAATGGGGCTGTGAAGTGACGGCATTCACCTCCAGCGAATCCAAGCGGGACGAAGCTTTGGATATGGGTGCGCATCAAGTTGTCAATTCCCGCAACGAGGGGCAACTGGAGAAAATCGCCGGCTCGCTGGATTTCATCCTATCGACTGTCAATGTTGATCTGAACTGGCCAGCGTTTCTGAATGTTCTAGGACCGAAAGGACGGCTGCATACGGTTGGAGCGGTACTGACACCTATTCCTGTTGCGGCATTTTCGCTGATCACCGGTCAGAAGAGCGTGGTATCCGGTTCGCCGCTGGGTTCTCCGGCGACTATTCGCAAGATGCTGGATTTCTGTGCCCGGCATCGGATCGCACCAGTAACCGAGCATTTTCCGATGAGCCAGGTCAATGAAGCGCCAGCCCGTCTGGAGGCCGGTAAAGCACGCTATCGCATTATTTTGGAAAACGATTTTACCTAATCCCAATCACCCCATAGCGCTTGCAAAAGCCGCCAGCGCCGCAACGCCGGCGGTTTCGGTGCAGCACCCGCGGGCCCCAAGCGGATGCCAGTAAATCCAGTTCTGTGAGCCTGGGCAATCTCCGCTGGGCTCAAACCGCCTTCGGGGCCAATGAGGAGTGTCACGGTTCCGTGGGTGGTTCCAGTCTGCGCAAGCCTTGTTTTGCCAATGGATCGAGCAACAAGCGCAAGCATTCTTGAACGTCTTCCTCGATTGCTTCACCTCCCTCTTTAACCCTCCTTTACGGGGAGGCGGGAAAGAGCCGTTCAGCTGTTGCCAGCCACTGGATCAGTGGCAGTGGTTCCCGTAATTCCGGTAATTGATTGCGTCCGCATTGCTCACAGGCGCCGATTACAATGCCGCGCCAGTGCTGGATCTTGCGTATCAACCGCTCACCGGCTAAATCAACCCCGCTGCGTTTCGCAAACAGCGGTTGGATCGCGGCAACGCCCAATTCCACGGCTTTCGGAGGGTGTAATCCATCTTTTCACCGCGTGAGATGCCTTGCGCCAGCGTCACCTGCAAAGGCGATTCAGCCTCGCCAGGTAAGGCGCTGGTTACTTGCACCCAGGCTTCTCGCTTGCTGACTTCTAGCAATTTTGCTGCAAATGTTCCGCCTTGGCCGTTGAACAACGTCAGAGGTGCATCTGGCTTGAGCCGTAAGACGCGCACTGCATGATTAAAGGCATTCTCATTCAGCGGCAGGGTCATACCGGCTGCTAGCGGGACCGGGAGGTAAAGTCGAGGAACACGCATGTCGATGTGAATCCAGAAAATCTTGACGGGCGGTTAATGATATTGCTGTCCGCCAAATTTCACTGCACACCGCAGCCGCTGACTGCGGACGGCCTAAAACTTTGAACGAGATGGCGCCCGGCGGGATGCAGCCAGTCCAACTGTTTCGCAGTCTCGACCTCTTCTGCTCCTGCGTCAAAGCGCATTGCTGCATCTTAGGCCAGGATTTTGATCATCCGGCCCATACGGCTAAAAAGGGCAATTACTAGAACCATATCGCTACAAAGTTTTCAGCAATGGCTTGCAGCGTGCCAGCTGCGACAGACTGCAGCGTTGTTCAGGATAGTCACTCTTGCGGAAGATGGTTCGCCTAAGCCAATGATTCGATGCTGCTGTGTCTCCCGCAAGGTGCCATTACCCCGATCAGAGGGCTTCGGCATAGATCGTTTTTGATATCTGCGGGCTGGCGCGGCGTGGATTAGTAAATAGGCAGGCGTCACGGCTCGCCGGTGGAGCCAGATCAGTAATCGTGCTGGCGTTGACGCCACGCGCTGCCAGACCCTCATGAACCCCGCAAGCTTTGCGGAGGTTTTGCAATGTCTTTGTAATCTGTTTTTCCCGGACGGCCGCTGGCGCACCAGCAAGGGACACGCCGAGGGCTTGGCCGATACGCTGGTAACGCTCCTCGGCAGCGGGATAATTGAAACGCAATACATGTTCAAGCAGCAAGGCGTTACTTTCGCCGTGTGGCAGATCCAAATAGCCGCCCAGGCTGTGTGCCATGGCGTGGACTGCGCCAAGACTGGCATTGGAAAAGGCCAGGCCGGCGTGCAGACTGGCCAGCATCATATTCTCGTAGGCCACTAAGTTAGCGGGATTGGAGACTGCCGGCAGAAGATAGTCGCGGACCAGCTCAATTGCCGCTAAGGCGTGGACATCCAGCACCGGCGAATTTGCAGTGGAAACATAAGCTTCAATGGCATGTGTCAATGTATCAAGCCCGGTGCAGGCTATGAGATAAGGATCAAGGGTGGTGATGGTTTCCGGGTCCACCAATGATACGTCCGGTACTACGCTCTTGCTAACAATAGCGATCTTATAGCGCTGCACTGTGTTATTGATGATAGCAAACTGTGAAATGTCGGCAGCAGTGCCAGCGGTGGTGGGGATGCAGATCAGCGGTGGCCCTGGTTGCGGGATGCGGTCGACGCCTTCATAGTCCAGGATATGGCCACCATTAGCGGCAACAATGCCGATGCCCTTAGCGCAGTCGATAACACTGCCGCCACCCAACGCCATGATAACGTCACAGCCTTCGTCATGATAAATGGCAGTGCCGGCCATAACTTCGTAATCCCGAGGGTTCGGTGTGACGTCATGGAACACGACCGATTGCAACCCGCTTTCTTCCAAATCGGCGAGCAGCTCGTTCAACCAGCCCGCGCGGATGATGCCAGGGTCGGTGACGATCAATACGCGCCGGGCTTGCAGATTCCGAGCGTAGAAACCGGCACGCTGCCGTGAGCCAATGCCGAAAATAAACTCGGGTGCAACAAATTTGCGCAAGTCGTAAAGTGGCATGGTCCCTCCTTTGCGTCGGGCCGATAGCTCTTACAATAGTATCCAATTTTTCTGCCCTGCAATGGAGGGTTGCAAGAGGCAGTTTTCAGCATAATAACCTTTATAAACTTCCTGTATTTTAATAAAGCTCTTTAATAAAGCTTAGCGGGTATTTGAGGAATGAAAAGGGATTGATCTGGGATTAGACACTTGAAAACCATTTTGGGAGAACCTGACTTGACTGAAACACTACTGATTCTTGCGGCTGGCAACCCTAGTCGGGGTGATGACGCCTTGGGACCCTGCTGTTTCTGGAGCACTTGATGGTTGAGCAGGAACAGCGTAACGGCTGGGGATATGTTGAGTTGCTCACCGACTTTCAGTTCCAGATCGAACATGCAGCCGATTTAGAAAACCGGGCGCTGGCACTGTTTGTCGATGCCAGCGTAAGTTGTCCAGGACCCTACCAATTCACTCTTCTTCAACCCATCCGGGACACCAGCTATACCAGCCATACGCTGTCGCCCGCTGCTGTGCTGTATGTCTCACCAGCAAATTAACCATCTCCACCTCCACCGGCGTTTCAATTGGCGATTCGCGGCGAAAGTTTTGAATTGGGTGAACCATTAAGCACGGCGGCGAACGCAAACCTTGCGGCAGCCCTAGAATTTGCTGGCCGGTTATTGGCGATGCCAGATGATGAGACATGGCGCCGGTTTGGCGGAAATCCATGAAAATTTCCTATCTTAACCAAATGGTTCATCAACCCCTTGCGCGGGTGAACCAGCAGGAGATCAGAGTATTTACCATCGTGCTGGATCGCCGACCGTACCATCTATGCTGGTATGGATGAGATATGGGAGGATGATTTTAGCCTAATGTACCCTGAAAGATTCAGTAAGTCACTGTCCATAGCAACCATAAATCAATTATGAATACAGTCATCGGTATCTTACTGGGATGAATCCACGCGCAGAACACCCGTGTTATGCTGGATGATGGTGATGATGGCGGGCGCCGCCGTGCGCCCCCAGCTTCTGGTTCGAACGGCACTTGCTCATGGATCACGTCCAGCCCCAATTCTTGAACCATCTCATCGAGCACATGATCATGAAGATAGCGTAACCAGCCTGAATCGATCTGTAACGGGATGTGGCGGTTGCCAAGGTGATAGGCAGCACGCGCCAACAATAGGGCATTGTCCGTGCGGGCAGTGGAAACATGTTCTGCAGCAGCATGAACCTCAACGATCAGGCCGTGGTCGTCCGCAACCGGTCGCTATGACGCAGCACCGTGCCCGTGGTAGAAACAGGCCTACATTGGCGCCATTGTCTAGCCAGGTTCGCAAACGGCTTTTCTGGCGCAGCTCAAAGGGGCAAGGTCAGCGTCGTTTCAGCAGGCAACGCCTCATGTAAACGCTCAACGATTTGCAATTCCACAGGTTCAATAACGTCCATGAGCGGCTTCTTCTCGGGGATATTCAATGCATGAGGCAGCAGATTCTGCCTTCTTACAAGGAATTATTTAGAACAAAAAGTACCTTTTGTGCCAGGGGCAGGATGGTAGCCGGTTCGCAGGTCAGCAGGATTCCGTCGGCGCGTACTTCATACGTTTGTGGATCAACCTCAATCTTAGGCAGCGCCTCATTATGAATAAGATCACGCTTGCATATCGCGCGCGTGTCATGCACGGCCGCTAGCATACGATGCAGATCGAGGTGCATCCAGCGCCCCGCTATTCAACGCTGCTTTGGAGACAAAGGTCAGACAGGTAGCAGCCAGCGTGCCGCCAAAGGCGCCAAACATAGGCCGGTAATGTACCGGTTGCGGCGTCGGGATTGACGCATTCAGGTCACCCATTGGCGCAGCAATGATAAAACCGCCTTTGATGATCAATGCGGGCTTACACCGAAAAACGCTGGACGCCACAGCACGATGTCAGCCAGTTTGCCGGTCTCCAATGAACCGACCAGATGGGCAATTCCATGAGTGATAGCCGGATTGATCATACTCTTAGCAATGTAGCGCTTGACCCGGAAATTGTCGGCACGCTGCCCGGCCTCTCCATCTGCTCCTGCGGGGGGGAGCGAGTTGCGGGAGAGGGGATAAGTGCCCCGTTGCATCTTCATCTTGTGTGCGGTCTGCCACGTGCGGGTGATGACCTCACCGGCCCGGCCCATCGCCTGTGAATCGGAGGCAATCATCGAAAATGCCCCCAGATCGTGCAGGATATCTTCGGCGGCGATGGTCTCGCGGCGGATACGTGAATCGGCGAACGCTACGTCCTCGGGGATACCGGGGTCGAGGTGATGGCACACCATCAACATGTCCAGATGCTCATCCACGGTATTAATCGTGTATGGCCGGGTCGGGTTGGTGGAGGGTAGCACGTTCAATTCACCGCAGGCGCGGATGATGTCCGGAGCGTGCCCGCCGCCCGCACCCTCGGTGTGATAGGTGTGAATCGCCCGGCCCTTGAACGCGGCTAGGGTGTCCTCAACGAAACCGGATTCATTCAGCGTATCGGTATGAATCGCAACTTGGACGTCATAGCGCTCAGCCACAGCCAGACAGTTGTCGATAGCTGCCGGTGTCGTTCCCAGTCCTCATGCAGTTTCAGCCCCATTGCGCCCGCTTCGAGCTGTTCCTCCAGCGCTGCCGGATGGCTGGCGTTGCCTGCCTTGCCGAGAAAGCCGAGATTGACGGGCAACCCTTCTGCTGCTTGCAACATCCGCCGCAGGTTCCAAGGCCCCGGCGTACAGGTGGTTGCATTGGTGCCGGTTGCCGGACCGGTACCGCCCCCAGCATGGTGGTCACACCGGACATCAATGCTTCCTCAACCTGCTGCGGGCAGATGAAATGAATATGGCTATCGATGCCGTAAAGCGGTGGCAATCAGCCCCTCTCCAGCGATCGCCTCGGTACCTGGGCCGATGATAATGTTAACGCCCGGTTGAATATCGGGATTGCTTAAGCTTTGCCAATGCTTAAGCAATGCGTCCATCCTTGATGCCGATATCAGCCTTGATGATGCCCCAGTGATCGACGATCAGCGCATTGGTGATCACAGTATCGGCCGCGCCATCACGTTGAGGCCGTTGCGACTGACCCATACCATCGCGGATCACCTTGCCGCCGCCGAATTTCACTTCCTCGCCGTAAATCGCATGGTCACGCTCGACTTCGATCCACAGTCCGGTATCGCCCAGCCGCACCCGGTCGCCGGTGGTAGGAGCCATACATGTCGGCATAGGCGCGACGGTCGATGCGGCTCATGGCTGTTTCTCCAGCGGTCCCATTACCTCGGCGCGGAAGCCATGCACTTCCCAGGCGCTTAGCATAATCCACCAGCTCCACCTCGCGTTCCTGGCCTGGCTCGAAGCGCACCGCCGTGCTTAAGCAGGAATGTCGAGTAACAGCCTCGCGCCTGCGCACGCTCAAAGCGCAGAGCGGGATTGGTTTCAGCGAAATGATAGTGTGAGCCGACCTGAATCGGCCGGTCACCGGTGTTAGCGATGCTCAAGCGCGTGATGCGGCGGCCGGTATTGAGTTCGAGGTCACCGTCAACGGTGACGATTTCACCGGGAATCATGCGTGGTCTCCTCAAGGAATCGGGTGATGGACGGTGACCAGTTTGGTTCCGTCGGGAAACGTGGCTTCGATTTGCACCTCGGGAATCATTTCCGGGACGCCATCCATCACATCATTGCGGGTGAGTAGCGTACGGCCATGACTCATTAATTCGGCAACGCTTTGCCTTTCCGTGCGCCTTCTAGCAAAGCGCAGGACAGATAGGCAACGGTCTCAGGATAGTTAAGTTTCAGTCCCTTGGCTTTGCGCCGTTCCGCCAGAGACCGGCAGTGAACAGCAACAGCTTGTCTTTTTTTCGCGGGAGTGAGTTCCATGGGTGTTCTCGGGTAACGGTCAGGTATTCCAGAAGCGGGAAGGACAGGAAGACGATTGAATATCGCGGGTCTCAGCAACCCCCATGCCAGAATGAAAAATTGCCGGGCACGTATCGCTGAAGAGACCCGAGGTAGCGGCAAATGAGCATGCCATCCAATGAAGTTACAGCGGCCAACTCTTTTTTTCCTTGCTGATCGGGCCACCCTTTCTTATCTAAGGCAGGGAGAAGGATAGCGGTGCGGATAGCATCAACCAGCCCTTCCATAGGAGGGGTACATATTAATGTGGCGCTTACTGGCTGGCCCTGCAGGGCCCCAAGGGGCGTCGAGTATCGAATCACCACCCGTATAACACGCATGCTCCAGGTAGAGTGGTTCTCCGTCGCGCCAGAGTTCAAGCTGTTGCGGCATTCGCCGGTTTCAAAGGTTTCACCTGCTGCGGGCCTACTTAAGCAGAGGATTTCCCAGCCCAGAAAGCGAGCGTCGCCTTGCAGTTCAATCCGGGTCAAAGTGTGGATCTGGGTGCCGCTGTAGAGGATATTCTCCTGGGGCAGCCATTCTAGGGTTGCGCCAGCGGCTTTCACCGTCAAATGCTGCACCTGACCGGCCAGAGAACCCGCACTGCGGTAGAATTTGCCAGCCGCTTAGCGTGGTGAGCAGTGCGTGAGCGCCGGTTTCAATCCTCGCGTCCAAGCGCAACTCATCACCGCCGACGACGCCGCCAGGCGGATGGAGAATGGCTACATGGCAGACTTCCGGTCCTTCGGGATAGAACGGCCGCTGCACCTGCAAAGGGCCTTGATGGGTGCATTGCCCTAGAACAGTGCGTGAACCGTCATGCTGAAAACCCAAGGTTAGATGGGCCCGCCAGTAAGCGCAGGAAAAGATCCCGGCAGTCAGGATAATGATACTCCATAGGCGATGTTGGGGCGGTAATTTGTCTGGAAAGAGGCCGCTATCGACCGGTAAAAGTCTAGCCTATGTTCGTAAGGAAAGAATGAAATTGTCCTATGGTAATAAGCATCAAGTAATAAGCATTTGCCGGAATAACGTGTGCAGAAATAATGAGCGAATAAGCAAATGTCAATCGAGTCTAAGCAACGATCAGCGGGCAACACACCTGCTGGGGTACCGGCTTATTCACCAATGCATGTTCGCCTGGGGCTGGCTGCCCGATTATCGTTAACGCTGGTGGGTGCTGTAGCGCTGGTGTTTGTCACAGCATTCTATTATGACTACCAGAAGTCCCATCAGCATATGCTGGACAGTGTTAACGCGGTTATCGCTGGTTTAAGTGGCGCGATCATTGGCAACGTGCAAGGTATTTTAGCCGATGTCATGGAAGTTGCTTCCAAACTGACACAATCCCTTGAACAGGGAGCGGATATTGAAGCATTACGCGCAGTGGCTACAGACGCCGTTATGGATAGCTCCTATTGCAATGCGGTAACGATAGTATTGGATTCCAGGAGTAGCGCCACCCTTTGCAATCCCAAGCACAAATGCTGAACTGCCGCCACAGTCATTCTAAAGTGGATTGTGATTTGACCGGGGTTTCAGCGCATCTGGAACCGATGATTCAAGATTCTTTCTCGAAGCCGTTGAAGCAGGGATTTGGAGCGAACCCTTCCTGAACCCTGATGCGGGTATGCAGTTCCGCCTATACATTACCCGTTTATGGTATGCAAAATGGGGTTCAGGTAGCCGCTGGTACAGTGAGTGCGGAACTTTCTTTAAGCAGTTTGATGAGCGCCATCGAACGGTTGCGGGTTTTTCAAACCGGGTATGTGTTTATCCTGTCCGGTGATGGCCGGTATCTAGCCCACCTGGATCCGCAGCGGGTTCTGTCCGAAACCATTTTTGATGTGGCGCGCTTTCAGAAGAATCCAAACTTGTTCGATATCGGCCAGCGGATGATCCGGGGTGAAACTGGCTTTGCAGCGCTGTGGAGTCCCTACTTGCATAAGCCCGCCCGTATTTACTTTACCCTTTGCCTGGAACCAATTGGTCGATTGGCGTCGTATTTGGTGAAGAAGAGTTGTTCGCAAATTTGGAAACGCTCGCGGGTGAGGTCTATCTCATTGGCGGTATTGGGTTGCTGCTCTTGCTGGCGCTGGTCATACTGATTGTGCGCCGGTTTACCCGGCCCTTGCTGGCCCTCACCGAGAAAAGTGTGGCGATTGCTGGCGGCGACCTGGACGTCGCAATTCCCGCACCTCGCGCCTTCGACGAAGTCGGTGTGCTAACCCAGTCCTTTTTGAAATGCGTCAGGCGTTGCGCCAGCAGCGGTTGATACCCTGGCTGAAGCGCGTGCGGCACAGGCGCGGATTGATAATGAGCTGAAGATTGCCCGTGGCATACAAGACAGCTTTCTGCCACGCAATCCGGCTGAGTTGGCCGCTCAAGGCGGCTTGGAGGTCGCAACGTGGTTTCAACCGGCCCGCGAAGTGGGTGGCGACTTGTTTCAATGCTTCTGGCTGGTGGATGGGCGGCTGTTTCTAGGCATTGGCGATGTGGCGGGCAAGAGTGTTCCAGCAGCACTGATGATGGCGGTCACCACGACGCTGGTGAAGGCAATGGCTGCAACGACCCCCGATCCCGCGGGTGTATTGGAGCAGGTCAATCGCGAGTTGTGTGTCCTGAACGAACGGTTGTTGTTCGTGACTTTTTCGCTGCGGCATTGCATCCGGAAACAGGGAAGTTGACTTTTGGTAACGCCGGACACAATCCACCGTTGATCCGCCATGCCGATGGCAGCGCTGAATTCATGGATATTGCAGCCGGGCTGGTTCTGGGTGTCGAGCCAAACTGGACTTACACGCCAGTGGCGCTGTGTTTGGCACCGGGAGATATTCTGCTGCTGTACACCGATGGGGTTACTGAAGCTATGAATGCCGCTGGTGAATGCTTCGATCCCCGGCGGTTGCTGGAAGTCAGTCGTGAACCTGAGATTGCCAGCCCGCATCAGTTGATCGAGAGGGTCATTGCTGCGGTAACTGCGCATGCCGGTTTGGCCGAGCAAAGCGACGATCTGACTTTGCTGGCAGTGGCGCACCCGGCGCTGCTGCTAAATCAACGGTGAGGTCGCCAACGCCATGATGTCTGAAAATTCCAATATAAAAATCACGCGTCTGTGTTTGCTTACTGAACTGGATCATCTATCAGTATTCCTTGATCATATCCGTGAAATTGCTCAGACCGCCGGGTTGGCTGAAGCGCAAATTTCCCGGTTAGAACTGGCGATGGAAGAAGCGCTGGTCAATGTTTTTAACTATGCCTATGAAGGGCGGACGCACGCTTACACCGTATTCTGCCAAGTCACCATTCAAGCTGGCGGTCTGACGGTGGATATCGTGGATGACGGTCCGCCTTTCGATCCATTGGCCCGCACTGATCCTGATACAAGCTTGGAACTGGATGAGCGTCAGCCAGGCGGACTGGGCATCCTGCTGATCAAGAGCCTGATAGATGAGGTAAGCTACCACCGTGAGGATGGGCGAAACGTGCTTTCGCTTCGAATTACCCAGGCCGTGCATGAAGGATAAAAAATCTAATCAATCCGCCTTAATCCGTTCCTAGCCGGATTCTCCATTCTTGGCGCGCAACTTCAGTCACTGACTCCAAGTTCCCCCAGCGTCAGCATTCGCCAATGCCAGTCGATAGGGGCCGCTAACGCGCTTACCACCCCGGCTCCAGAGGCAGATTTTGTACACTCCATTCCTGGCCAGCGGCATCCTGCAGGCTAATCCGCTTGTCCGCCTGTTCATCCTCCTGGAAACCAGCATCCAACTTGTTCAGGCCATGGGCTAATCCGTCTCCTAGCGCTTTAGCAACGGCCTCCTTGCGAGTCCAGCAGGCAAAAAACTTTCGCGGCGGGCTTGTTCTGCAGGCAATGTTTGAAAGAAGGCCCATTCGCGTGGAGTGCAGATGCGTTCAGCAACCGCCATGTAATCCAGCCGGCGATTCATCGCCTCTAAATCCACGCCAACTTCATGGTAGGCGATCGCATATAGCACCCGGCCGCTGCTATGGGAAAGATTGAAGTGCAAGCCTTCGCTATGTTCATCTGCCAGCACCGGTTTACCGCGCGGACCCTGGCTGAAACGCAACGCCGCTGCCATCCGGTTGAGATAGGCTCCCAGCAATTCCCGTAACAAGCCTTCGCCCGGCGATGAAACGATCCCGGTGTCCGGGAAAACGAAATCGTGCGGCCCGTTCCCGTTCATCCACGGTCAGCGTTGCCGCCAGCCTCGCTAATCGTTCCGGTGACGGCTGCAAGTTTGCTAGCCAGAGATGGATTTCATTAGCGGCCAAGACGGAGTTTGCTCTAGCATTGAATGGTGATCATCGATGAACAGCGTGCTAACTCCGTGTTTCCCATTGCCAGGCATGTGCAATGATGGTTGCCAGATCGGCATAGCGTGGCTTCCAGCCCAGTTCCACGCGCACCCGTTGGCTATCGGCTACCAAGCGTGCTGGATCACCAGGTAAAAGCGTTCGCCATATTGGACCGGGATGCCGCGCCCCGTGACGGTGCGGGCGGTCTCGATGACCTCCCGACCGAGAAGCCGTTGCCATTTCCCAGGTTATAAGCCGAGCTGCCTCCGCCATCCCACAGTCGTTGTAAGGCCAGCAAATGCACTTCGCACAGGTCATTAACGTGGATATAGTCGCGGATGCAAGTACCATCCGGGGTGTCGTAGTCATTACCAAACACGGTGATGTGTGACCGGCGGCCATTAGCGGCCTGTAAGACCAGTGGGATAAGGTGTGTTTCCGGGTTATGGCGCTCACCTAGCTCACCTTCTGGATCAGCCCCGGCAGCGTTGAAGTAACGAAGGCAGATTGATTTCAGGCCATGCCGTATCGTAATCCTCCAGCATTTGCTCGACCATCCATTTGCCACGGCCGTAGGGGTTGATAGGTTGCTTGGGATGGCCTCTCGCTGATCGGTATCCGCACCGGTTCGCCGAAAATAGCCGCGGTGGATGAGAAGATGAAATAGGGCACTCGCTGCGCCACCATCACGTCTAGCAGATTTTGGGTTTTGAATACGTTATTGCGGTAATACTTGGCTGGTTCCCGTACTGATTCGCCTACCTGGATATAGGAAGCGAAGTGCATGACCCCGTCGAAACGGGTTTTCCGGCATAGATCTTCTAGGATGTCGCGTTCAAACAGGTCGCCCAATACAAACCGCGCTTCCCGCACCGAATCCTGATGTCCGGTGGATAGGTTGTCCAGCACCGTCACCTCAAACCCGCGTTGAACCAGCAGCTTTACCATGTAGGAACCGATATAGCCCGCTCCACCGACGACAAGCACATGCATCGTCCTTCCCTCGCTTTTCAGTACACCCTGTTTGAATGGCTTTGATTGGGTAAGCATAGACCACGCACTGCTTACTGGACTCGAAAGTCTGATGTTATTATCAGTGATATAGTATCAAAAGATATGCAAATGGCTTTCAAGATGAAACACATCCTTCAGGATACATGATGGGGAGCAGGTATCGGCGATTTTGGAGTTGTTGCAGGAAGAGGAGACACGCTCGAATGGGCTAGATTTTCGGGTGTTGTGCCGGTATCAGGGTCGGAGGTGGAGACGACCGGTTGAGCGAAACACAGTTTCGATAGCCGGGCTAAGTCTATCTAGTTTTTCATGTGATAATTCAATTCCTTAACCGGAACCAGAGAGGGATTAGTCATGCCATTGTTCGTAAAGTCGCGCTGATTAATTAACTGTGTTGCAGGCAATGGTTGATCTAACTGAGTTTCTTTTTTCTCAGGGGCTAAGGCTGCTTGAATAGGAGCTTTCTGGGGCATTTGCAGGGTCACCGGAAACCGCCAGATCGTCGCTGGTTCGCGTACATAGGCAAGAGTCTCGGCTTATTGTTGATAAATTAGGTGATTCACCTAGCGTCGACGATGAATAAAAGTTGAGACTTCTGCGGCAAGGGAATCCAGTAGGAAACCGCAGCCAGCGCCATGGCTAGCACCAGAATGATAATCTGTTTGCGGTGGATTTGCGTGTTCATCAAAACCAGCTCCAGTGGCTCAATCCTAAATAGTTCAATTCTAAAATGACTTGTTGCGTATTTGATCTGTTAAAGAGCAGAAATCGTACCTGATTTATGGGTTGCCTTAATATTATTTTTTAACTGTATGATTTTAAATCATATAAATATATGGCTATCTATAGCCAGGGGCCATTTTGGTCATCAATCTCTACGTAACAGATGACGGCTGAAAACAGCTTGACTGACAACCTTTACCAAAAGCGACAGAATCGGATCTTAAAATAGGCCAATTTGGCCCGATATAGAAATTTCCAGGGCTTGGCGTCCAAATTTGCTATGATGATAATGGCTTAGCATGTATAAGGAAATCATGCGGTAATTAGATATTTATTTATATAAAATAAATAGTTGCTTACACTATAATTATGACTAAGGCAAAATCCTAACTTAGAAGTTCAACGTAAACATTCAATCCCTTCGCCCCTACTAAGGGAGAGAGGACGAGAGTAAATGGTAAATCCTTGAAACGGTTGCCATCATCTTCCAGCCCATCGCCCGCAAGCAGGCGATGGGTGTGAACGGTTACAGTTCAACTTTATCCTGTTCCCTGCCAACTTGGGACCTGCCCTGCCATGCAGTCCGAATTCGTCAATGCACTATTCGCTTGGGTAGCCGCTCACCCAGGTTGGATGAGTACTGTCATTTTTATCACCGCCATGGCGGAATCGCTGACCATTGTCGGCGTTATTATTCCCGGCGCTTTGGTGATGTTCAGCCTGGGGCGTTGATCGGTCTTGGTCACTTGGAATTTTTGGACGGCCTATTGGTGGTCGACCTGGGGCGCTATTGCTTACGATGCCATCAGCTTCTGGATCGGCCGGGTGTTTCATCAAGGCATCCGGCAAATCTGGCCGTTTACCAAGCACCCTGAAATGATCATCCGCAGCGAGGAATTTTTCCGTAAACACGGCGGTAAGGGGTGTTATTAGGCCGGTTTTTCGGTCAGTACGCGGCACGATCCCTACCGTGGCTAAGCATGATGGACATGACGTGGCGCCGCTTCATGATCGCAAATGTCATTTCGGCAATTCTGTGGGCGCCAAACATCTGATTCCTGGCATGGCTTTCGGTGCATCGCTGGACATCGCCTCCCGCGTAGCTGGGCGGTTAGTGGTGTTAATTTTGATCATCGCTGCGCTGTTATGGCTCACCACCTGGTTGGTAACTCACGGTGTGCGATTGTTCCAAGCCCACGCGACCGATTGGTTACAACGATTCACTGTATGGAGTCGAGGCTTATGGCGTTTTATTGGCCCGATCAGCGCTTCGCTGCTTGATCCTCGTGAGGGTGAATTACGCGGGTTGGCGACTCTGGCAATCTTGCTGCTGGGGGCTGGTCTATTGAGTCTGAGCTCTGAGCGCTGCTTACTTAAGCAATTACCGAGCGGCCTGGATCAAAGTCTCTATCACTTTTTTCAGGAGTTGCGCACCCCTTGGGGCCGATGCCCTGATGGTGTTCACCACCGAGCTGGGCGACTACCATGTGACCCTCCCGGTGAGTCTGGTGGTATTCATCTGGCTGATTTGGCGGCACAACCACTCAGCCGCTTGGCACTGGCTGGCGGCGCTAGGCTTTGCATGGCCACTAACCTGCTGTTCCGCGGGCTGTTACCGGTGTCCAGTCCGGTTGAAGCGGCGCAAGGGGGTGCAAGGTTATTCATTTCCCTCCAGCCATGCCACATTCAGCACCTTGGTCTTCGGTTTCTTGGCGGTGCTGGTTGCCCGGGAAATCCCATTGGCCCGCCGCTGGTTTGTTTATCTGGCAGCAGCGTTCCTGATCGTGCCGATTGCGTTTGCCCGGCTGTATTTGGGTATCCATTGGCTGACAGACACCCTGGCGGGTTTGTGCCTGGGATTGATCTGGGTAACGGTGCTCGGCATCGCCTACAATCGCCATCCTAAGGCGGCGCTTCAGTGGCGTGGATTGTTAGCCTACAGTGTGATTGCGCTGCTGGCGACCGATCTGTTGCACGTCAGTCTCGACTATCAAGCCGATCTGCGGCGCTATCAACCGCAAACCGTGCTGCATACCCAGACGCGGGACCAGTGGTGGCAAAAAGGCTGGCGGGAGCTTCCCCAGCAGCGGGCTGGATTTTCAGGGCCATCACCGGCAAGATTTGGTCTTGCAATGGGCGGGAACACGCGAACAACTGGAGCAGCGTTTATGGGAAGCAGGCTGGCAATTGGCGCCGAAGGCGAGTTTAAGAGCATGCTGCTTTGTTGAGTCCTCAGGCCGACCTGCGTGAATTGCCGGTGCTGCCGCAACTCCACAAGGGCCGTGAGGACGAATTAACCATGGTGTATTACAGTGATGATCCTAAGACTCGCTGGTTGCTGCGGTTTTGGGATGCCGGTGAGCGCTTGCGGGAAGGTGGTCTGCCGGTCTGGGTCGGCAGCATCAGTCAGCAGAAACGCGAACCCCGGATGAGTCTATTCACCTTAGCCGTGGACAATCCGCTATCCCCTGTCCGAATCGATTTGCTGGCCTCCGCTTGGCGGGGGTTTGCAGGTTCGGCAGGTCACAGGCTCCAATTCCAATGAACGGATCACCTTGATTGCCGACTGAGAGGGTTGATTAATGTTAATGAGAGTTGAAACCTCTTGCCTGCTGGCGGTGGATTTCCAGGAACGGCTGATGCCTGCTATCCACGATGCTGATTGCCTTGTAGCCAATGGCGCTTGGTTGATCCAGATTGCCCAGCGGCTGAAGGTGCCAGTGCTGGCCTCGGAACAATACCCGAAAGGATTGGGCCATACAGTGGCGGCAATTCGTGATTTGCTGCCTGCGGAGGCATTTATGGAGAAAATGCATTTCTCCTGCGCTGCTGAGCGGGATTGCATGCGGCGCATCGATGCGCTTGGCTGTCAACAGATTATCGTCATGGGCGCCGAAGCCCATGTCTGTGTGTTGCAAACCGCGCTGGATTTGCGGGCGGTAAGCGGCGATATCTATCTGGTCGCCGACGCGGTTTCATCGCGGTCGCCGCGTGATGTGGAGCTAGCGCTGGAACGGATGCGCGCCGAGGGGGTGCGCGTGGTGAGCCGCGAAATGGCCGCCTTCGAGTGGCTGCATCAGTCCGGCACTGATCAATTTCGCGAGATTAGCCGTGAATTTCTCCGTTAATTTTAGCCGGTAAGGTCAATTTTCCGATTCGTATCTGCATAGGTAACATGCTTCATGGCTCATGCTTCTTCTCTCGCTCCCGCGCCGTCCCTGTATCGCCGTTCGCGTCGGTCAAGTAACGGTCGGTGGTAACGCGCCCATTGTGGTCAGTCGATGACCAATACCGATACCGCTGATGCGAAGGCGACAGCCAGCCAAGTGGCCCGAATTAGCCCAGGCCGGTTCGGAACTCGTGCATCACCGTTAACACCGAGGAAGCCGCCGCCGCCGTGCCGGTCATCTGTGAACGGCTGGCGGCGCAAGGCGTGACCGTTCCACTCATTGGCGATTTCCACTTCAATGGCCATAAATTGCTGCGCAAATATCCCGCTTGTGCCGGGATGCTAGACAAATACCGCATCAACCCCGGCAATGTCGGGCGCGGCAGGAAGAAAGATGAACAGTTCGCCACGATCGTCGACATCGCCTGCCGTTATGATAAGCCGGTGCGGATTGGAGTGAACTGGGGCAGTCTGGATCAGGAACTGGCGGTCCGGTTGATGGATGACAACGCGCGGTTACCGGTACCGGCGCTAAGCAGGCCAGAGTGATGCATGAGGCGATGATCCTTTCAGCGCTGGAAAGCGCCCGGCGGGCTGAAGACATTGGCTTGGCGCATGACAAGATCATCTTGTCGGTGAAGATGAGCGGGGTGCAGGATTTGATCGCGGTCTATCGCAAGCTGGCAGTGCGTTGCGATTACCCGCTGCATCTTGGGTTGACCGAAGCTGGCATGGGCAGCAAGGGCATCGTGGCTTCTACCGCTGCGCTGGCGGTGTTGTTGCAAGAGGGCATTGGCGACACCATTCGCATTTCGCTGACACCGGAACCGGGCGGTGACCGCCGCCAGGAGGTCATCGTCGCCCAGGAAATCCTGCAAGCAATGGGTCTGCGTTCTTTCACGCCCCAGGTAACAGCCTGTCCCGGTTGCGGGCGTACGAGCAGCGACTATTTTCAGCGCCTGGCTCAAGACATTCAGCATTATCTCCGTCAACAGATGCCGGTGTGGCGCGAGCGTTATCCGGGGAGTCGAAGCGTTGAAAGTGGCGGTGATGGGCTGCGTGGTCAATGGTCCTGGCGAGAGCAAGCAGGCGCGCATATTGGCATTAGCCTGCCCGGCACCGGTGAAATTCCAGTGGCGCCGGTTTATGTCGATGGCGAGAAGACAGTAACCCTGAAAGGCGAAAGCATCGCCGCTGAGTTCCAGCAGATCGTAGCGGATTATGTGGTCCGGCGTTACACACCTCATCTTAGCAACTCCTCGCAAGAGATCAGGGAGTGATGCTGATTTTGCTATAAGTTCCCCTATGACCGGTTTGGCCCCCCTCTCCGCAAATCTCCCCAAGGTAGAAGATCACCTGCAACACATCGTCAAGCTGCTGGAAAAGCATCGGTTGATCGAAACGATGGTCGATCGCGACCGGGTCAGTCCCCGCCATGAGCTGATCGAGTCACTGATACATCGTCAGCACTTAGTTGAATTGCAACTCAAATTGCGCAGCCTGCACCCGGCTGATATTGCCTTCATTCTTGAGGCATTGCCGCTGAATGACCGGCTGATGGTCTGGCGGCAGATGCAGGATGAGCAAGGGGTGAGGTATTACTTGAAGTTTCGGATGCGGTGCGGGATTCGCTGATCGAGGTATTGATCGGCCAACCCTGGTTCGGGTATTGAGTCAGCTTGATGCTGATGATTTGACCGAACTGGCTGATGTGGTTAGCGAAGATGTTCTGACGGACGTCTTGCTGTCGTTGAATGCCCGTGACCGCGACTGGTTGCAGACCACCATGGCCTACGCCGATGACCGGGTAGGCCATCTGATGAGTCAGGATGTCCTCACGGTGCGCGAGAGTCAGCGGGTTGAGCAGGTATTGTGGCTACTGCGCGGCCGGGACGATTTGCCAACCAACACAGACTGCCTGTTTGTCGTGGACGCCCGCCATTTGCTCAAGGGTGTGTTGCCGTTGCGAGCACTGCTGCTTAATGATCCACAGACGCCGTTAACGCAGCTGATATTGACTGATCCAGTGGTCTTCAACGCGATTGACAGCGCTGATGATGCAGCCCGGGCCTTTGAACGTTACGATCTGGTATCAGCGCCAGTGGTCAACGAGCGGGGCAAGCTGGTAGGCTTACTGACAGTGGATGAAGTGATGGACTATATCCGCGAAGAATCGGAAGAAGATGTGCTGAATATGGCCACCTGCGCGGCGATGAAGATTTGTTCGCGCCGATCTGGGACAGCGCCCGTAACCGCTGGTTGTGGCTGTCGGTCAATCTCTGTACCGCATTCATCGCCTCGCGGGCGATTGGTCTATTTGAAGGTACGATTTCGCAACTCGTTGCCTTGGCTACGCTGATGCCAATTGTTGCGGGGATTGGCGGCAATTCCGGTAATCAAACCACCGCCCTGGTGGTCCCGCGGCCTGGCGTTAGGTGAAATCACCCCGGCGAACACCTGGCACTTGGTCTTCAAGGAATTGGGAGTCGGGCTGCTCAACGGCATGGTTTGGGGAGCGACCGTGGGACTGTTCACCTGCCTGTTATACTGGAGCCTGCCATTGGGAGGGGTCATGGCGGCGGCGATGCTGCTAAACCTGCTGCTGGCGGCACTGATGGGCGTCGCCATCCCATTGGTTCTGCACCGCCTGGGCCGTGATCCGGCGCTGGGTTCGAGCGTGTTGCTGACCTTCATCACCGACGGTATGGGGTTTTCATCTTTCTGGGGCTGGCGACGGTGTTTTTGCTGTAAGCCTTGGCGGTTAATAAGGAGTCCTGCGACGGATTGGCGGCAGACCACCTACAATCATATCGGTTTCATCGATAGATTCTAAAATGATGGCTGCTATTACCCCTACCAACGCGAGGTTATGCAATGGCTGATGTTTTTAACCGCATTTTGCGGATCGAACTCCCTGAAACGCTGGAATGCGACAAATCCGGAAAAAATCCGGCCTTTACCCTCACGTTCGTCGCCGATGGCAAGGTCCCCATTCCCGCAGGTGATCCTGCATGCGCCGGATGGGCAACACCTGATTACGGGCGATGCGCTCGAAGAAACAGTCGTCGAAGGCGATTATCACTACACCGCCAGTATTCCCGCTGGGCTGCTGTGGCCCAATACCATCACCGTGCAGGCGGAAGGCTGCCGCAAGGCCGATATTCAACAGGCCAGCGGCAGCGACTGGATCAAGGAATTTCACCAGCTGCGCATCGTGCCGAATGTCAAAGCGCAACCTGTCATCCGGGTAGCAACAGGGCCAGGCGACACGCCAGTCAAGCTGTATTTTGGCATCCACAAGCACATGCACCAGCCTTACTACAACGTGACGGACCAGTACTACTGGGATGGCGAAAAGGACGGTATTTTCGGCGCGCGCGGCGGTCCCCTACACTCATTTTATTCCGGCTGCCGCGCGTCAATACATCAACGGCGGCTTGCCTCACGCCGGTTTGTCCACCAGTTGGAGCGGTTCACTGATTGAGCAACTGGACCGCTGCGCCGCTGATGGCCTGTGCGGTGGACGGTTCAGCGGCTGGAATAACGAACTGCGCGCCATCGCACAGGAAAAAACCGGGTTGGGCCCCCGTGTGGATTTCGTCGCCTTCGGTTTCTTCCATCCGCTCATGGCGCTGATCCCTGGCCGGAACATCGTCAAGCAGGTCGAATGGCACCGGAATATCATCCGCTCGGCATTTGGCGTAGAAGCCTCCAGCGTGATGTTCCCACCGGAAACCGCCTTTCATATCCGTATGATTCCGGCGCTGAATCAGGCCGGTGTCAAGGCGGTGATTTACGACTCCATCCATCGTTTCCGGGCATGCAAAGACTATCCTTACGCCGGAATCAACGAAGGCATGCTGCCGCCCAATCCCGCTGAGCAGGTCAATCCACCCGTTAACGACTGGCTGCAACTGAATAATATCTGGGCGGGATCGAAAATTTCGCCGAGTCTGCTGAAACCTGAATACGTGCAATACGAAGATCCAGAGGGAGAGATTCACAAAATTATTGCTGTGCCGGCAGAGCGTTATATCGGTAATGAGGATGCGCGCGGCGGCTTTGGCGCATTGCAATATCCAGATGTATTAGGACAGGTCTATAACCGGATCGTCGATACCGGCTCTTTTGATCCCAAGCATCCGCCATTCTTCCTGCTGCATTCCGACGGTGACAATCACGGCGGTGGCGCTGACAGCTATTACAATCATAATACGGGGGAAATGGTCCGATGGTTGCAGGGTGATCCGCGTTTCGAGCTAACCTCGGTTCATGATTACCTGGATCGTTTTCCACCTGATCCCGCACAGGCGGGGCATATCGAACCCGGTTCCTGGAGCGGCGCTGATAATGGCGACCCGCAGTTCATGAAGTGGTTCAGCCGCTACGATCAACCTTACTCGCCTGATCTAAATTCCTGGGCGGTGCTGACCGCTTTGCAGAATGTGGTGCATTCCCTGGAAGATGCGGGTCAGTCAGGGCTGGACGACATTAGTTGGCTGATGCTGGCTGCCGAGACCAGTTGTTATTGGTACTGGACTGGGCAAACAGTGTGGGATCAACAGGTAACCAATGCGGCTAACCAAGGCTATCGCATGGTCAAGAGCCATGTGGATGCATTGCTCGCTGCTGGCAAGGATCGCACCGGGCCGGCCATTTTTGCGCCGTGGGTGACGCCGGAAAATCCCGGCGGCAAACGTTGGGGCCAAGGTTGTTTGCTGGACGCGCCGCGTGAGGGAACGGTGCATACGTTCGTCTATGACATCAGCGGGTTGAAGCGGGTGACGCTGGTGTTGCGCGATGCTCAGGGTGAAACACGCTTGGCGATGACTGATAACGGACTGTATCCTACACAGACCGGTGCGGTCATTACTGGAAATTACTACACCGCTAAGCTGCCGGTTGGTGCTGGCGATGTGCGCTACTACATCGAGGCGGAAGACGCCAAAGGCAACATCTCCCGTGGGGCATTAGAACGGGTGTATTTGGCGTAGATGGATAAGACTGGAGTTCGGGAGAGCAGCGAGCACCAGGCAATAGACGGGGCATCGTCTGATATGAACTCTCCTGGAACTCCTGTTTTATATGACACCTTGGCTGGGATGGAAAATATCCTGGCCACTGAGGCCGCAGCATGACGGGCAGGATCGCGGTTATTGTCATCAACTACCGGCGGGTTGCTGACACGCTGGAGTGCCTGGATTCATTGCGGCACGTTGCTGCACCGGAATTTGACATCTTTCTGGTGGATAATGGCTCCAGCGCCAGCGATGTTGCTCAATTAAATGACTATGTTACCCGCCATCCCGAGCGCATCACCTTTACGGCTTTTTCCAGGAATCATGGTTTCACCGGCGCGCATAACCGGTTGTTCGGACAATTAGTGCCGCATGATCGCTATGAATTTTTTCTGCTGCTTAATAATGATACCGTGGTCGAGCCGGATTTTCTGGCGCGGATGCTGGCGCGGATTGACTGTGAGCGGCGCATTGAGATGGTAGCAGCGCGAGTGATGAAGTACGCAAACCGCGACGAAGTAGACAACCTGGGGATCACCTTCTACAAGTGCGGGCTGGCTTCTAACCGCAAATCGCCGGATGATCCGTTACTGGGTCCCAGTGGCAACTGCGCACTGTACACCACGGATTTATTGCGTCAGGTCTACCGGGTATCCGGCGAGTACTTTGACGAGCAGTTTTTCTGTTACGCCGAAGATACCGACTTAGCTTGGCGGGCCGTGTTGCTCGGTTATCAGGCTGCTTATGCAGAAGATGCCCGGATCTATCATAAGGGTTCCGTTGCCAGTGGCGGACCCAACAGCGATTTCGTGCTTTATCATGGCATCCGCAATTCGCTGTTTATGCTGGTCAAGGATGTGCCCGCCTGGTTTCTGGGGCGCAATCTGTTCTGGCTGCTGGCGCTGCACGGGGCTATCCTGCTGCGCTACACGGTCAAGGGCAAATTGGGTATCGTATTCCGGTTGTACCGGGATTTCCTGCGTGGCGTCCTGGTGATGCGCCGCAAGCGCCGGCTGATTCAGCCGCAACGGCGGATTTCGTTGCGCGAGGTCGGCCAGCGGATCAGCCGGCAATTTTATGAACGAGGTTACCTGCTGGGCGCGTTGCGGGATTTGTATTGATAAATCAATATTTTGTTTAAATCCAGCAGCTACGATAGAGAGTATTCTACAGCCGGTATTAAGATTGCTATAGGCGTGGTTGGCGTCAAAGTGTTAATATCCAGTGCGCAATATCAATCCCAGATTGTTGAGTTATTTTTCCAACCCGTTCAGTAATCCCACAACCTTGGCCATAACTTACCATGGTGGAATACGATTCCGCTAAAAGCTCCCCTGCAATAATTGACGAGTTTGTTCAGCTTATTCGTTATCGTGATCTAGTCTTTTTAATGACAGGAAATATTCTAAAGAATCGCTATAAGCGTTCAATGTTAGGTATTTTCTGGATGTTATTGAATCCGTTGTTGCAAACAATTGTCCTGACTATTGCCTTCGGGACCATGTTTAAATCATCGCTATCGCATTATGCCATCTATCTGTTGAGTGGCCTTCTGGTTTGGAACTTCATTACACAAACTACCCAATACGCAATGGGTACTATGGCGTATGGCGGTGGATTGCTTAAAAAGATCTATGTTCCCCGCGCTACCTATATCGTTGCAGCCGTTGGTAATGGAATGGTTAACTTTTTTATCTCAATTTTCTCTCTGATAATTATTATTATTTTTCTTGATCACCCGCTTGGTGCCGCCTGGTTTTTCATTCCAATTAGCATTCTCATCTTGACGATATTCACCTTTGGTTTTTCCTTGTTATTATCTACAGCATCCGTATTTTTTACTGATACCTTAGATATTTATCAAGTCTTGATTCAGGCGTTATTCTTTTTGACTCCTATCATGTATCCACTCTCTATTCTTTCACCAGAATTAAGTCAGTTTTTAGCATGGAATCCTTTTTTGATACTAATCGAAATGTTCCGCACTCCTATTTATGCCAATCATCTTCCTGACACCAGTTTGATTGTGAATGCCGTGTCCCTCGCGTTTACTACCCTGCTGGCGGGTTGGATCGCATTCACCAGCAAGGCCGATCAGTTAGCGTATCGCCTGTAGTTATGAATACGACTGTTATACAACTGGATAATGTCACAGTGCGTTTCCGGATTCCCCATGAAAAGATTCCAACCTTTCAGGAATACGCGATCCGATGGCTTAAAAGACGCAGTATCAGTTATACCGATTTTAATGCCTTAAACAACATTAGTTTTTCTATAAAACAAGGTGAAACTGTTGGCATCATCGGTGCGAATGGAGCGGGCAAAAGCACTTTGCTCAAAGTGATTGCCCGGGTGATTCGCCCTATGCAAGGAAGAGTCTTTTTAAAAGGGCGAGTGGCGCCCTTACTGGAGCTGGGTGCTGGATTTGACTATGAGATGACCGGACGGGAAAATATTTTCCTGAATGGCGCGGTACTGGGCTTTAGCCGTAGGGATATGGCAAATCGGCTGGAAAGAATCGTCGAGTTTGCTGGCATTGAAGAATTCATGGATGCGCCTATTCGCACTTATTCCAGTGGCATGGTTGCCCGGCTGGGATTTGCGATTGCAACCGATGTTCAGCCTGATGTGCTCATCATTGATGAAATTTTGTCGGTAGGCGATACCGATTTTCAGAAAAAGTCCGCAGCTAGAATCTTGCATTACCATAAGAACGGATCAACGATTCTTGTCGTCTCCCATAATCCGGATTCAATTAGGAATTTGTGCAGCCGGGCTATGTGGCTTGCGCAGGGCTCCATTAAAATGGCTGGACCTGTTGATGTGATCATGGATCAATACTCGCAAGATTCAATGTCGTGAATGGCCCGCTTATTTCACTCGTCGTACCCGTCCATAATGTGGAGCGCCGATGGTTGAAAGCCGCTATCAACTCGGTCCGCCGCCAAACCTATCCGAACTGGCAGTTATGCATTGCTGATGATGGATCCTGCCGTCAAGAGACCCTGAATTATCTTCGTGAGCTACAGGAAGAACGTATCCAAATCGTCTTTTTGAACACGAGCCGGGGTATTGCGGTGGCGTCTAATGCTGCGCTCGATCTGGCCAAAGGCGAATTTGTTGGTTTTCTCGATCACGATGATGAGCTGACGCCCTATGCCTTACAGGAAGTAGCCCAGACGATTGCTGAATATAAAGCCGATCTCATCTATTCCGATGAAGAATATATCAAACCGGATGGCCGCCGTTATTCAGTGCATTTCAAACCTGACTACTCGCCCGATCTGCTTTTATCAATCAACTATATTTGTCATTTGACGGTCTATCGCCGCTCGCTTTTGCAAAAAATTGGCGGGTTTCGTGAGGGTTATGATGGTGCCCAGGATCACGAGATGTTGTTGCGCTTTTTGGAGCAAACAGATCGGATTGTTCATATTCCTAAAGTTCTGTACCGGTGGCGCCGGATTGCCGGTTCCACCGCTGATCGTTTTTCACACAAACATTATGCTTGGGAAGCAGGCCGCAAGGCGGTAGCGGCGGCGCTTAGCCGCCGGAGCATCGCCGGAGACGTCACGCTAGGCAGGCGCCCTGGCGTTTACCGGGTACGCCGTGAGATCAGGAATCACCCTGAAATCAGTATTATTATCCCTTTTCGGGACTTGCCGGCAGTGCTCGAACGGTGCCTGGATTCCATTCTGAATCGAACAACCTATCCCCACTTTGAAATTATTGGCGTTTCCAACCAGAGCCGGGAACCAGCGACCCTGGATCTGATGGCAGATTATCAGCGGCGGGATGGGCGTATACGCTTTCTGCATGATGACCAGCCATTTAATTTTGCTGCGATCAATAATTTTGCAGCGCAACATGCCAAGGGAGCGCATCTATTATTATTGAACAATGACACCGAAGTTATCTATCCGGATTGGCTGCAGGCATTGTTAGAACATTCGCAACGCCCGGAGGTCGGTGCAGTCGGCGCTAAGCTGTATTATCCAAATAATACTATTCAGCATGCCGGAGTCATCCTTGGCATTGGAGGTGCTGCCGGTCATTCTCACAAAGGCTTTGACCGGAATGATCCCGGCTATTTCAATCGCTTGGAAGCGATTCAGAATGTCAGTGCGGTCACCGGAGCTTGCCTGATGGTCAAGAAAACCCTCTACCAAGCACTGGATGGTTTGGATGAAGAGAATCTACCCATCGCTTTAAATGATGTTGATTTCTGTCTGCGCCTGCGTGAATGGGGTTATTTGAATGTTTTCACCCCTTATTGTGAGCTGTACCATCACGAATCACGCTCGCGGGGTCTGGAAAATACCCCGGATAAGCGAGCGCGATTTCAACAGGA
Organism: Gammaproteobacteria bacterium; assembly: GCA_024234995.1. GTDB lineage: Bacteria > Pseudomonadota > Gammaproteobacteria > Competibacterales > Competibacteraceae > UBA2383. The sequence goes on from JACKNF010000001.1 coordinate 413,465, forward strand.
AACCCGTTATCTGCGGGAACGCCATGCTGCCCTTTTCGCCGGAGGTGATCCCTACTATAACCCTCACTTACCCTTGGATCGTGAAACATTTGGTCTACGTTTACGGCAATTGCGCCCTATGGCGTTTGCCCTGCGCGATGAATGGCAGGCCCATCGTTCATTAACAGGTGTCCTGACTGGATTGGGCCGGGAATTACGGAGATTGATTCCCTTCGGGTGAGGCATATTTTGTATGCTGGTTGTGAAACTGTTCATTTCAATAGTATTTTATCTTTACTTCATCAAAGGATATTAGGATCAAATGGCTATAGGCCCTTTTGTTCGTCAATTGCTTGGCCCGTTTGAAAGATCGGTATCAGATATTTATCGTGCTGTTTTCGTTGATTTGTTAGTATTGGCTAAGCAGATAAAAGATCAGATTCCTGCCGAGAATATTTTAGAAATCGGTTGCGGGGAAGGTGCGCTTACAGAATATTTATCCCGGATTTATTCAAAAGCTCACTTGACAGGAATCGACATCACACCCCAGGTAGGGCGCATGTTTCAAGGTGATTTAAGCCGGGTGCTTTTTAAGCAACAACCTGTTAAAGATTTTGTTGATCAAAATCAATCCTGTTTTGATCTGGTAGTAATTAGTGATGTGCTTCATCATGTCCCTTGGGAAATGCATCAGGATTTTTTAGCGGATTCCGCAAAAGCATTAAAGTCTGGAGGATATCTTGCTATTAAAGATTGGGAATCTCGTTCAACACCCATTCATTTGCTCTGCTATTTGGCAGATCGGTACATTACAGGAGATCGAGTTAAGTATAAAACGTTGGATCAATTAAGAGCCTTGATTAAGGCCGCTTTTGGTGAAGATTGTATTAATAAAGAAATACGGATTCGTCCATGGTCAAATAATATAGTTTTTTTCGTTCAAATTCAGTAATTCTGCGGATCTAATAATGGCGCAGCCTTGGTTGTCGATTTTAATGCCTACTTGTAATGGTGAAACCTATCTGCCGTTTGCCTTGGATTCAGTGATAGACCAGCAGGAAACTGATATTGAATGTATTGTGATCGATGACGGATCTACCGATGCGACTCTCTCAATCCTGCGTACTTATCAAGACAGATTGCCTATTAAAATTGTACAGAGGGAGAGACAAGGTAATTGGGTTGCTAACACTAACCATGCTCTTTCCATTGCCAAAGGTCAATACGTTTGTTTTTTACATCAGGATGATCTGTGGTTCGAGGATCGCCTAGCTATAATGAAACAGATTATTGAGCAGTTTCCAAAAGTCAATTTTTTTATTCATTCCTGTGAGTTTATTGATAAAGAAAATAAATCATTAGGCATATGGCAATGTCCCTTACCAAGATTTCCTGAGGTTATTAACCTTGGAATGATGACGGAAAAATTGCTAATACAAAATTTTATTTCTATTCCTGCCCCAATTTTTAAACGAGAGATTGCTCTGAAAGTTGGGGGATTGGATGAAAGCTTATGGTACACAGCCGATTGGGACCTATGGTTAAAGATTGCCGCTTGCAGTGACACGCTTTATTATCCAAAGCCATTGGCAGGATTTCGTATTCATCCTAGCTCACAAACTATGGTTCGCAGTTCCTATTTGCAGGATTTTCGTAAGCAATTGGAAAGCGTTGCTGAAAAGCATCTGGTGACTTGGCATGCCCATAAATCTTTAAAAAAAAGTGTTTTCAAAAGCGCTTCTTTTTCGATCGAAGTTAATGCGGGTATGGCGGGTATGATACACAATCAAAAACCTCCTATTTTTAGGCTGGTTATTTTATTTCTATCACTAGGATTTTCAGGATGGCGTCGCTATTTCAGAGATTCCCGTATTTGGGAGCGGGTTTCCGCCAGACTAAAAGTAAGGCTCAAGAAAAAAATATAATCGAATTTACTTATTAAGTAGTGATTATTGAGAGATAAATATGCTCTTGAATCCTCATCGGGATGCGGCTTTGATTAGTCGAATCGAAACTGTGCTACGTGAAGCCTACTTGGATGAGGGGGAGTTCTCTATCGAGAATGAGGTATTCCTTCGTTATAACCAAGCCTGCGAGTATGCGGTTCCCTGGGTTGACCGTGTTGCTCCTTTAGCCGGTTCCAGAGTGGTTGAAATCGGCTGTGGAACTGGTTCTAGTACCTGTGCATTCGCGCAATTAGCTGGGCAGGTGCAGGGTTATGATATCGCACCAGCCTATGTTGCTGGTGCGCTTAGTCGCGCCCATGTCCTTGGGTTGACCAACATCGATGTTCAGGCGGTTGCCTCAGAACAGTTGTTAAGCGAGGTACGTCGCTGCCATGAGACAGAGCAAGCTGATCTTGTCCTGCTTTATGCAGTCCTTGAACATTGTACTGCCCAGGAATGTTTGGAAACGCTGCGCACCGCTTGGGATGTGCTCCGTCCCGGCGGTCATCTGGTCGTGATCGAGACGCCTAACCGGTTCGGTTATATGGATGTTCACACTGCTTTTCTGCCGTTCTTTCACATGCTGCCTGGTCCTATCGCCCTGCGCTATTATCACCGGACCCATCGCCAAAAGGTCATCAGGACGTTGGACCAGGCGCTTCGTATATCCTCGCAGGAGGCGGAGTTAGCTCGCATCCGGCTCGGCACAGGGATTAGTTTCCATGATTTTCAAGTCGCTCTTGAAATCGAGGATCTCGGTCCGGTACTCGCTGCCGACGGTTATGAACCAGAGATGCTAGCGTGGTTCCCCATTACGCTTGAAGAGCGTCTGCTTCAGACCTTTTTTCTGGCGCGAGATGTTCCCGCTCCCATCGGTTTCGCCCGATATGTGCTAAATCTCATTTTGCGTAAACCTGATTCCAAAACGTCCTCTAAATCATTGCTACCCTTAGCATCTAGGGCTGAATTTCTGACCAACTATCAGTGTGCAAAAATGGAAGCGCCCACACAGCAAACCTACTGGCGCGAGGTATTTGATCGACTCGGCGAAACGGTGTTGATCATTATGGAAAACCAAGCTGATCTCATCATCCTTGGGAATGAATTGAATATTGAAAAAAGCCATAATGCTATCTGCTTTGAAGCGACCGGGTATGACCCTTATTTTTACTTGCCACTGGTTAACACATTGTCTCAAAAGGCGTTGATGAAGATCGAGATGGATGCGCCAAGCCATTCAACCTTGCAGGTTTTTCATGTCACCACGGATATGCCTGAGTATACGGAGGAAAAATCTAGCCGTTTACCGGTTTATCGTGGACGCAATACGCTAATGGTAGAATTACCACCTGATTTAACAGGCCATCTGCGTATTGATCCTGGTGAGATTCCTGGAAAATATCGTGTTTATCGTATTGAAATTCGTTGTGTTCATTAAATGGGTAGAAAAATTAATTTAAAGCTTCCTGATTTTCTCAGGAAAAATGAATTTGTAAAATTTTGTGTTGTAGGTTCTTTTTGTGCTTTGCAAAATATTTTAATTATATACCTCCTGACATCCATTTTAAATCTTCATTATATCTTTTCAATACTTATTCAAATGCTATATATCAATACTTTAGGGTTTTATTTAAATCGTCGCTATACATTCTCTATACAAAGCGGTCATTTTTGGCATGAACTCATTAAATATCATACAGTCATGATGTCTAGTTTGTTCGCCGTTTCTATTTTAATGTATTTATTAGTTGAGGTAATACATATTTGGTATTTATACGCTTTTATTCTTTTGACTATAGGAATGACTATTTATAATTTTATAACACACAAAAGATGGACTTTTAAACAAAAACCCAGCCAACAATCTATGGAGCATTAATTAGATGGATGAAATCAGTGCAATAGGTAGTATCGAGCTTTCCATTGTTATGCCTTGTTTGAATGAATCCGAAACGATTGGTTGCTGTATTGATAAGGCTAAACAATGGCTTGAGAAAACCGGTGTAAAGGGCGAAATCATTATCGGTGATAACGGTTCAACCGATGGCTCACAGGAAATTGCTATGCGGTATGGAGCACGGGTGGTCCCTATTCCACAGCGCGGCTATGGTGCAGCACTGTATGGTGCAACCTTGGCGGTGCAAGGCCGATACGTTATTATGGGTGACTCCGATGATAGTTATGATTTTAGCGATCTTTCACCTTTCCTAGAAAAATTACGGGAAGGTTACGATCTGGTAATGGGTAATCGCTTCATGGGTGGTATTCAACCCGGAGCGATGCCATGGAAGAACCGCTATATTGGCAACCCGCTGCTGACAGGTGTTGGCCGGATTCTGTTTAACTGTCCAGTCAGCGATTTCCACTGTGGTCTCAGAGGATTTTCCAAAGCAGCTTTTATCCGCATGGAGCTGCACACCACAGGAATGGAATACGCCTCAGAGATGGTTATCAAGGCAGCTTTATTGGGCATGAAAATCACTGAGGTCCCTACTACCTTGAGCAAGGATGGCCGTTCCCGTCCCCCTCATCTTCGTCCCTGGCGTGATGGCTGGCGCCATCTTCGCTTTATGTTATTGTTTAGCCCCCGTTGGTTGTTTATTTATCCTGGATCAATCGTCTTGATACTGGGGTTGATACTTTTTTTCCTTCTGTTTCAAGGGCCCGTTCGAATAAATGATATCCAGCTTGATATTCACAGTATGGTATTCGCTGGGGCTATGACCTTGATCGGCTATATGCTATTGCTGTTCGGTTTTATTACCCGGCTGATTGGAATCAATCAAGGGTTATTACCTCCTAAACATATTTTTGATTATTTAAGAGCGAAACCCGTTCTTGAAATCGGTAGTTTATTAGGTAGCCTTCTGATTGTTATAGGACTCTTTTACGGAGTGACTGCTATCATTGAATGGGGCAGTGCCCATTTTGGTGCGCTTGACCCGATGGTGACGATGAGAACAGTTCTATTGTCTGTCATGAGTATCTTATTTGGCTTTATCTCACTAGTTTTTTCCATCATCTTTGCATTCATTGTCATGCCAACTAACCGGGTAAGAAGCGATTAATTTGATTTGATGGAGATGGATCATCTGAGTGAAGGATCAACCGAATGAAAGCGAGATTTTACTTTGTTATTACTTTATTGATCTTCGTCAAGCTATGGTTGGTTTCTGACCAGCTTTTATGGGCACGCGCTGACTTTATTCATGATGATCTATTGTTTATCCGCCTAGCAGATCACTTGCTGCAATCCGGCTGGTTAGGGCCTTACGATAACTTGACCTTGGTTAAGGGCCCCTTTTATCCGCTCTGGATCGCCTTTTCATTTCTTTTGGGCATACCCCTGCTTCTATCACAACAACTGCTTTATATTGCGGCTTGTCTGGTAACTGACCAGGCCTTATGCCCGCTTGTTGAAAGACCTTCTGCACGGTTGGCACTCTTTTCGTTGCTCTTGTTCAATCCGGCTACTTCCAGCTTCCCGCTTACCTGCGTGTTGCGTGATGCCCTCTATCCGGGACTGACTCTGCTCATGGTTGCCGCTACGCTAGGGCTTTTTATACGGCGCCATGCATCAATTCAGCCTTTGGTCGGTTGGGCCTTAATGGCGGGTTTAGCGACTTCTGCGTTCTGGCTGACTCGTGAAGAGGGGATTTGGATGCTGCCTTTCCTGATTCCCTTGTGGATCTGGACCCTGTCAGCGGCGCTCTTTATCAATTGGCGGGATTGGCGGAAAACTGCCATTGTGATTTTGCCATGGATGTTGCCAGTTCTCGCCGTATTAGTGGTTTCTTGGGTCAATCAGGCACACTACGGGGTCTATGCCGTGGTTGAGTTTAAAACTCCAGAATTTCAAGCCGCTTATGGGGCACTAACTCGCGTGCGGCACCAGGAGCACAAACCACAGATTCCTGTCCCGAAGGAAGCCCGGCAGCGTATCTACGCGCAAAGCGCTGCGTTTGCTGAGTTGCGCCCGTTTTTCGAGCAAGAGGGATTTTGGACCCTCCAGGGGATAGGATTTAGCAATCATCCAGCAGGTGGTGATGAAATTGGTGGAGGATGGTTCAGTTGGGCGCTGCGGGATGCCGCCGCTGCGGCTGGCTATTTTAATTCGGGCATTCAATCTGCTGCTTTCTTCCAGCGTCTTGCTGACGAAATCAACGCCGCATGTGAAGCGCAACGGCTCGATTGCTTGGAAGAGCGGGTCTCTCTAATGCCACGCTGGCGTCGTGAATATTTGCTCCCCGTCATTAAACAAGTCGTCTCGGGTTTTACGCTGCTAGCAGCCTTTAAATGGCTATCGCCCTTATTGCCAGATTACGCCGCCAGTGATGGAACGCCTGCCCGCTTGACGCTGTTTACCGATCTGACCCGGGAGCGGCTGTCCGCACCCGCTCTCAACGATCAAGGTAACCTGCAGGTCACGGGCTGGGCGGTTCACACGTCCGGGGGGGTATTAACTGCCGCTCTTGTCGAACCGGAGTCTGACCACACGGTAGCGCTGGCGCAATTCGTCGCCAGCCCGGATATTACCCGGTATTTTCTTGCCATAAACCAACCGCTTCCAAGCGCCAGTCAGGCACGGTTCAAAGCGCACGGTCACTGTGCGCGCCCTTGTGTCCTGCGCATTTCCAGCGAGGAGGGTGTACTGGCCGATGTCCCGCTGAAGCGCGGGCCGACAGCGTGGGCAGCGGCTCCTTTATGGGTCTATATCGACGAGGCGCGAGTTGATCATCTGCCTCAGCAGACCTGGCTGGGCGATACGAAACTCAGGTGGCTGGAAAAGATCGCACAGGCCTATCAGATTGCCTTGCCTTGGCTTGGCATGATTGCCCTCATAAGCATGAGTGTTTGGATGGCGCGGTCTTTCCGCAACCGCAAGCCCACGGTTCCAGGATTGCTGGCGCTTTGTATCGCCATGGCCATCGGCGCGCGGTTGCTGATCCTGGCCATTATCGAAGTGACTTCATCCCCAGCAATGGGAGTTGTCTATATGAGCCCACTGTATCCTTTACTGCTTCTAGGCTACGGCCTGATGATTCTGGATGGAGTGGCGGATAGCCGGAAAAACATTGGTAAAACTGAATAGTCATGGTCTTTGGTCTTGGTAGGAATAGATATGTTGCCGTTCTGTGGTTAACAATATCTGAGCTGCGAGATCTTGGTCTGGATATAACAGGCTTGCTTTATCACCCTGGCTAAACGCCACAATACTAGCAATACGGATTTCCTTCATTTTTAGAAGAAAGTGATTCTGTTCAATAATAAATGCATTGATTGCCCAGAAAAAAATTGTAAAGATTAAAATAATCCTGTATGCAACCGTACTAGATATTGAACTAATTATGAAAACATAAACGCATACCAGTAAAAGAAGAGGAAACAAAGAATATCTTGAAACCACCGCTTGCCGGATACCAAAACCGCTTCGTGTAATCGTTGTTGTCAAGGTAATGAATATGACGAAGCATATCATCAATTTCCATAAATAATTATCCTCTTTTTGTTTTATAAAAATAAAATAGGTAGACAGTACGCATAAAATAAAGCCGGTGAGCAAAGATAATTTACTAAGTGGCACTATAAAGATATTTCCTAAAAATGTGAAAAAATATGCTATTGTTCTGATTGGGTTTAATACTGTTTCAAATATATTAGGATGATAGGGTGGCTTATCATAGCCATGAAAATAAAGCGCTATAAAATATGTTGATAGAATAAAAAATAGCGCAAATGACCACCATTTCTTTCTTAAGATTAAAAAAAGATTACCAAGAGGATATAAAACAATGCCGCCACCAGAAGTGAAAAGTGCTATAGGAAATAAAGCAAAAAATAGAAATTTTTTATCTTTCGATAGGTAGATTAAGAAAATAATGACAAAGAAAACAAACCAATAATTTTGAATGGCAGCCATTGCAAAAAACATATTCTCATGATGAATAGGTAATAATAGAATATATGGAATAGGCAGCAGATAATCGAACGAGAATTCTGAATTTTTTTTAAGGTATGAAATCAGCATTATTATAGTAAGTATCCATCCTAAATTTCCGAATATGATAAAAAATCTGAAATTAACCTCATGAAATAAATAGTAGTAACATAGAAAAATAATACGATCGAAAACGATGCGATGTTCATTATGCTGAGAAAATAGCAGCGCCATTTTCTCCTCCAGTGTCTGCATCTGAATAAATGTATTTATAAAATTCAGAACGACATCGTAATCGTCCTGATAAGGGATATTAACTGCATAGCGAAAAATGAATATACTATAAATAATAAATGGAATTAAAAATGCTATCCACAAGATGGTATTAACAATTTTAGGATGTGATAAGTTATTGATAATATCTTTCATGTAAGCTTTGATGGTCCTCCATAAATCGTTTCAATAAGCAGGGTGCGCAATGCGTACCCTGCTGCTGCAAAACTACTTGAACGCGCGCGCTTCAGAAACGGTATCGCTTACCTGTTCGGCGTGCTGGCCAAAGCCGCTTCATGAAACAGCGTGGCGTAACTAGCGCCCATTTCAGCGTAGTCAGTCAGGCCCTGTAACACTAAGGGCGAATTTGCGCGATACCGCTCACGGCGTGGACCATCCTGAATAAGCGCCGTCAGGCGCGCTGTCAGTTGCGCCACGTCGCCAACCGGGAAATGATCGGCATTGATCCCCTTGCGCACCTGTTCTACCACGCCATTGACCGGGGTGGTGAGAATCGCCAGTCCGGCAGCCATCGCTTCAAGAATGACCCGGGGGTAGCTCTCCATCCCGGACGTGAGGACGAAAATATCGCCTGCCTGGTAGTAGGTCATCACATTCGGCGTCTCCGGGATGACGGTCAGCAACGCCTGCCGCGCTGGTGGCAGGGCTGCAATGCGTTCATGCATCTGCCGGCTGTAGTCGTTCTCCCGGTCGCCAACGATGAAGAAGCGCACGGGCCGGGTCTTGAGCGCTGTTTCGTCCAGGCGTGCGAGTGCTTCAATCAGGTCGATTTGCCGTTTGCGGTCGCAGACGGTACCGACGGACAGAATGCCGACGGTATCTTCATCGAATCCCAGGGTACGGCGAGCCGCCTGGCGCTGACTGGCGGTCGGGGCGGGCGCGGAACCGGGCTCCAAGCCGTTGGGAATCACCGTGAAGTGGTGGTAAAAATCCAGATCGCGGTAAATCGTCCGGGTTTGTTTGGCAACGAACACCACCCGGTAGGGATAGCGGAAACAGTCGATGGGCCGCGAGCGGATAGCTGGAGGAACAAAATCGAAGTAATCGCGCCAGCCCTCGCTTTCATGAATGATCCACAGACAGGGCAACCGCGCCTCGCGGGCGGCATCCACGGCGAAGAAGCCATGCAGCGTATTGGCGCATACTACATCGATCGCCTGCTCGGCCAATTGGACGCCGATCTCGCCCAGTGCTTCTAGATAACCGGGCAGCTCCGCATGCCGGCTCAGCGGATGGGGCCACACCTGCACCTCGATCCCCTGTTGCTCATAGGTCTGGCGTAGCGGTCCGTCGGTAGGGGAGATGATCAACGGCGTAATGGCGCCGTGTTGATGGAGATATCCGGCGATTTCCAGCAACTGCTTGGGCGCGCCTTCCCAGTTCAGGTTATGGGTGAACAGGGCAGCGCGCAGCGGGCGGCGAGGCTCGCGCACCAGGCAGCGCGGGGTGAGGGTGAAACAGGGATTTTCCCGGGACAGGTTGGGGTTGAGATAGGGATCGACCACGGTCTTAAAGGCTTGGCGATAGGCGGCGATTTCCTGTGGCCGGTCGCCAAAGCCCCGTGTCTGCCCTTCATGATGCAACAGTTCGGCATTGGGGGTATAGACGATGCGATAGCCGCGCTCGCGCAGCCGGTAGCAGTAATCGGGATCATTGTAAGCCACCGGGAACCGCTGTTCATCGAACCCGCCAGTCTCCAAAAACAGCGCGCGGCGCGTTAACAGGCAGGCGGCGGTCACGGCGGCGCAGTTACGGATCATGGCGATATAGGACAAATAGCCATGATCACCGCGCCGGGTGAGTTTAAAGGCATGATCGCACAGGCCATCGATGCCATGCACGACGCCAGCGTGTTGCACCTTGCCATCCTGGTAGCGCAACAATGCGCCCACCGCGCCGACGCCCGGCAATCCGGCCTGGCCGACCAGGCTGGACAGCCATTCCGGGGTGAGGACTTCCGTGTCATCGTTGAGAAACAGCACATAATCCGTGCGGGCCTGGCGTGCGGCTTCGTTCATGACCGCGCTGAAGCTGAATCCCTGGCCAGGCCGGTTGGGAATTGAGACAACCGCATGGTCGAGCTGGTCGAGATAGCGCCGGGCGGCAGGCTGGTGATTCTCGTTATCGACGACCATAACCTGGTAATCGCGATAGGTGGTCTTGCGCAGCGATTTCAGGCAGCGTTGCAATAGATCGGGGCGATTGTGGGTGGGAATGATTACGGTGACCGAGGGGCCTGCATCCGGGAAGCGGACCTGGAAAATGCCATTGCCGCCGCGCTGCGCCCAGTCGGGTTGAAACGCCTGGCCGGCGCTGCCGCGCCGTTCAAGCGCTGCCTGCACAGCGTTGAGACCTGCCTGGAAGCTGTAAGGCTTTTCATGACCGGAGAAGGCGGTCGATCCACGAAAGCAGCGCCAGTGATAAAGAATGTACGGCAGGTGGCCGACGTGGCGGGCAATTTCGCCGGCGCGCAAGGCAAGATCGTGGTCCTGTGCGCCTTCGAAGCCTAGCCGCAGACCGCCAAGTTGTTCAAAGACGCTGCGGCGCACCACCAGCACCTGTCCGGCATACATATAAGATAAGAGTAGTTCCGGCGACCAGTCCGGTTTGAAGTGCGGGTCGTAGCGGTGACCGTGTTCGTCGATCTTGTCGCTGTCGGAATAGAGCAAGTCGGTGTCGGGATGATGGGCAAGATACAACGCTACTTCCGCCAAGGCATCGATGGCCAGTTCATCATCCTGGTCCATGAGCAAGAGAAAGTCGCCAGCCGCCAAGGCGGCGGCGCTATTGGTGGCGGCACTGATATGGCCGTTGGTCTCGCGGCAGGTGACGGTAATACGAGGATCGCGGGCGAGTTCCTGCAAATAAGGCCGCACCCGAGGATCGGTGCTGGCGTCATCGGCGATGCACAATTGCCAGCCAGGATGAATCTGGCGCTTGATGGATTGGATGGCGCGGGCGAGAAAGCGCAATGGCGGGTTGTAGACCGGCATGATGATCGAGATGCCCGGCCACGGCTCTTGGCAGGCCGCCAGCCGCTCCCGCAGGGCGATTTCCGCCCGGGGGTTCCATTGGTTGACGCGCAGCCACGCGGTATAAGGATCGGCCGGGGCAGGTAACTGGGCGGGATCGAGCGGGCCGGCCGACAACGGGTCCGATCCGCCCGTGATCGTGGCGGTCGAATGGGCATAGCGTGCGTGGGAACGCGAAGTTTTGCGCCAGGGCCGGGACAGCAAAGCACCGGTTTTTTCCAGGACCGGGCGCAGGTGGGTTTCCAGGGCCGGAAACTGGGTGCCGGCGCTGCGCAGCGGGGCGGTCATCCGCCAGGCCAGGCTGTTGCGCAGGGTGGCGATTTCGGTGGCCAGCAGGACCGACTTGTGGCGGGCGGTCTCCAGAGCGCTGTCCAAGCGGGCGATGTGGAGTGCCCGGTCCTGAGCGGTAGCATCGGCGGTTTCGGCCCAACGCCGTGCAGCCTCCAGCTCGTTGTCCAGCCGGGTTGTCTCAGCGGTTTGCTCGCGCAAGGCAGCATCGGACGTTTCGGCCCAATGGCGTGCGGCTTCCAGTGCATTGTCGAGCTGGGCAAGCTGGGCAGTCAGTTCGGCGGTTTTCTGGCGATAGCGCGCGGCTTCGCGTTCCTCAGCCCGCGTGGCGAGGCCTAGCAGCGTGCAGGCCCGGTCGAAATCTTGGTGGATGGCGTCGAGGCGTTGTTGGGCCGCTTCATCGTGGGGATGGCCGATCAGTTGCTGCAAAGCGGCGTAGGTGTCGGGAATCCAGCAGGGAATCTCCGGGCGCGTGGCCAGTCCGGCGGGTGAAAGGGTGTGATGGCGCACGTCCGCCGAGAGAAAGTTGTCAATCTCCAGTTCGCTGTCCAGGGAGCGGCGCGGCCAGACGAGACCGGCGTGGCGAGCGATCTGGCCGAGGGTTTCCCGCCAATTGCTGAGCAAGGTTTCGTAGGCGCAGAAGGCGCGCGGCAGGCCACGGGTCGCTTGCTCGGCATCCAAGACGTGGCGAAGCCAGATCAGCAGCACGGTTTGTTCGGTGAAGCCATCCCGCTGGCCGAGGGAACGGGCGATCTCCAAGGGATTGCGCAGAGGGAGAATAACCGTGAGATCGATGTGTAGCGCGGTCAGGGCGGCTTGCCATAGCGGCAGCAAGCGGCAAATCCGGGGGTCTTTGACGGCGATGGGGCCACTTTCGCCGAATTCAGCCTGTACGATGGCTTGCAATTCCCGGCAAGCGTCTTGAAAAAGTGGCGATGCATACCATTCAGGGTTAAACTTCGCCCAGTCATGCCAATTGGAACCGGCGGATTGCAGTACCCGGTCGTGGAAATCGGCCAGCGCTTGGGTTTCCCAGAAGCCTTGGATGTTATGCTGGCTGGCGGGGATCAGATGGCTGGGCAGGCGATAGCCGAGCAGGCTGATAACCCGGGTGAGCGCTGAGGTGCCGCTGCGATGCATGCCTAAGATCAGGATGGCCTGACGGTTCGAGGGGGTCATGGAACATTCCGTTGAAAAGAAATTTCTTGAAAGCCGCTATAATAACAGGTATGTCATAGCGTGTTGACCCGGCTAAAGAGCTGGTTTGCGACTAGTATTGATAAAAAAGATACGGTATATTGACATTGTGGCGAAAAACAGCTAGATTGTTGTTCAAATCACACAACCTTGATTCTCACGAATCCCCATGACCCCTGAGATGGAGGGTGCGGTGCATCTGCTACGTTGCTTGCTGGTGAGTTTGTGCGTATATCCGGCCATGGCTTACACGGCAACGCCGGAGTCTGGCGTTCCAGCGGCAGAGGGATCTGCAGTGGCTCCAGCGGAGTCGGCACCATCGGATGCGCTTGCCACTGAAGCTGTTGAAGCATGGCAGGCGGTGTTGAAGCAGCGAGTGATGGCCAGGTGGGATGCCCTGATTCGCAGGGATTTCGAAGCCGCCTATTCCTTCACGTCTCCTAGTTACCGTGCACTGTTCCCGCTGAATGTCTTCAAGAGTAAGTTTGGTAACAAGGTCGCTTGGCGGCGCGTCGAGGTGGTCACCATCGAACCCAAGGGTGAGGATGCGGCGACGGTCGGTATTGACCTTCATGTAGGTTATCATCAACCCCAGTCTGAACAGACTCTGGAAATGAAGACCTACATCAAGGAGCCGTGGGTGCGCGTGGATGGGCAATGGTGGTATGTGATGAAGGACTGATTTAGCTTATGATGGGGCTCGATATCCGGGCTGTTTCGTTCCGTTGGGTTCTCTGAGGAGTTTTTAACGATGATGAATGGTAAAGTGAAAAAGCTGGCGCTGGCGGTTGGCGTGGCGCTGGGTGGAGTGAGCATGGTACCCACCGCGCAGGCGGTGAGTGCGGCTCAGGACAATATAGGTCAAGCGCTGATCTTCCCTTACTACACAGTCAATAGCGGCTGGATGTCGCTGTTTGGCGTGACCAACACCAGCGCTAACATTGTGGCGGTTAAGGTGCGGTTCCGTGAGGCCTACAACTCGCGCGACGTGCTGGACTTCAATGTTATTCTGTCGCCCCATGACGTGTGGACCGGCTGGGTTGCTGAAACCGCGAATGGCCCAACCATCTTCTCTGAAGATACCACTTGTACTGTTGGCACGATCACCTCATCCGGTGTTCCATTCCCGAGTCCGACTTCTTATGTCGGTTCGGCGGTGGATGGCGGCCCGACCACAGTGGCCCGGATGAACGAGGGCTATGTGGAAATGATCATGATGGGCGCAGCAGATCCCACCAGTTCAACCACCCTTCCAACGACTGCCTTGGCACGTGGTGCGATTCACAGCACGACCACGGGTGTTCCACCCGGCTGCGACGCGTTGGTGAACGCTTTCCAAGATACCGCGAAGCTTTCGCAGCTCAGATCTGAATTCTCCGTTCCGATGGCAAATCTTAACCCACTCTCGGGTACATTCAGCCTTGTGAATGGTGGGGAAGGCTATAGTGCTGCTGGCAAGCCAGTGGCTCTGGCGAATTTCTTCTCTAGCGATGCTACCGCTTGCGGTACTAATAATACCTTCGGGGTATGTAACCTCATAACCCTGCAGCTTTCACAAGCTGCTGCAGGGGATTTCTATCGCTCTTGGCATGAGCCCAGTCTGAGCGCTGCGAATACGGCTGGTGCCAGGCTAGCGACGACGGGAACAGGTTTGGGGGCTGAACCCAGCATAGCTGGAACCGGTGTTAATTTGACCGGCGCCCCAGCAGTATCCTTCGCGCTGGCGCATACCAACGTTATCAACGAATGGACCCGGCGCACCAATCCAGCGGCAGGTTGGACGACGGCATCTGATTGGGTCGTTACCTTCCCCACTAAGAATTTCTACGTTGACAACAAGCCGAGCACTGAGTTTGCAGGACGTGCGGCGGGTCGTGCCAATATTGCAACTGCGTTGCCAGCAGTAACGACAGCTCCCACGCCGTTTGCACAGTTCTTCGTTGATACGGTCAATACGCCTGACGTGACTACCCGAGGTCAATCTTGCGACAGCATCTCAATTGCCCTCTACAATCGCGAAGAAGCAATGGCAACAGGCGGTGGATTTTCGCCCGGCGGCACTCCGCAACTGTGCTACGAGGCTAATGTGCTGACGTTCGCCGGTAGCAATATTCTGAATTCGGCGATACCCGCCAGTGTCGATTCGCTGTCTGGCACCTTTGGCTGGATGAATATCGGCTTCTCTCCGGCTTCGGGACTGCCAGCGGTCGGTTTCTCGATTACCTCGCGGGATGACACCAACAGCGCTCTGTTGAGTGAAGCCGGTTTGGTGGAGCATTCATACGTTGCTCCCACTACGCTTCCGTAACACGCTGGTTTAAAAGGCGTTTTTCTTGAACAAAAAGCCCGCGCATTCGCGCGGGCTTTTTTGTGATCCTCTCTTAAAGTCAATCTAGTTTTCTCATCTCTCTTTTCCTCTTGAGAACGATCCTCATGAAGATTACTTACCTTCCGGTCATCTGGATCTTGTCTGTACTGCTGACTCTGCCGATGGCATGGGCTGTTGAGCCCAGCAATGAACCTATTCTGTTGAGCGCCGGTGGCATCATCGTCACTGAACCGGATTTTCGGCAGGAATTGCTCCTGCTGCCCGCCGATGAACAGGCGCAGACTCTCGCTGAGCCGGACAAACTCAAGGCGTTATTACGCCGCATTTATCTCGGCAAGCGGCTGGTCATGGAAGCGGAAAAGCTGGGGCTGGACAAAATTCCGCTGATTCAGGCCCGAGTCGTTGCGGTGCAGCGGCAAACCCTCACCGAAGCCCTGCGCGAATACAGCCTGGAACAGATCGAATCGAAATCACCCGATTTCACCGCTCTGGCGCGCGAACACTACGCTGTCCGCCGCGACGAATTCCAATTGCCGGAGCGCTTCAAGGTCGCGCATATCCTGAAAAAGGTGCAATGCGAGTGCGAGCGTGATACGCAACGGCAGCAAATCGACCAATTGCTTGCCCGCCTGAAAGCCGGCGAGGACTTTGCTACTCTGGCCAAGGCCGAATCCCAGGATACCGGTAGCGCCGCGAAAGGCGGTGATCTCGGTGACTGGCTCAAACCGGACGAGCTGGTGGCGCCCTTCGCCGAGGTCATGATGACGCTCAATCCTGGCCAACTCAGCGGTGTGGTGGAAACCGAGTTTGGCTTCCACATCATCAAACTGCTCGACCGTCAACCGGCGCGGCTGCAACCCTTCGAAGAAGTCCAAGCCAGCCTTGAACAGCGCCTGCGGCAAACCTACGCCCAAGACCAGTTGCGCAAACAGGCCGCCGGCTACTTGCCCGGCCCGGATGCGAAATACGACGACGCGGCGTTAGAAGCGATCCTCCGTGAACACGCCGCCGCTCAGCCTTCTTCGCCAGCACCGGCCAGCAAAGCTCCGTGAAGCTAGCACAGAGCCTCCCCCCTTTGCTAAAGGGGGGCTGTTAAATTCTGTGGAAGCGGTCACTTTTCGAAGGTCGAACCACCCCGCCCCTTCGGGGCACCCCTCCTTCGCCAAGGAGGGGAACACACTGATCTTGATGCTATTTCCCCTCCTTGGCGAAGGAGGGGTGGCGCGCAGCGCCGGGGTGGTTGGATCGGCAGACCGCCCTGTTTTCGTATAACTTAACAGCCCTGCCTTTGCCAAAGGGGGGAACCAGACGTTTAGAATCTATTGAGATTAGAATCTATTGAGAACGGTATTACCTCTCACCTCAACCCTCCCCGCAAAGGGGGTAGGAAGCGATCGTGACCCCCTGGATAACCTCCCGCTGGCTATTCCTCCTCGTTCTGCTACTGGTTTCACTCAACGCCCTTTATCAGTATTTGGGCGCTGGGCGGGATGATGTCTTCATCACCCTGTGGGCAGGAAAAACGCTAGGAACCGCCGCGTGGTTCATCAACTACAATGGCGAACTTCAGGAAATCTCCTCCAGCATCCTCGGCGCGCTCATCGCCAAACTGGCCTATCTGTGTTGCGCTGACGTCTACTATCTGATGAATAAGCTATTTGGCGTTGCTGCCGCTCTGGCAACTCTCGTTGTTCTTTGGTTTCAGCGCCACACCTTCTTCGATTCATTCCCCAACGCCAGCGCCATCGCCGCCGCCGCGCTGCTTGGTTTCAATCCCAGCTTCGCCTATTGGGGCCTCGGCGGCCTGGAAACCCCCTACTACGCGCTGTTGATCCTGCTCTACACGGCATTCGCTATCCGCTTGTTCAGTTACCCCGAAACGCTCTCCCCCCTGGTGGAGGAAGGCCAGGGTAGGGGGGGTGAACCATTGCGCTTGCTCAGCCTCGTACAAATCCTCGCTATCCTGTGTCGACCGGAAGGCTTCTGGCTGATAGGTATCACCGCGACCTTGCTGGCATTCTGGTCCCAGCTTCCCGACCGGCGTCAACGCATCTTTCAAGGTGCGATCCTTCCCCCGCTGCTCGTCCTCATCGCCCTATTTACCATCCGTTATGCGTTGACCGGCGCAATCTTTCCCAACCCGGTCTACGCCAAAGTCTCGGTCAATCATCTTGGTGGCCTTCAGGAAGGCTGGAACTACCTGATCGCTTTCACGACCACCGGCCTGGGCAGTCTGCTACTCGGTGGAACGACCGTTATCGCTGCGGCGTTGATGGGTTATGCCGCGTTCCATCGCTTTCTGCCCAGCGCCCGTCAACCCACTATTTTATTGAGCAGCCGCTGGCTGGTTCCGGCTCTGGGTATCTGCGCCTACGACGCCTTCATCATCCTCGTCAAGGGTGACTGGATGGAATATCACCGCTTTCTAGCCCCCACGCTGGCGCTGAAAACGGTATTGCTCATTCAATTGGGGGCGAAACTCTTGACGCTAATGCCAGTCTCCACTCGCCAGTGGGCCTCTATCGTCGCAACCACTACCTTGCTGCTGGCCGTCGTTGACGAATGGCGCTATCAGTCGCCGCAGGACTGCTCGACACGGCTGTCCTGGGAAGCATCGGCCCGGCTTCTCCAGCACCCGAATGACGCCACGATTGCGCTGAATTGCGCCCACCAGCGCGACGATTACGCGATTCGCCCGTTCATCGACCACGAATTACCCCGGTATTTGGCGCAACAAGGCCATCTCACTATCGTGACCTACCAGGGCGGCTACTTTCCCTATTTTATCCGGGAGCGGTTCCCGCCGCGAGACATCACCTTGGTGGACACCACGGGCCTGTTGAATCTGGAGATTGCCCGGATCGAGGGAGAAAAGATTCCGACGGGAAATAAACGCCTCGATGATATTCCTGCCATCCTCAGCGGCGAAGTGCCTGGTCTGTCGGAGCAAGTATCCCGTTATCGCCCGAATATGATTTACCTGCTGGGCGACCAGGAGAATGACGCGTCCCGGCTCCAGGCGTTGGGCTTCGAGCGTATTCTCCAAGCTCCGGGCGCGGTGGTATATCTAAGGCCGGCCTCGCCGGTGCCTTAACTGCGTAATCTCCTTGCTTCGTCTACCGCAGTCTCGATAAATACCTCGAACTCCCGCACTGCCGTCTGATCTGCAAACAATTCCCCGCTGGCCTCGCGCAACTGTTGTCTAAACATTGCCCGGTAATCGGGATTCTGGGCAAAGCGCAGCGCTCGCTCGATATAGTCTTCCGAGTCAGCGGCGATCCCTTCATCCAGCCCCATCTGCCGGTAAGCGGCATAGACATAGCGGCCTCGACTGAATGCTGTCGGCAAGGTCACGATGGGTATTCCCATTTCCAGCGTTTCATAAGTGGTAATGCCGCCACCGAAATGCAGGGTATCCAGCGCCACATCGGCTGCCGCCAGCACGCCAAGATACTCTTCATACGCTAATCGCGGCAGGAATCGCACCCGCTCGCTCACGTCTGGCATCCGCGCCTGCAACCGCTGGCGCACCGCCGCCGTTACTGCTGGATGGGTATCTTCGACCAGCGCCACGACCCCGTGCAAATCGCGACGCAGGATGCCTGCGATGAGTTCATCGAAATCAGGATGAATTTTTCGTAGATTCTGCGCGCACAGATAGAAATGCTGGCTAGCGGCGATACCGAAGCGTTCCCGGTCAACGGAAATTTCCACGGTTTCGGGACGATGAAAATACACCGGCAAGCGCTGGAAGCGTACTAATCGCTCGCTGTAATGGGCATCACTATCCACCGTTTCCAGAAACTGGCTGGACAAATAGTAATCCATTTGCGGAATGCCGCTGGTAACCGGCCAGCCCCAGCCGGTGCATTGGACCGGCGCCAAGCGAAAGAATGGCAAAAAATAATTTGTGCTGTCAGTGGCTACTTCCCAGTGGTACAAAACCGAAAAGCGCCCTTGCCGGATTAATTCCGCGCTGAGATCGATGCGCTCGGGCAGCGGCAGATAGCGAACCGCTGGATTGTGAATCCCCAATCGCAGCGACGTTTCACCATTTTGTTGACTGCACACAACGGTCCAGTCAAAACGCTCGGCGGACACCTGATTCAAAATCCCGCTCATCCCCTTTAGGAATACCCCCTCATGGCCGCGCGTCACGACAAAGCCGATATGGGGTCGCCGGCCTGTGAGTGACAGCGGCTCGACCTCCGGCAGAAGTGGTTGAAACAGGGTGGCCCAGGCTTCCTTAATCGACCGGTCATCGCGTCCCTGGTAGGCCAGCAGCAGAGGCGGTTCAAAGCTACTGGTATGCAATTCTTGCAGATGCAGTTGCAACCCGCCCATGGTGGCGTGCGCTTCTTTTAGTTGCATCTGGACCGCTTCCCGGTAGGCATCGATCATGGCATTGCTGGCCGGCGCGGGCGGACAAAAGCTCGCCACACGCAACCGCAGCAGTGCATGGCCTTCTCCGCCAGCCAGCACCTGTTGGTAACACTCTCGCGCTTCTTCGATCTCCCCTTGCCGCTCCAGCAGCGTGCCTAGATTGCGCCAGATCTCAATCAAGTCAGGCCGGTATTGGAGCGCCTGTCGAAGACATTGGGCCGCTTCATCAAAGCGCTTGCTGGCGTGAAACACCACGCCTAGATTGTGATGAACTTCAGCCAGATTAGGCTGGAGCTGGAGGGCGCGTTGGTAAGAGTCCACCGCAGCATCGTAAGCGCCCAGTTGCCGCAGAAGGTCACCCATGCCGCAATGCGCGGAGACGTCGTTTGGATCGTACCGCAAGGCTTGCTGGCAACAGGCCAGCGCGTCCTTGAAACGCCCTTGTTGCTCTAGAACCAGCGCCAGATTAACCCAGGCATCGACCATGTTCGGCGCTATTTGCAAAGCCTGTTGATAGCTTTGCTCGGCCTGCTGCCATTCGCCCTGCCGGCGTAATGCCTCGGCCAGATTGTAGTGATAGGACGGCATTCGGCCATTTAAAGCAATCGCTTGCCGGATATGCTTCACGGCCCTGGCCTGATCGCCACCCCGGCCGTAAACGACACCCATCAAATGATGAATATCAGCATGTTGGGGCGCGTGCTCCAGCAGCATCTCGCAAATCTCCACTGCTGTCTGAAACTGACCGTTCCGCGAAGCGAATGAAGCGCCTTCGAAGAGTGGGGCGAAAAAAAGAGCAATACAGTGTTTTTTGAAAAAGGGCAGTAGGTTATTCCAGTAATCCCCCATCAGTTTTTTAATTTTGTCGGGATCTTCGCTTCTGGTCTGACTTTCATAGTGGTAAGCAACCGCATGACCGATTTGGTAATTTTTTCTGCCTAATTTCAGCATTTGCAAGTTCAGTTCGACATCTTCAAAACACTCTCGGTAACTCTCATTGAAATAAAATTTTGTAAAAATGGGCCGCTCCATCATCAGGAAAGCAGCGGTATTTCCCAAAACTTCGACCGTTTCACGATCATAGCGATAATAGCTGCGGATGTTTCGATGGGTAACATCTACCGGTTTTCCGATACCAAAAAAGAGTTCTATGCCGTTATGTTGAATGGAATGATCAGCAAAGTGCAGCCGAATTCCCACGGTCCCAATGTTTTTCTTTTCCTTGAATAAAGCAAGGCATCGATCAACAGCGTCATTAAGAAGTTTAATATCATTGTTACAAAAAAGAAGATGACTGCTCTTTTTTGCAAGGTGATTTCTTACAACATGGTTATTGATTTTGGCAAAATTGTAATAATCGTATTCGACAACTTTAATTCCACTCAAATTAGATTTTCTATTCAGATTTTTTATCCATTCCGCAAGTTTCTGTTTATTTTCCGAAGTAGAGCCTGTGTCAGCAATGATGATCTCATATCGTGTGATGTGGGTATGATCGATGATTGATTGCAAGCAATCGATCAGTAGATCAATTTTATCTTTTGTGGGAATAATGATTGAAACCAGCGAATGACTTGTATTGAATTTCCTGATCGTCGATGTGTCGTATTCGGTTTTTTCCGGCTTTATTCCACATGGGAGTGCGTTTTCATAGATACTCGAAAATACCAATCTATTTTTATTCCATTCTTCATTAGGGTTTCCGTATGACTTATGTGTTATATCAATGTCAAAAACAACCCCCACCTTGACACCCGCCAAGTGGTTTGCAAAAACAAATGAAACATCATAATAATGAAAACCTTTAAATCTCTCATCAAACGGCTTTCGGATTCTATTTTTATCCACGGCAATGAAAACCCCATCTAAACATACACATTGGATAGGGTGATCATAAAAGTTGGAGTAAACACTGTCGACAATCTTTCCATTGATTTCGTGCTTAATTCTACCAATCATCCTGTTGTCCATTGCCCACCACTTTTCGGCATTTCCATGATCATCTTTGATTAAATCAGTTGTACCCGCGATACCTAATATCCCATAATTGGTATTTTGAAAACTCTTCAGCAGCGTTTCTCCCCAATGGTCATTATTAAAAATAATATCGTCATGGATAAAAACGACAAAATTATACTTTGATTCCTGTAGTCCTCGGTTATAAAGTTCAGTGAGTGAAAAATTCCCTGAATTGGCATAAGGGATGATTTGGACGTCCTGAACACCTACGGTATTCCTGATATGATCAATAAACTGGGGATCAATTTTCCGGGTACTAAAAACAATGGATAACCCTAGTGGCAGGTCACGACATATATTAAATTTAATAGATTCCTGACTTATTAAGGAATTTTCACCAAAAGTCATGTCATCATTTAAGTCATTGCTCGTCAAATTTGCATAGTGATCGAGTCCAGTAGATACACTACCATGATGAATACTAACAATCTGTGGTAAATGGCTATGAGTTACACCCATATCTAAAAAACGTTCCCATAAATCCCAGTCTGCTGGATAATGATATTGCCATGCATTGCGGTTATATCGAAAATTTTTAAGCGAGGCATGATAAATTGAGGAAATTCTTGATATACGCCCAAGAGCAGGCTGTTTATTGCCAATAATAATTTTATGATCTGTATCTGATAAAAATAGAGTTTGTCCATGAACCCATTCAGATCTGGTTTGTATGGCTACGTTTAATAAGCTGCTAATATGATAATTTAAAAATTCATCATCATCGTCCAGGTGACAAATCCAAGCGCCTCTAGCTAATCGCAAACCAAAATTTATTGGCTTAGTACCTGCGGAATACCATAATGGTCCAATCCTGTTAGGATACTGACCTCTTTTTTTTAGGTTATAAAAAAATATGCGCTTGTCAGTAATTCCTTTGATAAGGGTACGACAATTATCCTCATCCATTGCGTCACCGATAATAATGAGCTCCCAGTTTTTATAATCCTGGTTTAAAACTGACGGAATGGTGCGTTCAATAATAATTTTTGCTCGATTGAATGTAGGAATGATTACGCTAACCAGTGGATTCATTTCTTGAAAAGCCTTTTCATAAGCATGGCTTTTTCTGATTAGATGTAACCTTTCAGTATCTCGATGATATAGTTTCTTTTTCTTAATATCCCTCAAGTCGTAAAAGAAATCACTTTGAAATGCCACTAGCGCATCTCTTATTTTAAGCAATTTTTTAAGATTCTTATTTTCTAGTGCTAAGGAATTGTAATGATCTGAGTCGATCGTATTTATAATGTCAGATAAATCTATAGTTTCAGAAATTAATTTAAGGCGAGGTAACATTTGTGCATCAATATTAAAAATCCGCTTCATAGCATGTTGTCCTTTCCAAGACAACACGTAAAGCTTCTCTGGAGATTTATAGTAATTAATAATCAGGCGAGCTATTTCATCTACATTCCGTGAGATCAAAACTATTTCTTCTCTATCTTTGAATGCAATATTCATATTTAAAATATCTGTACAGAACACTGCAACCCCACAAAGCCCTGCTTCAACACAAGCGCCTGTCGGAAAACCGTCAAACGCACCTGGTCCAAGCAAATATGGTGCGTTTGGGGAAAGGATAATATCCATACTTCTGTAAAATCCCGGAAAAAAACTTGCGTTTTTCATTCCATGGAAATGGATAATATCTTTCATTGAAGAAGGTATTTCAATATCCTGTTGTGAAAACGATCCAACAACGTGAAACTGTATATCTGGATAATGAGGTACTAATTTTTTAACCACTTCGATAAACAGATCGTAACCTTTATCAAGACCTTTTTTCATATACTTAAATGCTACAAAGCATATATCAAATGTTGATTTATTTTTTTGATAATAATTTTTAGGGAATGTATTTCGACAAAGCTGATCCGAAAGCAGTGGAGCGCCATAAATAAACTCTATTTTTTCTTTACCACAAAAGTTTTTTTCTAATAAATAGTCATATGTTTTTTTCATAGTAACAATGACTTTTCTAAAAAGATTTGACGCAAAAACTGCCCTTAATTTTCTATCACTTTCCAGTTGATTAATTTCAAAGCCACCTCCCGGATAGAGCGTAAAAATAAATGGTATTTTTTCTTTTTCAATTTTATCGAGAAAATAGTAAGCATTATTAATAAAAATCATATAAATGAGTTGTGCATTTAATGGGCGCCATGTTTTAAATGGAATAACTCTATCCTTAAATTGTGGATAAATTATCTCATATTCTTTAATAACTTCATCATGGGTTCTTTCCTCCATGACAGCAGGAAATGCTGTTGCTGTTGAGTGGATTTTCGCATCTGGATATGCTGACAGATAGGTATTGAATTCTGCAATGCGGAAAGCTGAAAGAAGATGTGGGTAAATATCATCTAATACGATTAAACTGCTTTTTTTAATATTAGCTCCTGTAAATTTTAGCGAATTGAGATTTTGTGAAATATCGTCAAATATCAACCCTTTAAAAGACGATTCACAAAAAACAGCAAAATCATTCAGTTGGTCAATTTTTTTGTAGAGAAGTCTCATCTTACTCTGTAGCAGCCTATATGCCGGCTCTACAGAATTCCATGATATATCATCGAGAACGATAAAGCCCCCTGTATTAAGTTTTGGTAAGTAACAATCAATATCTTCCATTACCTTTTTAGTATCATGATTACCATCAATATGAATCAAATCAAAGCGAATATTTAGCTCATCAAACCAAAGACTTGCTTGAGATGATGTCTTTCTAACCAAAATACAATGTGATTTTAATTCGAACTCGTTGTTCAGGCTATCGACTGACTTAAAAATCTCTTCGAAATTAGTAGCCTTAACGAACTCATCTATTTTTTCCTTCAATTCAATATTGTCGTTCTCTGCGGCCTCAAGGGCATTCCACGGATCAACCCCATATACCACGCCGCCAGATCCATGTTTGTGTGCAATGGCTTGGGGAAATAGTGATCGTCCTCGATATACCCCAATATCAATAGTTACTTTAAGATTGAACTCACTAATCAGCCAAGCCATCACCGAAGCCTTATGCAGACTACATCCGCCACCAAAATCTATTGGAATTTGTTGAAGAACTGTTGTAATTTCTGCAAACATCTCATTATTATTCATGGTTGTTCTCCTTATAATTTAGTTGGGCCATAAATCGAAAAAATATGGTTCTTCGCGGGTTCTTGTGGAGGCAGCCGATTGAGGGGCAGCTCGTGGCTCCAACTCATTGAGTTTGAAAGATGCAATGCCGGCTTGGGGTGCTGACCTTGGCCCAGAAGCCCACATTCCACAGAAACCCGCGAAGAACCCAAAAATTATTATGAATCAATTACAAATCAAGAGATCGGGAACTGCTGGCTAAATAAAGTTTTTCCAACTCCAATAGTCGCTGACTCCTTGACTTTATCCGCTTCAACGGTGAACCGGCATAAATCCCAAAAGGTTCTAAGCTTTTCGCCACCAAGCACAATGCGCCGACCGCCGTTCCCTCACCAATCGTGACCCCAGGTAGAATCACTGACCCTGAGCCAATAATGACATGCCGCTCCAATACTACGGGACGATAATCTACATGAGTAAATGCTTCGGGAATCGTGGGATTTGTCATCGATTCGCCGCTGTAGTCGTCACTTGAGGAGTAAATACTTACTCGGCTGGAGAGATTACAGAAATCATATAATTCAATCTGCCCTTTCCCAATCAGCGAGCACATCACAGCAATATGCACGTTGCGACCGACCTGAATGCCACCCTCGCCTGCAGACAGCACACAGAAATCATCAATCCGGCTCTGGGCTCCCAGTGAAATCCGTGATGCGCCATAAATCGAGGCTTTGGTAGAGACCTTTACATTCTCTCCAACCGATAAAAATCCTATTTCGTGCAGTGCATCAGGACTATAAAAACTCACGGCAACACTCCTGATAACCAACTTTCTTTGAGTATGAAAGAATATTAAAAATATCCGCTATAGTCTCTATCTGGCTTTCATCAACCGTTGCTCCGGTCGGCAAAACAATCACCCGATCGGCCACAGTAGCAGTATTCGGCAGCAATAATCCTACATGAGGATAAAACGCTCGATAGGGCAACATATTATGGCAACCTGGCCAGAAATAACGCCGGGCCAGCACGTTTTCTGCTTGGAGCGCATGAACGATCTCGTCGCGGCTCACCGGAAACGCCTCCCCTACCTCGACCACCACATACTGGTAGTTATTTTGCTCGCAGTCGTCATACGCTAATACTGATAAGCCTTCAATGGCATTCAACCGCTGGGAATACAGCACATGGTTCCGGCGATTCACCGCAACAAACTCATCAACGGCATCAAGATTCACTAATCCCATCGCCGCCGCCATCTCGGTCATCTTGCCGTTGGTGCCGGGATAAATCACGTTGTCGTAGCCCGAAAATCCGAAGTTCTTCATTAGGCGCATCTTCACAGCCAAGTCCTCGTTATCGGTGATCACCGCCCCACCCTCGAAGGTATTGAAGAACTTAGTCGCATGGAAACTGAACACTGCGCACTCGCCAAAAGCTCCAATCGGTACGCCGTCATGAGTGCAACCAAAGGCATGCGAGGCATCGAACAGCAATTTCAGCTCGTGTTCTTCCGCTACCGCCTGCAGCTCTATCACTGGGCATCCGCGCCCCCATAGATGCACGCCCAAGATACCGGTGGTTCGTGGCGTAATCATCCGCCGCACTGCTTCGGGATCAAGGTTATGGGTTTGCAGATCGATATCCGCAAATACTGGAGTAATCTCCTGCCATTGCAGTGCGTGCGCCGTCGCAATAAAGGTATAGGACGGCACGATCACTTCACCTTTCAACTCCAGCGCTCGGATCGCAATCTCCAGCGCAATCGTGCCGTTGCACATCGCCACGCAATGCGTGACGCCCAGGAATTCTGCCAGTCGCCGTTCAAATTCCTGTACCAGCGGCCCGTTATTGCTCAACCAGCGCCGGTCAAAAATAGCATTAGCATAGGCCAGAAATGCTTCCCGGCTACCCAGGTTGGGCCGACCGACATGCAATGGCTCCGCAAACGCTGGTGATGCGCCAAACAAAGCCAGATCATGAAGAGACTTAAGTTGTTTCATGGAGATCAGTCGCCACGCAACACACGCATTGTTATGTTCAACGAATGGTATTCCAGATTGTGATATGGCTTTATGCCGAACTGAAAATTTTTGGGTTCTTCGCGGGTTCTTGCAGCAATTCCCGGTCTCTTTCCTAGTCTTTGATTGGTAATGGCTTTTTCTAAAAAATTTATCAGTGTTTAATAAAAAATATATTTATAAATCATTTAGATGGGCAAAAGAGACCGGGAATTGCTGGGGTTCTTGTGAAGCCAGCCAGACCGGAAACCGACTATAAAGCTAACCGATTAATCTGAAAAGATGCGAAACCGGCTTCCATCCGGATCGGTAGGTCATAATCTACTTTGTGAGATCAATTCCACAAAAACCTCAAAGAATCTTTTTAATCATAATATATTCAATTAGTTACATATTGATCAGTAGGTTTTTTTAGCTTGTAAGGATGAAGCTAATGATTGTTTATCGCGGCATCGTCCATATATTATGACCATAAAGTCATCTTAAGAATGAGCGTCATCATCATGTGTACAGCCCCCGTCATTGAGGTAAAATCGCATGTTTCGGCGCTGTTGGCAGCGGTGGAGGCTGGTGAAGAGATTGCAATTACCCGCCATGAGCGTTCAGTGGCTCAGTTGATTCCCCCGCCAGTCCAAACGGCTGCTGATGCGTTTCGGCCCTTATGGGCCAGCGAAACCCTCGACAGATTTTAATTTGGCCGTTCCCGAGGATTCTCCGCCAGAATCTGTGGCAGCTTTCGATCGAGTGGCGTTGCAACCTTCACGAATTTGCGCGTGTACCAGGACTTAAAATTGAAAATTGGCTCTGATGCGTTGCGCTCATCATCCCTGCCATGACCATCGCTGACCGCCCCATCGCGCTAATTCCCGCCCATAACGAAGCCGCCACGGCCGGTACAATCGTTGCGCAAGTCCGGGAATTATGGAACTGTCCGGTCGTGGTCATTGACGATTGCAGCACCGACGCCACTGCCCAAGCCGCCCGCACAGCCGGCGCCACCGTCCTGCCGCTGACCATTCAACTCGGAGCCTGGGGCGCGATGCAAACCGGCCTGCGCTACGCCTTGCGCCAGGGCTACCGCACCGCTATCACCCTCGACGCCGACGGCCAGCATGAACCGGAAAGCATCGGCGCGCTGCTTGAACCCCTCGCCAGCGGCCAGACCGATGTCAGCATCGGCGCTTTTCCAGAACGGGCCAGCCGCGCCCGCCGTTTGGCTTGGCGCTATTTTCGCGGCTTGACCGGACTGCAAATCGAAGACATCACCTCCGGCTTTCGCGCCTACAATCACGCCGCCATGCGCATCCTGGCCTCCGGCGAGGCCAGCCTGTTCGATTACCAAGATGTCGGCGTGTTATTGTTGCTACGCCGTCAAGGTCTGCGGATCGTGGAGGTGCCCGTCCCCATGCAACGGCGCGCCAATGGCGCGTCACGTATCTTCCGCTCCTGGCGGGTTGTGGGAAAATACATGCTGCAAACCAGTCTGCTCTGCATCGCCCGGGCCGGCTACTACCCCCGGCCACTGGTTGACGATTAATCTTCTACCATGATCACGTACCAAATCACCTCGATGGCGATGGGGATTACCATTGCTGTCGTTATCCTCTACCTGGTTCGCCGCGATCACCTGCATGGTTCTTACGCCATCTGGTGGATCGGCGCGGCGATCACCATCGGTCTCCTGGGATTCTTCCCCCGCTTCTTCGATTATCTGGCGCTCTATGTTGGGGTTAGCTATCCACCGGTTCTGGCGATTGTGCTGGGCTTTGGCATGCTATTGGTGAAAATTCTGACGATGGATCTGGAACGCTCCCGGCAGGAACGGTTAATCCGCCGGTTAGCGCAACGGCTGGCCATGCTGGAGGCGCAGGGGCCGCTCAACGGCGCATCGTCCTCTTCTCCTCCTTATAAGACGGAGACGGAAGAATGAAGGCAATGCGTGTTCTGCACATTGGCAAGTTCTATCCGCCCTTCGCCGGTGGCATTGAACACTTCCTGGCCGACCTGCTGCCAGCGCTCAACCGGCAAGGCGTCATCGCGGCGGCGCTGGTCCACGATGAACAACCGCGCCGGGGCGGCCAACAGCCCCTTCCTGGCGATCATCCGCCGGTCTACCGCGCTCCTTGCTACGGACGGCTGCTCTATGCGCCGGTCAGCCCGGCATTTCCGTTCTGGCTAAACCGGGTGATCCGGGAATTCCAGCCGGACCTGCTGCACCTGCATCTGCCCAATACCTCCGCATTCTGGGCATGGATGGTTCCGGCCGCCCGGCGATTGCCATGGGTGGTTCACTGGCACGCCGATGTGGTCGCCTCGGCCATTGACCGGCGTATGGCGTTGGCTTACCGGCTGTACCGGCCGTTTGAACAGCGCCTGCTCGCCGCCAGCCAAGCGATCATTGCCACCTCGCCCCCCTATCTG
The DNA here is from genome assembly GCA_024234995.1 of Gammaproteobacteria bacterium. Classification (GTDB taxonomy): domain Bacteria; phylum Pseudomonadota; class Gammaproteobacteria; order Competibacterales; family Competibacteraceae; genus UBA2383. The sequence goes on from JACKNF010000001.1 coordinate 442,399, forward strand.
GAGGCCAGCGCCGCGCTGGCTCCTTGGCGCGCGCGCTGCCATATCGTCCCTCTGGGTCTTGACCCTGCGCGCATCGCTGACCCCGGTCCGGCAGCGCGGGAACGCGCCGAAGCTGGATGGGGAAGAACCAGCGCATTCCGCATCCTGGCCATTGGCCGCCTGACTTATTACAAAGGTCACGACATTCTCATCCGCGCCGCCGCCGCGTTGCCGGATACCCGTGTTCTGATCGTTGGAACCGGCGAACATCGCGACCGCCTAGCCGCCTTGATTCAGTCGTTGAATCTGAACGGACGGGTGCATCTGCCCGGCTTCCAGCCTGAGGCTGATTTGAACGCTCTTTTGGCCTGTTGCGATGTGCTGTGCCTGCCCTCGTTGGAGCGCACTGAGGCATTTGGACTGGTGCTGCTCGAAGCGATGCGCTTCGGCAAGCCGGTCGTCGTCAGCGATATTCCCGGTTCCGGCCCCGGCTGGGTGGTCAGCCAGGCGGACCACGGTGTGCCTGTTCCGCCGGGCGATCCCAATGCCCTGGCGATGGCGCTTCGGGAGCTGCAACACAACCCGGCGCAACGAACCGCGCGCGGTCAGGCGGGTCTGACCGCGCTGCGGGAGCAATTCGGTATTGAGCCGGTGGCGGCGGCGATCACCGGTCTGTATCGCCAATTGATGCCTGGCTGCCATGCTCCTGGCGCGTTGAACCCGCCATGAGAGGTGATGGGAGCACCGTCATGCTCCAAAACAGCAAGGCTGGGGCGAAATGCAGGAACACCCGGTTGATGCTGGTGTATTCCACGGCCCATAGATACGCCTCGGTCAAGAAAAACAGCACGAACAGCATGAGCAGCCCGGAACTGGTCACCATCATCCCCGCCAGCCGCCATGGTTCGGCAACCGCTCGCGGCAGACCGGCCAGCAGCGCAATCAGCAGTAGATAACCCAAAAGATGCCAGTTGCCGAGAATCAGCAGGTTACGAGCAACCGGCGCCCAGATATCATGGTAATGCAGCTCGAACCGGCCCAGCAGCGGTAGCTGAATCACCGCGGGCGTTAGCCGGACTTCGCCCCAGCCGGCCACAGTGAAGACCACACCGCCGGCGGCGAACCACAGCGCCAAAGCCAACAGGAACCCGCCCGCCAGCCAGAGCCAGTAGCGGCGCGGCGTCCACCCCGCCGCCGCTGCGGGAATCAGCAACAGTGCCCAGACCCATCCTTCCCGTTTGATCCACGGACAGGCCAGCGCCAGCAGCAATGCTAAGATGCCTTGCCAGCGGTCGCCGGTCCGCGCCCATTGGAGCAGTGCGCAAACCGCCAGACCGAACACCGCCGCTAGCCACAGATCGGCATACCCTGCTAAAGCAACATGGGTATCCAGCACCGGCAGCGACAGCAACAGCCAAACGAAGATCAGCGCAGTCAGCGGCGCTGCGCCCCAGAGCCGGGCCTGTCCGTAAAAACCCAGTCCCAGCGCGGCGGCTGCGCCCAGCCAGGGCAAATGGGCCACCGGCTCATACCAGGCGCCGGAGGCCAGCGCCGGCCATAGCGCGAATAGCGACACTGCATCGGGATATTCCCAGGCATGGACGGTGTAGACCGAACCGCTCCCGTCCGCTAGCCAGCGCTCGGGACTGACGAAGGGGACCAGTTGCTGTAGCTCCGACCAGGTCCGCGCCCGCACTGCCCATGTGGTCCAGGCATCCCAGGGATACAGCGGCCGCAACCAGACTTCCTGCGCCAACAAGAAGAAGCGCCCGCCCAGCCACGCCAGGAGAAGCAAAAAAATAACGTGTTGCCCTGTTCTGCTTAACGTCATCTTCTCTTGCAGCAGAAGGGGAGGAGGGGAGGGCGCACGCCTTCGCCATGCCAGTCCGCCGCCTGCCAGTCCCAGCAACGCGAGAACCAGGACCGGCCCCGTAAAGTTGAGCGGCCCGCCTAGCATTGCCTGGACGCGCACGAGCAGGATGGCTGCTAGCAGTCCCAGGAAATAACCATAACCCAACGCCAATGGCCAGCCGCCTGCGGACGTATCCCGCCATAATGCCCGCACCCACAGGCTCCCCGCCAGCCACGGAATGCCCAGTGCCAATGCCACTTGCAATCCTGCCATCACCTGTCAGTCTCCACGCACCCGAAACAGCGCTCCCGATGGAGCCGAATACCGTATCTCGGCCGGCAGCCGTTGATTCTTCCATTCCAGCGCCTGCCCCTGACGGTCATAGCGCACGCCTGGCAGCGGCGCTAGAATCAGGACATAGTTGCCTTCACGCGCTTGATCCGGAGGGGGCGGCTGCGAAAATCCCATGTAACCATTATGCGGCAGCAGATGGTAACGGGCGCGGCCCGCCAGAAACCCGGCAGGATCGTTGCTGACGATGAATAGCCGCACGGGCTGTTCCGGCAGCCGCCGCCGCACTTCGAGCAAGAACCGGTAAAATTCGCCATCCAGATCCGCCAGCCGCCGCCCGGTCATTTCTTTACCGGCAAAGCGCTCTACAGTCCGCTCCAGCCGCTTGGCCAGCTCCCACTGCCAGCGCAGATCCAGCAGGAACCAGCCAAACAAGAACAGAGCCGCGTAGGGCAGTAATGCGCCCGGCCGCCCGCGCGGCGGATTGAGGGCCGCATACAGCGCGCTGCTGAATCCGATCCATAACGCCACGATCAGCACCGGGGGGAACAGCGCGTCCAGCGGCGCGCCCGACGCGTAATTGATCGATCGCTGGCTCCAATCCTCGAAGGCGCGCCATTCGTCCAGCGCCCAGCCCCATAGTTCCCTGGCCGTCAGCGGCGCGGCCTGCAATTCCAGCTGCTTGACCACCAGCGGCGTTGCGAAAGCACCGCGTACTGTCAAGCCGATAGCGGCAATCCGCCCTTGCCAGTGAGGTTCCGTTTCCAAATCGATCGTTCCTTGGCCGGTCAGCGGGAGTTGCCGTTGCCGCAATGTGCCCGGCTCAGCCAGAGTGACCCAGACTAACCACAGCTCACTGCCAGGCTCTAAGCCTTCTATGCCTTCTATCTGCCATGATAGCTGGCGAAACAGCGTTGCCCGGACCAGGCGTTCCACCAGCCCCTGCGCGGCCGCTTTTCCATCCGGCCCCGGCTGACGGATTTCCAGACCGGCTGGAACCGGCCCGCCCTGGCCGCTGGCCAACTGTAGCCCGGTCCCGGTCAACCGCACCGGCGGCGCCACGACCGGCAATCCGCCCATCCGGTAGAACAGCAGAATGGCGAGCACCGTCAGCCCGGCGCCCAGCGTCAATGCGGTCAACCATAGTAAAAACCGCTTCAAATGTTTGGCCGGATCAGCCGGCGTTTTCATCAACGTCGTTCCTTGTCATTTCTTGCAATAACCCAGGCAAGGCACGCTCCAGATCCCAGACGGGCTGGTAGCCCAGTTCATTGACAATCCGCCGGGAATCAAAACAGGCCCAGCCCAGCAGTTTATCCAGCATCGCCGACATCTTAGGCTCGCGGCGGCCGATCAGCCAGCACAGGCGGTCCGCCAGTTTCGCCCCGCCTCCTAACACGGCTGCCGGAACGGCCCAGCGCGGTACAGGACGGCCCAGCGCCTGACGGATCAATTGATACAGTTCCCGTCCCGAGTACGGCCGGCCATCGGTGACGAAATAGGTCTGGCCAGCAGCGGCAGGATGAGCGGCCGCCAGCAGCAACGCCTGAATGACATCATCGGCATGGACCAGCGACCGGCGATTGCCCGTCTCCGGCAACGGCGGCAGCCAGCCCCGGCGCATCGCTGCAATCAGCCGCGCTAAATTGGCCTTCATTCCCGGCCCATAGACCAGCGCAGGCCGTAGATTGACCGTATGCATTCCCGATTCACGCCCCACGGCCAACACGCGCTCCTCAGCAGCGCGCTTAGCCTGACCGTATGGCGTGTCCGGCGCGGCATCCCAGTCTTCACCGGCGCAATGCGGGCCGGGATCGCCGGTGGCCTTGACGCTGCTGAGAAATACGCATCGCTGAACCCCTGCCGCGTGCGCGGCATCCATTAAATGAAATGTCCCCACAGCATTCACAGCCCAATGCCGGGCTGCAACCTCTGGCGCGTCGCGGGCATCGGCATGCGCGAAGCCCGCGATGTGAAACACCGTGTCGATTTCCGTACAGGCACGGGCTAGGCTGGCCGGGCTGGCTAAATCGCCAGCAGCTATTTCCACGTCCTGCGGATTCCAGGAATCCCGGTTCCTGATGCCCGGTGCTCTCGTCAACACGCGCAACCGCGCCCCCTGTTCTCTGAGTGCAGCGGCCAGCCGGCGGCCAATGAACCCGGTTGCGCCCGTGACCAATACCGGACGGTTCTGAAAAAATTCCCCGCTTACCACCAGCGCCATCCATGCTGATAGAAGAACCGCACGGCCGCGCGTAGAAACAGACCGATATGGCGCAGTCCTTTGCGGGCGGCATGACCGCCCAGGTGAACGATCCGCACCTGCGGCACATACGCTAGCCGCGTCACCGCCGCTAAGCGCAGGCTCAAGTCAAAATCCTCGAAATAGAGAAAATAATCCGGGCGGAAGCCCTCCACCTGTTCCAGCGCTGCCCGCTGGCATAGCATAAAACAGCCGCTGGCAATGGGCGGGTCCCACAACACGCTATCATCATTCATCTGATCGCGCAGTTCATAGCGATCCAGCCGGGTTTGCCACCGGTGCCGCAGCCAAGCCGGGGCAAAGCCGCGCAGCGCCAGATCCAGCACGGTTGGATAGCGCTTGCACAGGTATTGCCGCCGCCCTTGGCCATCTCGCGCCGCAGGTGCGATCAGACCAGCTTCCGGATGCGCCGCCAGAAACGCCAGCCCCTCGCTTAAGGCATCCTCTTCCACCAGTACGTCGGGATTGAGAATCAGATGAACGCTCCCCTTGCCCCGGAAAAACGCCAGATTATGACCGGCCCCGTAGCCGGCATTGCCTTGCCCGCTCAGTAATTCCACAGCTGCCGGCAAGTCTGCGGCATGCAATATCGCCTGCAATGGCTTCCGCCAGCCGGAACCGGGGCCATTATCGATTAACGTGAGATGCGCTTCAGCCAGCAACCCGCGCTGTTTAGCATGACGTAACGCCCGGTTCAAATGCGCCAGCATGGTTGCCAGCACCGCCAGATCGGGGGAATAGGTGACGATCGCGATCGACAGCGCAGAATTCGAGGAAGCCGCCTGCCGTGCTGCTAGCGTCGCTTGGGCGGCTGCCACGGCCTCCGCAGGAACCTGCTCAGCCGTCTCTCCCGCATGGGCGGCGGGGACCGCGGTCACGAGAAACTGATAGACCAGCGCCTCAGGCCGGTCAAGCAAGGCGTGAATCATGGCTGGCGGCAATGTTTCAGCCCAACCGCTGCCGCTCCAGGCATTGGCAAACTCGGAATGACGCAGATCCATGACGGTCGCGTCCAGCGCCACTGGCCGTAACCCGCAGGTTTCCAGCAGCTGGAGTAAAGAAGTCCGGGTGAAAAAGCGGAGATGGGTTTCGTCAAGCAGACCTTCGGGCCGGTAGCGGAAATCACCGGCTAGCAATTCGGCGATTAAACCCGCGTAAGCCACATTCGGAACCGACAGTAACACCCGGCCGTCCGCTGCCAGTAGCCCCGGTAATTGCGCCAGTAAATCACCGGGTTGGCGCAGGTGCTCCAGGATGTCGGCGCAAATGATGAAATCGTACTGCAAGCCGGCGAAACAGCCGGTCAGCGTGAGCTGCTCCAGATCGGCGCATTCCAGGTGGCGGTACCAGGGCACAGCTTCGGCAACCGCGGCGGGATGGCATTCAACCCCATCGGTCACACAATGCAGCACTTCCGTTAGATAGCGGCCGAGAACGCCCGGACCGGCCCCCAAATCCAATACCCGGCTACCGGGAGGGATCAGGCGCGCGAACCTGGCCAGCGAATCCTGACCGTTCGGGTCCAGGGTGCGATGGTAAACGTGAGCTGTGTGAGCAATCATCATGCAATATCATCCTGTATCAGCCGCCGCCGCGCCGGTAGAGCGCCCGCCAGTCCCGGCTCATCATTTGGCGCAGAACGCCGGTGGAAATCCGGCGTCCGGCCTGAATCGCGCGCCGCTGCCGCCAGCAGCGCGGCAAACCCCGCAAAGCGTCCCATTTAGCGCGCAGCAGGACGCTGCTTTCTCCGCGCCGGGCGTACCACAGCACGGAAGCCAAATTGAGTAACAAATGGTGCAGCAAGTACCGCCAGAGCAAGGAGCCAGGCATATTTTTGCACCAGGTCCACACTAAGTTGCGATGGCCATGATAGAGCGAAAATGGGCTGCGCCGGCCCGTCACTGCCGAGCCGACATGCCGGACCACTGCGTCCGGCGCATACCAGCAATGATAGCCAAGCAGCCGCAGCCGGAATCCCAGATCGACATCCTCGAAATAGCAAAAGTAGTCCTCATCGAAGCCGCCCGCTTCGAAAAACGCCGCGCGCCGGTACAAGGCTGCTGCCGCACAAGGGGCGAAAATCTCTCCCGCCTCCGCTTCGCCATCCACCACCCGCCGGCCATGATCGCGCCGCCAAGCCAGGCCGCTGACGTGATAGACATCGCCTGTGCCATCCAACCGTCCGGGGTCGCGGGCATCCACCAGGCGGGCGCCAAAACTGGCGCAATCGGGATGCGCCTTCACCGCCGCGAGCCAGCGCTCCAGCCAATCCGGCGCCGGGAAGGCATCGGGATTGAGCAGGGCCAGCCATTCCACATCGCCCGCCCAGCGGGCCGCAAGATTGTTGGCGGCGGCGAATCCCCGGTTTTGATCCAGCTTCACCCAGGTTACTTCAGGATAATGGCGTTCCAGCCCATCGATAGAGCCGTCACAACTGGCGTTATCTACGACGATCACCCGTGCTGGACGGCAGGTCTGGAGATGCAAATGGCGCAGACATTCGCCTAGCAGTGATCCGCTATTGAAGTTAACAATCAGTACCGCCACGCGGGCTGCTGTTTCCCGCTGCCCCTGGTCCGGTTTCACATCGGCCGGTAATGCCATAGAATACGCATCATTCAAAAGACTGTTTCCAGCAGGATTGCCACAATAGCCGCTACATCCAGCCGAAATCAACCTCGCTGCCTTCGCCCCTACCGCTTGCAGAATCTTACCCAATAACCTCATGCCCAGCAGAATCCGGGTCCTGGCCAGCCGGACCGCCCGTTCCTTCTATCGCCGATTGCCGTTGCCATTGCCGGTTAAGTGGCGTCTGAAATCATTTTTATACCGCCATTTCGGGTTGTTGCTTAAGGACAGCGCCAATTATCAACAGTGGCTGGCGCAAACCGCCGCGGCCCAGTCTGCGACGGTGAGAACATCCGGTCCCGTTGCCTCGTTGCCGCCGCACCCTGTTCCACCGCCGATGTTGGATATTGGCCCGGAAGGCGTTGCCGGTCTGGCGGCGGCGCTCCGCTTCGTTGTACCCGAAGAACCCGAAGTTTCAATCATTATTCCGGCATACAATCATATTGAGTACACGATCCGCTGCCTGGCGGCAATCCAGCGTTGTCCATCCGAAGCCGCCTGCGAAATCATTGTCGTAGACGATGCCTCCAGCGATGCAACCGGATCGCTGCTCAGTTGCATCCCGGGATTGCGCTACGTCCGCAATCCGGAGAATCAGGGTTTCCTGCGCACCGCCAATCGTGGCGCCGGATTGGCCCAGGGCCGCTATCTGCTATTGCTGAACAATGATACCCAGGTGCAACCCGGCTGGCTGGATCGCCTGCTGGATACCTTCACCACGGTGCCGGAAACTGGCATCGCCGGCGCTAAGCTGATCTATCCCAGCGGCCACCTGCAGGAAGCCGGGGCCGCGCTGCGCCCGGATGGAACAGTCGATCTCATTGGCCTGAACGATGATCCGGCCAAACCGCTGTACAATGGTGTTCCACGGAGCGTGGATCATTGTTCCGGGGCTTGCCTGCTGATCAAAACAGCGCTGTTCCGGGAACTGGGCGGCTTCGACGAGCGTTACGCGCCTGCGTACTACGAGGACTGTGACCTATCGCTGCGGGTGATCGAGCGGGGCCTAAAGGTGATCTACCAGCCGGCTGCGGAAGTCATTCATCACCTTAGCATCACGACGGACCAGGACGGTCACAAATTGCAGCAAATCGAACGCAACCGGGCGATCTATCTGGAGCGCTGGCGTAAAGTCCTCAAGGCCCGCGACCGGGTCCGGCTGATCGCCTTCTATCTGCCCCAGTATCATCCGATCCCGGAGAACGACCATTGGTGGGGTAAGGGTTTCACCGAGTGGACCAATGTCACCAAAGCCATCCCCAATTTCACTGGCCATTATCAGCCGCGCCTGCCTGCTGATTTAGGCTTCTACGACTTGCGGGTTCCTGAAGTCCGCGACGAACAGGCTACCCTGGCCCGGCAATATGGGATCTATGGCTTCTGTTATTACTATTACTGGTTCGCTGGCAAGCGCCTGCTGAACCGGCCACTGGACGAAGTGGTGCAATCCGGTCATCCAGACTTTCCTTTCTGCGTCTGCTGGGCCAATGAAAACTGGAGCCGGCGCTGGGATGGTCTTGACACCGAAATCCTGATTGCCCAAGAGCATTCTGATAAAGATGATTTGAGCTTTATCCGTACCTTGGAACCTGCTCTGCGTGACCGGCGTTATATCCGCGTCAACGATCGGCCGCTGTTGCTGGTTTACCGCCCGAACCTGCTGCCGGACCCCGCCCGGACCGCTGATCTCTGGCGGCGATCCTGCCAGGCGTCAGGGCTGGGTGAATTGTATCTAGCAGCCGTGCAAAGCTTTGGAGTCACTGACGATCCGCGCAGCTTTGGCTTCGACGCCGCAGTGGAATTCCCGCCGCATGCCATGGCGATCATGGCCGAGCGGCCAGCGGAGATGCTAAATCCTGATTTCCAGGGCATATTTTATGACTACCCAGCGACCGCTGATTTTTTCATGAACCGGCCACCGATGCCTTACCCGTTTTTCCGCACCGCCATGCCGTCTTGGGATAATACGGCCCGCCGTCAAGATACCAGCAACATTTTTCTGCATGCCGAGCCTGTATATTACGAGCGCTGGCTAAAGCGGCTGGTCGAGGAAACCCGCTGGTTCCGGGAGGGGGATGAACGGTTGTTATTCGTCAATGCCTGGAATGAATGGGCTGAAGGTACCCATCTGGAGCCGGATCGCCAGTATGGCCACCGTTACCTGGAAGCCACGCGGAATGCTTTGGGATCACTGCGATGTTAGGCACCGGCTGGGTGATCCGCCTGCGGCGGCTGATGGGCGCTATCCGCACCGCGCTGGCCCGGCACACTGGGTTGATGCGCCTACTGCGGCGAACGGGAGTTGTGTTGCACGAGGAAGGCTGGGCCGGGGTCCGCTTGCGGGCGCGATTGCTTTTCAGCGTACAACCTGATCCGGGCCTTGAGCAGCCCCTTGCTCTGGGGACCGTACCGGCAGATAGCGCCTTGCCTGCACCGGAACAGGTACCCGGCTGGCGGCATATCTGCCGGCCCGGCTTGCCGCCAGGTGCAGTACTGATCGGCCATCCCTACGCGGTACTCGGGCGGGCTGAAGATGTGCGCACCGGTGCTTGCGCCTTTGCCGCTGCCCATATCCCTTTTGCTCTGCGCAACACGTTTGGAGAGTATGGCAAGGAAATGGCGGTTCTACACCGGGATTTCCCGTTGATGGACCGCATCGATCCGCAAGCAGCTTACAAAGCCAACATCTTTTTCCTGAACGCTAACGAGATGGGGGATGCCTTTACCCATCTGGGTGCTGACGCCTATGCGGGCCGCTACAACATTGGCTACTGGGCCTGGGAGCTCAGCCAGTTCCCAGAGGCTTGGCAGGGGGCATTTCGCGACCTGGATGAAATCTGGGCGCCCTCTCGCTTCATTCAACAGGCGGTCGCTGACAAAGCGCCATGCCCGGTGGTGTGGATGCCCCTGGCAGTGGAGCCGGTCAGCCCGGCTCCATTGTCCCGCGCGTATTTCGGCTTGCCTGACGACCGTTTCCTGCTGCTGTTTTTCTTCGATTTCCGCTCGTTTATCCAGCGCAAGAATCCCTGGGCGGCTTTGCGTGCCTTCACGGCTGCATTCCAGGACGATGCTTTAGCACCGGTCAGCTTGGTGATCAAGATGAACGGTATGGACGCCTGCCCTGAGGATTACCAGGCTTTCCTGAATTCGGATGCAGTGCGCGATCCTCGGGTGATCCTAATCGACCGGGTCATGGATGGCGGAGAAATCAAGGAATTGGTGCGGCTGTGTGACTGTTTCCTGTCGCTTCATCGTTCGGAAGGTTTCGGCCGTGGGCTCGCGGAAGCGATGTATTTTGGCAAGCCGGTGATCGCCACTGGCTACTCCGGCAACCTCGATTTCATGAACGAAGCGAATTCTTGCTTGGTGGATTGCACGCTGATTCCCGTAGGGGCGGATGCGTATCCCCACGGCGCGGGTCAACGTTGGGCCGAACCGGATGTCGAGCAGGCGGCCTGGTATCTGCGGCGGCTGGTTGCCGATGCCGCCTATACGGCGGATCTGGGTCAGAGAGCGGCACACTACATCCGGACATACCACAGCTTTGCTGCGGCTGGCGCCCGCCACCGGCGGCGGTTGGAGCAACTGGGACTCTTGAACTGAGTATGGCGCCGCGATTAATAATGAACAGAAAAAATCTGGAGCCTGATGTTCGATTACCAGGAATACATGGCTTGCGTGCGGTTGCTGCGCTTACTGTTGTTATGTTTCATGTTTGTGGCATACACCAGCTTGAATTACCAGCATTTTTTTCGCTTGTTAAGACGCATTTCGGGCTAGGCGTTCAACTTTTTTTTGTATTAAGCGCGTTTTCTATTTTTTTTAGCACACACCATCGTGTTGGACAATCACACTGGATTCAGGATTATTTTATTCGCCGTTTTTTTAGAATCGCACCGTTTTTCTATCTGATGATTCTAGTCTGGTGTTTATTTTCATTCTTTGAATTTAATCATATTTTTCCAGTGCATGAGATATTGTTCAATTTCCTTTTTCTTTTCAATTTTTTTCCAGGAAATCATGAGAGTATTGTTTGGGCTGGCTGGACAATTGGTGTTGAAATGGTTTTCTACATATTAATGCCAGCAATGCTCTTTTATATCCAGAAAATCCGGCTGGCAATGGTGCTGTTTTTTTTAGGATCGCTGATCAGTATAGAAGCGCGAATAGCGTATGAAGCGCAAGGCGAATTGTTAAGGAATTATGGTCATCATGCCTTTCTTACCCAGTTCGGCATCTTCTGTGCTGGAATAACAGCATATTTCCTGTATTGGCGGCGCAATGCTTATCCGCAGTTGATGGATAATAAAATATTCTATAATTCAATGTCTATTGCGGGTCTTTTATTAATGGTTTCGTTGATCTTATTTTCGACAGAAACCCTGATAAATTTTGGTAGGGCTGATACTCTTGTTTGGGCAATTGCATTCGCATTACTGAGTGGCGGCCAAGCTGGATATCCTTGGTTGATATTTGCGAATCGATTCCTGTTTTTTTTAGGAGAACGTAGTTTCAGTATTTATCTTCTTCACCCGCTGGTGATATATCAGATGAAACCAATCTACCTTTATCTTTATTCACAAATAAGTCATTCTGGTATAGCTTTTATAGCCTGTGTAATTGTTACTATTATGGTTCTCATTCCAATGATTACCCTTAGTTATTCACTTATCGAGTATCCTGGGGTCAGGGCAGGCAAAAAATTGATATTTTTTTTAAAAAATTGCAATCATCCAATCCCCCCGCCTTTTGCCTCTCTTCCGCACGCGGACGAGGAGAGTGAACCATTACAAAAAACAAAGGCTTGAATGTGAAAAAATAGCTTGACATTTAATTTTGCAACTGTTCAAAATTGTTAATCTATGTAATATTCAGGAGCAACGAGTGGATTTCCTTAATCTGAGCCTTAATGATGATGAATGGGGTGATTTGATGTTCGGAGAGAGTGCTCCTCTAGCACTTCCCCCAGATTTACTTCAGACAAACTGGTGTGGCTCATCGGGTAAATCTTTAGCAGCACAAACGGTTGCATTTTATCAGTTAATTAAGCATAGCTATGAGCAACATGCGGGATTGCCAATAAAAAATGTCAAGTTACTCGATTTTGGTTGTGGATGGGGACGAATTATCCGTCTTTTTCTGAAAGACATTGTTCCTGAACAAATCTATGGTTGCGATGTTGACCGTGACATTTTGCAATGGTGTCAAAGCATACCTGGAAACTTTACTGTTTCAGAGCCACGCCCAAAAACGCTGCCATTTTCTACAACGTTTGATCTCATTTATGCATTTTCAGTCTTCACCCATCTGGGTAAAGAGACACATATGGATTGCCTCAGGGCGCTTCATGCAGGGCTGCGAGTTGGTGGAATCCTGATTGTTACAGTGCGTCCTAGAGAGTTTATCTCTTCGCGAGGTATTGAACTTAGAAATCTTCCAGATCACGAGATTGATAATCTTTTAGGAAGATTCGATGACGGTCAGTATGTGCATATTCCATATGTCATGGAGCCTGTTAGAGGGGAAATTCCCTATGGGGATACTGCAATACCCGAGCAATATATACTTAATCACTGGCAACTCTTCTTTGATGTTATCGATTTTTCTCCTTTCTTAGCGGACCCAATGCAGATTTCTGTAATACTGCGTAAGAAGCAGTAAAATTCAGGCCAGAGTCTTTACAGCCAGCAGCATCTTCGTAGCTCAACATCGGTGAATCGCTAAAATGAGGATTACCGGTAACGCCCGTTTCGTATCACGGGCTCTGCTATATTGCTAGCCGGGTGTTTAGGTATCTGGTGCTGCATTTGCGGCTTTCATCAGCCGGCCGAGCCAGCGCAGTGGCCCAGTCAGCTTCCAGGATGTAGACGCTTGCAGATCTGCGAGATTGGCGCGTAAGGTCGAGGTTTCGTTAAAAAGCACCGCACGCTCGCCATGACAGCGCTCTAATTCGACAGCCATCTGTTGCAATCCGGTTTGGTGTTCCTCAATCAGTTCAGCTGTCATGCGCGCATGATCGGCTTGTTGCTGTGCCAAAACTTCTTCGAGCCGTCCTATCTCGGTTTGCCGCCATGCTTGTTCATCCTTTAGCCGCCGCAAGGCTCCAAGAAACTCTTGCGCCGTACTCTTGGAAAGCCGTTGTTGTGGATATTCGACCGCAAGAATCTGCTGCAAAACTTCCAGCAGACCGGTGCGATTCAGCATATCCAGACTGGAGCCTAGCTCTGAATGAGGCGGATAGTAATAGTCTGCTTCCAGCACCAGCGCTTGCCAGTCTCCCGTGGGGGCTGCTCCAGCCAATGCTGAGAGTGGCTCAATGTACTGCCGTAGATAGTTTTCAGGCGTCATGAGCTAGCTCCACTAAGGTATGGCTCCTTCCTCGTAGCAGATTCACGAATAAATCGTTGCACTCTGCTATAGGCGTATCCCAATTCAGCAGCCAGGCATGGGGATAATCAGCCAGCCGTTCGCTGAACGCCCCCAGCCGGGGCGCTACGATGGGCAAGCCTGTCACCAAGGCATAGCTGAGCGTATAGGAATATGTTTCCGGACACTGGGCAGGAAAAAAAATCACATCCGGCCGTTCTCGGCCGATCAGCAATGGCAATTCGGCATCGTTATACGGCCCGGAAAAAGACAGCGGTATCTCCGGCTCCTGCCGTACATCCCGGTCGGCATGGCCGATCACCCGGAAGAACAGCGGCAGACCACGCGCCTGGGCATTAGCCGCGCAGGCTTCCAGCCGATGTAATCCCTTGATCAGGGTCAGGCGGCCTAGCACTAGAATTTTGAGTTCACCGCATGGTGGCGCGCGCGGCACGGGCACGGCTAGTGCCGGCTCCGGGTGCGATAACCTGACATAGCGGGCGCCGGGAACGTAACGGCGCATCCGCGTTTCCATGTCCTGCGATGCGACGATCACGCGATCAGCGCCGGTTAGTAATCCTCTCAACGATGCGCGCCAAGTGACAATGTCAAGTCCCCACAAAGCAGGGCGCTCAGCAAGACAGGCATTACAGCCATCCACATTAGGCTCGCCACAATAACGGCCGTCTTGAAGCGTCAAAGTATATTGAGGGCAAATGGGGTAATAATCATGCAGGGTAAAGTCGTAAGGTAGGTTTAAATCCTGAGGCAATTGCAGGATTTGCCGGTTCATCCCGATGACATGATGAATATGGAGCCGCACAATATCCAGGGACTTAATAAAACCCAGCAGCTTTGGATAAGCGTAAGGCAAGGTAAAATAGGTTATGAATTCCTCACCGCTGCGCGCCCATTCGATGCTGACGCCATCAGGTCCGGCTGGCCTCAAAATCATTACTTCAAAATCCGGTTCCAGAATCCTCGCCAGATCCTGAATATGTTTCTCCGTGCCTCCACCCCAGGTATGCGTGATAAACAATATTCGGGGGCGTGGTGAATGGACCAGCCGGAACCCATCAACGCGCCGCCGCAGGACCCGGGCCGGGTCCCGGGTGCAGTATTCGCCGATGACGCCTAAATAATTGGGATACCGCTCCAGTATTCTCTGCTCAGCCTCGGTGCATAACGCCGCGGTTTCGCTACCGAAAGACACTCCACCCTGGTGATAAACGAAAACATCTGCGCACAATAGATGTTTGAACCCGGCCTCCGTGGCGCGCAAACAAAATTCATTTTCCTCGCCGTAACCTCTTTTGAAAACCAGAGCGTCGAAATAACCAACCTCTTTCAGACAATTCCGCCGGATATACATGCAAAAACCCACAGCCGTAGGCATCTCAATGGCCAATTCGGCATTGACTTCGGCGAACGCACGATCCAAGCGGGCTAACGGCCAGCCTTTGGGTAATGGATTGCTCTGGTTAAAGCGGGGGTAGCTGCAAATCGTGGCATTGTTGGAGAAGGGGGTTACGGTACCGGTCAGCGGATCGCTGCTAGCACAGTGGCGCAACCGGTCCAGCCAGTCGCCATGCACCTCGGTATCGCTGTTCAGCAGCACCACATCGCGGTCTGGATGGAGAATCATGCCCCGGTTAACCGCGTTGACGAAACCGGTATTGGCCGGATTTTCCAATAGGGTAATAGCGCCGCTTCCGGCCAGATCGCGTAACCAGGCGGACAAGTCCAGCTCCGGACTGCAATCATCGATGACGACGATTTCGCAGGCAGTGTGCTGCGGGAA
The DNA here is from genome assembly GCA_024234995.1 of Gammaproteobacteria bacterium. GTDB lineage: Bacteria > Pseudomonadota > Gammaproteobacteria > Competibacterales > Competibacteraceae > UBA2383. The sequence continues at coordinate 457,579 of JACKNF010000001.1, forward strand.
TGCTAGTACGCTCTCCAGACAGCATCGGGTCTCGGCCAATCCTCGATAGACGGGAATGATCACATCCACTACAGGCATGATAGCCGCAGTCGATTGCATGTCAGTAGCTACTGTATTCATTCCTGAACCGTTCCAGAATTTCGCTGGTCCTGCCTGGATCCCTTATTTATCCGGGTTGATCCGCCTTAGATAGCCCTTCGGGTTCCAGGTGATGAGAAAGGATTCCCTGCTCCGGTCAATCTCGAAGTTTCTATTCTCTTTGACAAAGGCTTCAATCGCCTCATAAGGACCTGGATTTGGCCCTACCGGTAATCCATGATGGCAAATGCTGTCTTCAACGATAAAGTAGTCGCCTGGTTTCAAAAGAACCGAATAGGTGCGTAATACCTTCAATGTGTTTTGATAGGCATGAGAGCTATCTTCAATGATCAGTACTCTATCATTTGCAGCGATCAATTTTGCTACATCGATAAAACGCTGACAGGCATCTCCTTCAATAAAGGTAATTCTACGATGATTTTTTACAGAATCGGGTATTCCTTCATGCGAGAGATCGATACCGATAATTTTGCCTCTACCCAGCAGATCGCAAATATGTGCTAAAGAGAGAGTGCTTCCGCCGCTTGCATTACCGATTTCAATAATAATATCAGGCTGATTTTCATATATCAGTTCCTGATAGACCCAATGATCCAGTGGATTTTTTAACGCCTTCACGCCCCAATAGGTTGTCTGATTCATAATCCGGTCTTGCATGACCGCTAGCGCTTTCCTTAGCGGCATGTCCAAATTTTCTTCCATATAGTCAGTCATATCTGTTCTCTCTTAGCGGGTTCGCCGCCAATACACGCCCGCCCAATCGATCTCATGGATCTGATCTGCGATGCCATGTTTTTGGCGAAAATCATCGACTGCGGCGCGGCAGCCAGGCACCACTTGGTAGTCGTCAATAATGATATAACCGCCAACTGATAGCTTTGGAAAGAGATTCGCTAATGCATCCCAAGTCGATTCATACATATCACCGTCGAGGCGTAATACCGCTAATGCATTTGTAGGAATATTAGGAAGGGTATCTCGAAACCATCCTTTGATAAACACGACCTGCTCATCCAGCAGTCCATACCGCTCGAAGTGGGTCTTAACTTCGTCTAAGGAGACTGCTAGATAAGCGATCTTATGGTGAGCATCATCGGCATCTTTTGGAAATTGCAGGGGATTTGGTGCAGGAAGGCCCTCAAATGAATCTGCTGCCAGCACCCGCCTGTCCGTCACACCATACGCCTTCAAAATCGCTCGCATGAAAATCGCCGCGCCACCCCGCCAAACACCGGTTTCGATTAAATCGCCTGGGATTTCCTCAGTAATCACTTTTTCGATACAATATTGCAGGTTATCAAGGCGCTTCATCCCAATCATCGTATGAGCCGTGCAAGGCCAATCCTGGCCGTTTTCACGCAGTTGCCTGACGTAAGTTAGCGGGTGCTGGGCGTTGATATTTGGATCTTCATAGATACTGTTCGTGAGTATCTTCTTCATCAAATCGAGGTAAAGCGTCGCCGTTGCATGCATAGTGAAGTCCTAGATTTGCTGAGAAACTGAAGGTGCAGGATGCATCACGTCAATCAGTCTTCGCCGTTTCAACAAATCAAATGTTTATGAAGAAATGACAGTCAGTTCGATCCCAAGCATCGGGATGCCGACCAGTCCATAACCTTGGCGCACACTGCTGGCATGAGACTTAAAAACCAGCACGTCGCTGCACCAGCAATGAGTAATATGATCGTGTTGCATACCTGATGCAGCAGCGATATCTATTGCATAATCGCCAACAGGCAATACGGGCATGCGGAAAGTAAATCGCGCCATCAATCCCTGACCGGTCATCAACGGCTGGGGATTGGTGGAATAGGTCAGGTACGTGTTATCGCCAAACAGGTGCTGGCCCAACCGGTCTTTGACGAGAAAGCCAATAATCGGGCTGTCAAGATCCACCAAGGCCAGTGCATGCACAATTAAAGTGACTATTTCACCACCTACCACCCACTGCAGGACACCGCCCTGTTGATCTTCGAAGCAGGCATCCACGATGCGAATAGCCCCTGTCCCGTAAGCGCCGGCTTGAGGGTGAAAGGCGAACAGTTCTATGTCATTACGAAAACGGGTTTGATTCAAAAACGCCAGCCGCTGATCCACCCTATCGGCGGCGGTGCGGCGATCCACAGCCGCTGCCAGCTGATTCGATCGGGGTTGTTGCTGTGCCTGCTCCATTCCAGGGGTCTGGGTCTGAAACAGCTTTGCCAGATAATGCTCGCACACGTCCTTAGCCGGCCCGGCCTCGCAGACCTGTCCCTGCTCCAGCCACAATACCCGGTCGCACAGGTTAATAACGGCGGCTGTATCGTGGCTGACAAAGAATAACGTGCCGTGCTCCTGAAACTTGCGAAGAAAACGCATACATTTTTGGACGAAGAATACATCTCCGACCGCCAAGGCTTCGTCGATAATCAGGATGTCAGCGCGGACGTGGGCAGCAACGGCGAAGGCCAGCCGTACCGCCATGCCGCTGGAATAGGTCTTGACCGGTTGGTCGATGAACTCACCGATATCGGCGAAGGCCAAAATTTCTGGCAGGTAATGTTCAACCTCACCATCGTCGAGGCCAAGGATAGCCGCGTTCAAATAGACGTTTTCACGGCCGGTGAATTCCGGATTAAAGCCTGTGCCTAGTTCCAGGAGCGCCGCTACCCGGCCGCACACCGTCACGGTGCCCGTAGTCGTGGTCAAGGTGCCGCATAACAATTTGAGCAGAGTGGATTTACCGGAACCATTGCGGCCAATGACCCCGACAGTCTCACCACGCCGTACTGTGAACGATACGTCCCGCAGGGCCCAGAATTCGCGGTAATAGCGGCGGCGGCCACGCCATAACATTTGTTTCAACCGGTCCTGCGGCCGGTCATAGATATGGTAGCATTTGCCGGCACTCTCAACCTCGATCACCGGGTCAAATCTGGCTGGCGCCTCGAACACACGCTCAGAGGACATCGGCAAAGCCCTTGCGGGTGCGAGCGAACCACCAGACACCCAGCAATGCAGTGAACCCTCCCGCCGCCAGACTAACAAGATAGGGTGTCCAGCCCGGTGCCTGGCCAAACAGGATGATGCCCCGGGTTTGTTCGATAGCCAGCGCCAGCGGATTGAGCTGCAGCCAGGGGCGCATCGCCTCGGGCAGTGCTGCAACTGGATAGAACACCGGACTGAGAAACATCATCAGTTGCACCAGCGGTATGATTAACTGTTGAATATCACGGATATAAACGCCTAGCGAGGCCAGAAAACCGCTCAATCCGAGTACAAACAGCACGAGCGGCAAAACCATTAATGGCAGTAGCATCACGGTCCAGCTTAAGCCCGAACCAAGAGTCTCCTGCAGCAATAAAATCACCAGCAAAGTAGCTGTCAGGGTTAACAGAGCCGAAGCGACCATGACCCCTGGCAGCATCTCCAGCGGAAAGACGACGCTCTTGACATAGTTCTGGTGCGCCAAGATCAAGCCTGGCGCCCGGCTTAAACATTCGGCTAAAAAGTTGTAAAGCGCCATGCCCACGAATAGCACCAGCGCTAGATCACCCAGAGAAGCGTCGCTCCGCCCTGCCCAACGCATCTGGAAGATCACACCGAAAAAGAAAGTAAACACCAGCAGCGATAACAATGGCAGCAGTAACGACCATAGCAACCCTAGATAAGAGCCCCGGTAACGTTCGGCGAAATCACGCCGCAGTAATTTGATGAACAGTTGGCGCTGCAGCCAGCACTGGTGAAAAACCCGGTACAGCACCCAATCCCGGTGAGCGCCCGCAGGTGTTATCGAGTCGGACATGGATAGGTTTTCATCCAGATATTACATCCAGGATTTCATCGGTCTGGCAGCGGTGGAACATGGAGTGGCGCTGGCGGCAGGCCTTGGATGTGGCGTTCCCACATCAACATATAGGCTTGTTCCAGATGGCGGGCAAAGCGCCTGGTATCAAACAGTGGCATTTGCAGGCGGCAATCAGCTAGCTTCGTTCGCAACATCGCCAGTTCTGCTGGTTGGGTTGCCAGCCGGATAGCCAGCGTTGCATATTCCTCCAGGGAATAGGTGATCAGTTCGGGCAGTCCCACTGCTTGTAGCAGGCTGGCAGCCACTCGCGCCGGGAATGCCTTGCCCATGCAGGTTAGCACCGGTACGCCGGCCCACAGGGCGTCACTGGCCGTGGTGTGCGCGTTGTAGATGCGAGTGTCGAGGAACAAATCGGCGAGCCGATGACGCTCCAGATGCTGAGCTTTGGGTAGACGTTTGGCAAAAATCAAGCGCTCACCGGCGATGCCGTGCGCTGCCGCCTCTGCCCGCAAGCGTTCCGGCGCCTCTTCACTATGAGTATACAGCCACAGCACCGAACCCGGCACCTGTCTTAGAATACGCATCCAGACCGCGAACATGTGCGGCTCAAGTTTCTGAATCTGATTAAAGCTACAGAAGATGAAATCTTGATCAGGCAGACCATGACCGGCCCGGCGGATCCCGGTTTCAGCAATGTCCTGCCAGCGGTCATTGACCTGATAGCATTCGGGCAAATAGGCCGGTTGCTCGGTGCAGAATGCTGCCTGGTCAGGCGGCAGCACAATAGGATCGGCCAATAGATAATCCAGGTAATCTGCACCGCTGCTGCCTGGAAAGCCAAGCCAGTTCACTTGGATAGGCGCAGGTCGCAAGGCAAAAATCTCTGGACGGGCGAAACTGGTGTACGCCATCAGATCCACAAGAATGTGGATTCCATCGGTCCGGATGCACTGCGCGGCTACAGTATTTTCCATGCCGGATAAATCTACAAATCGATCACAATCATCCCTGATCTGCCGGTAATAGGGACTGCCATCGTCACCACGCAGGGAGTAGACGTAAATCTCGAAGCGGCAGCGATCATGACAGCGAAACAACGAGCGCATCAGATGAGCCGTTGGGTGCTCGCGAAAATCTGCCGAGACATAGCCGATTTTCAGGCGCGCTGACTCTTGAGTAGCGGTTGCAGCCGATGAGGTGACCATTCCCGCGATCCATTCCGCCTCGCGGCGGGCGATGGCGAATCTTAATGCGGGTGGCAGCGGCAGAAACAGCGCCCGGAAAGGCAGTAGCGGCGAGCGTTCGCCACGGGCTAGACTTGTTTCGGTGAGCTGCTGAATGGCAGTGACCCGGCTATCGTAATCTTGCCAGTCGCCATGTTCGAGCCGGCGGAATTCAAAGTTAACCCGGATCAGTTCGGGAGTTACTGGGGGCGGCAGGGAATCAGCCGGACGAAATTGGAACGGACCATCATGGTAGCTGGCCCGGAAAGCGTGCGCATTCAGTTGATCGGCTGTAGCGAAGGCCACACGTGCCTCAGCGGATCGCTCTAAAACTGCCAGCGCTTCACCGCGCTTGGCGTGGAACTGCCAGTCTTCCTGGGCCGGTGGAGGCAGTTGTTCCAGTACCGCCAGCGTGTCCTGGAACCGGCCGTTGGCATTGAAAGCTGCCGCCACTGCCAGCCGTTCCGCCACCCGGTCCGGTTCAGTGGCCGCCAGTAACCGTTCCGCTACTGCTAGCGCTGAACGATAGCGTTCCTGCGCTAACAGAACGGCGATCCGGCCTCGCAACAGCTCTGGGTGACCGGGGTGCCAAGCCAAGCCTTGATCGACCCAAGCCAATGCCTGAACTGACTGGTTCTGTCGCAGCAAAGCCTCAACGGCGGTCAGCAGGACACCGGCTACTTGCTGTCCAGCTGAGTGCATAGCATGGATAGCGGTCAGCGCCTCCGGGTAACGCTTCAGCTGTAACAGCGCCAGGGTGCGGTTCAGCAGTGCCTTGGCATGGTTAGGCTGTCGAGCCAGCAGGCGATCGATCGTTACCAGCGCTGCCTCAGGCTCCTCCAGATCTAGTAGGGTGGCTGCACGATTCAGTAATGCAGTTGGAGATCCGGGGTGATCCGCCAGCACCGCATCGACATCTGCTAGCGCCTCCGCGGGTCGTCGCATCGCGCGCAGCACGACCGCCCGGTTGATCAACGCCGGACCGTGTCCGGGGCGGAGCGCTAGTGTCCGGTCGAACGCTGCTAGCGCTTCTGCGCAACGACCGAGGCTGAACAGCGCCGAACCACGGGTTGAATGAGCAACCGCTTGGTTTTCGTCCAATTCCAGTGCAGCGCTGGCAACGGCCAGTGCTTCTGCAAATCGCTCCAGCCGCAATAGCGCCATGCCCTGGTTCAGTAGAGCAGCCAACCGGTTTCCGCCTTCCAGGTGCTGAACCTGGTTAGCCAGTTGGGCAGCCTGAGCGTAACCACCGGTTTCGAGCAATGCCGCCGAAGCCAGCAGCAACACAGCCGGATTGCGCGGTTCCAGCCGTAAAGCATATTCCAGCGCCTGCAAGCAAGGGCCAAACTGATCGAGCTCGTACTGCAATTCGGCCAGCCGCAGCCAGCAACAGGCGCGATGAGGCGCCTGTTGGCAAATCTGCACGTATAAATCTCTGGCCTTTTCGAGTTGCCCGCCGGCGGCCAACCGGCCGGCTTGCTCCAGCAACGCTTCAATCATCTGGTACGGAATGCTATCAATACAGCACTAACGGAAGGTTTCGTGATACCACTGACCATCCAGCAGCACCCAAGGATCTTTAGTCGTTTGCCGCGTCCAGCCGATTGTGCCAATCATGACTTCCGCGCTGATCTGAGTCATTCCTTTTTCACCTTCGACCTGCACCTCGTCGATCTTAACGCTACGGACCGGCAATCCTTGCAGCGACATGGCATGTTCCAGCTTGAGCCAACCGCCAGGCTGAGCGGCTGACTCCAATTCGTAGAGCGTTCTGACATCGCGTGCTTGCCGTGCTGCCCAGTAGCGTTTAACCCGTTCCTGCAGTGCAGCTTTTAATTCTTCCGGAGATGCCGTCTGGCCGGTGGCAGGCGCTGCCGTTACGGGCTGTTCTGGAGTCACTGCTTGATTGGCGGGTGCTACTACATCCTTGGGTTCCTCAGCCTGGACAGCGAGGGACAGGCTAGCGGCTGCCAGCACCCATCGGCTTATTTGTTTCAGATTGAACATGAGATACCACCCTCTACGGTATGGATTCGGGAATGGCGCCCTTTAGTTCCGGCATCTCCACACTGACACCCACTTCCTTGGCTAATTTCCAGGCATATTCCTCTCGTGCTTTGGCTTGGGTTTCTTGCTGAATCCGCTGAAGCACATTGTCGCGGACATTGGCATACGGTGCGATCATGGCATCTCGCTTATCCGTCAGAAGGATGATTTCATAGCCGACTGGGGATTCGAGTACTCCGGAAAATTGGCCAACCGTCAGGCCCTCGACTGCTTTTTTCAACCAGGGATCTTTTTCCGGCTGTAGGAAACCTAGATCACCCTTGGCAACCTTTCCCTGGGGATTTCCAGTCAGCGCTTCGGCCAGGGTGGCGAACGGTTCGCCGGCATGAAGGCGCTTCAACGTGTCTTCAGCCTGGGCTTTGACCGCAGCCTTGGCTGCATCGTCAGCATTGTCCGGTATCCGGAGCTGAATCTGGCTCACGCGTACCATTGCAGGAATACCGAAGAGTTCCGGATGCTGCTGGTAGTACGTGTACAGCGCCTCTTCGGGCGGCATGGAACTGGGTTCCGGGAAGCGCAGTTTTGCCAGCTTTTGATAGGCTTGCAGGTAGTCCCGGTTACTCGGAGCGCGGTCCTTCGGCAGCAAACCTTCCCGGATCATCGCTTCCTGAAGCAGGCGGTCCAGGATCATCTCGTGCAGGATTTCTGTTTTCCCCGGTACTGTTCTCGCTTTCAGAACCAGCCGGGTATCCTGCGTAATGTACTTCATGAACTGTTCAACCGTGATTTTATTGCCAGCAACCTGTGCCATTACAACTTCTGGTACTGCGGCAGGCGCCGCGTGCTCAGGTGCAGTCGCGGCTGGCGCTGGAGAGGAGGCAGCGGGTGCCGGTGGCGGCTGCGGCCCTGCAGGCGCATCGGCTGCCCAGGATTGCCGGAATGTCGCCACCATCGCTGGGGTGGCGATGACTACCGCCAGTGCAGCGGTCATCATGGTTCTGCTGATCATCGTCTCTCCTCGTAAAGTCCACCCGCCAGCCGTCCATATCTCGGCTTGGGCAGCGCTGACCCATCGTGTGGTTTGGTATCAGTCCAGTTTGGCATTGTCCGGTGAATTGACCGGTAACTTGCCGAAAATATCCCACAATGGTCCGTAGATAACTTCGGATTCTTGTGGTCCTTGATTAGCAATGACCGCATCGAGCCAATCATCGCCGTCCACATCTGCCAATTCCACCCAGTTCGGCCAGTTGATGATCGGTAACAGTATGCTCTCGAATTTGCCTGGCTGCTCTTTACGCTCCCGGTACAGCACCAGTGCGCGAGACCCTCCCGCCAGCAGGTAGCGGCCCCCCTTGTCTTGACCGGCTGCTAGGGTATGCACCCCGACCCGGCCTGGATAAGCAATCGCTTCACCTTCGATAAAATGACCTTGGCCGTCGTTCAATAGCACAACGACACGCTCTTGCACCGACATCGGCACCAGTAGATCCATTTTACCATCTTGATTCAGATCCAGCGGCGTTACCTGACGCGGCCAGCCTTCTTTGAAAGACGCTAATTCACGCAAGCGGGGTGTTTGTTCCGGACCGGGGTATTCGATTGCCCAAATCTTGTTGCTCCGGAAGGTAGGAAAAACCAGCTCAGGAATACCGTTACCGTTCAAGTCCGCCAGTCGCACTGGCCGAGGGTCCGGGTCTGTTGAGATCGCAATGGCGGTCTTAGCTTCCCCCTTCTCTGGATCAAAATCGCGCAGCAGAGTCAATTCTGTACCGGTATAAGGAACGACCGCTAAGCTGAGCCGTCCCCAGTTAGGCCACACGAATGGCGTACTGTCCAAAGGTTGATGCTGGCTGTAGTTCGACACCTGTTTCAGATAGCCATTAGGTTGTGCAGCCATTACCCGCAGCTGGCTCGTGCCTTCAGCGTTCATCAGGTAGCGTTTGGGAAAACCGGGTAGGGCAATTGTCGTGTTGGGATGAAAACCGGCGATATCCTGTTCCTCAGTTGCCTCAAAGCGGCGTGGCTCGGTCTGACGGAAAACCCGGATCATATTGCCGCCATGCGAGGTGAAAGCCAGGTCGGTCCGGCCGTCGCCAGTCATATCGTCGACCAGGACGTGGAATGCGCCTCTGGTCACCAAGAAGCGCGTATATCGGTCTTGCGGGTCGCTCCAGACCGGGTGCTCTCCGGTAGGTACTCCAAGTGCCTTGAACTCAGCCTGTGGCGGGGTTGTGGTGATGGTCTGATCTGAGGGAACCGGCGTTGCTGCCCAGGTATTTGCTAGTATCCCGCCCCACCCTATCGTCACAGCTAGTAGACATTGCTTTTGCGTCATCATGGCGCATTCACTACCCTTAAAATAAAAACGGCGCACTGAATGTACGCCGTTTTAGCCACGAGTACTCCTGAGATTCAGGAGTACCACAGGTGGTGGTTACTATTAAAAATTACTTGAGACCACGCTCGTGCGCCAATTCAGTCTGGGTCTGGTCCGTCCCAGCGCCGTTGACACCGATCAAGCTGAAGGCCACACCCGCACGCGAACCAAAACCGTTCACCGTTGAGGCGGTGGTGTAATCATTGACACCGAACTCTACGAAACCGGTATCTGCTAACCCGTCCCTGATGACACCGGTGTGCAGTGCGTCAGTCGTAGCATCGACCCCAACTTTCAGAACATTCAGCTCGTAAGGAATGCTGGTTCTGGCAGAGATGGCTACCTCATCTGCGTTAAATACCAGCACGGTCTGAGTGCTGCGTGCAGCATTGTTGTCGGGGAACCACAGCACAAAGCTGGTATCGCCTGTCGGGGCGGTCTGCTGCAGGTAGTAGCGCAGGCTAAAGTACGCAGTTTGGCCACCTGGGGCACCAGGTAGCAGCATGCCCGCTGTGACTGGATTGGCATCATCCAGGAATGCTTCGCTCAGGTGCCGCACTTCATCACGGGCTGCAGTATCCACATCGTCAATCATCGGCAGCACCGGAATATATGCCTGGCTGGCCCAGTTGCCGTTGATCTGATAAGCGGCGCCATACAGAATCATGCCACTCGCCTTCGTCGCGCTAGCGCTGGCATCGGTGATCACCATATAGCCAGGGACATCCAGCGCGCTGGGCAGACTTTTAGCTGCGATGATACTGCCAAAGTCGATGCCAACCCAGTCATCACAAGTGACAGCGATCTTGTCATCGACGATTTCCACACTGTTCTTGTCAAAGAAATACCAGTGGATTTTGCCAGCGCAGCTAGTACTCGTCTTGGGGCCTGTCAGTGTGGGAAACTGGCCAACGTTGACATTTGTAGGACTGGCACTGATAACACTAATCATCGTATTGAATTTGCCTGCGCCATTCGTCGCTACAAACGGGATTAACAATGCATCGCCAGGCTCACCCTGAATGACTGCTTGGGCAGCGCCGGAGGCACCAAGAGCAGCCGCGACCGCCGCCGCTACACCAACTTTCTTGAAATTCGCTAACATGTCGTAACTCCTATAGGTTGCTTCGTACGAGCGCTTTAACAGAAACAGCAAGATTCTGACTACCGCCCGGAAGATTACAAGGAAATCCAACTGGTGTCAACATAACAACATGGTTTTGTTGTTTGCGCAACAGTCTTTATCCTTACAACAAAAAATCGATTACGGTATTTATAAATAGAAAGACGGCAAAATGCAAGAATTCCCTTTGCATTGCTTGAGCACAGTCAATCTATTTGTTGTATTTAAGAAACAAGCCTAACATCTAATCCTTATTAGGATGCAGGGATTATTGCCTCAACTGCGCGCATCTTGCGTTTGATCTCATCCGTGACTGCGTCAATTTCTTCGGTACTCTGTACTACCCGTGGAGTAATCAGTACGATCAATTCCGTGCGGTCCACCTCCTCAGTGGTATTGCCAAACAGTGCGCCGATAACCGGAACCTTGTAGAGTACCGGAATACCACTTTGGCCTTCGGTGCGATTGTCACGGATTAGTCCACCGAGAACCAGGGTCTGTCCGCTTTTAACCGTGACTTTGCTAGTCACGCTGCGCTGTAGAAACGCACGCTCCTGCTGGGCCGTTGAGCCTGCTTGGCTTACATCCACCAATGGTCCCACATCAATCACTTCCTGCTTGATTTCCATGTTGACGATACCTCCGGAATTGACCCGAGGTAATACTTCCAGAAACACGCCGGTATCCTTATAGGTGACGCCACCGGTGGTGGTCACATTGTTCACTGTACTTGTGCCGGTGGGTACCGGTTGTTGGGTACCCACTCGAATTGTTGCCTGTTGGTTGTCCACCACCATCACTTGCGGAGAAGAAAGCACCTTGACCTTGGAATCACTGGCTAATGCCGTGAGCAAGGTTTTCACAATGTCATTACTGTCAGTAATCGCGTAAGAGAATTGGCCCGTTGGAATGCTCTTGAGTGCGTTTGTTAAGGTATAGTCGGCAGGAAGACCGAGCGAACCTGTCCCCGTGTAGTTTTTGCCCACTTCATTATTAAAAAACCATTGCAATCCATATTGAAGATTGCCGGTCAGCGTCACCTCAGCGATGGTGGCTTCGATCAGCACCTGCCGAGGGGCAACGTCGATCTTTTGCAGCGTCGTGACGATTCGTTCGTAGTTCTGACTGGTGGCCCAGATCAACAAGGCATTGTTATCGGCGTCAGCGACGATACGCACTTCTTCCATACCAGCGCTCGGTCCACCTGATCCCAAAGCGCCGATTCCACTCCCTGAACTGTTGCTGCCAGAGCGGTTACCTGCTGAGGCCGTTAGATTGCCAAGAGACGATAAACCACCGGATGAGGAGGCTCCACCTGACAGAGAGGAAGTTCCACCTGACAGAGAGGAAGTTCCACCTGATAGGGAAGAGGTTTTCCCGCCGCTCAACTCCGCACTTGATCCGCTACTGCCGGAAGACAATTGCGCTCCTCTCAAACCAGGGGCCAGCTCACCGCCACGCGTCGAGTCACCGCCACTCAGATTGAATAAGCCGTTAAGTAGTTCGGCGACATAATCGGCCCGGCTATTCTGGATAGGATAGACATAAAGCCGCTCACCGCCAATGCCATCCAGGCGCTCAATCCAGATGGCTACCTCCCGCAAATATTCCCGCTGCGGACTAATCACTAGCACTGAGTTAAGTTTGCTCAGAGGCACCAATCGAACCAAGCCCGCAATGGGTGTCCCCGAACCCTCGCCTAGCAACTGGTTCAACTCGGTGGCTACCGATTGGCTGTCGATATTACGCAATCGAAACATGCCGATGGACATCCCTCTGAGCCAGTTGACATCAAAGGTTTCAATGGTATCTTGAACACTATTTAATTCCTGCGATGTGCCTGCCAGCACTAGCAGGTTGCGGGTAGAATCAGCTTTTAGAATGCCTCCCTCCGGCAAAAACGGAGCGATGATCGTTTGCATCTCGATGGCGCTGATATAGCGCAGAGGTACGATTCGTACGCCATACCCCACTCGACCTCTACTCAAGCGGGGTGTCAGATTGCCTTGCCGCAACGCTATGGCGGCTGGGATAATCCGGTACACATTACCTTCTCGCACCAATACCGCATTGCTCTCCCGCAACAATATTTCTAGGGTCGGTAGCAGCTGATCCTGGGCCAGTGGCCGGCTTGTCTGCACCGTTACCTCACCTTGCACTTGAGGATCGATGACATAGTTTTCCTTGAGAGTGTCAAACACCACCTTTACAACATCACGGATGCTGGCGCCCTCAAAGTTGAGCGTGACGCCGCTCCCTGGTGCCGGTGTAGCAGGGGCTGCCCTTGCTGATGGCTTGCTGGCTTCGCGTAAGTTAATAAAATTGCCGGTACCTGGAAAGATGACTGCTTTTTGAGATGGCGAAACAGTGGATGGGTCTGGCAGGCCAAACTCAGCATGCCCTTCCATTTCTGATTTGGCCATCAAATGGGGAGAGCCGCTAGCAGGTGTTGGCGCCGGACTCACAGTCGCTTGTTTCGTATTCTCTGGGGACGTTGCCGTTTCAGAAGTGGTTGCGCATGCACTCAGCAATAGCAACAGACACCCCCCTGCTGTTAACGATTGGATCCAACTTTTGCTCAATGGACTGTACTCTGCAAATTCCTATCAAGATCCCGGCGCTGGTCTTGGCCCCGGCGTCTGGACTGGCGGTTGCCCGCCCGGCGAAACAACTCTTCCAGGCGTGGTAGTGTTGTGAGCCGGCGCTGGCGGACGAATCAGCATTAGCTCCCGGGTTTCATCGTTCTTGCGCAGGATGACCCGGTTGGCGCTCACTGATTGTAACCGCCAGCCTTCAACCATTTCACCCTGCGCCACGCGCAATACCTTGGCGTTGGGTTCGGTGGGACGCAACAGCGCCGCTGCCGCGCCGGGGATCAGTAATACACCGATTAAATCCAATGGTTGATCAGGCGCAGGCGGTGGCGTAGCCGGTACGGTTAGTTCGTCTTCCTCTGGACGGCGGGTATCAATAAAAACCGGCCGTTCCACGATCTTGGCATAATACGCCAAAGGCAGCGGCTCGAATGGTTGGAGTGGTGGAACCGTCACAGTGGACGGCGCATCGACTGCTATTGGCAGTTGCAGGCGCGGCGGATGCCGCCACTCCATGATCAGTGCTCCTGCGCCTACTGCGCCAATCGCTAGCCAGAACAGCAGCCATCCTAATCTGGCGGACATCTAACTGCTCTCCTTGCGAAGGTAGCCTGATATTTCCATCTGGCTGCTCAGTTGAACACGTGTGTAGGGTGCGATAGTGCCATTTGGCAGTCGTGGTCGAAACTGGCGTGCGGTCACTTCAAGATTATCAATAAACAACAGCGGCACTTGTGATTCCAGACTATGAAGCACCTTTTGCAACGCATCTACATTCCCTTGCAAGACTGCGCTGACAGCCACTCGCACCATGCCTCCTTCCTCGACGACCGGCAACGCCTGAATACTCAGTAGAGTGCCCTCTGCTCCTTCTACTAGAGCTTTGACACGTTGCTGCAAATCTGCCGCTGCTAGCGCTGGCGGCGCTGGCGGGAGAAAATAAGCAGTCGTTCGCTGATCATTGCGTATCGCCTGGATCGCATTCTCCAGCTCTGGACGGGCGGCGGCTAGCCGTTCCAGGTTGTGTAAGCGATCCATCAGCCGCTCAGCATTGGTTTGGTAAATACGATAACGGCCCATCCAAAGCTGGTCGACCAGCAACACATAAAGCAAACTCACGGCCAGCGCTAGCAGCAATAAGGCGGTTAGACGATGACTGAGAGAGGGAGAAGGTAGATTCATTAGGGTTCCAGAACTACATGAACATCCAGCACAAACCGTTCCTTGCCAGTCCGGCGGTCATTCGTCACCGGAGAGGCAAAAGCGACACTCCCCAGCAACTTCGATTCTTCGATCACCCCTGCCAGCGCTGATGCACTCGATGACTGGCCGATCAGTTGGAGTGCATCGCCTTTGATTTGCAGGCGCTCCAGCCAGGTATTATCAGGCAGGATCACTGTTAGCTCGCGTAGCAGCTCAATGATTGGCGGACTACTGTGCTTTTTCTGGAGTAGAAACCGGGATGATACGACCGCTTTTTCCAATTGTTCCCGCAGGTTCAATACCTGCCCGGAATCCTTTTGCAGAATATCAACCTGTTGCTGCAAGCGGATAACCAGCGCCCGTTGTTGCCACAACGGTAGCAGGGTTGCAGCGAGGAGCAGGCTCAGACTGACGATGATCAGAAGATTTTGTAGACGCCGGGGCCAGACGCCACGCTTTGGCCGCTTTTCGAGCGGTAGTAAATTGATGCCCGTTCGTCCGCCAGCAATATCTACGCTGTCTGGCGTTATATTGAATGCAGCCAGCGCCTCCAGGGTAACGTCCACCTCGGTTCTCGGCAGCGCTGAAAGTTCTACCCGGATTCGCCGTTGCTCCAGTTGGCGTTCCAGGATTAAAGCATCGTAGTACAATTGGTTAGCACTGAACGGGGTTAATCGATCCATTTCATAACCCAGTACTTGACGCAGATTTCCTGTTGCCGCGACCGGCAACAGAACCACCCGTGTTAACGCCCGCTCCGCTGGCATCCGCAAAACGAGGGTAGCCGGGCGTTCAGCGCGAATGAGTTTATGCAGTGTTTCGCGGCTCGATGATTCCCACGATTGATAGCGCAATACTTCTGGTTCACCATTCTCTTGACGAAACAGCGTGAACCCATCCGGGCTGGGTTCAATGATCAATCGTCGCAGCGAGCTGGCTAATTTTCTGCGAGCCTCCAACGGTAGCCAACCCAATAAGCCCTCACGCCACCAGTGCCAGAAAGCTGTTGGCTTCCATTGGAAGCTAATTTTCAAAATTTGTGGATGAGTTGCAGTCACGAATCACAACGAGATAGCAATAATGCTGTTGAAATTAAAAGGTTGTTAATAAGTAGAACCTTGATTAGGGCGTCAAGCGCCAGGATAACCATCGCATCATCTGTCCTTGCGGCGGGTTTTGTGTTGAGGCAACGGCTTCCACACTGCCTGTTTTTCCAGTTTCAGCCTCTACTGTAACGGCGATATGATAAATACCCGAACGGCTACCAGAGAAGAAAGAGAGATTTTCAATCGCTGAAAGAGGTGGCGGCGGCAGTCCTTCGCGGGTAGTCTGGGCGCGAGCGCTCATATAATCAGCGATCGCCTGCTCGTCAAGTCCGGTAGCAACGCGCAGCACAGCAAGGGATGCGAGCGCTGGATTGATGCTGGCAATCCGGGTATCGGCAGCAGTGGCCACGTTGGCTAAGCTTTGGGCAGTTTGCGGGTCGATTCCTAGCACTTGCTGCAACTCATCAAGACTCCCGAACATTCCATTTTTAGGGCCAGGCCGGCCTGCAGCATGATACTTAGCGCTTTCTGCGCCGCCTGGTGTTTCATCATCATTAGGATCGCGCCAGTCTTCAATGGCGGCAACCTGCTGGTCAACATCGGCCTGGGCCACACCGATCCTAAGCAGGACTTCTTTCAGCAGCTGAGGACTGGCATAGTTCAGATTGATCCGGCCAGCCGCATCTTCAACACGGATATGCATTCGTCTCCCTCCGAACGCCCATTCATGAAGAGCGCCGTTGGCCGGCCATTGTTTCTGTGCTTCGAAATCCAGTTGCCACGCCATCGCATATGCCACCGCAGCCTCCGTAAGCGCCCGGGCTCGAGCGCGCTCAACCAGTGTGGTCGCCAGCCGGGTTTCGACCCGCATTGAGTAGGCGAAACTGCCCGCCATGACCGCCAATAGGGTGACGATCCATAGCACGATAACTAAAACCATGCCTTTTTGCATCGATACTCTATTAATTTGCCGATGATGGAAAATTCTGCCTTATGGTCCAAATCCAGTGGCACCTGCACCTGGGCTGCCCTCTGTCAAAGCCGCTACCAAGTCTGGCCACGGCTGGCCACGAAGATGGAGGTTCAGACGTACCAACTGCGGCCGCCGTTGAGCATTCATCCAATTGGAACGCCAATGCGGAGGCGATTCTAGCTGACTCTCTTGTTCGGGGCCAAAATAAGCCCATTCCACACCGGAGACGTCTTCTAGCAATACAGTTTCCTGCTCTTCACCCGCCTCCGGATCAGTAGGCAGATACGGCCGCCAGCGAATCCAGAGCCGATTATCATGGGCTTCAACACGCACTCGATATAAACCGCCACGGCCTAGCTGCGCTAGCATCGGCGCTACAAACTCGATCCTGTCCGGTTGTCCAGCGAATGCCACAACCCTTTTCTGTTCCTCATTGATGGCATAAACCGTCAGCGATTGCATCAACTGCCGGCGCAGAAACTCCTGGGCCAGCCGCAGCCGGTTGGTTGCCTCGGCGCGTTGTTCACCGCTGTCCCAGCCGTTGAGTCCCAGCCGCAGGCCGCTGTAAAGCACGACCAACACCAGCCCCATCAGAGTAATAGCGACGACGAGTTCTAATAGAGTAAAACCGGCCTGCCGGCGATTTGATCTATATCGTAGGGGATCGTGAGGCGCAAATAGCCAGCAATGCCTTTTGCTGTTACTCACTGCCCTCTGCTTATTGCTCACTGTTCTCAGCCTCTGCCTGGTGGCTCAACCGGCGCCAGCCGCAGGGTTTCCAGCACGACCGAACGGTTTTGGAGCAGCCCTGGCCAGTACACTTCGACGCTGACGCGGTAGGCCCGGAACATGGGTTGCTTGGAGGCGGGCATCCCTTCGGTATAGGTGCTCACTATACTGCGCCAGGAAAATTGTTCGTTCACCGGTCCACTGCGTTCACCTTCGGCTAATGGAACCTCGCGACCGATCGCCGCTAGGATCGATTCGGCATACAAGGCCGCCCGGGTATAGTCATCGGCGATGCCCGCATTGCGCAAGCCGGTGGCGAATATTTGCAGCAACACTCCGAGAGAAATACTGAGAATCGCGAAGGCAACTAATACTTCCAACAAGGAAAAGCCGCGCTGGCAGCCACGGCGGATCACGGATGCACCTCTTCCTCGACGATGGCGATCGCGCCGGTCAACCAATCGATGTTAACCCGGTAGGCCAGTTTTGGGCCACTGACCGTGATAGCGCCGCCGGTGGAACTGCCGTCTGAAAAAAAGCGGATGCGGCCTTTCTCACCGTCGAGCAACTCCGATTGCGCGGTATAGAGATGGAGCGCTACGCTGTCCGGCAGAGCGATCTCTCGCGCATCGTTGCTGACCGCGAAGCGATGTTCCGCCAGATCCAACACTAATACCGCCTCACGCTGCTGGGTGATGGCTTCATTACGGGCGTTGCGCAAGCCAGCCGCGAGTTGCCGCGCCGCGCCGCGCAGTTCTGCCGCGCCGCTCATGCCTGATAGTAATGGTGGCGTCAGTGCGACCAGCAATACGCCAATCACGAGCGCCACCAGGATCTCCAGCAGGGTAAAACCACGCTGCCGCGATCTCACTCCTGGACCCTACAGCCAGCTCACTATATCCTGGTTCTCACCATCACCGCCTTCCGCATTGTCAGCGCCCAGCGAGTATAAATCGAACCCGCCGCCGCTGTGCTGGCCCGGTGAACGATATTGATAATTGTTGCCCCAGGGATCCTTTGGGATGAGATTCTTGCGCAGGTAGGGACCATTCCAGCGGGTTGCGCCCGGTGGTTGCGCTACCAGTGCTTCCAAACCTTCGTTGGTGCTGGGATAGCGCCCCATGTCCAGCCGGAAAGCATCCAGCGCGGTGCTGAAATCCTCAATTTGCAACTTGGCGGCTTTGGTGTTGGCGCCACCCAGATATTTCATTACCTGGGGTCCGACCAATCCAGCGAGCAGACCCAGGATCACTAACACGACCAGCAGCTCGATCAGGGTAAAGCCGTGAATGCGGCGGGGAGTCTCATTTTTCATCAGAATGTTTCTCACTCAGGTACCCTTGTATCAGACGTCAGGTATCAGGTTTTGCCTGGACCTGATAACTTTAAAAAGCTAATTCGTTCAAACTCAGAATCGCGACCAGAATCGACATAATAATACCGGCGATGATCACGCCTAGGCCCAAAATCATCACTGGCTCCAGCAGGGTCAGCAATCGCTTGACTGCCGTCTGTACTTCTCCATCGTAGGTATCGGCGATCTGAATCAACATTTCCTGCAGCTGGCCGGTTTCCTCGCCGACCCGAATCATTTGCACCGCCAATTTCGGAAAATTCTCAGTGTCTTGCAATGGCTCAGCCAACCCTCTTCCGGTTTTGACGTGTTCGGCCACTTCACCGAGCGCCGCGGCCATCACTTGGTTACTCAGCGTCTCCCGGACAATTGTCAGCGCGTTTAATAGCGACACTCCATTACCCAGCAGGGTTCCTAATGTCCGTGATAGCCGAGCCGTTTCTACTTTGGCGATCAGGTCGCCAAACAAGGGCAGGCGTAATAACCAGCGATCCCAGCGGGTACGGTTCTCTGGCTGGCTCAATTGCTGGCGTAACGCCATAATCCCCAATATGATCAAAATGGCGCCGGCCCACCAGTAATGACGAAAACCATCACCCACCGCAATCACGATCTGGGTAGCCAGTGGCAATGCTTTGCCTGCATCTGCAAATAGCCGTTGGAACTGCGGCACCACGAAAGTCAGCAGAATAATCACCGACAATGCCGAAACAGTCAGCAAAATAATCGGGTAGATCAACGCTGAAGTCACAGTTTCCCGCAATGCCTGCGACCGCTCTAGAAATTCAGTCAATCTCTTCAGCACGACTTCCAATGCCCCGCCCGCTTCGCCCGCGCGAATCATGTTCAGGTAGAAACGCGAGAATGCTCCCTGCGCCTCCAGAGCATCCGCGAGTGAGGAGCCGCCTCGCACCTTCTCTTGAACCCGCTCCAGCAACACCCGCGCCTGTTCGTCATCATTGACCCCGATCAGAATGGTTAACGCTCGATCGAGCGGCATACCCGCGTGGAGCAGGCTGGCTAACTGTTGCGTCAGCAACATGACGGACTTACGCGATAATGCCCGGCGTTGGCTGAACAATGGCTGACCGAGACTGCTGTGCAGAAAACCACTCTTCGCTTCTTTGACCGATAGAGGTAGCAAACCTTGATCACGCAACCGCTCAACCGCTGCTTCTGGGGTTGGTGCCTCGATCTCATCGCGCAGTACTTCGCCAGCACTGTCCACCGCTTCATAGCGATAGCGGGGCATCTACGCCTCCTGCTCCTGCTGAGTGGTCACTCGTAGCACTTCCTCGATGGTGGTCTGGCCAGCCACGGCTTTCCGCAAGCCGTCCTCGTACATGGTGTCCATGCCTTCCTTCTGTGCTTCGGCCTGTAGCACGGTGGCATCAGCATGCTTGAGCACTAACCGGCGCAGCGGATCGCTCATGAGCAAAAACTCCATGATCGCCGCCCGGCCTCGATAGCCCGTACCACCGCATTGCTCGCAGCCCACCGCTTTATAGAGGGTTATCGTATCCTTCGGAGTTGTATCATGGGCCTCGGCAAAACGATACAGGCGCATTTCTTCAACCAGCTCGGGCAAGGCCGGGTAGGGCTCGCGGCAGTGCGTGCAAAGCAACCGTACTAACCGCTGGGCCAGAATGCCGTTGATGGTGGACGTCAGTAAATAATCATCCACCCCCATATCCAATAGCCGGGTCACGCCGCCAGCCGCATCATTGGTGTGTAGAGTCGATAATACCAAGTGGCCAGTCAGCGCCGACTGTACCGCGATGCCAGCAGTTTCCAGGTCGCGCATTTCGCCGATCATGATGACATCGGGATCTTGGCGGACGATGGAGCGCAGGGCGTTGGCGAAAGTCAGGTTGATCTGTGGCTTAACCTGAATCTGATTGATGCCCTCTAACTGGTATTCCACCGGATCTTCGACCGTGAGGATTTTTCGCTCAGGCGTGTTCAAGGTCAACAGGGCAGTGTACAAGGTCGTGGTTTTGCCGCTGCCGGTCGGACCGGTCACTACGATGATGCCATGCGGCATCATCAGTACATCGAGAAAGCGCTTGAGAGTGTGCGGACTGAAACCCAGTGCCTCGAAATTCAGCACCATGCTGGCTTTGTCGAGAATACGCATCACCACGCTTTCCCCCCATAGGGTCGGCACGGTCGACACGCGCAAGTCGATTTCTTTGCCTTGCGCCCGCAACTGAATCCGTCCGTCCTGCGGCAGCCGCCGCTCAGCGATATTCAGTTTGGCCATGATCTTGATACGGGAGATTACGGCAGCCGACAATCGTGATGGCGGTGATTCTACCTCGCGCAACACGCCATCCACCCGGTAGCGTACCTTGAGCCGGTTTTCGAAGGGTTCAATGTGAATATCCGAAGCTCTTGAATCGACAGCGCGGGCGACCATCAGATTGACCAAGCGGATAACCGGTGCTTCGCTCGCCAGATCTTTGAGATGCTGAATCTGCTCTTCGTCGGTAAGATCGTCAGCCAGACCGATGGAATCCACAATTTGGCCCATCGCCGAACGCCCGCTGCCGTACAGCCGTTCAAATGCAACTTCCAATTCCGAAGGAATACCGACTTGCGGCTGGATCGTCTTACCGGTCGCTAGCCGCAGTGCCGATAGCACATACTCGTCGGTGGGATTGGCTATCGCCACGATCAGTCCCTGTTCTTCATCCTCGGCCAAGGGAATGGCACGCGCCTCTTTGAGAAAACGCGGTGAAATGATTCCATTCGTCACCGGCGTATCCGGATAATCGGCAGGCCGGACCAGTGGCAGACTCAGTTGCGCTGCCAGCGCTTCAGCCAAATCGCGCTCTGAGACCAGCCCCAGCTTGAGCAACAGGGTATCCAGGCTTTCGCCCGTCCCTTCCTGCACACGCCGGGCGCGTTGCAGATCAGCGTTGGCCAGTTTTTGGTGGGCTACCAGCAATTCACCAAGATCAACAGACATGGCTGAGTGGACAGTGGTTAGTGGTTAGACAGCAGCAGCGCCTTCAAGCCTTCATGCCAAGGACGAGGCTGAATATCAAACTGTGTGGCTAAATGTGAACAGTCCAGCATGGAATTAACCGGCCGGGCAGCGGGAGTTGGATAATCAGCGGTCGTAATAGCGGTTACCGTTCTGACCGGGAGCGGTTCACGTTCGCGGGCCATTTCGACAATGGCGCTGGCAAAGCCATGCCAGGTGGTTGCCGGTTCCCCGCAATAGTGGTACGTGCCCCAAGCGTTATTTACATCGATTTCAGCGCTGCGTTCAGCCAGCTCCAGCAGGGTATCGGCAATATCGCCCGCGAACGTCGGGCAGCCCCGCTGATCGGCGACCACCCGCAATTCTTCCCGTTCCCGCGCCAGCCGCAGAATGGTCTTAACAAAGTTGTGGCCGTGAACACCAAATACCCAACTCACCCGCAGGATCAGGTGCCGGGGCAATAACCGGCGCACTGCCTCATCACCGGCTAACTTGCTGGCGCCATACACGCCCATTGGCGCCGCCGGATCATCCTCGACATACGGAGCCGGTTTAGCGCCGTCATAGACGTAATCAGTAGAAATATGCAACAACGGAATATTCAGCCGGGCGCAGGCAGCGGCGAGATGGGCAGGACCGTCTTGGTTGACGGCAAAAGCCAATGTTGGCTCCTGCTCAGCCTTATCTACTGCTGTATAGGCTGCTGCGTTGATCACCACGTCCGCGCCGCTGGTGTTTAGAGCGTGATCCACAGCAGCGGCATCGGTGATATCCAGCTCCGCTTGATCCCAGGCTAGCACGGTATGGCCCAGCCCAAGCGCACGACGGGTCAATTCCCAACCAACCTGGCCTTGCGCCCCGGTGACAATGATATGCATTACTTAATTCTCGTAAACCGGCAAATTTTCAGGCGCTTGTTCATTTAAGGGGCGGTTTTGCTGATCCTTGCCCGACAGCGAAACATCACTTAATGGCCATTGAATGCCAATTTCAGGATCATTCCAGGCGATACCGCGTTCTGATTGAGGGTGGTAGTAATCGGTGCATTTATAGAAGAAATCGGCTTCCTCGGATACGACGCAAAAACCGTGGGCAAAGCCAGGCGGAATATACAGTTGCCGATGATCGGCATCGTCCAGCAGACAGCCATACCAGCGGCCAAAATGCGGTGAACCCCGGCGAATGTCGACAGCAACATCGAAAACCGTGCCGCGCGTGACCCAAACCAGTTTGCCCTGAGGTTGTGTGAGCTGGTAATGCAGGCCTCGCAGCACACCCTGCCGGGAACGCGAGTGGTTGTCCTGGACGAAGCGCTCTGGCATTCCCGCTTCGTGGTAACGGGCTGATTGCCAGGTTTCCATGAAAAAGCCGCGTGCATCACCGAAGGTTTCAGGTTCTAGTAACAACACGCCCGGTAGTTCCGTCGCAATCACTTTCATGGTGCATTCCTTAGTTGCAACAGTTCTTGCAAGTATTGGCCATAGCCGTTTTTAGCCAGTGGCGTTGCCAGCCGCGCCAATTGTGCGTCGTCAATGTAACCCATGCGCCAGGCGATTTCCTCGGGGCAGGCGATTTTCAATCCCTGCCGTTGTTCGACCACCTGCATGAAGTGAGCCGCCGCCAGCAGTGATTCGTGGGTGCCGGTATCCAGCCAGGCATAACCCCGTCCCAACAGCTCAACATTTAACGCGCTGCGTTCCAGATAGACCTTGTTAACGTCAGTGATTTCTAGTTCACCACGCGCCGATGGCTGGATGTTCTTGGCGACGTTCACCACGTCATTATCGTAGAAATACAACCCGGTCACCGCATAGTGGGACTTAGGTTGTTTCGGTTTTTCCTCGATGTTAATCGCCCGGCCGCGGGCGTCAAAGCTGACCACACCATAGCGTTCCGGGTCACGCACATAGTACCCGAACACTGTGGCCCCCTGGGTGCGCGCCGTCGCCCGGCGTAACATGGCCGATAGACCCTGACCATAATAGATATTGTCGCCGAGGATCAGACAGGCCGGATCAGCGCCAATGAAGGATTCACCGATCAGGAATGCTTGAGCCAATCCGTCAGGACGGGGTTGCACGGCATACTGAAAATGGACGCCCCACTGGTGGCCATCGCCTAACAGGGTTTGATACGCCGTCTGATCGTGGGGCGTGGTGATAATCAGAATGTCCCGGATGTCCGCCAGCATCAACGTGGCGATTGGGTAGTAGATCATCGGTTTGTCATAAACCGGCATAAGCTGCTTGCTGACTGAAATGGTCAGCGGGTGCAGCCGGGTACCGGAGCCACCAGCGAGGATAATGCCTTTGTATGCCATGCCTTATACTCTTGACCCTTCTTCCGCCGATGGGAGAAGGGAACGAACGATTACTTGGGCTAGCCCCCCATCAGAGCTGGAATCTTAACGGCTTTTCGAGAAGATTGAACAGCCGTTTTTGCCGGACGTCCTCGTCCAGAAATCGTTTCACGCGAATGAAGCGGCCGTGCTGACTCGGTATGCGCACGAGAAGGGGCGTGGTTTCTGGAGGGACCGCGGCTGGGTGCCGGGCCGCGATTGCGGCCATTCGGAATCGGTTCAGCCTGGATGCGCGGGTCCGGTTCAAAGCCGGGAATCACTTCTCTAGGTACGGAGCGCTTGAGGATCTTCTCAATGTCTGCCAGTAGCTTATGCTCGTCCACGCAGACCAGCGAGACGGCTTCTCCCTCCGCGCCAGCGCGGCCGGTGCGCCCAATGCGATGGACATAGTCCTCTGGCACATTCGGCAGCTCAAAATTGACCACATGCGGCAGTTCAATGATGTCGATGCCCCGGGCGGCAATATCGGTCGCGACCAGCACCGGCAATGCGCCGCTCTTGAACTGCGCCAATGCATGGGTTCGCGCGGATTGGCTCTTGTTGCCGTGAATGGCCAGCGCGGAAATGCCGCCTTTAGTGAGTTGTTCAGATAGCCGGTTGGCGCCATGTTTGGTGCGGGTGAACACTAATACCTGACGCCAGCGGTTCTCCCGGATGAGATGGGCTAGCAACTCACGCTTCCGTTCGCGATCAACTAAATATACGCGCTGGGTCACTGCCTCGGCAGGGGCATTGCGGCGAGCGACTTCGATCAATGCCGGCCGGTTGAGCAAGCTATCGGCCAGCGCCCGGATTTCTTCGGAGAAGGTGGCGGAAAACAGCAAGTTCTGACGTTTCCGGGGCAAGAGCGCCAGCACTTTCTTAATATCATGGATAAAGCCCATATCCAGCATCCGGTCAGCTTCGTCCAGTACGAGCACTTCGACCCGCGATAGGTTGAGCGTCCCCTGTCCTGCGTGGTCCAGCAGACGGCCTGGAGTTGCTACGAGGATATCTACCCGGTTTCGCAACTGCTGAATTTGCGGTTGGATGCCGACACCGCCAAACATCACCATCGACTTCAATTTTACGTACTTGCCATACTCGCGCACGCTTTCCTCAACCTGCGCAGCCAGTTCACGAGTCGGGGTGAGAATCAAGGCGCGGATCGGCGCATGGCCGCCCGCGTTGGTATTTCTGCCGTTGTCAGCGGCGAGACGCTGCAAAATCGGTAAGGTAAAACCGGCGGTTTTGCCGGTGCCGGTCTGGGCGCCAGCGAGCAGATCGCCACCCGATAGCACAGCAGGGATTGCCTGCCGCTGGATCGGAGTGGGAACGGTGTAGCCGCGTTCGGTGACGGCGCGAACCAAGGCATCGGATAGTCCAAGAGAAGAAAACGACATGAGACTCCAAGAATGAAAGGCAACATCAGCCTGCACCGGGGTTCGGCGCCAGTCTGCGGCGGATGAACAGGGATTAACCAGGATAGGGCGCGGCGCAGGAGACTGGAACACTGCCGCGATGGTGCAGTTTAACAGGATTTCAGGTTGAGTTGCCGTCTTTTTGGCAACTCTGCCGCTTTTTGGCTGCCGGAGCGCCCTTTGCTATTCCACCGTGACTGATTTGGCCAAATTACGCGGCTGGTCAACGTCCGTGCCTTTGAGTACCGCGGCATGATAGGCCAGCAGTTGCAAAGGGATGGTAAATACGATGGGAGCAATCGATTCCGGAACGGCGCCGAGCGACAACACATGCGTATCGACACCGCTAAGATGGGTATCTACTTCCCGGTCCGCAAACAGGAATAGAACCCCGCCGCGCGCCCGCACTTCCTGAAGATTGGAAAGCACCTTCTCCAGCAGGTCATCCTTGGGTAGCACGCAGACCACCGGCATGTCGGCGTCCACCAGCGCCAACGGCCCATGTTTGAGTTCGCCAGCGGGATAAGCCTCGGCATGGATGTAGGAAATTTCCTTGAGCTTGAGCGCTCCTTCCATAGCGATAGGGTATTGCGGGCCGCGCCCCAGGAACAGGGCGTGGTGTTTCTCCGCAAAATGCTCGGCCAGCCGCTCGATAGCGTTGTCAAGCATGAGCGCTTCCTCCAATACCCGGGGTAGCAGTTCCAAATCCCGCGCGAGCGCCGCTACATCGTTTTCGCCCAAGCCATGCCGCCGGCCCAGCATGAGTGCCAGCAGTCGCAGGGCGACCAGTTGCGTCGTGAATGCCTTGGTTGATGCCACGCCGATTTCCCGGCCGGCGCGGGTCAGCAGGGTCAATGCCGATTCACGCACCAGTGAACTCTCGGCCACATTGCAGATGGCTAGCGTGGATAAATAGCCACGTACTTTGGCTTCGCGCAATGCCGCGAGGGTGTCAGCGGTCTCCCCGGACTGGGAAATACTCACGAACAAGGTGCCTGGCGGTGTGACCCCGCGCCGGTAGCGGTACTCGCTGGCGACTTCGACTGTGCAGGGAATGCCCAGACTTTCCAGCCAGTAGCGGGCAACCAGACCTGCATGATAACTGGTGCCGCAGGCGACAATATGGACACCTTGCACCTGGTCGAACAGCGTGCCAGCCTCTGGCCCGAAACTGTCTTCGAACAAATGCCCCTGATGGACACGCCCTTCCAGAGTCTCGGCCACGACGGCTGGTTGTTCAAAGATTTCTTTAAGCATGAAATGGCGGTAGCCACCCTTGCCCGCTGGCCCGCCTTGTTGAGCAGCGTAGGACAGCGGCCGCTCCACCGGCTGTCCTTCATGATCATAAATCGTGAACTGCTCCCGCCGCACTTCAGCGATATCGCCTTCTTCCAGGAAGACAAACGTTTGGGTCACCGGGGCCAGCGCAAAGACGTCAGAGGCGATAAAGTGTTCCTCGATGCCGATGCCCAGCACCAGCGGACTGCCGGCCCGTGCTGCAATCAGCCGTTCTGAATCTTGGCGGCAGATCACCCCGAGACTGTAAGCACCGGTCAATCGTGTGATGGCCTGCTGAACAGCCATGCGCAAATCACCGGTTTCGTGCATCTGCTGCTCGATCAAATGGGCCACTACCTCAGTATCGGTATCAGATTCGAAGCGGTAGCCGGCAGCGATGAGTTCTTGCCTCAGTTCCTGGTGATTCTCGATGATGCCGTTATGCACCACTGCTACTGAATTGTTGCTGACGTGAGGGTGGGCATTGCGTTCGCAAGGTTCGCCATGCGTTGCCCAGCGGGTGTGGGCGATGCCGAGCGGGCCGCGCACCGGCGCTTGCTGCAAGCGGTCAGCCAGCATTTGCACCTTGCCCACCGTGCGCAACCGGTGTAATTGGCCATCCCGGCTATCGAGGGTAACGATGCCTGCCGAATCATAGCCGCGATATTCCAGCCGCCGCAGCCCTTCAAGCAGGATGGGAGTGACATTGCGTTCAGCGATAGCACCTACGATTCCGCACATGGCAATTTCCGGTAAGTCTCGATTAATGGAGGGATTCAGGCAAATCGGAGTGACGAATAGCGCAACTCATTCCCCACAAGCATAGTTCGAGAATCCATTTTAATCCTGTAATACCAGCTGCCGGGTGTGCCGGGCAATAATCAGTTCCTCATTCGTAGGCAGCACCCACACCGCAATCCGGCTGCCGGATCGATCGATGCGCTGGCTATGCGCGGCATTTGCCGCCGGATCCATCTCGATGCCCAGCCAGCCAGAACGGGCGCAAACCTGTTCACGCACAGCGGCAGCATGTTCACCGATGCCTCCGGTGAAGACCAGCGCATCCAGTCCATCCAGCGCCGCAGCCAATGAACCGAGTTCCCGGGCAATACGGTAGCAGAAATAATCCACGGCCAGCTTTGCATTGGGTTCGGGACTGGCAAGTAATTCGCGCATATCGTTGCTAATACCCGATAATCCGAGCAAGCCAGATTGCTTATAGAGTAGATTTGTTAAATCCTTGGCGCCCATGCCGTGCCGTTCAATCAGATAAATCAGCACGCCGGGATCCAGCGATCCGGTGCGCGTGCCCATCGGCAATCCCTCCACAGCAGTGAAGCCCATGGTGCTCGCCACGCTGTGGCCATCGCGCATGGCGCACATGCTGGCGCCGTTGCCGAGATGAGCGACCACTACCCGGCCTGTTGCCGGCGTCCCCGTGATCTGTGCCAAAGCGCTGGCGATGTACTCATAAGACAACCCGTGAAAACCATAGCGCCGCACACCCTCTTCACGGTAGGTGCATGGCAGGGCAAATAGCTTGGCGAGTTCTGGTTGTCCATAGTGGAAGGCGGTGTCAAAACAGCCGACTTGTGGCAGGTCCGGCCGGATTGCACTGAGGGCGCGGATACCGGCCAGATTATGCGGTTGATGCAGCGGCGCCAGGGGGATGAAATACTCCAGACGCGCGATGGTCTCAGGAGTGAGCCGTTGGGGGTCGCTGTACTCTTCGCCGCCATGCACCACCCGATGACCTGCTGCGACTATCTCAGGTAAGCCGTCGGTTGCTTCCAGCCAATCCAGCAAATCGCGCAGCGCCGCCTGATGATCGTAAATCGCTACAGCCGCTGGCGCGGCATTTGGCGGTAGTGGCGGGTCAGTCGCCCTACGGCGGTAGTTCGGTCCCAGCCTCCGGTACTGGCCGGATGTTGGCGTCAATGGGATATCCACTAGTATTTGGCCAGCGTGATCAAAGGCTTTGAAGTATGGAGTGTCTTCGCCGATGTTTTCCTGCAAGCCACGGCAGACCAGCTCCAGTTCACCGCCATCTGCCGGCAGGGCAAACACGGAGAATTTAATGCTGGACGAACCGGCGTTGAGAACCAGCAATCCTTGGGGCATGGTAGTTTTCTCCTGGCTTAAAGCGGATCGGTGTCCACCTCTCCTCTTAAAGAAGGGTTGGAGATGGGCGGTGAGGCCGTCAGCGTGGAATTACCAAACTGGCAAGATTGCAGATAGGCTCGAAACTGTTCACCCAGCTCCGGATGGCGCAAGCCATATTCCACAGTCGCCACCAGGTAGCCAAGCTTGTTGCCACAGTCATGCCGCCGCCCGGTGAATTCGTAGGCCAGCACCTGTTCCTCACTCAGCAGAGCAGCAATGCCGTCGGTGAGTTGAATTTCATTGCCCGCTCCACGCGGGATATTTGTCAATAGATCGAAGATGCGTGAAGTCAGGATATAGCGGCCTACTACCGCCAGATCGGACGGGGCATTTGCTGGCTTTGGTTTTTCAACGATGCCATCTACATTGCTCAGCCGGGTGGCAAAGGGCAGCGGATGGACGATGCCATACTTGTCAGACTCGGCAAGGGGCACCCGCTCTACACCTAGAATCGAGCATTGGTATTTGTTGAAATACCGGGTCATTTGGCTCATGACCCCGCCTTCCCGGCTATCTTCTTCGATGAGGTCATCGGCCAGGATCACCGCAAAGGGTTCCTCGCCAACGACAGGCCGGGCGCATAACACCGCGTGACCCAGGCCCAGCGCCTCAGCTTGGCGAACATAGACGCACTCTACGCCGCTTGGCACAATGCTGCGCACGACCTTAAGCAGGTCGGTCTTGCTGCGGGCTTCCAGTTCCGCCTCCAATTCATAGGCTTTGTCGAAATGATCGGCAATAGCATTCTTGGTCCGCCCGATGATGAACACCAGGGTGTCCACGCCAGCCGCCACGGCTTCCTCAACTGCATATTGAATCAGTGGCTTATCGACGATAGGCAGCATTTCCTTGGGGCTGGCTTTGGTCGCTGGCAGAAATCTTGTTCCTAAACCGGCTACTGGAAAAACCGCTTTGCGCACTTGCCGTTTCACCGCTCTACCTCGCTGATAGGGTTATTCTATGCTGTCCTTCAAGAGCAGATATTGTGCGGCATTGCAACATACCGGACAAGCTCTATAGGGTCTTGGATCGTTGACACTGAATGAATCTATCAAATGGCAAAAGCGATGGATATACAAACCTCAACATCTATTTGGCGCTGGCAGCTGAACTGGAGTGTGATCCGTCACGATCTGGTGATAGGCAGCTGTCCACGCAGCCTGTCCAGCCTTGACCAGATTCGCGCTGAATCCAAGGTATCAGCGATCCTGTCGGTCCAGCATGACGAGTGCCTGGAAAAGCTGGAAATCGACTACCCGCGGCTCGTGCGTCACGGTCAGACACTGGGTTTGTCCATGCAGCGCAGCCCCATGCGAGATTTCGATATTGAGGATCAACGCCATCAGCTGCCTAACGCAGTACGCGCGCTGCATTACTTGCTCAGTCAAGGCCATTGCGTTTATCTGCATTGCACGGCTGGCATCAATCGTTCGCCGTTGACAGCATTGGCCTACCTCACCTGGGTCGAGGGGCAACGTCTGGATGAAGCTCTGGTGCTTTTACGGCAAGCCCGCCCCGAAGTTTATCCTTATTTGGATGCTTACGAGGGTTGCTTCCAGGATTTAAGCGCTGCCCATGCCAGGCAAATCCAGGCGCGCACTGAAGAATTGAATCGTCAGTATCCCCGGCAGATCGCCCAGGCGTGCCGGCTGCAGGCAGCGCAGGAAATTATCCGGGACGTATTGATCATCTGAGTGAACCTGCCAAACCTTTATGATCAGCCAGGCGCACGTTTCGTCTGCATCGCCACCCACGCCTGCCCTAGACTCAGGCCGCCATCGTTGGGCGGGGCCTGTTGGGCGGCGAACACTGACCAGCCGGTTGCTTCCAGCCGGGTTTGAAGCTGGCGAGTCAGCAGCCGGTTCAAGAAACAGCCGCCGCCCAGCGCCACGCGGCGCAGGCCGGAAATCGAGCGGGCCCATTCCAGCCACGTGCTTAATGCCAGCGCCAGCGTTGCGTGAAACAGAGCCGCACCGGTATTTGCATCCGTTTCATCGGCCAGTCGCGCCAGTAATGGCAGGAGATCCAGTCCCCCATCGTCATTGAGCTGGAACCCATCGGCCAGCGGTGAAATGTGCCCGTAGCGGTGCGCTAGCGCTTCCAATTCCATCGCTGCTTGTCCTTCATAGGCGTTGATCTCACCTATTCCCAGTATGGCCGCCGCCGCGTCGAACAGCCGGCCCGCACTGCTGGTTTCGGGGATGTGAATGCGTTGCTCCAGCATCTGCTGGATGAAGGACGCCCGGCCACCGAACCGGCGGTCAATATCCTCATGCCGACCCAGCCGATGCAATACGGCGACGGCCAAACGCCAAGGCTCGCGGGCCGCCCGGTCTCCGCCCGGTAACAACAGAGGGGAGAAGTGACCCAACCGTTCGAAGTTTGCGCCGTCCACGCGCAGTAACTCTCCGCCCCAGATACCGCCATCGCTGCCCAGCCCCACTCCGTCCAGCGCCAGCCCCAGCACCGGTTCCTGTAACCCATGTTCCGCCACGACCGCCGCGATGTGGGCATGATGGTGCTGCACGGCGATACAGGGCAGTTCCCGTTCCGCTGCATAGCGGGCCGCCAGCCGGCTGCTGTAGAAATCCGGGTGCAGGTCACAGGCAACCCGCTCCGGGACGATGCGCAGAATGTCCTGCAAATGCGCTACAGTCTCCTCCAGCGCCCGGCAGGTTGCGGCATTGTCCAGGCTGCCGATATGCGGCGAGAGATAGGCGCGATCATCGCGGGTCAGACAGACGGTATTCTTGAGATAACCGCCCAGTGCGAGTACCGGAGGTCCTGCTTCTGGCAAACGAATGACTTGCGGTGTGTAGCCCCGGGCACGGCGGATAAAGGTTCGATCTGTCATGACACTGTCATCGCAACGCACCAGAATTGCCCGGTCATGGGTCACGAAGCCATCAGCGATGCCGCGCAACCGCTTCACGGCTTCTTCATTGCCGGTCACCAACGGCTCGCCACCAGGATTGGCACTGGTCATCACCAGCAGTAATTCCTGTAACTGTTCCAGCCAGGCCATGCCGGCCGGCCGGCCCGCAGCCTCATGAAACAGGAGGTAATGCAGGGGCGTGTAGGGCAACATGACGCCCAGATGCGCCAGTCCCGAAGCGATGCCGGGCAAATAGCCAGCTTCCGCTGTTTTGATCTTCGCTGCCAAGCGCTCTCCCGGCGGATGCGGGAAATCCATACGCTGGCGCATCAGCACGATAGGCCGCTGCGATGTTTCCAGCAACTGCCATTCCGCGTCATGACCCTCCACCCAATTTGCCAGCGAGATGCGATTGGCCGCCATGACCGCAAACGGCTTAGCCTCGCGTTGTTTGCGCAGGCGCAGGCGCGCCACGGTTGCAGCATTCCGGGCGTCACAGGCTAGGTGGAATCCACCCAATCCCTTGATGGCCAGAATTTCACCGGATTGCAACCGTTCCAGCGCGGCAGCGGCCACATCGTCTACTGCGGCCGGTTCACCATCGGCATTGCGTAAGGTCAACCGGGGTCCGCAGACTGGGCAAGCATTGGGCTGGGCATGGAAGCGGCGGTTGCCGGGGTCACTGTATTCCCGCGCACAGAGAGGACACAATGCGAATCCGGCCATGCTGGTATTGGGCCGGTCGTAGGGCAAAGCAGCGGTGATCGTGTAACGAGGTCCGCAGTCCGTGCAATTGATAAAGGGATAACGGTAGCGACGGTCGTGCGGGTCGAATAATTCAGCCAGGCAAGCCGGACAGATGGCTGAATCTGGAGTGATTTCTGCCACTGCCGGGCCACGGCTGCTGGCAGCAATCTTGAAACTGCGCTCCTTAGCCAATGGTTGCCGGTCTTCAACCTGCAAGCGTTCGATGCGGGCCAGCGGTGGCGGCTGGCGCAGACCTTGCTGGAATCCGTTCAATTGTTCCAGCGTGCCCTGCACTTCGATTTCCACCCCTGTGCCGTCATTGCGGACGAAACCGCTCAATCCATGATGCAGCGCCAAGCGATAGACGAAGGGACGGAAGCCGACCCCTTGCACTTGGCCGCGAATCCGGATGGCAAGACGCCGGTCATGGTCAGTCATTTATTCCACCTGAATATCCTTGACCCGCATTTCCTGACCCCCGGTAGGGCGCACCGGGTAACCGTCGCATTGCGGACAGGGATCATACAGTGCGGATAGCCGCACGATAGCGCCACATTCCAGACATTGTCCCTGGCCAGGGAGGGTCAAGATTTCCGTCTGAGCGCCATCGGCCAGCGAGCCGCGCAATACCACATCCAGGCAGAATAGCAGCGCTTCGCTTTCCACGTTAGCCAGTTCACCGATTTCCAGCCGCAACCCGGTCACTCGAATTGCGCCCCGGTTGCGGGCCGTTTCCTCAACGATATTCAGGATGGATTCCGCCAGCGCCATTTCATGCATCAATCACCTCCACCTGATAGCTCACACAAGGATCGAGGGATAAAGCCAGGGCTTGCGCAGCCGCCGCTAAGCCAGACGTTTCGCCCAGGGTGGCAAGGCCAGCGGCAAATGGCCCAGCCGGGTGAAAGTTCCAGTCAGTCGGAGCGATGATGCGGTAGGCCGCCACTCGACCCTGCTCCAGATGAACGGCATGCAACAATGCCCCGCGCGCCGTCTCGACCCAGGCATAACCATGATTTTCCGCCAGTGGCCGGGCTAGCAGCAGATCGTCCGGCTCCTGGCGCAACCGGGCCGGCAGTTCTGCCAGTTCGATGCACCGTGCCAGCCAGCGGGCATGAACCCGGCATTCAGGCCCGGCCAGCAAATTTGCCAGCAAGGGGCAATGTTGCTGCCGGGCCAACGCCCCAGTCTCTACGGGTTGACCGCGCCATATCGGGCGGGTGCAGAATGCAGGTTCTTCCAAGGCGTGCCAGGCCAAGGCGCTGGCTTCAGCGGGATCGAGCAGAGATACCGGTGGCAAGAAGCCACTCTCCCCGTTCTCCCCAGCCAGAGCGGGGAAAGCCGTTTTGGAGAGAAGTGCTGGGTTAGGGCTGATGGCATTCCTCTCTTTTTGGGGGGTGTAGGGTGGGGGAGCGGGGCCAGCAAGCAGTATGCGTTCCCGTACGGTATCCAAAACATCCGCCAGTGCTTGTGACCCCTTTGTTGCCGCTTGGCGCAATTCCCGCAGCTGGTTCATATCCGGCGGCAAGCCCGCCTGTGCTGGCCAATCGATCAGCAGCCGCCAAGCATGTTCCAGGGCGGTTTCAACCAGTACCGCTTGCTGCCAGGATCGCCAATCCGGCGTATTTCCTTTCTGGGATAAGCTGGATAAGGAAGAATGGCTCGAAGGACTAAGAGGGCTTGACCTCGCTGCTGCACATGCCGCTGCTGCTGCTAAGCGTTGCGCTCGCCCGCACAGAGTAAAAACCCGTCCAGCGAGTTCTGCCGCTTGATCGGGGGTCTTATTCTGAAAGAGCCGGTCGGCCAGGTGTGGCCGGCTGGAGACCACGTCCACTCGCACTTGCGAGCCTGCGGATTGATACAGGTGGAGTGTGAGATGGCCTTCCGGTGAAGGCATCGGGATTGCCCGCTATCTGCCGTTCACGGCCAGCCGTGCCCGCGCCGAGGTCAATTCTGCTTCCAGCCGGCTGATCTGTTGTGCCAGCACAGCCTGCTGACCCTGCCGCACCCAATCCAGCCAGGCTGCCATGCCGTCACCGGTCCGGGCCGACAGTTGCAAAATTTGCATGTCAGGATTGACCCGCCGTGCGTACTCCAAGCAGCGCTCGACGTCGAAGTCTACATAGGGCAACAGATCCGTTTTATTGAGCAGCATTAAACGGGCGGCAGCAAACATATTTGCGTATTTCAGTGGCTTATCTTCGCCTTCGGTCACCGACAGGACCACCACCTTATCGGCTTCGCCGAGATCAAAATCGGCTGGGCAGACCAAGTTGCCGACATTCTCGATAAACAGCACGCCGCCTTCTGGCATTGGCAATCGCTCCAGTGCGTGACCGACCCCGTGTGCGTCAAGATGGCAGCCCTTGCCCGTGTTGATCTGCACCGCCGGCGCTCCGGCTGCTTGGATACGTTCGGCGTCACGGGCCGTCTGCTGGTCGCCACCGATCACCGCGACCGGAAATTCCTCACGCAGCGCCTGAACCGTTTGCGCCAGCAGGGTGGTCTTGCCAGAACCGGGACTGGACACCAGATTTAGCGTGAACACCCCGCGTTCAGCGAACAAACGCCGGTTGCCAGCCGCGAATCCGGCGTTCTTGGCCAAAATGTCGCGCTCGATCGATATCAGCCGTCCTTCGGCAGCGTGATCGTGGGGATGATCATGGCCGTGAGAATGACTGCCAGTTTCGTTGATGCCACAACCGCAGGTCGCACACATGGATAGAACCTCTTGTGAGAGAGTAGAACCGGCTTCCCACCGGTTGGGTGGATTGGATTAGAAATACGGCAACCTATGAAGTATTCGTATTAACCGGGTATTTCATAATGATTGATTCAGAGAGTTATTCAGCGTGTTTAATCTCTCAGCATCGCCAGAAATTCGATGATCGCTGTCCGTTCTTTGGCGTCTGGCAAGCCGGTAATGGTTTTGCTGGTCCCCGGCAAGAACTGGCCGGGTTTCGTGAGATATTGATCCAGCTCCTGTTTGGTCCACACGCCGCCCGCTTTGACCAGCGCCTGAGAATAACCATAACCCTTGGCGCGGCCTTTTGGCGCGCCGACAATACCCCAAAGATTGGGGCCAATGCGGGGGAGACCGTCCTTTTTTAAATTATGGCAAACGACGCACTGCCGGGCGGGGCTGTTCCAGCCAACGGGTTCAATTGGATATCGATCGAGGGTTTTCGCTGACGTTTCCCCGAATGTCTCGGCTTTGAGACTGGCCGTCCATGATAAGCCTGCCATCCATAACAGGCCAATTGCGAGGGCTAGGAAATGTTTTGCCATGGCAGTATCCCCCTTTAACTATTCATGAACTATAGTTTAAAAGTTAAAAACCCCAAATTAATAATAGCTGTTGATGGTATTGATCGCTCATAAGCAAGAGAGATCGGGATAGTCAGGGCGTATACAACAAGAATTAGTAGAGAAGCGGTAAGGAGGAATGGAGCATGGTCGAGCGACGTCAAGCGATGCCGGGCGCCAATTGTATCGAGTGCCCTATGCGTCAACATAATGAATGGCGTGTTCTGACCGGCGCGGAAGTCAGGCTTCTCGCCCAGGCCCGCAAATGCCGGCGGTATCGTGCTGGCGAGACGGTCTTTACCGCAGGAGAACCGAGCCATGGCATCTACTGCATTGTCGATGGCGCAACAGCTATGCGCCAGATCGATGCTGAAGGCAACACCGTGCTGATCCAAATCAGCTATCCAGGCGATACTCTGGGCTATCGAGGGTTGCTCATGGGGGAAAGACGCCGTTTCAGCGCCGAGGCGCTGGGACCCAGCCGGATTTGTTTCATCGATCAGCAGGTGGTCAAGACGCTGATGGAGCGCAATCCAGCGCTGGCCCTGCAATTCCTGCGGCGCATCAATATGGATCTGGATGATGCCCATAACAAGCTGGTGCAGAACGCGACCCTTTCCAATCGCAGCAAATTTGTCCATCTCCTATTGAATCTCATGGATCGTCATGGCCGCCCCGCCCCTGATGGCAGTCAGGTGATCAATCTGCCGATCTCGCGGCGCGACATGGCGTCGATGATCGGTGCCCGGCACGAAACGCTGTCGCGGATTATCGGACGGCTGGAAGAAGATGGCGTAGCCCGGTTTTCCGGGCGCACCGTCTGCGTCAACCGGCCACATTCGCTGATGGAAGAGATTCGCCTTTCTTAGAAAAGCGCCGCTGCGGTGCTGATGACCGTGAACATCCATTCCGGGTCTTCTTTGACCAATGCCTATTCGATAACTGACAAATGGCGTCACGATGACCAGGTTGCAGCCCGGTAGCGCCGGGTGTTCGGCGATCGAAGGTTATAACGAGTGCGAGACAATCTACGAAAGCCGTACTTCCATCGTCTTCCGGGGGCGGCGGGCGGCGGATGGCCAGACGGTCGTGCTCAAGATGCTCAAAGGGGCTTATCCGGGGGTCCGGGAGCTTGCGCGCTATCGGCATGAATATGACTTGTTGCGTTCGCTGGACCTAGATCATGTGATCGTGGCCGACCGGCTGCAGGAGTATGGCAGCACTTTGATTCTCGTGGTCGAGGACTTCGGAGCGGAGTCCTTGAAAAAGCTCGCCGGCCAGCACTGTTTCACCTTGGAGGAGCTGCTTGAAATTTTCATCACGGTCTGCGGCGCCTTGGCCCGATTGCATGAACGCCACATCCTGCACAAGGACATCAACCCCTCTAACATCGTCTACAATCCGGCCACCCGCCTTTGCAAACTGATCGATTTTGGCCTTGCGGCCCGCCTGTCGCCGACCCACCCGAGCCAGGATCACGCCAACACCCTTGAAGGGACACTCGCCTACATCTCCCCCGAGCAAACCGGGCGGATGAACCGTAGCGTTGACTATCGCTCGGATCTCTATTCACTGGGTGTGAGCCTGTACGAATTATTGGCCGGACGGCTTCCCTTCCAGGCGGAGCACTCCCTGGAGATGGTGCATGCGCATATCGCTATCACTGCAACCCCCGTCCACGAAGTGAACCCCGCCGTCCCGCTTCCGTTGTCAGCCATTGTCGCCCGGCTCATGGCCAAAACCGCAGAGCAGCGCTACCAGAGCGCCTCGGGATTGGGAGCGGACCTGGCGGCATGCCTCGATGCCTTGCGTGCAGCCGGGCGGATCGATCCATTCGAGCTGGGCCTGCACGACCAGATCGGCACGTTTTACCTGCCGCAGCACCTCTACGGCCGTGAACAGGAGATCGCGCATCTGCTCAGGACGTTTGACGAGCAGGTGGCAGGACAGGGAGCGATGCGCTTTGTGCTTCTCAGCGGCTACTCAGGTGCCGGAAAGACTTCGCTGGTCAAGGAAATCTATAAACCGGTCACCGGCAGCAATGGCTATTTCATCAAAGGCAAATTCGACCAGCACCAGCGGACTATCCCTTACTATGCCCTCAAGCAGGCTCTGGCGGAGCTGGCCGATGTCTGGCTCACCGAGAGCGAAGAACGGCTTGCCGCGATCGCCGCTGCGCTGCGGGAGGCTCTGGGGGAGGCTGGCGGGGTGATGGTCGATTTGATTCCCGCTCTGGAGCTGATTATCGGCCCCCAGCCGCAAGCGCCGGAACTTGCGGGCATGGAAGCGCAGAACCGCTTCAACTACGTCTGCCGCAGCTTCTTTCGCTGTGTTGCGGCGGCGGACCATCCCTTGGCGCTGTTCATTGACGACCTGCAATGGAGCGACTTGGCCTCTCTCAATCTCCTGTCGGCGCTGCTCACTGACAGCCAGATCACCTCCTTCTTGCTCATCGGGGCCTACCGGGATAACGAGACCTCTCCATCGCATCCTCTCATGCTGATGCTGGAAAGCCTCTCCAGGAAAGGAATTGTTCCTGATACGATCCAGGTGGGCAACCTCTCGGAGCAGGACGTGGCAGCCCTCTGCGCCGACACCTTCCATGTAGCGCCGTTAGCGGTGGCTCGGCTCGCCCGGCTGATCCACATCAAGACGTTGGGCAATCCCTTCTTCGTCACTCAATTCATCAAGACGCTCCATGCGGACCGGCTGATCACCTTCGATGCCGGCCGGCGCCACTGGTGCTGGGATATCGATGAGATCGAGCAACATCCCATCCCGGATGACGTCGTACAGCTGATGGCGGCCAAGATCACGACCCTTGCGCCCGCCACCCAGCGGCTGCTGACCCTCGCCGCCTGTATCGGTCATGTCTTCGCCCTCGATACGCTTACGATGATCGGCAAAGGTGAGGAATGCGAGACCCGCGCGGATTTGGCGTCAGCAGTACGCGAGGGCCTGGTGATCCCCGATGCGCATCTCTACCGCTTTTCCCACGACCGCATCCAACAGGCCGCTTACTCGCTGATGGCGGACAGCGAGCGCACCCATCTGCGCATTGGCCGGTTGCTGCTGCGCGATGGGAAGCCGGCGGGCGAGCGCCTGTTCGAAGTCGTCAATCAGCTGAATGCAGCGCGGCGCTTGATCACCGATCCGCAGGAACGGCTTGAGCTGGCTGCGCTCAATCAAGAAGCCGGCCAGCAAGCTAAGGGCGGGACTGCCTATGCTGCGGCGCTTAATTACCTGTCCAGCGCTGTGGAGCTGTTGCCTGCCGATCAGTGGAGCCGTCACTATGACCTCACCTTTTCTATCCATAGCGAATGGGCTTGGTGCCGCTTCTATGCGGGCGAGACAGCGGGGATCGAGGCTTTGTTCGCGACGCTGCTTGCCCATGCCCAAGGTCTGGAAGATGCAGTCCGGGTCCATACCATCCGTATGGAGTATTACCACTTGGCCGGGGATTATGGCCGTGCGGTGGAGATTCAGAAGGAGGCCCTGCGGTTGCTGGGGGTGGAGATAGACGGCGAAGGGATCTCCGCACTGCTGGAGCGCGAGCTGGACGCTGTGCCGCGACTGCTCGGCGGACGCCGCATTGAGTCGCTGTGCGACGCCCCCCTGATGGACTCGCCGCGCCACGCCGCGATCATGGATATTTTGATGGGCCTGTGGACCAGCGCCTATCTGGATTCCCAGCTCGAACTGGTGGCGTGGTCGTCCTGCAAGATGACCAATATTTCCCTGGAGTATGGCAATAATCGTCTTACCGCCTACGGCTACATGAACTATGCTTTCGTCTGTGTCGCGCTGCTGGGGCAGTACGAGACGGGGCACCGCTTCGGCGAGGTAGCCAATCGATTGGCGGAACGGTTTGATGACCTGTTATTGCGCGGCAAGGTCTACCTGTTGTTTGCGGTGTTCGTGAACCATTGGCGCGCACCACTGGCCACCTCGCTTGACTACAGCCGCAAATCCTTTCCGTTGCTGGCCGGGAGCGGAGACTGGATTTATGCAGGCTACTGCGCTGAGTTCGCGATCTCTGACCCTACCATCTGGGGCATGCCCTGCAACGAGTTGCTCGAAGCAGCGCAACGCTACATTCCCTTCCTCCAGAATAACGCTCCAGTGGTCCTGGACGAATTCTTCCGGCCCGCCTGCCTCAATCCCTTGCTCCAGTTGCTAGGGCGCACCCGGAGTGACCACACGTTCGATGATGACGATTTCTGTGAAGAAACGTTCCTGCAAAGCTATCGGAATAATCCGCTGGCCCTTTCCTATTTCTACACTGCGAAGCTGCGCAGCCTCTACTGGTTTGGTGACTGGGACGAGGCTTTAGCGATGGCTGGCCAGGCTGATTTCGTCGCCTCGGTGGCTCTCGCCCAGGCCAAGGTCCCGGAGATTTACTTCTTTGCCTCCCTCACGCTGCTTGCACTGTTCGACCGTTTTACCCCGGAAGAGTGGGAGCAGCACGCCATCTGCATTGCCGGTTATCAGGAGAAGATGAAGGTATGGGCTGGGCATAGCCCGGCTAACTTCCGTCACAAATTCCTGCTGGTCGAGGCGGAGCGGGCACGAATCGCGACCAGCGGCTGGGAGGCGTTGAGGCTCTACGAGGAGGCGATTGACGAAGCGCATAAGGCCGGTTATCTCAATAACGAGGCGCTTGCTTACGAGTGCGCCGCCCGCTTTTTCCTGGCTCGCAACCTAACCCGCTTGGCAGCCAACTACTTGAGTGAAGCTCGTTACGCTTACCGCAAATGGGGCGCAACGGCAAAGGTTCGGCAACTTGAGCGTTGCTACACAGAGTGGTCCATCATCGTCCCGTTCGATACCCGGCTTGGGCAATCCTCGACCTCAAGCCTTACTACATCCCATGCCACGATCGAGTATGACACCAGCACCGATGCCTTGGATATTGTCTCTATCGTCCAGTCCTCCCAAAGTCTGGCGAGCGAGATTGACCTGGAGCGGTTGCTGGGCCGGATGATGAAGATTGTTATCAAGAATGCAGGCGCTGATCGTGCGGTGCTGCTCGATCTGCATGAGGGGATTTGGAACATCAAGGCGGAAGCAAGGAATAGGTGGGAGACCGTCTCCATCCCGCAGGCGATGACGGAGACGGTGCGGGAGGCGTCTTTGCCTCTGAGTCTTATCAATTACTGTGCGCGCAAGCAAGAAAGTGTGGTGCTTAGCAATGCCGGTGCCCACGGCGGCTTCGTCAAGGACCCTTATTTCGCCGCCACCGCCATGCGTTCGGTGCTTGCCTTGCCATTACTCCGTTCCGGCACCCTCAAGGGGGTGCTCTACCTTGAAAACAGCCTGGTTGAGGAAGCCTTCACGCGGGAGCGGCTTACGGTACTGGAACTGCTCTCCTCGCAGATGGCGATCTCCATCGAAAATGCAGAGTTCTATCGGGAACTTGAACAACTGGTCGAACAGCGGACCTTGGCGTTAGTCAGGACGAATGACGAGTTGCAACAGGTTAACCGGCAATTGGAGGAACTGTCGCACACCGACGGCCTTACCCAGATTGCCAATCGTCGCGCCTTCGATTCTTTCATTGAGATTGAATGGAGGCGTCACAACCGGATACAGCAGGATTTCTCGCTCATCCTCTGCGATATCGATTATTTCAAGCAGTTCAACGATACCTATGGGCACATCGAGGGAGACCACTGTCTGCAACGGATTGCCCAGGCGATCAAGGCGGCCGCGCAACGATCGGGTGATCTCGTCGCCCGCTATGGTGGAGAGGAGTTTGTCGTGGTATTGCCTCAAACGAACCGGGCAGGCATCTGCAAGGTGATCGAAACGATCAGGCACAACGTTGCGGCGCTGAGAATCCCTCATGCTGGGTCGAAAGTGCATGATCAAGTCACGCTTAGCTTGGGGGCGTTGCACCGGATTCCACAGAATGGAGAGAGCATCGAGGACGCCTTAGCCGCCGCTGATGGCGCCCTGTACCAGGCGAAGTCCCAAGGCCGCAATCGCGCCGTCATCGTCCAGCGAATCGGAGAGGCGCAACCATCACCGGCGTGATCAACGAAATCGCTTTCTAAAGCAGCCTGCTCACTTTCAACACCGCTGTCGATGAATGCTATATGGCCAATAAACACTATAAAAATTAAATTATTATTTTCAATAATGGCAGATTATGGTAGATAGACGGAAACCGTATAATCACTTGTATGCAATAAAGAAATGAGCGATATATGGACTTAAATGAATTGTCATATGATGAAATTGACCAGCACATAATGGAACGCTTAGTGTTTGATAAAGAAGAGATATTGCCAATACTAAAAGGTCATATTTTTATAGAAAAAGTATTAGATAGGACTTACGCATTGACAGGAGGTTGGAATTGTGGGTTGAGGTGTCCCAAGTTAGGGGCGAAGGCTTGAATAAACGTGGCAATCACCTCATTAAACAACTCACGCTGCAAACGATAACAATTACGAATCACGTCGGTAGCCTGTAGTCGTTGCAATTGGACATAGCCACAGATCGCCGCAAAGAGATGATTGCGAATGGCGGTGGGTTGTCGGACCTGAAAATGCTCGATGTGGCACACTTGTTTGAGCGTCCGATGATACTGCTCGATTTGCCAGTGTTGGTCGTGGAGCTTGAGGAAAGCAGGACGATCAAAAGCGACCCAATCCTCGTCGTTCGGCTGATACAAGGCATAATGGTGTGGTTGGTTTTCAACCACTCCCGAAACCACTGACCGTACCGAATCCCCGGAGGTACACGAGCGAGCGTCTTCAGGAATCGCCAGTTGTTGTACCTGGAGCCATTGGCCTTTTTCCACAGAAACCCGACGGTTGCTTTCCAGCGCAAAGAAATCCCCCGATGATGGTTTTAATCATCTTGAGATTTGCTGCGCTACTATACCAACTATCGCCGGTGACAAAGGCTGGCTGGAGTCCCCAAGCCAACACTTCCGCGAGCATCTCCTGAAAATAATCGTTTTTGGTCTTGTTCGCGGCTTTATCGTAAATGCGGTAATCGAGCGGTTGATGGTGACCGTGCGGATCGGTGTAATACAACGTGATCAGATTGATCCCTTTCACCACGCCATGATGTTTTCCCGACCAGAAATGCCCAACAAAGGCCATCAATTGGCTGTACGGTTTATCAAGACACTGTCGTCGACACTGATCGTGCCACCCTTCAAATTCAAGCCGGAGCAGGCTTCCTCGAACAAATCGCGGGGGTGTAGTCTTCGCGGGCAAAACCAGTTGACGCTATCATGGCTGATCTCCATGATCTCTGCCAAGCGATTCCCCGTTGGCGAATGCGGCTCACCCAACAAAAAAAACATACATCGCCAAAGTGCAACGCGCTGTCGATGGGCGACTGATGACTCTCATCAACCGAAAACCTTCGTGGAATGAGTTCGTCTTTACCGACCACATCATACGATGCTTGTCAATGCGTAAGCTCTACAGCAAACTTTTCACCGGAAATAAGGGAGCGGGCGGTTCGCATGGTGCGGGAGCACCAAGGCGAGCATGAATCGCAATGGGCGGCCATTGGCTCAATCGCGACTAAGATCGGCTGTACGGCGGAAACCCTGCGGCGCTGGGTACGACAAGCCGAGAAGGACCGCGGGGAGCGTGTGGGGGTCACGAGCGCCGAACGGGAGCGGATCAAGGCGTTGGAGCAGGAGGTGCGGGAACTGCGCCAGGCCAACGAGATTCTGCGCAAGGCGTCGGCTTATTTTGCCCAGGCGGAGTTCGACCGCCCGTTCAAGCGATGAAGGCGTTCATCGACCAACACCGCGATGTCTATGGGGTCGAACCGATCTGCAAGGTGCTGCCGATTGCTCCATCGACGTATTATCTGCATGCCGCCCGGAGGGCCGATCCTGCGCAGAGGTCGGCCCGAACCCAGCGTGATGAGCGTCTGTGCGAGGAAATCCGGCGGGTCTGGGAGGAGAACTTGCAGGTCTACGGCGCCGACAAGGTCTGGCGGCAATTGCGGCGCGAAGGTGTGGAGGTGGCGCGCTGCACGGTGGAACGACTGATGCAACGACTCGGCCTGCAAGGCGTGCGGCGCGGCAAGCCGGTCAAAACCACGGTCAGCGACCGGGAAACCCCCTGTCCGGAGGATCGGGTCAACCGCCAGTTCACGGCGGAGCGTCCGAATGCGCTGTGGGTATCCGATTTCACGTATGTGTCTACGGCA
This sequence comes from Gammaproteobacteria bacterium, assembly GCA_024234995.1. Lineage (GTDB taxonomy): Bacteria > Pseudomonadota > Gammaproteobacteria > Competibacterales > Competibacteraceae > UBA2383. The sequence continues at coordinate 501,401 of JACKNF010000001.1, forward strand.
CAGGGGTTCATCTATGTCGCCTTCATCATCGACGTATTTGCCCGATATATCGTTGGCTGGAAGGTATCCCGTTCTGCCCGCACCGATTTCGTGCTGGATGCACTGGAGCAGGCTCTACACGCGCGCCAGCCGTTTAGCCGGAGCGGCTTGATCCACCATAGCGATCGAGGAGTGCAATACGTGTCGATCCGCTACACCGGGCGCCTGGTTGAGGCGGGCATCGAACCCTCGGTAGGCAGCGTAGGCGACTCGTACGACAATGCCCTTGCCGAAACCATCAACGGGCTGTACAAGGCCGAAGTGATCCATCGGCAATCCTGGGCCAACCTGGAGGCGGTGGAATGGGCCACCCTCACCTGGGTGGACTGGTTCAACCATCGCAGGTTGCTGGAGTCCATTGGCTACATCCCGCCCGCCGAGGCCGAAGCAGCCCACTATCGCCGACTCACCGAGTCCGCCAGGGCAGCGTGACTCACAACAACCAGCCTCCGGAATTCCCGGGGCGGTTCACCGGCCAGGTGCGAGAACTCGCCAAAGTTACCAATGGTGCGGAGCCGTGGTTGCTGGAGTCATCTGGCCAGATGGCGCTCATTCGCCGTCTGGAAAGCTGCTTCCCCTTGCTGGAAGAGGTGGGGTGCAAGGTAGGGATTGGTGTCGCAACCGGTGCGGACAAGGAATTCATCGGCGGCTTCGATGCGCTCGATGTCGAGCCAGACCGAAAGCTACCGCTGGTGACAACCAAGGACATCATGTCCGGTGAGGTGAAGTGGCGAGGGCAAGGTATTATCAACCCCTTTGCCGATTCAGGCAGATTGGTCGATCTTGACAACTATCCGCGCCTGCGGCGCTATCTTGAGGCTCGACGAGAGGTGATTTCTGGGCGTCACTGTGCGCAAAAAAACCCAGCCAACTGGTATCGCACGATTGACCGTATCACCCCGGCACTAGCTGAGAGGCCGAAGCTCCTAATCCCAGACATCAAGGGTGAAGCGCATATCGTCTTTGAAGCTGGGGGGCTATATCCCCACCACAATCTTTACTATGTCACATCGGATGACTGGGATGTGCGGGCCTTACAAGCCCTGTTGTTGTCCGCTATCACTCGCCTATTTATAGCGACCTATTCAACGAAAATGCGTGGCGGATTCCTTCGCTTCCAAGCGCAGTACTTACGCCGCATTCGTGTTCCGTGCTGGGCAGATGTGCCTGAACCGCTGCGCCAGGAGTTGGCCAAGGCTGCTATCAAACGAGATGTGCAGGCTTGCAACCGGTCGGTGTACAAGCTCTATGGCCTCACCCATGAAGAACGATCTGCCCTTGGAGGCAATGAAGAATAAATGGCACTTGATCTAGCCGATTACGAACAGAAAGCCCGTGAAGCTGTAAAAGCGTTTTGGGGCAACCGCGAAACAGCAAAACAGAAGCAGATTGAGTCGGGCAAGGCTGACCAAGGGAAACGCGCAGGTGTTACCGCTGGCAAGAACATGGAGGGTTTTTTGGCTTTGATGCTCGACATCATCAGGGCCAATGGGCTTGACCATGCCGGGATACACCAGAGCAGGGCGATGCTGACTTTACCCGATTACTTCCGGCCGGCGAAGTTGTGGGATCTCTTGGTGATCTACAAGGGAGAGCTGATTGCCGCCATCGAACTGAAAAGCCAAGTTGGACCATCGTTCGGTAACAATTTCAATAACCGCACCGAGGAAGCTATCGGAACGGCTCATGATCTATGGACGGCCTACCGTGAAGAGGCTTTCGGAAAGCAACCCCCTCCCTTTGCCGGCTGGCTAATGATGGTTGAAGATGCTCCAGGGTCACACAGCCCCGTCCGTGATTCGTCACCACACTTCCCTGTGTTCGAAGAATTCAAGGGCGCATCGTATCTCAAGCGATACGACCTGCTTTGTCAGAGACTCATGCAGGAACAGCTTTACACCACGGCAGCAGTCATTGCAGTGGAGCGCAGTGCAGTAAATACCGGCGATTTCACGAGCCTGTCAGATATGACCAGCTTAAAGGCATTCATCACTTCACTTGCTGGCCATGTCGCATCAACGGCGGCAAGGCTTGGATAGGAAACTGCTAACAAATCGTTCCAGCGGACGCGCAAAAAGCCGTGCGCCGCTGAACTGAAACGTTGGACATCACATCAATACAGCATGGCAAGCTGCTGCGAAAGAAAGTAAAATAGTTTAGAAATCATACTGGAATGAGAAATGGCGCTTACATCAATAGAAATCTGTGCGGGCGCGGGTGGTCAAGCGCTAGGTTTAGAGCAAGCAGGGTTTGAACACGTCAGCCTCGTGGAACTTGATGCGGCCGCTTGCCAGACTCTCCGGATCAACCGTAGCCATTGGCACGTCACAGAGGGCGATCTTCGTCACTACTCAGCTAAAAAATGGAAAGGCGTTGAGCTTCTTGCGGGCGGAGTCCCTTGCCCGCCGTTTTCAAGGGCAGGTAAGCAATTAGGCAGCGAAGATGAGCGCAATTTATTTCCAGAAGCAATCCGGCTGGTATCTGAATGTAGACCGCACGCTGTAATGCTCGAAAATGTTCGCGGTTTACTCGACTCGGTTTTCGATGGATATCGCGCAAAAATCATTTCTGACCTGAAGAAACTTGGGTACATCGCGGAGTGGCGGTTATTGAATGCCAGCGATTTTGGTGTCCCGCAACTGCGCCCGCGCGTTGTTTTTGTAGCATTAAAAAAGGGCATAGCAGAATACTTTCATTGGCCGCCGGCGCAGGCTTCACCCGCGCCGACAGTTGGCGAAGCGCTTTTTGACCTAATGGCAGCGAACGGCTGGCCTGGCGCCAGGCAGTGGCGAGAGCGTGCCTGCGATATTGCGCCAACGCTGGTTGGCGGCAGCAAAAAGCACGGTGGCCCGGATCTTGGCCCAACAAGAGCGAAAAAAGCATGGGCTTCGATTGGCGTTGATGGCATGGGAATAGCTGACGTTGCGCCTGAAAAAGACTTTATTGGAATGCCCAGGCTGACTATTCGTATGACTGCACGCATTCAAGGGTTTCCAGATGATTGGCAATTTAGCGGGAAAAAAACTGCGGCCTATCGTCAAGTTGGCAATGCCTTCCCTCCGCCCGTTGCCCATGCAGTAGGTATGCAGATTCAGGCAGCCCTTAATGCCGCTGCAAAACTAAAACTTAAGCGGGCGTACTAGTCAGTGGCAAAAGAGAAAGCGCCAACAGCAAGAAGCACAAGAGGCGGCGCGCGCGGGAAACTCCGCGCGCACTTTCTAGCAAATGTTGGCCGCGTCATGAATTCTGAAGAGTTACGCGCTGTTGCGGACAATCAATCCGAGTGGGCAAGGCGCGTTCGTGAGTTGCGCACAGAAGAGGGCTATCTGATTCTCACGCACAATGACCGGAGCGAGTTGAAACCAGGCCAATATTTACTTGAAAACTCAAAACCGCAACCGGCCTTTGAGCGTGCAATTTCAAAAGAAACCCGCGCCTACGTCCTCGACCGTAATGGATTCACATGTCAGATGTGCGGTGTGGCTGCCGGAGAGCCTCATCCATATGACCCATCTCGAAAAACCCGGCTTCATATCGGGCATGTCATTGATAAAAGCAAGGGCGGAAGCGATGAGCCGTCTAACCTCCGGGCCATTTGCTCCGTCTGTAACGAGGGTGCGCAGAATGCCATGCTCATTCGCCCTGACCTGAAACAGCTTTTGATTCAAATCCGGAGAGCGGCGTTGGCTGATCAGCTCGAAGTGCTGAAGTGGCTCATCGCAAAATTTCCGAAACAAGCAGCCGAGCAAGCCGCTGCTCGCAGCAAGTAACGATGGATAAGCTAACCCCCAGCCGCCGCTCAGAAAATATGCGGAAGATTCGAGGTAAAGATACAGCTCCAGAGTTGGCTGTACGCAAGCTTTGCCGGGAAATTGGATTTTCCGGCTATCGTATCCATCGGAAAGACCTGCCAGGAAAACCTGATCTTGCCTGGATTGGCCGGAAACTGGTTGTATTCGTGCATGGTTGTTTTTGGCATGGGCATAGCTGTGCCGAAGGTGTTCGCAAGCCAAAATCGAACTGTGATTATTGGATTCCGAAAATCAACCGGAACAAGCAGCGTGACGCCGAAAACTTCGCCGGCTTACAGGCCGCAGGCTGGAATATCCTTATCGTTTGGGAATGTGAAATAAAAGAGAAAGCCCGTCTCTCAGAGAAACTGCAACAGTTTCTTGTTGCCAAGACACCCAATAAATCGTTCCAGCGGTTACTGGGCCAAGATGAGCGCGCGTGCCTCTCGAAATCTCTCATGCCTTGATCCAGAAGATTGGTTTGACTATTGGCACTGCCACATTGATTGGCAAGGTAAAGGCGATAAGAGACCAGAAAACCGGCAATCTGCGATTGAGCTTGGTTATGAAGTCTTAAAAATGGCTTGTGAATGCACATCAGCAATTAAAGGGCCTGTTCAAACGCGGTGGCAGATTCAAGCGGCATTCTGCCGGTGACGCTATTGATCTCTATGGTCCAAACGCAAACTGACTGCACGCAAAAAAATTCCCAAAATTGACGATCATCAAATGATTTTATAAATCTCCCGTTACTTTTACCGTGGTCGAATCCTGCGGGGGAGAATGTGATCATGGGTTTTGTCGATGATACCGATAGGGTGTCCGGTACGATCCGGAATCTCGATGGTTACGAGGGAGCATTGGGCGGGCTGACCCGCCGCGAGTTCCTGAAATACTGCACCGGGGTTGCAGTGACGCTAGGGTTGTCGTCGTTCACGGGTTTGCGCATCGCGCAAGCCGCGACTGCACCGCAACGGCCACCGGTCATCTGGCTGTCGGCACAAGAATGCACCGGCTGCACCGAGTCGCTGCTGCGCGCCTATCATCCGACGCTCGAAACCCTGATTCTCGACATGATCTCCCTCGACTATCACGAGGCCCTGTGTTCCGGTGCCGGCCATCAAGCCGAAGCGTACAAGGCCAAGTCGATGAAGGAGAACTGGGGCAAATATGTCCTGGTGGTCGATGGCTCGATTCCCGCCAAGGACGGCGGCGTTTACTGCATGGTGGCCGGTAAGCCGATCCTGCAAGCGGTGAAGGAAGCCGCGGAAGGCGCAGCGGCGATTATCAGCATTGGTTCCTGCGCCTCCTGGGGCGGCATTCCCTCCAGCGATCCCAATCCAACCGGGGCCAAACCGGTACATGCGGTGTTGCCCGGCAAAACGGTGATCAACCTTCCGGGTTGCCCGCCTAATCCTTACAATTTCCTCTCTACAGTTCTCTATCTGTTGACCTTCGGCAAACCGCCGGATCTGGATATCAAGAACCGGCCAAAATTCGCCTATGGCCGGCTGGTCCACGAAAACTGTGAACGGCGCCCGCATTTCGATGCAGGGCGCTTCGCCCTCGAATATGGCGATTTTGGCCACCGCCAAGGCTGGTGCCTGTACAAGATCGGTTGCAAAGGACCAGAGACCCACGCGAACTGCCCGGCGATTGGCTTCGGCGATGCCGGGGAAGGTAACTGGCCGGTTGGCATTGGTCATCCCTGCTTTGGCTGTACGGAGCAAGGCATTGGTTTCACCAAGCCCCTGCATGCGCTGGCGGATGTCAAGACCTTTTCACCGCCGGCAGCCTTTCCAGCCGTGAACTCGCCCAAAGGCGAAGGCATCACCCCAGCCGCAGCGGCGATTGCCGCGGGCATCGCCGGGCTGGGCGCCGGGGCTGGAGCAATGGCGCTACGCGGCATGAAAGATGAGGGCGAAGAGGGCGGCAAGGAAGCGTCTTCCCGTTCTTCATCCGGGCAACACTAGAGGGGAGCGCTGCTATGGATCTTGAACGCCGTCGATTCCTGCGCGGCGCCGCGGGCGCTGTGACGGCTGCCGCCGCCGCGGTGGCTGCGCCGGTCAATGAAGCGGCCGCTTTTGGCCCGCGTGAACCGAAGACCTTGCCGCCCAAGGCTGTTGGAATGCTGTATGACTCGACGCTATGCATTGGTTGCAAAGCCTGTGTTTCTGCTTGCAAGCAAGCGAACGGGATGCCTGCTGAGCAGCCGGCATCATTGGCGGCTTGGAATGAGGGCACATGGGACGCTGCCGAGGACATTTCCGGCAAGACCTTGAACGTGATCCGGGTTTATCAGAACGGGACGATGGCGGAGAAAGATCGCGAGCAGGATGGTTATGCGTTCGTCAAACGCCATTGCCTGCATTGCGTCGACCCCTCTTGCATTTCGGTCTGTCCGGTCAGCGCCATGCGCAAGGACCCCGTAACCGGCATCGTCACCCATAATCCCGATGCCTGCATCGGCTGCCGCTACTGCGTCTACGGATGCCCGTTCAACGTCCCGCAATATCAGTTCGACGAACCGTTTGGCCAGATTTCCAAGTGTCAGTTTTGCAACCATTTACAAGCAGAAGGCAAGCTCCCGGCCTGCTGCGATGTGTGTCCGACCGGCGCCTCGTTATTCGGCTTGGTCGAGGATCTGCAAGCCGAAGCGGAGCGGCGTTTGGCGGCCCAGCCGGGGACGCTGTATGAATTTCCTCGCGGTAAACTGGGCGGCGGCCGGCCTGGCCATGAAGCACCCATCGGCCACTACCAGCCGCACCTCTATGGTGAGAAGGAGGCCGGCGGTACTCAAGTGCGCTACCTGACAGGCGTTCCTCACGAGAAACTCGGCTTGCCTGAATTACCGGATCACTCCTATGCCGCTGTTTCGGAAGGGATGCAGCACACGCTCTATAAAGGCATGATCGCGCCGTTAGCTTTATTTGGCGGGTTGGTCTTCCTGGCCCGGCGCAGCTCCAAGACGTACCGCGATGAAGGCCCGGCCCATATTGATGAGGAGGATTCGTCATCATGAGCGAAACAGCGCCCCGGCCGCTCGGTGGCCCGATTATCACCAAGCCCTTTGCCATCCTCGGCGTGTTCTTGTTGATTGGCGGCTATTTCATCCTGCGCCGTTTCCTGTTCGGCATGGCCGACGTGTCGAATATGAGCAACGGTTATCCGATCGGTACCTGGGTGGTGCTGGATGTGGTAATCGGCACCGCCTTTGGGTGCGGCGGCTTTGCCATGGCGCTGCTGGTCTATATTTTCAACCGCAACGTCTATCATCCGCTGATGCGTCCGGCCCTCCTGGGCGGAGTATTCGGTTACACCTTGGCCGGTCTGGCGGTGATGATCGATCTAGGCCGTTACTGGAACGCCTTTAATCTTTTGATGCCCTGGTATGCGCAGATCAATTCAGTGATCTTCGAGGTGGCATTGTGCGTCATGGCCTACATCACTGTGTTGTGGATCGAGTTCTGGCCGGCATTTTTGGAGAGAATGCCGGTCGCGATTAAACAGCGGTTCAACCTGCACAAGCTGCAAGTTTTCCTCCGGCGCTACATGTACATCTTCATCGGTCTGGGGGTGTTGCTGCCGACCATGCACCAATCCTCGCTGGGTTCGGTGTTGCTGATCATGGGTTCTAAATTATCCCCGCTCTGGTACACGCAATGGCTGCCGTTGTTGTACCTGATTTCAGCGCTGACCATGGGTTATGGAGTGGTGATGCTGGAGTCCACCCTGGTGCAGCGGTCGTTTAAGCTACCGTCCGAAGCTGCGTTGTTAGCCAAGCTGTCGCGAGTTGCCGCTGGATTGCTGGTGCTGTTCCTGGCAGTGCGCTTTGGCGATTTACTGGCGCGCGGTCAGTTGGGCCGAGCTTTCGCTGGCGATCGCTACAGTGTGCTGTTCCTGATCGAAACTGCCTTGTTTGCCGCGCCGGTCCTCATCCTGGCTTCACGGCGGCGTTGCGCCAATATGCGGCTCCGGTTTCTGGCCACGATTAGTTTGCTAGCGGCAGGCTCGCTGTACCGGATGAATGGCTATCTGCTGGCCATCGATCCCGGCAACGGCTGGACGTATTTCCCTTCCGCGCCGGAGTTAATGATCACTGTCGGCGTGGTGTGTCTCGAAATTATGCTTTATCTCATTTTCGTCAAAACCTTGCCGGTACTGCCCGGCAGCATCGCTGAAGCGCCCGGGAGGCCGTCGTGACTCGTATCACCATCGATCCCATTACCCGCATTGAGGGACATCTGCGCATCGATTGCGAGGTGGAAAACGGCAAAGTGACGAATGCCTGGTCCTCCGGGCAAATGTGGCGCGGCATTGAAGTGATCCTCAAGGGCCGCGATCCGCGCGACGCTTGGCTGTTCACCCAACGCATCTGCGGCGTTTGCACCACCGTACACGCCATTGTGTCCGTGCGGGCCGTGGAGAACGCCCTGGATTTAGAGGTGCCGCTGAACGCCCAGTACATCCGCAACATGATCATCACCGCCCACGGGATTCACGATCACATCGTGCATTTCTATCAGCTGGCGGCGCTGGACTGGGTGGATATCGTTTCGGCGTTGTCGGCCAGCCCCGAGGGCGCGGCAAAGCTGGGCGCTACCCTGTCCGACTACCGGCGTAACAGTGTGCCGGAGATTCGCCAGATTCAGGAAAAGCTCAAGGCGTTTACCGGTACCGGGCAACTCGGCGTCTTCGCCAGCGGCTACTGGGGTCATCCGGCGATGAAGCTGCCGCCGGATGTCAATTTGCTAGCGGCGGCCCATTATCTGCAAGCGCTGGAATATCAGCGCATTGCCAACCGGATCGTGGCCATTCTCGGCGCCAAGACCCCGCATATCCAGAATCTGGCAGTCGGTGGCGTAGCGAATCCGATCAACCCGGATAGCCAATCCACGCTGACTCTGGAGCGGCTGTTCGCCATCAAGGCCGAAATCGATAAGCTGGGTGAGTTCGTCAATCAGGCGATGATTCCCGACGTAGCGGCAGTCGGTGCCTTGTATGCCGATTGGACGGCGCATGGGGCGGGTGTGACCGATTATCTGTCGGTGCCCGATTTGCCGCTGGATACTAAGGGTACTCAATTTGAGTTACCCGGCGGCTTTGTGCCCAAGGGCGATCTGTCCCAGTTCAAGCCGATCACCAGCTATCAGGATGGCTATTTCCGCGATGGCGTCAAAGAGAGCATCAAGCATGCTTGGTATCAGTATCAGGGTGGGGAGAAGGCGTTGCACCCTTACGAGGGTCAGACGAATCCGCATCACACGGCGTTCCAGGATGACGGCAAGTATTCCTGGGTCAAGGCGCCGACTTTCTATGACCAGCGTGCGCAAGTTGGACCGCTGGCTAATGTGTTAGCGATGGTTGCTGCCGGTCACGAGCCGACCAAACGGCATCTCAACCGGGTGCTGGAGATCGCTAGCACGGTGGCGGGCACGCCCATTCCGGTGACGGCGCTGCATTCGACGATTGGCCGGATCGCTGCGCGGGCGGTGCGCTGTGCGGTATTGCTGGAGTCGTTACAGAATCAATGGCAACTGCTGGTCAATAATATCGCCAAGGGGGATTTTGCTACCTTCAACCGGCCGGTCTTTCCCAAGGGGGAGATTCGCGGTTTCGGCTACCACGAAGCGCCGCGCGGGGTGCTATCACACTGGACGGTGATCGAGAACGGTAAGATCAAGAACTATCAGGCTGTGGTGCCCAGTACTTGGAACGCTGGCCCGCGGGATGATAATGACGCTATGGGGCCTTATGAGGCATCGCTGGTCGATAATCCGGTTGCCGATGCTGAGCTGCCGCTGGAGGTGTTGCGCACCGTGCATTCCTTCGATCCTTGTCTGGCCTGCGCCATTCATCTGGTGGATAGCCGGAAACGGTCAATTGTTCAGATCAAGGCGTTTGGATGAGAGTGATTGTATTGGGCCTCGGCAATATCCTGCTCCGCGATGAGGGTGTTGGAGTGCGGGTGGTCGAGGCGCTGGCTGAACGCTATATATTGCCGGCGGAAATTGAAGCCGTGGATGGCGGCACGGTGGGTATGGATTTGCTGGATACCCTGGCCGGTTGCGACCATCTGTTGATCTGCGATGCAGTGCAGACCGGCGCGCCGCCAGCATCCGTAGTGAGACTGGCCAATGCCGAAGTGCCTGCTTTGTTCCAAACCCGCTTTTCGCCACATCAGTTGGGTCTATCGGAGGTGCTGGCGACCTTGATTCTGATGGAAGAAGCGCCGGCGGCAATTACCTTGGTGGGCGTGGTTCCCGTGAATATGGAATTAGGCGCTGAGCTGTCGCCTGAGGTTGCAGCCGCCGTCGGCCTGGCGGTCGAGGCGTTGGTGGCGGAATTACAGGCGATGGGTTTCCATCTCACTCCCAGTGTTTCTCCTGCGGGGGACGATGAGAATTTCAGTTTTTCCCTTACCCCCTGCCTCTTGCCTGCTTGGGAAGAGGAAAACTTCAAGGCCCACTGAAAGCCATGTGCATCGCCATCCCCGTTCAAGTGCTTGAAGTGCATGGCATGAATGCGCGGGTGGCGCGCCATGGCGAACAACTCGAAGTGAGCTTATTGCTGCTTGCCGACGAGCAGATTGCGCCCGGTGATTATCTGATTCTTCAGGCGGGCGCTTGGGCAGTGGAGAAGATTGCCCCTGAAGAAGCGCTGGAAATCTACCGCCTGTTTGAAGAGTTTGCCGGGGCGAACTGTTCTATTGATTGAACGAGCAGGCTGGCTGGGATGGTCTGCCGGGGCGAAGTGATCTTGATGACAACAATCTAGGTCATGGCGTGGCTCTTAGTGATCGTGGAGATCCTGCCAAAGCTTGTAATGAATGTTATACGTCGAGTAATTTTTATAAAAATTAAATGATTATTTTTAACGATAGCGAATTATGGTAGATAGACGGAAACCGTATAATTACTTGTTGCCGCGGACGCTTCGCGCCCGCCCCGTTAGGGTTTGAAATGGCGAAGCGCAGATCGGCATCCACTGATTGCGCGGCGCGAAGCGCCGCACAACCAGCGGATCAACCGGACATCGCCCGTCCAAAACTACGTGTTGTCCGGACTCGCCGGTTATCCGCCGCCCCGTTGGGCGTAATATGGAAAAGTGGAAATTTTTTTCGCGTGAAGCACTTATACAAATAGAATTTGCTGAAAATGCATGGGCGTCATTTATTCGTGCAGAAAAAGATGAGGTGGTTATCGAAATATTTCTGCACTTACAGCATTTTCTGAGCCATGCCGCCATGGTCGATAAGCTACTTGACCCAAAGAATGGAAGCGAACGAGAAAAACTACTTAAAGGCCATATTGAGTTATCAGGTGTTGATCTAAAGCCATTTCGTAGGTTGCGCAACCATTTAGAGCATTTTGATGAGCGCCTTGATAAATGGGTATCTGATTATGAGGGTTATCCAATATTTGATATGAATCTTGTCACAGGTACAAAAGGCTTTCCTGAGAAAGCCTTTTTACGAGCACTAGACTCGCATACCTATAAGTTTCATGGTGAAAGCTATGATTTGGATTGCTTGCATAATACGTTGAAATTAATAAAACAAAGATTGCCAGCATGAATAACACGGCTAACAAGGCGCTTGTTCGGATGCAAACTACGCTGTGCTTCGTTTGCGCCGCACAGCTTTAACGTTGGGCCGCACAGGATCCACGCCATGCCAGCCGCCGCCGAGCTCTTGGAAGACGAAGACGAGTTTCACAGCTCACTGCGTATCTACCTAAACGCAGTTGAGATGCTCGCCTCTTCACCGAAGGAACAGTGTCGCCAAATGGGCGACTACAACGTAGCGTGGGAACTGAAGGAAGATGTGCAGAACGGCAAGTTCCTCGTAGGACGTGGGTACCTTGACGAAACAGAGGAACAATGGATCAATGCCTTGAGCAGCGCACTTGAAGGTGTCAACACTCAAGCTCTTCCGGCTGGCGGGGGGCGTGACGTGAACCTTCAAGCCATGTCGTTTCTTGTCTGGGAGCCCACTCGGTACTTGGCTGCCGAGGTTCTGCGCAGGCTGTCGCACGGAGCCAAGAGGAATGTCGCGTACCTTGGCCTCCCCGACAGTGCGGCCTAACATAGCGTCCTGCCGTCATCGCTCCGGTTAACCCTACGTTAGGCCACATGACCAAAACCGACCTCCTCGGCATGTATCGAACCGCGATTAACCGCGTTCAATTCGCCTATGCGTCGCTGGTTCTATGGGCGTATCCTGATACGCCTCACTTCTTCGACGCGTTTTACGAACAGCTCCCGAATGACATCAAGCCACACGCACACGTGCTGAACCTTGTTCACGATGAGGTGGCTCTAAAGATTGCAGCCGAGCAGCTATACGACACAAGCTATCGAGCTGCTTTGAATGATCTTCTTGCTCTCACCAAAGAGTATTGCCACGCAACTGGCCAGTTGTCGGAGTTAAAGGCCCAACCGTGGTATCCCCTCTGGTGCTTGTTACGCAACTGTTTCGCACATGACATGAAGTTCAACTTCAATCCCACCGAACAAGAAATGCTGCCTGTCATCTTTCGAGGGCTTGACCAATGAATATTGCAGAGATTATCCCGAAAAATAATTACATGCTGTACATCAAAGCCGAAGATGGGAAAACAGGTTTATTCGATGTAAAACCATATCTTGAATCCGAAGTTTTTGCACCGCTCAAAGACAGAACTGAGTTCGAACAAATTTACAACGGGAAGTACTTTATTGAATGGGACTGTGGAGCAGACCTATCTGCAGATACTATTCAGGCACGATGGGAGACGGTATCAACTGGAGACGCCCAACAAAGCGCTCCAGCGGACTCCGCAGACGCTTCGCCGCTGAGCTAATTCGTTGCCGCGGACGCTTCGCGCCCGCCCCGTTAGACAAAAGTAACGGGAGAAAAAATCTCATATTTTCGAGTGTTATGGATCATCCTGTCAGTGCCAGAGCCACTGAGTTTTCACCAGCGCAGCAGTACCCAGGCAGGGATAGCTAAATTGCTTTGCAGATCGTTATAGCGGGTTTCCATATTGCCGTCGCCATCGGTATCCACCAGATAGTAGGAAGCGCCTTTAGCCGGATTGACCCGGACCATATACAGCACTCCACCGGCGCGGTATTCCTCGACGGAACCCTGGTCACCCAATTGGCGGATCGTGATTTCCGGGGCCGGGACATTTTGTTCCCGCGATGAATCTGGCGGACCATCAGGAATCGGCTCCAGACCAGCAGGATTGGCAGCATCCTGAGTCATGCCCAGGCCCGGCACCAGTAGCAACGGCAATAACAACCGCAAACGCATGTTATTAATCCTTAAAATATTTTGTTGTAAAAGCGCTTCATGGTAAAAGCGTTATTCAAACGATTCCGGCCATGCAGCCCTTGGACATCACTCCGCACTCTCGATCATTTGTTCAGCCGATGATACAGCACTGGCGCGCGCCTGGAGAGCCTGAATAAACCGCCGGATATGCGGCATGTGGCTGCCTTCCCAGTACACTTGCTCACACGTCTCGCAAATCCAGAATTCCTGGACGCAGCGCCGGGTTTCCGGCGGCAGCCGCTCCCATACCTGTTGCTTGGTGGTTGCCGCCAGCCGGCCATTGCAGCGGACGCAGCGCTGAAACGGCTGAATCGCTCGATGGAGATCCAGCCGCTCTATGATTTCCTCGATTTGCCGGCGCGGGTCAATGGCCCGCACATAGTAGCCGTGGGTTACCACCGACCGCTTGAGCAGATCACGATCGCGGGTTAACAGGATACGGCGTTCCTTGCTGGCCAGATGCGCTAGTTCAGCATCTTCGTAGTCGTTGCGGTACAGCGTGTCGAATCCGAGCAGGCGCAGGTAGCGCGCCAGCTTACCCAAATGGACATCCAGCACAAACCGGCTGATTCGCAATGGGTAAGGCCGCACCCGGATCATCGATTGCACATCGAAGGCTTCGAACATCGGATAGACGCTGATCCGGTCACCATCTTGAACGATATAGGAAAAACCCACTGAACAGCCGTTGACCAGGATCAGTTCAATCTCGGTATGCGGGACGCCTTGTGCTTCGATCATATCCTTGATCGAGGCACGCCGTTGAAAATCATGGCTGAAGCAGACCTTACGCCGTTCCTGAGGCAGAAAGTCGTTCAGTTCCTCGTAAAACCGCATGGAGCAAGAGCTTTTGCGCATGATTTGAGCCACCTAACATTCTGGTATCCCTACCGGAAGTCACAATCGTATGACTTCTCTATGGAAGATTCTAGCCAAATGCGTGGTAAACGCCATAATCATATAACGCTTTCTTTCAAACTGAGTCCTCCGTGATGCTGGTCAAAATCACTGCCACGATTACTGTCTTGATCGCTTTCGTCCTCGGTTTGGCGGTGCTGATGAACTACGCCAAATTCGAACGCACATTCAACGGCCTGATGCAATCACGATTGGCTTTTCTCGTCCAGGATCTGCGCGACACTCTCGAATTTGGTCTCGACCTCGGCCTTGACCCGGCTGCTATGGCCAATACCGCAGCGATCCTGACCCGTGAAGCTGCCCAAGACCCTCATATTCTTTCGATCAGTGTGTTCAATGAGCAAGGTCGCATTCTGTATCAATACCAAAGCAAACTCTTGGACCTTCATCCTGTCATCCCTCTTACACCGGCCTGGCTGGAAATTGTGCTGCAGACGGCTTCAAAAACGCCTCAACACATTAGCGACCCTGAGACACTCATGGTCGGCATCCCGCTCATCAACAATTTTGGCCGCACAGTAGGTGGCCTCATCCTGCGCTACGACCGTTCCTTCCACGACCAGGAATTGCAGCAGACCTTGTTCAATCTGATCCGCGCGGCTCTGTTGATTTTGATTGCGGCAAGTCTGGTCGCTTTGTTGAGCGTGTGGCTGCTGTTCCGCAGTACCCGGCATGAATTGCGGCAGGTCTGTATCGCGCTTGAAGACTTCCTGGAAAACCAACAGCGCCCGGCTTCGCCGCATGCGGGCGATTCAGTCCTGGCAGCGCTTGAGGTGGCGGCTGAACAAAAAAGCCAGGAATTTCAGCAACGCCTGATTCTGGCCGGCCGGATTTTGCACCTTGAGCAGCGGTTAGCCGGGCAGGCGCCTCATGGAAGCGAACGCCGGCGTGAGGGGGTCTAATGACCGTATCGTCCCGGTTCACCCGGTTATTCACTCTGACCCTGAGCCTCATCATCGCGGCCCTGGCCGGTATTTCACTCTATGCCGCCCTGGCGCTTGAGCGAAGCCTGATACCGCAGCTCGATCAGAAAATGCTCACCATGGGCCTGACAGTCAACGCTAAACTGGATCGTGCATTGCGCTACGGCATCCCGCTAGAACGCCTCCCCGGCGTGGCCGACTTTTTCGGCACAGTGCTCGCAGCCGATCCTGATTTAGCCTATCTGGTGCTGACCCGCCGTGATGGCACGGTTCTCCACCAATATGGAACATCGCTTCCCAAACCGGAGCAATTGGCGGATGCGACCGCTGCAACGTTGAAAATGCTACCTGCTTCTCAAGGCGCTGCGTCCGCTGATCCCGCCAAGGAGCCGTGGCCTATTCAGGCGTTGACCGCCCGCCCATTGGGTGACTTCTATAATCTCGCGTTACCGGTTGGATCGGGTGAGGCCGTGGCTGGGGTGCTGCATATTGGCGCTGACGCCAATTTCGTCATGCAAAAAATTCAAGAGATCCTGTTCGATATCGCGACCGTGTTTGTCATCGCCACCCTGGTTGCCTTCGAACTGCTGCTGCTCATCGTTCATCATTATTTGATCACCCCTATCAACCGGCTGGAAATGGTTCTAAGCCACATCGCCGATGGCAATCTCAGCCATATACTGCCCGTTTCCCGCGATGAAACCGGCTGGCTGGCCCGTTTGCTCAATCAATTAGTTGAGCGCCTGAACGCGGCGCATCAACAGATTCTCCGCCAAGCGGCTTCCTTGCAATCGGCAACACCGGCGGCAGTGAACCGCTTGTCAGCCAGTTTGGAGCAACTCTGGCGCGGTTTCACCTTAGCCCCGAAGGGCCGGCCAGCACCCTATCAGTTAGCGGATTTATTCGGTGCCCGGGTCGCGACCTTTCTGTTTATCTTTGCGGTGGAACTCTCGCAGTCTTTCCTGCCGTTGTATGCGCGCGCCTATGCTACGGATCTGTCTGGTTCTCCTACTCCTTTACTCATCAGTCTGCCCTTGACGGTTTTCACTTTGACCGCTGCCTTGAGCATGCCGCTGGCGGGCTGGCGATTCGAGCGTGCAGGCAGTTCGCGAACCTTCACCGAAGGCGCGTTGCTCATGACTCTCGGACTCGCTGGCACTGGATTGGCATGGGGTTTTTATGACTTGCTCGCTTGGCGGATGTTGACCGCAGCAGGCTACGCCTTCATGTACGTTGCCTGTCAGAGCTACGTGGTTGCCCATGCGCCCCCGCAGAAGCAGGCCAGCAGCGGGGCTCTGTTTGTCAGCGGCCTGATGGCTGCCACCATCTGCGGTCCAGCAATTGGGGGCATCTTGGCCGATCATATCGGTTATACCGCCACCTTCGGTTGCGCGGCCATTCTTGCAGCGTGTGCTGGGTTAATGGCATTCCGGTTGCTGAGCGCTGAGCCGGTGCCGGCATCGCCACCTCGCCGGCCGGTGCGCGGTGGTGTGGTGCGGGCGATAACCGGTAATGGGCGCTTCATGTTGCTGATGCTGTTTGCGGCTATTCCCGCCAAACTGCTGCTGAATGGGTTTCTGTTCTTTCTCGTGCCGTTGACCTTGAGCGAGTTCGGTGGCAGCCGTTCGGAAATCGGCCGGATTGCCATGCTTTACGGGCTGGCTGCGCTCTTCTTGGGGCCGGTTTTCGCCCGGCTGGCTGACCGTTTTGCACTGCATGGCCTGCTTGTGGGCGCAGGCGGTCTGCTCGCGGGCATCGGTTTGATTCCAGTATTTTTCTTTCCCGCAACGACAGGGGTGCTGGCCGGCGTGCTGCTGCTAGGTATCGGCCAGGCTATGAGCATTTCTTCACAACTAGCGCTGGTTACCCGTATTGGGCGAGCATCGATTGAACAATTTGGGCAAGGGCCGGTGCTGGGTAGCTATCGGCTGATCGAGCGCCTGGGGGGCGCCAGCGGGCCGCTCGTCGCTGCGGGTCTCGCCGCCGTTTTTGGCTATCCGGGCGCTATCACCATCACTGGCCTATTGGGCGTGGTCACCGCCACCCTATTCAGCGTCAGTTTTCTGATCTTGGGAATCGAGCCAGAGCCAGATGATGAACTGTCGCCTATCGCTTCCTGACACATACGGAGCATGCAGGGCTATGCCTCGCTGCCACATCGTTCTGCTACCGGTCGTGCTGTTGATATTGACCGGTGTTGCCTTCGCGAACCCGCCTCCCCGTCCCGGTCCTTCGCCAGAAGGAAGGCTGGTTTTGCCAGACAGCCCATTAGAGACACCCTCTCCCTCAGACGGAAAGGCGCTGGGGCAAGCGGGTAAGCGCTTCCGGATTCTGATGTTGCTTTGGCGCGGTGAAACCGAAGTGGAAACCGGTTTCAGGTCCTATATTGAAGAACACAAACTGCCCTTCGATTTGATCATCCGTAATGTGGATCAGGACCCAGCCCGGATTCCGGCGCTGGTTGCCGAGGCCCGGCAACTCCAGCCCGATCTTGTATACACGTGGGGCACCCCGCTGACCTTGGGTGTGGCCGGCCCCTATGACCGGATCGATGCGGCCCGCTATCTGACTGGAATCCCTGTAGTGTTCACGATGGTTGCTTATCCAGTGGAAGCGCGGATTGTCCCTGCGTTCGCTTCATCCATGCGCAATGTCACCGGCACTACCCATACAGTGCCGGTGGAAACGCAAATCAAGGCGATCCGCGCTTACCGGCCTATGAAACGGCTGGCCGTGCTTTACAATCCCACGGAGTCGAATTCCGTTATCAATATCGGCGAGTTGCACCGCGCTGCTCAGGAACTGGATTTTGAATTGCTGGCCGAGCCAGTCCCCTTAAATAGCGCAGGACGTCCTGACGCCAGTGTCTTGCCTGCGCTGCTGGACCGGTTAGCCGTGCGGGAACCTCAATTTCTATACTTGGGGCCGGATACCTTTATCGGTGAGCATCGCCAAACCCTGACCCGCGAGGCGTTGCGTCACCACTTGCCGGTATTTGCTGCGACCGAACGCCCTATTTTCGATAGCGCTGTCATGCTCGGGCTGGTGGCTCCCTATCGGCACCTTGGCCGTTTCACGGCCTTTAAGGTTGAACAAATCCTGCTCAATGGCCAAGCGCCCCAGACAATTCCGGTTGAAACCCTCCATCGCCTTACCTACTTCGTCAAATTGCCAGTGGCCCGGGCACTGAATCTTTATCCACCATTGGCGATCCTCAACTATGCCGAGGTGCTGGAATGAGGAATAGCGGCCTGGGTGAAATCTCGGCTGGTTTTCACCGGACCGGTCTGCTGATCCGGCGGAAAAGCCAGCCGGTGCAGATCCCGTTTGTTTGCCGTTTGCTGGAACCTGCTGCGTTGCCAGCCGTATGGGAGATCCATCAGCAAGCATTGCGCCGGTTGCCGGAACCAGGGCTGGTCCGCGCCGATCCGGAAGCTTTTTTCGCGGATCACTTCACCGGGGAAGGGCGCATTCTGGGCGTGTTCGCTGATGATCGGTTGATTGCTTATGCCATTCTGAGTTTGCCCGCAGGGCCGGATTACCGCTATGACCGCTTCGTCGAAGACCTGGGCCTTCCAGCCGGCGATTGGTGCCGGGTTGCTCAGTTAACCGGGGTAGCGGTCCGGCCGGAATGGCGTGGTAACCGTCTACATCGCCGCTTGTGCGAGTGGCGGCTGGAGTTGGCCCATGCGGCTGGCCGCTGGCATATTGCGGCGGTCTCCGCGCCCGGTAATCTGTACAGCTGGCGTAATCTGCTGGCGGCGGGGCTGCGGGTCACAGGAATCAAGCTGCTGGGTGGCGATCAGTTGCGTTATCTGTTTTATGCCGACCTGCGCGGTTCGCCGCCCCTTGATCCCGCGACTGGCCTGATTGCCGAAGTTTCATCGATTGCTGAACAGCGTATCTTGTTGACAAAAAATTATTGGGGTTACGCTGTCGTTATGGACCGGGACACGCCGCACATGCGCTACGCGCGACCGCTCTCATCGTGAAACTGCGTACCCGGATTACCTTGAGCGTCACGCTCTCTTTCGTCATTGTGGCCGGTGGTCTGGTGCTGGAAGGACGCCTGCGGGAATGGGAAGCTGAACGCCGTTATCAGGACGTGTTACTCACCGGCTACCAGAATACTTGGAACGGTATCGCGAGTGCCGAATTGCAGCGGCTCGCTGCCTTGATTCCGGCGGTAACCCGCAATGGAGAAGCGTTGCGCGCCTTGGCTCAGCGGGATCAGACCGGTTACGCGCAGAGCCTGGTAGAGTTCCGCGCCAGCTTGCAAGCGAATTCCCCCTTGATTTCTTTTGAGACGGCCATTCTGAATGGCGAACTGTTCTTTAGCACTGAGCGTGATATTTTTACGCCATCCGGTTTTGCCCCGGATCTGGAAACGCCCCATGTGCTGTCACCCCGGTTAATTGACGCGACGCTCCGGGCGGATAAAACCCTTTTAGGGATCGTCCCATTGAGTGGCGATCACTACGGCTTAGCCGTCGTTTTTCCACTGCTGGACCGGACAGGACCGACTGCGGTCAGCGCGCTGTATCTGCACATCGATCATTTGCTGCCGGCATTTGCTGCCAGCGTCAACGCGCCCACATTTTTACAGCACCCCAATGGCTCCCTGGATCAAGGCACTGATCCCGCCTTGTGGCGGCGCCTCGCTACTCAATTGACGCGCTACCACAGCCGCCAAGTCCGTACTGAATACTACGGTGGCCAGATTTACACGGTTGCCGGATTGCCGTTGCAGGATTTGTTTGGCCAGGAAGTGACGATTCTGCTCACCATTGAAGATATTACGGCCGTCTATTGGCGGAACATGCTGTTTAACATACTCTCCCGAGGCAGCGTGCTTGTCGTGCTGGCGTTGTTTCTAGGAGGGCTGCACTGGTCTCTGCGTCGCGCGTTCCGGCCTCTCAATCAGGTCATCGGTGTTTTGAATGCGTTGGCCAGGGGCGATACCCGGATGCCGAAGCTGGCTGCCAATCCCTCCCGCGACGATGAAATCGGCCGTCTGGCCAACACGGTCGAGCAGTTTCACCAGGCCCAGGTCGCGCGCAGCCAATTAGCCAGCCTGCGCCAGGAACTGCATATTGCCGCAAATATCCAGCGTTCGCTGTTACCGGCCTGTTTCCCGGAAAGAGCGGAATTCGATCTGTTCGCCGAATTGCGTCCATTTGGCGAGATTGGCGGCGACTTCTATGATTTTTTCGATCTGCCTGATGGCCGTTTGGGGCTGGTCATCGCTGATGTGTCGGACAAGGGGGTTGCTGCTGCTCTGTTCATGGCGGTCGCCCGCACTGTCATCCATGCTGTCGCGCAAATCGTGCCAGACCCCGGACCTTGTCTGGAGCAAGTCAATGCTCTATTGAGTGAGGACAATGCAACAGCAATGTTTGTCACGGTGTTTTATGGGACGCTGGACCCGGCCAGCGGGGAATTTCGTTATGCCAACGCGGGCCACAATCCGCCCTACCATATCGCGACGGATCACAAGACAACGGCGCTGCCGCTGACCGGCGGCATGGCACTGGGGATCATCGAAAGTCTGTCCTTTACCGAACGGCGTTTAGTGTTACATCCAGGCGAGTGTCTGCTGTTTTACACGGATGGTGTTACCGAGTCAGTCAACCTGTACAGCGAGGAATTTACCACGGGCCGCCTTGAGGCGGTTTTGTCGCTTGCGCCGCCCGATACCCAGGCGCTTATCACCGCCGTCACAGACGCTGTCCAGACCTTTGCGGATGGAGCGCCGCCCGCCGATGATCTGACTCTGCTGGCGCTGGCATATCGAGGGCCTTGCTCGGCGTGATATCGTTGCGCTGAACCCTGGCCAGCATTGATTGCCAAAAGGCCAGAAATTCTCATTCGGAACAGATTTAATTCACGGAGACCCCATGCTTAAAAACTGCGTTGTCGCTCTTGTGCTCTGGTTTGCTGCCACCCGTCCGGTGACAGTTCTTGCCGCAGCGCCGGTTCATGAATTTACGCTAGGCAATGGCTTGAAGGTATTAATTCGCGAAGACCATCGTGCGCCGGTGGTCGTTTCGCAGATTTGGTACAAGGTAGGGTCTAGCTATGAGCCCAATGGCCTGACGGGTATCTCTCATTTGCTGGAACACCTGATGTTCAAGGGGACGCCGAATGTGCCCGGCAGTGAGTTCTCCCGCCTGATCGCCGTTAATGGGGGGGATGAGAATGCTTTTACCAGCCGCGACTACACGGCTTATTTCCAGACGCTGGAAAAGGAGCGGCTGGAACTCAGCTTCCGGCTAGAGGCCGACCGGATGCGCGCTCTGTTGCTGAAACCGGAGGATGTTGTCAAGGAAGCCCAAGTCGTTGCTGAAGAGCGCCGGTTGCGCACCGAAGATCAGCCCGAGGCGCTCACCCAGGAGCGCTTTCAGGCTGCTGCTTATTTGATCAGTCCTTACCGCAATCCGATTATCGGCTGGATGCAGGACATTCAGTCGATTCGTCCTGACGATTTGAAACGCTGGTATCAGCAGTGGTATGCGCCGAATAATGCCACATTGGTCGTGGTTGGCGACGTAGACCCGGTCAAAGTCCGCGAATTGGCCGGGAAACACTTTGGCCCGCTGCCGCCCAGTGCGTTGACGCAACCCAAACCGGTGGCGGAAATACCGCAATTGGGCGAACAGCGGATCATCGTTAAAACGCCGGCTGAAGTCCCTTATGTCGTGCTGGGTTACAAGGCGCCGACCCTGAAAACCGCTGCTGAAGAATGGGAGCCCTACGCGCTGGATGTGCTGGATGGCATTCTCGATGGTGGCAGCAGCGGGCGGATCAGCCGTCATCTGATTCGTGGTTCCCAGGTCGCTGCTGCCGCTGGCACGGGCTATAACCCAACAGCGCGTCTGGAAGAGTTGTTCATATTGGCGGGCAATCCCGCACCGGGGCGCACCAGTGCTGAGTTAGAGAAGGCGCTGAAAGATGAAGTTGCTCAATTGCGTGAGGAGCTCATCAGTTCCGAGGAATTATCGCGCGTCGTTGCTCAAGTGGTCGCTACGGATGTTTACCAGCAGGATTCGCTGTTCTATCAGGGGATGCGGCTGGGTATTCTAGAAACGGTCGGGCTGGGCTGGAGGAGGCTGGATGACTATGTGCAGCGTATTCAGGCGGTCACTCCGGAACAGGTGCGGGAAGTCGCCCGCAAATATCTGACCGACGACCGGTTGACCGTGGCGGTGCTGGAGCCGCTGCCGTTGGATGGCCGCCGTCCCGCCATGCCCAACGCGGCGATGGATCATGCAATTCGTTAAAACAGGGATTGCCTTGCTTTGTCTGGGATGCTTATTAGGCGGATTGGCTTTGCTAACCGGCCCTGCTGCGCCTAACCGGGGGTTCGGCGGCGGCTTTGCACCGGGAACCAAAAGTTCGGTAACTCACGCTCCGTTTGCCGTCGCCTTGAGAGCGCCAGTACAAGGTGCAAGCCTTTGGTAAGCGGAGCACCCGGCGTCCGAGTGAGCGTAGCGAACGGCTTGATTGCATTGTTAAGCTTTTTTCTGTTGCGGGGCTTCCTTAGACTTCTTTGCTTTTCGGCAATGATGACATTCTACTGCTCGCGCATCGATGTGACCCTTTGCATCTTCGTAGTACCATTTCTGATCAGTGGCTTTCCAAATCTCTCTCTTTCCACAGACTCTACAGATGAAAGGTTGATCTAAATAGAAATCTGGCAGAGAGCCATAGGTATTTATGTGAGCCAATTTTGCATGATCTGCTGGTATGGCCGAAGGATGCGTTTTTTGTTGGAGCGGATGCAATTGAAGCACGCGCTCTGCTTCTCGAAGTTCTTTTTCTGTTGGGTTCCTCCCGGAACCTGATCGCTTCTTCATGACAAAGCCTGACGTTTGAAGTCACCGGTCTGCGCGGCTTTTCGCCCGGGTCCGGTGGAATGATGGGCTGGGCAGCATGTCATACGAGTTACGATCTAAAGCGCAGTGAAGAAAAGTGTTCGGCGCTGCGAACGTAGCTAGCGGCAAAAAGAAAGCCAAGGATGATGTCTACGAGAAATGGCGCCAGAGTCGTTGCCTCGATGCGGCCAAGTGCAAACAACCAAATTGCAGTGCCCGCAGTCAGAAACTTTTCAACCATTGCTATCACCATGAGCGGACGATATCGATTCACATCACTCGCAATAAGCAAGAATGCGAATTGCCACGCCAAGGCAACACTGATGAATGCGTAATACTGCTCTGGATGATTGGTGGCTGGAGGAAAATCGATTCCAAGTTTGTGCTCCAGAAAAAACATCGGAAGCAGGACAAGAATTCCATAAATTCCAGACCAATAAAAAACACGCTTTGCAAAAAGCATATCTATCTCGCTAGAGTAAATATAGGAAGCATGGTGTTGTCACTTTTATGATAGGTTACTCTCAGCGGGTAGAATCCCGGTAGCTGAGTTGCAAACCTGGATTTTGATCAGCGCAAACCAATTCACGAGGGCTGGCATGATCAGGCGTGGCCTGCGCGACAAACGTAGTGATTTCCTCCAGGACCGGCGCTAGCCCACGCAGCGGCCAAGCCAACGCACCCAATGCCGTGGCGTGGTTCAGCGCGCTGTAGCGTCTAAGTTCGACGGGGACGCCGGCACGGCGCAGGGCATCGGCCAGCGCACCGCTGTTACGCGCCGGATTGACCACCACATCCTGCTCAGCGGTGATTAACAAGGTTCGGGGTGCGGTGGAGGTGACATGCATAATAGGCTGGGTGTCCGGTGGCGTATCCGGCCAATGAAAGACCGGCTGAACATCAAGGTCTTGGATAGGCAGAAAGTGATAGGGGCCAGCGAGACCCATGAAACCCGCCAGTTGTTCTGGCGCCAGGTGTTCCGCCACCAGCCAGCGCCGGTCGTAGGCCAGCATAGCCGCGTTATAAGCGCCCGCGCTGTGACCCATCAAATAGACCTGATGCGGGTCGCCGCCATACTGAGCGATATGCTGAAAAGTCCAGCTAACCGCACGGGCGGCATCCTCCAGAAAACCCGGATAGGTGACGTCCGGGTACAAGCGGTAGTCTGGAACCACCACCAGCAGGCCGCGTTCGGCCAGCGCCGCAGCGGCGAAGCGGTACTCAGCGCGTTCACCGCTCTGCCAGCTGCCACCGTAGAAAAACACCACGACCGGCACCGGGGTAGTGCATCCAAGGGGCTGGTAGAGGTCCAGCTTCTGGCGTGGGCCGCCCGCATAAGGAAGTGCGGTGTACTGGGTGTAGCCGGTGTCTGGTGTTAAGCTGTTAAGCAGCGCGATCGGCGAGCACCCCGCCAGTGCGAGCCACGCAGCGAACAGGGTGTTGCGGGTCCAGTGCTGCATGTCCTGCTTTCCTTAGCGATGCAGCCGGATGTTGCGCCCCGGTTGGACCGTGACAACGCGATTCCCCGGCACCACGCCCAAACCGGGCAGGAACACCGCCATCAACAGCGTAGAAACCACCATCATCGTGCCGGACGGGATATGCAGGTGATGCAGGGTCTTCACGACGCATCTCTCATGGAGCCAGGTTTGCAGAAGCGTTATTTTTCAATGCGTCCTTCTTCCCGGCTTACTTCAGCCGCCCGGTCTAGCAGATATTGGGTGAGCAATGGCACTGGCCGGCCCGTTGCGCCCTTGGCTTTCCCGGTTTTCCAGGCAGTGCCTGCAATATCCAAGTGCGCCCAATGGAATTTTTTGGTAAACCGGGACAGGAAACAGGCGGCGATAATCGCTCCGCCATCCCGGTGGCTGGCGATATTGGCCATGTCGGCGAAATTGCTATCTAAACCCTCCTGGTAATCCTCCCACAATGGCAACTCCCACACGCGATCACTTGCGGTGTGAGCCGCGCCTTGCAGGGCATGGGTCAGGGGCGGATGGTTGCTGAACAGGCCATGTGGATGACGGCCCAAGGCAATGATACAGGCCCCGGTCAGGGTGGCGATGTCAATCACTGCGGCTGGCTCGTCACGCTCGGCGTAAGTCAGCGTATCGCACAGAATCAGCCGGCCTTCGGCATCGGTATTGAGAATCTCCACGGTCTGGCCGGATAGACTGGTCACGATGTCGCCTGGACGGGTGGCCCGCCCGCCTGGCATGTTCTCTACCGCCGCGATCAGCCCGGTCACATTCAGTGGCAGCTGCAATTCGGCGCAGGCCCGCAGCGTACCCAGCACACTGGCTGCTCCGCACATATCGTATTTCATCTCGTCCATGGCCTCGCCGGGTTTGAGCGAGATACCGCCTGTATCGAAGGTCACGCCCTTGCCGGCCAGCACGTAGGGTTTTTGCGCTGCGGGTCCTTGCCGGTAATCCAGACGGATCAGTTTGGCCGGCTGGGCACTGCCTCGGCTTACCGCCAGCAGCGCATGCATTCCCATCTGCTCCATCTCAGCTTCTTCTAAGATGCGGACCTGCAATGCCGGAAATTCCCCGGCCAGTCCTTGGGCTTGTTCAGCCAGCCAGGTTGGCGTACAGAGGTTAGGCGGCATGTTGCCTAAATCCTTGGTCAGCTTCATGCCAGCAGCAATCGCTGCACCTTCCCGGATTGCTTGTTCACTATCTGGCAGCTCTTTACGCCCGGAGATATTGATGATGATTTTGCGCAAGGGCCGGCGTGGTGCGTCTTTTTTGCTCTTGAGTTCATCGAATCGATACTGAGCTTCTTCAGCTATTTCAACGATCTGGCGAATTTTCCAGTGCAGATCGCGGCCTTTGACGGCAAGATCGGTCAGATAAACCATTGCTTCGGTCGCACCGGTCTCGTTTAAAGCAGCCACAGCATGAGCCAGGATCTGACGGAAACGCCGGTCATCGACTTCACGCTCGCGGCCACAACCGACCAGCAGCACCCGTTCACACAGTGCTTCGGGTACATTGAACAGCAGTAGGGATTGACCCGGCTTCCCTTCCAGATCGCCTCGGCGTAGCACGTTGCTTAGTGTGCCACCGCATACAGAATCGAATTGTTCGGCAGCCGGCGTCAACCGCCGGGATTCGTAAACACCGAGGACCAGGCAGGCCGTCCGCTGTTTTTCCGGATTGCCGCTTTTGACCGTGAATTCCATCAGTGGGCTACCCTCCGTTGGGTTTGAGTGAGGAATCGTTGCAATACTGGGAGAACCGGCGACAGGGTTGTAACTATCAGGAAGTTTAACCGGAAATGCTACTGCCTCACAGTTGCCGTTCAATCATCCAGAATGCTTATCGATTTCTGTCATCTTTTTCAGGCAGAGAGACTATCTAATTTTCAGTTCAAATTATTGTTTTTTTAACATAATTTATTGGAAGTCCTACTGCCAGTGACCTCAAATTATCATTCCTTGTCGGCTTGTCCATGCGAAGCCATAGCAGGCTTATCCGCTATTGACTGGCAGTTTTTGACCACTAGTTGAGTCTTGCGGGCAGAGGGCTACAGCTAGCAGTTGATTTGTAATCAGCCGGTCGAGAAGGTTAGCTCAATGAGTGCGAGGCTACAAAATCCTGCAAATCGTTGCCGACGCTAGCAGCAACCATCCTGAAGCTAAGCTAATCTAATCTGATATATGTATCATTTCCGTATAACACAAGCATTGGGGAGTTATACGGAAACCGTATAATCATTAGTTGGGTTACATTCGGCGCTACCATAACTTGGAGGAAGTAGGAGTGATCACGACCATTAGCGAATTTCAGTGTGCGGTTGCGTACGAAACCTATGTTCTCGACAAGACGCTTCCAGTTATTCCGAATAACCAGAATAGATCCATTCGCTGGAGAGATGGTCACATGGCAACTGAGATTACCATCATTGAAAATATGTCTGCGGAGGCAGTTGAACGCCTTAAAAACATTCTCGCCCCTCTAATGTTTGGAGCAGCATGGAAGATTCTAGATCTGGCATTGGAATTTGCTTTGAACAGGAAGGGACTCAAGGCTGATAAGAGCCGCGGAACTGAGTGGTCAATCAACGCCAAAAAAGAGCATGCTGCACAAGGTGCTGGTTACTTTCAAGTACTTACTTCAGACCCTCAAATTTGGGCAGCAATAGGAGCCTTATATGCCAATACCGCCGAGCATCGGCATTGTTTAATCCACCGGACTGCCATCATTGACTCAAACTCAAGGGCGCTCAGTGGCAAAGACAAATTACACAACAAAGTATTAAAACCACTTGAATTGGACCAACAGAAAGCTATTGCACGCATTGCGCTTCTTGTTGCAGAAGGGATAGTTGGCGGTGGAATCAGTCCTCGGAATGGAGATCACCTTCGCTATTTTCTCGATCAAGTCGGCTCCCATACCAACCAGCCCTCCTTCGGCGTTACAAGACAGAGTGCACCGACTGAAATCCTGACAGTGCTCAAAATTATTGATGACCAGTATGTAGTTGACGTCGGAGCTGCGGCTCAAGAGGCTGCAATAGCTTCGCCGGGTGTTCTGCACTTCAACATGGTTTTTGATATTCCTGACGGTTCCGGTCGCCATCTGAAGGCCAACCTTGAAGAGATTCCTACAGGCCAAACAGTGGTAAATCTTGATGCTTTACCACCGTGGCTTTCATTTATATAGCTCATTCGCCGACAAGGCACTGTCGCCCATCAAAAACACGGACGGCCTCTACTGGACAGCACCGTGAGGAAGCCGGGTCATGACAGGAATCTGACGCCTAATTATTGGGATGGTGCTTTGCAATCCAGGCCAGCGCCATCAGCAACGCGCCTGCTGCATCATTCTCCCTCGCCTGTTGGGTGTGGAACAGGCTGACGGTTGCCAAGCCGCAAGTAACGATGAGCCTTGTTCATTCAGGCACGGGGTTACTGTTTGCAGCATCGCCAGTGACCCCGCTCAGTGACCCCTAGCTTACTGCGGATGCGAATGGATTTCTATGGACGGTTATGGAAGTAAAGACATGAAAAAACCCGCGCTTGGCGGGCTTAAAAATCCAGGATGGAACGTTATGGACTAGAATTTGGCGGAGAGAGAGGGATTCGAACCCTCGTTAGAGTTACCCCTAAACAGCATTTCCAGTGCTGCGCCTTCGACCGCTCGGCCATCTCTCCGAAACACCACTTCTTCCTTAGTGACAGGACTTGAAAATATACTCGAAGTGGTCACGCCAAGCAAATCTACCTTGGCTTTAACACTCCTGGTTCAGTCTAAACCTTTCATGGTCAGACGGATACGGCCTTGCTTGTCGACCTCCATCACCCGTACCTTGATCAGATCGCCAACCGCCAGTTTGTCGGTGACATTTTGCACCCGCTCCTCACAGATCTGGGAGATATGCACCATGCCATCGCGGCCCGGCAAAATTGCCACGAACGCTCCGAAATCCATGATCCGCACTACCTTACCTTCATAGATCTGCCCTGCTTCCACGTCAGACGTGATTTGTTCAATGCGGCGGCGGGCTTCGTCGGCAGCAGCCTTGTCCACGGCAGCGATTTTGATCACTCCATCGTCATTGATGTCGATGGTAGCGCCGGTTTCTTCGGTCAGGGCGCGAATGGTAACGCCACCCTTACCGATTACATCACGGATCTTATCTGGATTGATGCGGAAGGTGGTATAGCGCGGCGCATGCTCGGACACTTCCTGACGCGGTTTGACAATCACGTCGCCCATCTTGCCGAGAATGTGCAGCCGGCCTTGGCGGGCTTGAGCCAGTGCTTGTTCCATGATCTCATGGGTGATGCCATCGATCTTAATGTCCATTTGCAGGGCGGTGACACCTTCAGTGGTGCCAGCGACTTTGAAATCCATATCGCCCAAGTGATCTTCATCGCCGATGATATCGGTCAACACAGCAAAACGGTCGCCTTCCTTGATCAAACCCATGGCAATACCGGCTACCGGCGCTTTGATCGGAACACCAGCATCCATCAGCGACAGGCTAGCGCCACACACCGATGCCATGGAACTGGAACCATTGGATTCGGTAATCTCTGACACCACGCGTACAGTGTACGGGAACTGATCAGGCTTAGGAATGACCGCCTGAACCCCGCGTTTTGCCAGCCGGCCATGGCCGATCTCGCGGCGCTTGGGACTGCCCACTTGGCCAATCTCGCCGACTGAATAGGGGGGGAAGTTATAGTGCAGCAGAAACGGTTGACGGTATTCACCCTCGATCGCGTCGATAATCTGCGCATCACGGTCGGTGCCAAGTGTAGTAATCACTAACGCTTGTGTCTCGCCCCGGGTGAACAATGCAGAGCCGTGGGTACGCGGTAGCACACCAACCCGGATAGTAATCGGCCGCACTGTGCAAGTATCGCGACCGTCGATGCGTGGATGGCCCGATAGAATCCGGCCACGAACAATTTCACTTTCCAGCACTGAAAAGGCATTTTCAATGGTCTGCGCTGTCCACCGCTCCGGCTGTTGGGCCATTGCCTGAGTGATCGTCTCTTCGCGGATTTCGCGGACCCGCTGCTGGCGGCTGAGCTTTTCGGCAATCTGGTAGGCTTCGGTCAGTGCCGGTTCAGCCACTGCGCGGACGGTGCTTTCCAACGCCTCGTCTCTGGCCGGGGGCTGCCATTTCAGCGGTTGGGTGCCAGCCTCCACCGCTAATTCCTGAATAGCGCGAATCGCTACCTGCATCTGCTCATGGCCGAACATGACCGCGCCTAGCATGACCTCCTCGGACAAACCTTCTGCTTCGGATTCCACCATCAGCACCGCCCGCTCGGTTCCGGCTACCACCAGATCGAGCTGCGAGGTTTTCAGTTCGCGCCGGGTAGGGTTCAGCAGATATTGGCCATTACGATAACCAACGCGCGCCGCGCCAATCGGGCCGTTGAACGGCGCGCCGGATAATGCCACTGCCGCCGATGCGCCTAACAAAGCCGGGATTTCTGGGTCCACCTGATTGTTGAGTGACATCACCGTGGCAATAATCTGTACTTCATTGGTGAAGCCATCAGCAAATAGAGGACGCAACGGCCGGTCGATCAGTCGAGCAGTCAGGGTTTCGCTCTCAGAAGGGCGGCCTTCGCGGCGGAAGAAGCCGCCTGGGATACGTCCGGCGGCATAACTGCGCTCCTGGTAGTCAACCCGCATCGGCAGAAAATCCCGGCCCTCTTCGGTTTCTCCAGAAACCACCATGGTGACCAGCACCACAGTGTCGGCCATGTTGACCAACACTGCGCCACTCGATTGCCGGGCGATTTCGCCAGTTTCTAAAGTAACGTTATGCTGACCGTACTGAAAAGTTTTTTTAATAGGCGTCACGAAAGCATCCTGTGCAAGAAAAACGGGAGAAAGCCTCTCAGCGGCGCAAGCCAAGGCGGCTGATCAGATTCTGATAGCCTTGCAGATTCTTGCGCTTTAGATAATCTAACAACTTGCGGCGCTGGTTGACCATCTTTAGTAGCCCGCGACGGGAATGGTGATCTTTTTTGTGTGCGCCAAAATGCGACTGCAAGCCATTGATACGGTGGGTCAACAGTGCAATCTGCACCTCCGGCGATCCAGTATCGGCGGAACCCCGCTGGTAATCCCGCACAATCTGCGATTTCTGTTCAGTGTTAAGCGGCATTCGATCAAACTCCAATTCGGATTTATTCAGTCAGTTGAATCAAAAAAAGAATGCTAACCCCATATGGGGTCGGTCAACAAGCATACTGGCGGAGGGCTATTCATCATCCAGCCAACAATCGGCGCAACGCCACCCGGCCATCATCAAGAATCTCGCCGATGCCCAGGAAAGTGTCTTTGCCTTCATACAGGCGAACCCAGCCTTGTGTCGGTGCATGTGGCACCAGCACCGGCTGGCCCTGGCGCAGGTAAAAGGCAGCGTCACCCCGCATTTGGACGGCTGGCCACTGCGCTACTGCACTGTCCAGCGGCAGCAATAGTTCATCCAACGCGGCCAACCCCTGTTCCGCCCGTTCACGTAAAACGTCCAGAGTCACCATGCGCGCTGCGTCATAGGGCGCCACCGCTGTGCGGCGCAAGGCAGAAATGTGCGCGCCACAACCCAGCGCTTCACCTAAATCAGCAGCCAGAGTTCGAACGTAGGTCCCTTTGGAGCAGATCAGTTCATACTCCAGCTCTTCACCTTCCCATCGCAGCAACCGTAAAGCGTGAACCGTGACTTGGCGGGGTTCACGTTCGATTTCAATGCCTTTGCGCGCTAGTTTGTACAAAGGTTGACCATCGCGCTTCAGAGCAGAATACATCGGTGGAATCTGTTCGATGACCCCAATAAAGCGTTGCATGGCCGCTTCAATCTGTTCGCGGGTCAGCGGGCCGACCGGGCAGGTTGTCACGACCTTGCCTTCGGCATCGCCAGTGGCCGTGGTAATCCCTAGGCGGCAGGTAAATTGATAGGTCTTGTCAGCATTTAACAGCCATCCAGATAGCTTAGTGGCTGCGCCTAGACAGATTGGCAGCAACCCGCTGGCGAGCGGATCGAGACTGCCTGTATGGCCTGCCTTGGCCGCTTGATACAATCGCTTAACCGCTTGCAGGGCAGCATTGGAAGTCCAGCCTACTGGCTTGTCCAGCAAGAGGAGACCATCAACCGGACGGCGTTGACGCTTAGGCGCGTCTATCACATTCTCGACTCCGGGTTGGAAGGAGGCGCTACGGGGAGATTGTCATCACGGCTGTCATCGGGATGACGGCTGGCATCAGCGGCTATTGCAGCATCGATGAGCGCCGATAGATGGGCACCGTGTTCCACAACTTCATCGTAGCGAAATTCCAGTTTGGGAATGGTGCGGAGATGCAGGCGCCGGCCAAGTTCCCGGCGCAACAATGGCGCAGCCCGGTTGAGCTCCGCTACCCGTTCGGTCCGTTCCCTCGGATCACCCAACAGGGTCACATAGATCCGGGCATACGCCAGATCACGGCTCACCTCAATGCTCGTCATCGATACCAACGCTAGGCGTGGATCGCCGAGCTCATCACGGATCAACTCCGCTAGTTCCCGGCGCAGTTGTTCACCGATGCGCCGGGTACGCGGAATGGTTTTTATCGCCATCGATTAGCTTGACTCCAGTACCCCGAGATAGCAGCGCTACAGGGTGCGTTCCACTTGCACCCGCTCGAAGACTTCAATGTGATCACCTTCATGGATGTCATTGTAATTCTTGACGCCCATGCCGCATTCGGTGCCAGCGCGCACTTCACTGACATCGTCTTTGAAGCGCCGCAGCGAATCCAGCGCTCCTTCAAAGACCACCACATTATTACGCAATACCCGAATCGGATTGTTGCGGCGCACAACGCCATCCACCACCATGCAGCCAGCCACTACCCCGAATTTCGGTGAGCGGAAAACTTGGCGAACCTCGGATAAGCCTATGATTTCTTCCTTGAATTCTGGTTTCAGCATCCCGACCATTGCTTGCTTAATGTGATCAATCAACTCGTAGATGACACTGTAGTAGTGCAGCTTTAGGCTTTCTTCTTCGGCCAATTTGCGGGCGACGCTATCAGCGCGGACATTGAAGCCAATAATGATGGCTTTGGCATTCCGGGCCAGATTCACATCCGATTCGTTGATCCCGCCGACACCGCTGGCAATAATCTTGACCCGCACCTCGTCGGTGGATAGCCGGGTCAGAGCATCGACAATTGCTTCGGCGGAACCTTGCACATCGGCTTTTAGCACCACATTGAGGATGTTGGTTTGGCCAGCCTCAAACTGTTTCGAAATATCGTCCAGGCTAATCGCCGGTTTCTTCGACTGTTCTTCACGTTGTTTGGTCTGACGGAACAAGGCGATTTCCCGAGCCTTGCGCTCGTCAGTAACTGCAATGACCTCGTCGCCGGCCTTGGGTGTTCCAGATAAACCGAGGACTTCAACAGGGATCGAGGGACCAGCATCACCTACTGATTGGCCGTTCTCGTTCAGCATGGCTCGTACCCGGCCATACTCCAGGCCGCTCAACACCACATCACCTTTATGCAGGGTGCCGCTTTGCACCAGTACCGTGGCAACTGGGCCGCGTCCCTTGTCCAGCCGCGATTCGATGACCACGCCTCGAGCTGGGCCATCAACCGGCGCCTTCAATTCCAGCACCTCAGCCTGTACCAGAATTTGGTCGAGCAATGCGTCAATCCCTTGGCCGTTTTTAGCTGAGACATAAGCAAACAGGGTTTCGCCGCCCCATTCCTCGGAAATGACACCTTTGGCCGATAACTCACTCTTGACCCGTTCCGGGTCGGCACCCGGTTTATCCATTTTATTGACGGCCACCACGATTGGTACGCCAGCAGCGCGAGCGTGTTGAATCGCTTCCAGGGTCTGTGGCATTACCCCGTCATCCGCCGCTACCACCAGCACTACTACGTCGGTGGCCTTAGCCCCGCGGGCTCGCATGGCAGTGAATGCGGCATGTCCTGGCGTGTCGAGAAAGGTAATGACTCCCTGGGCCGTTTTAACGTGGTAAGCACCGATGTGCTGAGTGATGCCGCCTGCTTCGCCGGCGGCAACCCGGGTACGGCGAATGTAATCGAGCAGTGAGGTTTTACCGTGATCGACATGACCCATGATGGTCACTACTGGGGGGCGTGGTAGTGATTCACCACCACCCGTCTCAGACGTCAGGTCATCTTCCAGCGCGTTTTCCCGGAGCAGCTTGTAGGTATGCCCTATTTCTTCTACAGCTAACGCTGCAGTTTCCTGATCAATGACCTGATTGATGGTTACCATCAATCCCATTTTCAAAAAAACTTTGATGACTTCGGTCGCTTTGACCGACATCTTCTGGGCCAAGTCAGAGACACTAATCGTTTCAGGAATAACCACTTCACGCACGACTGGAGCGGTGGGTTTGGCAAAGCCATGCCGGGGCAATGACGCAGGAACAGGTGTTTTAGCACTCTTGCCTTTTCTGGATTTGCGGCGTTCACCTTTTTCCAAAATCCCTTGATCAGCGCGTCCCCGCGGGAACCGGTCGCCACCTGGAGGGGCTTCACGGCGTGGGCCATGCGTGTCGGTTCGTCCTTCGCTACGGGTTTTGCTTGCAGCTAGACGGTTCGGCGTTTCAGCTCTTTTCCGGGCCTTGCCTTCTGGCGCAGGCAGGGAAGGTTTTCTAGCCCGGTTTTCGGCTTCATTTCCACTGCTGATTTCGGTACGTCGTTGCACCTGAGACACGACGGTACCATTAGCCACTCGGCGCTGTGGTGCTTCAATTGGCCGGGTAGCACCTGGTTTCTCTGCTGGTTTCCGCTGATGATCTCGTTCCGAATGGCGGCGTGCTTCCTCTTCAGCCTGGCGGCGTGCTTCCTCTTCAGCTTGGCGGCGTGCTTCCTCTTCAGCTTGGCGGCGTGCCTCTTCTTCAGCCTGGTGGCGTGCTTCCTCTTCAGCCTGGCGGCGTGCCTCGTCTTCAGCTTGGCGGCGTGCTTCCTCTTCAGCTTGGCGGCGTGCCTCCTCTTCAGCCTGGCGGCGTGCCTCGTCTTCGGCAGCTTGTTGCTTGGGTGCTGTTCTTATTTCCTGCAGCGCATCGTCAATCGGTTTCTCAATGGTGCGTGGCGCTTCTGCGATTACAGCAGATGCTGGCGCTTCGGGGGCGGTGGGGACAAGCGCCTCATTCTGAGCTACGGTTTCGCGCCGGCGAGAGGATTCATCGTCCACCAGACTGCGCTTAACATAGGTTCGTTTCTTACGCACTTCGACGCTAACCGTTTTGACTTGTCCGGCTGCGCCTCCGCCCATTTTAATTTCACTATGGGTCTTGCGTTTCAGTATGATTTTTTTGGGTTCAACTACACCCGGAATGGGTTGACCACCATGGCTTCGGCGCAAATGGGCCAAAAGATCCACTTTTTGTTTTTCCGTAATCGCTGCCTCCGCGTTGACGACCGCGATACCTGCTTCGGCGAACTGCTCTAACAAGCGATCCACCGGTATGCCGACGACTGTCGCAAATTGCTTGACTGTTACATCCGTCATTTCTACCCCCAAGACGAACCGCGGGCTACCCATTTTTTGAAAACCAAGGCGCTCGCGCCGTCATAATCAGTCTTGCGGCCCGCTCATCATTCAGGCCAGCTATTTCATTCAGATCGTCGACCGATAGCTCGGCCAAATCTTCCATGGTGGTAATCCCATGACGCGCCAAGGTGATTGCTAGTTCCTCATCCATACCTTCCATCCATCGCAAATCGTCGGCTGGCCGGGCATCGCCAATCTGCTCTTCGGCAGCGATCGCCCTGGTTAACAGGACATCACGCGCTCGTCCACGCAGCTCCTCAACAATTTCTTCATCAAATTCTGCAATCTCCAGCATCTCATGCACCGGTACATAAGCAACTTCCTCCAGGCCAGCAAATCCCTCTCTTGCCAGAATTTCTGCGATTTCTTCATCGACATCTAATTGTTCCATGAACATCTTGATCAGCGCTTCATCTTCCTGGCCGCGCCGGGCGAAAGCTTGATCCTGGGTCATAACGTTCAGCGTCCAGCCAGTTAACCGGCTGGCCAATTGCACATTCTGCCCACCCTTACCAATAGCCTGCGCCAATTGTTTCTCATCAGAAACAATGATATCCATGCTATGGGTGTCCTCGTCAACAATGACTGAATCAACTTCCGCAGGTGACATAGCGTTCATGACAAAGCGGACGGAATCATCGTCCCACTGCACGATGTCGACCCGTTCTCCAGACAGTTCATTGGTGACGCTCTGTACCCGTGCGCCACGCATGCCTACGCAAGCGCCTACAGGGTCGATGCGCGTATCTTTACTCTTGACGGCTATCTTGGCCCGGGAGCCAGGATCGCGAGCGGCACACCGGATTTCGATAAGTCCCTGGTTAATCTCAGGGACTTCCAGGGTGAATAGCGCCACCAAAAACTCTGGTGCTACCCGGCTAACGAAAAGCTGCGGGCCACGGCTCTCAGTGCGCACATCTTTCAAATAGCCGCGAACTCGTTCACCAATCCGGAACGATTCACGGGAAATCAGATCCTCACGGGCGATCTTGGCTTCGACGTTGCCACCGATATCGATAATGACCTCACCTCGCTCTAGCCGCTTGACCGTGCCGCTGATCAGCTCGCCCTTGCGATGCAGATAGGCTTCGACAATTTGGGCCCGTTCAGCATCCCGGACTTTCTGGACGATGACTTGTTTGGCGGTTTGGGCAGCGATCCGGCCGCCGAAATCGGCATTTTCCAGCAGTGATTCGACCACTTCGTTAACTTGAACATCTGCCTTAAGCTGGCGGGCCTCGGATAGCGCCATCTGCCGGTCTGGATTTTCGATCTGCGCGGTGTCGGCTACGACTGACCAGCATTGGAAGGTTTCATAACTTCCTGTACGCCGGTTGATCACCACACGCACATCGGGATCGCCCGGATAACGTTTTTTGGCTACCGAAGCCAGCGCAATTTCCAGGGCGTCGAAGATCACTTCCTTGTTCACGCCTTTCTCATTAGAGACGGCATCTACTACCAGCAGGATTTCTTTATTGCCTTCTTTGCTGTCTTTAACGCGCATGTAGTTTTGCCTCCCAGCCGGTTCTGTCCGCTGTCATCCCGTCTTAGAGTTCGGGTGCCAATCGAGCTTTTTCAACCTGCTCAAGCGGCACCTGCCATTCCCGTCCCTCGTTGTCCATGATTGCCACTTCGCCGCCGCGCATTCCGAGCAGGCGTCCGGCTAATTTGCGTCGTCCTTCAAGTAACACACGCAATTGTAACCGTGCTTGTGAGCCGGCGAAGCGCTCAAAATGCTTAGCCTCGAATAGTGGACGATCCAGTCCGGGCGAAGACACTTCCAGGGTATAACGCCCTGCAATGGGATCTTCGACATCCAATACGCCGCTCAGTTGATGGCTAACCCGTTGGCAATCGTCCAAGGTAATACCGCTCTCACTGTCGATATAAATCCGCAGCAAGCCATTGGGGCGGCTGGAATGAAATTCCATACCTACCCATTCGTAACCCATAGATTCCACTACAGATGTTAAGATCTGTCTGAGCCTCTGAATGTCCTCGCGCATTTTGATCACCGGAAACAAAAAATGGGCCTGTGGCCCACTTATTCATCCTAAAGACTGGTTGATCCGTCGCGGCACAATTTCACTCAACCCTCAGTTCAGCACCGCCAGTTCCTTTCCAAGCGAGCATCTATCTACCCGATGTTTTCGCCTATCGCTATAGGCCATCCGTATACTAAAATAACTCTAGAGGCACCCCCACAAAAAAAGCCCATGAAGGGCTTCCTTGAATTTGGTAGCGGGGACAGGATTTGAACCTGCGACCTTCGGGTTATGAGCCCGACGAGCTACCGGACTGCTCCACCCCGCATCTAAGAAAATCAAATATAGCATAAGCAGCCAAGGCTTTGCAAGACCATTAATTTCACAATTCCTAAGATCAATGGTTCGGACAGTTTTGGCTACTCTAAATCGATAGCTTAAAGTTTATAGCCTGGATTAAATTCAATTCAAAGGTTACTCTAAAACTTATAAAATTCATTAAGTTGTTTGTTTTTTTAATAAGGACTGTAAATCGCTCCAAAAACTGCCCGAAGCATTATTAAGAAAATGCTTAGCAACATTGGGTTGCCTGGAATTTTAAGAGTTTATTGTATCTTGCTTAGAATTCATAATTGCCGGGACCGGATTGACAGCTACAATTGATCGGCGCGCCTGACCCTGAACACGAACGTATAGGATCGCTCCCAGAAACCACAGGACAGCGAATCCAATCTCCAACCAGGCGAGCCAAGGCTGCGACATGGGGCCTGCAGCGTAGAAAATCCCAACTGTAAAATAGAATAGCGCCAGAAATGTAGTCCAGGCGCAGGTATAACAACGGCCATGCAGCAAACCACGCAGAGGCAATAGCAATGGCCCGGCCAATATTAGCAATACTAGTGCGACTGGCAGGCGATGTGGAGGTTCCAGCCAGGCGAACCATAACAACAGCAATCCAAACAGGCCAAAATAGCCGGTTAGAGCAACAGCGAGCCAGAACCGGCTCATACACCTCCCCTCTCTAAACGCCATGCTACTTCCGCCAGCCGCCGGCCCAGCGCCCGGCCCAATTGTTTCTCTTCATTCTTAAGTGCTGAGGAAGATTCAGCTCCCGACCAATGGCTCGGACCGTAGGGTGTGCCTCCACTGTGTGTTTCATGCAGCGCTCTCTCGGTGAACGGCAAGCCTACCAGCAACATTCCATGATGCAGCAACGGCAGCATCATGGTCAGTAGTGTGGATTCATGTCCACCGTGCAGGGCCGAAGCTGAAGTAAATACTGCTGCTGGCTTCCCTGAAAGCGTGCCAGCCAACCAAAGCCCGCCCGTGGTATCCAGAAAGTGCTTGAGTGGCGCGGCCATGTTGCCAAACCGGGTCGGGCTGCCTAAAGCTATTCCCGCGCATTCCTTGAGATCATTTAGACAGGCGTAGGGGGGGCCAGATGCTGGAATATCGTCCTCAAGTGTCTCACAAACCGCCGAAATTGCTGGTACGGTGCGTAATCGCGATGTCATCTTCGGAATTTCCTCTACACCTCGGGAGATTTGCCGCGCCATTTCGGCAGTTCCCCCAGTACGGCTATAGTACAGCACTAGAATTTCTGCCATCTTTTTCGATCTCCTGCCTGGGTTTGGAAACATCATCCAATCACTATCATTTCGCTAATGAGTTCTTCAGATTACATTCATGCCGGGCTGGCTTGACGGTTTCAGTAGCCGGTGCTAGTTTAGTTAAATAAACCATTCATTCTTTCTCTGTCATTAACTTTTTGTGCAGCAGCCACGCTGAATTCTCAAGGCATTGATTACTCAATTTACGCGATTCGCCGTCGCGATCCTAGCGTTGGCTGCTTGTGCGACGGCACCCGTGCAAGAAATGAGCGACGCTCGTCAGGCCATTCGCTCTGCAGAGGCAGTGGGTGCCCTCCAGCGCTCGCCCCAAACCCTGATGGAAGCTCAGCACCTGCTGCGAGAAGCGCAAACCCATTTGGAAAGTGGCGCTTACGAGGATGCTCGCCAGTATGCGCTGGACGCCCGCCGGCAAGCCATCAAGGCACGGGAAATAGCGTTACGGAAAAAAAATACATTCGACTCTAATCAGACTCCGTGACCAATTATCGGCTGTTTTTCTAAATCCGGCTCGGGATGTCCATTGAAATGTCCTCTATGTATTGTTACCAGCCCTGCCGGTCCACTTCTAGCTGGGTTTTTATCCTGATCCTGCTGATAGCCGCGCCTCTTGCTAACGCTCAGAGACTGGCTTTTACTCTGCCCGGCTTGGATCAGCAACTGGTACGTTTGACGGACTTTCGGGGACGATGGGTCGTCGTCAATTTCTGGGCAACCTGGTGTACACCTTGTTTGATGGAAATGCCAGAACTGCAAGCATTCTATAACGCCAATCATGACTATGCCGTAGTCATTGGCGTTAATTTCGAGGAACTGGAATTAGCCAGGGTTCGCCAGTTTACCAAAGACTTATCCATAACCTTTCCTATCGTGCTGAGCGGTGATCAACCAATATCAGGTTTTGATCTGAAAGGATTGCCGACAACTTTCCTGATTTCTCCTAAAGGCGAATTGGCCGACACCCATCTGGGGACAGTGAGCGCTGCCATGTTGAAGCAACGCATCATTGAATTGGAAAAGACCAGCGGTCTGTCTCGCTAGGCTTAGCTAATTAAGTTTTAGAATGTTACATTCTGTAATGTAGCATTTGCCAGAGTGCTCAACATCAATGTAAGGGAAGAGAGAATAATGGCATACTATTTGCTAAATTCATTTTCGTATGAATATAACTCAATAGTATGTTAATTTAAGGTTAAACCTATGCAACCCCATATCTTTCGGAGCTTCCTGCTCGGTTGTTGCTGTGGGCTGGCGGTACCGGCATTTGTTAGAGCGGATCCTGCCTTACAATCACTTGATGACATTCAGCGTACTGCTCACGCTTTTTTGACGGTGCAACATCGCGACCGTAAAGAACTCCCGAAAATCCGGCTCCAATCGCTTGATCGCCGCCTCCGGCTACCCAAATGTCAAGCAGCGCTGGAAGCCTTTCTGCCTAGTGGCGCGCGCACCACTGGCAATACCTCGGTCGGAGTGCGCTGTCCTGATGCGAAACCCTGGAGCATTTATCTTAGCGCTAATGTTCGAATTTACGACCAAGTACTAATCGCCAGACGCTTTCTACGCCGGGGAACTATTCTCAGTGCCGCCGACATTCAGCTTGAACGCCGCGAACTTTCTACCTTGCCCGGTGGTTACGAAACTGACCCCCAACAATTGATCGGCCGGCAATTACAGCACGCGCTAATGATAGGTAAGGTGATCTCACCCCGATCTGTCAAAATGACGCCTGCAGTCCGCCGTGGCGAAACTGTTACTCTCATCGCTGGACAAAGTGGCATTGAGATTACCTCCAGTGGTATCGCTCTCAGCGATGCCAGCATCGGCGAACGGTTACGAGTACGCAACGAAAGTTCTCAGCGGGTGATCGAAGGTAAAGTGACTGCCAATCGACGCGTTGAGATTGGAAGATAATCGAAATTGCATTAAAGTTTCACCGCATAAAGCCGATAACTTGAGCAAGTCTTTAAACTAACGGCGTAAGGATCAACCACCATGGCCATCAACTCTGTTTCGAATTTGTCCCTGCGCGGCAATGGTATCGTGGATCAGGCCATCTCTGCGAAAACGGAAAAAACGCCAAGTGGCAGCTTGCCTGGTAAAGCAGTTGCGGAAGTCGACCAAGTTAATCTCACCACAAGTTCACTGCGTTTGCGCCAGATCGAAACCCAGGATAAGGAAGGGCCACCGATGGATCAGGCAAAAATTGATAAACTGCGTGCAGTAATCGCTAGTGGCGAGTACCAGGTCGATTCAGGCAAGCTCGCAAGCAAAATCCTCGATTTTGAAGCAACCTTTGCATAGGGCCATCTGACCATGCTGGAGAAATTGTTGCGTGAGGAGCTAGCAGCCATCGGGATATTGCAGCAGTTGCTTCAACAGGAATACGATGCCCTTCGTACCCGCGATGTATCGGTTTTGGAATCTGTTGCTGGTGAGAAACAGATTATTGTCAACCAGTTGCATGATTTGGATACGGTACGGGTGACTTATCTATGTGAGCAAGGCTTTGCCGCTGACCGGCAAGGTTTGCATGCGTGTCTAAATACAGTGCCAACCCGCGAGCAACGAGGGATTTTGAGTAAGCTTGTATCAGAATTCGAACACGCTATTGAACAGGTCCATGTTCAGAATGAAGTCAATGGAGCGGTTATCACCGCCAGTCGCGGCTATGTCGAACAGGCGTTAGCGATCATCAGTGGCCGCGATCCCCTAGAGTTTCTCTACGATCACGATAGCCGCAAGGTCTTTAGTCACAACAACGGCCAAC
Source organism: Gammaproteobacteria bacterium (assembly GCA_024234995.1). GTDB lineage: Bacteria > Pseudomonadota > Gammaproteobacteria > Competibacterales > Competibacteraceae > UBA2383. Next base: position 542,702 of record JACKNF010000001.1, read on the forward strand.
CGATCGCCAAGGCTTAAGCAAAGGCATCAATCTCTCAGCGCGGGTCACTCGTGATGCGCTGCGTAAACCCGGTGTTCAACCATTGCGCTAGCAATGCTCCGGAAGCACGCCATTGTTTTATAGTTTTCCTATGGCTGCCACCCCATCAAGGTTTTTGGAGTGCTCAGAAACGTTCTTCTTAAATATTGACAGATAAAGTACTCTTTCGGTCATTCATATCTATTCTATAGTTCGATTTGCACTGAATTCCAAGGAGCTCTCTTGCTATGAATCTATCGCGTCTTGCTACAATTGGTTTGTTGACCCTCGTTTTCCTCATGATCGGGTCTATCACCACTGACGTCATCGCTCGGCAACAACCCGGCAGCGGCTATGAAGATGCGGACAACGGCCCAGGTAGTGATGATCTCGGTGGCGCCCAGCAGGAGTTCGAACGCATGATTACCCCGGAATACCGCCGGATGGGTATGCGTGTGGAGCCGCTGCCCGATGGCAGTTTGCGGCTGCGTTTACCTAGCGAAGTGATGTTTGCGTACGATAGCGCCAGCATTAACCCTGGTTTCGTACCTACACTTCGTGAAATTGCCCGCTTCATGGAGCGCCGTCGCGGTATCCGGGCGCGAATTGTTGGTCATACCGATAACAAGGGTTCAGAAAGCTACAACCTTGATCTTTCGTTACGCCGGGCTGAAAGCGTAGCTATGTTTCTCAGCACCCAAGGTGTACAGAATCGCCGGCTGACCACGCAGGGGCGTGGCGAGCAGGATCCTATTGCCAGTAACGCCACGCCTGAAGGCCGGCAGATGAACCGGCGAGTGGATATAGTTTTATTCCGCCGTGCCCGTGGTGACCAGCCAAAGCGGAATTGACCGGCTCAGGATCCCAGCGCCGCGCGGATTTGCGCGGCCAGTGACTCTAATTGCTGGGTATCGGCTTGATTGCGGCCATGGGCGCCAATCCGTTGTCCCTCCTGCGCTGGAATGATATGGACATGGTAATGGAATACAGTCTGGCCAGCCGCAGCTCCATTGAATTGGTTGACCCGTATGCCATCAGGAGCTAACGCCTTTTGAATAGCCTGGGCAGTGCGCTGGACAGCCAAAGTTACTGCAAGCAGATCAGTCTCGGCGATCTCCAACAAATTAGGTGTATGAGCCTTGGTAATCACCAAGGTATGGCCGGGACTAGCTGGCCGGACATCCATGAAGGTCAGCGTTTGTGCATCCTCATGGACTTTGATCGATGGAATTTCGCCACGAATGAGTTTGCAGAAAATACAGTTGGTGGAAGCAGACATTGGAGAAAACTCCCTGGATCGCGAGTGGTTTTAGGGGGTGGCAGATTGACGCTCGACTGAGCGGATTTCCAAGCGTAGATCCTCTCGGCCTTTTTTTTGCCGGGTGATGCGTACTGGGAGATATTGTAATTCGGTGGCGAACCAGAATGTGGTGATGCGGCTTCCGCTGGGCTGGGCTTGGCTAATACGTACAGTGGGCAGCGAACCCAGCGCTGTATTCAGCGTTTCATGGCCCTCGTTGTGAATCTGATAGGTACGAAGTTCAGTGCCGTCTATCAGCGTATACTGTTCCGGCAAACGATCGCGCTTCAGATCCCACATCACCGCCAAATGCAAGCTCAGCGGGTCCATGATGCCCGGCGATAGGGGTAATACGGCCTGTTCCGCATTGTTATGGGCCTCGATGCGCTGAGCTGGCTGATCAAAGCGCAACAGCACGTTTCGGGTTTTTCCGCCTGTGTCCGCCTGCTGCACGTATTGGGCTGGCAGGACCTTACCATTACGGATTTCACCGCGGGCCTTCTCTTGTACCTGGTGCGACGCCAGCAGAGCAACTAACGGGTTAGGGCGCACGTCGAAATGCATCGTATAACGGTCCGGTCCGGGGTAGTCCAGCACCATCAGCGCCTCGCCCAGCGGGAGACCCATACCGTACAGATCATAGCGGGCCTGAAAAGGCGCAACTGGCTGGTCAATTGCCTCAGCTAGCGGATGGGATGGCGCCAGCAGCAACCCTGCTAGCGCGACAAAGCGGGTGAGGGAATTCAAGCCTGCAATTGCGCCAGTTGCTGGCGGCGTTCACACAGTAGGGTTTCGTAAGCCCGGCTGAGCGCATGTTCATAGGCACAGTCGCCACTCTCACCCATTTCGTGCAGGCGGGTCTCGAAAAAGGCGATCTCCTGGCGCAGATAATCCGCTGCCCGATAGTCAGCCATCGGATGCCCTAGGCTGACCGGGTGGGTGCTCAGGGCTAGATTTACGTACATCACTTTTCCTCCTTAAGAATTATCTTATGATTTATAAATCCTGTTTACGTAAAGCATAGACATACGAAGTGAATTTTAAATGACAGCCTCTAAATTAGAGGGTGCGGAAGCGCATCGACAGATCGATTGCCCGTACGTCCTTAGTTAAGCCGCCAATTGAAATGTAATTGACGCCAGTCTCAGCGATCGGGCGAACGGTGTCGAAATTGACATTGCCGGATGCTTCCAGCTTGACGCGTCCGTCAGTGATTTTTACTGCTTCAGACATAGCCTTTAAGTCGAAATTGTCGAGCATGATGATGTCAGGCTGGGCAGCCAGCGCTTCTTCCAGTTCTGCAAAGTTTTCCACTTCGACTTCCACAGTAACGCTGGGATGCAAACGGCGGGCGACAGCAATGGCGTTACCAATGGAACCAGCGGCCATGATGTGATTTTCTTTAATGAGCACTGCGTCAAATAAGCCAATGCGGTGATTTTGGCAGCCACCGCAGCGCACCGCGTATTTTTGCGCCAAGCGCAGGCCAGGGAGGGTCTTGCGTGTATCGAGAATTATTGCCCCGGTTCCAGCCACAGCCTCGGCATAACGACGGGCCAAAGTAGCAGTACTAGATAGCATTTGTAGAAAATTCAATGCGGTGCGTTCGCCAGTCAGCAGAGATCGCGCGGGGCCGCGCAGAGTGCAAAGCAATTGATCCGGTGCGATACGGTCACTGTCGGCTGCTTGCCAGTCAATGGCTATCCGTGGGTCAAGTTGGCGGAATACTGTATCAAACCAGGCGCTACCGCACAGTACGGCATATTCACGGCTGATGACCGTGGCCTCGGCCTGGGTATCTTCCGGGATCAGGGCTGCTGTTAAATCGCCGTCGCCGACATCCTCGGCCAGGGCTAGAGCGACATTGGGATTGGGATCGGGCATGTACATGGAGCATTCCTCAATGCGTTAATCGTTGATTCAGTCTAGCGGCAGCGTGCGCAGATGCTTGTCGAACTCACTTGCCTCCATGAACCCAACCACCCGGTATTTCCGGCGTTCCTGACCATCCGCTCCAAAAAATAACATAGCCGGTGGTCCGACAATATCGAAGTGTTTCAGCAATTCCCGGTCGGCCTTATCGTGGGCAGTGACATCGGCTTGCAAGGTCAGCATTTTTTTCAGTGTCATACGCACAGCCGGATCGCTGAAAGTATCGCGCTCCAGTTCCTTGCAGGTGACGCACCAGTCAGCGTAGAAATCCAGCATGATGGGTTGGCCACCTGATTTGCGCAGTACCTGCTCAACATCCGCTACAGTCTTAACTCGTTGGAATAATGGTGCTGGTGTTTCACTGGCGGCACTGGCGATGAAGTTAACATCGCGCAGGGGTTGCCAGGGGTCGCGGCCACCGCCGGCGACACCAACTAGCAGTAATACGCCATAAATCAATAAAACTGTACCTAAGCCTTTAACCAGCATTCGCCAAGGTGGCGCGCCATGGGCAACTGATTGTAAAGCACCCATGTAGGTAGCGGTGACGATTAACAGCGTTGCCCATAGCGTCATGATCAGTGCTGCCGGCAAAATGCGCTCTAGCAGCCACAAGGCTACAGCCAGCAGTAACACTCCAAAAATAGCTTTGATTCGCTCCATCCAGTGGCCCGCGCGCGGCAGCCAGTGACCGGTTGATGCGCCAATCACCAGCAAGGGTGCCCCCATCCCCAGGCTCAGTACGAACAGAGCCGCCGCGCCCAATGCGACATCACCGGTTACCGCGATGAAGCTGAGGGCGCCAATTAAGGGGGGAGCCACACAGGGTCCAACAATCAATGCTGACAGGAAGCCCATCACCGCTACTCCAGCATAGCGGCCGCCGCGCTGACGATTACTCCATTCAGTCAACCGGTGTTGCAGAAAAGCCGGTAACTGCAGATCGTAAAAACCAAACATGGACAACGCTAGCAAAACAAACATGCCGCTGAATAGTCCAATTGCCCAAGGATTTTGGAACCAAGCTTGCAAATTCTGCCCGAGCAACGCCGCCAGTACCCCGGCAATGGTATAGGTCGCCGCCATGGCCAGCACATAAGTCGCTGCCAGCGCCAGCGCTCGCCGGCGAGTGAGATTCGCACCTTGGCCGGCGATCAGGCTGGATAGAATTGGTACCATGGGAAATACACAAGGAGTGAACGCCAGTAATAGCCCGAAGCCAAAAAAGGCAGGGATCGCCAGAAAGCGTTGCTGATTGAGTAACCGTGCCAACCGGTCCTGTTCCGCTTCGGCAGGCTGGTTTTGAGAAGGATCGGCCTGCGTCCTTAATCCCTCTTGCGCAAGCAGGCGAGAGGAGATGGAGGACGCCGTGTTCGATTGCGCTTGGAGTTTCTCTCCCATGGAGAGATGCGCGGAGTCAGCAGGTAATGCAATCGCTACTGTCTGTTTCAATGGGGGGTAACAGACACCGGCTTCAGCGCAACCTTGGTAACTTGCTTTTACTTCTACTTCTAATTCGCCAGCACTGTTTGAACTGCGTTGCAGGCGAGCAGTCATCCATGCCTCGTCGTGAAATACCTGTTGCGGGCCAAAATAAGGATCGTTTTTCAGCTCGCCAGGAGGAATATCGGTGCTGATGATGGCGATGTCTTGGGGGCTGACCAATTCTAACTGGAACTTGTCGCGATAGAGGTAATAACCCGGAGCAATGATCCATCGAGCCTCAATCGTGCGTGGGCCGAGCACATTGATTGTGATATTAAATGCTTGATCTGCATCAAGAATCCTTTCCTGTGAAGCGCTACCGAACCGGTCAAACAACCCGCCTATCGCCGGCCCTGCCAGCAGCGCCAATAGCAACGCCAGCCAAGGCCAAATGGGAAGCCGCTTCATAACGGTGCTCCGGTGTTGCCGGCTATCCAGTCCAAATAGGCTGCCGAACCGGTCTGAATGGGTAAGGCAATGATTTCAGGGGTGTTGTAAGAGTGTAATTCACGGATACGCGCTTCTAGTAACGGATAGACCGTACCGCGGGTTTTAATGATTAGCAACCATTCAGAATCGTGTTGTATTGCGCCTTGCCAACGATAAATTGAGGTGAGTCCTGGCACTAAGTTGGCGCAGGCGGCCAGCCGCTCGCGGACCATGGTCTCGGCGATGCGCTCGGCCATTGCTTGATCCGGGCAAGTGCAATAGACCACTAGCGGTTGATTGTCCATACAGGATTCCCTCTTAAGATTGTAATGTTATGCAGTTCGATCATCTAAGCAGCCTAACGATAGACTCCCAATCCGGCCAATTTTCTTCAACTCACTCCCTTGAAATTTCCCGGTACTTGCCCCACTTCACGGTCAACCCCTTGACAGAGGGGTTTCGCTGACTATGATTAGCACTCACAAAGGTTGAGTGCTAACAAAGCCAGCGTCAACCTCAAGTCACCGAACCTAGTCCCTTTCAGGAGATTTTATCTATGAACATTCGGCCATTGCATGATCGGGTGCTGATTAAGCGCGTTGAAGAAGAAACTAAGAGTCCAGGCGGCATCGTCCTGCCGGGTACTGCTGCTGAGAAGCCCTCGCGTGGCACAGTGATGGCAGTGGGCCGGGGCAAGTTGCTGGAGAACGGTGACGTGCGGCCACTGGATGTCAAGGCAGGCGACCTGGTTCTATTCGGCAAGTATTCGGGCAGCGAAGTAAAGGTGGACGGTGAAGATCTGATCGTCATGCGCGAAGACGAAATCATGGCGATCATCGAGAAGTAAGCGTCTCACTACTTTAAGTGCTTGATTCGAATATCTAAAACTGGTTTCAGAGGAATTAAAAATGGCTGCAAAAGAAGTCAAGTTCGGTGATGATGCCCGTTCGCGCATGGTGCGCGGTATCAATGTATTGGCCAACGCGGTCAAAGTTACCTTAGGCCCCAAGGGCCGCAACGTATTGCTGGATAAGTCCTTTGGTGCTCCCACTGTTACTAAGGACGGCGTGTCGGTCGCCAAAGAAATCGAATTGGAAGACAAGTTCGAGAATATGGGCGCGCAGATGGTGAAAGAGGTTGCGTCCAAGACCTCTGACGTGGCCGGTGACGGCACCACCACCGCCACCGTGCTAGCCCAGGCGATTGTCCGTGAGGGCATGAAGGCGGTTGCTGCCGGCATGAACCCCATGGATCTCAAGCGTGGTATTGACAAAGCAGTGACTGCTACGGTTGAAGAGCTGAAAAAGTTTTCTAAGCCCTGTACCGACGACAAGGCCATCGCTCAGGTGGGTACCATTTCCGCCAACTCCGACGAAGCCATTGGCCGGATTATCGCCGACGCCATGAAGAAGGTCGGTAAGGAAGGCGTGATCACTGTTGAAGAAGGCAAGAGCCTGGATAACGAACTGGATGTCGTAGAAGGGATGCAGTTTGACCGTGGCTATATTTCACCTTACTTCATCAACAACCAGCAAAGCATGAGCGCGGAGCTGGATGCCCCGTACATCCTGCTGTATGACAAGAAGATTTCCAACGTCCGTGACTTGTTGCCGCTGCTGGAAGGTGTCGCTAAGGCTAGCAAGCCGTTGCTGATTATCGCCGAGGATGTAGAGGGCGAGGCGCTGGCGACTTTGGTCGTCAACACTATTCGCGGCATCGTCAAGGTAGCGGCCGTCAAGGCGCCAGGTTTCGGTGACCGCCGTAAGGCCATGTTGCAGGACATCGCCATTTTAACCGGTGGCCAAGTTATCTCTGAGGAGGTCGGCTTGACCCTGGAGAAGGCGACTCTGTCGGATCTCGGTACAGCCCGCAAGATTGTGGTCGGCAAGGAGAATACCACCATTATCGATGGTGCCGGCAAGACCGACGAGATCCAGGGCCGGGTTGAGCAGATTCGCCGGCAGATCGAGGAAGCGACTTCGGATTATGACCGCGAAAAATTGCAGGAGCGTGTAGCCAAGCTGGCTGGCGGTGTGGCGGTAATCAAAGTCGGTGCGGCTACTGAAATCGAGATGAAGGAGAAGAAAGCCCGCGTTGAGGATGCGTTGCATGCGACTCGCGCGGCAGTTGAGGAAGGCGTAGTGGCAGGTGGCGGCGTGGCGCTGGTTCGCGCCTTGCAGGCGATCAAGGGCTTGAAGGGCGACAATGCTGATCAGGATGTAGGCGTATCGATCGCGCTACGCGCCATGGAAGAACCCTCGCGCCAGATCGTCGCTAATGCCGGTGATGAGCCTTCGGTGGTTATGGATAAGATCCTGCAGCAGTCTGGTAACTATGGCTACAACGCTGCGACTGGCGAATACGGCGACATGGTCGAAATGGGTATCCTGGATCCAACCAAGGTGACTCGCTCGGCGTTGCAGAATGCTGCTTCTGTGGCGGCGTTGTTGATCACCACTGAGGCGATGATCGCTGAACTGCCGAAGAAAGAAGCAGGCGGCATGGGTGGTGGCGGCATGGGCGGCATGGGCGGCATGGGCGGCATGGGCGGCATGGGCGACATGATGTAAGCATCACTCGCCTTCATAAAGGCTGAAATCGAAAAACCCCGCTTTGGCGGGGTTTTTTTCGATATGAATATTAAATTCAATGCGACTGTTAATTTAAAACATACGATCTGATTTATCTGCGAGCGGCAGGCTATCAGTCTTAATCATTTTGAAGCAATGAATAACCTGATGGCTACACATCGCAACGCTACCCAAGTAACGTCCGGGTGGGCTAGCCCATCAAGAGTGTGTTTCACTTTGCCATGAAAACGCTGTTCGCTCGCTATGCAGGTCCAATGATCGGTCTGATGCTATTTGCTGCAGCATTGTGGGTGCTGCATCAAGCGCTGGCTGAATACCGCTATCAGGACGTGGTTTCCTATCTCCGGCAGTTGCCTGGTATACAGCTATTGGCAGCCTTACTGGGCACGGCGTTCAGCTATCTGCTTACGACCGGCTACGACTGGCTGGCGTTGCGCTATATCCGCCAGCCGTTGCCTTGGCCCAAGGTCGGCTTTGCCGCGTTGCTCAGTTATGCCTTTAGCAACTCGGTCGGTCTATCAGTACTCACCTCTAGCTCGTTGCGCTACCGGCTGTACTCCAGTTGGGGGCTGACCGCAGTGGATATTGCCCGGATTGTGTTATTTACCGCTCTAACGCTATGGCTCGGTATTCTCACCGTAGGCGGTGGAGTTTTGATACTGGATCCTCTGGATTTGCGCACAATTCCTTGGTTAACGCTGGACAGCCGGTTATTAGGGCTGTCGATGTTGGTTCCGCCAGCGGTTTACGTGTTACTAGGCATACTCCGCCGCCAGCCGTTGCAAGCGGGGCCGTGGGAATTGCCAATGGTCCGGCCGCGCCTGGCCTTGCCGCAAATCGCGATTGGCGCCCTCGACTGGGTCATGGCTAGCATCGTCCTGTACACCTTGCTGCCTGCATCGGCAGTACTGGGTTTTGACCGCATCCTCGGCGTATTTTTGGTCGCGCAAATTGCTGGCCTGCTCAGCCATATCCCCGGCGGCTTGGGTGTCTTCGAATCGGTGGCACTGCTCATGCTCCAAAATGAGTTGCCCGCCAATGATATTCTTGGTGCGTTGTTGACCTACCGGCTGATCTACTACCTGTTGCCGCTGGCGCTAGCGGCGGTTACGCTGGGCGTGTATGAACTAAGGCATCAGAAGGAACGGGTCTTGTGGCTGCCACGAATGATCGGTCCCTGGGTTCCTGTGCTGTTGCCGCATATCTTTGCCTTGCTGACACTCATTAGTGGCGCGGTACTGCTATTTTCAGCGGCGACTCCAGCGGTCGAGGCCCGGCTGGAATGGCTGCATCATCGAATCCCTCTATCTGTATTGGAAATCTCCCATTTCGCTAGCAGCCTGGCTGGCATGGGGCTACTGTTGCTCGCACGAGGTCTGCAACGCCGGCTCGATGCTGCCTGGGTGCTGGCAGTAGCGTTTCTGGGCGCAGGCATCATCGTCTCGCTGCTCAAGGGTGCAGATTACGAAGAAGCTTTGATTCTGAGCATTCTGCTGGCTGGGCTGTTACCCTCCCGGCGGCAGTTCTACCGCCAAGCTTCATTATTCAGCGAACGATTTACGCCAGGCTGGCTCGCTGCCATTGCCGTGGTCGTGGTGTGTTCGATCTGGCTGGGCTTCTTCTCCTACAAGCATGTCGAATATTCCGCGGAGTTATGGTGGGATTTCAGTTTCAGCGGTCAAGGCGAAGCCCCTCGTTTCCTGCGGGCAATGGTCGGTGCTATGGGCGCGGCGTTGTTCTTTGGTATCGCCAAATTGTTGCGGCCGGCGCCCTTCGAACCAGCGCTGCCAGGGCCGGAAGAACGGCGTCAAGCCCAGGCGATCGCTGCGGCATTCCCACGCACTTATGCTTATCTAACCCTATTGGGCGACAAGGCACTGCTGTTCAATGCGGATCGCAGCGCTTTCCTGATGTACGCTGTGGAAGGCCGCACCTGGGTGGTCATGGGCGATCCAGTGGCTCGTCGCGAGCAAGACCGCCGGGAATTGGCCTGGCAATTCCGCGAGTTGTGTGAGCATCATGGCGGTTGGCCCGTGTTCTATCAGGTTCACCCTGATCATTTGGGTTTGTATGTGGAACTGGGTCTAACCCTGCTCAAATTTGGCGAAGAGGCGCGGGTGCCGTTGACGGCCTTTTCGCTGGACGGCAAGGCCCGCAAAACCATGCGTAATCATATCAACCGTTTAGAGCGGGAAGGTTGCCGTTTCGAAATTGTCGAACCAGCCGTTGTGCCATCCCTATTGCCACAGTTAAGGAGAGTTTCCGATGCCTGGCTTACTGGAAAAAGCAGCCGTGAAAAAGGGTTTTCTCTCGGGTTTTTCGACGAGGATTACCTGCAAACCGGACCGGTTGCGGTCGTCTGGCATCATAATCAAGTAGAAGCGTTTGCCAATCTTTGGCAAGGCGGCGGCGAGGAGCTGTCGGTGGATTTGATGCGCTACTTGCCGGATGGCTCTCACGGTTTGATGGATTACCTCTTTCTCAAAATCATGCTGTGGGGCCGTGAGCGAGGCTACACCTGGTTCAACTTGGGCATGGCACCGTTGTCTGGTTTGCAGAATCGCAGCCTCGCGCCGTTGTGGAATCGATTTGGTGCGCTGGTCTTCGGGCATGGCGAGGCGTTTTACAATTTCCGGGGCCTGCATCAATATAAGGAAAAGTTTGATCCTCAGTGGGAAGCTCGCTACTTGGCGGCGCCCGGCGGTATGATGGCGCTGCCCCGCGTACTGGCTGATTTGACGGCACTGATTGCTAATGGCTCCAAGAGGATCGTCAGTAAGTAAATGATCTCAAGGCCCTCTCTCCTCTCATTTCACGCTCATTTATGGATACATCACAATTTGTCTTTTCTGATTTCAAAGGCAATCGATGGGTGTGGGTTTGCCGCATTACCCTTTGGAGCAGCTTCCTCCTATTCATCCTCCTAGTCATATTCGTACATTCCCTGCTGATTCTGCCGAAATTGCAAAAACCGGATACATTGCCTCGTCCTGACATGCAACTCAGTGCCGCGGCTCCCTCTCAGGAATCTGTTCCCCGGTCGCCCGCGCCTCCTTCCTGGTTGCGGCAAAGACCGGTTGCCCCAGAAAAGCCGGTTACTCCACGACCCCATGGTTTTTCTGAGGCGCCAGTAGTGCTGGCGTTTTATACACCTTCAGATGCGGAAAGCTTCCATTCGCTCAGATCCCATTATCAGCAGATAACTCATTTGGCGCCGGAGTGGTTCTCAATGCGCAGCTTTGAAGAGCCACTGATTGCCTCTCCAGACCCTCAACTCATCAAATTCACGGGTTCAGCGGATATAAAATTGCTTCCTCTCCTTTCAAATCTCGATGGCGATGAGTGGCAGCCGGAGCTGATCGAAGAATTGGCGCGGCATCCAGAAAAGAGACTCCCTTTTTTCGAGAAGCTAAAAAGTGAACTGCGTGCTATCCATGCAATGGGGGTGCTTGTTGACTGGGAGCAAATTGATCCAGCGTACCGCAATGATTTGACGTCATTGCTGACTGATCTTGCAAAGTATCTGCACAGTGGAAAATTAGAGCTATGGCTTTGTATTCCGGTGGGTAATGATATTGCAGTCTTTGACCTTGATGCCTTGGCGCCGGTCGTTGATCGATTCGTTGCGCTGCTGTTTGACGAAAATGGTGAGGATGATTCACCGGGTCCGATAGCCTCTCTGCCCTGGTGGAATGAATGGCTTGATACACTGCTTGGATATGGCGATACCCATCAGTGGATCGTCGGTATAGGTGCTTATGGATATGATTGGTCTAAGAGCAATGAAGCGGAAACGGCAATCCTTAGCTTTGCCGATGCCATGGGCCGGGCCCGGTTTTCAGGAACCCGGGCCATCTCTATTGAGGCACCGCTTTACCAGCCGCACTTTACTTATGAAGAGGACGGTATTTCGCACTCTGTGTGGTTTCTTGATGCGGTGACCTTCCGCAATCAATACAAAATAGCCTTGAAAAAAGGAGTCGAGGGAACAGCGATTTATCGGCTGGGAAAGGAAGACGAGTCGATTTGGCGCATCATTGCTCATCCAAAGCTGAACTCGAAATCAATTGAGCCGATCAGAACTGCCGATCGGGTCGCTAACGTGGGCAGAGGCGATCTCCTCATTCCGTCGGACGAACGGGAACAAGGGTTTCGCCGGGTGACAACACCATCTGCTGAGCTCTGGGAAGCGCGGTATGAGAAATTCCCCAAATATCCCTCTATTTACCACCGGGGCGGCTCGGCAACGAATCAGGTGGTGCTGAGTTTTGACGATGGCCCCGACCCGGTTTGGACGCCACGCATCCTCGATATTCTCAAACAGGAAGGCGTTCATGCCGTGTTCTTTGTCGTGGGAAGTCGAGTGGTTGAAAATCCGGCGCTGGTTCGCCGGATTTTGGCTGAAGGACACGAGATCGGCAACCACTCTTATTTACACTCTGATCTCAGCGTAGCCACTGAAGCGTGGACGGCATTTGAACTTAATGCTACGCAGCGCATTCTTCAAGACGGTGCCGGAATATCAACGCTTCTGTTCCGCCCGCCTTACGCTGCGGATACCTATCCCAAATCTTTTGAGGAGTTTAGGACGCTCGTGAGAGCGCAGCAACTAGGCTATCTCTGTGTGAGCGACAGTATTGATAGCGAAGACTGGAATGAGCCCAATGCCGCAGACATCATGAGGCGTGTTAACGAACGCCGCCATGAGGGAAATGTCATTCTTCTTCACGATGGCGGCGGCGACCGTTCAGCAACTGTCGCCGCGCTTCCAGAAATCATTCGCTATCTCCGTCATCGAGGCGATCAGATCGTGTCGCTTCAGACGCTTTTAAATCTCCCGCGCGAGACGTTAATGCCGCCGATCCCAACCGATGATCCTGCAAGCTCGCGAGCCGTAGCCCAGACAGGGTTGCATTTGGCCCAGCGTATCGAAGAATTTGCCTGGACTTTCATGATAGGGATTACAGTGCTTCTGCTGATCCGAACGGGTATTGTCGTGGTGCTTGCGCTACGGCAATACCGGCGGACGCAACAGGCGCTATTGGAAGACTCATCGGTCTTCAAGGAACCCGTATCTGTCATAATCGCCGCTTACAACGAGTCCAAAGTCATTGCTTCAACGATTCGTTCGATCTTGGCCAGCGATTATGCAGGCTTCTTCGAATTGATTGTGGTCAATGACGGTTCAACGGACAGCACGGCGGCTATTGTCGCCAGACTTGCGGCTGAAGATACGCGGATCCGCCTGATCTCGCAAAATAACGCGGGCAAAGCGCATGCCCTCAACCGGGCGGTCGAGGCTGCGGCTTATGAAACGGTCGTGATGCTTGATGCAGATACCCAGTTTCAACCGGAGACCCTTCGCCGGCTGGTCGCTCCCCTGGTTCAGCCGGATGTTGGCGCGGTATGCGGCCATATCCGCGTTGGCAATCTGACATCGCTGATTGCGCGTTTCCAATCGCTTGAATACATTTGCGGCTTCAATCTGGATCGCCGCGCCTATGATTACTGGAATGCGATTACCGTGGTCCCTGGCGCCATCAGTGCTTTCAAAAAACAGGCAATTGAAAGAGCGGGAGGGATTATCGCGGATACCCTTGCTGAAGATACAGATCTGACGCTTCACCTGCATCGCACTCCTTATCGTATCCGCTACGCGTCCCGTGCCATCGCTTACACAGAAGCGCCTGACACAGCTCGATTGCTCGTGCGTCAGCGGATTCGCTGGGCTTTTGGTACTCTTCAGTGTCTATGGAAACATCGCGGCCTTCTGTGCAGCCTTGAGCGCCCTGGATTGGGGTTCTTTAGCTTGCCGGGTGTATGGTTTTGCCATGTGTTTCTCGTGGCCTTAGTGCCGCTGGTCGATATGATGCTGCTCATTTCTATCTCTTGGGGATCCGGGTTTTCTATTATCGGATACGCTATTTTCTTTTTCGCGCTGGAGTGGTTACTTGCATTGCTAGGCTGTTTTCTTGAGAAAGAACCTTTACGTGCTTCGTTGTGGATTTTCCCAATGAGAATTCTCTATCGGCCCTTGCTTTGTTTATCAGTCTGGATAGCCATTATTCGTGCATTAAAGGGGGTATGGTATGGTTGGGGAAAAATTGACCGGAGAGGGACTGTGAATGTCAAATATAACATTAAAATATCTCAACCAGCACAGAGGAAAGCCGCATAATCCTATAAAAATAAAAATCTTGTTCTTTATAGTCCTTTCAAGCTTCATGATTGCTTGTCAGCCAGCTAATCCGGATTTTCCTTCACAAAAAAAGACAGCAAATAATGGGCAGATTAAAATCGTAATTCCAAAAAACCAAGCGTACAGCGGTGCCTATATTGAATTCGGACATCACGAAGATAATGTAACGCTAGAAGGTATTGAGCGCTTTGATAAGCTGGTGGGAAAAAAACAAGCGATCATTGCATTTTCGAGCGACTGGGGAAATCAGAGTTTCCCTGATCAGCAACTTAACATTATTTCAAGTTATGGCGCTGTACCTTTAATCTTCTGGTCGCCGTGGGACCGGCCAACTGAGGGATGGAACTCGAAACCTGGGCGCTTCGATCTAAATGCTATTATTGCAGGCCAATGGGACGGCTATATCGATTATTGGGCTACTCAAGCCAAGGCGTATGGAAACCCTCTATTTGTTTCCTGGGGACTGGAGATGAATGGATATTGGTTCCCTTGGTCGGGGATTTTTTACGGCGCGGGGAAGCCATCGCACAACTGTGAAAATTGTTTTGAAGGCCCGGAAACCTTTAAAAAGGCTTACCGTTATGTCATTGACCGGATACGAGCCAAAGGAGCCAGCAATATCCTCTGGGTCTGGCACGCGAATAATGCCTCCGATCCCGATGAACCCTGGAACGCTATGGCGCAATACTATCCAGGTCCGCAGTACGTCGACTGGCTTGGAATCACCGCATATGGTGTACAGTTCAAATCGGAAGGGAACTGGGTAACGGTCGATAAGGCAATAGGAGTTTACTACCAGCAGCTTTGCCAGCTCGATGAAGAAAAACCTCTTATGCTGGCCGAGTGGGGCGTCGGGGAGTTTCCAGAGCAAGGGAGCAAAGCGCATTGGATCGCTGATTTTCTTGAACGGACGTCTAAAGATTATCCGAGAATCCGCGCTGCCGTTTTTTGGCATGAGCGCTGGCAAAACGATGATGGATCTATCAGTAATCTTAGAGTGAATTCCTCTTCGGAAGCACTGAAAGCCTATCGGCAGGGTATTGCTAATCCTTTTTGGCTAGCAAGACCTCTCTGGACCCATGCTGATCATCCGGAATAACCGCTGTCAGAATCCAGCCGTGATGAAGAGTTCGATCCTATATCGCTTATCGCAAGCGCTTTGTCTGGCCATCGCCGTGCTGGCCGTGTCCAATACGCAGGCGGAGATTGCTGAGAAAACACTAGATAACGCTGTCTTCGGCAAGCTGGCTATCTACCGCACGGCCGGCGAACCCAAAGGTGTGGTGTTATTACTGTCTGGTACGGCTGGCTGGGATGCCGATATGACCTCTGTAGCACAAGAAATCGCTCAACTGAATTATGTGGCCGCCGGTATCGATCTGAATCAGTACATGGTCCGGCTGGACCAATCGAAAGCTGCTTGCCTTGATCTGCCGGCGGATCTTGGGCAGTTGAATCAGTGGATAGCTCAGCGTTATCCGCTGGCGAGCCGCTTGCCGCCGGTTCTGCTTGGTTATGGTGCCGGCGCAGCGCTGGGCTACGCAGCACTAGCCCAGGCGCCCGCTGACCGCTTCCATGCTGGAATCGGAGTGAACTTCTGCCCGGAACTACCCTTGTCCAAGCCCCTATGCCCTGGCACCGGTAAACTGGAAGGCGCAGCATTGCCCGATCATCAGGGAATGCGTTTAAAACCTATCACCCGGATGCCAGCTACCTGGTTTGTGTTTCAGAATCAGCCCGCTTGTGAAGTTGCGACCACCATACAGTTTGTCCAATCGATCCAGTTAGCCCGGCTGACCGGAATACCCGGCAAGGCAGGCGTCAAAGACTGGCTGCCGCAAGTATCCGCCCTGTTGCAATGGCTCGATCCAAGCATCGTTAAGCAAGTGCAGCCGGATGCCAGCATCATGGGCATACCGCTCACTGAAGTTCCGGTGACAGGCGGCCCCGATCGGCCACAATTGGCGGTCATGCTGTCCGGGGATGGCGGCTGGGCGCTGCTCGACCGGTCGATGACTGCGGAATTAGCCAAGAACGGCCTGCCGGTGATTGGCTGGGATTCGCTAAGCTATTTCTGGAAAGCCCGTCAGCCGGACGAGGTCGCGCTGGATTTGGAGCGGACGCTGCGCCAGTATCTGGATACCTGGAAGAAAGAACGAATCGTATTGATTGGCTATTCCTTTGGAGCCGATGCCTTACCCGCCATTGCCAACCGTTTGCCACCAGCGTTGCGCGCGCGGATCGATCTGATGGTATTCCTAGGATTATCGGATAATGCCTCTTTTGAATTTCATCTCAGCGACTGGATCAGCGACAATCCGGATGAAGGCGATCAACCCGTGCGGCCGGAATTGGCCAAGTTAAGTACTATCAAACGGTTGTGTATTTACGGTGCCGAGGAGGAGGACGCCTCCTGTCCGAAACTGGCCGATTTGGGAATCATCGTTCAACAGATGCCGGGTGATCATCACTTTGACGAGGATTATCAGGGCCTAGCCCGGCGTATTCTCGATCAGTTGCCTCAGCCGCCCATTCCTCAGCCGCCCGCCAAAAATTGATATCTATTTGAAAAGCAGGCTTCGTATGGATTCCATACAGTTGCGGGAGCCTTGTTCTGGCAGAAGGTTATTATTCAATCCCTTCGCCTCCTTCCAGCAATTTCCGAATCACCACCCCGGCCAGCATCACGCCAAACAGTGCTGGCATATAGGAAATCGTGCCGTTTACCGCTCGTGGGCGGCCGGGTGTATCGCCGCTGGCGGGCTGATGTGGCAGGGGTGAGCTGCGTTGTTCGTCACTATAAATCACCGGGTAATTTAGCGGTGTGCCCGATTTCCGTAGCTGCCGGCGCAGCTCGCGGGCCAAGGGGCAACCCTGAGTTTGATTCAGTTTTGCCACACGGACGCGGCTAACATCCAGACAGTTACCCGCCCCTAATGCTGAAATGACCGGTACGCCGCGGCGGTGGCATGCTGTAACCAGTGCTGCCTTACAGGCGATACTGTCGATACAATCGGCCACATAGTCATAGAGGGGTTGACTCTCCTTACGTGCTGCAGGGGAGTGGTTAGAAGCGAGGGGTAGGGTGGTAACCAACGCATCGGCCATATCCGGCTGGAGAAATTCATCGAGCAGTGTCAATTCCAGCATCGGGTCAATGTCGTGCAACCGCTCCGCCATGACCTCAACCTTGGACCGGTTCAGTGTTGAGTGCAGCGCCAGCAATTGGCGGTTAAGATTAGAAGGTGACACCGTATCGTGATCCAGCAGAGTCAGCCGGCCCACGCCAGCTCGGCCCAGGGCCTCAGCTACATAACCACCGACCCCGCCCAGTCCGGCCACTAACACCCGTGCTGCCCGCAACCGGGCTAATCGTTCAGCGCCGATCAATATCTCAGTGCGTGCCTGTGGATAAGGCATCGGACAATCTGAACAAGCGGCAGGCATTTTTTGTGGTAGCGGCAGCGATTTCAGCAGGATCAGCGCCGCGTAACTCAGCAATACAACTCAGTACCTCCGTCACGAATGCCGGTTCGTTGCGCTCGCCGCGATGATTACTCAACGGCTGGTCGGGAGCGTCGGTCTCTATCATGAAGCCATCCAGTGGCAGATAGCGGATCAGTTTGCGCAAACGGGCGGCACGCGGATAGGTCAGCGGACCGCCAAAGCTGAGCAGGATTCCCAAATCCAGCAGCCGTCCGGCCTGATCTTCGCTGCCGGAGAAGCTATGCACCATGCCACGCACTCCGGCAAAACGCCGCAGAAATTTGATGACGTGATCCACGGCATGACGAGCATGGATCACGACCGGCAGATCATGACGGCAGGCCAGGCGCAATTGCCCGGAAAAAAATTCAGCTTGGGCATCGGGGTCGAGATCAGGCAGGTAATAATCCAGCCCGCATTCGCCGATGGCGACGGGCCGTTCCCGGCGCAACCAATGCGCCAATGCATCGAGATGCTCCGGGCGATGTTCATTGAGATAGGCTGGATGCAAGCCGTAACATGGATACAGCCCTGGATATTGTTTTGTCACTGCCTTGAGTTTGGGCCACAGGCGGGCGCTGACCGCTGCCAGCACTTGTGCGCTCACGCCGGCGTCGCGGGCCCGCTGGTAAGCGGCCTCCCGGTCGGGATCGAAACTGGCCTCGTCGAAATGATTATGACTATCGATCAGAGTAAACATCATCAGCGTCTGGTCAAGCGCATGCTATCCAGGTGTTGGTGGTGCAGGCCGGCACTCCAGCTTGATCCTTGAATAGATGCATCAATACATCAACCGGGTTGGTGACAGGTTTACACACGCAGTCAGTTCGTTGACTGCGTCACTGAGGATCAAATCTTCTTTCATCAAGCGGTATTCCTGCCAGCCATTTCAATCATTGCTTTCGTTTTCCAGCATCTGGGAGGGCCGGCCGATACCAAAGTTTTGCGTTGTTGAACCGGGCTGGAAGCGGGAAATATCAGGCAAGCAGCCCATAACAACGCTATGATGTTGCCAAATATATATCCTATTCAATACATTGCCTTTTTTATGATGATTGCTAGAAATGTCAAAGAAGTGTAGTTCTCTCATTCGTGATTAGCCAGTTCTAGAGAATCGTTGCTATTTCCAAGCCCACTGGGCCGGGTCTTTGAAGGCAATGTGGATGAGATCGCGACTTCCTTACTGACGCTTAAGACCGTGTTTGAACGCTACCCGATAATCCGGTGGCTGATTTTGATTGCTGACTGCGGGTTATACCAATTCTGCATAGGTTTTACGCTATTGTTTGGAGGCTGTAGGTTGGGCAACGCTGTGTTCAGCCCAACCGGCTCAGCACTCAATTCTATTTAGAAGGGGTCATCATCCAGCAAGGTAGCGCCCGGCGAGGCATAGTGCATAGTGCCTGCCCTCCTGCTTAAGCCAGCTACTTCTCACCGGCATGCCCCCACCGAGCCGGGCCGGCACCGTTGGCGATTGATCCAGATCGTGCTGTCGAGTTTGGCATCGGTGAAGATAGCGCCATCGACCCGGGCTTCGGCCAAAGTCGCCTGGCTGAGATCGGCGCCGGTGAAATTCACATCTAGTAACGTTGCTCCGTCTAGCCGGGTACCTTGTAGATTGGCGCTGGTTAGCACGGCATCCTCCAGCATCGCCCGGCTCAGCACGGCTTCACTTAAATTGGCATTGGTGAGTTTCGCATCGCTCAGATCCGCTTGCGCCAGATTGGCCTGATTGAGTTTCGCGTTGCTCAGGTCTGCCTTGCTCAGGTCTGCTTGATATAACCCAGCGTTGCTCAGGTCCGCTTTGCGTAGATCAGCCCCCGCCAGCACCGCCCGATCCAGCCGCGCGCCGGTCATGCTCGCGTCAGCCAGCACCGCATGATTCAGCTGCGCCGACACCAGTCGAGTGCCACGTAACGCCGCTCCCGTGAAATCCGCCTTGTTAAGAACTGCGCGGCCTAAATCAGCGCCGCTGAACCGCGCCCCGCTTAGATTGGCACCGCTCAGATTGACCTGCGTCAGCACCGCTTCCCGCAAGTCTGCACCCTGCAAATCTGCGCCCTGTTTGTCGCAATGCAGCCAATTGACCCGCCGGGCCGGGGGATCATCGCAGGCAGCCCAGCTCACAGTGGATACCTGGAGCAACGCCAGCAGACAGAGCGGCGGGAACAAAATCGTGCGGGCTTTGCCAGGAATCATCACTGTCATCACAAACTATGTCCTCAGCCGGGATGCCCGGCGGTAAAAACCAGATCCGCCACCTGCTGGAAGCGTTCGACAAAATGGATGGTCATACCCTCGCGGATATGATCCGGCAATTCATCGACATCGCCGCGATTACCTTCCGGCAGCAGAATTTCATGAATACCGGTCCGGCGGGCGGCGATGAGTTTCTCGCGGACGCCACCAATCGGTAGCACCTGCCCAGTCAGGGTCAACTCACCGGTCATCGCCAACGGCCGCGCCGTGGCCTGACCCCGGGCCAGCGATAACAGGGCGGTGGCCATGGTAATACCAGCACTGGGACCGTCCTTGGGCGTTGCACCCTCCGGCACATGCAAATGCACAAAGGCTTCGTCAAAAAACTTCGGGTCGGCTTGATATTCTTCCAAATGAGCGCTCACATAACTGTAGGCGATATTAGCCGATTCCTGCATGACTTCGCCCAACCGGCCGGTTAATTTGAAACCGCGATTCTTGGTGTGGATCAGGCTGGCCTCGACACTGAGCGTTGCGCCGCCCATCGCCGTCCAGGCTAAGCCAGTGACCACGCCGACCCCGGCCATCAGCGCCTCTACTTTGAATGGTGGCTTGCCCAGATAGTGATCCAGGCCGGTGCGATTCACCGTGATCGTTCCTTCCTGGTGATTTTCGACAATCTGGACTGCGCTTTTACGGACAATCCGCCCGAGTTGTTTTTCCAGGTTGCGCACGCCCGCCTCGCGCGCGTAACCTTCGATGATTTGTTGCAACGCCTCATCATCCAGTTGGATACGGTCACGCTCCAGTCCACTGCGTTCCAGCAGTTTCGGCCAGAGATGGTTGCGGGCGATTTGCAGCTTCTCGGCAGTGATGTAGCCAGACAGGCGAATGGTTTCCATGCGGTCGAGCAGCGGTGCTGGGATCGTGTCGAGCTGATTAGCCGTGCAGATGAATAGCACTTTGGATAGGTCGAAACGCACATCCAGATAGTGATCGAGAAATTCAGTGTTCTGCTCCGGGTCAAGGACTTCCAGCAGTGCTGAAGCTGGATCACCATGATACGAAGCGCCGATCTTGTCGATCTCGTCTAGCATGATCACCGGATTCGCGGTCTCGGCATCGCGGATGGCCTGGATAAATTTACCTGGTAATGCGCCAATATACGTGCGGCGGTGGCCTTTGATCTCGGCTTCGTCACGCATTCCGCCCAAGCTGAGCCGGTAGAATTGGCGATCCAGCGCCGCAGCCACTGATCGGCCAATCGACGTTTTGCCTACGCCCGGCGGGCCGACCAGCAGGATGATCGAACCGCCGACCTGACCTTTCAACGCCCCGACCGCCAGGAATTCGATGATCCGGTCCTTTACGTCGGCCAGCCCGTCATGGTCGCGATCCAGCACTTCGCGGGCATGTTTAAGATTCAGGTTGTCCGTTGAATAAACCCCCCATGGCAGATCAGTCATTACGTCCAGGTAATTGCGGGTGACAGCGTATTCCGGGGAACCGGTTTCCAGGATCGACAGTTTGTCCAGTTCCTCATCGATGCGTTTCTTGGCCGCTTCAGGAACCTCGCGGGTTTCCAGCCGCTCGCGGAAGCGGTCCACATCGGCGGTGCGGTCGTCCTTGGCGATGCCCAACTCCTGCTGGATGGCCTTGAGCTGCTCGCGCAGAAAAAACTTGCGCTGGTGTTCGCTCATCTTGTCTTCGACTTGCTTGCGGATCTTGGTCTGAAGCTGGGCGACTTCCAGTTCCTTCTTGATCAATACAATCACTTTTTTCAACCGCGCCAGAACCGGCGCCGTGGCCAGGATTTCCTGCAATTCTTCCTTGCTGGCGGTGGTCAGGCTGGCGGCGAAATCAGCCAGCGGCGAAGGGTCATTGGTATTGAAACGATTGAGGAAAAATTTGAGTTCCTCGGAATATAGCGGGTTGAGCGGGATTAATTCCTTGAGGGTATTAATCACCGCCAAGGAATAGGCGCGTAATTCTTCGACACCGGTATGCTCGGCGTCCTCATTCAGATACTCAACTTGCACATGGTAAGGCGGTTCGCTGGACAGCCAGCGCTCGATGCGAAATCGCCGCAGACCCTGGGCGATGAATTGCAAACGTCCTTCATTGCGCGCCAGCTGGTGCATCCGGGCTGCGGTGCCTACCGAGTGAAAATCATCGGGATGGACATTTTCCGCGCTATCCGGTTTGACCAGAATCAGACCGATTATCCGCTGATCGCAACTGGCGGCGGCCTCAATGGTGGGCAGCCAAGGTTCTTCATTCAACAGCAATGGCAGGGCCTGCGCCGGGAAGAAGGGCCGTTCGGACAGCGGCAGCAGGTACAGGGTATTGGGCAGAATGTCGACGGCGGGAACGATATGGTTGGTGGATGCTTCAGCGTCGTTGTCCTCGCGCACGACTTCCGCTTCAATGGTTTCGTGGTCGGTCATGATTTTCACGCGGCGGTAACAGGATATTGACCTTCTAAATGCGGGCAGGCTGGAGGATTGTCAAGGGTATCTATACTTTCATTAATGCATCCCTGCTGAAACTGGCATGCTCAATCCACTGGTCTACGCTCATGTACTCATCCACTGCCAATATTCGTGCCCTGATGGCTGACTTTCATATTGCCGACATGACACTGCGCTACAGCAGTTTCGTTCCTCGCCTGTATAACCTGTGTAAGTCATTGGGGTTCACCCCTGGTAAGATCATGCCCTCGCGGGCATTCTGCTCAGACGAAAACCAAGGCTATCCGATTATTCTCATCAGCAAACATTTTGGCGTGTTTCCGTTCAATCATGGTCAGGTTGGCGGCATTGTTGCCACCGATCGCCACGCGCCCCACGCTGAGCATGGGCAGGATATGGTGATCATTCACGCTAGCCATGTGGGTTATGATCCGGAACGCCGTGTGTTTGGTGTTTACCGGCGTATCCAGAGCGAAGATCAGCACTTGACCGCCAGTTGCGGGAAAATTGAGGCCGTGCTGCGCTGGTATCAGGAAGAATACGCCTTTGCCCGCGACAACATTCTGCTGGAGCGCCAGGGAGAGGAGTACCGGGTTACGATCGATAATCAGTTGCTGCGCGAGAATCGTGACGAGGGCCTATTCCTGAATTTGGAGCGGCTGGCGACAGCAGACCACGCCAGTCATAAATGGCATCCGGTGTGTTGCCGGAGCACTGCCAAAAGCTTGCTCGCTTCGCCCGAGCTGCGTCACCGGATGGAGCAAGCCGGTTGGGCCGATGGCCGGTGCGAACCGGTCGGTGCATGGTTACAACCGGAGTATTTTCGTTTCAAGCGCGACATTCAAGGTGATCTGGAAGGCCGCAGCCATCTGGAACAAAACTTGTTCGATCCGATGGCTTGGATCGTCACTGCGCCGCATCCGTTACTGACGGCTGCCCAGGTGAATACGCAAGTGGAATTCGATCGCACTTTCCGCACTATCGTCCGGGAACATGGCTATCAAGGCAAGCGGGTTTTGTACATCTCTGGACTGCATATCGACATTTCCCCCCAGGCTGGACAGCGTTTTCCATTGACCAAGTTTGTGCCGTGGGCAGCGTTCGTGCAGCAACCTGATGGCAACCACTCTACCCTGGAACAGGTAGAGCTTTTCGAGCACTTACGCAGGCAGTCCAGCGAGAATCCGGATCAGATCAATCTAGAGGAATCCATTCATCAGATGGAACTGGCCCGGCAGGTCGATGTGGCTACACCTTGAGAAATTTTCCATCGATAAGGGCCTCTGAGTTTGGTGATTTGTCACCCGATGCGCTTTAAATTGGCTTCGTTTTTACGCACTGAATGCTATCAGTCTGTAACTTTACCGGCCGGCCGATATGATAGCCTTGCGCGTAGTCGACACCAATCTCGCGCAGGATGCTCAAAATTTCTTCATTCTCAACAAATTCGGCAACCACTCGCTTGCCCATGCCGTGGGCAATGTCAGTCACTGCCCGGACAAAAATTTGATCCTCACGATTGTGGGCAATATTGCGAATGAAAGCCCCGTCGATCTTGATCGCACTCATCGGCAGTTGGCGTAGATAAGCATATGAAGCAAACCCGCTGCCAAAATCATCCAATGCGAACCGGCAACCGAGCTTCTGGATATCGCGCATCATCCGGGTGGTATTTTGCAGGCTGTTAACCGCCACAGTTTCAGTAATCTCGAATGTGAGCCGTGTCGGATCAACATCATACTGAGCCAGCAGATCTTTCAGGTCTGGCAGCAGTGAGGGATCCTCCATCGCGTTGGCGGAAAGATTGACCGACAGATCAATCCCCGGATGCATTTGCAAGACTAAAATTGACCGTGCTAGGACCCAATGATCGATAGCATGGATCTGACCGGTTTTCTCAGCAACCGGAATAAAGTGATTGGGGTAAACCAGTTGCCCTTGAACATCACTCATGCGTAGCAGGGCTTCTCGACGTTGCATGCTTCCCGTTGCTAGTTCCATGATCGGCTGGAAGTGCAACTCGAAACGATCCTCGATCAGCGCCTCGGTGATTCGCTCCGACCACAATACCCGCGCGTTGGCCTGCTCCCGGCCTTGATCCTCCGGAGAGAATAAGTACCAGCGGCCCCGGCCTCTTTCCTTAGCCTGATACATAGCTAGATCAGCGTCAGATAGCAGTTGCTGGGTGTCAACGCCATGTTCGGGAAACAATACGATGCCAATGCTAGCAGAAACCTGATGCCGCACACCGTGATTACGAATCACCACAGATTGGATACACATTTGCACCTGTTCAGCGATAGCGATGGCTTGTTCTGAACCCGCCTGGGGCAGTGCTAAAGCAAATTCGTCCCCGCCAAACCGCCCTAAGGAACCGCCTGTGCCAAGGAGTGCTTCCAATTGTTCGGCAACCTGCTGTAACAGCAGGTCACCCACTGGATGGCCGCTGATGTCGTTGACGTCTTTGAACTGATCCAAGTCGAAGAACAGTAGCGCTCCACTCAGTTTCTTGTGAACCGACTGATTGACCAAGCGGGTCAAATCGTGGTTAAAACGCCGGCGGTTGAGTAACCGGGTCAATGGATCATGATCTGCCAGCCAGACCAGCTCTGACCGCGCTTCTTCCCGGTCACGTTGAATGTGTTCCATTCGTTCGGACAGAGTGCCAACCGTATCGATCATCTGGTCCATTTCATCGCGCAACGGGAACCAGGAAGCATCGAGAGTGAGTAAACGATTGCGCAAGTCGGTAAAGCGATCCTCGGCGAGCAGGGGCAACACATCCGCTAACCGCCTGAGCCGTTTGACCAGAGTTTGCATTACTAATAGCAGCAGGCTTTCCGACAGGACGAGACCCAGAAACCCAATGAGAATGCTGTCGCGGGTCACTTTGGCGATAGCTTGCTGCTGTGCAGTGATTGGATTGATTAACAGAGCGTCCACTTCTGGCGCCAGAGCCGGTAGCCGAGAGATCTCGAACCAGTCCTTATCTCGCTGAATCAGTAGTGTATTGGTGCTTCCACCGGTATCCAATTGTCTAAGATCGGCGTCGTGCAGTAAGGCTTCGATCTGTTCAGGATGAGTAATTGCCGGAAATTGGGTGAGATTGGCTTGTTCAACCATGATTGCTACATCGGCGCCGGTCAGCGCATGGAAGGCTAGCAGGACATCAGCGACTGAACGGCCCAATGCTAAAGCTCCGGCAGAATGGCCCTGCCAAAGCAAGGGAGCAGCCAAATATTGGTAGCAATCCGGAGCACAGGCCAGCATAGTGGCCGTTTGTTCCGGCCACCGCTGCAATCGCTCGATCAATTCAGCGGGTAATCCTTGGGCATGGTCCGGCCACAGCAGAATCGATTGGCCTTTGGGCTGAATCCAGTAAGCTGAGCGGATATCCCATTCCAGATCCAGCATAAAACCGTTGTGATCCAGCGCTTGATGCAAGCGTTCATTGATGGCTTGATCAGACTGATCTGATCCTAGTAACGGCACGATATTGGCGAGCCGTGACATTTGCCGGTAGCCGTCATCCAACAAAGCATAGAGTTGGCGAACCTGTCGATCCCGTACCTCGATCTGTTGCTGCTTGAATTGCTCTGCTGCCTGGCGATAGGCTAAAAACGCCAGCGAAGCGTTGACCAGCACCAGGACAAGGCTAAGGACGATCAGCGCCTTCCAGCGCAGACTGAGATAGAGTGCAGGTGAGTTCGAAGAAGCAAATCTGGCCATGGCGCCGTTCTCACTTAGAAGCGAAAAGCGGCTTGCACAGCAAACAGATTCCAGTATTCACTCAATTGGCTGGGATCTGGATTTTCCCTAAATGACAGCACGAAGGTTCCGTGGTGGCGTTGATATTCAGCTCGCACCATCCATTGTCGATTGATGTCCCAGCGTAGGCCGGCCGTCCAAATCTTAGAGAAGTAGGTAAAGGGCGGCGGACCTCTAAGTAACGAGAATTCGACGCCGTCCCGATCGTTCCGGTTAGCAAAGCCCTCTTCATAGCGCAGTAGTAGTTCAACATTCGGCCGGATCCGATAGGTTCCCTGCAGATAGTACCCCTCAACAGTGGTTCTAAGATTTGAAAGAAGTGGGCCATAATCACGCCATTCCAATGGTTCACGGGCGTACTCAGCCGTGAGTGTCCAATCCTCGGCATCATATTGGATGGAAGCGATCCAGTAGAAGATATCCGTGGTTCCTGCACTTAATGGTGAATGCTGGCCGGGATCAAATTGTAAGGACAGTGTTGTGCCGCTGAGTCCGAATTTGAGTTGTTCTCCTGGCGCTGAGTACCAGAGCCGGGCCAGTCCCACGATACCGTTGGGCTGGAATTCACCGTCGTAGTCATTGCGGAGGAATGTCCATTCAACGTTATCATCGAGCACGGAGCGGCCGCCACCCACTGTGAGCGATAAGGTGCCTAAGTTGCTGTAAGTCTCTCCATAAAACATGAGTCCATCCAGGGAAAGCGCTAAGTTGCGGATTTTGTCGAAATATACTACTTGGGGCAGAAAAATGCCGGGGTGAGTGAACGGCACATCGCGGGTTTCGTTGTAGATTCCTAGAGGATTCTTGATGCGCCCTGCGCGAAGACCCCAGCGATGTTCGATTGAGGACGCCAGCGTGAAATCGGCTAGCCCATAGTCCAAATTGGGTGTCCCATCGTACATATTGCCCGCGCGCCGGGCCAGCAATTGACCGGATAAGAGGATTTGCGGGTTAATTAGCAGCGAAGCATTGATGCCAATTTCCGTGAAATCGAACGAAGTTTCTGGACTGTTTCCAAAAAAGTGATTATCACTGGTTCTAACTACTGCCTGGCTGGCAAAGCCATGAACTTGCAGAGGATCCCAGATGGATTGGGATTCTTCGGCATTCGCGCTCATCAGGCCAAGAACCGGCAATAGCGCAATGACCCGCCTGTGCATTTCAACGAACCTCCAGTGTTCGGACTTGGGGATAGCTTGATCCAGACTCTACATAGCCAACGCTTCCTGGCGTGGACGCTACCCGTTCAACCATTTCTTGCTCGGTTGCTACCATGATGGGTGCCTGTCCAGTTCCGGAAAAGATCTGGCGATCCCAGACCTGCCGCAATTGATAGGGAAAAAGACCCAGAATGTTTTTGGCAAATTTACGATGCAACGGATGATTGTCTGGTAAAACAAACACTTTTACCGGCACATTATTTTCCCAGAGCGGTAGTCGCATGGTAAAGCAAAGTCGCGCTTGATTTTGACTGATTTGAGTATTTGGCGTTGCTTTGTTGACGATCAATTCCTGAGCGGTGAGCATCCATGGCCACAGCGTGACCGTCAGACAGATAAACACTTTCTTCAATCGCCCACTTGACCGGTTAGTAGCAGAACAAGTAGGGGCAGCAGCATTGTCCAGGGAGCGATGCCAAGGGCAGCCATTATTCAAACGGCTATAGTATCCATCCATAAAAACCAGTCTGTAGGTGCATCATGAGGACATGCCTAAGCAATGTACTGTTATCAGTATAGCACTAGGCATTCATTCATCTCATGGGATTTCACTGATCAGTTGAGAGGTAATGCTGTTGAGGCAGAGCATGTACAAGGTATTGATCGATAATCCGGCCTACAAATTTTTACCTAAGATGATCTGACGAAACCAGCCATTAGCCAGTGCTGACTGGTTTGATAGCACCTCTAGCTCAGGTGTCTGTGCCAGGATATTTTCCAGCACTACATCAGTGCGTGTCGCCAGCAAGCCCAATAAAGGGCTGATCAGCCGCCGGACCGGCGCTCGCTGTCCAGGCCGAAGAAACTTGTCGAGAATCAGCACCCGCCCGCCAGGCCGCAGCACCCGCGCTGCTTCAATAAGCACCCGTTCCGGGTGAGGAGTAACCGCCAGAATTAGATGCAGAATCACGACATCAAACACAGCGGTAGAGTAGGGTAAGGTGCGCGCATCGCCTTCATCCAGACGCAGTTCGAGATTTCGAGCAATAGCCTTGCGCCGGGCACGGACCAGCATGGCTGGGGTCAAATCGAGTCCAGTATAGTGTGGTCCAATGGGCAGCAGCGGTATGTCCAAGCCACTACCGACACCAGCCAGCAGAATATCGTCGTGAGGTCCATCACACAACCTGGCCAAGCTGCGTTGCCGCATGCCAATGGTGAAAGGCGCGACAAAGGCGTCGTAGATCGGTGCAAATAAGGTATAGGTGTAGCGCAGGGTCACAGACGCACCTAATGCAGGATGCGTGGGATGGATAGCACGAACGGTGGGATTTCAGCGTCAAAAGTTACGCCATCATCGGCTAGCATCTGATAGCTGCCCTTCATACTACCCACCGCCGTATCCAAAATCGCGCCGCTGGTATACTGGAAACCTTCGCCGGGACGCAGATACGGTTGTTCTCCGACTACGCCCTCGCCGCGCACCTCTTCGACCTTGCTATTAGCGTCAGTAATGATCCAATAGCGGCTGATCAACCGGGCGGCAACATTGCCCTGGTTTTGAATCAATACCGTATAGGCGAACACGTAGCGATCTTGGGCAGGATCAGATTGTTCTTCCAAATAGAAGGCCTGTGCAGCGACCTTAATGCTGTAATTAGTTATTTTCTTCCCCATGGATGAAGGGTTTCCAATAGTTGGGTGGGTAGATGAGAAAAACGCTCCTAAAGCATAGCTCGCGCTAATCGCGGCAAATCACCCTCTAACCCCATGGCCCGGCGGGCGATGAGATTCTTCAGCGGGCTAGCGGCGTCGGTTAGATGAAGACCGAGAGTGCGCAACAGCCGCACCGGTGGTAGCGAATTGCTGAACAGCCGCTTGAAGCCGTCCATCACACCTAGCATCAAAAGGTTATCACCCTTGCGCCAGCGTTCATAGCGGCGCAGTGTTTTGAATGCACCAATCTCCTGACCGGCAGCCAAGGCGTTCAGGATCACTTCGGCTAAGGTTGCGGCGTCCAGCAGACCCAGGTTGACGCCTTGTCCAGCGAGTGGATGTACGACGTGCGCGGCATCACCAATCAGGGCTAGACCGGGTTTGACGTAATCGTGGGTATGCTGGAGACGGAGGGGAAAAGCCTCGCGCGGCCCAACGTCAGTGATTGCGCCCAGCCGCCGGTCAAATGCTTCCGTCAGCGCCTGGGCAAATGCGGAATCATCCAAGGCTAACAGCGCATCCGCCTGTTCTGGCAGCGTGGACCAAACAATAGAGCAGCCGCCATCATGCAGCGGTAGGAACGCCAGCGGTCCGGCCGGCAGAAAACGCTGCCAAGCGGTTTCCTGATGTGATTCAGCAGTGCGGACGTTGCTGACAACCGCTTTTTGATCATAGCTCCAGCCACGGGTATTAACACCAGCCAGTTGCCGGACCTTGGATTGCGCCCCATCCGCGCCGACCAGTAATCGCGTGGCGTATTCACACCCGTCATTCAATCGCACTCGCCAACCTTTGCCGTCCAGCGGCTCAGCGGCGTCCAGCGCCATTGGGCAAAATAGATCAACCGCTGGCAGCTGCTGCACACGTTCCAGAAGGGCATACTGGATTACCCGGTTCTCAATGATCCAGCCTAGTAATGGCTCGCCGATGGCCGCGCTGTCGAAATGAATGTAACCGGAACCCATTGCATCCCAGACCTGCATATCGCGAAAGGGGCTCACTCGCCAGGCAGTCATGCTATCCCAGGCACCCACTGCGGCAAAGATGCGTTGTGAGGCACGATTGATAGCGGAGACACGCAGATCCGGCTTTAGATTTGGGCAGATATGTTCCAGCGGCTTACCTTCCAGTAGGGCAATGCGCAAATCTGTCTCGCCCAGTGCACAGGCCAGTGCTGAACCCACCATACCACCGCCAACGATAATGAGATCGTAGTCAATTTTGATGGAGTTCATGATGTTCTCTCTAATCTCCAGCCTCTCTCTTAGAGAGTGATGAGTGCTTGGGTTCACGCTGTGAGCGCCAGTCCTCGCACCAGTTTCGGCACCCGTCCGTCCAGGCCCATAGTCTGCCGGGCAAACCAGTGCTTGATCGGCGGCAGCAGATCGAAGGCCAGTAGTCCCAGATTGCGGGCGGCGCGCACCGGTGGTAATGGATTGATGAACACCCGATGCAGGGCGTCGGTAAAAGCGATCGTCTGCCGCTGATCCCAGCGCCGCCAACTGGCGTAACGGTTCAACACCTTCAAATTGCCAATATCCTCATTCACATGATGAGCATCAGCGATCACTTCCGCCAGTGCTGCTACATCGCGGATTCCAAGATTAAAACCCTGGCCAGCGATGGGATGCAGGGTATGGGCAGCGTTGCCAATGATCGCCACTCGTTGGCGAGCATGCTCACGGGATTTCAACAGGAACAGTGGATAGGCTTGCCGCTGTCCGGTGCGCTGGAATGGACCAAGCCGGTCGCCAAAGCGCTGATGCAATAGAGCTAGGAAATTCGCGTCGTCCAACGCCATCACGGCTGGCGCATCAGCATCATTGACCGTGCAAACCACTGCGCAACGATCCTCGCTCATCGGCAGGAGCGCAATGGGTCCATCTGACGTGAACCGTTCGTAGGCGACATTCCGATGCGGTAAAGCCGGGGTGACATTGGCGATCACTGCTTGCTGGCCATACTCCCAACGCAAGGCGGCGATACCCAATTGCTGACGCACTGGCGATTGTGCGCCGTCGGCAGCCACCAGCAACCGGGTCCGCAGCTCTACCGTTTGTTCGCCGCTGAAACGAACCGTGGCGCAAGCTGTATCTGGTTCAATAGCAACTGTTTCTAAGCGGGCAGGGCAGAGCAGCTCTACATGGCGCAAGGCTGGTAGTTTCGTCAGGAGCGCTGCGCCGATCTGTCGCGCTTCGGTCACGTAACCCAGGGCCTCTACGCCCTCATCGCAGCAGTCAAGATGAGCGAAACCGGGCGCGCTGCGTTCAGAAATATGGATATGGCGGATAGGGGTTGCGGTTTCAGCCAGCATTTCCCACAGGCCCAAGGTTTGAAAGATACGCCGGGTTCCCTGGGCCAAAGCCAAGATGCGGTCATCATAGCTGGGGTGTTCGCTAACGGCCAGCGGCGCTGCTTCAACCAAGCCGATGCGCAAATTTAGCCCATCCAGTGCGCAGGCCAGGCTGGCACCGACCAGGCCGCCGCCGATGATGAGTAGATCATAATCTGGTTGAACCATGGTTTACTCTCAACCTTTTTTCTGGCCATAACAAAGCAAGTAAATTCTCATCTTGATTTTAGCCATACCCTCTTTTAGCTTTAGCCATGCTCCTTTCGCATCAATGCCTCAATTGCATCGATCTCCTTGGGTACGCCGGCAGTCAACACTTCAGGCTCTCCTTCCGTAACCAGCACATCATCCTCAATACGCACGCCAATCCGCTGCCAGCGTTCATCCACGTCAGTCTCTAAGTGAATGCCGAGCTGCGTCCAGCATCCATCGGCAATTTGGCTACCGGCGGGAATATACAGGCCCGGTTCAATCGTGGTAACCATGCCGGGTGCAAAAACCTGCCAGTCTTCACCGGTTTTATAGCTACCGACGTCATGTACATCCATGCCCAGCCAGTGACCGGTGCGATGCATGTAGAATTGCTTATAGGTTTCCACCTTGATCGCTTCGTCCACACTACCCTGTAACAAACCCAGCGCGATTAATCCCTCGGTCAGCACATGGACTGCCGCATCATGCGGTTCGTTAAAATGGCAACCAGGCCGAACCTTGTCAATCGCTGCTTTTTGCGCGGCCAGCACCAGCTCATAAATTACCCGCTGCTCCGCGGAAAACCGTCCATTGACCGGGAATGTGCGCGTAATATCGGAGGCATAGCCGTCCACTTCAGCGCCTGCGTCGATCAATAGCACATCGCCATCATGTAGTTCCGCGTTGTTCTCCGTATAGTGCAAAATGCAACTGTTATCGCCGCCAGCGACAATGGCTGGATACGACCAGCCGGCACCATTACGCAGGAAGGTATGGAAAAACTCAGCCTCGATCTCGTATTCCATCATACCGGGCCGGCAGATCTGCATTGCCCGGCAATGCGCCTCGCAGGCGATCCGGGCTGATTCGCGCATCACCGCGATTTCCTCGGCCTCTTTGCAGCACCGCATAGGATGCAGCAGATGCTCTAGCGCGATGAAGGTGACCGGTGCTTGTACGCCGATTCGCGCCTTAGCGCGGGTCTGATTGATCCAGCTCATCACCTGTTCATCAAAATCAGGATGATACCCGATGGCGTAATATACCCGCTCACGGTTTTCCAGGAGCGGCAACAGGATTTTGTCCAGTTCCGCGATGGGGTGTGCATTATCTGCCCCATAACGTTCCTTGGCGCCCTGTGGACCGGCACGGCGGCCATGCCAGATTTCCATGTGCGGGTCACGGTCGCGGCAGAACAGCAAAAATTCCTGTTCTGCTCCGGGAATGAGCGCGGCGATCGCCTCCGGCTCCGGGAAACCGGTCAGGTAGTAGAAATCACTGTCCTGACGGAAGGGATAGTAAACATCACGATTGCGGGGCGCTTCCAGCGCAGCGGGTAACAGCGCGACCGAATTGGGTCCCAT
Source organism: Gammaproteobacteria bacterium (assembly GCA_024234995.1). Taxonomy (GTDB): domain Bacteria; phylum Pseudomonadota; class Gammaproteobacteria; order Competibacterales; family Competibacteraceae; genus UBA2383. The sequence goes on from JACKNF010000001.1 coordinate 575,365, forward strand.
CAGATCCATTAAGGTGCGGCGGCGGCGGGCAAAGACTGAGGCTGGAAGGGTGCGGGCAAGCATGAGCGATAGTTTCCATTTCTAGCATATGCGGTAACGATCTTGTTCGATATCCTGCTGAATCATTAACAAACCAACCCGTAAATATTCGACGACTTCAGCGTAGGCATTTTCATCGGCTTCATCCCCCTCATCAGTATCGAAACTTATTTGGGCGATGTCCGCAACATCCTTCAGGAATTCCTGGCTTTCCTCACTAAGTGGGGTGCCTCGCCCAATTTCACCGAGTCCCAATCCGTAGAGCAGTCCCTGGCACCACCCACCCAGTGCATTCACTCGCTGGCGCAAGGGGGTATCGTCATCGGGCAGCACCGGTGTAATAGGTTCATCAAGATTATCGATCTGGGCAATGCCTTCATCGAATAGTTGTCTGAGTAACTTGTCCGTGATTAGGGAAAATTTGCCATCGTCGACTAACGCCTCTCGAGCATATTGCAACCATAGATCACGGTCCAGATTTATGTTTGTGCACAACAGGCCACATAGCAATCCGTGCAACTCAGCCGGATTGACAGGGGCCAGTAACTGGTTCAACTGCTGAAATTGGGACGAATTATTGGCAAGCATGGGAAACTCCAGAGCCAATAGGTGGAACATTGAATGATTCATCCTATCATTTCTGGACGAGATTCCTAAAGCGCCCTGGAATTGACCTGATTGGAATAATCGCTTTATAGTGTTTTTATGGATAACGAGAACTTTGAAGAAACTACTTCGTCTTTCATGGCTGAAGACTCTGATGATTCCTCCGGAACGGTGGTAACTGATTTAGCGATTCTCGCTGAGCGGGTTGAACGGCTTGTGCAGCTTTGCGAACAACTGACTCAGGAAAATCAGGAGTTGCATGAGCAAATGACGGTCTTGCAGGCTGAGCGTGATCTCTTGTATGACAAGAACGAGCAGTCCCGTTCCCGTATCGAGGCCATGATCGTGCGCTTGAGAGATCTGGAGCAAACGTCGTGAGCCAGGAAACCCACAGTGTTGTCGTTCAATTGATCGGGTACGAATACCGGTTTACCTGCCAACCGTCCGAACGGGATGAGCTGCTGGAGGCAGCCCATTATCTAAATGAGCAGATGGGGGAGATTCGCAATCACGGCAAACACTTGAGTTTGGAAGCGATTGCCGTGATGACCGCATTGAATCTCAGTCATGATCTACTGCGGCAACAGCGGCAGGCGGCGGATGCCGAAGCGATCATCAGCCGTCAGGTACGGGACTTATTACAGAGAGTGGACGCCGTACTTTAGCTTGCAGTGTGAATTAGGTATATAATTGTCTTGTGTCCAACGGTTTTTAGTTCGGGCGTTCTCTGCGGTGTTCGAGTAGCGGACTGGGTAACCCCTTGATCCTAATTGATTATACCCGGGGACGTGGTTGCTGGTGCAGGTGTGCATGTCCACCTTCGTTGTGGAAAGCCTGATGCATCGCGCTGCGCCCCACTTGAACCTCCCTGGTTCAAGGGCAAGGTCCGGGACGGCACAGGCGGAGGACGCCCTCTCTCTATTCAGGCGATGCATGGTCATCGCCTTTATTTTGTCCCATGATCAATAATACCTCCATTCCTTTGCCCTCTTCTCCATCCGGGGAGAGGAACGGGCTTCGCCAATTCTTGCTTGCCCAGCGCCGCGCCTTGTCCGTTGCTGAGAGACATGCGGCGGCGCTAGCAGTTGCTCAACGATTGGCGATGGAACCCGGTTTTACTGAGGCGGCGGCTATTGCCGGTTACTGGGCTTGTCACGGCGAGTTGGATCCAGCACCACTGTTGGAGCGCGCTTGGACCGAAGATAAAATAGTTTATCTGCCAGTACTGGCCGGTGATACGCTTTTATTTGCGCCTTATCAGCCTGACGATCCTCTGCGCCGTAATCGCTTTAATATTCCTGAACCTGAAGTTTCTCCTGCAGATTTGCGGCTGCCGTCTGATATGGACTGGGTACTGACGCCGCTGATTGCTTTCGACGCTACGGGGACGCGTCTGGGCATGGGTGGGGGATTTTATGACCGCAGTTTCGCATTTCTGCTGGAGCCGGGCTGGCAAGGCCATCACCCGCAGTTACTGGGGTTAGGTTATGCGTTTCAGCGAGTTGAGGCATTAATTCGCCAGTCCTGGGATGTGCCATTGGATGCAGCGGTGACCGAGAATGCCTTGTATCTGTTCGCCAAGAGTTAAGCAGAGGAGCCTTAATATGGGTTACTGGTTATTGAAATCGGAACCAGCCACATTCAGCATTGCTGATCTGGAGGCCGCGTCAGAGCAAACCACGCCCTGGGAAGGAGTGCGCAATTACCAAGCCCGTAATTTCCTGCGGGATGGACTGCGCTTGGGTGATCAGGCATTTTTCTATCATTCTGGATGTCCCAGTCCGGCTATTGTTGGTACCGTTGAGATCACGCGAGAAGGCTACCCTGACGAAACCGCTTTTGATCCAGCTAGTTCTTATTACGACCCCGCCAGCACGCCGGCACAACCCCGCTGGTATCGCGTCGATGTGCGTTTGAGCCGGCGGTTACACCGGCCAATCACCCTAACTGAATTGAAACAACATCGAGAAGCGTTAGGGGATTTCGCCCTGCTACGCCAAGGCAACCGCCTGTCAGTGTTACCGGTCACTGCCGCGCAGTGGGCTTTGATCCTGATGCTGGATGCTGGTTTAACTCCGCCCATCCAGAAATAGCCGGTAGGCGGGATTACCGGTCTCTTCGAAACAGGGATAGCCCAGTTCGTGAATGTAATCATAGAATTTTGGACGCTCTGCTACGGGCACCTGGATGCCCACCAGCACCCGGCCATGATCAGAGCCATGATTGCGGTAGTGAAACAGGCTGATATTCCAGCCATGGGCCATGCCGGTCAGAAACCTTAGCAGGGCGCCAGGCCGTTCCGGGAACTGGAACCGGTAGAGAATTTCATCGCGGACACCTGGCGCATGGCCTCCCACCATATAGCGTACGTGTAGCTTGGCCATTTCGTTGTCACTCATATCGACTACCGGATAATGCTGTTCGCGCAAGGCATCGATGATCCGGTTTTTTTCCTCCTCACCCTCGCTAAGCTGGATGCCAGCGAATACCTGCGCATCGTGGTCATCGGCGTAACGATAGTTGAATTCAGTGATGGAGCGCTTGCCGATCGTTTGGCAGAATTTCCGGAAACTACCGGGCCGCTCGGGGATGGTTACCGCCAGCAGAGCCTCGCGCCGTTCGCCCAGTTCCGCCCGCTCAGCGACATGGCGCAGCCGATCAAAATTAATATTGGCACCGCAGTTGATAGCGATCAGGGTGGCATCGCTGACGCCAGTCCGCGCCACATGTTTTTTTAACCCGGCTACGCCTAGCGCCCCAGCAGGCTCGGCAATCGAGCGGGTATCGTCAAAAATATCCTTGATAGCTGCGCAGATTTCATCGGTAGACACCACGATGACCTCATCTACCAGATCTCGGGCTAGGCGGAAAGTCTCCTCGCCGACCTGTCGAACCGCCACACCATCAGCAAAAATGCCGACCTGATCGAGTGTGATCCGCTGGTCGTGCTTGAGTGCTTCATGCATGGAAGCGGCGTCATCCGGTTCCACACCGATAATCTTGATGTCAGGCCGCAGGAATTTGATATAAGTGGCTACGCCGGTGACCAAACCACCGCCACCGACCGCGATAAAGACGGCTTCGATGGGATCGGGGTGCTGGCGCAAGATTTCCATGCCGATGGTGCCATTACCGGCAATGACATCCGGATCGTCGTAAGGATGGATAAAAGTCAGCCCCTTATCTGCTTCCAGTTGCCGGGCATGCTGGTAGGCTTCGTCATAGGTATCGCCGTATAGCACCGTTTTTCCGCCACGGTCGCGTACTGCTTGTACCTTGATAGCTGGCGTCGTCCGGGGCATAACGATGGTCGCTTTGATACCAAGCCGTTGCGCGGCCAAGGCAACACCTTGGGCGTGATTGCCGGCGGAGGCACAGATCACGCCTTTGTCCAGCGCTTCGCGTGGTAATTTGGATATCTTGTTGTATGCGCCGCGCAACTTAAAAGAGAACACCGGTTGCAGGTCTTCGCGTTTGAGCAATACACAGTTGTTCAGACGCCGGGAGAGGCGGTTCATCGCTTCCAGTGGCGATTCGATGGCGACGTCGTAGACGCGGGCGGTGAGAATTTTCTTGATGTAATCTTGCATGATGATTTGAGAATCTGATGAGGAGAAACATCGCATGTCCAGCGATGATATGAAAAAACGTGCTGCTGAAGCGGCTTTGGGGTATGTCGAAGACGACATAATCATCGGTGTTGGCACGGGCTCAACGGTTAATTATTTTATTGATGCTCTGTCACGGATCAAGCATCGGATTGAAGGAACCGTGCCAAGTTCTGAGGCAACCGCACAGCGCTTGAGGGCCTGTAAAATTCCAGTGCTGGATTTGAACGTTGCCGGACCGTTGCCGTTGTATGTGGACGGAGCAGATGAAGTTAACCGTTATTTGCAGATGATTAAAGGCGGTGGCGGTGCGTTGACCCGCGAAAAAATCGTGGCTGCTGCCAGTGAGCGGTTTGTGTGTATTGCTGATCAATCTAAGCTCGTGGATGTGCTAGGGGTATTTCCTCTGCCCATTGAAGTCGTTCCGATGGCGCGCAGCTATGTTGGGCGCGAGTTGCTTAAACGCGGTGGTCAACCGGTGCTACGAGACAATTTTATCACGGATAACGGCAATCTAATCCTGGATGTTTATAACCTGGCGATAATGGAACCCCTTGAGTTAGAAGCGGAATTGAATAATATCGCTGGTGTCGTGACGGTGGGGTTATTTGCACAGCGTCCAGCTGATGTATTGTTGCTAGGGACCGTGGATGGTATACGAACTATTCACGGTTGATTGGGCGCAATAATAATAAAAAACGGGCACCACCTTGCGGTGGTGCCCGTTTGCCCTTACGCCTGTTATTTGCTCCAGGTCTGAAAATTAGAAATCTACGCGGGTGCCGATAGAAAAGGCGTTTTGATCACCAAAGGGATCAGCGTCAACTATGTTCACATTTCCCACGGGTAGCGAGATCTTTGTTGGGTCATTACTACGTCCAATGTATTCAACCCAAAGCCGCGTACGCTTGCTGAAGTTGTACTGGTAGCCCAAGATGTAATTATCGATTTTGCTGTATCCAGAGGTACCAGGATCTAACTGACCGTAAGCAGCACTGATCATGTTGTTGCCGAAGGTGTAGGAACCGGTCAGGTAATAGTTGGTCGCATCATCGCCACCCCAGCGGGTGCCATTGAAGCTCATGTTACTTTGGAGTCCAAACAGGTTAAGGGTGCCCTGCTCGTAAATGAACCCCACGCTGAAGGGGCCTGAACTATATCCTAGGCCGACAACCCATTGGTCCAGATCAAAATCGAGGGTTCGGACAATGGTTCGGGTAAGATTATCCGAATAATCAGTACCACCATCGAGTTTGATATAGCTGACACCAGCGAAAAACGGACCATTGCTGTATTTGGCCGCAATGTTCCAAAGGTCGATATCATCCGAAGGGTTGTTTTTGAGCGTGAGTGCATCCGATGTTTGGGTAACGCCGACACCCTTTGCGCCGTTCATGACCAGCAGGGCTTCGCCGCTAAAGCCATTAAAATCAGGCGTCGTATAGTAGAGGCTGTTATCTAATCGGGTCAGAGATCCTTCGCCACGGCTGGTATTTCCCGATAAGTCGACATCAAATCCATTAAACGAGCCACCCAGCCAAGCCGTGCCGGTAAATGTCTTACCACTGTTGAAGATGTCAGTCACGCCTGCAACATGGTAGTAAGGGGTTTCCTGGGTACCTAAGGTCAGGGTGCCGAAGCTACCTTTGATGCCGACGAATTTAGGGCGGTTACTTTCGAAATTGCCGCCTTCGGTCACGTCCACGCCGAACTCGTATTGGTAAACAGCACTGAGGCCACCACCCAAATCCTCAAGCCCTAAAACGCCCAGACGAGAATCGTTGTTGACTACGTCCCAAGAGCTGACTTTTGAGATATCCAGTTTTAACAGCCTTGAATTGTTTGGGTCCTCAATGAGACTAGGGATTTTCTCATCGTTGTAATCCACCGAGACCCGCGCGGAGCCATACAAAATGGTATCTGCCTGGACAGCGAACGGGGCAGCAAGGGTTGTAGCAACAGCCAAGGCAAGAATAGATTTGTTCATGGCGCAATCTCTAAAGTGACTCCGGTCAATTAATATCTTGAATTTTGCTTTCCTATCAATAGGTTAATTTGATGGGGAAGCAAACTCAAAGAACTCTTGAATTATTTATATACGCATCGCGGTAAAAAAGCAACTAATTTTCTTCTGAAATACAACTTTTTTCATTAAAGCAACAAGTAACGGGTGGCTAGGTGATTTTTTGGCCACACAAACAAAAACAGACGCCCAAAGGCGTCTGTTTTTTACATTGCAAATGATCAGCAATGGCAATCAGAAGTCATGGCGGGTACCGATAGAAACCGCTTGCGAGTCGCCGATGAGGTCGCTATCCACGCTGCTGCCGATATATTCCACCCAGACACGGGTGCGCTTGCTGAAGTTGTACTGATAACCCAACCCCCAGTTATCGATGTCATCTTGTTTCAGGTCACCCACTTGCACGATGTTGGTACCTTGGCGAGCGAAGGTGGGGACATTCCCTTTATCAGGGCTCATGAAGCCATAGAAGCCCCGAATGGTGTTATTACCAAAGGTGTAAGCACCCGTTACATAGATATTCTGGGTATCACCGAAATACAGCGGGTTCACATCGCCGTCTTCATAGTTCAGGGTGACCGCGAAAGGCCCAGCATTATAGCCTAAGGCCAAACCCCATTGGTCGCCATCCCAGGTGGGCGCGGTATACTTAACTTTGGCTAGAGTTGGATCCTGCCTGACTTGTGCAACAGTGGAATAGTTTGCAGGATCGTTAAAGAAACTGCCGAAACCGGGGCCATCCAGCGCCATGTAGGCCAAGCCGGCAAAGAACGGGCCATTTTTGTAGGTGACATTGAGCTGGTACATGTCAACGCTATCCGACAAATTGCAGGGGAGCTTGTTGTCAGCAGAGCATTTGGTCAATTCACTCGGTGCAGTTGGATCATTGGCGCTGACATCACCATTCATGACCAGCATGGCCTGAAAACCAAAGCCGCTCCAGTTGGGCGAGGTGTACACCAAGCTGTTGTCCATACGCAGACCATAGGTGGCGCCCAAGTAGGACCTCTGGACGAATGTATTGGCGCTGCTGTTAAAGATATCAGCAATGCCCATGACATTATAGTAAGGGGTCCATTGGGTACCGGCAGTGACCGAACCCCAGCTAGTACCTTTCAGCCCGACCCATTTCGGACGGTTGCTATTAAAATTACCGCCTTCAGTCATATCGACGCCAAACTCATACTGGTAGATAGCGCTCAAGCCACCGCCCAGATCTTCTTCGCCACGCACGCCCAGCCGCGAAGAGTTGTTGACGACATCCCAGGCAGTAAATCCGGTGAAAACCCGGACAAGATCGCCCCGGGCATTTGTTACATAGGTCGAATCAAGATCATTGTAATCAACGGACACCCGGGCTGAACCATACAGGGTGGTGTCAGCAACGGCAACCGAACCAAAACCGGTCAGCGCAGCCGCTACAGCCAGCGCAAGAGTAGACTTTTTCATAATTAAACTCCTAGGTTTGTGTTGCATGTACACAACAAAAGGGCGCTTACAATTCATTAGAGAGATTTATACGCATTCATAAGCGAAAATGCAACTGATATTTTCAAAAAAAACACAAATTTTTATAGTTTTGATCACAAAAACAACAAAATGTTGTTTTTGACACAAAAAACCCACCATTAAGGTGGGTGCGCATGGTTGGGGGACTAGGATTCGAACCTAGGTTGACGGAGTCAGAGTCCGTAGTCCTGCCGCTAGACGATCCCCCAGAATAACCAAATTAGCGCTTAGAGTACTGTGTAGCGCGCCGCGCTTTACGCAGGCCAATCTTTTTACGCTCCACCTCACGGGCATCGCGAGTCACGAAACCGGCTTTACGCAGTGGCGGACGCAGGCTTTCATCATATTCCATCAATGCCCGGGTGATACCATGACGGATAGCACCGGCTTGGCCGGATATGCCGCCACCCTTTACCGTAACGTAAATATCGAACCGGTCTTTGAGATCGGTGACTTCCAGTGCTTGATTCACCACCATGCAGGAGGTTTGGCGTCCAAAGTACTCGTTCAAGGGGCGGCGGTTGACCGTAATATTCCCGCTGCCAGGCCGCAGAAAGACTCGCGCCGTTGCGGTCTTGCGCCGCCCAGTGCCATAGTGCTGATTCTCAATCATTCTGGTTTATTCCATTCCAATGGGTGCGCTTACTGATTACAGTTCCAGCGGCATGGGTTGCTGCGCGGCGTGCTGATGCTCGGATCCCGCATAGACTTTCAGCTTGCGGAACATCGCCCGGCCCAGCGGATTCTTGGGCAACATGCCTTTTACGGCAATCTCAATGACGCGCTCTGGTGTCTGCTGCAACATTTTTTCCAGAGAGATGGATTTAAGATTGCCAACGTAACCGGTCACCCGATGATAAACCTTATCTTCGGTTTTGCGCCCGGTTGTCCAGATCTTTTCCGCATTAATCACGATGATGTAGTCACCCGTATCGACATGCGGCGTATATTCAGGCTTGTGCTTGCCACGCAGGCGACGGGCTATTTCCGACGATAGCCGGCCCAGAACCTTGTCCGTGGCGTCGATCACGTACCAGTCGCGCTTGACCTCGGCCGGCTTGGCGCTAAAAGTTTTCATTTGTTAACGTGCTCCGAAAAGTCCATGTTCGCTTGGAAGGGGCGGAATTCTACTCAAGCGGTGAAGGGTTGACAAGAGGCTATTCGTTGCTAGAGACGCAATCGCTCCACTACCCGGCCATGGACCAAGTGCTCGTCGATGATTTCATCGAGATCTGCATGGTCAATGTAGGTATACCAGATTGCTTCAGGATAGACCACGATAACCGGTCCTTCAGCACAACGGTCCAAGCAACCGGCGCTGTTGATGCGTACCTTATAAGGAATAGCTGCCCCCTGTTCTTTAACCCGTTGCTTGACGTAATCGCGCGCCTCCTGGGCGCCGTATTGTTGACAGCATTGTGAGCCATCCTCCCGCAGATTGGTGCAAAAAAACACATGATAGCGATAATAGGACACGAATAACTCCTCCTGGATTCAAGTTCATGACCATGACGAACCGCCACTATACCCCTACCGATACCTTACTCATCAATTTTGATCAGGCGCTCCGCACCGTGTTTGGACAACCGAAGACCACCGGCCGTCCTAATCCCGCAGTTAATGTACCGTTCGCCGGATTGCAATCCTCGGAACAACGCCGGTCTGCGCGGCTGATGCGCGTCAATCATACCGGCGAAGTCTGCGCTCAGGCCTTATATCAAGGCCAATCGCTGACTGCCCAGCTGGATACCGTACGCGACCGTATGGATCAGGCCGCCATCGAGGAGAATGATCATCTCGCCTGGTGCGAAGCACGGCTGAAAGAGTTGGATAGCCATCCCAGCGTTCTGAATCCGCTGTTTTACGCGGGTGCTTTCGCGATCGGTGCTCTAGCCGGTAAAGCGGGAGATCGCTGGAGCCTCGGCTTTGTAGCAGAGACTGAAAATCAGGTGGTTGAGCATCTAAACTCCCATCTCAATCGCTTGCCTGATCACGACCAGCCCAGCCGGGCGATTTTGGAACAAATGAAGGAAGACGAAGCCCGGCATGCCACTCATGCACTAGCAGCGGGTGGCGCCCGGTTGCCATTGCCTATCCGCGTACTCATGAAAGGCGTAGCCAAGGTCATGACCAGCACGACCTATTGGATATAATCAAAACAGTCAGTGTAACCGCCGCACGTTCAGCTTTTCCTGGGCGCGGCCACCCGCACCGTCACAGCAAAGCGTCCGGTGATTGATCCTTCGCCTCCCAAGACCCGCCAATACTTCAGCTTGAGCGCGGCTTCACCGGGTTGCCGGCCGGTGAAGGTAAAGGTACGCTGGCCGCGTGCGCCAATAAAGCCAGCTTCCAGCGGTGGGATATAGGCGGTGTCGTCCAGCGCCAGAATGCGGCGGTCATTCTCGTCAATGGCCCAACTGAATCCCGTCGTGGGATTTTCCCGCAGGCGGATTTCCAGCCGTTCACCGACGCCAAGTTCGGCGGTTCGGTTGTTGTCGTCGCCGGTCAGCACCAGTACACCATTTTCCCGGCTGCCGGCTGGAGAGGTATTGGGTTGATCGCTTTGGGTGGCGCAACCGGTAAGAAAGGGCATGGTAATTAGTGTCAGCAGCGCTAATTCCAATATGAAACGGAAGGGCGATGATGGCAGCCTATAAATTGCAGACATAGGATATTTACCGGATAAGTGAAGGTTAGTGACGGCTGATGATACGCGATGTCTGGCTTTTCAGGCGATCAGGCCGTCAAGCTGGAGTCTGATGGCCGGGCAACCGGTTTACGGGGAGGTAGAAACTCGTTCCCACCGTTGAAACCGGTACGGCCATGCATGATCTGCATCAGCCGGATGCGCTTCTTCCCAAGCCAGCCGCCAATCCCGTTGATCCCATTCCGGGAACCAGGTATCACCGGAAATCTCAGCCTCAATGACGGTCAGGTACAATCGCGCAGCCAGCGGCAGCGCCTGCGCATACAGCGATCCCCCGCCAATTACCATGATTTCGGGAACCGCACCGGCCAGTTCCAGCGCATTGTCCAACGAATGCACCACTACGCCACCCGGTGCATGGCAGGCAGAATCACGGCTGAGCACGATCATGCGCCGGCCTGGCAGGGGCCGGCCAATGGACTCCCAGGTTCGCCGGCCCATTAACAAGGGCTTCCCCATTGTCGTCTGCTTGAAAAAGCGCAAATCAGCGGGTAACCGCCAGGGGAGGCGGTTATTACAGCCAATTACCCGGTTATGGGACAAGGCGGCGATAAGGGCAAGTGTTGGTGTCATGCAGGTACACTGAAGGCCGGCGCCCCTGATTCGTCCAAACGGATCGCCGTCAGCCGGTTACCCCAGACACAACCGCTGTCGAGGGCGTAAATTCCTGGCGCGCGGTAGTAACCGAGCGAGGCCCAGTGACCGAAGACAATATTAAGACCGGCGTTGCGCCGGCCCGGCGCGGCAAACCAGGGCATCAGACTGTTGCCTGCGCTGCCTGGCGGTCCCTTCTCGGCAAAGGACAATACGCCGTCCGCCGTGCAAAAGCGTATTCGCGTGAGGGCATTGACAATGAGGCGTAACCGGTCATAACCGGCGAGATCACTTTGCCAGCGGCGCGGTTCGCCGCCGAACATCCGTGCCATGAATTTTTCTGACTCTGGTCCGCGCAGAATGGCTTCCACTTCTGCCGCACAGCGTTGCGCCAATGCCAAATCCCATTGGGGCGGCAAGCCTGCATGAACCAGGGTAAAGCCAAGCTCGGCATCGTGATGCAGCAAAGGACGCTGGCGCAGCCAGTCCAGCAATTCATTCCGGTCGGGCGCTTCAAGAATCGTGTGAAAAGTATCCTTACGCTTGGGTTTCACGTGGTTGGCGGCAACTGCCAGCAGGGTCAGGTCATGATTGCCTAACACCACCGTCACCTGTTTGTCCAGGTCGCGAATCAACCGTAATACTTCTACCGAATGCGGTCCTCGATTCACCAAATCGCCAACCAGCCACAGCCGGTCAGCGGCGGGATCAAACCTCAGCAGATCCAGGAGGCGTTGCAGCGGCTCGTAGCAGCCCTGAATGTCGCCAATCGCGTAAACAGCCATGCGGTTACCTTTTCAGGGGAGGCAGCGCCAGAATGGCGTCCCGGTTGCTCCGGGAGGTCACCTTGTCAGCAGCCACTGTTCGTGACAACCACGTGTATTCGCTATGTTCAACGGGATTGAGAACGATGGGGCGGCGTTCTGGCAGGCAAACCCGGAATACATACTCAATATTCTCTTTTGTATCAGGTGTATAGCGATGCCGCCAAGGTGGCAGGATTGGGAAACGGTTGGTGACGTTGCAGGCCATGATTTCCAGCCCTTCGTTCAAACCGGTCTCCTCACATAACTCCCGCCGTGCAGTATCCAGCGGATCGGTTTCATCCCAGCGCAGACTACCCGTTACCGATTGCCAGAAATCCGGTGGCTGGCAGCGGCGCAAGATCAGCACTTCGTCTATTAGGGTGTACATCACTACCAGCACTGACTCCGGGCGCTTGTAATATGGTTTGTTTTTCAAGGGGTGCGGCGCAGGCGAATATTGAGATCACGCAGCTGCGCTTCGGTAACCGGCGCGGGTGCTTGGGTCAGCAGGCAAGCGGCGCTTTGGGTCTTGGGAAAGGCCATGACGTCGCGGATGGAACTAGCGCCGGCCATCAGCATCGCCAGCCGATCGAGGCCAAAGGCAATACCGCCATGCGGCGGGCAACCGAATTTCAGGGCATCCAGCAGGAAACCGAATTTGGTGCGGGCTTCTTCGGCACTGATACCGAGCAGTTCGAACACTTTACTCTGCATCTCTTGGCGATGAATACGTACTGAGCCACCGCCGATTTCACTGCCGTTCAACACCATGTCATAGGCTCGCGACAGACAGCGTTCCGGATTGGCTTGCATTTCGGCAGGATCATCGGTGCGCGGCGCAGTGAAGGGATGATGTAAGGCATTCCAGCGCTGGTCGTGTTCATCCCACTCAAACATCGGGAAGTTGACGACCCATAGCGGCGCCCACTCACCCTTGACCAAGTTCAGATCGTGCCCGATTTTCAGGCGCAAAGCACCCAAGGCATCGTTGACCACCTTGGTGGAATCTGCGCCGAAGAAGATTAGGTCGCCATTCTCAGCGCCAGTGCGGGTGAGAATCTTGGCCAGAATTTCATCCGGTAGAAATTTGACGATGGGGGCTTGCAAGCCTTCACGCCCGGTGGTGACATCATTCACCTTGATGTAGGCCAGTCCTTTAGCTCCATAGCGCCCGACAAATTCGGTGTAAAGATCGATCTCGCGGCGGGTAAGCTTGCTACCCTCCGGGATGCGCAATGCCGCGACCCGGCCCTTCGGGTCATTGGCGGGACCCGCGAAAACCTTGAACTCTACGCCGGCCATGAGATCGGACAGTTCGGTCAACTCCAGCGGGATACGCAAATCGGGCTTGTCCGAACCGTAACGCTGCATCGCTGTTTCGTAAGGCATCCGCGGGAAGGGGTTAGGTAAGTCGACGTCCATGACATCTTTGAACAACTGGCGGATCATCTCTTCCATCAACTCAGTGATCGCTGACTCGTCCATGAATGAGGTTTCAATATCGAGCTGGGTAAATTCCGGTTGGCGGTCGGCGCGCAAATCTTCATCGCGGAAACAACGCACTACCTGATAGTAGCGATCCATACCCGCCATCATCAGCAATTGCTTGAACAACTGCGGCGACTGCGGCAGCGCGAAAAAACTGCCAGGATGGGTGCGGCTGGGTACCAGATAATCGCGAGCGCCTTCCGGAGTGGCCTTGGTCAGCATCGGGGTTTCGATATCCATGAATCCCTGTTGATCCAGGAACCGGCGCAGGGCACTAATGACGCGAGTGCGCAGCCGCAACCGGTCTTGCATCACCGGGCGGCGCAGATCAAGATAGCGGTAACGCAATCGCACCTCCTCGGAGGTGTCATCATCATCTAACTGGAACGGCAGCGGTTCGGACCGGTTAAGAATTTCCAGCTCGCGGGTTAGCACTTCCACTGCGCCAGTCGCCAGATTAGGATTTTCCGTGCCCTCAGGGCGGCGGCGCACCCGTCCAGTCACACGCAATACATATTCATTGCGGACCCGCTCGGCGCTGGTGAAAGCATTCGGCGTGTCGGGGTCGATCACGACTTGCACCAGTCCGTCGCGGTCGCGCAGGTCGATGAAGATCACCCCGCCATGATCACGGCGGCGGTGCGCCCAACCGCAGAGAGTAACATCTTGGTCTAGCAGAGTTTCGGTGACTTGGCCGCAATAGTGGCTGCGCATGGCGTCTGGGTTCCGTTATGCAGGATAAGGCTGGAGAAACTGGAGCGTCGGCGAGCGGGATGGCCGACGAAAACGGAAATAGTACAAATCCAGAACCCTAGCCGCAACCGCAGCAGAAAACAAACGGCGCTTTTCGCGCCGTGACTAAGGCTAAAAAGAGGGCTATCGCTGGCAAGCAGATTATTAACGCAGGGGAATGGGGTATTAGGTTGCTGCTGGTGCAGGACAAGCCCCGCAGCCGCCCGCTCCATCGCAGGCAGCCGCCGATGTGCTTTCTTTGGGCGACGCATCGTCCTTGGCGACATTTTTCTGGCTGCCTTTCTTGAAGTCAGTCTCATACCAGCCACTTCCCTTCAGGCGGAAGGCAGCTGCTGAAATCAGCTTTTTCAATTGCGGCTGACCACAGGCAGGACAATCGCTTAATTCGGGGTCACTCATCTTCTGCATCACTTCCATATCGTGGTTGCAGGACTGGCAACGATATTCGTAGATTGGCATGGCGCACCTCGCAAGCTGACAAAGCGGTTAGGAATCTTAACGCTATGTTATGGAGATCACTTTGATGGATTTCAAGGTCTTCACCCAGAACCGAGCGGATTACCGCTACACTATGCACATGTTCCCCATGCTCCGTCTATTCTTATCCAGCATCCTGCTGATTCTGTGGCTGACTGGCTGTGATTCCGCTATTGACCGGCCTGTCGTGGTTGAATTTTGGGCGATGGGTCAGGAAGGTGAACAAGTCAAAGCGTTGTTGCCAGAGTTTGAACGCCGCTATCCGGACATTCGTGTGCAGGTACAGCAAATCCCCTGGAGCGCGGCACACGAAAAATTATTGACCGCCTATGCGGGCGACGCCATGCCGGACCTGTTCCAGCTCGGTAATACCTGGATTCCCGAGTTTGTGGCTCTGCGCGCTATTGAACCGCTCGATGAACGTTTGAAAACCTGGCCATCCGCTGCTGTTAGCGACTACTTCACCGGTATTCTCGCCACCAATCAATTGGGCAATCAGACGTGGGCCTTGCCCTGGTATGTCGATACCCGGCTGTTCTTCTATCGCACTGATTTGTTAGCGGCAGCCGGTTTTTCCGGGCCGCCAGCGACGTGGGACGGCTGGTTGCAAATCATGTCCCGGATCAAGACCCTGGATGGTGCTCAGCGTTACGCCATTTTGCTGCCGGTCAATGAATGGCAGCTACCGGTCATTCTCGCCTTGCAACGTGGTGCGGTGTTGCTACGCGACCGGAATCAATATGGTAATTTTCAGCATCCTCATTTCCGCGAAGCCTTTCTCTTTTATCTCAGCCTGTTTAAAGAGGGGCTGGCGCCACCGGTGAGCAATAGCCAGATGATCAATCTTTATCAGGAGTTCGCCAATGGTACTTTCGCAGTTTATGTCAGCGGTCCGTGGAATATCGGCGAGTTCGAGCGGCGGTTGCCGGCAGCAGTGAAGGGAAAATGGATGACAGCGGCGTTGCCAGGGCGGGTCGTGCCATCTACCCGCTCCAGCCTTCCCTCGCAAGGGAGAAGGGATTCTGCGAATCCAGTTCCGCCATCTCTTGGAGGAGGGGATTGGGGGACAGGGGATGACGATTTAGCGGCGGGTGTATCGTTGGCTGGCGGTGCCAGTTTAGCGATCAGCCGGACTTCGCCACGCCAGGATGCAGCGTGGAAGCTGCTGGAGTATCTCGCGCAACCGGAACAGCAGGCGCAGTTTTATCGGCTGACCGGTGATCTGCCAGCCCGTCAAGCAGCTTGGAATGATTCAGCGCTGACCAGTAATCGTTACACCGAGGCATTCCGCCAGCAGTTGCAGCATGTTCAGGCTACGCCACCGATTCCGGAGTGGGAGCGCATCGCGAACCGTATCGCTTATTACACCGAACTGGCGGTTCGCCAGGAAATGCAGGCCGATGAGGCGCTGGTAGCGCTTGACCGGGATGTGGACCGGATTCTGGAGAAACGCCGGTGGTTGCTGGAACAGGGTTTGGCGCCATGACCTGCCGCCTGCATTCGCAGACGCTAAGCGCTTGGGCTTTTCTCGTCCCGGCATTACTGCTGATGGCCGTCTTTTTCTTTCTGCCGATTCTGGCGGCGTTCCTGTTGAGCTTTACCGACTTTGACATTTACGCGCTGGGCGATCTTGACCGCTTGCGTTTTGTCGGTTTGAGTAACTACCTGCAACTTCTGCAAAGTCCGCTGTTCTGGACGGCGCTCGGTAATACCTTTTATTTTGTGATCGTCGGCGGGCCCTTGTCAGTGGTGATTTCACTGGGCGCGGCACTGCTGGTGAATGCTCCGTTGACCCGCTTTCCCGGGTTCTTCCGCACTGCATTTTTTTTGCCGGTGGTCACCACGCTGGTGGCGGTAGCGGTTGTCTGGCGCTATCTCTACCATCCCCGCTATGGATTGCTGAACTATGGCCTCAGCCTGATTGGCGTCGACCCCATTGACTGGTTGGGTGACCCGGACTGGGCGATGCCCGCAATTATTCTGATGGCGGTATGGAAGAACTTCGGTTTCAACATGATCATCTTCATTGCCGGTTTGCAGAATATCCCGATGCAGCTCTACGAGGCGGCGCGCATTGATGGTGCGGGTGCTTGGCGGCAATTCCGTTACATTACTTTGCCGCTGTTGGGGCCGACGTTCCTGTTTGTGGCGTTGATGACCATGATTGGCTACTTTCAAGTCTTCGCTGAACCCTATGTGATGACCCAGGGCGGCCCGGCCAATCGCACGCTGAGTATTGTACTGCTGATGTACGAAGAGGGCTTTCGCTGGTGGAATATGGGCTATGCCTCGGCAGCGGCATTTGTGTTGTTCGTGCTGATTTTGGCTGGAACGATGCTGCAATTGAAACTGCGGCGCAGGGAGCCATCATGAACCGGTTAATCCGTTGTCTTCTCCCGCTCCTGGGGTATGGATTGTTAGCGCTTGGTTTGTTACTCACGCTGACGCCGCTGCTGTGGATGCTCATGGCGTCGCTGATGCCGGCTGGCGAGGCTAGCAGCTATCCACCGCGCCTGTGGCCGGGCACGATCACGTTTGAGCATTACGCGGTGCTGTTCACCCGTCTCGATTTGGCCCGCTATCTGTTCAATAGCACCCTCCTGGCGGGCACGGTGACGGTCATTTCACTGTTTATCAACTCAATGGCTGGCTATGCTTTCGCCAAATTCCATTTCCGGGGCCGCGACCGGCTGTTTCAGAGCTTGCTGGCAGCGCTGGTGATTCCCGCCCAAGTGGCGATGTTGCCGCTGTTTCTATTACTCAAGCAATTCGGGCTGATCAATACCTATTGGGGCGTGATTATTCCCGGCATGGCCAGCATCTTTGGTATTTTTCTGATTCGCCAGTACCTGTTGGCAATTCCCGGTAGCTTGCTGGATGCTGCGCGAATGGATGGCGCCAGTGAATTTCGCATTTATTGGTCGCTGGTGCTGCCGCTGTGCCGGCCGATTCTGGTCACGTTGGGGATTTTTACCTTCATGGGGACCTGGAATGACTTTATGTGGCCATTGATCGTCCTCACCGATAGCTCGCTGTACACGCTGCCGGTGGCGCTGGCTAATCTGTTAGGCGAACATGTGCAGGATACTGAATTGATGATGGCCGGTTCGGTGTTGACCGTATTGCCCGTCATGCTGCTATTCGTGGTGCTGCAACGGTACTACATTGCCGGGATCATGCTGGGGGGGATGAAGGGATAAGCGGGGAGGTGAAGGGCTAAGAGGGGAAGGTATAGGCTGACCGCAACCGGTCCGGTCCAAGATTTGGGGGTTTATCCTCCCTGTGCAGAAAACAATGCCTCGATCTTCTCCGCATCGATGGGCTTGCTATACAAATACCCCTGTGCTTCCTGGCACCCGGCTTTTTTGAGGAAGTCGGCCTGTTCCTGGGTTTCCACCCCCTCTGCGATGACCGACAGGTTTAGGCTTTTTCCAAGAGCGATCACCGCATTGGCGATTGCTGCATCGTTTGGGTCGCCGGGTAAATCACGCACGAAGGACTGATCAATTTTGATTTTCTGGATCGGCAGCCGCTTCAGATAGCTCAGCGAGGAATACCCGGTGCCGAAGTCGTCGATAGCCAAGGCCGCTCCCAGGCGCCGGATACTCTCTAGCTCACAGATGCCAGATTCAGCCTGCCGCATGATAAAGCCTTCCGTAACCTCCAACTCCAGCCGGGCAGCGGGAAATCCGGTCTTGGCCAGTACCGTTTCTAGAGTATCCGCCAGCCCGCCGCGCTGGATCTGGGTGCCGGCTAGATTGACGGCAATTTGCCTGATTTCGATGCCTTGCTCCAGCCACGTTTTGCCCTGCAAGCAGGCGGTGAGCAGTACCCAGTCGCCGATGGGATGGATCAGGCCGCATTCTTCGGCCATAGGAATAAATTTGATAGGGGAGACCATGCCGAGTTTTGGATGCTGCCAGCGAACCAGGGCCTCGACGCCAATGAACCGGTTGTTTCGCAGATCGACCTGGGGCTGATAGAGCAGCAGCAATTCGCCTTTGGCAATTGCTTGGCGCAGGTCGTTTTCCAGCGACACCCGCTCAAAGGCATTGCGGGTGAGCTCTTCGGTATAAAAACGATAGGTGTTGCGTCCCTCTTCCTTAGCGCGGTACATGGCGGCATCGGCGTTACGTAGCAGGGTGGTGGGGTCGGTGCCGTCCTGCGGGTAAAGGGCGATGCCTACACTGGTGGAAATCGCGATCTGCCGTTCCTCCAGATGGAAAGGTTCGGTCAAAGACCCCATCAATTTTTGTGCCGCGACGGCAGCTTTTTCCGGTTCGCGCACATCCTCCAGCAGCAAAATGAACTCATCCCCGCCAACCCGGGCCACGGTGTCTTCCTTGCGGAGGCTGCTCAATAGGCGCTTCGCAATGCTCTTCAACAGCCAGTCTCCGACCGGATGGCCGAGACTGTCGTTGATATGCTTGAAGTGATCGAGGTCGAGAAAGAATATTGCCAGATGGGTGGCATGGCGCTCAGTGCGTTTGATGGCCTGCTCTAGCCGTTCATTGAACAGCAGCCGGTTGGGCAGGTCAGTAAGGGTGTCGTGGTGGGCCAAGTGATGCAACTGTTCCTGGGAGTGCTTGACCCCGCTGATGTCCTCAGTAAAGAGGACAATGCCGCCAATGGCTCCATCGTCTGTGTGCCAGGGCCGTACGACCCAATGCAACCATTGCACCGTGCCGTCCGGGCGTTCAAAACGATCTTGGTCGACCTGCACAACCTCACCTGCCATTCCACGCTGATACACAGCTTTCCAGTCGTCCGGAACTTCTGGAAAAACCGCGTAGTGGGATTGGCCGATGACACTGTCTTTTAGGCCATAATCGTTCATCCAGCGGCGACTGACAGCAAGGTAGCGCATCTGGCGGTCGAACATGGCGAGGGCTGCGGGGGCATGTTCGATAAAGATTTGCAGTCTTTCCTCGCTTTCGCGCAGGGCGATCTCCGCCTGCTTTCGTGCTGTAATGTCCAGTGCAACACCCATCATCCGGTGTGCCTTACCGTTTTTGCCGTGCTCAATGTTGCCGAGTGCCGCGATCCAGCGGACCTCGCCATCCGGTCTCACCACGCGAAATTCAATATTGTATTCTTTGCCGTTCTCGACACAGGCACGCACATTTTCCCGCCAGCGTATCCGGTCGTCGGGATGCACCCGTGCTTCTACATTAAAAATGCCGTTAAACTCATCTGGCTTGTCGCCCCATATCGCCAGCATCTCATCCGACCGGTAAACTTTGTTGGTTGCGATGTTCCATTCCCATAAGCCTATTCCGGACAAGCGTTGCGCCATGCGGTGGCGTTCTTCACTCTCCGCGAGCTGGCGATAGCTGATTCGAAGCAGCCCGTAGAGACCGGCGCTGGTTACTGCAACGAACAACCCGCCCTTGATGGTTTGCAGCGCTGACAAGGTTTCCGCGCTGGTGCTGATGGCTTCCAGTAACCGGTCGGAGAGCAGAATCCAAAGCAGGCTGAAAATGAAATAGATGAGAGCAACCCGTAGCGCAGCGTTCTTGGTGAGGGCGATCATGTACATATCCTTGGCAAAACGGCGGACGGGGTAGAGGCCAACCTCGCAGGTACTTTGTCAGCCTTGTTTTTCATGGTTTACTACAAATTATAGTTTTGTCTCATTCAATCGGATTTACCGGATGGTTTGACAGACTAGGATCCGCTTTGTGGAGCTAACGCCACAAAAAAGATCGAAGAACCTGAGTTTTTATATGCAAAATCTTGGAGAAAAAGCAAGAGAGCGGAATGCATGTCTTCTGAAAATTTGATCTGGATTGATTTAGAAATGACCGGTTTGGCTCCCCAGACCGACTTCATTATCGAAATCGCCACCATCGTGACCGATAGCCAGCTTAATATTCTCGCTGAAGGTCCGGTATTCGCGATTCATCAAAGCGACGAGACCTTGGCGGCGATGGATGACTGGAATCAGAAGCAGCACGGTGAATCCGGTCTAGTCGCCCGGGTTCGCGCCAGCCGCATTGATGAGCGCGAGGCTGAATTATGTACCCTGGAATTCCTGAGTCATTTTGTCCCTTTTGGCAAATCACCAATGTGTGGTAACAGCATTTGTCAGGACCGGCGATTTCTAGCGCGCTGTATGCCCGAACTGGAGGCGTACTTTCATTACCGCAACCTGGATGTCAGCACAATCAAGGAACTGGGCCGGCGCTGGTATCCAGAACGGGTCAAGGGTTTCAACAAGACCTCGACCCATCTAGCGCTCCAGGATATTCGTGATTCCATCGAGGAGCTGCGCTTTTATCGTGAGCGGTTATTTATCGCGGCACAGTAAGCGTTCACTCTTGGCTTCCAGGGGGAGGGATGGAGAGAGGGCTGAATAAACAGGAGAAATTCAGATTTCGACCGGCAAGGCAGGATCATTGCCCCATTCCGACCAGGCGCCAGGATAGCCACGCACCCGCGAATAGCCCAGATGGCGTAGCACCCAGTAGGTGTGTGCTGAGCGGTGATGCGTCTGGCAATAGACAATTACTTCCTTGCTGGGCGTGACACCGCGTGTTTCCAGCATTTCGCGCAATACCGGATCAGGCTGGAACCGCCCTTGCCGTTGCGGGTCCATGGCGTCAGTCCAGTTGAGATTCACTGCGCCGGGAATGTGCCCGCCCCGGGCCGCGCGCACATCGACGCCCGCGTATTCCGCGGCGGTGCGGGTGTCTAACAGCGCCAGATCCGGTTGGCCGAGCCGCGATAGAATGTAGTCCCGGCTGGCGGCCGCTGCCGGATTCAGGATCTGGGCGTGATAGGTGCTGCGCTCTGGGTGGTGGAACTGGGCTTCCAGCGCCCCGCCGGCAGCATCCCAGGCATGGACACCGCCATTCAGCAGCGACAACTGCGCATGACCGAGCACAGACAGTGTCCACAGCAGCCGGCTCGCGCGGCCATTGCCTTCCTCGTCGTAGGCGACAACCTGCTGGCCTGGGGTCAGACCGAGCCGGGATAGTACTTCACTCAGATGGTTCTCGGGCGGCAATAAGCCCATCATCGGTGGTTTGACCCAGATCAACTCCGAGTAAGCTAGATGAGCCGCGCCGGGAATATGGCCCGCGGCATAACTAGCGGGATCGCACAGATCAACGATCAAAACGGTTGGATCGGCTAGGCGGGTTTGCAGCAACTCCGGCTCGATCAGCAAAGGCAGGCGAGATGCAGAGGACATGGCGGGTATGCTCCTGAAAGAATTCATATTATGGTTGATACAATCCGGCGTGGCCGATCCGGTCGAAATTTCAACTATGGCAAATACCTCTCATCATCACAAGTTGCCGCTCTATGCGCAACGGTATCTAGCCATTGGTATTCTTACGGTGATCTGATCGGGTTTACAGTAAGCTTTACAAGGTATCTAATAGCTAAGCAATTGAAAATTGGACCTTGCCATCGTCCATAGAACTACCTGTTGATAAGCACATATCCATGCCGCTCGATCCCTCTAAAATTCTTGGCGCCGCATTGATGGCTACACTCGCGATGACTTCATTAATCATTGGTGTCGTGATCGGCCTTTACGGGCGGCCCTCGCGGCGAACCAACGCCATTATCATGGCTTTCGGCACGGGAGCACTGATCCAGGCGCTGGCACTTGAGCTGGCTTTCGAAGGTGCTGAACGTTTGATCGTGGAAGATCATTTGAGCGGTATCGCTAGCTGGTGCTGGATCGCAGCGGGCTTTATCACGGGAGGCGTGCTGTATTATTTGGGAAATCGCTGGCTGGAACGTTACGGCGCGGCGCTGCGCCACCCGGCGCTGGCTAAATTGTATCTGCTGCGCCAGAAACGCGAACATTCGGCAGAGCTGCTGTCCCGGCTGGCCCAGGTCGATTTGCTGCGTTCGCTGCCGCCTGAAGAGATGGAAGCGGTGTTACTCTGCGTTCAGCCGGTGCCGGTTGCAGCGGGTGAAATCATTTTTCATCAAGGCGATGCCGGCGATGCGTTGTATTTGATCAGCCAAGGTAAGGTCGAGGTATTCGCCCATTCCAGGCCCGCGACGTCAGCGATCCCGGAAGTTGTTCCCTTGGCGCGCTTGTCAAGTGGCCAGTCGTTTGGTGAGACAGCATTATTGACCGGTGAATTGCGCACCGCTACGGTCAAGGCCATCACCGATGTCACCTTGCTGAAAATCAGTAAAGAGCATTTTGACGAATTGCTTGATGAGTCGCCCCGGCTGCGCCACGCGGTCGAAACCCTCAATTCTCAACGCCTCTTGCAAAATGTGGCTGTTCTGCATGAACAGCCTGATGCTGTAGCCTGGCAAAAGATGGCACTGGCAAATGTCCAGCGTTTGAGCCGCAAGGAACAAGAGGCGCTGCTCGCGAAGCATGGGGCTACAGGTTCGCCGCTGGCGCTGTTTCTTGGAGCCACGCTCGATGGGATTCCGGCATCGGTAGTCATTGGCTCTAATTTTGAAACCCTCGACGCTTTTCGCTACACGTTTCTGGTGGCGATCTTTCTATCGAGTGTGCCGGAGGCGATTGGCAGCACATTGAGCATGAAACAAGCCGGTTTTAGCACACGACGGATCTTTACCCTGTGGAGTCTGCTGGTGCTGGCGGCCGCGCTGGCGGCCGCGTTGAGCAGCATTTTTCTCGCCGAAGCACCGCCAGTACTGCTCACGTTGGCCGGCGCGATTGCCGGAGGTGGTATTTTGGCGATGGTATCATCGGTGATGATGCCGGAAGCCTACGAAGACGGCGGCCCGCCGGTCGGGCTGGCAACTATCGCCGGTTTTCTGAGCGTATTCCTGTTTGCTTTTGTCTAGCCTGCGCTGACCGGATTGAGTTTGCATCTTGCCTCTATCCCTGGCATTCGATCTTCACCACAAAATCGCGGGCCTCAGCAGCAATCTCAGCAGTACTGCGGGCAGGACGGGCCGCGCGGCTCTGGCAGTCCACTCCCACGGCATCCAGGAAGCTGCACGCCAGCGCCGCTTTAATCGCGAAATTGACGTTCTGTGGAATGTCGCCGGTCATTTCGTGAACGCGCACGGCGTTCAGCTTCGAGCTGACAACCCCGACAACCGCGCCGTCGCTGTCCAGCACCGGACCACCGCTATTGCCGGACTGGATTGGAGCAGTGAATTGCAGCGAACGGGTATCGTCGCCCGGACCGATCAGTGAACTGACATTGCCGGTGGTCACCTGTGGCCCCGAACCAAGCAATCCACCCAGCGGGTAGCCGACAACGATCACTGCTTCGCCGAGTTGCGCCTGCCGTCCGCTGCGGAAAGCCGCGGTGCCCGGCCATGCCGTATCAGCCCGCAACAGGGCTAGATCATTGGTGGGATCGGCGAACACTGGCTCCAGCCGGCAGCGCTGACGTGGCGAGCGGGCCAGGATTTCCCGGGCGCCTTCGATCACATGGTGATTGGTCAGCACATAGCCCTCCGGGTGAACGCAAAAACCGGTGCCGCTGAACGCAGTGGGACCTGTGGATTGACCGGAGCCGCGCCGCGATTCTGGTCCAGTGATGGGGGGCTTTTCTGGCACCGGTTGCGGTACACGCAAACCGAAATGCGCCGCCAAGGCGGGCAGGCCGGCCGCAAACCCTTGACCGACTGCCCGGAATTTCCATTGACCATGATGGCGATACAGTTCTGCCATAATCATCGCCGTCTCGCCGCGGCTGGCCGGTGGCAGCGGAAACAGCAACAGCGGCTGATCTGCAGCGTCAGTTAGCCAGGACCGGATGGCGGTGAAGATGCTAAGCGTCACGCCTGGCGGCATGCCTGGCTTCACCGCCAGCACGATAGCAATGCGGGTGATAGCAGCCGGTACGGCGTCCAGTTCGATGCGGAACTCGGGCGGATAGCCCGTGAAGGTCACCGAGTTGCCGGGGGAATGGGGTTGCTCGGCGCTCACCAGATCAGACAGATCACGCGCTTGCCCGCCCGCGCCAAGTAATACCGCCCCGATCTGGGTTCTGGCTTCGAAGTCCTCGCGCGGCTCGCCACTGATGCCGGCCACGACCCGGCCACCGCCGATGGGTTGATTTTGTCCTGGTTGCAGCTCGCGCATGAATATCTCCTCACCATTGATTCCTCCCCGCTAGAGGGAGACAGGCGTGATTTTGCTAAACGATAGGCAACAAATCGGAAAAGTCTTGAATAGCTGGAAACCGGTCCAGTGTCCGGGGTGGATCGATGGAATCTGGCCGTAGCACCGATACGACATATGCAATTCCATAGTCCTGCGCTGTATGCAGAATTGATAGGTTATCGTCTACCAATAGAGTCGCTGCTGGGTTAAATGCCTCGATTTGTTGCAATCGAGGCCAGAATTCCGGCTGTTCCTTCACCAATCCCAGGTCATGGGCGCAGATCATGGCGTCAAAGTGTCCTGTGAGCTGGGTCTTTTCCATCTTCAAACTCAGACTGTGTGGATGCGCATTGGTCACCAGGATGACTCGTTTGCCGGTTGCGCGCAGCGCATCGAGAAATTCCAGAGCATGGGGATGGACAGCAATCAGATGCTCGATTTCGCGCTTCAGCGCAACAACGTCGAGTGCTAATTCCCGGGTCCAGTAGTCCAGGCAATACCAGTCTAACGTCCCCTCGACCGCCTGAGTGCGGGCCTTAACCTCGGCGTGCGCTTGGTCTAGGGACACGGCATGGCGCTCAGCGTAGCGTTTTGGAATCAATTCCCGCCAGAAATAATTGTCGAAGTGCAAATCCAGCAGGGTACCGTCCATATCGAGCAGGACAGTGCAAATCTCTGGCCATGGTAGCCACAACGTCATGAAAAGGCTCCGCCGGCAAGCGGCTTGGGCTAAATTTTGTGTAGAATTTAGTGTGTGAATGCAGTGGTTCTGAATAGTTGATATGCGCTCCACACTATTATCATAACGACCCGTGAGGTTCTTCACGTCATGAACGACGTCCCTCCTATTCAATTGTCCGCCCTGGCGGAGCCGGTTCAGGCGATCGCCCGGGAGGCGGGACGCCGTATTTTGGATGTGTATGCCGGTTCCTTCAGTATTATAGAAAAAGCCGATCAAAGCCCGGTCACCGAGGCCGATCTTGCGGCCCATAACTGTATTTTGCGCGGCCTGATCAGGTTGACTCCCCAGATTCCAATCTTGTCCGAGGAGGCATCGGATATCGGCTTTGCTGAACGTAGCCGCTGGGAGTGGCTATGGCTGGTCGATCCGCTCGACGGCACGCGTGAATTTATTCGGCGTAGCGACCAGTTTTCAGTCAATATTGCGCTTATTCATCAACATGAAGCGGTCTTTGGGCTGGTTCTATCGCCTGTGGATGGCGTTTGTTACTACGCTTGGCGTGGCGGCGGTGCGTGGAAAAAACCCCGTAGCGGTAAACCGGCTTGGCGCATTCAAGTTGCCCGCAGCAGCCATCAACCCCCGCGAGTTACCAGCAGTGAGGCTTCTTACCGTAGCCGCCGCTTGCAGGACTACCTGCAACAGCTTGGCGATTATCGCCATATGTTTCTGGGTAGCGCCCTGAAATCCTGCTTGATTGCCGAGGGTAAGGCGGATCTTTATCCTCGCTTCGGGCCGACCGGCGAGTGGGACACGGCTGCCACGCAAATCATTATCGAGGAAGCCGGTGGTCAGATGACCGACATGCAGTTGCGGCCCCTGCGCTACAACGCCCGGCCAGTGTTGATTAATCCGGATTTTTTCGCATTTGGCGACACAGGCCGCGATTGGTCCCGTTATCTGCCACAACGCCAATCTCTGGGACGGACCGTTCCATCATCGCATTAATTTTAATAAAATCAATTTGATCCGAGTTCTGCCATGCCTTACGAACGTTATCGTCTTGATCTGGAAAGAGAGGGATTTCAGCATGACCCTGCCCAAGAGCGGGCCATTTTGCATCTGCAAAAAATCTATGATCAATTGATGGCCCAGCCCGCGCCTGCGCCTGCTAAAAAAACAAGCGGTTTGCTGAACCGGTTAACCGGTCGCGATAAGCCTGCCGCTGCCAGTGGTCCTGCGGTCCGGGGCCTATACCTGTGGGGCGGAGTGGGGCGTGGTAAGACTTATCTGGTGGATACCTTTGTCGATGCCCTGCCTTTGGAGCGCAAGCAGCGCATTCACTTTCACAGTTTCATGCGCGCGGTTCACGCCGAACTCAAGCAGCTTAAACAACAGCAGGAGCCGTTGCGGCTTGTCGCCCGCCGTTTCGCCGAAAAAGCGCAGGTGATCTGTCTGGACGAATTCTTTGTCTCCGATATCACCGATGCCATGCTGTTGTATGGCTTACTGAAGGAATTGTTTGCTCTGGGCGTGACGTTGATTACCACCTCCAATATTTTGCCGGATTATTTATATAAAGATGGTTTGCAGCGTGCCCGGTTTCTGCCGGCAATCGGCTTGATCAAGCAGCATTTGGATGTTCTGAATGTGGATGGTGGCGTGGATTACCGGTTGCGCTATCTGGAAAAGGCTGAGATTTATCATTATCCGCTGGAC
Source organism: Gammaproteobacteria bacterium (assembly GCA_024234995.1). GTDB lineage: Bacteria > Pseudomonadota > Gammaproteobacteria > Competibacterales > Competibacteraceae > UBA2383. The sequence continues at coordinate 602,442 of JACKNF010000001.1, forward strand.
GACCGGGCTGAGCAGATCCTGAACGATGTGTTTAATAACCTTGCGCCTGAACCGGGTCATCGTGGTGGTGATTTGGAAATCGAGGGCCGGTTTATTCCTACCCTGCGCGAGGCAGATGACATTATCTGGTTCAACTTCCGGGCGATTTGCGATGGCCCGCGCGGTACCGCCGATTACATCGAGATTGCCCGCTGTTTTCACACGGTGTTGATTTCCAATATCCCAGTGATGGACTGGCAGATGGAGAACCAGGCGCGGCGCTTCGTGAATCTGGTCGATGAATTCTATGACCGGAGTGTGAAGCTGATCGTCTCCGCCGCCGCGCCGCTGCATGAACTCTATACCGGCCAAAAGCTGAAATTCGAATTCCAGCGCACGGTGAGCCGCTTACAGGAAATGCAGTCGCATGAGTATCTGGAACGGCCGCATGTGCCGTAGGGCATGAATGCTCGCGATGGATGAGGGGGCTATGCCATGAGCATCTTGTCTATCGCGGATGCGGGAAAGCAGTGAGAGAGGATACCGCCAGGATGATGATTCTGGCGTCTCTCACAAGTGATTCAAGGTCATGAGGCCGTATGCGTACCCTGCATAGCTCCCTGCTTCATGGTTCATCCCAATAGTGGCGGTTATCGTGCCGCTCACGCACGGGTTCCAGCGGTTGTCCTGGCTCCAATCGAAAGGTCAGCGCGCCTTCATAGGAGGAATCGAGCAGGGTAGCACCGGTGGCCTGATAGCGCGCCACGGTATCGGCACGGGGATAGCCGTAGCGGTTGTGATAGCCCGTTGCGAATAGGATGTAACGGGGGTCAACGGCATTCAGGAAGGCCGGGGTGGACAGATTGCGGCGGCCCTGATGCGGGGCAACCAGCACCTCAGCGGCTAAGCGGTTTCCATACGCCTTCGCCAGCGTGACTTCAGCGCGGGTTTCAATATCGCCGGGCAGCAACACGCGGCCTGCAATGCCTTCGACTTTCAGCACGCAGGAGGCGTTGTCATCGCGGAAGCCATGCGGCGGTGGATGCAGCATCTGAAAGCGCACCCCATCCCATTCCCATGCCTGGCCCGCCCGGCACGGTTCCACGCCGCCGATAGGTGTTTGACCGGGAGCCGAGGTCAGAATACGTTCCACGGGTAATAACTCCCGTAGTGACCGTACCCCGCCGGTATGCTGAGTGTCCGCATGACTGATGATCAACATATCCACATGCTCCGCGCCTTGCCAGCGCAGGAATGGCGCCAGCACGGCGCGACCGGTATCCAAGGTGGTGCCGAGCCGCCGGCCGGTATCGTAGACCAGGACATGGCGGCGGGTCCGCACCACAGCGGATAGTCCCTCGCCAGTATCAAGCAACGTGAACCAGAATCCGCCTGTTACTGGTGCGAAAACTGGCGGCCACAGCAGTGGCAGGCAGAGGGGGATGCCCAGCCAGCGGCCTGGCAGGCCGCGCGGAGCAAGGAGCAAAACGATACCGGGCAAGGCCAAGGCCAGCGTCCAGAGCGGCGGGATCGGGCGATGCAGCACCAGACCGGGCCATTGATCCAGCCAACGCAGGATCTGCCATAGCCCTTCCATAGTCACTGCTGCCAGTTCCAATACAAATGTCTGCAAAGTTGCGCTAACAGGGGTCAGCAGTGCCGCTAGCAGACTCAAGGGCAACACGGTCAGACCCATCCAGGGAATGGCGATGAGATTGGCCACGGGTGACAGCAATGGGAGTTGCTGGAAGAATAGCAGGGTCAGCGGCAACAGCCCCAGGGTGATATGGAGTTGCAAGCGGATGGTTTGACCGAGCGGATGGCGGGGTTGCCAGCGGCCAGTGACGCTGTAGAGAATGATCGCGACTGCGCCGAATGACAGCCAGAACCCTGCGCCTCGTGGTGCGCCGGGATCGGCAAGCAACACCACCAGCAACGCCAGCGCCAGAATTCGTCCAGAAGCTGCCGGGCGCAAGGCGATCAGCGCCAGCATTGCCACAGCCACCATGAGAAAGGAACGCTGGGCGGGTACTGCCAAGCCAGATAGCAGGGTATAACCGCCAGCGCCACATAATGCCGCCAGTGCGGCTACGCGGGTGGCCGGCCAGCGCAGAGTCCATGCCGGGATACGGCTCCATAGACTCCAAACCAGTGCGAATACCAGACTGGCTATCAAACCGATATGGGTGCCGGAAATGGCCATGAGGTGACTGGTGCCGGTACGCCGGAAGGTTTCCCATTGCCAGGGGCTGATGCCGCCTCTTTCCCCCACGGCCAGTGCCGCCAGAATGCCAACAGAGAGATTGCCGGGTAGCGCCTGGTTGAAACGGTCAGCGATGTATTGGCGATGGCGATTCAACGGATAGCGTTCGGCTTCAGCCAACCGGCGTGGCGGGGGGTGCGAACGAATCGAGCCGGTCGCGATGATTCCTTGGGCGTACAACCAGCGTTCGTAGTCGAAGCTGCCGGGGTTGCGGAGTCCCCAGGGTTTTTTAAGTCGCACGGTGAACTGCCAGCGGTCGCCAGCCCGCAATGCCAGGCCCGCGGTAGCGCCGGTGTCTGCCTCGGAATTGGCGGCTCTGCGGTCGCTCCCCCACGATAGACGCAGCCGGTGACCCGCCAAAGATGCTGACTGTTCCCGGTCACCGGCCACCTGCGCGACCTCGAATACAAAGCGGATGCTGTGACCGCTGTGCTCCGGAATTGTGGCGATCCAGCCTTCGACCGGGAGTTCAATGCCTTCTAGCTCAGCCGGTAGCACTGTTGTTGAAGGGGCCAGCAACAACGCCCATAGTAATCCTGCTGCGCTCCAGGCCAGCAGTTGCAAACGAGGAATGCGCCATGCCACCAGGGCTACGCCGGGCAATGCCAGCGCCCAGCTTCGATGAGGCAGCTCCGGCAGGGTTTCCAGGAGCAGAATGCCGGTTAGAAAAGCAACGGCGCTTAAGCGCATGCGGTGTAAAAGGTGACAATTGAGTCAGTTTCAGCTACAGATAACGCCCGATAATTAACATAATATTACGGTGGTCCCGGTGCTCTCGCTAGTGCTCTTAATGGGTTCTTGAATTCCCGGAAATACTCTAACCAGAGGGCTGGAGTGGGAGTAAATGATGGCCCTGAAGTGTTTGCAGGCGTCTCAGCAAGCCGGTGCAATCGTGAATCCTAAGGTATAATAGCGTGAAAAAACAAGCCTTTGGAAGAATAGCAAAGGGTATGCTGGCGTTAGTGGCGGGGGTGGGGCTGGCTAGCCAGCCGGGCAGAGTTCAAGCGGCTGAAGTACCCGATCTGACCTATTTCAGTATCGAAGAGTTGATGCAGATTAAAGTGGTGTCGGCAACGAAGGTCGAGCAAGCCTTACAAGACATTGCATCGGCCGTTTTTGTCATCACCGCCGATGATATCCGGCGGTCGGGGGTTACCAATGTGATGGAGGCGTTGCGGCTTGCGCCCGGTGTGGAAGTGGCTCGGGTTGATTCCAGCCGTTGGGCGATCACCATTCGTGGTTTCAATGGCCGTTTTGCCAATAAACTGCTGGTCCTGATCGATGGCCGCTCGATTTACACCTCACAGTTTTCCGGTGTGTATTGGGAATTGCAGGATTTATTCCTGCCTGACATCGAACGGATTGAGGTGATTCGTGGCCCTGGTGGCAGCCTGTGGGGCGCCAACGCGGTGAACGGCGTCATCAATATCATCACTAAAAATAGCGAGGATACCCAAGGTGGATTGGTGACACTGACCGCTGGCAATGAAGAGCGGGCTATCGCTGGGGTTCGCTATGGCGGCAAGCTGGGGGATAGCACCCAGTATCGGGTTTACGGGCAGTTCTCCGAGCGCGATGGCTTGGCAACCCTCAATGGCCGCGATGCTGGTGATGACTGGCGCATGAGCAAAGGCGGATTCCGCTTAGATTGGGCGCCATCAGCCCAGGATAAGATCGCCGTGCAAGGCGATCGCTATGAGGGAAACTTTGATCAGAACTATGTATTCTCCACCTTGGTTCCGGTAATCCCTGCCGTGAACTCGGAGTTCTCCAAGAAGGAGCTTGTGAAAGTCAATGCCACAGGTGGCAGTTTGCAGGCGCACTGGGAACATCAATATTCCGCGGCATCGCAGATAGGATTGCAAGTGTATTACCAGTATGCGGATCGTGAAGAACCGCTTTACATTGCTGACACGGATACGTTTGACATAGATTTTCAACATAATTTCACGTTAGGTGACCGGCAGAACATTGTGTGGGGATTGGGCTATCGGCGCAATTGGGATCAGTTCACCGATACTGTGCTTGCAACCGTTAATCCTAGGAGCGCAACGACGGAATTATTCAACGCCTTCGTTCAGGATCAAGTTGACCTGATTCCGGAGCAATTGCGTTTAACGGCCGGCGTTAAGCTGGAACACAACGATTTCACGGGTTGGGAATGGCAACCTAGCATCCGGATGTTATGGACGCCGCGTCCCAATCATCATCTTTGGGCAGCGATATCGCGCGCCATCCGTACCCCTTCACGTGGCGAGGAGAACGCGCAAACGAGCTTGTATGCCTTACCACCGTCACCGGTGACGGGAAATTTGCCAACACTGATCGCGTTATTGGGAAACAACCAGCTTGACGCTGAAAAGCTCATTGCTTACGAAGCCGGTTACCGTGTGCAATTAGCCGGGCAATTTTCCATCGATACGACCGTGTTCTACAACGATTATGATCAAGTGGTCGGCACGGTTCTTGGCACACCGTTTTTAGAAACCGGGATAGTCCCGCCCTATCTGGTCCTGCCACTGCAGTTGGAAAATGCACAGTCAGGCTATGACACGGGATTTGAGCTGGCGGCGGATTGGCGTCCGATGCCGGCGTGGCGGATGCAGCTCGCCTATTCGTATTTACATAGTAATATCAAGCGGCTTGATGATCCAACTGACTATAGCTTTAATCTGAATCAGATTTCAGTGCTTTCATCTTGGAATTTATCGAATGATCTTGAGCTGGATGCATGGGGGCGTTACGTCAACCGGGATGGCTCAATTTTAACGCTCTCTCCGTTTAACCGGGTCAAGATTGATCCATATTTCAGTCTGAACCTGCGCCTGGGATGGCGGCCCCGCAAGGATTTGGAATTTTCGCTAGCAGGCACCAATTTGCTGGATGGCGGTGGAGGCCATCTGGAATACGTACAGGAAGCCTACACGTTCCCGGTCGAAGTCCAACGCAGCCTGTATGGCCAAATGAAATGGTCCTTTTAGCAAGCTCACGTGGGGCCCGCAACACCCCTGCAATTGGCGAAGATGAGTAAAGCACATGCGCCGTTGGCTGGTATGTTTGATCATAGCACTGTTGATGAGGCCATTGGGGGCAGAAGTCTACAGCGAATATGTGCTCAAGGCTGCCTATCTTTATAACTTCACTAAATTCGTTGAGTGGCCGCAGGGGGTATTTCCTGCGGCTAACTCGCCGCTGGTGATCTGTATTGCCGGGGCTGATTCATTCGGTGACGCGCTGACAACCCTCGATGGCAAAATGGTAGAAGGCCATCCGGTGGAGGTGCGCCTTTTTTTCTTGGCGGCCAGGCCCGATCAATGTCATGTTGTCTTCATTGGCCGGTCAGAACAGGGGCAGTTCAAGGCTATGCTCGCTAAACTTGCCCGCCTGCCGATCCTGACGGTCAGTGATATCAGTAATTTTTCCCAAGCTGGCGGCATCATTGGATTTTTTGAAGCTGAGAAACGCATCCGGTTCAGTATCAATATCGCTGCTGCGGAGCAGGCCAATCTCAAATTGAGTTCCCAATTGCTTAAGCTAGCGGTCATCGTGGGTGATCCTCGGAGGGCCGATCCATGAATGCCCCTTTGAAGCTTTTTCAAAGGATAGGAAAGCGGTTCGAGCAAGAAAAAAACCAGTTTAACTGGATAGTAATTGGCCCGGTTTTTCCTCCTGAAATACTGGTTAAAAGGATGACGTGCCATATATTGGGCGTGGCTGCGTTGTTCGTATCGGCTGATACAAGCATGGCGGCTACTCAGAACGCGGCTCTTGATCTGACTCAACTCAGCATTGAAGAGTTGATGAATGTCAAGATCTTCTCAGCGACGAAAAATGCTCAACGGTTGTTTGATACCGCAGCGGCAGCATTCGTGATTACCCGTGAGGACATCCGCCGCTCGGGGGCGACCAGTATTCCAGATGCGCTGCGCATGGTTCCAGGTGTGCATGTAGCTCAGATCAGCGCCAGCGAGTGGGCGATCAGCATTCGTGGCTTGAATAATCGCTTCGCTAACAACCTGCTAGTGCTGATCGATGGGCGCAGCGTGTATACGCCGCTGTTCTCCGGGGTTTACTGGGGGGCGCAGGATGTACTGCTGGAGGATGTCGAGAGTATCGAGGTGATACGAGGGTCCAGCAGCGCGCTATGGGGCGCCAACGCGGTCAACGGCGTCATCAATATTCGCACCCGCCAGGCCCGCGATACGCAGGGGGGCTTGGTTACCGCACTGGAAGGTAATCAGGAAACAGGCGCAGCATTTCGTTATGGCGGCGGCTTGGGAGAAAATGGCCATTATCGCGTCTATGGTAAGGGTTTCCGGCATGACGCTTTTTGGGATGCCGAGAATGATCCAGCGCACGATGCTTGGGATCAGGCACAGGGAGGATTCCGCGCCGACTGGACGCTCTCCGGGCGAGATGAGCTGACCTTGCAAGGTGATTTCTACCAAGGCCAGCTAGATCAGACGCTGCAAATCAGTTCGTTGACGCCGCCCTCGGCGCCGCGTGTTGAAGACACGGTCGATTCATGGGGTGGTAATCTGCTATTTCGCTGGAAGCGGTCATTGGAAGCGAATTCCGAATGGACGCTGCAAACCTATTATGACGCCACCGGACGCCGTGAAAACATACTAGATCAACGGATCGATACCTTCGATCTCGAATTTCAATATCGCTTTCCCTGGGGAGACCGCCAGAACATTACCTGGGGTTTTGGCTACCGCCATATCTGGGACAATCTGGATGGCTCTTTCACGGTTTCCTTCGATCCGCCAGACCAGCGCACGGACGTGTATAGCGCGTTTGTACAAGACGAAATCCATTTGCTGGACAACGTGCAGTTGACCCTGGGATCGAAATTCGAGCATAACGGCTATACAGGTTTCGAGATCCAACCTACGGCCCGCCTGCTCTGGCAAATCGATCCTCAGCAGAACCTTTGGGGAGCAGTATCGCGCGCTGTGCGCACGCCCTCGCGATCGGATACGGATATCCGCATCAACTTAGCAGGTATTCCCGGTGTGCCGCCTACATTGCTTTCCATTCTCGGCAACGAAGATATGGACAGCGAAACATTGGTCTCTTTCGAGCTGGGCTACCGTAGCGAGCCGAGGCAGAATATGGCGTTGGACGTCACTGCTTTTTACAATCGCTATGACAAGGTCCGGAATAGCGAAAGTTCGGCAAGTTTCGAACTGACCCCGTTGCCACCGCATCTTTTGATCGCGCAAACCTTTGGCAATCTCACCAAGTTAGATACCTATGGCCTGGAAGCAGCGTTGACTTGGCAGCCTTGGTCCCATTGGTATCTCAGCGCCGGTTATGCCTGGCTTAATATCGATGCTTTGGATGATCCTGCACGCAATCTTGTGTTTTCTGAGCACAGACTCGAAAACAGCGACCCTGCGCATCAATTTTTGCTTCGTTCGCAGTGGGAGTTTGCTAGGAATTTGCAACTGGATCTGGCGCTGTATTATGTCGATGATCTGCCCGCATTGGACATCCCAAGCTATACGCGGCTGGATTTGCGCCTAGGCTGGCGTCCCCGTAAAGATCTGGAATTTAGCTTGGTTGGGCAAAATCTCCTTGACGGCCGCCATGTAGAGTTCACCACCTTCGATGTGGTGGGCAGCGAGATTCCTCGTAGTATCTATGGCAAGATTATCTGGCGATGGTAGCGATAAAACTGAGAATAACGCTAAAGCAAGTTCTATTGATTTGTTTGATGGGGATGGCGGTGAATCCGGCAAAGGCGGCCTCGCCGGATTTGACTCAACTCAGCATCGAAGAATTGATGAATATGGAGGTGGTATCGCCCGCCAAGCAAGCGCAGCGATTAACCGATGCCGCTTCGGCGGTTTTTGTCATCACTCAGGACGATATTCGCCGTAGCGGTGTCACGAATATTCCAGCCGCGCTGCGGCTAGCGCCCGGTGTGCAGGTGGCGCAAATTGACAGCAACCGGTGGGCGGTTTCGATCCGCGGGTTTAATGGACGTTTTTCTAACAAATTGCTAGTGCTGGTGGATGGCCGCTCGATCTATACCCCGACGTTTGCTGGCGTGTACTGGGAGTTCCAAAATTTTTTACTCGAAGATATCGAGCGAATCGAAGTGATCCGGGGGCCGGGAGCGAGTTTGTGGGGCGCTAACGCAGTCAATGGCGTGATCAATATTCTGACCCGGCGGGCCGCTGGTACTGAGGATTTGGTCAGCGTCACTGCTGGTAATGAGGAGAAGCTGATTGTGGGCGTGCGTTTCAGCGATCAGTGGGGCGAAGATGCGCACTACCGGCTATACGGCAAGTATATCAACCGGGATGGATTGCTGGACCTTCAGGGACGCGATGCTGAGGATGAATGGTATTTAAGCAGTGGCGGATTCCGGCTCGACTGGACGCCTTCAGGCCGGGATAGTTTTTCCCTGCAAGGCGATGTATATGGTGGATCGCTGCAACAAAATACGATCGTACCTGCCTTGACTCCCCCCTACCAGCAACAAGCTCACGATACCACCGGGGATTCTGGAGGCGATTTGCAGGGAAATTGGCGGCACGTTTTTTCCTCCACCTCGAACTTGGATGTGAAGTTCTATTACCAGTGGGAACGGTATTCCAACGCCTTGCTGGGGGTGGATCTGGATACCTTCGATCTGGACTTACAGCATACGTTCGCCCTAAACGAACGCCATGCGCTGCTTTGGGGACTGGAGTATCGCCATCACCGGGATCGCTACTCTGCTACCGAAGTCAGCACGATGGTCCCCGCGGCTCTGGATTATGATCTGTTCAGTGCTTTTCTCCAGGATAAGATCGATTTGATCCCTGAAGTCCTGGAGGTCACACTGGGAGCCAGCCTGGAGCATAATGACTTTACCGGTTGGGAGTTTCAACCGAACGCTCGCCTGTTATGGGAGATTCATCCGCAACATCGGTTGTGGGCAGCGGTGTCTCGCGCTGTGCGTACCCCCTCGCGGGTGGACGATAGTATCCGGCTGAATCTGTTCACGCTACCGCCCCAAACCCCGGAAAATCCACTCCCTGTACCCATCTTGTTGACCTTCCAGGGCAACCCTGCCTTCGGATCGGAAAAGCTTACCGCGTATGAGATCGGCTATCGTGCCTTGCTAAGCGAGCAGTTGTCGTTGGATGTCGCTACGTTCTACAACGATTACGACGATCTGCGCGCTATCGATATCCGCAGCGACCTTGCCACAGTCGTAGAAAATAGCTACGTGCAGGTGCCCGGTTTATTCGTCAATGCGAGCCAAGGTCATACTTATGGGTTTGAAGTTGCAGTCAATTGGCAAGCAGCAGAGACGTGGCGGCTGCAAGGAGCTTACTCGTATTTACGGGCTCACTTACGAAACCAGCCAGGATTTTCCGGCGTGCTGCCGGTCGTGCGTGATGGTTCGCAACCACGCCATCAACTGTCGCTCCGGTCCAGCTTCGATATTCGTCACGATCTAGAATTTGATCTGTGGCTGTACTATGGGGATGAGCTTTCCGATCTGGTTGTTGTTGAGCCAACACTTATATCGGCTGTTGACGATTATGTTAGCGTGAATGCCCGTCTCGGCTGGCGGCCTCGCCCGGATTTGGAACTATCGCTGGCGGGCGCTAACCTGCTGGGACCGCCACATGTGGAGTTTGTGCAGGAAATCTATCCATTCCCCGAGCAAGTAGAACGGCGCATTTATGGCCAGATGAAATGGTCGTTTTAATAAATAACCGGGTCTCTGGCAGTGCTGGTTCGAGGGTAACGTCGAGTCTTTCTGCGATAACTACACATGATATTAATTTTTTTCGGATATTCTGGTATTAGCCATTGTCTGTAGACTGAATCAAAGGTGAAGCAATTACCTGGCAATGACTCAAGGGTTGAGCTTCACTTCGTCCACATCAGCTTACTGAGAACCTAGTTCTATTCAGAGATGGAATTAGACTGTGTTTTCAAAATTAGCTTATGTTTATTAAATATTGCATTTAAGTGAGAATATTAAATAATGAATGCGCTTAATCGACTAAGAATCTGGCAAAAACTCGTTTTGCTGGTGGCAGTGCTTTTCGTACCTATTATATTACTAACATACTTACTGGTCGCCGAAAAAAACCTGGCCATCGATTTCGCCCACGAAGAAATTATGGGAGTGCAATACCTGCAGCCCGTGCGTACATTGCTGCAACATCTTGCCGAACATCGTGGCATGAGCACCGCCTATCTGAGCGGTGATGCCTCGTTTCGGGAAAAAATCATGGCAAAACAGAATCAGCTTGCCGAAGATGTCAAGAGTGTGGACGTTGCCGATGCTCAATACAGCGGTGTGTTGGATAGCAGCCGTCGATGGCAAGCGATTAAGACGGATTGGCAAAACCTCAACACTCATACCCTTCAGCTGACGGCTCAGGACAACTTCGCGCGGCATACCGCGATCATTGAACAACTGCTTGATCTGATCTCTCATATAGGGGTCACGTCTAACTTGGTTTTAGACCCTGATCCGGACAGCTACCACTTAATGGATGTCATCGTAGGCCGGCTGCCTTTTCTCGTCGAGCATCTCGGTCAAATTCGCGGCATGACGGTAGGCATTGTTGCACGCCAGCAGGTGTTGAAAGACGATTCTATTCGTCTCGCGAAATTACTGGGGCAGTTTGAAATGGTGCAACAAGGCATCCAAGATGACTTGGATACGGTATTCGAGAGCAATGCATCGCTCAAACCGGCTTTAAGCGCCAAGTGGGACGCCCTCGTGGCGCCGATGAAAGCGTTTCTGGCTATCGCGGAACAGCTCGCTCGTAGTGAGCAGGTGGATGCTGCATTGTCCCCTCGTGAAGTTTTTACAGCCGGTACCCAGGCCATTGAAGGTGGATTTGGGCTCTATGATGCCGCGGCGCCTGCTTTGCTGACGTTGCTGCAAAACCGTGTCGCCGGCTTCAATGAAAAGAAATACACCGCTCTGGGCGGTATTCTGTTTTGTATAGTGCTAGCTCTCCTGCTGGCCTATGGAATTACCCGTGTTCTTGTCCAGTCGCTCCGGCAGGCCCAAGAAGGGGCTAGCCGCATTGCGGCAGGTGAGCTGGACAGTGGCGCCATCCCCATCGCTGGCAATGATGAGGTCAGCCAGTTGCTGAGGGCGTTGGACAGTACCCGGGAGCGGCTGAAAACCGTTGTAAAGGAGATCAATGCCGCAGCAGATACGGTCCATTCATCTGCCAGTGAAATCGCTCAGGGCAGCGCCGATCTCTCCCAGCGCACTGAAGAACAAGCCTCTGCTTTAGAAGAAACGGCTTCCTCGATGGAAGAACTGACCTCGACAGTGAAACAAAGCGCTGATAACGCCGGGCAGGCCAATCAACTTGCTGGGGCTGCCCGGACCCAAGCGGAGCAGGGCGGGGAGGTGGTCGATCAAGCCATCACTGCGATGAGCGCGATCAACACCAGCAGCCGCAAGATTGCCGACATCATTGGCGTCATCGACGAAATCGCCTTTCAGACGAACCTGCTGGCATTGAACGCCGCGGTGGAAGCCGCGCGGGCGGGCGAACAAGGCCGGGGTTTTGCCGTTGTCGCCAGCGAGGTGCGCAAGCTTGCCCAGCGTAGCGCCGACGCTGCTAAGGAAATCAAGGCGCTGATTACCGACAGCGTGGCCAAAGTCGAAGACGGCGGCAAGCTGGTCGAACAATCCGGAAAGACCCTGCAAGAGATTGTCACGGCGGTCAAGAAAGTCAGCGATATTGTGGCTGAGATAGCGGCAGCGGCGCGCGAACAGGCCTCGGGAATTGAGCAAGTGAACAAGGCTATTTTACAAATGGATCAAGCGACCCAGCAGAACGCAGCCTTGGTAGAGGAAACGGCGGCGGCCAGTCAATCGATGGGCGAGCAAGCGAGGCAGCTTCAAACCTTGATGCACTTTTTCAAGCTGGCGGAAACGGAACATTCGCCCTCTTCCCGTGCGATGCCAACGAAGGCGCCTTCTGTCAGGAAATCATTGCCGAATCAAAAAGGCAGTCATCGCCTCCGGGCTGCGCAGACCGCAGATGGGCAAACAACCGCGACCGTATCGCATGCTGCTATGCCTGTCGCTAAAAAGGCCATGCACGGCGGCGAGGATTGGGAAGAATTTTAGATGGCCCAGCAGTCTTGAAATGCGAATCCTTCTCCTGTCTGGATTAGGGCTGAGCCTGATATGGATGAGCTGGGCAAGTGTTGCCAGTGGCGAGACACCTAAGCAGGCTAGGTCTCGTGATTTGATGGAATTGGGTCTGGAAGAGTTGATGCAGATCGAGGTGAGGTCGGTCGCCAAGAAACCGCAGAAACTCTCCGAAGCCGCTGCTGCTGTTTTCGTGATTACCGCTGACGATATCCGCCGCTCCGGTGTATTGACCATTGCTGAAGCTTTGCGCATGGTTCCAGGGCTGGATGTGGCGCGGATCAACGCCAATCAGTGGGCGATTTCTTCCCGCGGGTTCAATGTTCGCTTTGCCGACAAGCTGCTGGTGCTGATCGATGGCCGTACTGTGTACACGCCGCTGTTTTCCGGGGTGTATTGGGAAGTGCAAGATACCCTGCTGGAAGATATCGAACGCATCGAAGTCATCCGCGGACCGGGCGCGACGTTGTGGGGGTCAAACGCGGTTAACGGAGTGATCAATATCACCACTAAGAACGCCGAGGATACGCAGGGGGGATTGTTGACGGGTGGCGGCGGTAGCGAGGAACGGCGGTTTGGCGGGGTTCGCTACGGCACGAAGTGGGGGGATGGTGCCTATGGCCGCGTCTATGCCAAGTCTTTCGATCGGGACGGTTTTGTCGATGCTTCGGGTCGCGATGCCCCGGATGATTGGCAGGCCGGGCAGGCCGGATTCCGCGTGGATTGGCAGGCGTCGGGCCAGGATACCCTCACGGTCCAGGGGGATATCTACCGGGGCGACGCCGGCCAGATCACCAGCCTGAATTCCTTGGTTCCCCCCTATATGCAGACTTTTGACGAACGAGTCGACTTTTCCGGTGGGAATCTGCTGGCGCGGTGGCAACGCACGTTCTCACCGTCTTCTGAATTAGCCTTGCACGTTTATTATGATCGAACCGAACGCGAAGAGAGGGCTGTTGGCGAGCGGCGCGATACTTTCGATTTTGATTTGCAGCACCGGTTTGCATTTGGCGAGCGGCAGGACATCATCTGGGGGCTGGGTTACCGTTTCTCCCGTGATCGCATCCGCAATTCAGCGGAACTTGGCTTTATTCCCGATAGCCAGGATGTGAATCTGTTCAGCGCGTTCATTCAGGATGAAATCACACTGGTTGAGGATCGGCTGCGCCTGATGCTGGGTTCCAAGTTCGAGCACAACGATTATACCGGCTTCGAAATACAACCTAATGTGCGGTTGCTGTGGACGCCAGATGAGCGGCATGCATTCTGGGCGGCGGTGTCGCGCGCCGTCAGGACCCCTTCGCGGGTCGATATGGATTTCCACAATAACTTATCCGTGATCCCGCCGGACACACCCATCAATCCCCAACCGTTGCCGATATTGCTCATGGTCAACGGTAATCCGGATCTTCGATCCGAGGAAGTGGTCGCCTACGAATTGGGTTACCGGTTCAATCCTATCGCTCGTTTTTCCCTGGACATCGCCGGGTTTTATAACGTCTATGACCGTCTCCGTACCACCGGGATCTTAGCGCCGCCCATGTTTGAAACGACGCCGCTGCCTCCGCATTTGGTGTTACCTTTGCAGTTCGAGAATCAGATGCACGGCCATACTTATGGAGTGGAGCTAGCTGCCAACTGGCAACCCCTGGATTGGTGGCGCCTACGCTCGGCCTACACCTACTTTCAGGCCGATTTAAGTCTGGATGCGGGCAGTACCGATGTGTTGAGCTTGAGTATTGCCGAGGGCTCAAGCCCGAAGCATCAATTTTCCCTGCTGTCATCGATGGACTTGAGCAACAATCTGGAGCTTGATCTATGGTTCCGCTACGTGGGGGCTTTGCGTGACCCGCCCGTAGATAGCTATACCACCCTGGACGCCCGCTTGGCATGGAAACCCCGGCGGGATTTTGAATTATCCATCGTAGGGCAGAACATGTTTGACAGTCCCCATCTAGAATTTGGATCAGTGTTTACCAATTCCGTCGCCACAGAAGTTGAACGAGGGGTGTATGTTCAATTTGATTGGCGTTTTTAACACTGGGAGCGATTATGGTGAATTATTCGCTACCCTTCATGAAACACCGTTTCTCGAACGGGAGCTGCCGCATCCGGTCTTGCCTCTACATTTTAGCAATCGGTTCAATGACCATAATAATGATGTTGAGATCGCCACGGGCTGGCGTCCGGTGGAAAATTGGCGGCGGCAGTTGAGCTATTCTTATTCCTGGTCACGGCCCAAAGAACGGCAGTGGAGTCTGTTGAATCAGATTTCGCTGCATTCCGCCTGGGATATCCAGGACGATCTGGAATTGAACGCCTGGCGGCCCTATACCGGTAAACGAGGTCCGGTGCCAGCGCTGTCATTGCTGGATACGGTTTCAATTGATCCCCATTTCAACTTGACCTTGCGTTTGGGCGGACAGCCCCGTCCTGATTTGGAATGGTCCCTGACGGGCGCTAACCTGCTGGATAATCAATATCTCAAATTCATTCAGGAGGTTACCTGCCTAGTCAAGATCGAGCACAGCCTCTACGGCCAAATGAAATGGTCGTTTTGAAACCTTTACCAGAATTGGCTGCGTTCGATCAGAGTGGAGTCGGCAGCAGTCCGCCGGTTTCACCGGATGAGTGTGACCACCGATGGGTGCCGTCATGGTGCCTTTGGCTGACGGCCGTGGCGGAGCTGCTGCTGGGAGGGGTGCTGTTGGGCAGCCTGCTGCTGCGAGGTAGTGCTTGGGCTGCTGAACGTGAGGAATATGCGATCAAGGCCGCCTATCTTTATAACTTTGCCAAGTTCGTCGAGTGGCCGCTAAGAACGTTTCCTGCAGACGATGCGCCATTGTCGATTTGTATTGTTGGCGATAATCCGTTTGGTAACACGTTAGAGATGCTTGCTGGCAAGGCGGTCAAAAATCATCCAGTCGAAGTGCGCCATATCTCAGAAGCAACGCGCCTTGATCTATGCCATATCGTATTTATTGGCCGCGCAGAACAAAGGCGCTTTAAAGTTATATTGGCCAAAATTGCCCGTTTGCCGATCCTGACGGTCAGCGACATCAGTGATTTTGCCCAAGCCGGTGGCATCATTGGGTTTTTTGAAGCTGAGCAACGCATTCGATTCAGTATCAATATCGCTGCTGCGGAGCAGGCCAATCTCAAATTGAGTTCCCAGTTGCTTAAGCTGGCTGTCATCGTAAATTAAGATTGGGAAATTCATGGTGACCTTTAACAACCTGTCGATAAAAAACAAATTAATGGTAGTCATGCTGCTGACCAGCGCTTTGGTGCTGCTCGTGGCCGGTGTGACGCTCGTCATTAATGAAGTCATTTCCCAGCGCAAAGCCGCCCAGGCGCAGCTTGTGACGCTGGCCAATGTCATTGGCGCCAACACAGCGTCTGCGCTGATTTTCAACGATCTTAAAGCTGCTGAACAAAATCTAATGGTGCTGCGCACCAAGCCTGATGTGCTCTATGCCTCTGTCGATAGCCCTCAGGAGGACGTATTGGTCGAATACCAGGGGTTAGACTTTACAGAAAATCAACGAAATCAGATCCGGGATCGGGATGAGAGACTGGATGAGTTCTACGAAACACAAAAAATGGCTGTTGGGGAGGCAGTACTCGATGAGGCTGGATTACTATTCAGTACTCAGGACCAAATGCTGGGTATCAAAGTGCCCATTCAACAGGATGGTCAAACGCTTGGCTATGTTGAGCTCTACTCAGATTTGCGCGAGTTGAGCAAAAGCTTATCCCGTTATTATTGGATTCTCGCCGGGGTGCTGGTGGCTTCACTGGTATTGGCAGTGTTGTTGGCAGCGCGGTTCCAGAGGGTGATTTCGGGGCCTATCTTGCAATTGCGCAGTGCTATGAGCGGAATTGCCAAAACCCGTGATTATGCCGTTCGAGTAGCACGCGCCAGCAATGACGAATTGGGTACGCTGGTGGATGGATTTAACGATATGCTAGCCCAAATTCAACAGCGTGATGCCGAACTGGCCCAATACAGTGCGGGCTTGGAAGAAGAAGTCGCAGCCCGTACCCACGATCTTTCCGCCGCTAATATCGAATTACAACATTTGGTTGACGAACTGAGTGTGGCCAAAGAGCGGGCCGAGGCCGCAAGTCAGGCGAAATCCCAATTCCTGGCCAACATGAGCCACGAAATCCGCACCCCCATGAACGGCATTTTGGGTATGGTGGATTTATTGCTGGAAACCGAGTTGCAATTCAAACAACGGCATTTTGCAGATGTTATTCATCAATCGGGCATCAGTCTGCTTAATGTTATCAACGACGTGCTGGATTTCTCCAAGATTGAATCCGGTAAATTAGAATTAGAATCCATTGACTTTAATCTCTTAGAGCAGATTGAGGAAGCGGTGATGCTGTTCGCGGAGCAAGCACAGCGTAAGAACCTGGAGCTCGCTTGCTCGCTTCCACCAGCACCAATCTCCGTTTCCGGAGACCCCGTTCGTTTGCGCCAGGTCCTCGCCAATTTGCTAGGCAACGCAATCAAATTTACTGAGCGCGGCGAGGTGATTGTGCAAGTGGCGGTGGTCGAACAGAATGCCGCTGCTTATCGCGTGCGCTTCGAGGTTCGTGATACCGGGATCGGTATTCCTAAAAAGGCGTGGCAAAGTATCTTCAATGCTTTCGATCAGGCTGATGGTTCCACCACCCGCAAATACGGAGGCACCGGTTTAGGCTTGGCGATTGTCAGGCGGCTGGTAGCGATGATGGGGGGTGAGATTGTTTTAGATAGCGTTGTTGGTCAGGGTTCAAGCTTTTGGTTTGTTCTTGAATTCAAACGCGCGATCAACGAAAAAATGATGCAGGACGCTGAATTGTTGAACGACCTCAGGGGGGTACGCGTGCTGGTGGTAGACGACAATAGCACCAACCGGGAAATCCTGAGCCACCTGCTGGGTGCCTGGGGCATGCGCACCGACAACGCAGTCGATGGCATCGAAGCCTTGCGTTTATTAAACGATGGGCGTCAGAGCGGCGATCCCTATGCGATTGCCTTGCTGGATGGGGTGATGCCGGGAATGAGCGGGCCGGATTTGGCGCTAGCCATCCGCAATGAATCGCAATTACGCGATACTAAACTGATGTTGCTAACATCGGTGACGTTTCGAGGCGATCAATACCAGAAGGCGCGCCAGGCGGGTGTGACTGTTCATTTGCATAAACCAGTGCGCAAGGCGCAGTTGCAAAAGTCCTTGCGCAGGCTACTCAAAGATGTGGACTCTAGCCGTCCATCGGCGAGAAGAAGCAGCCTGGCCATGTTTCAGCGTTTACGTTTCCCCGATGCTCGTGTTCTTCTGGTTGAGGATAACCTCGTTAATCAAGAGGTGGCGAGTACGATGTTGACTCAGGCAGGCTGTAAAGTGGATATCGCTGGCAATGGCCAGGAAGCGGTCGATCGGCTCAGCCAGCATACCTATGATGTTGTGCTGATGGATTGCCAGATGCCGGTCATGGACGGTTTTCAAGCCACAGCGGTTATTCGAGCGCGCGAACGTTCCAGCGGTGGTTCAGGCGCACCGCGGCGCCTTCCCATTCTTGCAGTCACAGCCCACGCGATTCGCGGTGATCGGGAACGTTGCCTGGAGGCTGGAATGGACGATTATCTATGTAAGCCGTTTGTTTGGGAGGAGCTGGCAACGGTACTGAATCGCTGGTTGCCGGGCTTTGCGAAAACCAGGGATCAAGCGGCCAACGAAGTGATGGAAGTGGCATTCGTCGCGTCAGCATCCGGTGAAACACCGCCCATCGCACTTGCTGCGACGGCCCAGAATAACCAGCCGGAGGTGCTGGACCTGGCAGTGCTGGAAAACATTCGAAAGCTACAGCAGAATGGTTCGCCAGGACTGATGGAGCGGCTGATCAATTTGTATCAAAGCAATACCTCGACCCTGCTGGAGCAGTTGCGCATCGCTGCAGATAGCGGGGAACGTGAAGAGTTGCGGACCGCGGCGCACACCTTGAAATCCAGTAGCGCCAATGTAGGAGCGATACAGATGCAGGCGTTGTCCAAGGATCTGGAGATGATGGCGCGGGCTGGGGCAGTGCCGGATGCGACAAACTATGTTGCGGCCATTGAGCAGGAATTTGCCAGAGTCCAGGTTGCTTTGCAAGAGCAGCTTACAAAATATAAATGAAGAAACAACTACTTATCCACTGCCAGCGGCGCACGCTATTCATTGCTGATGCAGCCTGCGAGAGGTGGCGATGAAACAGACAGGACAATCATTGATTCTGGTGGTAGACGATGACGACAGTCAACGCCTGCTAGCCAGTGTCTCGCTTCAGCAAAGCGGATTCTCCATTCTGGAAGCCGCGAATGGCGCGCAGGCAATCGAAATTTTTCAGCAATACCAGCCTGATTTGGTGTTGTTAGATGTGGTCATGCCGGGCATGGATGGGTTTTCCACATGTACCGCGTTGCGGTGTTTGAGCGGCGGCCGGAATGTGCCCATCGTCATGGTCACCGGCCTGGATGACGTGCAATCCATCGAACAAGCATATCAGGCCGGCGCAACTGATTTTATTACTAAGCCGATCCAGTGGCTGATCTTGCACCACCGGGTGCGTTATATTTTGCGTGCCAGCCGGACTTTCCGGGATCTCCAGGAAGGCGAGGAGCGGTTTCGCACGTTGGTGAACGCGGCCGGCAGCGTTATTCTGGTGCTGGACCGCCAAGGCAAAGTAGTGGAGTTCAATCCGGTCGCGGAACGGTTTTTTCCCTTGCGGCGAGGAGAGCTGATAGCCGAAAGCTTTACGAATACCTTATCGGTGGTTGGCAACTGGGATGCGTTGCTGGAGGAATCGCAAAACTTTGAGAGCACCATACAGGCGCTGGAAGGTGATGACCGCATACTGCTATGGAGTCTCTCTGGATTCGCGAACGCCGAGGGAGCTCTCGCCGGTTTGGTGATCGTCGGACAAGACGTGACCGCGCGCCGCAAGGCTGAAGAGAACATGCGCAAGCTTTCCTATGTGGTCGAGCAGAATCCGATCTCTATTCTGATCACTGACGTTCGCGGCAACATTGAATACGTCAATCCTAAATTCTCTGAAATCAGCGGCTATCATCTGGAAGAAATTCAAGGTAAGAACCCTTATTTTTTACAAACGAACACCTTGAGCGCCGAAGAATATCAACGCATGCACCACCTGGTTGCCAGCGGCGATGTTTGGCGGGGGGAATTGTGCAGCCGTCGCAAGGATGGCGGTTTTTTCTGGGAATCGGCGCATATCTCGGCCATTCGAAATCCGCAAGGTGTAGTGACCCACTTTGTCTGGTTGCGTGAAGATATCTCCGACCGCAAGAATGCCGAGGAACGCATCCGGTTTCTAGCCTATTACGATAATTTGACCCGGCTGCCGAACCGGGTGATGTTGCAGGAGCGTTTACGGGAAGCGATCGAGATCTCCCGGATACACGGGCAGTTGTTGGCAGTGATGTTTCTGGATCTGGATCAATTCAAGCGGATTAACGACTCGCTGGGCCATCGGGCTGGCGACCTACTGTTGCAGCAGGTGGCCGACCGGCTGCAAGAATACCTGCGATTCAGTGATCAGGTTTATATCACCCGTACGGACACTCCTTTGCCTCAGGATTTGCTGGCCCGGCTCGGAGGAGATGAATTCGTCATCGTGCTGACTGAAATCAGTCATTCCGACGCGGTGACTCAAGTGGCGCAGCGGGTGCTGGAGGCGATGGCCAAGCCATTTGTGGTGGATAACAGGGAGATATTCACCGGTTGCAGCATCGGTATTGCCTTATATCCTGAGGATGGTGCGGATATGGATATTCTGTTAAAGCACGCCGATACTGCACTTTATTATGCGAAGGACCGTGGCCGGAATAATTATCAGATGTTTTCCAGTTCAATGAACGTGGCCACCACCCAACGCCTGACGCTGGAAAATCATCTACGCAAGGCGTTGAAAAATCAGGAGCTGATTCTTTACTACCAGCCCCAGGTTGCGTTGAATAGCGGCATCGTCACGGGTGTAGAGGCTCTGCTGCGCTGGAACAATCCAAAGCTGGGAATGGTATCGCCGGAAGACTTTATTCCGGTGGCTGAGGAAACCGGTCTCATCGTTTCGATCGGGGAATGGGTGCTCCGGACCGCGTGTAGCCAGGCTCGGACCTGGCAGGTAACGGAAGGGCTTTCTTCTCTACGCATGGCGGTCAACCTATCGCCGCGGCAATTTGCCGATCCCGATTTTGTCGAGCGGATTGCTGTTATTTTGCGAGAAACAGGATTACAACCAGAGCTATTGGAACTAGAGATCACCGAGAGCTTGCTGATGCAGGGGGGATTATTGGAATCCTTGCTTTTACTCAAAGAGATTGGCGTTATGTTGAGCATCGATGATTTCGGAACGGGCTATTCCAATCTGAGTTATTTGCAGCGGTTTCCTGTCGATCGGCTGAAAATCGATAAATCCTTCGTGAAGGATATCGGCAGCAAATCTGACCAAAATAACACCATCGCTGGCGCAGTGATCGCTATGGCGCGCAGTTTGCGTTTGGGCGTGATTGCTGAAGGGGTGGAGACTAAGAAACAGGCCGACATCTTGCGCCTGCTGGGTTGCGATGAGATGCAAGGCTATTATTTCAGCCGTCCGTATCCGCCTGAACAAGTGATTAAGATCATAAACGACCACAGAGTTCCTCCAAGCTGCACTCAGGAAGTCCTCACTAAGCTGCCGCTTAAAGCCGGTTGAATCAGATAGCTATCTACCGCATACCGCCATATTCGGTGAATACCTTGATACCTGTTTCATGTCCAGACAGGCCAGCTTCAGAATTTATCCGAGCAGTGCCACAGCCTTGATCTGCGCCCACACCGGTTTGTTCGGCGTAATATCCAGATGAACGAGGGAGCGGCGGGTGATGCGGGCGATGAGCGGTGTACCGCCAGCGTCCAGCTGGACCAAGGCATGAGCCGGTGTATCGGCATCGGCCACTTCGGTCACGGTAGCGGGTAACAAGTTGGCGATGCTAGTCCCTTCGGCACGGGTGAGCGTCAGGCTTACGTCGCGGGCATGAACACGGAAACGCAGCCGGCGGCCTAGAGCCTCCGGGCGGCGGGCAACCACGACGCTGCCGCCGGTGAAATCCAGCCGGGTCAAGTGGTAGGTTTCATCATGGTCCGCCACGACCGCCTCGACGACGACCCCGGCGTCCTCGGTAAAGGCAGTGGGTAGATCGAGTCGCGCCAAGGTTTCCCGCAAGCCCCCCGCAGCCACCACGCGGCCTTCGGATAACAGCACGACGTGATCTGCCAGCCGGGCTATTTCATCGGGCGCGTGGCTGACATAGAACACCGGTATCTCCAATTCGTCGTGCAATCGTTCCAGATAGGGCAAGATTTCGTTTTTACGTTTTAAATCCAGCGCTGCTAGCGGTTCGTCCATTAGCAGTAATTCCGGACTGGTCGCCAGGGCGCGGGCGATGGCCACTCGTTGGCGTTCACCCCCGGAAAGCCGGCCGGGCATCCGGTCGAGCAGATGCCCAATGCCCAGTAATGCCACTGCCTGATCCAGCGACACCTTATGTTTGTTGTGCACCCGCTTTCGTCCATAGTTCAGATTCTTCCACACCGATAGATGCGGAAATAGGCTGGCTTCCTGGAAAACATAACCCAGCGAGCGTTGATGGGTGGGCCGGTAAATGCCGCGCGCACTGTCCTGCCAGATGTCACCTTTGAAATTCAGTAAGCCGGTACTTTGCCGTTCCAAGCCGGCCAGGCAGCGCAGTAACGTTGTTTTGCCGGAACCAGAATGCCCAAACAGCGCGGTGACACCACGGCCAGGCAGCTTAAGATCAAGCTCCAGGGTAAATCCCGGCCAGATCACCTGGAAGCGGGCATGAATCGCTTCATCGGGCGTCATTTCCAAGCGTTTGTCCCCTTGCGGGAATAAAGAGCCAGTAGCACGAGGAAGCTGAACAGCAACATACCACCGGCCAGCACATGCGCTTCCGCGTACTCCAGTGCTTCGACATGGTTGTAAATTTGCACTGACACCACTTGGGTTTTCTCTGGAATATTGCCACCGATCATGAGCACCACGCCGAATTCCCCTACTGTGTGGGCGAACCCAAGAATCGAGGCGGTGATGAAGCCCGGTTTGGCCAGCGGCAAAACGACGCTGAAGAAGGCATCCCAGGGACTGGCGCGCAGAGTGGCTGCGACTTCCAGCGGCCGGGTGCCAATCACCTCGAACGCTTGTTGCAGCGGCTGGACCACGAACGGCATGGAATAGAATACCGAGGCCACTACCAGCCCAGCAAAGGTAAAGGGTAGGACACCCCACCCCAGTAACTGGGTCAACTGACCGGCCAGCCCATGCGGTCCTAAGGCAATCAACAGGTAGAATCCTAGCACGGTAGGTGGTAGCACCAGCGGCAGCGCGACTACTGCGCCGATGACGCCTTTCCATTTCGAGCGGGTGCGGGCTAGCCACCAAGCGATGGGGGTGCCAGCGATTAATAGAATCACCGTGGTGGTCGTGGCCAGCTTGAGGGTCAACCAGACCGCCGCAAAATCAACGTCGCTTAGCACCCGCTGGCTTCCTCAGCGCGCGTAACCATAGGATTGGATAATAGCCGCCGCTTTTTTACCCTTGAGGTATTCAACCAGCGCCTGTGCCGCCGGTTGGTCCTTGCCATTGGTGAGAATCACGGCATCCTGCCGGATCGGCTCATGCAAGCTGGCGGGGACGATCCAGGTAGAACCGCCGGTCGATTGGCCGTTGGTCATGATCTGCGATAGCGCAATGAAGCCCAATTCTGCATTGCCGGTAAAAATAAATTGATAAGTTTGAGAGACATTCTCGCCGGTGACGAATTTCGATTGGAGGGTATCGAACAGTCCAAGTTTCGTTAGAGCAGCCACGGCTGCCGCACCGTAAGGGGCTGTCTTAGGATTGGTGATAGCCAGATGCTTGAATTTGCCGTTTTTCAATACCTTGCCTTGATCATCCACCAAGCCTGGCTGGGCAGACCACAACACCAGCGTACCGATGGCATAGGTGAAACGGCTGCCCGGTACAGTGTCGCCTTCGCTTTCCAGCCGGGCCGGGGTTTTATCATCGGCAGCAAGAAAAACTTCAAAAGGCGCCCCGTTTTTGATCTGAGCATAGAGCTTGCCCGTCGCGCCGGAAGCGAGCAGGACCTTATGCCCCGTGTCTTTGGTGAACTCGGCAGCGATTTCCTGCATCGGCGAGGTGAAATTGGCAGCGACGGCGACTTGGACCTCAGTAGCCTGGGCGGCTAAGCCGGAAACGGCAAAAATGAAGCCCGCTAATGGGTGAGTAAAATGCGCCTTCATTATTGGAATGGCTCCCCGGTTGCGACGATGATGGATGTATCTTGCTTTTATCTTAAGAGATTCTTTCAAGCACCGTGCCAAGAATGTTATAAAATAACTATTTGTTTGAAAGACAGTTTTTATTGTGATCTCATTTAAGGCGGGTCGGCTAGATGACAAACACAATGATTTGTAGGATTAATGATTATATTGCCGGATCGTGATCCGGGTCTCCGCTTATTCTGGC
The DNA here is from genome assembly GCA_024234995.1 of Gammaproteobacteria bacterium. Classification (GTDB taxonomy): domain Bacteria; phylum Pseudomonadota; class Gammaproteobacteria; order Competibacterales; family Competibacteraceae; genus UBA2383. Next base: position 626,414 of record JACKNF010000001.1, read on the forward strand.
CAGCCGTTTTCACTAATGAGTTCATTCAAGGGCTGGCGCTGCGCCCAGCCTTCCTGTTCCAGCATTGGCTTTTCGTAGAACCGTTCGACCGGTCCCAGACACAGCACTGCGACCGGGCGCGCGCCCGGCGGCATTCCCAGCAGGCTGGCCAGTGCATCAGGGTCAAACAGCGATACCCAGCCCAACCCCAGACCTTCGGCTCGCGCCGCTAGCCATAAATTTTGGATCGCGCAAGCCACTGAGGCCAGATCCATCTCTGGCAAGGTGCGCCGGCCAAAGATATGCCGCTCGCGCCCGTCCATCAGCGCTGCTACCAGCACTTCCGCGCATTCCAGCACGCCCTCAACCTTAAGACGCATAAATTTATCCTCACGCTCGCCCATAGCTTCCGCAGTGCGGATACGTTCTTCTTCGACCAGAGCATGAATAGCATGGCGTAGGGCGATGTCGGTGATGCGGATGAATCGCCACGGCTGCATGAAACCCACGCTGGGCGCACAGTGGGCAGCAGCTAACAGGCGTTGAAGCTGTTCCTCCGGGACTTGACCAGAACGGAAATGGCGCATGTCACGGCGCAAGGCCATTGCTTTATATACAGCACTGATTTCGGCATCGCTGAAGCGGTGCGCTGGATCGAGTGAGATATCACTCGTTTTGGAAAAGGGTCTAACCGTGTTTGTCATAGTGCGAAGAGCCTTGCTGGTTTCTAAGCCGGTTTCCGAAAAATCGGATTGTAGTCGTAGGGTTGCGGGTTACTACCTCGGGCGTATCCGATTTTCCGTTTACCGGGCAGGTGCTGTAGCATAAAATAGTCTGTTTATTTTCGCCCAGTCTTGAGGCCCCGCCATGCATATCGTTCAAGAAGCCCTGACTTTTGATGATGTCCTGCTCCTCCCGGCCTATTCTGAGGTGCTGCCCAATGAAGTGTGCCTTAAGACCCATCTGACTCGCACCATTACGCTGAATATTCCGCTGGTGTCCGCGGCGATGGATACGGTGACTGAATCACGGCTGGCCATCGCCCTGGCGCAGGAAGGCGGGATTGGTATTATCCACAAGAATATGCCCGTTGAAAAACAGGCTCAGGAAGTGCGGCGGGTCAAAAAATATGAAACCGGTGTTATCAATGATCCGATTGTCACCGGCCCCAGCGCAAGCATCCGCGACGTATTGGCCTTGACCCGCGCGCATCATATTTCCGGGGTGCCTGTTGTTGATGGCGAGGATCTGGTCGGTATCGTCACCAGCCGTGACCTGCGCTTCGAATACAATATGGATGCGCCGGTCAGCGCCATTATGACTCCCAAGGAACGGCTAGTCACGGTACGCGAAGGCGCAAGCCGCGAAGAAATCGTAACCTTGTTGCACAAACACCGCATCGAGAAGGTCTTGGTGGTCAACGATCGTTTCCAGTTGCGCGGCATGATCACGGTCAAAGACATCCAGAAATCCAGTGACTTTCCGCTGGCCTGTAAGGATGAATGGGGGCGGTTACGAGTCGGCGCGGCGGTCGGTACCGGCGGCGACACCAACGAGCGGGTGACGGCGCTCATCGGAGCTGGGGTCGACGTGCTGGTAGTGGACACTGCGCATGGTCATTCCCGGAACGTACTGGAGCGGGTGCGCTGGATCAAGAAGCACCATCCAGAGATCCAGGTCATTGGCGGCAATATAGCCACTGCTGCCGCCGCCCGTGATCTGGTGGAGGCTGGGGTCGATGCGGTCAAGGTGGGCATCGGGCCAGGGTCGATCTGTACGACCCGCATCATTGCCGGGGTGGGTGTTCCACAGATCAGTGCCGTATCAAATGCCGCTGAGGCACTGCGCGATTGTGATGTGCCGGTGATTGCTGACGGCGGCGTCCGCTATTCTGGCGACCTGGCCAAGGCAATGGCCGCTGGAGCGCATTCGGTGATGATCGGTAGTTTGTTTGCGGGCACCGAGGAAGCCCCCGGTGAGGTAGAGCTCTATCAGGGGCGCTCCTATAAATCCTACCGGGGCATGGGGTCGCTAGGCGCCATGACCCAGCAGCATGGATCGAGTGACCGTTATTTCCAGGAAGGCAGCGCAGTAGAAAAACTGGTGCCGGAAGGTATTGAGGGCCGGGTGCCCTACAAGGGCAGTGTATTAGCGATTATCAACCAGTTGATGGGCGGCTTGCGCTCCAGTATGGGCTACGTCGGGTGCCGGGATATTGTCGAAATGCGTGCCAAACCGGCTTTTATCCGGGTCACCTCGGCAGGGACACGTGAAAGCCATGTTCACGACGTGACCATTACCAAGGAGGCGCCAAATTATCGGGTGGATTGAAGAATGCTCCACTGCGATTGAAGACACCCTCACCCTCCCTGGCTCTCCCCCGTCACGGGGGAGAGGAGTACCGCCATGACCGCCCGCAATATTCATCTCGACCGTATTCTGATTCTGGATTTTGGTTCGCAGTACACGCAGCTAATCGCCCGCCGGGTGCGGGAAATCGGCGTTTATTGTGAAATCCATCCTTGGGACGCCGATCCGGAAGCGCTGTACGCTTTCCATCCTCAGGGTGTCATTCTATCGGGTAGCCCGGAATCCACCACAGTAGCCAATGGGCCGCGCCTGCCATCCATTGTTTTTGATATGGATGCGCCGTTGCTGGGCATTTGCTACGGAATGCAGGCCATGGCGATGCAACTCGGTGGTCAGGTTGAATCTTCCGATCATCAGGAGTTTGGCTATGCGCAGGTGCGCGCCCACGCTCATTCGGCGTTACTGCGCACGATTGAGGATCACGCCAGCCCGGAAGGCTACGGTTTGTTGGATGTATGGATGAGCCACGGTGACCGGGTCACTGAACTGCCACCCGGTTTCGTTCGCATCGCCAGCACGGCAACCTGTTCCATTGCCGGCATCGCCCACGAAGAAAAACATTGGTACGGTGTACAGTTCCACCCTGAGGTGACTCACACTCGCCAGGGCGAGCGCATCCTGCGCCGCTTCGTAGTGGAAATATGTGGTTGTGAACCGTTGTGGACCACGGGCAACATCATCGAGGATAGTATTGCCGCAATCCGTTCCCAGGTGGAAAGTGATGAGGTGCTGTTAGGGTTGTCCGGTGGCGTGGATTCTTCGGTAGTGGCGGCGTTGTTGCATCAAGCTATTGGTCCGCAATTGACTTGTGTGTTTGTGGACACCGGTCTGTTGCGCCTGCATGAAGGCGACCAAGTGATGACAACGTTTAGCCAGCATCTTGGCGTGCGGGTGATCCGGGTGGATGCCGAAGAGCGGTTTCTGAGCGCCTTGGCCGGCGTCACCGATCCTGAGCAAAAGCGCAAAATCATCGGTGGACTATTTGTGCAAATCTTTGAG
>JACKNF010000002.1:0-265000 GCA_024234995.1 Gammaproteobacteria bacterium
CGCCGGACGGCCATCGTGGTGCGCTTGGACAGTAACTCAACCATCATGCTTTTGTAATTCGGCGACAGATGCTGGATGACGATGAAGGCCATATTGCTGTTGGCGGCCATATGCGTGAAAAATGACTCCAGCGCTTCCAAGCCGCCTGCCGAGGCACCAACACCGACATAAAAGAGAGGAATCGAACCATCCAAGGTCTTGGATTCAGGCTCTTGAGAATCAAGATGTTGATCTTGCATTGCAATACATACTCATTTCGGTGGCGGTTCGGGGCGAAAGCGGCAAGATTTTGCAGCGTCTGTTATATCGGTGTCAGCATATATCTTAAGGTGTTATCAGAGGCCGTCATCTTTCAGTGGTGCAACCGGTGCCTTGGCACATCGTTACCGGTGGTCTTGGCCAGCGCGTTGGGTAGGATATGCAGTGATGGCCAGTGCTGCGCTGCCAAAGGTTTGGATCCTCACACATCCAGATTCAAGTGAATATCTAGTAAATGGGTAATTACTGTTTAGCATGGGTTGGCTTAAAACAAAACTTGGTAATCAATCCCTGTAGTATCTCCAGCGCCGGTTGAATCGCCGCCAGCGGCAAATATTCATCCGGCTGATGGGCGCAGTCCACGCTGCCAGGACCGAGAATCACGGTCTCCATGCCCAGGGCATTCAGATACGGTCCCTCGGTGCCGAAATTCACCACACCTGCCGGCGCGCCGGTCAATTCCTCCGCCGCCCGCACAATAGCCGCCGCCGCCGGTGTTTCCAGCGCCTCAACCCCCAGAAACAGCGGCAGGAAACTCAGTTTCAGGGCGCTGTCTGCTAGCCGCTGGCCCAATCGCCTGTGCAATTCCTCACGCAAGCTATCCAGCGTCATGCCGGGCAAGGGCCGGATATCGATATGGAGTTCACAGTGAGCGCAAATCCGGTTGGGATTATCGCCGCCATGAATATGGCCCAGATTCAGTGTCGGCACAGCCACTTCGAACAGCGGGTTGTGGTAACGCGCCTGTAACTCCTCCCGCCAGCGCAACAATTCACCGATCACCGTATGCATTCCTTCCAGCGCATTCACACCCAGTGCCGGATTGCTGGAATGCCCGGAGCGGCCCTCCAGGCGTATTGCCTCCATTAGAATGCCCTTGTGCATCCGCACTGGTTTCAACCCGGTCGGCTCGCCGATGACCGCATGACGGCCCAGCGGCTGGCCTGCTGCCGCCAGCGCCTGTGCGCCGTGCATACTGCTTTCCTCATCTGCCGTTGCCAAAATGACCAGCGGCTGGTGCAGATCATGCGCGGTAAACGCCTGGGCTGCTTCGATCGCTAGTGCTAGAAAAGATTTCATATCCGTTGAACCCAATCCATAAATCCGTTCATTTGCAATCACCCCGCCAAAGGGATCAAAGCGCCAGCGGCCAGCATCGAAGGGCACTGTGTCAGTATGTCCGGCCAGCACCAGTCCGCTTGGTCCGCGGCCAAGCGTTGCGATCAAGTTGGCTTTATCCGGCTGTCCCGGCAGCAGCTCAATCCGCACGGCGAACCCAAGATCCTCCAGCCAGCCAGCCAATAAGTCAATCACGGGCCGGTTGCTCTGGTCAAACTGCGGCGATACGCTGCTGACCGAGGGAGTAGCGATGAGTTGTTGAATGCGCTCTAAAAGCCGGGATGAAGCGGTCATAATGATTTTCACTGGTAGTGACCATAGATACAGGCGATAATACCAGCATTATTCCGGTTGGTACCCCGCGTTTGCCCCTGGCCGCTGTCGCCAAGCCGTTTCGCCCTTCTTCATTCGTGCTCACCGTCTAATGGCTCCCTGCCTGTGGAACCACTCCGAACTGTTATGCTGCGTCATGCTGTCTTGGACGATCTTCCCGCCTTGCTGGCGATCGAAAACCGCTGCTTTAGCACGGACCAGCTCTCGCGCCGTAGCTTCCGTCATCTACTGACCCGTGGCAATGCTGTCACTTTGATCAGCGAGGATGCCGGCCAGGTTTGCGGCTATGTGTTGCTGCTGTTTTCGCGCGGCGCTTCAATGGCCCGGCTGTATTCCATCGCGGTCCATCCGGATTTTGCCCGGCGCTGGATTGGTGACCGGTTACTGGAAGCCGCTGAAGCGGCGGCATTGGAGCGCGATTGCGTGTCAATGCGTCTCGAAGTGCGCCGTGACAATCCGCCCTCGTTGAATCTGTTTCGTCGTCACGGTTACCGCCAATTCAAGGAAGTGCTGGATTATTACGAAGACCACATGGCGGCGCTGCGCTTCGAAAAACGCTTGGTTCCGCAGATTCAGCTCGCTTTGGTCAAGGTGCCGTACTATCAGCAAACTTTGGAGTTTACCTGCGGCCCGGCGGCGTTGATGATGGCGATGAAAGCGCTGGACCCGATGCTGGAACTGGATCGCAAGCTGGAATTGCGTTTATGGCGTGAGGCCACGACGATCTTCATGACATCAGGCCACGGCGGTTGCGGTCCTTACGGATTGGCGCTATCGGCGTACCGGCGTGGCTTCGATCTGGAAATTTATGTCAATGAAGACGGCGTGTTTCTGGTCGACTCGGTGCGTAGTCTGGAAAAAAAGGAAGTGATGCGGCTGGTGCAGGAAGACTGGATCGAAGAATTGCGGCAACTGCCAGTCACCTTGCATTGCGGCAGCCTGGGCGTGGATGAATTGCGGCAAAAATTTGAAGCGGGCGGTATCCCGCTGGTTTTGATCAGCTCCTACCGTATTTACGGTGAACGCTTCCCGCACTGGGTCGTCGTCACCGGTTTCGATGATCACTACATTTATGTCCATGATCCGCTGGTTGATGCCGAAAAAGGCGAAACGGTCACCGATTCTGTCAACATGCCGATCCCTCACCGGGAGTTTCAACGCATGGCCCGCTATGGCAAAGCCGCTCAAAAGGCGGTGCTGATTCTTTACCGTTCCCAACGCCGGCCGGAACTGCCGACGCTGTTTTAACTTACCCTCCCGCTTTATCAGGATGTTTTACTCCGATGGCTGATCACATCATTCTGGTGGAAAATCCCACTGATTGGAAAACCCATTTCCCTAAACTGCCGGTGGTTGCTGCCAAGGATTATCTGGCTAAACCGGAATATTCCACGGGGCGCAGCCTGCGGGTGTTGAATCTGTGCCGTAGTTACCGGTATCTGAGCGTGGGCTATTATTGCTCGCTGCTGGCCGAAGCCCGCCACCATCGGGTGATTCCCAGTGTACGCACTCTTAATGATCTCAGCCGCAAATCCATTTATAGCCTTGATATTGAAGATCTGGATGATCATGTCCAGCAGGTGCTGGGCAAACCCCGGTCCGGGTTTGCCGCCACCGCTTTCGAATTGGATATTTTTTTCGGCCAATGCGTTGCCAAAGAATTGCAGGAACTGGCCCGGCAGTTGTTCGACGCCTTTCGCTCGCCATTGCTGCGGGTAGAATTCCGGCGGCAGGGGAAATGGCGGATCGCTACCCTCAAGGCCCTGCATCTGCACTCGCTGTCCGCTGAGCAGGATGAAATGTTCCTGGGGGCATTAACGACGTATCTTAGCAAGCGCTGGCGGCAGCCCCGGGCGCGTAGCAACTATCGCTACGATTTGGCGGTATTGCATAACCCTAAGGAAGAAATGCCGCCTTCCAACCCCAAAGCCTTGCAGTACGTTGTCAAGGCGGGCCGGGAATGCAGCGTCAATGTCGAATTGATCGAGAAAAAGGATTACGGCCGGCTGGCCGAGTTCGACGCTCTGTTCATTCGCGAAACCACGGGCATCGATCACTATACCTACCAGTTTGCTAAGAAGGCCGAGAGCGAAGGAATGGTGGTGATCGACGATCCCGACTCCATTCTCAAATGCACCAACAAAGTCTATCTGGATGAGCTGCTGCGTAACCACCGGATTCGCACGCCGAAGACGGTGATCGTCCGCCGCGACAATCTGGAACGGCTGGATAACGAGATTGCCTACCCCATCGTGTTAAAAATTCCCGATGGCTCGTTCTCGCGCGGGGTGTTCAAGGTTAATGACCGTGCTGAATTATTGGATATGGCCGGTAAATTGTTTAAATCGTCCGATCTATTGCTGGCGCAGGAATTTCTCTACACCGAATTTGACTGGCGCGTGGGCATCCTCAATAAGACGCCGCTGTTTGTCTGCCAGTATTTTATGTCCAAGGAGCATTGGCAGATTTACCATCACGAACCGGGCAAGGGGCGGGGCTTCCGCGAAGGCGCTGCCAAGACCTTCCGGGTCGAAGATGCGCCGGAGGTTGTCGTCAAAAACGCGCTTAAAGCGGCCAACCTGATTGGTAATGGTTTTTATGGCGTGGATTTGAAGCAAACGGCCAAGGGCGTCGTGGTGATCGAAGTCAACGACAATCCCAATCTTGATCATGGCATCGAGGATATGGTGCTCAAGGAGGCGCTGTATCGCCGGATCGTCGAGGACTTTGTCTGGCGGCTGGATCGAAAAAAAGGGAAGTAAGAATGGCTCGGGGCAGGATAAACCTGAAATGGCAACCGCGGCTGGATGCCACGGTTACCTGCCAGGAATGAGGATTAGCAACTTGCGGTGGAGGTACTGTTCTGGAAGCCAGTGCGGGGAATTAAATCACAGTTTGCGCCTAGCACTATTCCGTGGTTACGGTGGGAAGCCGTGCTCACCGCCGTCTCGACAGGGTGGCTCTGTTGATTAAAGCCGGTCACGGCCGGGAGGTGACTCAGGTCTTGCCGCTCCATGCGGACCGGGGTTGTGTCGATCACTGGGCCGCGGTCGTTGAAGCTGGAGGCATGGGTCAAACCGGTCAAGCCAAGGGTCAGAGCGAAGGCCGTAGCGGTCAGAATGGTTTTCATGGTCAGTGCTCCTGTGCAGTCATCGGGTTTTGGATTGCCGCGTTTACTGCGGCTTCAGGAGTTCTTACGCAACTCAACCGGATTTGGATGCAGCTCCGTGTGAGAAATGACTTCCAGAACTGTTGAAGCGGGTTTGGTTTTACTGTAACGATTTGATCCTGCTGCCCCCTGCCAAGGAGGTGAGGGTGAGAGTAAGAAGGTAAGCCCTTAAAATCGCTGCCATCACCCCAGCCGCTTACCCGCAGGCGAGTGAAAGGAGTGAACGGTTACGTGTTACTGGCCAGATTACGCGGTTTGAGCAGGGGGCTTATTCGCTACGCGCAGCGTCTTCAGTCACCAGGATTGCGCGGAAATCATTGACATTTGTCAAGGTTGGCCCGGTAATCACCGAGTCGCCCAAGGATTGGAAAAATCCGTGCCCATTGTTGTCGGCCAACTGGTCGCGAGGTCTGATCCCCTGTGCCCACGCGCGGGCGAGGGTGCCGGGTGCAAGGTAAGCGCCCGCGATTTCTTCCTGGCCATCAACTCCATCGGTGTCGCCAGCCAGGGCGTAGATGCCGGGATGGCCGTCGAGCGCCACCGCCAAGGCCAGCAAAAACTCAACATTGCGTCCGCCACGCCCTTGGCCGCGCACGGTAACGGTGGTCTCGCCGCCGGAGAGCAGCACGCAGGGCGCCGGGAATGGCTGGCCGCGCCGGGCGGTCTGCCGGGCGATACCGGCCATAACCGTACCTGCATCGCGGGCTTCGCCCTCGATGCTGTCGCTCAGAATGTAGGCCGCAAGACCCGCCTGACCGGCGACTGCTGCGGCTGCTTCCAGCGCCATCTGTGGCGTGGCGATCAGATGCGTTTCAACAGCAGTCAGACGCGGATCGCCCGGCTTGACTGTTTCGCCTGCGCCGCTTTCCAGGAGCGCCCTTGCTGCGGCGGGTGCGTCAATCTTGTAACGGTCAAGGATGGCTTGCGCATCGGCGCAGGTCGTGGGATCTGCAACGGTGGGTCCGGAGGCGATATCGATTGGATGGTCGCCAGGCACATCGGAAATCAGCAAGTTTATCACCCGGGCCGGATGGCAAGCTGCTGCTAGACGCCCGCCCTTAATCGCCGAAAGATGGCGGCGCACACAGTTCATTTCGGAAATCGTAGCACCGCTGTTGAGCAGCACTCGATTCACCGCTTGTTTATCCGCCAAGGTCAGTCCTTCGCCGGGCAGCGGTAGCAACGCTGAACCACCGCCAGAGATCAGGCACATCACCGCATCGTCCGGTCCGAGGCCATGCACCCGATCCAGGATGCGCCTGGCGGCCATGACGCCAGCGGCGTCCGGCACTGGATGCGCCGCTTCGGCAATCTCGATGCGGGTGCATGGCACACCGTAGCCGTAGCGGGTGACAACCAAACCCTCCAGGGGACCGGGCCAGTGCATCTCCACTGCTTGCGCCATTGCCGCCGAGGCCTTGCCAGCGCCAATCACGATCAACCGGCCTTTGGGCGGGTCTGGCAGGCAGGGCGGTACACAACGCGCTGGTTGCGCTGCTGCAATTGCTGCCTCAAACATCGATCGCAGCAGCGCCTTGGCATCCGGGATATTCGGCGTCCCCATCACGTCATTCTCCCAGCAGGGTAACCGGTCTCAAGTGAGTGCGGCTCAGATCCTCAACACATGGAGTTCCGGCATTTCCGGCCGGGTTGCCATTTTCCCGGCAACCCGGCTTTCAGTACGGCGTGAAAATCAGGCCGCCTTCTTGACCCAAGCCGTGCACCAGCCGTTGGCGTGGACCAGTTTGCCCTGGAAAATCGCGCAAGGGCCGCTTTCTTCACCTTCTTTGCCGGTGTACAAACCACAATTGTGGCATGCTGCTGTTGCATCCGTGCGCTTGTCAGATTTAGTAGCATCAGCCACGTAACCCAGTGCCGACGCTTGCGGGTCGCTCTCGCTGACCATGTCCGCTGCATGGGCGGTTCCACTCAGCAGGGCATTGGCAAATGGCGCAGCAGCCAGTCCAATAGCAGTCAGCTTGATGAAACGACGACGGCTGTTATCAGGGGCATGATGATCCATAGCGGTTTCCTCAAAAATTGTTATTTAGAGTCATACTCACATGATGAGTCGATGTAAGCGATGAAATCATAACATGCGCCCTTGGAAAACGGTTTGAGATTAAGCAATGACAATGACATTTAACCATTTTCGCTGGCGGCGTTCTTTTCTGTGGACCGGTGGCGGCCTGGCGGCACTCATGGCCGGGGCTATTGTTGTGCTGTCTGTTCTGCTGTGCGGCAGTCTTCCACGCCTGAAAGGAACGGCAACGCTGTCTGGATTAAACGCTTCTGTGACCATTGAACGGGATGCGCTCGGCATTCCAACGATTCACGGACAGCACCGGCAGGATATTGCGCGCGCGACCGGGTTCATCCATGCTCAGGACCGTTTTTTCCAGATGGACCTGCTGCGGCGTTCGGCGGCTGGCGAACTGGCGGAATGGTTCGGCCCAATGGCGCTGGAGGCGGATCGCGCGCATCGGTTGCATCGCTTCCGGCAGCGCGCCCGGCAGACGCTGGCGGCCCTGCCGGCTGAACAACAGGGGATGATCGCCGCCTATACAGAGGGCGTTAACGCCGGTTTGGCGGATCTCTTCCAATTACCGTTTGAGTATCAGCTTTTGCGGGTCACACCCAAGCCCTGGCAATCTGAAGATGCGTTGCTGGTGGTTTATGCGATGTATCTGGACCTGCAACGTCAGCAGTGGCAACGTGAATCGGCGCGTGGACTGTTGCATGACCAGCTACCTCCTTCCTTAGCTGCCTTTCTCGATCCCGCCGGGACTGAGTGGGATACGCCTTTGCAGGGTGAGCCCTTTGCTGCGGTACCGCCGCCTGGCTCCGAAATCTTCAGCACACAAAGATCCCTCTTTCTTCCAGCCCCTCTTTCTCTGCCGGTTTCCCCTTCACCGGCAATTTCTCTCCCTCAGGAAGGGCGGAGCGCTTCATCGTTCGCTTTTAGCTTTTTGCCTTCCGCCATCGAATCCGGCCCGCCACTGGGCAGCAATAACTGGGTAGTCGCTGGCCGCTTGACCGGACATGGCGGCGCGCTGCTGGCTAATGATATGCATCTCCCGCTGCGCATACCTAATATCTGGTACCGGGCGGCATTCGTCTATCCTGACGCTGATGGCCGCGAACGGCGCATCTCTGGTGTCACGCTGCCGGGTACGCCGGCCATTGTTGTAGGCAGCAACGGCCATATCGCGTGGGGTTATACCAACAGCGAAGGCGATTGGGCTGATCTGGTGGTGCTGGAACCGGGCGATGACGATGATCATTACCAAACTCCGGAGGGCCCCCAATCTTTCGTGCATATCAAGGAAACGCTGGCTGTCCGGGGCGCGCCGGACGAGACGCTGGACGTCTTGGAAACCGTTTGGGGGCCAGTGCTGGATCGTGATCACCGTGGCCGGCGGCGGGCGCTGCGCTGGGTGGCGCACGATCCGCAAGCTGTCAATTTGAACCTCCTGGCGCTGGAAGCAACCGATACACTGGACGCTGCGCTCGATATTGCGCATCGAACCGGCATTCCAGCGCAAAACCTGTTATTGGCCAGTGCCGATGGCCATATCGCCTGGACCATTATCGGGCCGATTCCACGCCGTTTTGGTCACGATGGGCGTCTGCCTTCTTCGTGGGCGGACGGTCAGCGCGGCTGGTCCGGCTGGCTCGATCCATCCGAATATCCGCGCATCACCGATCCGCCAGATGGCCGGTTATGGACCGCCAATGGCCGGGTGGTCGATGGGGCTTGGCTGGAATTGCTCGGCGATGGCGGTTATTCCCTTGGCGCCCGTGCCCGGCAAATTCGCGATGCGCTGCTGGCGGGGGAGCATTTTACCGAAGCGGATTTTCTGGCCCTGCAACTGGATGACCGGGCGTTGTTTCTGGAGCGCTGGCGCAAACTGCTGCTGGCGACACTGACGCCGGAGAATCTGCGCGCCGATCCACGGCGTAAGGAGTTGCGGAAATTTGTGATGGAGTGGGGGGACCGGGCAACCGTAGATTCGGTGGGCTACCGGGCGGTGCGCACCTTTCGTCTGCTAGTCCGGCAACGGGCGTTCGCGCCGCTGATCGCGCCTTGCCAGCAGGCCGATCCTGCTTTTGATTATGGCGCCTTCCGCCAGAATGAAGGGCCATTATGGCAACTGGTTTCCCGGCAACCACTGCATCTGCTTGACCCCCGTTATCCCGATTGGTCAGCCCTGTTGCTGGAAGCTGCGGATGCAACGCTGGCCGGATTGACCGTTGATAACCGGCCATTGGCCATGCATACCTGGGGCGATGATAACCCGGTTCACATCCAGCATCCGTTCAGCCGGGTGCTGCCCTGGTTGAGCGGCTGGCTGGACATGCCGGAGCAACCGCTACCCGGCGATATGTATATGCCGCGGGTACAGACGCCCGCCAATGGCGCCTCAGAACGGCTGGTTATTGCCCCAGGCCGGGAAGCCTCCGGCATTTTGCACATGCCTGGCGGGCAGAGCGGCCATCCTCTGTCATCTTACTACCGGGCTGGGCACGAAGCCTGGGTCAAAGGGCTGGCATTGCCGCTGGAACCTGGACCGGCGCAACATCGATTGATCCTGGAACCCGGAGCGCGGTAGACCGGAAACGTGTTGAACGTCCTCCCTGCCAGCTGCTCTCTTTTAGGTAACGCTGGGTTTTATTCCTCTCTAAGGCTTCGCAACATGCATTCCGATTCATTTGTTCAGTGGTTCCGCCAGGCTGGTCCCTACATCAACGCTCATCGCAGCAAGACCTTCGTGGTGCTGTTTGGCGGTGAAGCGGTGGATACCGAGCATTTTTCCAGTCTGATTCACGATCTTGCCCTGCTGCACAGTCTGGGTATCCGCTTGGTATTGGTGCATGGCGCCCGCACTCAGATTGAGGCGCGTTTGCGCGAAGCGGGGCGCGAATGGCGCTATGTTAATGAGTTGCGTGTCACTGAAGCGGATGATCTGCGCTATGTCAAACAGGCCGTGGGCCGCTTGCGCCTGCGCATTGAGGCCCGGCTATCGATGGGACTGGCCAATTCGCCAATGCATGGGGCGCACCTGCGGGTGGTGTCCGGCAATTTGATTACCGCCCGGCCATTGGGGGTGCGCGACGGGGTGGATTATGGCTTCACCGGCGAGGTGCGGCGCATCGATGACCGCGCTATCCGCCTGTGGCTGGATCAGGATGCTATCGTTTTACTATCGCCGATGGGCTATTCGCCGACCGGGGAGATTTTCAATCTCAGCGCCGAGGATGTGGCCGCCGCGACAGCCATTGCATTGCAAGCCGATAAATTGTTAGTGCTGAGCGAGGGGGCGGAATTGCGCGATACTGCCAATCAGCCGGTTCGGCAGCTGAATCTGAACGAGGCGGGGCAATTGCTGGGCGAACATCCCGCTTTGCCTGAAGATGCCGCCCGCCCTTTGCGCCTCGCCCTGCGTGCCGGCCAGGCTGGGGTACGCCGCGTTCATCTGCTGAGCCGACGGGTCGATGGCGCACTGCTGCTGGAATTGTTCACTCGTGACGGTGTCGGCGCTTTGATCGCTGCCGATATTTATGAAGGGCTGCGCACCGCGACGATTGATGATGTGGGCGGGTTATTGGAATTAATCCAGCCGCTGGAGGAAGATGGAACACTGGTGCGCCGGTCGCGAGAGCGGCTGGAAATGGAAATCGAGCGTTTTGTCTTGCTCGAACGCGATGGGGCGATCATCGGCTGTGCGGCGCTTTACCCATTTTCCGGTGAGCGGTTGGGGGAGTTGGCTTGCGTTGCGGTGCATCCCCACTACCGTAATCTTGGCCGTGCCGATGCGCTGCTCAGTTTCATCGAGCGTCAGGCCCGGACTGAGGGATTGCAACGGTTATTCGTGCTCACCACCCGGACCGCCCACTGGTTTCGTGAGCACGGTTTCGAGCCGGCGGAAGTGAGCGATCTGCCGATGGGTAAGCAGGGATTATATAACTGGCAACGCCGGTCCAAAGTATTCATAAAATCCTTGTAAACTTTTATGTATGGTCATCCTTGAGGAACCGCCTATGTCGACCACCACGCTTGCCGCTCCCCTGCGGGTTATTCAAATCACGGACCTTCACCTGAAAACCCAGCCTGGCAGCCGGATCTGCGGGGTGGACGTGGATGCTGGTCTGAATGCGGTGCTGGCGCGTATCCAAGATAAACATCCTGGCGCGGATTTCATGCTGGCCACCGGCGATCTGGTGGGTGACGAGCCCGAAGCCTATGCGCGGCTGCGCCAGATACTGGAGCCGCTGGGCCTGCCGGTTTACTGCCTGCCGGGTAATCATGATTTTCCTGCTGCCATGAGCTGGGCGCTGCGGGATGGCTACGTGCGGCGTGAGCGTCATATCGTGGCCGGCGGCTGGCAGCTCATCCTGCTGGATTCCAGCTTTCCTGGCACTCCCGATGGTCATTTGGCCTATGGCGAACTGGCGTTGCTGGATACGCTGCTGGCAACTAGCTCGGGTTTGCATACGGTGGTGTGTCTGCACCATAACCCGGTGCCCAGCCAAACCTCTTGGCTGGATACGATGATGGTGGGCAACCATGCAGCGTTCTTCGGGGTGCTGGATCGCTATCCGCATGTCCGGGCGGTGATCTGGGGACATATTCACGCCGAGTTCAGCGCTCAACGGAACGGTGTTGAGCTGTTGGCCGCACCCGCGACGTGTGTCCAGTTCAAGCCCTGTGTCCCGGAACCGCAGGTGGACGATCTGCCGCCTGGCTATCGCTGGTTCGAGCTATACCCGGACGGTACGCTGCATACCGGTGTGGAGCGGGTTGCAGGATAAGGCTGCCAAAGCGGGCGGTTTTTCCTCAATAGGGTGGCAGCAAGCGCCGGAAACCATGCGTCAGCACAATCAGCAGAAAGAGTAAATTGCGCAGCGGAATCGCTGGCCAGAAATAGCGCACAGGGCCAAGGGACTGGCCAGTGGTCTGAATTATCGCTAACCGCTTAGCCAGCGTTCGCAACAACGGCAGAGAACGCGGCCAGTCGGCGATGCCTGTTTTCCATGCCGCTGGAATCGCCTCTTCCCCAGCCATCGCCCCTGCTAATGCGCCGGTAATCGCGCCCGCCGTATCGGTATCGCCCCCGCAATCCAGCACTGCGGTCAGTGCTTGGCGGTAATCGCCGCCGTGCCGGAACCAGGCGTAGGCCGCGATGGGAACCGTGTGGTAGATGTAGCCGGTGATTCCCTTCGCTAATCCCAGCCGTTCCGCCAATTCCCCAACGGTGGCATCATCCTGCGCGGCCTGGGCGATAGCGTCTACCAGCGCCTGCCAGCCGTGGTCATCCGGGCCACAGGCGCGGAGCAGGGCGAGGAACGGTTCCAGCGCTGGGCGCTCGGTCAATGAATCGCGGACGATCCAGGCCGCTAATTCGGCAATGGCGGTTGCGCCGGTCAGTGCCTTGGGGCCGGTATGGGTGATGCGGGTCGAGGCGGCGATATAGGCGGCCCGGCGTTGCGGATCGCCGGCGAAGAATGCGCCGATGACCGCGACGCGCATGGCCGGGCCGTTGCCGGCGGAATACACGCCGCTGCGGTTCGGCGGAAAGCCCAGCCAAAGTTTCAAGATCGCTCGCAGCGTCGCGAAGCCGATGCCTGCTGGCAGCGATAGCAACCAGCCGCGCAGACTCCAGCCCAGGCGGCGGGCGAAGCGTTCCGGCGAATCAGGGTGGCGCAGCAGGCATTGAGCGACGAAAACGGTGTGTTCGGTGTCATCGCTGATCATGCCGCGCCCGAAGATCAGCCGGTGTCGCCAGTGGCCCTGATACAGCCGTTGAACCCGGCGGCGGGACAGTCCTTCAGCGGGCAGGCCCAGCGCATCGCCCACCGCTGTACCGGTCAGCAAGCCCCGGAGGCGGGTTGTCTGTTGATCATCGCTGATGACCCCTTGGCTGAGCAACTTTATAGTTATCCCCCGGTGGATTGATCATACCGCATCTTGACGTAGGAACCCGGTGCGTCCTCGATCGGTTGCAACGTGCCGTCGCCCGGCGTGCGGGCCGGTATGTGCGGGCCGGCATACGGTTGCAGCCAGGCCAGCCAGTCCGGCCACCAGGAACCGTCCTGCTTGACAGCATCCTTGAACCAGCCGCCGGGGTCCGGCGGAGTGTTGGGATTGAGCCAGAAACCGTACTTGTCCGAAGAGGCTGGATTAATGACTCCGGCGATATGGCCAGACCCGCTCAACACGAACTTTACCGGTCCGCCGACCAGTTGGGTGCCGGCGTAGGTGGAAGTCCACGGCGCGATATGATCCTCGAAGGCTGACAAGAAGTAGACCGGCGTCTTGATCTTGCGCAGATTGATCGGCACACCGGCCAGCGTGATGCCGCCCGGCTCGCGCAGCAGGTTTTTCTGGTACATATTGCGCACGTAGAAGCTGTGCATGTCCCGAGGCATCCGGGTGGAATCGGAATTCCAATACAACAGATCGAAGGGGTAGGGGTCTTTGCCCAGCAGGTAGTTATTGACCACGAAGTACCAGATTAAGTCGTTAGCGCGCAGCATGCTGAATACGCCCGCCATCTGGCTGCCATCCAGATAGCCCCGCTCGCCCATCTGTTTCTCTAGCAAGGTGATCAATTCCTCGTCGATGAACACCTCCAGCTCGCCAGGCTCGCTGAAATCGGTCATGCAGGCAAAGCAAATGGCGCTTTTTACCCGCGGGTCTTTCTTGGCGGCGAGATAGGCCAGTGTGGTCAGCAGGATTGTTCCGCCTAGGCAGTAGCCAGCGGTGTTAATTTCCCGCTCGCCGGTAGCCTGCTCAATGGCGTCCATCGCTTCCACGATGGACAGCATGTAGTCCTCGAACTTCTTGTGCGCCAGGCGTTCGTCCGGGTTGACCCAAGAAGTCATGAACACCGTGAACCCCTGATCCACCATCCACTTGACCATCGAGTTCTTGGGCCGCATGTCCATGATGTAGAACTTGTTGATCCAGGGTGAGACGAACAGAAATGGCCGCTGGTGGACGGTCGGGGTGCTGGGGTTGTATTGAATCAGTTGCATCAACTCGTTCTGAAAGACGACCTTACCCGGTGTGACCGCGATGTTCTCGCCCGGCTTGAAGGCTTTGAGGTCGGTCATCCTGATCTGCAACTGGCCGCGACCGCGCTCTACATCCGCCAGCAGATTCTGGAGACCCTTGACCAGATTATCCCCACCGGAATCGAGCGTGGTTTGGAGCACGGTCGGATTGGTCAGCACGAAATTGGTGGGCGCCATGGCATCCACGAACTGACGGGTGTAGAACTGGACCTTGCGGGCCGTCTTGTCATCCAATCCCTCGACTTTGCGAACCAGCCCTTGCAGGCTGTCGGCGGCCAGCAGATAGGACTGTTTGATGAAATCGAAAACTGCATTTTCTGCCCACTGCCCGTCCTTGAATCGCTTGTCACCAGGCAGCGGCTCAATGAGCGGCTTACTCTCCTTGCCTTGCATCCGCTGGGAGGTGGCCTGCCACAGATCGAGGTAGTTTTTCCAGAAATTAACTTGAGCGTCGATCAACTGATCTGGGTTTTTCAGCAGCTTATCGAACAGCTCCTGAAAGGACTTGCTGATAATGGCGGGGTCCATGATCGGGAGCTGGTCGCCACCTTCCTGGCGCTTGAGGAATTCCTGCAGCACGCGCTGGCTCTGTTCGATGATTTTAGAGAAATTCTGTGCCAGCTTGTTGAAATCAGTGTTCTTTGAATCAGGGGCGGACGAGGCGGCCATCGGGATACCTCCATTGTGGAAGAATAATTACCTTTCTAATTATAGGTGATCCTAATGGGTATCGTTACCCTTGTAACGGGTGGTTTTGTCTCAGACCGGGTGTTGAAAGAGTGAAACGCTGTGAAAATCTACTCGATATTCTGAATCTGTTCCCGGATCTGTTCGATCAACACCTTAAGTTCAATCGCCGACCGTGTCGTGTCTGCATCCGCAGATTTCGAGGAGAGCGTATTCGCCTCGCGGTTGAGTTCCTGCATCAGAAAGTCCAGCCGCCGGCCGACCGGCTCGGTACGCTCTAGCACCGCCTCGACCTCATCAAGGTGCGTCTCCAGCCGGTCCAATTCCTCATCCACATCGAGACGTTGCGCGATCAGCACCAATTCCTGCTCTAGCCGGCCAGGATCTGCATCTGCCGGAATTTCTGCTAATCGGCCTAGCAGCTTGTCCCGCCAGCGCGCCAAGACTTCCGGGCGGCGGGCGCGTACCTGCTTCACTTGCTCGCGCATTGCTGTGCAACGCTGCCGGATCATTTCGGTGGTGCGCTGGCCTTCTCGCTCCCGGGTAACCACAAGTTCCGCCAGTGCAGCGTCGAGGCCATCAAGCAAGGTTTGTTTGATTTCATCCAGATTCGGTTCGGCCTCAGTGACCGCTCCCGGCCAGCGCAACACATCCACCAGACGCAACCCGGTGCCCGGTCCCATCATGTGTTCCAGTTCACCCGCAACTTCCAGCAGGCGCTCAACCAGAGGTTGATTCAACGTGATGGCAGTCAGTGCTGCACCCGCCGTTTGCAGTTTAAGCGTGCTCTCCACCTTGCCGCGGCTCAGCATTGCGGCAATGCGTTCGCGCGCTAGCGATTCCAAGCTGCGCAGAGTTTCCGGCAGACGGATCGAGGCTTCCAAATAGCGGTGATTGACCGAGCGTACTTCCCAGATCATCGTTCCCCACGCGCTGGACTGTTCCTGGCGCGCAAAAGCGGTCATGCTGCGTAACATGATGCATCCTCAATCTTTGGTGGTAGTGCGTCATTATTGATGGGCTTAATCTTAGGCCGAAACTGCGCAATTAGCGCGTCTGGAGCAGAAGATCCTCCTATACCGTGCTGTAAAACCGTCTTGTCTGGCATCGCAGCCGGTTCTGCTATAGTCCATTCCTGAACTCTTTGATCCGTATTGACTACAGGAAACCACGCCCATGCGTCCCAGCACCCGCGCCGCCAATGAACTGCGCCCGATCCGTATTACCCGCCAATTCACCCGGCACGCTGAAGGTTCGGTGCTGGTGGAATTCGGTGACACTCGTTTGATCTGCACTGCTAGCGTCGAGGAACGGGTGCCCCCGTTTCTGAAAGGCAAGGGGCGAGGCTGGGTGACAGCGGAATATGGCATGTTGCCGCGCGCCACCCACACCCGGACACAACGCGAAGCCAGCCGGGGCCGGCAGGATGGGCGCACATTGGAAATCCAGCGGCTGATTGGCCGGTCACTGCGGGCAGTGATGGATCTGGAAGCGCTGGGCGAGCGCACTATCACCATCGATTGTGATGTGATCCAGGCCGACGGCGGTACCCGCACTGCGGCGATTACCGGCGGTTTCGTGGCGCTGGCCGATGCCGTGCGTTATTTGAGCAACCGGAAGCCGATTAAGAAAAACCCGTTGCATGGCCAGGTTGCCTCCGTATCGGTTGGTATTTATCAAGGCGTGCCAGTGCTGGATCTGGACTACGCCGAGGATTCCGAAGCCGAAACTGACATGAATGTCGTGATGAACGACGCTCAGGCCTTCATCGAAATCCAGGGTACCGCCGAGGGTCATGCCTTCCGCATGGAGGAATTACAGTCCATGCTGGAATTGGCGCGAGGCGGTATTGCAGAATTACTGGCCAAACAGCGGGCAGCTCTGGGTCTGCCGGGCTAAGGCTGCTAGATAGCGAATGGAGAGACGGATGCACAATATTGTTCTGGCCACCAGCAATGCCGGTAAGCTGCGAGAATTCCGCGCCGCTCTGACAGGGCTGGAATTGGAAATCATGCCGCAATCGGAATGGAATGTACCGGAAGCTGAGGAAACGGGTCTGACCTTCGTCGAGAATGCATTGATCAAGGCTCGTAACGCGGCCAATCATACCGGATTGCCGGCTCTGGCCGACGACTCTGGATTGGTCGTCGATGCGCTGGGCGGTGCGCCCGGCGTGTATTCGGCCCGCTATGCCAGTCCCAACGCGAGCGACCGCGGCAATCTGGACAAGCTGCTGGACGCATTGGGCGAAACACCGGCTGAACAGCGCGGCGCGTATTTCCAATGTGTATTGGTTTTACTGCGGCATGCGGCTGATCCAACGCCGCTGATTTGCCAGGCCCGCTGGGAGGGTCTAATCACTTTTGAGCCCTATGGTACAGGCGGCTTTGGTTACGACCCCGTATTTCTGGTCCCCAGTGAAGGGCAAACCGCCGCTGAACTCGATCTGGCGGTTAAAAACCGGCTGAGCCATCGCGGCCAAGCGCTGGCGCAACTGGTCGACATCTTGAAGCGGCAACCGGAATTCTGGATGCTGGCTGCAGCAAGGGCGGTGCTACCGGAAGAGCAACCGGCTTCATGATGGACGGGTCGATGTTAACTTTTCACGAAACGCTGCCGCTCGCCCTGTATATCCATATACCGTGGTGTGTGCGCAAATGTCCGTACTGCGATTTTAATTCGCATGAAAGACGCGGGCCGCTACCAGAACAAGCTTATATCGATGCCTTGCTGATTGATGTAGAGCAGGATTTGCCTCGGGTATGGGGACGGCGCATCGACAGTATCTTCATCGGTGGCGGTACGCCCAGCCTGTTTTCTGCCGAAGCGCTGGAACGGCTATTGTCAGGTCTGCGTGCCCGGTTGCCGTTACGCCCGGATTTGGAAATCACCCTGGAAGCCAATCCTGGCACGGTCGAACAGGGTCGATTTACCGAATTTCATGAAATTGGCATCAACCGGCTGTCGATCGGTGTGCAAAGTTTCAACGAGGGGCATTTGCAATCGTTAGGGCGCATTCATGACCGCCGCGCGGCTTTCGCTGCTGCTGAGGCTGCCCATGCTGCCGGGCTGGACAACTTCAATTTGGATCTGATGTTTGGTCTGCCAGGACAGACGGTTGAGCACGCGCTGGCCGACATCGCCAACGCGATGGCTTTGCAGCCTGCGCATCTTTCCTGCTATCAATTGACGGTTGAACCGAATACCCGTTTCTATCATTCGCCGCCTGCTCTGCCTGATGACGATATCATCGATGCTATCCAAGAACGAATAGGGGCTGAACTGGAACGTCAGGGTTATCAGCGTTACGAGGTTTCGGCGTACGCTCGCGAAGGCCGGCGTTGCCGGCACAATCTTAATTACTGGGAGTTTGCCGACTATCTGGGCATCGGTGCCGGCGCACACGGCAAATTGACCGATCCGGTTGCAGGCCGGATAAGCCGCTTGTGGAAGCGCAAACATCCACGGGACTATCTGGCTCAAGCCGGAATGCCAGCGGGTATCGGCGGTGATGAACCCGTCCGGGAAGCTGATTTGCCGGTGGAATTTTTGATGAACGCCTTGCGGCTTGTGGAAGGAGTACCCGCTGCGTGCTTCAGCGAACGGACCGGTCTGCCGTTGGCGGCGCTGGAGCCCGCATGGAGCCAGGCGCGGGCCAAGGGGCTGATGGAAGCCACGGCCGGCCGGTTGCAGCCGACTGACCGGGGCTTGCGGTTTTTGAATGACCTCCTGCAAGGGTTCATGTCAAGGTAACGGAGCACATTTGCCTGTGATCTAGGTTGCAAATTAAAACAATATTGATGGAGGTGTATTTTACGCATCGCGCCTTGTTACTCCCCAATTCACCGTCTACAGTTTGAAAGCGTCGCCCCCGTATGGCGATGTACAACTGAAAATTCAGAGCGATAATGCACAAAGGAGGTTGATTGATGAACAAGAAATTACTGATGGGTGTCACTGCATTCTGTGCGATGGGGTTTTTCGGCAGTGCATGGGCGACTGACTTTGGCACCGCCGCAGAAGCCAAGATGATGTTGGAAAAGGCCGTTGCTGCAGTACAGGCCGACGAGGCCAAGGCCCTGGAAGCGTTTACTAAAGGTGAAGGCGGCTTTAAAGAGAAAGACTTATACGTATTCTGCGGCGGTCCCGATGGTAATTTCACGGCTCATCCGAAGCTGGTTGGCAAGAGTTTGAAAGATCTGAAGGACAAGTCTGGCAAAGCGCTCGGTGAGGCAATGTACAAGGACGCGAAAGAAGGCGAAATAGTCGAAGTGACTTACATGTGGCCGCGTCCGGGCGAAGAAAAACCTTCCGAGAAAGTAGCGTATGTTGAAAAAGTAGGCGATCAAATCTGCGCTGTGGGTTATTACAAGCCCTAAGGCTGCGATTGATGGTCTAGCGTTAATCCCGCTTAAGCCGAGCCCCGTAAGGGGTTTGGCATTGCTCATCCCGCCCCAGACGTGCGAATGGCGAAGTATTGCCGATCTGTATTTCTTCCTGGCTTCTTCCATCGGCTCGCCGTCTGTCTGCTAATCTTGTTTATACTGCCCCGGTTTTCTCAAATCCCCCGCACACTCTCAGGAGGATCCGGTGATTTATTCCCTTGGCGACCGCAGGGTCGAATTTCATGGCGAGGATTGGTTCATCGCCGACAATGCGACCGTGATTGGCTCGGTTGTCCTTAAGCACAATGCCAGTATCTGGTTCAATGCGGTGGTGCGCGGTGATAATGACATCATTACCATCGGCGAGAATTCCAATGTCCAGGATGGATCGATTCTTCACACCGATCCAGGCATTCTATTGACGATTGGCCGCGATGTCGTCGTCGGTCATCTAGCGATGTTGCACGGCTGCATCATCGGTGACAACAGCCTGATTGGCATCAAGAGCCTCATCATGAACCGGGCGGTGATTGGCAAAAATTGCCTGATCGGCGCCAACAGCTTGATTCCCGAAGGCAAAATTATTCCGGATAACTCGCTGGTCATGGGTTCGCCGGGCAAGGTGGTGCGCACCTTGACCGGGCAGGAAATCGAAGGCATACGCTTGTCGGCAGGGCGTTACGTCGAGAATTTCAAACGCTTCAAGCGCGATTTGCGCCGGCAGGACTGAGCCAGTGGCGACGCTCGAAGACCGGCTGGAGCTGACTATCCAGGAAGTTGGCACCACGATCCTGGGTAAGGAACCGGCGATCCGGTTGGCGTTGGCCTGCCTGCTGGCGCGTGGCCACCTGCTGATCGAAGACCTGCCTGGTATGGGTAAAACAACCTTGGCTCATGCTTTGGCGCATTGCTTGGGCTTGCAATACCAACGCATCCAGTTCACCAGCGACCTGCTGCCAGCGGATATTCTCGGTGCGGCAGTGTACGAACGCCAGCGCGAAACCTTTGTGTTTCATCCCGGGCCAATCTTTGCGCAACTGATTCTGGCCGATGAGATCAACCGCGCCACGCCCAAGACGCAAAGCGCTCTTCTGGAGGCGATGGAGGAGGGTCAAGTGACTATCGAAGGCGAAAGCCGCGAGCTGCCAAAGCCGTTTTTCGTGATCGCCACACAGAATCCGGCTTACCAAATTGGGACATTTCCCTTGCCGGAATCGCAACTTGACCGGTTTCTCATGCGCATTGAACTCGGCTATCCCGATGCCCAGGCCGAGCGGATGTTGCTGGAAGGCGAGGACCGCCGCGAAGTGCTGGCGCGCTTGCCAGTGAGCATGACCGCGGCACAATTACATGAGGCGCAAGTCAAAGTGGCGAGCGTTCACGCGGCCCCGCCGCTGCTGGATTACGTGCAGGCATTGCTGGCGTTTTCCCGCCAGTCCAATCGCTTCCGGGGCGGGTTGTCGCCCCGGGCCGGATTGGGACTGCTGCGGGCGGCACGGGCTTGGGCGCTGCTGCATCGGCGTGGCCATGCTCTTCCGGAGGATGTGCAGACGGTGTTGCCTGCGGTCGTTGGCCATCGCCTGCACCCCGGCGATGATAATTTGGAGCAGTCATCCACCGCGCTGGTTAAGCAGTTGCTCGAAGCGGTGGCTCTGCCGGCTTGAGTTTGCTGTCATGTTTACAGCGTTGCGGCAACGCTTCGAGGCTTGGGTCACCCGTGGTCAGCGGCCAGCGCGCGATCCGGTGCGGCTAGAGCGCCGCCGCATCTATATCCTCCCGACGCGCTATGGCTATGCCTTTGCTGCGTTGTTGTTCGTGCTGTTCCTCTGGTCGATCAACTATAGCAATAGCATGGGCTTCGCTTTCACGTTTCTGCTGGTTGCTATAGCCCATAACAGTATGTGGCAGGCGCATGATACGTTGCTAGGGCTGATCATCCATCCGGCTGATGTGGAGCCTGCCTTTGTTGGGCAGGACGCCCGATTGTGTTTTCGCCTGGAAAATCCCGGTCCGGAACCCCGTTATGGCATTGCCCTGCAATGGCGCGATCAGCCACCCAGCTATGTCGATGTGCCGCCTTCAGGGGCGGCGGCCGCAACGCTGACAATTCCAGCAACGCAACGTGGCTGGTTGCGGCCGGGGCGCATCCGGATATTGACGCGCTTCCCGTTGGGTCTGCTCCAATCATGGAGCTGGGTGGAATTCGAATCAGCAGCGTTGGTTTATCCGCAGCCACGAGGACAACGTCCATTGCCGGCAGCGTTGCCAAACAGCTCTGGCGGTGGTTTACAGGAGGTGGGACCGGGCAGTGAGGATTATGCTGGTTTCCGGCCTTATGCACCCGGTGATTCCCCGCGCCGGATCGCCTGGAAGGCGGCTGGCCGCAGTGAACAATTGCTGGTCAAGCGCTTTACCGATCAAGCCCGATCGGAGTTGTGGCTGGACTGGGTACTTCTGGGCGATGACCCGGTTGAGGCACGGCTGGCGCAACTCTGTCAGTGGGTGCTCAAAGCTGAAACCGAGAGCCGCCGTTATGGCTTGCAGTTACCAGGCGTGCGGATTCCGCCAGGGCAGGGTGATATGCACCGCCGTCGCTGCTTGGAGGCGCTGGCATTGTTCTAGCCTCAACAACGTGCAAATGCTGTTCATTCCAGGTTGAGTCTGCGAAATTTTATCCCCCTTCACAGCTTATAAGGATCGGATGGTCAAGGTGCAGGTCTATGCCCAGTACGGTGTTGCGTTTCTTTGGCCGGTTGATTCGTTGGCCCATACGCTGAAAGCTTTAGAAATCTTATGCGATTCTGGAAACAACAGCATAATTCCCTCGCTTCTCGCCCTGCTCCCTCTGCCGGAGAGGAGCATGCCAAGGTTTGTGCGCAAACCCCGGTAGAACTACTGACGTCGACGGCGCTGATTTGGGTGATACTGACGCTGACGCTGGCGGTCGCGCCGCACACGAATGAACTGCCGGTTTGGTTGGCACCCGCTTTTTTTATCGTCGCTGCTTGGCGGGGGGTTATTGCGATTTGGCAACAACCCCTGCCGCCCCGCTGGCTATTGCTCGTATTGGCGCTGCTGGCTGCTGCGGGGGTGCTGGTGAGTTATAAAACCTTGCTTGGGCGCGATCCCGGTGTGGCATTGCTGACGGCAATGACGGCTTGCAAGCTGTTGGAAACCCGAGGCTTGCGCGACGGTGTGGTATTGGTTTTCCTCGGTTATTTGCTGGTCATGAGTAACCTGCTTTACAGCCAGGAAATCCCGATGGTGGCCTACCTGCTGGCAGTGGTGGTGCTGATGCTGGTCTCGCAGATGCTGATCCATCGCCAGCATGCGGGTCTGACAGCGCTTGCCCCTTTGCGGCTGGCTGGGAAGATGGTGCTGCTGGCCATTCCGGTGATGCTGGTATTGTTCATCTTATTTCCGCGCATCCCTGGCCCTCTGTGGGGGCTGCCCAAAGATGCCTACAAAGGCCGCACGGGTCTCTCCGATGAGATGGAGCCGGGGACGATCAGCCAATTGATTCAATCTGACGAAGTGGCGTTCCGGGTCCGGTTCACGGGGGCTATGCCGTCGCCGAAACAACTTTATTGGCGCGGACCGGTATTATGGGGTTTTGACGGACGGCGCTGGACACGGCGGGATGAACTGCCATCGAAGACTCCCTTCCCCTTCACGCCGGAGGGGCCAGCGCTGGATTATGCGGTGCTCCTGGAGCCAAGCAATCAGCGCTGGCTGCTGGCGTTGGATCTGCCAGCAAGCCTTCCCCCGCGTGCTGGCATGACCCGGTCGTTTCAACTGTTGCGCGAGCGGCCAGTCAACGAAGTGTACCGCTATGAGGTGCGTTCTTATCTGCAATACCGGACGGGTGAACTGACCTCAGCTGAGCGGTTCCTCGGTTTGCGGCTGCCATCAAAGAGCAATCCGCGCGCCCGGGAACTGGTTGAAGAATGGCGCGCGCGCGACCCGCGGCCTGAGAGTCTGGTCAATGCGGCGCTGGCTTTGTTCCGCGAGCAATCGTTCCACTACACGCTGACCCCGCCATTGCTTGGTTTCCATAGCATCGATGAGTTTCTGTTTCGCACCCGTGAAGGCTTTTGCGAACACTATGCGAGTGCTTTCGTGTTTTTGATGCGGGCCGCCGGGGTTCCGGCGCGGGTGATTACGGGCTATCAAGGCGGCGAGCGTAACGAAATGGGTGAGTATCTGATTGTCCGCCAATCCGATGCGCATGCCTGGGCCGAAGTTTGGCTGGAAGACCGCGGCTGGGTGCGCATCGATCCTACGGCGGCGGTGTCTCCGGACCGGATTCAGCAAGGTATCTATGCCGCATTGGCCGATACCGGCACCTTGCCCTTTCTGGCCCGCCGGGACGGTCATTATGCATGGCTTCGGCAGCTGGCGCTGAGCTGGGATGTGTTGAACATTCGCTGGAACGAATGGGTACTCGCTTATGGCCCGGACCGGCAAAAGGAGTTTCTATCAGGGCTGGGTTTCGGCACCGTGGATTGGCGCGGGATGACCATCGCGATGGTGGCAGCATTGAGTAGTCTGGGAGTGATTTTCATCACATTGCGCTGGCGGAGCCGCCGGTCCCGTGATCCGGTGGTGCGCGCCTGGCAGCAATTCTGCCATCGGCTGGCCCAACACGGTCTAGCGCGTGGTCTGCATGAAGGACCGCTGGATTTCACTGAACGGGTGATCGCGCAACGCCCGGAGCTGGCCAAGCCTGTCCGGGAAATTGCCAGACTGTACACAGTCTTGCGCTACGGGCCGGTCCATCCATCAATGGCGGTGCGTCAGTTGCAGCGCCAGGTGCGGCGGTTCCGGGCTTGAGAATACGTCTTCGATACCTGCAAGAGGTGTAGTCTTATTTCGGAATGTGCAAGGAGATCAGGGATCATCCGGGTTTGATTGAGAAATGGTAGAATTTATCTTGCCAGATCGCAGTATTGACTGATTGGGATATTTCATTGGTTTTATGAATAAAATTTGTCAACCCATTTGCCAGTTTGCAAGCGATAACTATTCCGGTGTCTGTCCTGAAGCTTGGGATTATCTGCTGGAAGCCAATGCAGGCGATGCACCGGCTTATGGCAATGA
The DNA here is from genome assembly GCA_024234995.1 of Gammaproteobacteria bacterium. Classification (GTDB taxonomy): domain Bacteria; phylum Pseudomonadota; class Gammaproteobacteria; order Competibacterales; family Competibacteraceae; genus UBA2383. The sequence goes on from JACKNF010000002.1 coordinate 24,130, forward strand.
TCAATGGACCCAGCGGACGGCAGACCGCTTTCGCGAACTTTTCGAGACAGATTGCGAAGTGTTCTTCGTGTTCAACGGGACGGCTGCCAACTCCCTGTCACTGGCGGCACTTTGCCAATCCTATCACAGCGTGATTTGCCACGAGACCGCCCATATCGAAACCGACGAATGCGGTGGCCCGGAATTCGCCTCCAATGGCTCCAAGCTGCTGCTGGCCAAAGGTGAACAGGGCAAACTCGATCCACCTGAGGTGGAACGGTTGATTACCCGCCGTTCGGATATTCACTATCCTAAACCCAAGGTAATTAGTATTACCCAGGCCACTGAGCTGGGCACGGTCTATACTTTGAATGATCTGCGCGGCCTGCGCAAACTGGCCAAGCAATACGGGCTGAAAATGCACATGGATGGCGCCCGCTTCGCCAATGCGGTTGCGGCGCTGGACCAGACACCAGCGCAAATGACCTGGCAGGCCGGTATCGATGTGCTGTGTCTGGGCGGGACCAAAAATGGAATGGCGATCGGCGAGGCGATCCTGTTTTTCGATCAGGAGCTGGCGGCCGATTTTGCCTGGCGCTGCAAACAGGCAGGGCAATTGGCTTCTAAGATGCGCTTTATCGCCGCGCCTTGGCTGGGGTTGCTAGAAACCGGTGCCTGGCTGCGCAATGCGCGCCATGCGAATGACATGGCAGCCTATCTTGAACAACGATTGCAGGAGGTAGCGGGCCTGCAGCCGATGTTCCCCCGGCAAGCTAATTCAGTGTTTCTGGAATTACCGCCGCCGGTCATTCAGGCTTTACAGGCCAAAGGCTGGCAGTTTTACACCTTCATCGGTGTCGGGGGGGTCCGGCTGATGTGCTCCTGGAATACTCCCCAAGAAGCGGTTGATCAGTTGATCAGCGATCTGCAACGGGCGCTGACCCGGACCCAAGCCGCCAGGCAGCGCTGATGCCAGCTGATCTTTTGCAGCGTAATGTGCCGCTGCATCGCCTCAATAGTTTCGGTCTTCCAGCGCATGCCGGGTGGTTCGCCAGCATCGATACCTTGGCGCAACTTACTGCACTGATGAATTTGCCCGAGTGGGCATCTTTGCCACGCTTTATCCTCGGGGGTGGCAGCAATCTGGTGCTGACCGGTGATTTTGCGGGACTGATGTTGCACGTGCGGATTGCCGGACGGGAACAGATTGCAGAAGAGATGGATGCCTGGATTGTGCGTGCCGGAGCGGGGGAAAACTGGCACGATTTCGTGTGCTGGACGCTGGCGCATGGCTGGCCGGGACTGGAAAATCTGGCGCTGATTCCCGGTACGGTCGGCGCGGCCCCGGTCCAGAACATCGGCGCCTACGGGCTGGAAATAGCCGAGCGGTTTGAGTATCTGGAAGCAGTGGATCTGGAGACCGGCAAAATTGTAAGGTTTGACCATGCGGCTAGCCAGTTTGGTTATCGAGACAGTGTCTTTAAACGGGAAGCTGCCGGGCGCTATCTGATCACGGCTGTCGCTTTTCGCTTGCCCAAACGCTGGCGGCCCGTAACCCGTTATGCCGATCTGGCGCAGGAACTGGAAACCCGGCAAATCGCCTCCCCAACGGCACGGCAGATTGCTGATGCGGTTATGGCCATCCGCTTGCGCAAGCTGCCGGACCCGGCGCGGATCGGCAACGTGGGCAGCTTCTTCAAGAATCCGCTGGTCGATGCGGCAACGTTTGCGCATCTTGCAGACCGTTATCCCCGGTTACCACGCTATCTGCAACCAGACGGAACCATTAAATTGGCCGCTGGCTGGCTGATCGAACGCTGCGGCTGGAAGGGACGGAATCTGGGACCTGCCGGCGTCTATGAACACCAGGCATTGGTGCTCGTCAATCGTGGAGGGGCAAACGGCGTTGATGTCCTGCGGCTGGCGCGGGCGATTCAGGCGTCGGTGCAAACGGAGTTTGGGATTGGATTGGAACTAGAACCCGTCGTGTTGTAAAGACCCAGGCTTCTCCGCAATCATCACTAATAATGCAATTCCACCTCCGCTGGGAACTGGTGCAGGGTAGCCGTGCGGCCGGTGAAGGCCGTTATCATCTGCCCGTTGACGGTTACTTTCCGCAGCGGCCGGGCGAGCGGGGAATGCAGGATAATACCGCCTGGCGGTACGATGACATCGCCCGACAAACGCACCTGCAGTACGCCGGCGTCCGCCATCATCATCTGGTAATTCAACGTTCCATGCCAAGTGGGCATTCGCTTGACTGTAACGCCCTCCCGGCTCTCCGCCCAAGCGGCGGGAATGCCCGCGCCGATCACCAGCGCCTGGTCCGCTTCGCGTTCGTAGACGAAAAGAGTACGCGCTGCCCGGATAAAATCGGAACCCACCCAGGTATGCGGCATGTCACCGATAAACCGCGGGAGGCGCGGTTCACGCCAGACCACTTCCGCCCAATGATTCCAGGTGGCTGGACGTTGACCTTCGAAGAAGAAAGCCAGTGCTTCCAGTGCCTGGTCACGGAGACCAAGCCGGATTAGCGCACCGACCGACCGCCATTCGTAAGGCGTATAGGCTTCCCAAGCGCGTTCCTCTTGACGTTTATGGAGGAATTCAAGGTAGCGTTCAAAGGTGCGGTTCAGCGCGGGTTGTGGTAGCCATCCGAGTTCCCCGCCGGGATCGATGGCAATTGTGGTTGAGGTCGGATCGAGGTCGCCCAGCTCTACCGCGCCTGGAATGAAATCGATGTGGTGCATTTTCAGCACAGCCTCAAGCGAGGCATGCAAATCCTGGCGGAAGGTGTCCCGCAGGGCAGCGATGCGTTCCGCTTCGGCATCCTCGCCAAGAATTACGGCCATGGCGGCAGCATCTTTCAGTCCACGCAGGACAAAGAAATTGTCCCAGTAGGAATGGCGTGGCTGGCTGGCATAGCCTTCATGGCTGATCGACTCCGGCACCAGCCCGCCATAGGGAAGATAATCCGGATCGGTGCGGTACTTGCTGGTCGAGCGCTGCTGGCGCAGAAAATCGATGTAGTCGACTGCCTTGAGCGCATAGGGCCACATTTCGCGCAGAAAGCCGACATCACGCGTGTAACGGTAGTATTCCATAATTGCGTAGATCAGTTCGCCATGGCTATCGTGCTCGGGTGTTGGATCGGCGCCACGCCCATCGACACAGCAAGGCACCTTGCCATCCGGGAATTGATAGAGAACATACCATTGCAGGAATTGCCGCACCTCTTCGGTATAACCCATGCCTAGCAGGGCAGCGGAAGTCAGTGCGCCATCGCGGATCCAGGAGCGGGCATAAGCACGTGAGCCAGGTTGAATTGCCGGACCGTCACGGTTGATAAGAATGTATGCCAGATTACTTTTGATACTGTTCGCCAGCCGTTGAGCGGTTTGCGGCAGTTCCAGCGCAACCCGGTCCAGCTGCGTTGCCCAGTCGCGGCGGGTCTGTTCCAGCAGTTGCCTGGCTTGCATCGCAGCGTCAGTGTCCGGTAGCGCTGGAGCAGGTTCCTCGTCAGTGTGGAACGGGATACGCAGATAAACCTCGCGCGATTCGCCAGGCCGCAAATCCCAGCCGTATTCCAAGACCCCAGAGGCATATCCAAACGGAGCATCATCGATCCGGTCCTGGGGGGGTAACCGGCCGGCTGCTAGATCATCAATGATCGCCCCTTGATCGAAGGTCGCAGCACGGAACCGGCTGGGAGCTGTCAGAACTGTGATCCGTTTACCGGAAGGGCTGACTTGAAGGGTCCGGCCGGTGTAACTCAGGCCACGAATTGGCGAAACGCCGCTGGCGATATTCAGCGACTGCCAGGGTGGATTGACTTGGAAAGGCCGTATCGCCAGAAACAGAGTGAGGTGCCGCGTTTCAGCGCTCAGGTTTTGAACCCGGTAGCGGGCATACAGTGCCGATTTGCCGGATGGGCTAGCAGCAAAGGCGGTAATGGCCAGCCAGAAATGTTCGAGCTCCCAGCGCACCGTAGGGATGGGCAAATAACCATCTGCTAAATCCTGAACCGGCTCCACGTCGGCCCAGGTAATCAACCGGCCATTAGCAAACAAAAAAGGTTCAATAGTGAAACTGCTTTTGTCGACTTCCAAGGCTCCATCTTCACTGAGTAAGGCCTCCTTTTCGTCGCCGCTGACCCCGACAACCGTCCAATAGCTTTGTTCGCCTTGGAAATAGCGGGGATACCATCCACGCGGCGCGGTGCGGGCGATGGCTTCGAAAAATCGATTGGGTGAAGTGGAAAATTCATAAGATTGCACAGCGATATGGCGAATGCCATAACCTCGCTGGCGGCTGCTGCGTTCCAAGCTAAGCCGTAGATAGCGGGATTCGGCATCAGGCAAGTAGAGGTAGTCCCGCTGGCCATTGCCGTCACGCACTGTGTAGAGGGTTTCCCACTGCTCGCCATCGCCGGAAATCTGCACCTGATAATCGGTTGCATAGTCATCGGCATCCCAGTCGATGATTAATCCGCCATATTCACGAGTGGTGAGAAAATCCAGCAGCAGCCACTGATTTTCTGCTAGCGCACCGCTGCGCCAAAGGATGGCAGGATTCGGGTCGAGCGCGGCCTCCGGCGGGTGGCTTTCGGTCGCAGTCGAGGCGCGAACCACAGGATTCAAGGTGTAGGCTTGCAGGGGTTCACGTTCCTCGAAGGTCAGTTGGTCGATCCAAATCGAACCCTTGCCCAATTCGTTCGCCGATAAGGCGAATTCGATCACGGCGACATCTTCCAGTGATCCACCCGGCCCCCACGCGCGATGGAGATGCCGTTTTTTAACGGCAACCGGCTGCCAGTCACCGGGAAAGACATGATCACGTTCTTGGAACCACCAGACATTCTGGCGGGAATCCACAATCTTGAATTGAGCATCACTCCGTGGGGCAACACCCCGGACGGAATAACGAAAGACGAAATTTTCCGGTAGCCGTAAAGGGAAGACCTTGCGGGCGATAACAAAGCTGGCGCCTTCCTGAAACTCGAAATCCAGACGCATGGCGTGGTGGCCATCGTGACCATCGTCCTGGGCAATTTCCAGTTGAGCCCCAGGAGACGTGATGATGCTCCAACCGCTGAGATCCTCGAAATCGTCGAGCAACACCGGTTTGCGAGAAGGTGTTTCTGCAGAAGAGGGGGGAGCGGTAACAGAATCCAGAGAGGCCATTGCTGGGGCTGAATGGAGCGACAGAAGCAATACGGTAGCCCACAGGATTGAGGACCATGGATAGCGGGTTGGCATAATGAAGGCTGCTTGTAGGGTAACTGATACTGCTGGCGAATTGGATCTGTAGATATTCTATGCTGCTCCTGCCGGGGGTGCCAGAGAAGCGAAGGCGGATCGTCTGATTTTGGCGAAGGGCCGTTGAGTTAGCCAAGCGTCCACACGCACCGTGTTAATGGCGATAGCGGTAAATAACGGCTGGCGCGGGGCTTTGGTCCACCCGATCTACCGCTTCAAACCATTCCATTTTGACAGTGATCCTTGGCCGCTTGTTTTGTATTTGATTAGTAACCGTTCACTCCCTGCGCCCGCTTGCGGGTGAGGGGCCGGGGGTGAGCGGTTTCAAAAGCTTACTCCTTACCTCCTTGGCAGGAGGCGGGGGGCTGAATGATGACTTTGATTATAGAGATTTAATAAAAATATATTGTATATCAATAGTATGAAAGTAGGTTGGGAACTGCTGCCATTTTGAGCTGATCAGGTCATTTTGAAACGATTTTAATAGGGCCTAATGAACAATCATACCTTGTGGTTATTTTTTGTTTTATGGGAAATAGAAATATTAAATTTAGATAAAATAAACATTGTTTTTTTATATAATTTTTTTCATTTAACTGATTAAAATCACTTATTTTAGTTTAATTAAAATAATATTAAGTGCGTTTAATATTGAATTGAATTTAATTCATTAAATTTGCCATTATTTATAATAAATTATTGATATATATCAATAAAATTAAATTTATTTCGTTCAGCTTTTGTTAAGGAATCATTATTAAATACTGCCGATAATTGGTTGATCGATAGGTATTTTACTATTGGCATATATTCTGTATTAAAGACGGCTAGCAACCACATAAACCTGAATGCTATGTGATTGCTATTCAATCTAACCAGTTCATGGGTTTGATCTTAAGGCGGTCATGACCCAATCCATATTGAGAGAAGAGGAAAACCATGAAGACCATGCTCGATACCAGTAAGAAGCCGTTATTGATGGCAGCTCTCCTCATGGCGCTCGCCATACCCCTCACTGCATCACCAGCCTGGGCTGAAAGCAACCGGTCCAGAAATCAGGAATGTTATGAAAAGGGATACCATGCGGGTCTGGAAGATGGCTATAAGCAAGCATACCGGAAAAGCTATCAGGCCAATCGCAACCGCTCCTTTTCCAGTCGCAATAGCGGGCAGGATCAATGTGAGGCCCAGTACAAAAAAGGCTATGAGCAGGGTTACCAAGCTGGATTGCCCCGCGGTAAAAAGGATGGTAGAGAGGATGCTTCTTTTGATAATTGGCGAGACGAAATGCGCCATCGAAACCGGTGGCCGCGCGGCTGATCGCTATCTATCAACCATACCATGGGGAGCGAACCCGCGCATGGGCTTCCTATGGTATGCACACCCCCGCCTTGCGCAACTCAGCAGTGGCCAGCAATTCCCAGAGTTCACAATAAGCACCCCTAGGTGATGCCGGTGGATGTCAATAGTCGCTAGACTATCCAAGATAGAAAATAGCGCGTAAAGTATCCATTGTTCTTTATATGTGACGATAAAGTCAGGAGGTGAAGGATGAATATCGGCAGCTTATCCGCTTTGAATCCGTTGGCTTCCAGCAGGATGGGTTTCCAGGCAGCAACCGATTTGATCAATGATGGTGCCCAAACCATTGCCCATCAATCCGTTTCAGCAGCTTCATCTACCGGCTCTGCACCATCGGCTACGTCGAGTAACGATCTGACAGGTGCGTTGGTTCAGGAAAACCAGGGGCTGTATCTGGCCAAAGCTAACGTCAAAGGTATTGAAATCATCAATAAAACTTTGGACAGTCTATTCCAGGCTGTTGCTTGACGGGCCAATTTACCAATCATCCTCCTGATTTGCGATAAAATGTTGCAGATTGAGCGCTTGATCCTGAGGGTTGCCTTTGTGCTTTTCGATACGTCCTGGACGTGTTTAATTTTACCGATTTAGGAGTTACGCAGTTGAACTCTAAGTATTTGATTTTTATGAGATCATAGCTATGCGGCGCATGATAAAATCTCTTTTTGAATCAGTAAGTTAATTTTCAACTGCGTAACTCCTACGATTTATACTCTTGAAAGGGTTCGGCCGAATTGAATAGCCACCTAGAGGGTTTTGTATCGTTACCTTGTAACAAGGGCACCTATTAAGGATTCCGGTCCCCAATAAGGGCACCTATTAAGGATTCCGGTCCCCAATGATTCTATGCTTTTTGATAACCGGTGGAGGCATGCTAGCGATAGATCGTCATACCTCTGACGCCCTTCCAGCATGCATCATCATTTGAAGTGGATCGATCCAAAGCGATGCGTATGAAAAACTGCTGGATTCTTGCCGGGGTTTTGATGCTGATCAACCCCCTCTCTGCCGAGGAGAAAATGACGATGAGCTTTACACTCCACTCCCAGGCTTTTGAAGAAGGCCACGCTATTCCAGCAAAATATACCTGTGAAGGTGCGGATATTTCTCCCCCCCTGACCTGGACCGGAGTTCCCGGCGGAACCCGCAGCCTCGCCTTGATCATCGATGATCCAGACGCGCCTGATCCGAAGGCTCCGAAAATGACTTGGGTCCATTGGGTGCTTTACAACATTCCTCCGGACGCTTCCGGACTGGCCGAGAAAATCGCTTCCGCTCAGTTACCGCCAGGGACACAGGAAGGGGTGAATGACTGGCAGCGTACCGGTTACGGTGGACCTTGTCCGCCCATAGGCCGCCATCGCTATTTTCATAAACTCTATGCCCTGGATACCAGGCTGAAGGGATTGAGCAAACCTACCAAGGCTCAGTTGGAGGCTGCTATGCAGGGACATGTTATTGCTCAAGCCACTTTGATCGGGACCTACCAGAAATAATGCCTTGATTCCTGGGATGAACCCTGAATTGAATAATTCGCCAGCTAGCAGTATCAAAACGATTCAGCCTCCTCCCCCAACCCTCTCCCAAACTAAGGAGAGGGTTGGGGGAGGAGGCTAAATTCTTTCGCTTTGCAGGAGCCTGCGTGCCAGCGATTTGTTTAAAGGCTTATCGCCCGCAAGCAGGTTTCTACATGTTGGCACATTGTGGCATTACTTCTTTTCTTCCTTGGCATCAGCCGCCGCTTTTGGGGCTGCTGGCTTGGTTTCGCTGACCTGGATTTCCTTGACTTCAATCTTGGCGCCGGAACGCAGCTTTTCCAGATAGTCATTGACCATCTTACTTTGCAGCATCTGCTGGATTTGCGGCTTCAGTTCGTCCAGTGATGGCGGTGTGGCATCGCGGCTATCTTCCAACAGGATGACGTGCCAGCCAAACGGAGTTTGCACTGGTTCCTCGCTGAATTTACCTTTTTCCATCTTGGCGACTGCCTGTGCAAAAGGTGGCACCATCATGCTGGGGGTGAACCAGCCCAGATCGCCACCATTGGCCGCAGAGCTGTCGCTGGATTTGGCTTTGGCCAGCTCAGTGAAATTGCCGCCCTTCTTCAGTTCAGCAATGATTTCCTTTGCTTTGTCTTCAGAGTCCACCAAGATGTGAGACGCCTTGTATTCCTTACCTTTCATCGCTGCAATAGCGGTTTCATATTCCTTTTTGATCGCATCCTCACTCGGCGCGTTCTCGCTCAGCATCCGGCGTACCACTGTGCTGGCCAACAGGCTGCGCTTGACGATCTCCAACTGCTGCTTGACCTGCGGGTCATCCCCCAGCTTCTGCTTATTCGCTTCCTGTACCAATAGCTCTTCCATGACCAATTGATCAACCAATGCCTTGCTGGCTTCTGGTGTATCTGTTTTAGTCCGGCTGCGCAACTGTTGTGCATATTGCTCAAAAGTTGCCTTGGAAATCGGTGTGCCATTGATAACTGCAACTGGGTCAGGAACAGTGAATGCGACTGGCTGCGGCGCGGCGGGTGTAGCCGGGGCAGCCGCTGAGGCCGCTTGCGCGGGAGCTGTTTCAGGCTTTTTATTGTCGGTAGCCAACACTGTCCCAGACAGCAGGAACACCGAGGAAAATGCTAACAACGGAAAAGTCAACTTATTCAGTTTGTTCATGATTGTTTCCAGAGACAGACTCAGTTACAGGGTTTAGGGGCGGGTTTCACCGGGGGTTCGCGCCTTGGCAATACTTAAGGCATGAATTTCCCCGTGCATCAGGTCAGCTACCGCCGCGTAGACGAGGCGGTGGCGTTGAATCAAGGTCTTACCAGCGAAGGCAGTAGAGATAATGCTGACCGTGAAGTGGCCGCCTTCGCGTGCTCCGGCATGGCCGGCATGTGCAGCGCTGTCGTCGATGATTTCCAGTGAATCAGGAGCTAGCGCTGCGCGCAGCCGTTCCTCAATCAAGGCAATCCGTTCGCTCATGCAGGCAATACCTTGCGGAATGGGTAGATTTCAACGGCGGTATAGACACCTGCGGCGACATAAGGATCAGCGTCAGCCCAAGCGCGGGCTTCTTCTATCGTAGCGAATTCGGCAACCACTAAACTACCCTGAAAGCCAGCCGGGCCAGGGTCGGGACTATCGATCGCTGGTAGCGGCCCCGCTAGAATCAACTGGCCTTCGGTTAATAGCATATTCAAGCGTTCGAGATGGGCGGGACGCGCTGCCAAGCGCTGTTCCAAACTGTTGGGTGCATCGCGACCCAAGATGGCGTACAACATGTTTAGGATTCCTCCGGCGGGGTATCGTCAAGTTTTAGATGGCGGCTCATGTAGGCTGCTTGCGCCAGAACGAACACCACGGTCAAACCCAACATGCCAAACAGCTTAAAGTTCACCCAAGTGTTCTCATCAAAAGTAAAGGCAACATAGAGATTGGCCACGCCCATGGCGAGAAAGAAAACTGCCCAGGCAAGTGTCAGCTTGACCCAAACTGGCGCGGGAAGTTCCAATTGTCCGCCTAGCATCCGTTCCAGCAACGTTTTCTGGCCAATGAAACAGCTACCCAGAAATGCTACCGCAAATAGCCAGTTGACCACGGTCGGCTTCCATTTGACAAATGTGGGATCCTTAAGCAGCAGAGTCGCTCCACCCAGCACCAGCACCAGTCCGGCGGTAATCAGCGGCAGCTTTTCAAGCTGACGCCGCCGTAACCAGATCCAGCCGGTCTGCATGAGGGTCACAATGATCAGCACGCCGGTGGCTATGTAGATATCAGCCACTTTGTAGGCGATGAAGAACAGCAGAATGGGCAAGAAGTCGAACAGCAGTTTCATACCGGTTGCTAATTTCCGTTGCGGGCCGGAAGAAGGGAAATAAGGCAAAAGAAAAGCGGCCTTACGGTCGCTGCCTTGACTCGGCTTAATCAGACAGGCAGATTGCCGGATCGTTTTGAATGCATACTATTATGAGAATATAAGGCCATGAGCCATTTTTTACAAATTCATCCTGTCAATCCGCAACCGCGTTTAATCGCGCAGGCGGTCGCACGGTTACGCGAAGGCGATGTGATTGTCTATCCTACTGATTCCAGTTACGCACTGGGTTGCCGGCTGGGTGATAAGGCGGCAGCGGAGCGGATTCGCACTATCCGCCAAACCGATCGCCACCACAATTTTACTTTGGTATGCCGCGATCTGTCAGAGATTGCCACTTATGCCAAGGTGGATAATCGCCGCTACCGTTTGCTCAAAGCAGTCACGCCGGGACCGTTTACCTTCATTCTGCAAGCAACTCACGAGGTACCGCGCCGCTTGCAGCATCCCCGCCGCAAGACGATTGGTATCCGCATTCCTGATAATGTCATCGTACGTGCGCTGCTGGCGGAACTGGGTGAGCCGATCATGAGCTGTACGCTAATCCTGCCCGGTGATGACTGGCCGCTGTCCGACCCCGAAGAAATTCGGGAACGTCTAACGAACGAAGTGAATCTCATCATTGACGGTGGCTCTGGCCAGCGTGAGCCGACCACGGTGATAGATTTGACTGACGATGCGCCGCAACTGATCCGTCAAGGGCTGGGCGACGCTGATCCGTTTCTCTAGCTATAATTGCACGATGCAAGAACTCACTACAATTCAGCTCTTAATCGTGTTGGGGCCGCCTTTGCTGTTAGCGATCACCCTGCACGAAGTAGCCCACGGTTGGATTGCGCTGCGCTGCGGCGATACAACCGCCAAATCTCAAGGCCGGCTCAGCCTTAATCCGTTGCGGCATATCGACCCTATCGGTACCGTACTGGTGCCGGGGTTGTTAGTGGTCGTTCCGATGCTGCTCGGCTGGCCGATGGGCATCCTCTTTGGCTGGGCTAAACCGGTGCCAGTCAATTATCATCGCTTGCGTCAGCCCAAACGTGACATGGCGCTGGTGGCCCTGGCCGGTCCGAGCGCCAATCTGATCATGGCTATAGGCTGGGCGCTAGCGATGACCATCGGTTTTCACATGCAAACCGTACTTCCGTCACTGGGCGAACCGCTGCTGCTGATGGGAGGGGCCGGCATCAGTGTCAATGTCATGCTCGGTGTCCTCAATCTGGTACCCATTCCGCCTTTGGATGGCTCGCGGGTGTTGGCCGGTGTGCTGCCCGATCGCGCCAGTGAAGCGATGGTGCGAATGGAACCTTATGGATTGATTATTTTGGTGGTATTGCTGTCGCTGGGTCTGTTCAATGTATTGATGCCCCTCGTCAACGGCATTCGCCATTTTATTCTGACCTTGTTCCTCTTCTGATTACGTTCGAGCCTATTTGTTATCCCATGGAAATTACCTTGACTGGCATTACCACCACCGGAACCCCGCATCTGGGCAATTATGTCGGCGCGATTCTGCCGGCCATTGAGGCTAGCCGCAGAAAGGACGTGCAGTCATTTTATTTCCTGGCAGACTATCACGCTTTGGTCAAGTGCCAGGATCCGGCGCTGGTGCATCGTTCTCGCCTGGAAGTTGCTGCGACTTGGCTGGCGCTGGGGCTGGATGTCGAGAATGTCATCTTCTACGCTCAAACCGACATTCCAGAAATTCTGGAACTGACCTGGATCATCACCTGCGTGACCGCAAAGGGGCTGATGAACCGCGCTCACGCTTATAAGGCAGCCGTTGCTGAGAATATGGCCGGTCCTGATAAAGATCCGGACAAAGGCATCACCATGGGTCTGTTTTGTTACCCGGTTCTGATGGCGGCGGACATTCTCATGTTCAAGGCCAGCAAGATCCCGGTGGGCAAGGATCAGATCCAGCATCTGGAAATGGCCCGCGATATCGCTGCCCGCTTCAATCATCTATATGGCGAGCATTTTGTATTACCTGAGGCGGTTGTGGATGAAAGGGCGTCGGTGCTCGTCGGATTGGACGGGCGCAAGATGAGCAAGAGTTACGGTAATACTATCCCGTTGTTTGAATCAGAAAAGGCGCTGCGCAAGCTGATTATGCGGATTAAAACCAACTCACTGCCGCCAGAAGCCCCTAAGGACCCTGACATCTGTACCTTGTTTCAGATTTACCAGGCCTTTGCTCCGGTAGAAGAAGCGGCTGCCTTGCGCGAACGCTATGCGCAAGGGATCGCCTGGGGCGAAATGAAGCAGATGCTTTTTGAGTATTTGAACGCCCGTTTGAGTGAGCCGCGCCAACGCTATCAGGCGCTCATGCAAGCGCCCGATCACATTGAACAGATTCTTAAGCGCGGCGCAGTCCGGGCGCGTGAATACAGTAAGCCTTTTCTAGAGGAATTGCGGCAGGCGGTGGGGATTCAGCCGTTGGGCCGCTGCTAAGGGCGCAACTGGGGTCATTGGCGTATTACTGGGCGTCTTTCTTCACCGGTTTATGTCTGGGTTGTTGTGATGACTCTGCGCGCCCCGCGGATCGCGGTTTTGATTCCCTGCTATAACGAGGCAGCGGCGATTACGACGGTTGTGCAGAATTTTCAGGCGGCTTTGCCGGATGCCCGGATTTATGTCTATGACAATAATTCTGTGGATCAAACCGCTGATCGGGCTCGCGCTGCTGGAGCGATCGTTCGCCGCGAACGTCAGCAGGGTAAGGGGCATGTGGTGCGGCGGATGTTTGGCGATGTTGAGGCGGATGTGTATGTTCTAGTGGATGGCGATGGCACATATGATGCCGCCAGCGCGCCCCGGCTGGTTCAGCATTTGCTAAATGAGCAATTGGATATGGTGAATGCAGCCCGTGTGGAGATCGAGGAGGTGGCGTACCGGCCCGGCCATCGGTTCGGCAATGTTCTGCTGACGCGTATGGTGGGGCTGATCTTTGGGGATCAGATTAAAGATATGCTGTCAGGCTACCGGGTTTTTTCTCGCCGGTTTGTGAAAAGTTTTCCAGCGCTGTCAACCGGTTTTGAAATTGAGACGGAACTGACGGTGCATGCGCTGGAGCTGCATATGCCGATCGCTGAAATGCAGACACCCTATCGGGCCCGGCCAGCCGGTTCGCTGAGCAAGCTGCATACCTTTCGAGATGGTTTTCGGATTCTAGCGACCATCGCACTGCTGGTGCGGGATGAGCGGCCCTTGCCTTTCTTTACGGTGCTGTTTGCGCTGCTAACGATGGTGTCCGTGGTTCTGGCTTGGCCCATTGTGCTGGAATTCATGGTGACGGGTTTAGTGCCAAGGTTCCCGACAGCTATCCTGTCGACAGGATTGGTGTTGCTGGCTTTTTTGAGCCTGGCTTGCGGGATTATCTTGGATACCGTTACGCTGGGACGACGGGAGATAAAGCGATTGCATTATCTAGGCATCTCGGGAACCGCCAGTGAGCTTAACGATTAGAGACGATTGCTGATGTTCTTCAAGAGTTCAGTCACTACAGTAACTACTCCCAATGCCCCTGCTTATCAAGGGATTGATAATCTGGAGGTCATGCAAGAAGCTAAAAATTATAACCGTTTTCTGATGAAGACTGTGCTTAAATATGCCAGTTTCGAAAAGAGTATCGTTGATTTTGGAGCAGGCATTGGAACGTTTGCTCTTCAATTGAAACAACTTGGATATAAAATAACTTGTGTGGAAAATGACGCTTCTCTAAAAAACCATCTCAGGAAATTGAATTTAGATTGTATGGACAAGCTTGGTGATATTGAAGATAGTAGTATCGACTACATTTATACTTTAAATGTTCTTGAGCATATTGATGAAGATTTCGAAACTGTTGCTATTTTTCATAAAAAAATCCGCCCTGATGGGATTTTGTTAGTTTATGTTCCAGCTTTTAATATGCTTTATAGTGGGATGGATCGCAAGGTTGGACATCTGAGACGTTACCGTCTTGGTGGGTTGAGAAAAATATTAGAGAATGCTGGATTTAAGATAATACGTAATGAGTATGTTGACTTTATTGGTTTCTTTGCGGCACTGGGTTATCTGTTGACCAACCATGAAAAAGGTAATATTAACTTGAAGGCCCTTCGCTTTTATGATCGATTTTTGTTCCCAGCAAGCCAGTTTATTGATCAATTTACCCATCTTTTTATGGGAAAAAATTTACTCATTGTTGCTCAAAAATAACAGATTTATTCCTGGGCTTTTATTTTTATAATAAACTGGGTTTGCGCAATTGAGAAATTCTTCGATACGCTATCATTGGCGGTAATAAGGCCATTGCGTAGAGAAACGGCCGCATAGGTACTGAGTAGCGGGGGAAGGGTGCCCCAACCATGTGCAGCGCTACATAGAACAACAATAATAAGGCGATCATGCGGGCTGTTAGTAAGGCCGGGTCAGTCAGCCCTAGCCAGCGGCGCGGCAGCCAAACTAGTACACTGCCTAGAGCAGCTAGCGCCACCAGCAGCCAGTGCAACCCCTCCATCAATTGGTAACTCCAGCGGAAGTACGGCAGCGAGGCGTAAGGCGTGCTGCGTACCGGGTAAACAAAAGGACCGCCAATACTTTCGGTAAGATTCCATGACCACAGCATGAGAGGTTTACCGATAAGAAACCATTTTAAGTAGCGGGCAGGCTCGGCTTGAAACCGGTGCCCGATCTCGCTAACTACGGAATGGATGCTTTGTGCGATGCGGGCCGATCCGGGGTCATAGCGGTAGGGATAAGCGAAGGTTTTAGGGTCGTCGTTGTACAGAAAGTCTGGATACATACCGTGATGCAGCGTGCCTATCATCAGCGACTCATCTGAGGCTTTACCTAGGGTGTATAGGTTGCGAGCGGTCCAGGGTAGAAATGTCAGCGCAAAGCCTAGCACCAGTGCGCCGGCCAAACGGAACCGGGCGGGTTTCCAAAATGCCAGCAGCAATAAGGCGAGAGGGACGATGAAGTATTGGACAGCAGGCCGGGTGAGGGCCGCTGCGCCTAGGAGGGCACCGGCGATAAGGAATCCCGCGAATGCAGGTTTGTTAATCAGGCGGGCAAGCTGCCAGAAACATAGGGTAATGAGAAAACAGAACAGGGTTTCAGTAAGTACATAAATGGTTGCGGTTGCTAGGTGGGGACTCAGCGCAGTGAGCAGTGCAGCTAGCAATGCGAGGGGGGTAGACAGGAAGCGCTGCCCGAGATCATAGGTGAGAAGAATCGTAAAAATGCCTAAGATGACTTGTGTAAGCAGGATATTTTGAATGGTTTGTCCGGTGAAGCCGCTGCCGATAAACAAGCTGAGAAACAGCGGATATCCTGGCGTTCTGAGGGCGTCCGGAGCGGGTAGGGCAGGGGACGTATCCGGTTCATGAATCGATAGTGCAGCATCCGAGCGGGAATAAATGCCGGAATTCTTGAGGTTGTAGGCATACAGCACGTAATCACGGGCATCCGCGCGGATGGCGGGACCCTCTATCTCAGTTTGAAATACTGATTGCAAACGCAGGTCTGCACCAATCAAAGCAATGATGAACAGGCTGGCAATGATCCAAAGGCTACGGCGATCGAGAGTGATCTGGCGAGTCAGCAGCGATGTCGAATTCACCGTTGGGTCCTTTGAGAGTGGCCAGGTTTAGAGCCGGGGGGTAATGGTTTCCATGAACCGCTTGACAAATGTTTCATCGTAGCCATGCTCCTTCAACTCCCACATCAAGGCATTGAGAAACCGGGATTTGACATAGAAGTTGAGCTGCTTTTCCTTGGTGAAGGTGAAGATTTTTTCCAGAATCCTTTCAAGCTTTTTGAAGTCCTTTGGCCGGGTCAATTTTCCAACCTCTGGATTGCTTCCTGGAGGAAAAACCGTATTGAATTCATTGATTATGGTTTTAGCAAAAGCCACCGCTTCACGACTATCAAACCAGCGCAGTAACATAAAATGGATTCCCCTGAATCAAGAAGAATAATTTCTAATTAGTGTATCAAAGCTATGGGTGGTTAGGAGCATAAACTGCATGAGACGATTATTGAACCGGTTACTCGGCCGTAGCATGGTAGAGGAAGCGAGCGCCGGGAAACCGCCGCTTGCAGCCAGCCAGGCGGAAGCCGAGTATCTAATCGCCGAAGGCAATGTCTTAGAAGATGCGAGTCAGTGGGTGGAGGCGGAGACCCGGTATCGCAACGCATTGACGCTTTACCCTGGTTTTGCGCGAGCCTATCTCAATCTTGGCAATGTTCAGGCCGCGCAGGGGCAGTTCAAGGAGGCGGCAGCAAGCTACCGTGAAGCATTGCGGCTGGAATCTGGGTATGGAGCCGCTCATGCTAATCTAGGGAAGCTCTATCTTGCTCAGAAAAACTACCAGAACGCCGCCGAACACTATGCTGCTGCAGTCCGGGAACTGCCCGGATCTGTTGATGCTTGGGTTGGTTTGGGGAGCGCTTTGGAGGAGACGGGATGTCAGACCGAGGCGACAGAGGCTTACCAGAAAGCACTGGCGATACAACCCGGTTTTACCGGCGCTAAACTGAATCTGGGGCAGTTGCTACTAAAACTTAAACGGTTTGATGAGGCGGCAGAATACCTTCAGGATGTTTTATCGGCCACGCCGGAACGTGGATTATTGATTCATGCTTTGCTTGGCCAAGCCATGATCAATATGGGTATGATCAATGACGCTTTAAAACATTATGGGCATGCTTCACAGTTGGAGCCGAGAGCCCCGGAACTGGTCAGAATTCCTGCTTTATTCATGAACTGTTTCCCGGATTATACACCAGAAAAGATATTTGCCGCGCATCTTGATTATGCGCAACGTTTTTGTTCAAAATTTTATCCGCAAAATCCATCCTATTCGAACGTGCCGGATCCTGGGCGGATGTTACGGGTATGCTATGTCTCTGGCGACTTCCGGAAGCATGCGGTTTCCCGGTTTATCGAACCGGTGCTGATTCACCACGGCCGTGACCGCTTCGAGGTTCATTGCTTTTACAATCATCACCATAGCGATGGAATTACTGAGCGGCTCAAGGGATTCGCGGACGTTTGGCATCCTGTAGCAGAAATGGACGATCATGCTGCGGCAAAACTTGTGCGTGATCTTGGTATCGATATTTTAGTCGATTTATCCGGTTACACTGAAGGGCATCGATTGCCATTGTTTGCCCGCAAGCCTGCACCTGTGCAAGCCACTTGGCTGGGTTATCTATCTACAACCGGCTTAGCTACCATGGATTACCGGATCTGTGATGCGTATACCGACCCGCCTGGACTGACTGAACGATTCCATACTGAAACATTGGCGCGTTTACCAGATAGTCAGTGGTGCCATATTTCCTACGAAGCGCTTGAATCCGTTGCGGATCTTCCTGCGGATTTAGCATTAGCCGATAAAATGCCTTCGCCTTTATTAAAAAACGGCTATTTGACGCTGGGATCGTTTAATCACTCAGCCAAACTCAATGATCAGGTGCTGGCGTTGTGGGCTGAGGTACTGAATACCGTGCCGGATGCTCACTTGCACATCGCGGCTATTCCATCGGGACGTGCCCAGGAGCGTATTATCTCTGTTATGAAACAATCAGGTGTGGATTGCGAACGCATTGAATTTATACCTCCCCTTGCCTTCGATAAATATCTTGCTTGCATCGCACAAGTCGACCTTGTTCTTGATCCTTTTCCCTATAACGGTGGAACGACTTCAATCGATGCTTTAATCATGGGTGTCCCGCTGGTCACGCTGGCTGGTGACCGTTCCATTGCCCGGGGGGGAGTGAGTCTGTTATCCAACCTAGGACGGGTGGAGTTAATTGCAGCGACCCCTCAGGAATATATTGGAATTGTTCAACAGCTGGCCAATGAACCCCTCAGGCTGGCAGCCTTGCGCCAAGGCTTGCGGCAGCAACTGGCGCATTCCCCGTTGATGGATGGAGCGCGCTTCACGCGTAATCTTGAAGCGTTGTACCGGCAAATGTGGCAGACATGGTGTGATTCCCAACAGCAGAATCCGGTTGTTGCGTAGAGGAATGCCAAATGAAACGCTTATTGGATCGATTGTTGGGCCGGGCCGCTGTGGAAAATGCCCCTGTGACTGCCAGCAACAGAAGAGAGCCGCAAAGCTTGCAAATTGAAGCTGAACGCCTGATTGCGGAGGGCAATGCCTTGGAGGACGCCGGTCGATGGGCAGACGCTGAAGCAGCGTATCGCATGGCGTTAAAACTATGCGCTGACTTTGCTCGCGCTTATCTGAATCTCGGTAATGTTCAGGCGGCACAGGGGCAAAAGGAGGAAGCAGCGGAAAGTTATCGTCAAGCATTGCGGCTGGAGCCTGGCTATGGCGCGGTTCATGCCAATCTTGGCAAGCTGTATCTGGACCAGAGGAACTACCAAAATGCGGCTGAGCACTATGCTGCTGCCGTTCGAGCCTTGCCAAATTCTGCTGATGCTTTGGTTGGCTTGGGGTGCGCGCTGGAAGATCTCGGACGGCAAGCCGAGGCAGTGGATGTCTATCGTCGGGCGTTGGCCATCCAACCGGATTTTCCTGGTGCAAAATTTAATCTCGGCCGGATCTTGATCCTCCTCAAGCAACCAGATGACGCCATTAAATATATCGAGGAAGCGATGTCCGTTATGCCGGACCATGAGGCGGGCCATACGTTGCTTGGCAAGGTCATGGGTGAGTGGGGTCTTATCCCAGAGGCGTTAAGTCATATGCAACGAGCCTCGCAACTATCACCCAAAGACCCTAACTTGGCCAGCATGTCCTTATTCACTATGAATTACCGAGTGGATAGTACTCCTGAAGCCCTTTTCGCCGCTCACCTGCAATATGCTCCGCAATGCTGCGCCGAGTATTATCCGAAAACCCCTGCATATCTGAATCCACCTGATCCAGAGCGGCAACTAAAGATCGGTTATGTTTCCGGTGACTTTCGCACCCACCCGGTTTCCCGCTTTGTTGAACCCGTGTTTGCCCATCACAATCATGCGCTTTATGAAATTCATGCTTTCTATAATCATCATACACACGATACGGTCACCGAAAGCTTGAAAAAATGGGTTGATGGCTGGCATCCAATCTGGACTCAGGAAGATGGGGCGTTCGCGGATCTCATCCGTGCCTTGGATATCGATATTTTGGTCGACCTGTCTGGACACACGGAATACCATCGATTACCCGTATTCGCCCGTAAACCGGCACCGGTGCAGGCAACCTGGTTAGGCTACTTAGGCACCACCGGATTAGCCACTATGGATTATCGGATTTGTGATGTCTATACCGATCCTCCTGGCCTGACTGAGCGCTTTCATACCGAACAACTAGCACGCTTACCTGACTGTCAGTGGTGCTATACGCCATACCTTGATCTATCGCCTATCAGTGAGTTGCCCATGATGCGCAACGGCTATTTGATCTTGGGGTCATTTAATAATCCGTCCAAGCTTAATGACCGGGTGTTAGAACTCTGGGCAGAGGTATTAAAGGCTATTCCGGAATCACGCCTTCACATTGCGGCTGTTCCGCCTGGCCGGGCACAAGAACGGATTCTTTCGATCCTGAACCGCTCAAGCGTTGAGCTTGAGCGCATCGAATTTACGCCACGTTTGCCATACCACGATTATTTGGCGTCCATCACAGCTGTCGATGTCGCGCTTGATCCTTTTCCATACAATGGAGGCACAACATCTATTGATACCTTAATCATGGGGGTCCCAGTGGTCACGCTGGCAGGCGACCGGTCTATTGCCCGAGGGGGAGTCAGTCTGCTGTCTAATCTAGGGTTGACAGAACTGATTGCAGCCACACCTCACGAGTATGTAGAGATCGTGCAGCGGCTCGCAAGTGATCCAGCCCAATTGGCGGCACTGCGTGGGAGTTTGCGGGAGCGGGTGCAGGTTTCCCCATTCATGGACGGAGCACGCTTTACCCGCAACCTGGAGGCTTTATACCGCCAGATGTGGCGAGCATGGTGTGAGCGTCAGCACTAAAATCTTTCCGTAGCCAGGAATGCCGGATGAAACATTTATTGAATCGCTTACTGGGCCGGAACAAGTTAGAAACCGTAGAAACGTCTTATTCACAAGCCGTCTCCCAGCCGCAGCCCTTGCATCATCATATCGAAGCGGAACGCTTGATTGTTGAAGGGAATACCTTGGAAGATGCGGGTCAGCCAGCAGCGGCCGAAGTGCATTACCGCAAAGCGCTGGAACTCCAGCCTAACTTCGCCCGAGCCGCCTTGAATACCGGCAACGCGTTGTCCGCGCAAGGAAAGTTGCAAGAAGCCGTCATCAGTTATCAGGACGCATTGCGGCTGGAGCCGGGGTATGGCGCAGCGCATGCTAACCTCGGCAAGATATATCTCGATCACGGACGCTGCCAACAGGCAGTTGAACACTACGCCGCAGCGGCCCAGGCGCTCCCTCATTCGGCTGATGCCTTGGCCGGTCTCGGCTGCGCGATGGAAGAATTGCAGCGTTACTCAGAAGCGCTGGAAGTCTATCATCGGGCGCTGGCGATCCAGCCTGATTTCGCTGGTGTAAAATTGAATCTGGGACGAACACTGATTCTCCTCAACCAGCCGGACGCAGCGGTAGATTATTTGGAGGAAGCGCTGGCTGGGATGCCAGATAATGGATTGATTTATGCGCTGATTGGTCAAGCCATGGGCAATCTGTGCTTGACACAGCAGGCGGTCCTTTATCAGCGCCGGGCGTTGGAGCTCAATGCCCCCAAGGAAGCGTTGTTAGCGCATATCCTGTTGTTTAATCTGAATCACGTGCCAGATTGCACCCCAGAGGCATTATTTACCGCGCATCGGGATTATGCGCAACGCTATTGTTCAATGCTTTATCCCCAAAATCTAAAATATAAGAATACCCCCGATCCCGGACGGCGGCTGAAGATTGGTTATGTTTCCGGCGACTTTCGAGAACACCCCGTGTCTCGATTTATTGAACCCGTCTTTGCCCATCATGACCCTGCTAATTTTGAAGTACATGCTTTTTATAACTATTATTTGCATGATGGGGTCACCGCTCGACTGAAGGATCTTGTAACAGGATGGCATTCAATTTGGAATAAGGATGATGCAGCGGTTGCTGATTTAATCGGCTCTTTCGAGATTGACATCTTAATTGATCTGTCTGGGCATACTGAAAATCAACGTTTGTTGGTCTTTGCCCGCAAGCCCGCTCCAGTGCAAGCGGCCTGGCTAGGCTACCTGGGGACTACCGGACTGGCGACTATGGATTACCGGATCTGCGATGCCTATACCGATCCGCCGGATTTAACTGAACGATTCCATACCGAGAAACTGATGCGTTTGCCCGCGTGCCAGTGGTGTCATATGCCTTACGCCGATCTGCCGCCAGTGAGTCAGTCACCCTTCGTGCGTAACGGCTATCTAACTTTGGGATCGTTCAACAAGGCGACTAAGCTCAATGATCAGGTGCTGGGGCTGTGGGCGGAGATCCTGAATGCAATTCCTAAATCGCGCTTGATAATTGCCTCGGTACCCAAGGGCCGCACGGAGGAGTACTTTGCTGCGATCCTGGAAAAAGCAGGTGTAGCCCGCAACCGCTTTGAATTCATGTCGCGCATTGCCTACCGGGATTATCTGGCATCGCTGACAACGGTCGACATTGCCCTCGATCCTTTCCCCTATAATGGCGGAACAACCACCTTGGACACACTGGTCATGGGTGTTCCGCTGGTCACATTGGCCGGTGATCATTCGATTGCCCGGGGCGGGGTTAGCCTGCTGTCTAACCTGGGGTTAACGGAACTGATTGCAGATACAGCCCAAGATTACCTAGAGATCGTGCGGCAACTGGCTGAGGACCCGGCTCGCTTGGCAGCATTGCGCGGGAGTTTGCGAGAGCGGGTGTTGACCTCATCATTGATGGATGGACCGCGTTTTACTCACCATCTTGAAACCTTGTATCGTCAGATGTGGCACGGATGGTGTGCTTCTAAGGTGGAGTCACTGTGAACATTGGCGCTTCATGATCTACTGCTTTATTGGTACTAAGGCGCAGCTCATCAAAATGGCGCCTGTCATGCGCGAGCTCCGCCAGCGCCACCTGCCCTTTCGCTATATCGACTCTGGCCAGCACGCAGCGATTACGCGCGAACTGCGGCGAGTGTTTGAACTGCCAGAACCTGATGTCTGCCTGCGTGATGAGATGCGGGATATTACCTCTACGCGCGAAGCGATCCGTTGGTATCTGCGGCTGCTGTGGAAAAGCTGTGCGGATCGCGCCTGGTTGCGGCGGGAGGTATTTCCGGAAGAAGGGATTTGCCTCATTCATGGTGACACACTGAGCACGCTGCTGGGCTTGCAGATGGCGCGGAGTGCCGGGTTAAAGGTGGCGCATGTCGAGGCGGGACTGCGTAGCTTTCATTGGTTGGATCCTTTCCCGGAAGAATTGATCCGGATTTTCTGCATGAGACGTGCGAACTTACTATTTGCTCCATCCGCTGAAGCCGAAGCTAACCTGCGGGCCATGCGGCTTCCGGGGCAAATCGTCCGGGTAGAAGGTAACACAGTGGCCGATGCGTTACGCTGGATTGAATCGGCCACAGGAGGTCTCACGTCCGCAGAACCCTTTGTTCTGGCAACTTGCCACCGGCTGGAAACCATCGCGAACCGGCGCCGGTTGAGTCAGGTGGTCGATCTGCTGAACCGGGTGGCCGCGACCCGGTCCCTAATTTTCGTGGTACATGGTCCTACCCGTCACTATTTACGGCAGTTTGGCTTGGAAGCGCGATTGAGTCCTGTAATTATCATCAAAGATTTGCTGGACTATGGTGAATTCATTGCGTTGCTCGGTGCGGCGCAATTTGTCCTCAGTGATGGCGGCAGCATTCAGGAGGAGTGCGCCTACCTGGATAAACCTTGTCTGATTCTGCGCAATAACACTGAGCGCAACGATGGGTTAAACCGAAACGCTGTGTTATGGCAGTTTGATGATCAGCTCGCTAATAATTTCCTGTGCAACGTGGTACAGAGCGATCCGTCGAAAAGACAACAGCTCCCTCAACCGTCCGCTCAAATTGCTGAATATCTGGCATCATGGACGTCCGGCTCAGTGGGTTGACAAATTATTGCAGGGCTTGTAAGGAGGCCGCATGAACTATTTATACTTATTCCGAAGGATCATTTTTTATCTTCAGAATTGATGAGCCAAATTTATTATATGGCCACATTCTCTATAAAGTTGGCTGAATGGCTATGCATGCTGTTAAGAGTTATTCTAATTTATTTTTTGCCCTAGTTTTTGGTTTGATTATATTTGCTTCTAACCAATTTTATTTTTTTAATATTGATTTTAGAAAGGTTGATAACCCCTATATTAGTAATAGGCTTGCTTTTTCTTATGAGCTCGCTGGAAACGATTTTCAAGAACCGCCAAAAGAATGGATTGAAAACTGGTTTTATAATCAACCATCACCTTTTAAATACCGGGTTTTGGCAAAAGTTCCAATTTGGTTAACGTATCGTTTTTTGCAAGAATATTCTTATTTCATATCAGAATTTGACGCTTTTTATTTTTCCTATTTAATATGGACATATTTCTTTGTTGTGGCTTTTTTATTTTTATGCCATAGATTTTCTGTTTATTTTTTATCGGATATTTTAGATGATAAATTGATTTTTTTAGAGAGTCCGATTATCAATTTTTTTATTTTTTTAATTATTATTATTTGCCCACCGGTATTGTTTGCGTTTAAATTTCCAATTCACGGTTCACCAAACGATTTTTTGGGCTATACGCTTATTTTGCTTTGTTTAATATTGATTAGATCAGGAAAAATTATTCTATTTACATTTTTCTGTTTAGTCTCTTTGCTTTGTAGAGAAACGAATCTAATAGTGTTGTTACCCTTCGTCTTCCTAAGGGAAGTGACGCTTCTGAAGAAGTTACTGGTGGTCATCTTCGCAATTGCTTTTTTATTAGTGTACAGAATGGCTTTTCCAGGAACCTATGATCCCTTTTCTGGATCGATGCATAATCTTAATTTTCCATACGAATCAATTTTATTTATGTTCATGATTTTTGGTTTTCTCTGGTGTTTGGGGTTTGCAGGATGGTTCGAACTAAGAAAAAAACCGAACAGTGATTTTATAAAAAGCTTAGTAAGATCGTTTATTATCAGCATTGCTTTAGTTTTAATTATTAATTTGATTTTTGCAAGAATAAGAGAGATAAGAATTGGTTTTATTGTCTTTTTTTATTTTATTCCTTTCTCGCTCTATTATTTATATTTGAACATAGAATTATTTAAAAAACTGATTAGTATTATATATTTTTGGCTATTAATCGCCTCTCTGGCTCTGGTTGTTTTATTGGTTTATATTCAAATATTACCAATAGATGAAATTGATTATTCAAATAAAATTTCTATTTTTAATCAATTTTATGGCGGGTTTGGAGGTGGGTGGATTAATATATTTATTATATATTTATTTTTATTCTTGATAATGCTTAGTGTGGTTTTTATCAAAGAGTTTATATCCCGGCGCCAAGCTGTAATACATCAGAGGTGAAAGTCATTTGCTGGAGTGATTACAGATAGTACTGAAACTCACTAGGCAGTTTACCAGACCATTGGGACGGCACCGGAGATTTTCAATATTTAGCACTTAATGTTCTGACCAGCAACCGTTCCAATTTTTCCGCCTGATCGGCCCAAGTGGGAACCGGCAAATCCGGTGGCCGGGGTTGATTCAGTTGGCGGGTGATTTTGCTGGCCAGGTCCTGGTCATCATCTGGGCGGTAGAGGCTGTCCGGCGCGTCTTTAAGCAAGTCGCCGATACTGCCCAATGCCGCAGCGACCAGTGGTATCCGGCACGCGAGTATCTCGTACGCTTTCTGAGGGAATGAGTAGCGGCCAAAAGCGGTGTCGCGGATACAAATGATGGCGATATTCAGGGCATTGAAGAAGGCAGGTATGTGGTCGTGCGGCAGTTCCCCCAAGTAGAGAATGCGAGGGTGAGCAGGGATGGGTGAGCCGGTGCGGCCTGCAAGCACGAGGTATATATCAGGATTGTGTTCGGTAAGCTGGTAAAAGGCGCGGTAGAGAGTGTCGATGCCTCGGCTGGCATCGAGAGCGCCCGCCGTGCCGATCAGGCGGGCGCTAGGTGGCAGCCCGAGCTGTTGCCGGCAGGCGGTGCGATCCATAGGCCGGAATTGCCCCGCGTTAATGGTACTTTCCAGAGCAATAACGAGACCGGCTGGCTGGCAGGTTGTCTGGATGTAATGCGCCAGGGCGGGACTGATGCAGGAGATGCCATGGGCGTGGCGTAGCGCCTGCCGGTAGAGGCGGCGGACTCCGGGCACGCCGGTGAGGCCGAAGCTTTCAAAATTGTCGTACAGATCGATGACTAAGGGTTTTTCCAGCCGCCCGGCTAGCCAACGGCTCAGAATGATCAGCAAGGCATCCGATGCGCCTACCACGACATCGGGTGCAAACGCACGCAGCAAGCGCAAGGCTTGGTGCGGATAGCGCAGTCCGCCGGTGTGCCCCGGTGTCAGCCCGATCCAGCGCAATCGCCCTGGATTGGCCGGATGCCACTCATCCCGCGCCTGTGTAGGGCGATAGCTGAGACAGAGACCCAGCACTTCATGACCCCGCAAGGCCAGTTGGCGTGGTTGCTCGTAAAGCCGCGCATAGCGATCCGCAATCACGTCATAACTCATATATTGGCGTTTGCAGAGGTAGGCAATGCGCATGACCGGCGATTCTGGAGGGTGAGGGGTATTTATTCGCGGACTATAAAAATGCGACGGCCGCGTTAGCGAAATCTTCGAAATCCGTCAAGTGGTGCTAGGCAATCGCATAAACGATGCTTCAGTGAATAGCATCGTCGTTTATCCACATAAAGCTGAACAGCGTGAGTCAGGTTTAGAGTAAGAATATCCTGAGCATCCTAACCTTCTAACCTCGTTTCCGTAAACTGGAGGGGGAGAATGGGCACTCACGGTTTCACCTTGTAAGTCTAGCAGGAATGAAGTTCAGTCCGGTATGAGCGGTGTCTGCCTTTGGCGGTACCGGGTTCGCAGGCGCTGGAAATCGGGAATGGCTCGAAACATTGCCGCCAGCAACGCCAAGCCATTGAGAATCTGCGTTATGATCAGGTCGCGGACTGGGTGATGGAGCGGAGTAAAGTGACCGTCACGATAGCGGTAGACTATTGCTGCCCGCCGGGCCGTATGCAGCCGGTAGTTCTCGCCGACAATGGCGGCGGGGCAGGCAGCGGGTGCTGGGTTTTGAGGCTGAGCCGCATCGATGATCTGGCAGGGAATAGCAGGCGTGCTGCTTTGCAGCAAGCGGGCAAGCAGTTGTGCGTCGCCAGGCTGACCGGGCAGGTCGATCCAGACCATGGCACAGGTTTGCAATAGGTCCGGTAAGCGGGCGAGTTGGGGTGATGGTAGTAGCGCCCGCGCGCCAAGTTGCCCGTTCAGTGCATCCTGCAAGGCGGCGGTGTAGGTTTGGTGGAAGACAGTATGCCCGCACCAATGGGTATGCAGGATGAGACGATGCAGGTGAATGAGATAAACGAATAATGCCCATTGACGGCCATAGCGCGGGGGATACAAGGTCAGGAAAACCGTACGATTGCGTTTCCGGTAGTATTCGCGCCAGGCGGCGGCCGGTTTCAGGCCGCTAAAGTGATGACGTATCACCGAGGCGGGAACGGCCCACAGGGTCCAGCCAGCGCGTCCAGCGCGCTGGCTCCATTCGACATCGTCGTAATAGATGAAAAAATCTGGAAAAAGACCGATAGCGCGTAGCACGTCCGCTCGAATGAGCAGAGAACAGGCAGCGAGGTAATCAACCGGTGCTGGCGGTTGCTCAGGACTTTGCCGGGGACCGCCTGCGCCACGTTGTTGCAGCGCACCCAGCCAGGGTGAAAGCAGTGCACCGATTTCCTGTACCGTATCAGGTTGCTGATACAGGCAGATTTGGGAGCCGGCAGCGGCGGCGTTCGGTTGATGAGCGAGTTGGTTGAGCAAAGGCGGCAGTGCGCCGGATTCAACGATGATGTCGTTATCCAGCAGCCAAACATAGCGGCAACGCGGGCAGCGTAGCGCAGCCGTCATGCCAGCGTTGAAGCCGCCCGCGCCGCCCAGGTTGTGGCCGGTTTGCAGCACGGCGATGTCAGGATAGTGCTGGTGCAGCCATTCGGCACTGCCGTCGGTGGAGCCGTTCTCAACGATGAGCAGGTCATCCTGGGGGCGCAGTTCACGCAGGACCGAGGCGACGCCTTCAGGCAGAAAGAGCAGGCCATTCCAAACAACCATGATGGCGATGACTTCACCATCAGGTGGGCGGGTCAGATTGGGAGTTGTCATAGCGGGCATCGTCCATCAACCTAAACAAAGTGTTGGGGAAAAATGAACTCAGACAGAACCAAGTATCCACTCAGCGGTTTTCAGGGCGGTGGCGGCGGCCTGGGCCAGATTGTAGTAACGGTATTGAGCAAGGAAGCGGACGATCAGAATGTTGGATTGGGGGCGATAAGTTGTCCAGCTCAGCCTTGGGAGAGCCTAGTGAAGGTTCATTTCTGAATGAGTTTGCCAGCTAATTCAAGATATGCTGGAAAGGCACTATCCAAGCTGATCAATCGGGCTTGTCGCTCGATGGCGGTCGCGATGATCCAGCGATCAGCGGGGTCACGGTGGTGTTCCGGGAGGCTGGCGGCACATACGGCTATCTGCCGGTTAACCGGAATACACATCACGCCGGAACCTTGCAAAGCCTCATCGAGCCAGTCTGGCAGACTCAATTTGAGTTGCAATCGGCCTCGCCGGGCGAGCCAGGCAACCTCCCAACAGGTGACTGCGCTGACCGCCAAGCGGTCGGTGGTTTCGATGCGATCAATGATTCCCGGCGGTAATGGGTTGACCTGGGGATCGACCCAGCGCACCCAGACGTGCGTATCCAGCAAGATCACTTCAGCGCGTTCCAATCTTTTTCTGGCACCGCGGGTGCCAGCAGATTGTCGTGCATAATCACTGAACCGGCCAGCTTCGGCGAGGGCTGGCGGCGAGACCGGCTCTCCGGCTGTGGTTCAGAGGTCTCAGGCATTATGTCGTCCAGGAGTAACAAAACCCGAAGCTTGACGCCATCAGGTACCTGATCCGGCAATCGAAGCATGTGCTGATCGGCGATAGCTTCAAATTCGATGGCTTGCATGGTCAAGTTCCTTGATTACGAAAACATGAAATTATCCTATTCCAAATCGTATGAGGATTGGAAATCCTGGTCATTTTCAACGGGCATCGCTGTCTGCAATTTCAATTTTAGATCGGGTGGGTGCTTCCTGGGTGCAGGCATCAGTCACACGTGCTGCCAAGTATCCGCCCGGCGGTTTTCAAGGCAGCGGCAACTACCTGGTCCATGTTGTAGTAGCGGTATTGGGCGAGGCGGCCAACGAAGAAGACGTTAGGTTCGCTGGCGGCAAGGGCTTTGTAGCGCTGGTAGAGAGCTTCGTTTTCCGGGCGCGGGATGGGGTAGTAAGGATCGCCCTCAGCTTGGGGATATTCACGGACGATGGAGGTGCCGGGGTGGCTTTGGCCGGTGAAATGCTTAAATTCCGTGATGCGGGTGTAGGCGTGGTCATTGGGATAGTTGACGACGGCGACTGGCTGGTGCTGGGGGAGGGAGGGCAGGTGCTGGTGTTCGAAACGCAGGGAGCGGTAGGGAAGAGGACCAAAGCAGTTGTTGAAATAGGCATCGATCGGACCGGTGTAGATGATGGCTTTGGCATTGATCCGGTGGCGAATGGCGAAGAAATCGGTGCCGAGTTCGAGGCGGATATTGGGGTGGTTGAGCATCCGTTGGAACATGGCAGTGTAACCGTCCTTCGGCATGATCTGGAATTGGTCGCTGAAGTAGCGGTCATCGCGGCTGGTGCGGACCGGGATGCGGGCGGTGACGGCGGCGCTGAGTTGGGAGGGATCAAGGCCCCATTGCTTGCGGGTATAACCGCGAAAGAATTTTTCGTAGAGGTCGCGGCCGACGGTATTGAGAACGGCATCTTCGCTGGTTTTGATGGGGTCGCGAGGTTCGCGTGCCCGGTCGAGGAAGGTTTGAACGCCGGTTTCGTCGAGATTCAGTCCGTAGAGACGATTAATGGTGTCCTGATTAATGGGGATCGGCAGAAGTTGGCCATCCACACTGGCAAGGACGCGGTGTTCGTAGGGCATCCAGCCGGTGAAGCGGGAGAGATAGTCCACGACGCGCTGGGCATTGGTGTGGAAGATATGGGGGCCATAGCGGTGAATGAGGACACCATGGGCGTCAGATTCATCGTAGGCGTTGCCGCCGATATGGGGACGCTGGTCGATGACCAAAACCAGATGGCCGGCGCTCGCGAGGCGTTCGGCGATCGTACTGCCGGCAAAGCCAGCGCCGATGATGGTGAAATCGACTGTTTTCACGCGTAGGCAGCCTCTAAGACAATTGACCAGAATAGGGAGAGTGGATGAGCGAAGCGCAATCCACTCTACGTTGCAATGTTAAAACAATCTGACAATAAACCTCTGATTGGCAGGAGATGAAGGGACTGAATGATTACAATCTTGATTGTATGAATTTATAGCTTCGAGTTATATGAAAAACTATATGAATGAGCGGATTGAGGTTTTTGCTAGTTTATATCGTTGTATGAAACCTGCCTTATTATCAAACAAGGCAAATTTTAGAGATTTCCAAGCGATAGATGATTTTTTTGTTGGTAATCGCATATTTTTCAATGCTTGAATTAGAAAGACTCTTAAGTTTTTTTTAAATGATTCTTTACTTTTAATCGATTCGATGTGTTCTTCAATTAAAAGTAAATAAAAATAAAAAATCAAATTTATATTTATATTTTCTTTTTCACTCTCTTTTTTTATCTCTCCCCCTGCTTCTTCGCATATTTTGTATAATTCAATAGGTACTGAAAGAGAATAATCACATAAGCGATTAATAGTTCGTAGAGTTCCAGCCAGAAAAGCCATAAGGCCTGAAAGCCGGTTATTTTCAGGGAAATCCGGATATTTTTTCATTAGGTTATATAGTCTAATATGCATTATTGCATCCCATTGAGTTTGCTGGCTGCAATTAGCGGACATACTGGCTCTGTGGCGTCGATAATAGACTTTGCCATTCGATGAAAAAACCGGCACCTGCCCGGCAAAAGAAGCACGTAACCAGTAGTCATAATCCTCGCAGGCAAGTAAGCCGGTATCGAACTCCCCTATCGAAAGGGCTAAATCACGCCTTATTAAATAGGCATGAGGTGGTGCAATGTTTGAAAAACAGAGATGAATGTCAAGATTGTCTGAATAGAGCCGCCATGCTCCAACAAAGAAAGAGGACCACCAGTGAATTGGTTCACTGTGAAAAAATTCATTGCGGCAAACTACGAGTCCAATTGATGGATTTTTCTCCATTATTTTAACTTTGGCGGCAACTGCTCCTTTCCCTAAAAGATCGTCGGCATCCAGAAACTGTAAATAGTCTCCATGACTGATACTTATACCCGTATTTCGGGCCGAAGATAGTCCTGCATTTTCTTGACGAACATAAGTGATTGATTTCAGGAATTGCTTAACGATTTTTGGCGTGTTATCAGTGGAACCATCATCTACCACAATAATCTCACATGGATATTCATTTTGAGATAATGCGCTTTGAATAGTGCTATGCAAAAACTTACCATAGTTATAAGTAGGAATAATGATTGAAACGGTTGGTGTTTTTTTAATAATCATTATCTGCTAATCGAATTTTTCGATCTACCTGATTTATTGAAAGCCCGCATTACATTTATGAAAATATTATTCAAGGGTAACCGGATATAAATTTCCCTCCAAAGCCATGGTCGAACAGGCAACAGATCGGCCGGCACTTCGGCTAGTTTCTTCCGGCGCAGATTGAGATTGGTTATACGATGCCCCATATGTAACCAAACAAGCTCGCTTAGGGATAATGAATTTTTTGTTGGGCTTTTGGCGCTTTCCATCCGTGCAAGCAAGGCTATTTTTCGGGCGTGACGATTCACTTCTGCCTCAAAATCATGAGGTAGCGGCGTAAAAGGATTCCATATAGCTGCGTGTGCGCTTGGTCCCGCTTCCTCAGTGTGAGCAACCTGACGCGGCAAGCTTCTGCGTATACGGGGTTCTCGCAATACTGAAAGTGCGAGGGCACTGAAGCGGCTGAGCCTTAAAGCAACCGTACCTTGGCGCCAAAGTGAGGTATTTACCGAAGCTAAAAATTTTGCAGGTGAAGCCATCGAAGGATGCTTAGCCACACGTAGGCATTCATTGCTGCCAAAATTAGCTATATTTGTAAGTGAAGAGAAAAAGCGCAATTCGTTGCGGCGGGGAAAGCGAACTGCTCGAACAACCAGGCTGCGTGCATATGTCATGGCATGCGCGGCGGGCATATCCATCATAACCACGTACCGCGCATAGTGCAGCATGTAATCACGTATTCCCTCTTGCAATAAAGCGATACGTGGCTCGTCAGGTAGTTCAGGTATGCGTTCAGGATGGTCATCCGCCATCAAGATGGGGGTACCATCGTAATGCCCTACCACCGTTCCATGGGCTGCACGACTAGGAATTTCGAACAGTTGCACAAACTCAAATATTGCGCCACCCGCCCATTCGTACCTGGACACGTCCGCCAGATCGGCTTGTATCTTCAAACCAGCCCGCCGCCGCTCATCGGCCTTCTGGTTTGCACCCAGATAATAAACATGAAATTCTGGTGCAGGGCCGTCGCTTAACGCAAGCTGTATTCCCTCCTGGATTTGCCCAGCCCAACCCACATCTACCAATACAACCCGGTTTGCGTCAAAAAACCCTCTATTATGCAGATAATCACGCAATGCGGATCGGCCTTCTTGGCCAAGCTTTTTTGCGCGTTCCTGGACAGTGGGATGGTCAACGAAGCGTGCAAAAGCTGGGGATTCGAGGATATTAATAGGTTGATCAACATCAATTATCCCACAGGTGCGGGCGAGTTCTTCCAACTCCATTGGTGAAAATCCAAGAGGAGAGACTATTCGCCGAACCGTGTGAACGCTGTCCGCACTTAACTTCAGCGTAATTTCACGCAACCCATATCCTCGCATCGCAGCGATGGAAGCGCTTAGGCGCGATGCACATAGGTAGCCGCCATGTGGCAGAGGAAGTTGCAGGGTCGTAATCAATGCATCATAGAGATCTTTGAGCAGCATTCCTTCCCGGGATAGGAAATACACTGCGTCCGGACGGATGCGTAGGCAGTATTCAACCAGTCCATGGATAAACGCGGCAAAGGGTGGTCCTAGAACATCCCGGCCTATAGCCTGGATTCCGGGTTCATGGGCTTGTTTGTTAGCAGCAGCGGCAAAATTTGCAGCGGCGAAGCCAAACCATCGATGATCCTGAAGGGCAAGGCGGTGATCATATTGCATCCGCTTGACCGGCATGGCCCGTTCCTGGATTACCAGGGAGCGTATTCCATGTTCAGCAGCACGTCGCCCATCCGCGTGAGCGTTGTCTCCCAGATGAAGAAGTTGTTTAGCCTCTATATTTTCGGCATCCAGTACATAGCGAAACAAGCGCCCTGACCACTTCGTGAGCGCATGATCTCCGGAGACGTAACCAGCAGAAAAATAATGACGCAAACCGCAATCTGATAGCAAATCAGAGATAATGGCTTCACCCAAATACATATCGGAAATAAACACGAGGCGTTTGCCGTGTGTTTGGAGTTCTTCTAACAATGGAATTACAGCAGGATTTGGATAACATGCCCATTTTTCAAATTGGATTTTTGTCTCACGAGCGACATTAGCAAGCTCCTTCCAACGCCCTGGTTGGTTTGGTGCCAAGCGCTTAACCCAAGCAAGATTGATATCGTCCAGGTGTGCTTCAAAGTCGAATCCGCAGCTCTGATTGGTCGATGCTGCTTCTGCATAGGCATGATCCCGTTCACAGAGTATCTTGCCTGTAGATTCTCTGGTTAGGCCAAGAGCACAGCCAAGCTTTGCGGCTACACCCCACTGCACAGTTTCTGGTGAACATCTGCGAAAAAGTAGCGTATCGAAGACATCAAAAGAATAAACTTGCATCTCTTTGAGTTTTTTAGAGTGCAATAATAAATCTGCAGCTTGAGAGAAGGCCCGTATTTTTTTTGGTCGCTTATTGTGCATTATACAGATAAATGAGAATTGATAAGTGAATTATATAGATTTATATGTGCCTGAAGATGTATTTTTATTGAATGTTTTTTTTCGATTATAGAACGAGCTTGCTGAGGCCAATGTTGGCCAATTTCACCACGTAAAAAGCGGCGAAGTATAACTATTAAAGCGTGTAAATCATTTGTGGGAACTAATTGACCACAAATATCATCTGGTACCATTTTAGTTATTTCTTCTGAAGCAAACCCTATAACAGGTGTACCACTGGATAATGATTCAAGTACAGCCAAAGGTTGGTTATCAGCAAGTGAGCAAAATAAGAATGCATCTGCTGCGGCATAATAATTGGCGCTAATAACGGGATCATTGATGTACCCTGTAGCAATCCAGCGCAGGCCATCAAATAGATATTTATCCTCCTCATTCATGGCTCCAACCAAGAGAACCCATGGATTGAATTCCGCAGTGAGAGATCTAATTGCCTTAAGCGCCAAATGAATACCCTTGCGTGGATCCCGTAAGTGGCCGGCCGAAACAATAAACATCATACCGTCATCAGGTAGACCAAGACTACTCCTTAAAGCATGGCGGTCTGCTACAGGTTTATACGTTTCAGTATCAACACCATTGGTGATTACATCCGGTGCAACAGGAAGTTTGCCACTTTCGAAGGCTATTTTTGACATCCACTCTGAAGGAGCGACGTACCGGATACGCTTAGTAGCGTGTAGTCGCATTTTCACAGTTTGCATTAGGTGGGTACCATCGAAAATACTATCGAGTGGCCAAGTGCCAATTTGTGGGCAGTTGTGGCAATGTGATTTATATGCAATGCACTCCATCGGGTATAGACATCCCCCAGTGAATACAGAGCAATCATGAATGGTCCAGACCACAGGTTTATTACGTGAAAGCCATGCAAGGGTAAGTGGCGAAATGGCAGAAGTAATATCATGGAAGTGAAGCAGGTCAAAATCACTAATATGGGCTTGCCAAAGAGGCATCATCTCAAGCGGAAGAATTTCTGCCACACCAATACGCCTTGATAAATTATGAGATTTTCGGATTGTGTATTGAAGCCAGCGGTTGGAGCCATATAAGGGGTAACGAATATTATTGAATCCGTTTGAAGCATATGAGGCAAAATGCACAACATTATGTCCGATAGACAAGAGTGCTGAGGTGAGATCTTCTGCTACCCTACTTGCCCCACCTCCACTTCTGTCAGCCTTGCTTAATTGTGCTATAAACATTAGATTTATTGGTCAAGTGAGGGAAATGAATGGTTAATAAACCTTCTCCAGAATTTCAGTAGTGGACCGAATACAATGTGCTTGTAAATCCGATAAAATTCGTTTTTTAATTGATTGAGATTGGTTATTTCTTTTTCCATAATTTGCCTTCGTGTTCCACGAAAGGCTACTGGTGGCAGCAATGGAATTTTGCTGTCACTAGCCGATGCCGTGATTGGTTTCTGTTCAAATGTTTTTAATAATACGTTAGTGAGCGGATCATAAAGAATCTTACTTTCTTTGGATGCTGAATTCTTTTTTAGATAGTTAGAGAGTGTGTTTATTAAGCTTGTTGAATTCTTTCTTGTTTCATGAAATGAGTAGCTCCCTAGTGCGGGATAAGCGATAGATTCCTCATTTTTTGGCCAAGTAACCATATAATCATCCCAGTCCAGATTTAATAAATTGCAGACTCGTTTTAATTCACTTATAGGGTCTGAAATTAGATTTTCATAAATAAGGATAGGCCATCTATTTTTAATCGCTATTTCGTGATCAGAAAGGTAACGTTGGATTCGAATAAAAAATGGAGGATCTTCGGCTGTAGGACCATCTACACGCAAGCGGTTCAATGATGGAATAACTGCCGAAAGCTCACGTTGCACTAGCATAGGGATAACATCCCAACCTTGAGCACGATAGAAGTCAGCAACTTCAGATAGACGAAAAGCCCCTATTGTCATCTTAACCCATACATTTTTGCTTGATATTCTGGAAAAATCTTGGTGAATAATAGTGTTATGCATATCACTGACACCATCGATATCTTGCCTTTGCAAGAAACACCACGACACTAATGTGCTACCACTGCTTTGCATACCGCCGCAAAGGTAAAGTTTTCTAGGTTGCTCTTGTTTGCTGAATACGATTGCTGACTCTACCCGCTCTAACAAACAAAACCTGGAAAATGGCAAATGTTCACCGGCAGCTGCTTCTACATCACTTCCTTGCGTATGATTATTAAATATTACCAGACCACGATCGTGTATAAACGGAGTCCAGCTTTGAATATCCTTGGTCACCCCAGAGTAACTAGGATCACCATCTATCCAAAGCAGGTCTATAGAGGCGGTCCAGTCAATTGCGGCAGTTGTTGAATCAATGCATAGATGTGTGACATAAGCGGCAACTCCAAATCGTTCAAGATTTTTTAGATAGATTTGATGATCTTCCGGGGAAAAATGTCCCCTAAGGATATCGATGTAATGCTGGTGAGGATCGATAGAGATGACTTTTCCATGACCAGCATCTTTAATTCCCAAGGCTAGGGCTATGGTGGAAGCGCCGCGATAAGCACCAATTTCAACAATGGTTCCTTCCCCATTTTTTGCGGCCAAATTTGCATAACGGTAGAGCATCTGCAATATATCGATTGATACCATTGCATGGCTTTGTTCAACCAACGTAGCAAAGATTTCATCAAGAGGCTTATTTGTCATTGATAAGATGCTTTAAATTACGATATGAAAGGCCCATGAAATTCGGCTTGTAGCATTAATATTCCTTCGCCGGACCACTGGGCTTGTGAGGGGGTGATATTAATATGGGCTAAGTCTCTCGACCAACCCAATATTTCTCCATCACGCCTAAATCCTCCAGCGAGCCGGTATCTTCCTGGGGCTAGAGCAAGTGTTTTGATATCCACTCGTATTTGGCTTTCACCTTTTGGTAAGTCAAAACTGACCCCATATGCAGATGATTTCACAACTGAGATTAATTGGCCTAAAGCAGTCCAGAATCGTAGCTCTAATCCCAAATTCAGGCAGTCCATTTGCGTTTGACAATCCAGTTCAATCATCGCAGTTTCATTAGAACAGAGAATTTCATCCGAAGTGTTTTTTTTACATATTGCCCTGATTCGAACCGGACCATCGTGAACAAAACCTATATCAGATTCATCTAATAAAACTGTGTCAGATCGTAGGGCGTGATAGGCTAAAAAAGCTTGATCTAGTGATTCATAACGGGTTGCATGTCCATGGTCTAGTAATATGCAATTTTGTGCTGCTTCGCGAACTTGAAGTTCATTATGAGAAACGAAAATTACTGCGGTACCATTTTTTCGTAACTCAGAAATTCGATTGAGACAACGCACAGCGAATGCCAAATCCCCGACAGCTAACGCTTCGTCAACTAAAAGAATATTAGGGTTGAAGTTCGCAGCTATTGAGAACCCTAAGCGCACATACATCCCGCTTGAATAGTGCTGAACAGGGCTATCGATGAACTCAGAAAGCTCTGAGAATTCGACGATATTATCGAATTTACGATCAGTCTCTTCTTTAGTGAATCCTAGTACTGCTGCATTCACATAAATATTTTCCCGTCCGGTCAAGATTGGGTTAAACCCTGCACCTAAGGCAATCAGTGCTCCAACCCGCCCGTGCATCTCAATCCGGCCCATATCCGGCTTGATCAAACCGTTGAGCATTCGCAATAAGGTCGTTTTGCCCGCGCCGTTGCGCCCGATCAACCCCAAACATTCTCCGCGCTTGAGTTCAAAGCACACATCGTTTACTGCCCAAAATTCATCCGGGCGTAGCCCCCCGTTGCCGCCATGCCGGCGCCCTAGAAGCTCATTACCGAGATCCTGCATCCCATACCATAAGGAACGCTTGAGGCTGCGGCAGAATTTTTTCGAGACGTTTTCGACTGTAACGAGGGTGTCGTTGCTCATGCGAATCGAATGTGGGTTAAGGGCCCAAAAGCCAACAGGGTAGTAAAAATCTGCACTCTGCAACTGATCTTCGTGCAAACCAGGTAATCGCTTGTATTCATCAATCCAGCCCGGCCAAACCTTGTACCCTCCGTATTGTGCAACTGTCCACTCCCTTCGCTCGCTTGCAGGAGAGGGGCTGGGAGGTGAGGGTACCCGTTTTAAGGAGTTACCTCACTGAAGGTACATATCCGTACTGCTCCAACGGTACCTGCGAACTCAGGCGCTCATCCGCTCGATCAGAATGGGCATAGCAGCGCGGAACACGATCCACATCACAAACAGCAGCGCCAGCGTTGCCAGGTTCACTCCCAGAAAATACCCCAAATACTCCGGCGCCATCCCCGTCAACCAGTCGCGCGCTGTCAGGATCAGCGGCGTCAGCGGATTGAGCTGGAATAGCGTGGCCGCCCAGCCACTAGCGGGCATGGCGAACACGACGGGTGTCAAGTACATCAAAAACTGCATGATCAGTGGAAACGACTTGCCGATATCAGCATATAGCATCCCTACTGGGGTCAGTAGCAAGCCAAGTGCGGTGCCGGCGAGCAGCAGCGACA
Organism: Gammaproteobacteria bacterium; assembly: GCA_024234995.1. GTDB lineage: Bacteria > Pseudomonadota > Gammaproteobacteria > Competibacterales > Competibacteraceae > UBA2383. The sequence goes on from JACKNF010000002.1 coordinate 62,354, forward strand.
GGATCGCCAGTGGAAATAGCAGCAGACTCCAGTTCGGGAAAACCCCCAGCACCATGATGGCCAACAGCAGTAGAACGATCTTAATACCAGCGTTGAACAGGGTCTGATAGATACCTGAAACAATCAACGCCTCGCGCGGAAAATTGATCTTAGCTAGCATGGGCTTGGCGGCAGCCGTCACCTGCAAGGGCGCATTGGCTGCTTCCATGAAAATAGCCCACAGCATGGTTCCGGTAAATACATACACTGGATAAGGCAACACCGTCTCGCCCATGCGGACGATGCCGCTGGCGTTAAGGAATAGCCAGACCGCCGTATTCGCCAGTGGCAGGATAAACGCCCACACCAGCCCCAGCGCGGTCTGGCGGTACTGTGCACTGATGTCACGCACCGCGAGCCGCCAGGCCAATTCGCGCCCGGCCCACAAGTCGCGGAACATCTCGCCGATCAATTGACCCGGATCGCGCAGAGATGAATCTGGTGTGTAAACCGTGACTTGGTCAGTGTTATCGTTCCTACTCATAATATCCAGCAGCCCCGGACCATGTATGGCAAGTATTTGCTCTTTCAACCACCCAGCGCTTAAAAGCGCATCGTATCCTGGCGCAGGATCACCAGCTCCCGGTACCCGAAAACTCCGCTGAGATGATGCAGCAAGGCATGGTTGCCTTCCTCTCGCCAGCGCGCATTCAGCGCTTTTTCCACCGCAGCATAGCGCGCGAAGGGTTCCGCCGGCCATTCTCCCCGCTGCTCCAGTTCGCGGATCAGCTCCAGCCACAACCGGCTCACCCCCAGAATAAAGTACGGCCAGGCCATCTGCATTTCCGGTGACCAGTTCTTGTCCGATGTATCGCCGATGCCTGGGCGTTGCAACTGATTGGGATCATCGTAGCTGACCTTTTGCACCACTCCTGTTTCCTGCAGATGGATCAACAGCGGATCGGCGGCAATCCGGGCATTCACGCGCCTTGCCGTTGCCGGCAGCGCCCGGAAAATGAAACTGAACTGGCGTCCTGCATCGTCACGAGCCGCCCGGCGATGGAATCGCCATAAATAGATGGCTTCCCCTTCCGCATCCAGCACTGGGCCGGCTACCCGGTCTGCTAGCAGCAGGTCCGGCCACCATAACGGTTCCTCTTCCTCTGGCCATGCCAGGCGAAAGCGCACATACCACCAGCCTGCGGTCTCATTGCGGATGGGTGTTGCCGCTGATTCCTCTGGCACTGTCACCACGGGCTGTCCCGCGCACCCCATGAGCAACAATGCCACAGCGATGCCTATTCCCGTCAGTTTGATCATGTGCTTTGCCGATTTTGATGGTGGGTGCCGAGACGTTCAAATGTAGCGGGTGGGGGGACTGGACTCAGTTAAACGCTGATATTTTAGAACTCGATTCCACGTTGCGCCTTCACACCCTGTTCCCGGTAGGGATGTTTGACACTGTGAATATCACTAACTAGATCGGCTTGTTCGACCAGTGCCTGCGGCGCGTTACGTCCAGTCACCACCATGTGCAGTTCCGGCCGCCGGCGGGAAAATATCGTTAGCACCCGCGCCGGGTCGAGATAGCCATAGTGCAGCACTGGATTCAATTCGTCGAGAATGACCAATTCATAACGGATATCTTGGATCATGCGTTCCGCTTCGGCCCAGGCGCGCTCCGCTGTGGCAATGTCCTGCTCCCGATTCTGGGTCAGCCAGGTAAAGCCATCGCCGATCACTTGAAAATCCACATTCTCAAAACGGCTGAGCACGGCCCGTTCGGCGCTATCCTGACGGCCTTTGATAAACTGCACGACCCCGACGCTCATCCCGTGGCCGATGGCGCGCAATGCCATACCCAAAGCTGCGGTTGTCTTGCCCTTGCCGGGACCGGTGTAGACAATCAACAGACCTTTCTCAATTGTGGCACGGGCCTGTTTGCGTTCATAACCGGCCTTCCGGCGGGCTGTCAGGCGGGTGTGGCCGGGATGATTGTCAGACATGGGAAAGTTGTCCTGAGGTTTGTGTCCATTGAAAACAGGTAGGCTGCTTCTGACGGATTCAGGGTGTCAAGTGCAGCAACCGCACCATCAATGGCGCCAATAGCGTTGTCAATAACGCATTCAGACCGATTGCTAAACCTGCGAATGCGCCCGCTAGGCTACTGATTTGCAGGGCTCGCGCCGTACCGATGCCATGCGCTGCCACGCCAATCGCCATGCCTTTGACGGCATCATCCTGGATATGCAACCTGTTCAGCAGTGAAGGCGCTGCAACGGCGCCGGCCACGCCCGTTAAAATCACGATCACAGCGGTCAGCGACGGTAGACCGCCAATCTTCTCAGCGATGCCCATCGCCACTGGAGTCGTCACTGACTTGGGCACCAGCGACAGCAAGGTGCGTGGCGAACCGCCCAGCAACCAAGCCAAGCCAATAGCCGACAGAATAGCGGTTATTGAACCGGTGAGCAGGCCAACAACTATCGGGAGAAACAGTTGCCGCACCCGTTCCCAGTGCAGATAGAGAGGAATCGCTAGCGCTACCGTTGCCGGGCCGAGCAGAAAGTGAATGAACTGCGCACCCTTGAAGTAGGTGGAGTAGGGGGTGCCGGTCAGTAGCAGAATCAGCACCAGCAGGGTAATGGCCAGCGCCACGGGATTGAAGAAGGCCCGTCCGCCGCTGCGCCGGAATAGCCAGTGACCGGCCAGGTAAACAGCGAGGGTCACGGTCAGCCACAGCAAGGGCGATGCAGCGAGGTAGACCCAGATGCCCGTGAGCATGTTATCCGTCCTGTCGCATTCTATGTTGAATAAGGATAACCCCCTGCATGACCAGCGCCGTGACTGCGACCGTGATCAGCGTACCCAACACCATCGCCGCGATCAGCGCCAGCCATTCATCCGCCAATAGCGTCCCATATTGGATGACACCGGCTCCAGCAGGGATAAACAGCAGCGATAGGTGCGACAGCAGGGTTTCTGCCGTTGCACGCAGGGTGTCCGGTAGCGCCTTGCGCCAGCGGAGAGACAGGAACAGCAATACCATACCTACCACCGGTCCCGGCACCGGCAGGCCGATCAATTGCACAGTTACTTCGCCAATGAGTTGAAAAAGCAATAAAATCGTCAATGCGCCAGTCATGACGCCATCTTTCCCCTCGCAAAATGATCCAACATCCGCAAATCCAGGTGTTCGCCGATAGCATCCGCCAAGCGGTTGATTCCCTCCTCGCGCAATTGCCGGTAATCCGGTGTCCCGCGCACCGCCAGCCCTGCCCAGCGTAATAGCGCATCACGGGCCGGGGCAGCGTCGAACAGCCCATGCAGGTATGTGCCAAGAATCTGCCCGTCGTCTGACCTTGCGCCGTCTAGCCGGCGGTCTTCCAAACTGATAGCCGGTTGCGCCAGCGCCGGTCCGGTGCTGATCCCGGCGTGAATTTCGTAGCCCGTCACCCGTGCATCATCCAGCGTCAGCCGGCCCTCGACGCGCTGTAGTTGCTTTTCTTGCCCAAGCGTCGTCTGAAATTTCAGCAATCCCAATCCTGGGCTGGAGCCAGGTTCGCCTTCCAGCCCAGCAGGATCATGGACCCACTGTCCTAACATTTGAAAACCGCCGCAAATACCAATCAGTTTGCCACCGTAGCGCAAATGGCGGTGGATTGCTGCATCCCAGTTTTGTTCCCGCAGCCGGTGGAGGTCGCCGCGCGTGCTTTTGCTGCCGGGCAGAATGATCAGATCGCTCGGTGGAATGGCTTCGCCGGAACGCACCCAGCACACCTCAACTTGAGGATGCAGGCGCAGCGGATCGAGATCAGTGTGGTTGCTGATGCGCGCCAGCACGGGTACCGTGACCCGCAAGCGCTTTATGTCCTTGATCATGCCGGAATCGCGAGGCAGGGCGTCCTCTGCTTCCAGATGCAAACCTTGCAAGTAGGGCAACACGCCCAGCACGGGTTTGCCCGTCTCCTGGGTCAACCAATCCAACCCCGGCGTCAACAGACTGACATCACCGCGGAAGCGATTGATAATCAATCCGGTAATCCGTGCCCGCTCACTGGGTGAGAGCAGGGCCAAGGTGCCGTGCAGATGGGCGAATACGCCACCCCGGTCGATGTCGCCTACCAGCCACACCGGGCAGTTCGCTGCCTCGGCGAAGCCCATGTTAGCGATGTCCTTGTCACGCAGGTTAATTTCCGCCGGGCTGCCAGCGCCTTCAACGAGCACCATGTCATAAGCGGCACAGAGCCGTTGATAAGATGCCAGTACGGCCTGCATGGCAACCGGCTTGTAGTCATGATAGCGCCGGGCGTCCATGTTGGTCAGTGCCCGTCCGTGGATAATGACCTGCGCACCGATGTCAGTATTAGGTTTGAGCAATACCGGATTCATATCGGTATGCGGCTCCAGGAAGGCCGCCTGCGCCTGCACCGCCTGCGCGCGGCCGATTTCGCCACCGTTCACGGTGACTGCGCTGTTGAGAGCCATGTTCTGGGGTTTAAAGGGGACCACGCGCACGCCGCGCCGCGCCAGCAGGCGGCATAATCCAGCGACCATAACGCTCTTGCCGGCGTCGGAGGTCGTGCCTTGAATCATCAGAGTTTGGGTTTTCATGACCAGATTTTGACTGAAACAATCGGTTTTTGGCTACACTAAACGCCTTTAATAATGGCGTAGTACAGGAAAGAAACCTAGCTGCGCTGAAAACTGGCTTTCTTGAAGATAGAGGATGATCCTTATGCTGACCGCGCTGCTGTGCCTGGGCGCCGTACTGCTTGACCGGCAGTGGGGCGAGCCGCGCCGTTGGCATCCCTTGGCGGGTTTCGGTGATCTGGCGCGCCGCGTGGAGGCGCTGGCCTATGGTCCCCCGGCTTTGAATGCCCCGGTCCGGCAGGCGCGCGGTATCGCCGCTGTCATTCTCCTGTTGACGCCGTTTGCCGTCATGGCTGGATTGCTGATCTGGATTCCACTGTTGGGATGGGTGGCGGCGTTAGGGGTGCTCTATCTTGCAATCGGCGCCCGCAGTCTGGCTGAACATGCCGAGGCGGTGGCAGCGGCGCTGCAAACTGGCGATTTACTCTTAGCACGGGAGAAGGTGGCGATGATCGTCAGCCGCGATACTGAGGATCTTGACGAAGAACAAATCAGCCGGGCAACTGTGGAGTCCGTGCTGGAAAACGGCTGCGATGCAATTTTTGGAGCGCTGTTCTGGTTTGCTCTCGCCAGTGCGCCGGGGGTGGTGTTGTACCGGCTGGCCAATACCCTGGATGCCATGTGGGGTTATCGCACCTCACGTTATTTATATTTCGGCTGGGCAGCCGCACGGCTGGACGATGGGCTGAACTGGGCGCCCGCCCGCTTGACCGCACTGAGTTATATGGTGGTAGGAACGCATCCGGAATGGGCGTGGCGATGCTGGCGCGAACAAGCACCCGGCTGGAAGAGCCCCAATGCCGGTTCGGTGATGGCAGCGGGCGCAGGCGCGCTGGGCTTAGCGCTGGGCGGGTCGGCGCGTTATGGCGGTGAATGGCAGCAGCGGCCGGTTCTGGGTGAGGGATTGGCTCCATGCGCTGAAGACATTGGCCGTGCAGTGCAACTGGTGCAGCGGGCTTTGTGGTTGTGGCTGGGTGTCATTGCCTTAGGAGGATTGATCCTTGCTTGAACATGGCGGCGCGTTGCGGGCAGCGGCAGTGCGTTACAGGATTCCTCTCGGTGACTGGCTGGATCTGTCCACCGGTATTCATCCCCAGGGGTGGCCGGTTCCTCCGGTTCCTGCAATCGTCTGGCAGCGGTTGCCTGAACCAGAGGATGGCTTGGAAGCGGCGGCAGCAGCGTATTATGGAACGCCGCAGGTGTTGCCCGTCGCTGGCTCGCAAGCAGTGATTCAAGCATTACCGTTGTTGCGTGAGCGTTGCCGGGTCGGGGTCTTGCATCCTAGTTATGCTGAGCACGCACATGCGTGGCAGCGGGCGGGCCATCATGTCGAGGCACTGACGGTTGAGATGCTGGAGGCGGCGGTGGATCGGCTGGATGTGCTGGTGCTGGTCCATCCCAATAATCCCACTGGCCTGCGTTTTTTGTCTGGAACGTTGCTGAACTGGCGCGAGCGGCTGGCGATGCGCGCGGGCTGGCTAGTCGTGGACGAGGCATTCATGGATGCCACACCAGCCGATAGTTTGAGTAGTCACGCAGGTTTGCCGGGGCTGGTGATATTGCGTTCGCTGGGCAAGTTTTTTGGTTTAGCCGGAGCGCGTGCCGGGTTTGTCCTGACGGAATCGATGCTCCGGGAACGGTTGCGCGATGCGCTGGGTCCATGGGCCGTCAGTGGACCGGCCCGCTGGGCTGCGATCCAGGCGCTCAGTGACCGGCGCTGGCAGGAAGGGATGCGGAGTGAATTGCTGCATTCGGGACAGCGGTTAGCCGAGTTGCTGAAGCGGCAACGGTTGCCCGTGGCGGGCGGGACAGCGCTATTCCAGTGGGTTCCACTGCCCGAGGCGGATTTTTGGCAAGATGCTTTGGCAAGGCGGGGTATCCTCGTGCGGCGTTTCACCGGCCCGCCGGGATTACGTTTTGGGTTGCCGGGGATTGAATCAGCCTGGCGGCGGCTGGAACTGGCGCTGGCTGGGATTCGTGCGGAACGATTGACTATCAGGTAACAGAAAACTAATGACAGAACCACTTAATCCGGTTGGCGAGGTGTACCTGGTCGGCGCCGGTCCCGGCGATCCAGAACTGTTGACGCTGAAGGCATTGCGCTTGATGAAGCAGGCCGATGTAGCGGTTTATGACCGGCTGATCGGTCCGGAAATTCTGCAACTATTGGAACCCCGGGTCGAATGCATTTTCGTTGGCAAGGCTCCGGATCATCACACCCTGCCTCAAAATGACATCAACCGGTTGCTGGTTGATCTGGCCTTGCAGGGTAAGAACGTGTTGCGCCTGAAAGGCGGCGATCCTTTTATCTTTGGCCGGGGCGGCGAAGAGATTCAAACGCTGATGGCGGCGGGTATCCGGTTTCAGGTTGTGCCTGGGGTGACCGCTGCCGCGGGTTGCGCGGCTTATGCAGGCATCCCGCTGACCCATCGTGATTTCGCGCAAAGTTGTGTGTTCGTGACGGGCCATCTCAAGGAAGGCGCGCTGGATCTGAACTGGCCGGTGCTGGCGCAACCCCGGCAGACGGTGGTGTTTTACATGGGACTGAAGAGCGTCGGGCATATTTGTGAGCGCTTGCGTGAACACGGCATGGCGCCGGATATGCCGGTAGCGTTGGTTGAGCAGGGTACCCTGGCCGGACAGCGCGTCCATGTCAGTACGATCGCCGGATTGCCCGAGCGGCTGGCTGGCGCCGGGGCACGCTCGCCAGCATTGCTGATCGTCGGCGAGGTAGTGAAACTACACTCACAACTCATGTGGTTTCAGCCGGCTCCTCTTTCCTAGCTGCCTCGGATGAGCAAGAAAACCGGCTCTTTCCAAAAAGCCTTTCATTCAGCGGGTATCCACGCTCATGGCGCTTCCTGAATATTCCGGCCCGCGGACCCTGCCGCATACTCTGGCAGATCGTTACCAGATATTAAGGGATTTGGCTGCTCAGAATATGGAGGCGGATTTACTGCTGGTGGAGTCCCGGTCGCAGCCAGGAGAACGGGCTGTCGCTAAGCTCTATCACGCGGGCATTCAGCCCAAGAGCGAGGTGTTGCAGTGGATCAGCTCCCAAGCGCCGCGCTATGTCGTGCAGCTGCTGGAATACAGCCAATCGGATGGAATCGGCTATGAGCTGTTGGAATATGCCGGGCAGGGTTCCTTGCGTGAGTGGATGGCAGCCGGTCCGCTGACCGGGGTGGATGCTGGAGAAATCCTGACGGAACTCAGCGCAGCGCTGAAGAAATTACATGAGTGCAATATCCTGCACCGGAATCTGAAGCCGGAAAACGTTCTGGTGCGTCACCGGCAACCTTTGCAACTGGCACTGACGGACTTTGGCATTGCTTCGTTGCTGGATGCAACGCCGGGATTTACCGCCCATCGTTGTTCTATGCGCTATGACGCCCCGGAAATAGCGGCCGGGACTGCCGGTATGGCGGCTGATTACTGGTCATTGGGCATGATTCTTTTGGAGGCGCTGACCGGTCGGCATCCGTTTGCCAGTTTGTCCGCGATGGTCATTCGTTACCAGTTGCAGGTGCGGCCTGTGCCGGTTGAGGATGTGGCTGAACCGTGGCGCACCTTGTGCCGGGGCTTGTTGCTGCGCGATCCGCAGCAGCGCTGGGGCGCGGCGGAGATTCAGCGCTGGCGTGCAGGTGATGGCCGCTTATCGTTACCTGTGGATGCAGCGCAGCCGGAAGCGATCACTTTTCGTCCACACCGGTTTTATCGCCTGGCCGCGGGTGTCGAATGCCGGACCGCCCGTGAACTGGCAGCGCAAATAGCACAGCATTGGGAGGAAGCCCGTGAGGATCTGGCACGAGGCGCAATCGGTAATTGGCTGCGCCACGATCTGGGTGAACAGGAAGTTCCACGGGCGGCACTGGAGGTGCTGGAAATCCAAGACATGGATGCCGATGAGCGCTTGGCGCGGCTGCTGGCGCATTTGGCGCCGGATCTACCGCCGGTGTGGAAGCGATGGAGTTTGGCGGCGGATGATCTGGCGGCGGCCGCACAGACCGCACGGGATGGCGACGCCGCCAGCCAGGCATTGCTGCTGGAGTTAGATCAGGCTCCACCGGATATCTTGGGCATTTATGCAGCAGCCGGCAATGCCGGGTGCCAATGGTTACAATCTGCCTGGCGGGCGATGGCCGTGGAATACGGAAAAACCTGGCAGATAGCGCTGACCTATGGCATGCCGGCCAAAGCGCGGCCTGATTGGGCTGTGGTCCTTGCTGAGTTGCTCCTGGCTACGGTATCGCCGGCCTTCCGGGAGCAGATTCAGCAGGAGGTCAGCGCGCTGGCATGCCGTGTAAAGCAGCCGCCGGCATGGCTGAGTAGCCTGCAGGATGCGTCGAAGCACAGCGGCGTGGCGCTGGTGTTGAAAGTGGTGTTGCGCTGGCTGCCGCTGATGGACGAGATTCAGCGCTACACCGCCCCGCGCCTGGAAGTGCTGCTGAAGAAATTTGCAATCCTGCATCGCAGCCCGGATTTCCGGAACGCCCTGGACCGGTTTGATCAGGATCTCTGCGACGGTGTTTATGAGAGCCCGCAGGCTGTGGGACAGGCTTTAGATGCTCTGGAGCAAGATGCGCAAGCCTTAGCGGAGATCTTGCGGCGTTATTACGCGCTGTCGGAACAGATTGCAGTGAACAGTGCTGCCTATCCAGTGCTGCGGCAATGGCAATCCCGGATCGCCACGCCGCGCTATGAGGATGTCCCGGCTTTAGAGCAGGATCTGACACGCGCCTTTCGCTGGCGGATCAGCGTAGAGGGCTGGGAGCGTCCGGCCGCTTTACCGCTGAATTGGGAACGCGATAGCAGCCTGTTGCCAGGTGTGCCGTCAGGCAGGACGGTCGTAGCGTTCAGCCCGGATGGGCGCTGGCTGGCCAGTGGCGGCGCGGATCGGGCGGTGCAGCTGTGGCCCGCAGAGGGCGGGCGGGGTGTGAGAACTTTTACGGGACATAGCGGGGCGGTGAATGCGGTGGCCTTCAGTCCCGATGGGCGGCTGATCGCCAGCGGCGGCGACCGCACCATCCGGTTATGGCAGGTGAATGGCGGCCCGTGCTTGGCGGCTTGGCGTGGTCATGCCGGGATAGTCAGCGCGGTGGCCTTTAGCCCCGATGGACAATGGCTGGCGAGCGCGAGCGGGGATTGCACGGTACGCCTGTGGCAGGTGGGCAGCGGGCAATGTGCGGCGATCCTGGCTGGCCATGCCGGCGGGGTGAACGCAGTGGCTTTTGGGCCGGATGGGCGGCTGATCGCCAGCGGCAGCGCAGATCGCACCGTGCGGTTATGGCGGGCCGACCTCAAACACTGCATTGCAGTGCTGCCGGGCCGCACTGGCCGGATGACCTCCGTGGCGTTCAGTCCGGACGGACGCTGGCTGGCCAGCAGTAGCGGCAGTTTTTCCGAGCGGCGCCGGGACGATGACACGGTGCGCTTGTGGCGGCTGGAGAACCGGCAATGTGTCGCTGCGTTTCCGGGGCATACCGGCAGCGTGAATACTGTGGCCTTCAGTCCTGACGGGCGGTTCCTGGCCAGTGGCAGCGGCGACCGGACGGTGCGGCTGTGGCGGGTAGAGAACCGGCAATGTACGGCAACCTTGCCGGAACGCGCCGGCCGGGTCACCGGGGTAGCGTTTAGTCCAGACGGGCGCTGGCTGGCTAGCGGCTGCGAGGGCGGGCTGGTGTTATGGAGCCGCAACCAGGCTATCACGCATGAACTCTCTCTTGAAGAGTTCGCCGCTTGGGAGAAGGCGCGAGCAGGCCAGTACAATGAAATCCATGTATTGTTATAGTCTTGTGATTTTCTTAAATCCGGGATCATTATTATCCGCGCCTTTGCCAAAGGCTGACCCCGAAAACCGTGTTTGCAGGACACCGCTAAGAGAAACGCCTATGCCAGTCACTGGGCTTATGACCCGTCTGTGCGAGGCGGTCCGTGAGACCCATGAGTAAAACTCCGGGTGGGCAGCGAGTCAGCGACCTGCAGGACAATCTTGCCGCGCGCATGGCCGCCTTGGCTGATGGCATGCGCCTGACGTACTGCACTGAGCGGCAATACAGTATGGATGACGGGTTTAATCCGTCCTTCGTCAATCAGCCGGGCAATGGCGGTCAACTGCTCACCGCTGGGCTGGATGAAGACAAAAGCGCTGCGCACTCCGTGCTGGATAGCGGTGGCTTCTGATGGAGGATTAACGATAGAAACGAGGATGCCGCCGGGTTTTAGCACCGGCCAAGAACGTGCCTGAGTGTCGCCGCCAACCGTGTCGAGCACTACATCCACCTCCTTGGCGGCCTCCTCAAAGCGGGTCTGTGTGTAGTCAATGAACTGATCCGCGCCCAGTTGTGTCACTAGCCCGGTATTCGCAAACGAAGCGGTGGCAATAACGTGCGCGCCCAGCGCTTTGGCCAGTTGCACCGCTAGGCTGCCGACACCGCCTGAAGCAGCGTGGATTAATACAGTTTGACCAGCTTGTAACTGGGCAGCGTCCACCAATGACTGCCAAGCGGTCAGTGCCGTCAGCGGCACAGCCGCAGCATGGATGAAATCCAAGGCCGCCGGTTTGCGGGCTGCTTCGCTGGCTTTGACGGCGATGTATTCAGCATAAGCACCGTCGCGCTCAATGTCCGGGCGAGCGTACACCGTGTCGCCAATGGCAAATTCATGAACTTCAGGGCCAATGGCTATGACCTCGCCGGAGACATCCCAGCCCAATGTGAGCGGCAGAGTGTGGTGGAGGATATTTTGCAACCCGCCCTCCCGGATTTTCCAGTCCACTGGATTGACTGCTGCCGCCCGCACCTGGATTAACAGATCATCGGATTTGAGGGAGGGCACGGGGACATTTTCTTCATAGTGCAATATTTCGGGACCACCATAGGTATGGATACGCACGGCTTTCATGGTCGTTGGTGTCATTGAGGCATTTCTCCATTCACTCTCTCTTAGCCAGGTTGTTTCAGGTTGTTTATAGAAACCTGATGTGTGAAAGCCGCGTTTATTCGCACTCACCAGCTGAAATTGCCGGTAAGCCAATCCTATTTATCCGGTTTTGACATGAGTACTGGCGCCAAGACCTCCCACACGTTATCCATAATCCGGGATTGCCCTTCGGCGCGCGGGTGCAGGCCGTCTTCTTGAATCAGTTCCGGGTTGCCCGCTACTCCATCTAATAGGAATGGAATCAAGGGGATATCGTAGCGTTCCGCTAGTTCGCCGAAGGTTGCCTGAAACTTTTGTGTGTACAAAGGGCCATAATTCGGCGGAATCCGCATTTCTGCCAGCAGCACCTGGGCGTTGGCCTGCTGCGAAAGTTCGATCATCCGTGCCAGATTACGGTTCGTTTCCATGGGTGGTTGCCCGAGCAATCCATCGTTGGCGCCTAGCTCAAGAATAACGAGTGCGGGATGATGCTGCGCCAGGGCCGTTGGCAGCCGGCTTAATCCTCCGCTGGTCGTGTCGCCACTGATGCTGGCATTGATCACTTGATGTGGATAGCCAGTTTCCGTCAACCGGCGTTGCAACAGGCTGACCCAGCCCTGTTCGGCCGGGATGCCATAGGCGGCGCTCAGACTGTCGCCTAACACCAAGATGACCGGAGCCCTGGCATAAGCCGGGGGTATGAATAAGGCCGCTAGCCATAACATCAAACCCGGAAACCAACGTGAGTAATTCGTCTTTTTCATCTTCGGAGAGCCTGGCCATGCGTGTAGATCATAATCTGGAAGCGGGTAGCGGCATAAGCGTAGCCCCTGTCTTCGCATCGGACAACCCGGTTGCCAGTGCGATCATTCAGGTTGAGGATCTGGGTAAACAGGTCGTCAGCCCGGAAGGGCCGCTGATTGTTCTCGATGCCATTGGTTTTAGCATCGCCAAAGGCGAGAGTGTTGCGGTGGTCGGGGCCTCTGGTTCTGGTAAGTCGACTCTGCTTGGTTTGCTTGCCGGTCTGGATACGCCGACCCATGGCCGGGTATGGCTGGCAGGGGTTGATTTGAATCGTTTGGATGAAGATGGCCGTGCCTTGCTGCGGGCACAGCGTGTGGGTTTTGTATTTCAGTCCTTCCAGCTGCTGACTGGGTTGACTGCTCTGGAGAATGTCATGCTGCCATTGGAACTGGCGAGGCAAGCCGATGCCCGCCAGCAGGCATTGGAGTTGCTGGAACGGGTTGGTTTGCAGGCCCGTGCCCGGCATTATCCTTCGCAGCTCTCTGGCGGCGAGCAGCAGCGAGTGGCGATTGCCCGCGCTTTCGCCGGTAATCCGGATGTGCTATTCGCCGATGAACCGACCGGTAATCTCGATCAGAAGACCGGCCATCGCATCATCGAGCTGCTGTTCACGCTGAACCGCGAACAAGGTGCGACTCTGGTGCTGGTCACTCATGATCAGGAGCTGGCTGCGTATTGCGACCGTATGCTGGAGCTGGATGATGGGCGGTTGCGTGAATCATCAGCGCAGCCATCGAGCGGAGCGTGAGGTCATGGCGAAAACAGCAGCCGGCGTCTCAGCCGGAACCGGATCAGTCAGCTGGCGCGCGGTGGGGCGCATGGCCCTGCGCGCCTTGGGCCGCGACTGGCAGTCGGGGGAATTACGTGTATTGGCTGCCGCGCTGCTGATTGCCGTTGCCAGCGTTGCCGCCGTGGGCTTCTTCACAGACCGCATCCAGCAGGCTATGGAGCGCAAGGCCAGCGAATTGCTGGGTGCCGATCTCGTGGTTGCCGCGTCTAATCCCATTCAACCGGCATTGGCCGATGCCGCGCTTCAACAAGGACTGCAAACCGCCGGGACACTCAGTTTTCGCAGTGTGGTTTTGGCAGGTGATGTGACGCAACTGACCGAAGTCAAGGCTGTGAGCGCGGGCTATCCGCTGCGTGGGGCGCTTCAGGTCAGCGACCAGCCCTTTGGTCCGCCGCGCACTGTCGATACGATTCCCAGTCCGGGCCAGGTCTGGCTGGATGAGCGGTTGTTGCAGGTCCTCGGGCTTCAGGCCGGCGGCATGGTGAATCTCGGCGCGCGCGCGTTCCGGGTGGAACACGTATTGGCTTACGAACCGGACCGGGCTGGTGATCTGTTCAGCATTGCCCCGCGCCTGCTGATGAATTTGGCGGATATCCCTTCAACCGGGCTGGTGCAAGCAGGTAGCCGGGTTGCTTACCGCTTGCTGCTGGCGGGTGAACCGGCGGCGCTGGAAGGCTTCAAGACTTGGGCGCGGACTCGCCTGGTAGCAGGTGAGAAGCTGGAAGGCGTGCGTGATGCCCGTGTCGAATTACGTTCGGCGCTGGACCGGGCGCAGCGTTTTCTCAATCTGGCGGCGCTGGTCAGCGTGATTCTGGCCGGGGTTGGCGTGGCCATTGCTGCCCGGCGCTTCGCGGCCCGGCACTGGGACAGTGTGGCGATTTTGCGTTGTGTTGGCGCGACCGAAGCGCTGATTGTCCGCTTGTTCGTGCTGGAACTGCTGATGCTGGCAATGCTGGCGGGTGCAGCAGGGCTATTGACCGGTTATCTGGCTCAATACGGGTTAAGCGGGGTCCTCGGGTCACTGGTCAGCCGCACTGAATTGCCGGCCCCCTCGCTGTGGCCAGTATTGCCAGCGCTGGCGGCTGGTTTTGTGACGCTGTTAGGGTTCGGTCTGCCACCGTTACTGCGCTTGCGGGAGGTGCCGCCGTTACGGGTGTTGCGCCGCGATCTGGGGCCGGTCAATCCTCGTTTGCTGGCCTTGTACGGTCCTGCCGTGGCGGCAACTCTGGCGTTGTTGATTTGGCAGGCGGGCGAATGGCGGTTAGCGCTGTATGTCTGCGCCGGAGTGGCGGGCACAGTTGCTGTCCTCTCCCTGGCGGCCTGGGGACTGGTGAAGGCGTTGAATTTGTTGCGCGGTCAAGTCGGCATCGCTTGGCGGTTTGGTATGGCCAATATCGCCCGGCGCGGTTCCGGCAGTGCGGTTCAGGTTGTCGCGCTGGGCTTGGGATTAATGGCGTTGCTGATGCTAACCCTGGTGCGGACTGATTTACTGACCAGTTGGCGAGCCAGCCTCCCCGCCGATGCGCCGAATCACTTTCTGATCAATGTGCAAACCAGCGAGGTCACCCAGGTGCAGACCTTTCTGCGCGAGCGAGGTCTGCATGATGTGGAGCTATTCCCGATGGTGCGCGGACGATTGACCGCGATCAATGGCCGCAATGTCGGGCCGGAGGATTATCAGAATCCCCGTGCGCAACGCCTGGTGGCACGGGAATTCAATTTGTCCTGGACCGATACCTTGCAGGAGGATAACCGCATTCTCGCGGGCCGCTGGTGGCAGACGGGTGACCAAGGTCAGGGTGTCGCCTCAGTGGAAACCGGTCTAGCTGAGGAATTGGGGATTGTTCTGGGTGATACGCTGCGCTTCCAGATCGCCGGGCAGGATCTGGCAGCAAAAGTGACTAGCCTGCGCAGCGTCGAATGGGATTCCTTCCGGGCTAACTTTTTCGTGGTATTCCCTTCCGGTGTGCTCGACGCCTACCCTGCGACCTGGATTACCAGTTTCCACCTGCCTATTGACCGGAAACCAGTGATGGCCGAACTGGTGCGGCATTTTCCATCGATTACCGTGCTGGATGTCGAGGCACTGATGACCAAGGTCCGCGAGATCATGGATCGGGTGATTTCTGCCGTCGAATACGTGTTCCTGTTCACTTTGGCGGCTGGATTGGTGGTCTTGTATGCCGCGATTCAAGCTACGCAGGATGAGCGCCGTTTTGAGAGCGCCGTGTTGCGGACCTTGGGCGCCCAACGGGCTGTGGTGCGGCAAAGCCTGCTGGCAGAGTTTGCTACACTGGGACTGCTAGCCGGTGTGCTGGCTGCCGCTGCTGCAACCGTGTTGAGCTATGGGCTAGCCACCCAGGTATTCGATTTCCCCTATCGGTGGAACTCCTGGATCTGGCTGCTGGGGGGAGGCGCAGGGATGCTGGGCGTCGGTCTGGCTGGATTACTCGGTGCGCGTTCGGCGCTGGCGCAACCCCCTTGGCGGGCGTTACGGGAGTTGTGAAGAGGATGGGGGTGAAAACACCCCCGATCGCTTAGCACCGTGAACGAGGAATTGCGTAACCTGCGGCGAACAGGACAGCAGCAGCGACGACCACGGAGGGACCCGCCGGCGTATCCCAGCGCAGTGAGGCCCATAACCCGACCACCACCGCTACACAGCCTAGCCCGCTGGCCAGCGCCGCCATGCCTTCCGGCGAACGGGCGAAACGTCGCGCCGCCGCCGCTGGAATGATCAACAGCGATGTGATCAGCAAAATGCCGGCCACCTTCATGGCTACGGCGATCACGATGGCGATCAACAGCATGAACGCCAGCCGCACGGCGAATACCGGAACGCCTTCCACCTGTGCCAGTTCTTCGTGAACCGTTGCTGCCAGCAGCGGCCGCCAGAGCCAGGCCAGCACCGCCAGCGCTAGCATTGCGCCGCCCCAAATCCAATACAGATCGGTGGGACTGATCGCCAGAATGTCGCCGAACAGGTAACTGATTAGATCAACTCGCACTGTTTCCAGGAAAGCCAGCGTTACCAGACCCAATGACAGGCTGGTGTGGGCAAGGATGCCCAACAGGGTGTCGGCGGCCAGCCAGCGCTGCCGTTGCAGTAACACCAGCACCACCGCCACCGTTAAGCAGGTTGTGACGACGCCTAATTCTGGGTTGATGTGCAATGCGATACCCAGCACGACGCCCAGCAGTCCCGAATGCGCCAGGGTATCGCCGAAATAGGCCATCCGCCGCCAGACGATGAACGCACCCAGTGGTCCAGCGGCCAATGCCACGCCCAGGCCACCCAGCAGGGCGCGTATCAGAAAGTCATCCATGCGTTTCTTCCTCAAGTGCCACCACGCTTCCATGCAGGTCATGATGATGATTGTGATGATGGTGGTAGACGGCCAATTGCCGGGCACCGTCAATACCGAACAACTCCAAGTAGGCCGGGTCCTGGGCGACCAGGTCGGGATGGCCGGAGCAGCAAATATGCCGGTTCAAGCACAGCACATGATCAGTCGCCGCCATGACCAGGTGCAGCTCATGCGACACCATCAAAATGCCGCAGCCCCGTTGCTGGCGGAGATTGTTGATGAGATCGTATAGCTCGTATTGGCCGCTTAGATCGACGCCTTGGATGGGTTCATCCAGCACGAGCAGGTCCGGCTCTCGTAACAATGCCCGCGCTAACAGCACCCGTTGCGTTTCGCCGCCGGAAATCGCCTGCATTGGCGTATCCAGGATGTGAGCGGCGCCCACTTCGTTGAGCGTTGACCGGACCTGTTCACGCGATGCCGGTGTGCCTAGAGTCACAAAGCGTTGCACGGTGAGCGGCAAGGTATCGTCCACGGTCAGCCGTTGCGGCATGTAGCCGACCCGTAACCCAGGCTTTAGGCGGACCTGGCCGCGGTCCGGACGGAGCAAACCCAGCACGATGCGCACTAGGGTGGATTTACCAGCGCCATTCGGGCCGATGAGGGCGACAATCTTACCAGACGGAACCTGGAAACTGACCGCTTGCAGAATCGGATTGCCACGAATGGCAAAGTGAATGTTTTCAACCGTCAGCATCGATTCAATTGGCATGGTGTGATGCCTCATTCCGGCACATGAGGCAACGGCCAAGCACTTCCACGGTTTGCGCCGAGACCTCGAAATCGCGGGCCATTGCCTCAGCGCGCAAGGCTGCATCGACGGTCAGGTTACTCAATTCATCGACCTGACCGCAGTCCCGGCAGATAAGAAACTGGCCGCTGTGATGAGTGCCTGGCTGACGGCAACCGGTAAACACGTTCAGTGATGCCAATCGGTGAATGAACCCCTGTTCCATCAGGAAATCCAGCGCCCGGTAGACCGTAGGCGGCGCGCCCTGACGTCCGTCGTTACGCAGTACGTCCAAGATGGCGTAGGCACCCAGTGGTGATGAGTGATTCCAGATAATTTCCAGCACGCGCCGGCGTAATTCGGTGAGACGGACTCCACGTTGCTGGCAGACAGTCTTAGCCTCTGACAAGGCCCGCTGGGTGGTAGTAAGTTGGAGGGAAGAACAATCTAGAGATTGTTTCATAAGTGCTCCGCGCTTGACTAAATTATAAATGTTATTTTATAACAATTGTTATTCTATAACATAACATGGAGATAATTTCATGCAGAGCCATTCATTATTGCTAAAGGGATTACAAAATTGGCTGAAAATTCTGTTGCTGCTTCTGCCATTGGCAGGATTCACGGCTGGATTGCCTGTGATGGTCAGTATCAAGCCGGTACATTCACTGGTCGCCAGCGTCATGCAAGGGGTTGATGAGCCTTTTCTATTGGTAAAGGGAGGGGCATCGCCGCATGACTACCGGTTGCGGCCTTCAGATGCGCGCGCGATGGAACAAGCCCGCGTGGCCTTCTGGATCGGGCCGGGTATGGAGAATTTTTTGACCAAGCCATTGGAGAATGTGCAAGGCAAAATCCGGGCAGTGGCCTTGCTGGAAACGCCCGGTATTAAAGTCTTGCCTTTGCGAACGGGTGGCGCCTGGGAAGGGCATCGTCATGACTATGAAAGCTCAAGCGACGATCATGACCATGACCATGACCATGACCACGGCCATGAAGCCAGTCACGACCTGCATATCTGGCTGGACCCGGTGAATGCTATCGCCATGACTCGTGAGATCGTCTCGGCGTTAAGCGAAATTGATCCAGAACATCAAGCTGATTATCAACGCAATGGTGCGGCGTTAATCGAGCGCTTGGGCCGGCTGAACCAACAGTTGGAATCTGATCTGGCACACGTTAAAGAGCAACCTTATGTGGTATTTCACGATGCCTATCAGTATTTCGAGCAGCGCTACGGGTTGAATGCGGTTGGTTCAGTGGTGCTCGATCCGGAGCAGCGGCCTGGCGCCCAGCGCGTAGCAGAAATCCAGGCGCGTATTCGTGATCTCAAAGTCCGTTGCGTTTTCAGCGAACCGCAGTTCCAATCGGCGCTGGCGGTCACGATTGTCAGCGGCAGTGGTGCGCAACAAGGTATTCTTGATCCTCTTGGCGCTGAATTGCCGGAGGGTCCTGATGCTTACTTCCAGTTGTTGCAGGGGTTGGCTGATGCCTTAAAAATGTGCCTAAGCAAGACTTGAAGCTCTCCTTAATCTAAGGAAGCGAACACAGGCAGCATTCATTGACGGGATGTTCTATGCTGTTATGCGCATCCGCTAGCGCTGAGCCGTCATTTTTACAGGTTTAGCCAATACGCTATTTTTAATCACAAAATTAATGTGAACACCGATATTAAAGGCGAATGATCATGGCTGACACGTTTGCAGGCTTTACGCCTTACAGCGCAAAACAGGACGAGGAATACATGAACGACCGGCAAAAGGCCCATTTCCGGGCCATCCTGTTGGCTTGGAAACAGGAGTTAATGGAAGAAGGCCGGCGCACAGTCAATAGCATGCAGGATGAAGTGCTCAATTTGCCTGATCCGAATGATCGCGCCAGTCAGGAAGAGGAGTTCTCGATCAGCCTGCGGGCCCGGGACCGGGAGCGTAAGCTTTTACACAAGATTGATAAGTCCTTAAGCCGATTGGCCAGCGATAGCTATGGCTATTGTGAAGCCTGTGGTGTCGAGATTGGTCTGCGCCGGTTAGAAGCGCGGCCCACCGCTGAATTGTGTATCGATTGCAAGCATCTGGAAGAACAGAGGGAAAGAAGTCATGGAACCTGAACGGATACCAGGATGTGCTAAATGCAATGCCTGCCTCCAGTCAGCTTAGCTGGCTGGAGGCAGGTTCTCTGTCACAAGATTCGCAAGCATCCGCTGACCAGTAGTTGAGACGGCCATTAATTGGCAGACACGGCCTGTGCCGGCATAGCACAAGGCGATTTTCAAATCGGCTGCTGGTAGCTCGCCGTGCCCGTGTTCCGGCCACTCGATCAACAACACCGCTTGGCCATCGAGCTGATCGCGCAGGCCCAGAAATTCTAGTTCTTCTGGGTCGGTCAACCGGTATAGATCCCAATGAAATAATCGCCACTGCCCAATCTGGTACGGTTCTACTAGTGTAAAAGTAGGGCTTTTGACCGTGCCATGATGACCGAGCGCATGTGCTAGACCGCGAACCAAGGTTGTCTTGCCAGCGCCTAGGTCGCCACTCAAATAGACGATGCAACCGGATATCAGCGTCGCAGCTAGCTGCGCACCCAGCATTTCGGTGGTGCTCGCAGAATCAAGATCGTATTTCAGCATAACTCAGGGATTGACGCCTGCATGAAGAAAAGGCAATAGATCAGTGGCTAGCAAACCGCGTTCACCACCGGTTTGCGCTGCTTGATCGCCAGCGAGACCGTGCAGGTAAACCCCTGCCTTGGCCGCTGCGAAGGGCGGTAGACTTTGTGCCAGGAGCGCCGCGATCACCCCAGTCAGCACATCGCCCATGCCGCCGCTGGCCATGCCTGGGTTGCCAGCCGTGCAAAGCGCGACCCGGCCCTCTTCTTTACTGGCGATCAATGAACCGGCGCCCTTGAGCACCGCCACACCACCGTAGCGTAATGCCAGATCTTCGACCGCGGTAATACGGTCAGCTTCAACTTCATTTGGAGTCATCTTCAATAAACGGGCGGCCTCACCGGGATGCGGCGTTAGAATCCAGTTTTCCCGGAAAACCGGTTCGATTGCCAAGAGATTCAGCCCATCGGCATCGACGACCAGAGGTTTATCGCTGGCTAGGGCAGCCTGTAACATGGTCCGGCCCCAGTCAGTGCGCCCCAGACCAGGACCAATGGCAATGACCGTGGCCCGGTTCAGCAACGGCTCCAGCTCCTCGGACGTTTCCACACCCTGAAACATGAGTTCCGGCCGAACTGCGGCTTGCAGGCCCGCATGCGCAGCGCGGGTGGCAATGCTGGTTAGACCCGCTCCACAGCGGGCAGCGGCTTCGCCTGCCATCCGCGCTGCGCCTGCCATGCCTTGTTCACCGCCGATCACCAGGACATGACCGAAATGACCTTTGTGGGCGCTGCGTTCACGAAGCGGTAACAGTCCCGGCAAATCCTCGCCGGCATAGCGCCAGCAGGCTGGATGCAGGGCTGGATAGATCTCGGGAGGCACGTCAAGATTGGCAAAGTGGATCTTGCCACAGCAGGACGGTCCTTGGCCGGTGAACAGACCTAGTTTAAGACCGATGAACGTTATCGTGGCTGCTGCGTGAATGGCAACTCCCAGCACAGCGCCGGTGTCGGCATGCAAGCCTGAAGGAATGTCGAGGGCAAGAATACCGGCGGGGTAAGCGTTCATGGCTTGGATGGCGTCCCGCCAGGCGCCGCTGACCTCCCGCTCTAGGCCGGTACCGAGGATCGCATCGACCAGCAGTTCAGTGTCGTCCAGGCCAACAGTACTGAAAGGGGTAATTGGCGTTCCGGCAGCCAAGGCATCTTGCCATGCGGTCTGAGCGTCGCCGCTAAGCTGTTCAGGATCAGCCAAGGTCAGTACGCGGACCTGCAAACCAGCTTGATGAGCTAAACGCGCTACTACATAGCCGTCGCCGCCATTATTGCCGCCGCCGCAAACTACAGCGATGCGCCGCGCGTTGGGCCAGTGCTGGCCCAGCAGGTTGAAAGCCGCTTCGCCAGCCCGGTTCATCAAGGTATAGCCGGGAATGCCACGATCTTCGATGGCAATGCGATCCAATTCCCGCACTTGAGCAGCGCGGTATAGTTCGAAAGGCAGTTCGCGCATGGAAAACCTCCTGGGCGGCGATGATGAGGCACAATATGCGGAGTCATTGACTTTATAGATTGTAAACCTATTCTAGCGGCCGCTATGACCCCTTTTTTCACAATCGATCCTTCTCCGTTAGAAGGGGAGAGCCGTAAAATGAGTGTTCAGTTTGCGGAATTAGCTGCATGCGTCAAGACTTGGGGGCGTGAGCTAGGGTTCCAGCAGATCGGGATTACCGATATCGATCTCAGTCAGCATGAAACAAGGTTTCTTCGCTGGCTGGCGGCTGGATTTCACGGTCAGATGGCGTACATGGCGCGGCATGGAATCAAGCGCAGCCGGCCGGCAGAACTGGTTCCTGGTACGGTCCGAGTGATTACAGGGCGCATGGATTATCAGCCACCGGAGATTGCTGAACCGTGGGGTGTGTTGAATCGACCGGATTTGGGGTACATCTCGCGTTATGCGTTGGGGCGGGATTATCACAAGGTGCTGCGGAGCCGGTTGCAACAGTTGGCAGAACGCATGGCCGCTGCTATTGGCCGGTTTGGCTATCGAGTGTTCGTGGATAGTGCGCCGGTGCTGGAAAAAGCGCTGGCGGAAAAGGCGGGATTAGGCTGGATCGGTAAACACAGCAATCTGCTGGACCGGCGGGCCGGCTCCTGGTTTTTCCTCGGTGAGATTTACGTGGATCTACCGTTGCCAGTGGATAAGCGGACAGGTGTGCATTGCGGGCGTTGCACGGCATGCTTGGCTATTTGCCCGACCCAGGCTATCGTTGCCCCGTACCAGGTGGATGCCCGCCGTTGTATTTCCTATCACACCATTGAGCTGCATGGGCCGATCCCGCTGGAATTCCGTCGCGCCATGGGTAACCGGATTTATGGCTGTGATGACTGTCAACTGGTTTGTCCCTGGAACCGCTTCGCCCAACCGGCGGTAGAGCCGGATTTTCGTGTCCGGAATGGGTTGGATGCCCCAAGGTTGATCGATTTGTTTCGCTGGGATGAACCGGAGTTTCTGCGTCGTACTGAAGGGAGTGCCATTCGCCGGATCGGCCACGAACGCTGGTTGCGCAACATCGCCGTCGCGTTGGGTAATGCCTCGCACTCACCGGAGGTGATTGCCGCCTTAAGAAGCCGGTTGACGCATTCGTCGGATTTGGTGCGGGAGCATGTGAGCTGGGCGCTTATGAATCATTAGTTTTCTAATAATTCCAAATAGCTGCTTACTCGTCGTCGCCGATCCGGTATTCCTTGAGACGGCGCTTCAAGGTAGAGAGGGGGATGCCTAGCTCTCGTGCAACCGCTGCTTTGTTATTCCGGTTGCGCTCCATCGCTTCGATGATCATCTGCCGCTCCATATCCTTGAGGTGTGTGCGGGCATCAGCAGCGCCTGGTTTAGGGATGGATGCTGGTTCAAACGGGCTAGGTGGCGGGGAGGGCAGTGGAGGCAGAGCGGCGGGTGCCCTGGCAGGCATTATTGCGGGCGCCAGTGCAGCTTTGGGTAATCGCAAATCTTCGATGCGAATTTCCCGGTCGCCGCACATGACGGCTGCCCGCTCCAGCACATTACGCAGTTCTCGCACATTGCCGGGCCAGAGATAGCTCTGCAATGCTGCCATAGCGCTTTCGGAAATCCGGCTATTCAATTGCAATTGCTGGCACAGGCTTTCAGCGATCAGCGGAATATCCTCGCGAATCTCACGCAGTGCCGGCAGGTCGATCGGCACCACTGACAAGCGGTAAAACAAGTCGGTGCGGAACGTGCCCGCCCGGACCATCGCTGCCAAATCGCGATGTGTGGCGGTGATGACCCGCACGTCCACGCGGGTTGATTTGTCCGAGCCGATCGGTGTCACCTCGCGAGATTCCAATACCCGTAGCAGACGAGGTTGCAAATCCAGCGGCAGTTCACCGATTTCATCGATGAATAGCGTACCTGTATGGGCTTGGCGGAATGCGCCTTCCCGTGAACCGGTCGCACCGGTGAATGCGCCCTTGATATGACCAAACAGGTCATTACGTACCATTTCAGGATCGGTCACCGAGGCATCGAACACGACAAAGGGGCCTGTCCGGCCAGAAAAAGTGTGCAATGTACGGGCAACTAACTCCTTACCTGAGCCAGATTCACCGTTTAAGTGGACCGTGGTTGGCGTGGGTGCTACAGCGCGGATCAAGCCATACAGTTCCCGCATCCGTTCGCTTGATCCCACCAGTTCGCCCAGGTGATTCTGGCTGGGCACGGCTACTTTCCGTTCTTCGGTATGCTGGCGGATCAACAGTTGCGAATAGCCGAGCCGGCATTCTGCATCGGGCGGGATGTAGGCTTCAGTGATCTGCACACCGTTGATGAAGGTGCCATTGGTCGATCCCAGGTCGCGCAACAATAGGCCGTTCGGCGTCATGAGGATTTCGGCATGCCGGCGCGAGACCGCCCGGTCAGTCAGTACAACATCATTGTCCGGTGAGGTGCCGATGCGTACGTTAGGCAGACCGAGACTGGCTTCCAGTCCGGCGTCTGATCCCGCGATCACTCGCAATTCAATTGCTTCGAACTGGAACCGCAATCGGGACTTGGAGGTCGCGACGATGATTTCGGTACCATCGCTAGAAGAAGTGAATGAAGCCATGCCGTCACCGGATAAAGTCGTAAATGAGAATTATTCTACATCAATTTGCTCGGTTTTTTACGCTCGTGTAAGCATTCTGTCTGATCAATAGCGGGATGGGCGTCTCTTATGTCACCCATCTCGACGCTTTTCTACGACTTGCACTACACTAGACTAAACCCTAGCAAAACCGTGGAAACTACTATGCGCCGAGTTGTCTTCAATCAAAAAGGGGGAGTGGGTAAATCCACTATTGCTTGTAATCTAGCCGCGATCAGCGCTGCGCGTGGCCGCCGGACCTTACTGGTGGATCTGGATCCGCAGGCCAATGCCTCGCGCTATCTGCTAGGTCCTTCCCTGGAAGAACAGAAAAAAACGCTTGCTCATTTTTTTGATGACATCCTGGCTTATAGGGTCTTTGGCGACAAGCCAGACGCCTATATGGTTCCGACCCGTTTTCCTAATCTTGGCGTGTTGCCGTCCGATCCTCGGTTGGAGGAATTGCAGGTCAAACTGGAATCGCGCTATAAAATGTACAAATTGCGTGAGGCATTGGATACGCTCAAGGAGTTCGATGAAATTTTCATCGATACGCCACCGGCGTTGAATTTTTTTACCCGTTCAGCATTGATCGCTGCTGATACCTGCCTAATTCCTTTTGACTGCGATGATTTCTCACGCCACGCGCTATACACGCTCATGGAGAGCGTCCGGGAAATTCAGACCGATCATAATCATCATTTGCGGGTGGAAGGGATCGTGGTTAATCACTATCAAGCTCGCGCCAAGCTACCGGTGCGGTTAGTCGAGGAGCTCCGCACCGAGGGTTTGCCGGTATTGGACGCTTTCTTGTCAGCTTCAATCAAGATCCGCGAATCCCATGTTCAGGCGTTGCCGATGATTTATCTTGATCCTAAGCACAAGTTGAGCCGTGAATTTGAGGCGCTCTACAGCCTCTTGGCAGCTTGAATTCAGCGTTAGCGCCTATTATCGGCCAGGAGATTCTTATAAAATACCGGCCGCATCCGGGCGGGGTCTTTTGCAGTCCATTGCCGGGCGTAAATGCGCCCATCTTTGCCTAATCGCTGACGTAATTCTGTATTATCAGTTAGCGGGTGAATCTGGCTGGCAAAGTGCATCACGTTCTCTTTAGCGATCAGCGTGCCGCGTTTCGCCGCCATCACCTGGTCTTCGGGGTCAAACGGGGTCTGACGGGAAATGACCCGCTCGATACCTGCCTCATCGTTAGTAGGATAGCCATATTCCGGCGCCACTACCCAGATCTCATGCCCTCATTGCTGTAGTTCATGCCGGAAGGTCTGAATCGACATAGAAATACTGTGTATACATGGAAAGTACCTATCCGAAAACATTAGGATTTTTATAGTCTATTAAAGTTGCTTCCAACAGTCTTAGCGAGGCTCTGCCATGAACGACCCTGATCTTAGCTTGATCGCCCGCATCGCTGATGAAATGCGCCGCGCCCGTCGATTGCTGTTTATTACCGGTGCTGGCATCTCCGCCGATTCCGGTTTGCCGACCTATCGTGGGATTGGCGGATTGTATAATGATAAGGTCACTGAGGAAAACTGCTCGATTGAAACCGCTCTATCCGCTGGGATGCTGGAAGCTAATCCCGCGATCACTTGGAAATATCTGCGTCAGATTGAAAGCTCCTGCCGGGGAGCGCGTTTTAATGACGCTCACGCTATCATCGCTGAATGGCAGGATCATTTCGATGTTTGTGTGTTAACCCAGAATATTGATGGGTTCCATCGTGATGCGGGCAGCCGTAATTTGATCGAAATGCACGGTGATATTCATGACCTGTTCTGTACCCGTTGCGATTACGCAGTCACTGTGCTGGACTATGGCGGATTTGATATACCGCCATCATGCCCACAGTGTAAGGCGCTAGTGCGGCCACGGGTTGTCTTGTTTGGTGAGGTATTGCCTTCTCACGCCATCCAGCACCTTTACCGGGAGCTGAATCAGGGTTTCGATCTAGTGTTTAGCATCGGCACTACCAGTGTGTTTCCCTATATTGCAGGACCGGTGGCTCAGGCAAGCCAGATGGGTATCCCCACGGTGGAAATCAACCCTGCTGATACCAACGTCACCCGTTTTGTGGACTACAAGCTGGCCTCGGGAGCGGCGGTCAGTTTGCGCGCTATCCGTGAGGCATTTCGATAGAGGCCCTTGTTTTTCGCAGGCATCTATTTCATTGCTTATCGTGGCAATATTGATGGCGGGCCGCTATAGCGGCGGGGCCGGCGATCACGGCGCTCGACCTGCGCCGGGTTGCTATTGTTGTAGGTCAGTGTCTGCTGGACGCTTTCCAGCCCTCGCTGAACTTCTGTGCCTACTGAATTAGTCAGTACTTTAATATCGCGACGAATACCGATTGCAGCACGAGTGGCGTCTTTTTGAAATTGGGCGATTGGGTCTGTTATTTGATGGAACGGTTTTCCCGGTTGAGAGGCAGAACGCGGAGCTGGTTTTGATGAGTAGCGCGGTGCACGGGCAGCAGGCGCGGGTGCGGCGGGGCGAGAGGCACGGATAGGTGGTGTCGCTACTGTTGCAGGATCAGCACGGCTTACGAGATTGATAGGCGGCAGCGCAGGCGGTGTGGGCTGTGAACGGGATTTCAGTTCGATCGGCGGTAAATTGAGTGGCGCCGGTTGTGAACGGGATTTCAGTTCGATCGGCGGCAGGGCGGGCGGTGGCGGCGTGGATTGCAGGCGCGGTTCGGCGCGAGCGACTGCGCTGGCAGGCGCGGCTTTGACGGTTTGATGCGTGTAGACCCTGGTTCTGGATATTTTTTCCTGGCGCGGTTTGGGAGGAGTGGTCTTGGCCGTGGCCGGTGGCGGACGACGGGTGATTTGCGGCTCTGATTCGACAGGCGGAGCGGGCTTCGATTGCGGCTTTTTCGCTATTGCAGGGGCAATGGGTGGAGGCTCCGGCGGTGATAGCGCTTGCGATGTAACATTCGTGTCTGGTTCCGCCAAAGATTTGGATTCAGTGTTGCGGTCAGGTTTTGATGTATCGATAAGATTTTGTTTTTCGGCTGGTTCGTTCACTAATGTGGAAATGGGTTCAGACACCGGGAGTGATACATCATCAACAGGTGTTGTATTCGCATGTGCTGGCAAGAGGGGTTCATGCGGTATTGCGGCGGTTACGTCATCCGGTATTCCGGGGTGAACCGGCTGTAATGCATTGGCTGAACTGGCTGACCATTGATTACTGGCCGCTGATTGCACAGCTCTGGGGTGACTCTGCTGGGATTCGTCAGCGACTGGGCGAAGGATAATAGCCCAAGCCAGAGCCCCTGCTAGTCCAAGAATCCCGGCGAATAGAGCCAAGGGCTGCCGTGAGTAACGCGAACGCGCCACCGTTGCCGGACGGTGATGCAAATGCGGGTTTGGTGGTAGAGTCAGCGATGAAATGTCCCAGTCAGGTACATTAGTTGCGGCAGCCGGTTTAGATTCATGGGTGAAAGCCATTAACTGTCCAGCACGCACTGCATCCAGGACTGTTCGGATTTCAATGCTATTCTGAGGCCGGTCCGCCGGGGCGCGAGCCAATAACCGGATGATCAGATCAGTTAATAGAGCCGCTGTACCATTGCCAGGCTGTGTTGAAACTGGAACAGTCCAGAACTCAATGGAGCGTTGTAGCAGTTCCTGTTCCTCATCATCCAGTCCCCCAAGTTGCTCAGAGTAGCGGGCGGCCCCTTCTTGGCCATACTGGGCCAGCAATTGCCCCAACCGGCGTTGAGCGGCGGTGGCAGGCTGGGCCGTGAGCAGGGTAAATAGCAGTAATCCCAGCGCATAATAATCAGCGCAGGGGGTTACCACGTATTCGTAACCTTTTGGACTAATATGCGCTGGCAGCACCTGTTCCGGCGCCATCGTGGCAGGTGTGCCGATGAAGGAGCGGGTGCTGTCGTTGTCCTGGCGCTTGAGTGAACCGAAATCAGCCAGCTTGAGCAGTGCGCCATCCTGATTGACCAGGATGTTGCTGAATTTTAAATCACGATAAACAAAACCGGCGTGATGAATGACCTCTAAGCCACTCAAGATTTGTCCAGCCCAGTCAACGATGCGTGCCAATTCTAATGGGGAGGCGTTCTCTTGCCGTTGTTGCGCGAGCCATTGGCCAAGATTGCCGGAGAGTTGTTCCATAACTAACACAGGCTGGCCATTGATTTGGCCATGATCGAGCAAGGTTACGATGTGGCGGGATTGTTCGCTATCCAGTTGGGCTAAAAAAGCGATCTCACGCTCTAGGTGAGCACGCCAATGGCCTCGTAAGCTGGGATCTGCTTGGGCCATAGCTAGGGTATTGATCACTTTGAGGGCGGCAGGAGATCCCTCCGCATCAGTAGCTGCCCATACCTGACCGTAGCTTCCCGCCCCGGTCGATAGCACGGCCCCAAGCTGGTAATTTCGCCCGTTGATGACGATGCATTCGCCGCTCTGCATGATAAAGAGGATGCCTATCTTACAGATAATAAGTTTTCAATGGCGGGAAGCCATTGAATTCGACAGAACTATAGGAGGCAGTATACGCGCCAGTGGAGAGCCAGTAAATCCGGTCGCCGATTTCCAGCGATAATGGCAGTTGATATTTGAAGTGTTCATAGATGATATCCAGGCTATCGCAGGTCGGTCCCGCTAGAATAACATCCCCGGTTTCGCCATCTTTCTCGGTATAGACCGGATATTTGATGGATTCATCGATTGTTTCCATCAGTCCGTTGAAAATGCCGACATCTGTATAGACCCAGCGTTTTAAATCAGTCCTGGATTTTTTGGAAATCAGGACTACTTCACTGGCAAGGATACCTGCTTCACCAGTGAGGCCGCGTCCTGGTTCCAGGTAAATTTCTGGGATAGAGTCGCCAAAATAAAGGCTTATATAACGGCTGATTTCTTCTCCATAGACTGAAAGCGGGTTGCTTTTGATAAGGTAATTTGCTGGAAAGCCGCCACCCATGTTGATTGCCTTTAGGTGAATCTGTTCTCTCTCCAGCCATTCAAACAAGTTGCATACTTGCGCAATTGCGGCGTCCCATGCGGGAATTTCGCGCTGCTGGGAACCAACATGAAATGAAATGCCGTAGGGATCTAGCCCTAAATCGGCAGCCAGTAACACAAGGTCTGTCAACATGCGTGGCTGGCAGCCGAATTTCCGGGATAGCGGCCAATCGGAGTCAGAGGTGACGGCGTCCATCAAGAGACGGAAAAAGACTTTTGAACCCGGTGCTTCATTAGCAAGATTGCGGATATCCGCTTCACAGTCGCTGGCAAAGAGTCTGACGCCTTTGTCGTAAGCATCGCGGATATGTTTGGCTTTTTTAATGGTGTTGCCAAAGCTCACCCGGTCAGGCGGTACTCCGAGGTTGAGCACCCTGTCCAATTCATAAATCGAGGCGATATCGAAACAGGAACCTAAATCGCGCAGCAAGGACAGTATTTCCTCACCAGGACTGGCTTTGACGGCATAATAAATTTTTGCAGACGGAAAATCTCTGCGAAATTCTTGAAATTTCTGCTGAACTCTGTCGAGAAGTATGACGAGGAATGGTGTCTCTTTTGTCGCAGAAAATTCGATTATTTTTTTCCATTCAGCAGGGGAATAGTAACCACGATACATGCGTTTCTCCCTTTGTCATGATGGGAAAAGTTGATCGCCTCTCAGCAGATATAAAAGGCTGTCCAATTCTGTGTGACTTGGACAGCCTTTCCCCGTTTTACTTCAGCGTGTGAGTCACTTTTTCTGTAATCGTTCACCCCTTCCCACAGAGGAAGGAGAGCTACTAAACAACGGGTTGCTTTGTAAAACCCGCGCACTCCTCGCAGGGGAAAACTGGAGCGGGGGTTTGAACGGTTACTTTTTTTATATGATTTCTCTAGCGTTCTCGAATACTTTTCCTTTTCCTTCTATTTTTTATGTTCAATAGGAAGAGCAGGTGTCACAGCAATCATTGGATTGGCTGCTGAGATCGTGACCGTTGCCGTCGACTCTGCAAGTTCTTTCTCCAATTCCCTGACCGTGCCATTAAACGACTCCTTGCTGCCAGGTTTGATCTCTTTGATATCCGTCGGTAGACCAATCTTATCCAGAATGGCGATAAATGGCTCTGGATCGAGCTCCTCAACATTCACCATGGTTTTCGGGTCCCAGACGCCTTGGGTGACCAGCATAGCTGCAGCAACGGGAGGAACGCCTGCTGTGTAGCTGATGCCTTGCGATTCGACTTCTTCAAAACATCGTTTATGGTCCGAAACTTGATAGATGAAAATCTCACGTTCCTGCCCGTCTTTCCATCCTTTGACAAAGTTGCCGATACAGGTCTTGCCGGTATAGCCAGGAGCCAGTGTTTGCGGATCAGGCAACAGCGCTTTGACCACTTTCAGCGGTACGACCTCCTGGCCGGTAGTCAAGGTGACGGGCAAGTGTGAGAGAAATCCCAAGGTGCGTAGTACGGTGAAGACATTGATGTAGTGGTCCCCGAATCCCATCCAGAAACGAATGCTGTTCGCATCAATGTTCTTTGATAGCGAGTGCAATTCATCATGTCCATTCAGGTAAATCGGGCAAGGGCCGATCACTGGGAAATTATAAATGCGCTTGACAGAATGTGTGGGGTATTCTTTCCATTGGCGGTCGATCCAGGTCCAGACCTTGATGAATTCGCGGAAATTAATCTCTGGATCGAAGTTCGTAGCGAAATACTTGCCGTGACTGCCCGCATTGACATCGAGGATATCAATCGTGTCGATCTTATCGAAATAGCGCTTTACGGCCAGTGCGCAGTAGGCGTTGACCACACCCGGATCAAATCCAGCACCAAGGATCGCTGTCAATCCCTTTTCAGTGCAGCGATCTTTGCGCTTCCATTCGTAGTTTGCATACCAAGGCGGGTCTTCACAGACTTTGTCTGGTTCCTCATGAATTGCTGTATCGATATACACCGCTCCCGTTTCCAGGCAGGCTTCTAGAATCGACATATTCAGGAATGCGCTGCCCAGGTTGATGACAACTTCGGAACCCGTGTCCTTAATCAATTTTACGGTTGCAGGAATGTCGAGAGCATCGATTTGCCGTGAATAGAGTTTATTCGCAGGATTTTGGATGTGCTTTTTCCGTTTGATGCTCTCGATGATTCCATCGCATTTCGCCAGCGTCCTTGACGCAAGGCAGATGTTGCCCAATACGTCATTATTCATCGCAGCCTTGTGAGCAGCTACATGAGCAACTCCACCTGCTCCGATAATCAGCACATTCTTCTTCATTTACATTTCCCCTGGCTTAGGAAAGGTTGCGTTTGAAATCCTGGTATTTAAAAGTTCTAACCACTTCCGTAGTTCCGTCTAACCGGTGGACAACGATGGATGGCATCTGGATACCATTAAACCAATTCTTTTTGACCATTGTATAGCCCGCTGCATCCGCGATGCGAACCTCGTTGCCAATTTTTAAGGGAGCCTTGAATTTATACTCGCCAAAGACGTCACCCGCCAGGCAGGTTCGCCCAGCGATGATAATTGGGTGGGTTCCCGGTTCAGGAGAGGCTATCTTTGCTGTGGTGCGATAAATTAAATGATCCAGCATGTGGGCTTCAACAGAGGCATCAACAATTGCAATGTCCATTTCATTATGGATAACATCCAGAACCGTGGTTACCAGTTCGGTGCAATTGGTGATCGTCGCTTCGCCAGGTTCGAGATAAACTTGAATACCAAATTTCTCACTGAAGTTTTTCAGTTTCTTGCAGAATCGATCCAGAGGATATCCGTCTTTAGTAAAATAAAGACCACCGCCCAAGCTCACCCACTCTATCTTTTCCAGTAGAGGGCCATAATTTTGGCCGATTAAGTCAATGGCCGTGGAAATGCTTTCAATATCATCGTTTTCGCAGTTGAAATGGAACATCACTCCGCTCAATAGCGCAGATACTTTCAGAACCTCATCTTTATCGGAAACGCCTAATCTGGAATATTTTCTTGCCGGATCGGCAAGGTCAAAATGTGAATAACTGATGCCTGGATTGATTCTCAATCCCAATTGAATGCCAGAGACATCGCCATGATGCATCAACAACTGAGAAATTGAATTGAAGATGACCTTGTCAGCAAATTTGCTGGCTTTTTTAATATCGCTTTTGGAAAAAGCCACACTGTAAGCATGAACTTCTTTGCCAAACTCTTCATAGCCTAATCTGGCTTCAAATAAAGAACTGCTTGTGGTCCCATCCAGATAATGCCGCATGAGATCAAAGACGCACCACGTTGAAAAGCATTTCAGAGCAAGTACCAGCTTTGCGCCTGAAACATCGCGAATGTGCTGAATGATTTTCAGATTTTTCTGCAGTTTATTTTCGTCAATCAGGTAATAGGGTGTCGTTATTTTTTTCATGGATCAGGTCTCAACTGTCTGAACGAAAACGCCTCATCCAATCACTCTCCCTTCAGCGCATCCTGGACTAGTGTTTCCATGTTGATATGCCGCACATCCTTCCCTTTGACTAGATAAATAATGTATTCAGCGATGTTCCTGGCATGATCGCCGATCCGCTCCAACGCTTTGACGATGAAGAGGACGTTGATGGCCTGACCAATGGTGCGTGGATCTTCCATCATGTAGGTAATCAGCCGGCGCAGCGCCGCCTGATACTCCTGGTCCAGCTCATCATCGCCTTTGGCGACTTCGATCGCCTGTTCTACATTCAGCCGCGCCAGGGCATCGAGACAGTCGTGCAGCATAGTCGTCGCCTGTTTGGCCATCGGCGCTACATCCCGTAACAATTTGGCGCTGGGTGGATTATTGTCGCCGTCATAGGTCTTGACAGCCATCCGGGCAATCTTCTCGGCTTCATCGCCAATTCGCTCCAGGTCGGTGACGATCTTGGACAGCGACATGATCAACCGCAGGTCACTGCCGAGCGGTTGGCGCAGGGCGATCAGGTTAACGCTGTCCTCGTCGGTTTTGACCTGCATGCCGTTGATGATCTGATCACGGGCAATCACTTCACGGGCAGCAGATACGTCCTCGTCATTCAGCGCTTTGATCGCATTTTGAATTTGATCTTCAACCAGCCCGCCCATTTCCAGCACCAGGTTGCGCAGGTTGGCGAGCTGTACATCAAACTGTTTAACAGTATGGGCATCGTGACTGATGGGCATCGTGAAATTCTCGTATTTAGATCCAGCGGAAAGGGTGACCGGCTTAGCCGAAGCGGCCGGTGATGTAGTCTTCAGTCAGTTTGTGCCGGGGATTTGTGAAGATCTGATCGGTTTCACCGATCTCGATTAGGTTGCCCAAATGGAAATAGGCAGTGCGCTGTGAGACACGGGCGGCTTGTTGCATTGAATGCGTAACGATGACAATCGTGTAATTTTCCCGGAGTTCATCGATCAGTTCTTCGATTTTGGCAGTCGCAATCGGATCGAGTGCTGAGCAAGGTTCATCCATTAGAATCACTTCAGGATTCACTGCAATCGCCCGGGCGATACACAATCGTTGCTGTTGACCGCCAGACAGGCTGGTGCCAGGTTCGTTCATCCGGCTTTCGACTTCCTTGAGCAGGCCGGCCCGTTCCAGACTTTCGTGAACCAGCTCATCCATTTCCGCTTTACCATTGACCATGCCGTGAATCCGCGGTCCATAGGCGACGTTTTCATAAATAGACTTGGGGAAAGGATTGGGTTTCTGAAACACCATCCCGACGCGCGCTCGCAGTTGCACCACATCGATGCTCTTATCGTAGATATCATCTTGATCGAGCTTGATTTCGCCGGTCACCCGGCAAATTGGAATGGTGTCGTTCATACGGTTCAGGCAGCGCAGGAAGGTGGATTTGCCGCAACCGGACGGGCCAATAAAAGAGATGACTTCATTCGTACCGATGTCGAGACTGACTTGTTTAAGCGCGCACTTTTTAGCGTAATAGACATTGACGTCGCGGCAGACCATTTTCGGGTTATCGACTGTGATTCTGCCGACGGTTTGCTGGTGATCGTAGCCGATAATCTGGGCGCTTGACAGCGAAGTCTCCCGGATTGAGGGACTTGGCGTGCTATCCAGAGTGGTTTGGACTTCAATCGTTGTAGTGTTCATGGGATGACTTTTCAAGTTTATGGTTGGTTACCAGCGCCGCTCAAAGCGCTTGCGGAGGATGATCGCTAGTCCGTTCATTAGGATCATGAAAGCGAGCAACACCATAATTGCTGCTGAGGTCCGTTCCACGAAGGCTCGTTCTGGCAAGTCGGCCCATAGGTAAATTTGCACCGGTAACACTGTTGCGGGATCGGTAAAACTGCCCGGCACATCAGCAATGAATGCGACCATGCCGATCATCAGCAGCGGAGCCGACTCGCCCAAGGCGCGGGCCATGCCAATAATTGCGCCGGTCAGCATGCCGGGTATGGCTAACGGCAGGACATGATGGCCGACCATTTGCAATTTAGATGCGCCCATGCCTAATGCCGCTTCGCGGATGGATGGCGGCACCGAGGTCAGGGCGGCGCGCCCGGCGATGATGATCACCGGCAGCGTCATGAGACTTAATACCAGCCCGCCTACCAGCGGTGCAGAGCGTGGCAGACCGAAAAAATTGATAAATACCGCTAAGCCCAGCAGGCCGAATACGATGGATGGCACCGCTGCCAGGTTGTTGATATTGACCTCGATCAAATCAGTCCAGCGGTTCTTTGGGGCGAACTCTTCCAAGTAAACTGCGGTGGCGACGCCGATCGGGAACGAAAGCAGGAAGGTGACCACCAGCGTGTAAAACGATCCCATTAATGCGCCGCGGATACCTGCCTGCTCCGGTTCGCGGGAATCACCCTTGCTAAACAGAATGGTATTAAATCGCTGTTTAAGCTGACCGGAGGCTTGTAATTGATCGACCCAGGCGATTTCCTGATTTTTGATCGATCGCAGTGATTCGTCGATATGGCGATCAATGTTGCCCTTAACGAAAGTATCCACGGTGGCCGAAGCTAGCATCCGGATTGACTGCTCGGTACCGATGATTTCCGGATTATCCAACACCTGGCTGCGCAACCGGAACGGCGCATTGGAACTGACCAGATTGTACAGATCCCGCAGGTTGCGGCGCCCCTCCACATGTGGAAACTGTGCGCGTAGGCTAGCACGAATCAAGGCCGCGTAGTCGGCGTTTTCCAGAACGTGCGGGTCGCGGTGGCCTTCCGGGTCAATGACTGCAGAGTCGAAGTGAATTGGCAGCTCAATATACGTTTGCCAGAATGCTGAATAACCCTGACTGATGATATTAGCAAACATGAGCACCACGAATACCAGTCCCAGGCTGATGGCAATGAGTCCATACCAGCGGAAACGCCGCTCGGCGGCGTGCCGGCGCGCTAGACTGGCATTGACAATAGTTTTGATGTCTCGCTGTGGCTTTTTATTCATATTGTTCCCGGTACTTGCGCACGACCGTCAGGGCAATGATGTTGAGAATCAGAGTCACGATAAAGAGCACCAATCCCAGAGCAAACGCCGCCAGAGTCTTGGCGCTGTCAAATTCCTGATCGCCGGTAAGCAGGGTGACAATTTGCACGGTAACGGTGGTGACGGCCTGCAAGGGGTTTGCGGTCAGATTAGCGGACAGACCTGCAGCCATGACCACAATCATCGTCTCACCGATAGCGCGCGAGACTGCTAGAAGGATGCTGCCAACAATACCGGGTAGAGCGGCTGGCAGCAGCACGCGCTTGATGGTTTCTGATTTGGTCGCGCCTAGCGCATAGGAGCCGTCCCGCATCGATTGCGGGACGGCATTGATGACATCGTCAGATAGTGAAGAGACGAAGGGGATAATCATAATGCCCATCACCAGTCCAGCAGCCAGCGCGCTTTCCGAGGCGACATGCACGCCCATCGCTGTACCCAAATTGCGGATTAGTGGAGCAACGGTCAGCGCCGCGAAAAAACCGTAGACCACCGTGGGAATTCCCGCCAGCACTTCCAGGGCGGGTTTGGCGGTGGCGCGGAATTTCGGGCTGGCGTATTCAGACAAGTACAGCGCCGACATGAGACCAATCGGCACGGCAACCAGCATGGCGATACCCGAAATCAACAGAGTGCCGGTAAATAGCGGCACCATGCCGAATGCGCCGGAGGAACCGGTCTGATCAGCGCGAATCGCCGTTTGCGGACTCCATTGCAACCCAAACAGAAATTCGGAGACCGGAATCTTGTGGAAGAACCGGATCGATTCAAACAATACCGACAAGACGATACCAATCGTGGTGAAGATGGCGATCGTCGAACTAGCGATGAGTAGCGCATTGACCACGTGCTCGACCCGGTTACGGGCGCGCAGTTGGGGTGAAATGGTACGCCAGCCATAGGTGATTCCCGCCAGCGCCAGCGCTATGACGATTACCCAGAGTGCCGCATTGCCGGTCGTTTGCAGGTGGCGGTAATGATCAGCCGCCGCTAGGATGGCCGCGTCTGGACTACTGGAAACGATATTACCGCTGACCAGATTCTTGATGTCATTGATCACCAGATTCAGCCGGCCCGGCGGTAACTGCTGCAATTCCGGTGGCAGGCTGGCCACCACCAGTTCAATGATGACGCCCGGTTGCAACGTGGCCCAGACGGTAAACACGATCAGCGCTGGCAATCCGCACCACAGCGCAGTGTAGGAACCGTAAAAACTTGGCAGAGAGTGCAGGTTACGGATATGGCTTCCCGCTACAGCAAAAGCGCGTTTCCGGCCCAGGTAGTAGCTGCTGAGGCTCAATAGTGCAACAGTCACGAACAAATAGAACAGCATGGTGTGGTCACCAGGATGCGAAAATGCCACCCGTAGCGATAGGACGCTCGGGTGGGGTGTTAGGTAGATTCCGTTACTGAATTACAGCGGCTTAAGATTTTTTGCATCCATCACGACTTGCTTGCGCTGCCCGGCAGGTAACGGGATCAGGCCCTTTTGGGCTAAATAGCCTTCATCACCCAACGCCTTGTCGCTGGTGTACTCAGCAATGAATTCGGCGATACCAGGGATGACGCCGATATGCGCCTTCTTAATATACATAAATAATGGCCGCGAAACCGGGTACTTGCCATTGGCAATGTCCTCAAAATCAGGTGCAACGCCGCCGATAGTTTCGCCTTGAATCTTATCGAGATTCTCTTCCAGGAAACTGTAACCGAAGATACCCAGTGCATTGGGGTTGGCGACCAGTTTGTTGACGATCAGGTTATCGTTCTCGCCAGCTTCGATATAAGCGCCGTCTTCGCGGATCGTCTGACAGATTGCTTTAGCCTCTTTCTTATCCAGCCCCTTGATCGCTGGGAACTCCTCGCAACCTGCATCCATGACCAGTTCAACGAAAGCATCGCGGGTGCCGGAGGTCGGCGGCGGTCCTAGTACTTCGATTTTCTTCGCGGGCAAGTCAGGGTTAACTTCTTTCCAGGTCTTAAACGGATTGGCAACCAGCGTGCCGGTGCCGGGTTCTGGAATTTGCTTGGCCAATCCCAGCCACAGGTCTTTGACAGTCAATGGCATTGGCGCATTTTTCTTAGAGGAGGCGACCACGATGCCATCAAAACCGATCTTAATCTCGACGATTTCTTTGACGCCATTTTTGGCGCAGGTTTCGATTTCAGATTGCTTAATCGCACGTGATGCGTTGGAAACGTCAGGGTATTCGACGCCTACGCCGCCACAGAACAATTTAAAGCCGCCGCCAGTGCCAGTGGATTCAACTTTTGGTGTCTTGAAATTTTTATTGGCCTTACCGAACTGTTCAGCCACGGCTGTTGTGAAAGGATAGACAGTCGAGGAGCCAACGATGTTGATATAGTCACGGGCAGACTGGGCGTGGACTGCGCCAGCCAGAGTGAAAGTGGCCGCGATGGCGAGGGCGAGCTTATGTTTGATCATAAAATCTCCGGGAAGCGATAAATTTTGAGAAATAGAAAAACCTTTATCCCTGAAGGTTGAGGTAAAAACTATAAGCATGAATTACTACGGCTTAGCGGCCTTTATATGTCATTTATATTGCAGTTTTATGGCGGTGAATATGGCTGAATATGTCATGAGGAGGAGAAATTGGAGGGTAAAGAGTGTCGCAATAACGGTAAAGTGGTGTTGATAACCGGGTGCTCTTCAGGGATTGGCCATTGTGTTGCTCAAGGTCTGAAGGTGCGCGGCTGGCGAGTGTTTGCCACAGCACGCCGGCCTGCAGATGTGGAGCGCCTGCAAGCTGATGGACTGGAAAGCTTATGCTTAGATGTGTGCGATTCAGTGTCGATTCAATCCTCTGTGAAGGCGGTATTGGATCGAACAAACGGACGGCTGGATGCATTGTTCAGTAATGCAGGCTACGGACAACCCGGTGCAGTGGAGGATATAAGCCGGGAAGCGTTGCGAGAACAGTTCGAAACCAATCTGTTCGGTGCTCTGGAATTGACCAACCAAGTGATTCCCGCCATGCGTCGGCAAGGTGCGGGGCGGATTGTGTACAACAGCTCGGTACTGGGTCTGGTGGCGTTTCCCTACCGTGGTGCCTACGTCGCTAGTAAGTTTGCGATGGAGGGACTGGCAGATACATTGCGCCTGGAACTTGCGGGTACCGGCATCCATATCTGCCTAATCGAGCCAGGGCCGATTATGAGCCGGTTCCGGGCGCATGCTTACGCTGCCTACCAGCGTCATGTCTGCGCTGAAAACAGCCCCCATCAGGAGAGATATGCTGCAATGGAGGCCCGGTTGCTCAAGGAAGGCCCTGCAGCTCCCTTTACCTTGCCGCCGGCGGCGGTGTTAAAGCGAGTGATTCATGCGTTAGAAAATCCCCGGCCACGCGCCCGCTACCCGGTGACTGTACCGGCTTATCTGTTTGCCATCTTGCGGCGATGGCTGCCCACTCCCATGCTGGATGGAATCCTGCGGCGGTCCGGCGGGGGAGGGCGGCGCTAGGGTGTGGACACTCAACGGCAATGATTCTGTTACCGGTCTGCTAGCAGCCGTGAATATTGCTCAATGCCTGGTCAAGCACACGGGCTGCTAGCAGATCGAACTGTTTGTTGTTTGGTTAGCGCCTTGCGTCTGGATGCGACGACATGGCCTGGACGACCGGGCGCAGCTCCAGCCACCATTGTTCCAGCGGCCGCCGGTTAGCAGCATCAACCATATCCGGCATCTGCTTGATTGGGAACGTGGCCAATCTGCCTTCGGTCAAACCGATAAACGCACCTGTCGCTGAACCGCGCTCCATTTCCTCACTGAGAAAGCCGATACCATAGGCTGCCAATCGCGTGGCGAGAATCCGGTCAAACGGAGAGGGGTTGCCACCCTGTTGGATATGGCCCAGCACCGCTTGGCGCACATCGAACAGATGATTGCCTTCCTCTTCAAACAATCGGGCCAGAAAATCAGTCGTGTATTGCGAGTTGGCGTATTCATTACGGATCGTCAGATAGAAGCGCCGCCCGCCACGGAAGCTGGCAATCATCTGCTCCACATCGGCCTGTAAATCCTTGAGGGTGATGCCTTCCTCGGGCAGATAAATACGCTCGGCGCCCGCCGCCAAACCGCTCATCATGGCCAAATAGCCGCAATGCCGGCCCATCACCTCAACCACAAAGCAGCGCCGCGCTGCCATCGCCGATTGTTTGATGCGGTCGAGCGCTTCGACGATGACATTGAGCGCGGTGTCAGCACCGATACTCAAATCCGATCCAGGCAGGTTGTTATCGATGGTGGCTGGCAAGCAAACCATCGGGATCTTGAAGGCGGGATAGCGTTCCCGCTCGCTATCCAGCCGGTGTAATGCTTGATAGGCTTTCCAGCCACCGATAACTAGCAAAGCGTCGATGCCGTGCGTTTCCAGCGAACGGGCCACGGTGTAGAGCTGTTCGGTCGTTGGAACTTGCCGGCTGGCGCCCAGCTCGGCACCGCCCAGCGCAGTCCAGCCTTCGACATCGCCCCAAGTGAGCTCTTCGATCCGGCCATCGACCAATCCGGCGAAGCTGCCGCGCACCCCCAGCATCATATGCCCGCGATCGCGGCCTAGGCGCACGGCAGCGCGGGCCGCCGTATTCATGCCTGGCGCCAGTCCACCGCCATGTAGCACAGCGATTCGGCGCGGACGGACAGAGGGCGTTACACTGGGCAACGCCTCAGCCATCGCCCTGAAGGTTTTAGTCATCTCGGTAAAGCTGCTGCCGCGCAGTTCCGTGGCCTTGGCGTAATCCTTTTTGGCAATGGTCCGGGCTACTTCCCGGGTCTGCTCGACACATTGCATTAAGGGTAACCGCCGGACCCGGTTATAGCGGACGCCGATCAGTTGCGGCTCGCTGTCTGGCGTGGCCGCTAGCAGCTCCTGGACAGCGGCATGGCCGACCAGGGTGCTCATCCAGCGGTCATAGGCGCTGGGCGTGCCGCCGCGCTGGACGTGACCAAGAATGGTTACGCGCGTGTCTTCACCCAGCCGTTCTTCCAGAACCTGACGGACATAGTCGCCGTTGATGGGGTTGCCGGCCCGATCGGTCGCCCCTTCGGCTACCACGACAATACTGTCGCGGCGGCCCGCCGCCCGGCCATGACGTAACAACGCGCACATACGGTCTTCCCAGCCTTCCGCCGGGGGATATTCGGGGATCAGAACGTAGTCGGTGCCACCGGCGATGGCACTGGTCAGTGCCAGGTAGCCACAGTGCCGGCCCATGACTTCGACCACAAAACTGCGCTGGTGGCTGGCTGCCGTGCTGGTCAGGGCATCGATGGCTTCGATGATCCGGTGCAGGGCGGAATCAGCACCGATCGTCATATCGGTACCAACCATGTCGTTATCGATGGAACCTACGAGACCCACGATCATCAATGCCGGGTGAGCCTGGGCGGTCGCTTCATCGATCTCCCCGGCTTGAACCAGTTCCGTTAGCAGTTCCGGCCATTCCTGACGAAACAAATTGGCGCCGGTCAGGCTGCCGTCGCCACCGATGATCACTAACCGGTCGATGCCGCGCTGGAGCAGATTGCGAGCGGCGCGCCGGCGCCCGTCCCGCTCGCGGAACGCCGGGCAGCGGGCTGTGCCGATAACGGTGCCGCCCCGGTGCAGAACGCTGCCCATATCGTCCCAAGACAAGGGGCGCACACGGTCACCACCATCGACCATGCCCTGATAGCCTTCATAAATGGCGTGGACGGTAGCGCCCTCCTGGAGTGCGGTGCGGACAACGGCGCGGACGGCAGCGTTCATGCCTTGGGCGTCGCCGCCGCTGGTTAGAACGCCAATGCTGATGGGATGGTCGGTCATGGATCAGGGTTTCCCTTAGCTGCTCATATGGATGGAGATAAGCTTAGCAGCACTTTTTAACCAGTCGATTGCAGCAATTAAGGGCCTGTTGTTAGTGCTTCACGCAGGGTAACCGTTCATTCTCCTCCCCCGCTTGCGGGGGAGAGGCGAGGGGTGAGGACAGCGGTTTCAAGGAATGACCCCCTCACCCTCAGCCCCTTGCCAAGGAGCAAGGGGTTGAATGATTACTACACAGGATGGCAGGGCCGGTCAGCGAAACAGAATCTGCCACTGCAGGGACATACTCAATGGCAGATTGCGTTCGGGTATCAGGAT
Organism: Gammaproteobacteria bacterium; assembly: GCA_024234995.1. Taxonomy (GTDB): domain Bacteria; phylum Pseudomonadota; class Gammaproteobacteria; order Competibacterales; family Competibacteraceae; genus UBA2383. Next base: position 103,936 of record JACKNF010000002.1, read on the forward strand.
GAATAAACGTTAGCTTACTATCACGTTAGCTAGGGCTAGTGGCCTTTGCTTTTCCTTAATTGTTCAAGCTCTTGAGCAGTATCAATCATGATTCGTTTGAATTCCTCGATCATTTTAGCGAGGGTCCCAATTTCATCATTAGAGTTCACTTCTACTGTAGCAGAAAAATCACCCCCCACTACACGGGTTGTAGCATTGACTACTTTATCGAGTGGCCATATTATGACATAACTTACCATTAATATCATAATTATGCTAATAATAAAGGCTCCACCAAGGGTTATAAACAACATGTTGAGACTGGCTTTTTTATAAGCCTGATCAATGATGGTAAAATCATCTATTGTTATTACAGAGCCGACCTTTTTTCCGCTGGCATCGTATAAAGAAAATCCACCGCTAATGTAGTTTTTACCATCAAGATCGAAGTGATTGAGTAACTTTCCTTCATCTGTCACAGAAGCTAGATCAATTGGACTAAAAGCGTGATCTTTGAAAGTTGATGAATTTGGCAAAGTCGTATCGATAACGACATACTCTGCAAGGTCGTTATAGTTATTTTCTAACCCTTTTGTCTTTCTGACTGAGGCCCAATCTTTCGCGTCAATGAACTGTTTATTAACTACTACGGCATAATCCATACCTGTTTGATCTTTCATAATTTCAATAAGATGATCAATTTCTTCGCCGAATTCCACGTAGCCGATCAAGCTTCCTTCTTTAAGATAAGGCGTCACCACCCGCAAGGCAAAAGCTGTTTTCCCAAGTTCTAGTCCTGTTCCCCAAGAGCCTGTTTTCTTTGATTGATTGAACGTGATTCGAGTTAATGGGTCATCGTATTTATTTTCGTCATGTAATCGAGAAAATACGGTACCGTTTGTCCGATGGAAATAGAAATGGGTAATTCCTAATTTTTTATTGTTTAAAAAAAGCTCTTGCCCATATTGATAGAGTTTATTTCTGTCATTTTTTAAGAATACCTCTTTATAATCTTCATTAGTTATAAAACTAGTGAGAGCAGCTTTTAGCATTTTCACATCATTTTTTTCAAGGTTGTAAAAAGTTTGCTTGGCGGATTGAACCCGGCCGATAGCGCTCTTCTCTACCGCAGATCGTTTGCTTTGAATAGAAATTGTATAGAAGATGGTGGCTAATATGATGACGCCAAGCACAATGATAGGTAATAGCTTGTATCTAATACTGAGTTTCATTGTAGTTTCTCTCCTAATACTTCGTTAGCGGCTTGTATAAGCTTTTCGATCTTATTTGGATCATCTGGTGTGTTTTCCGTGATATTCATTAATATCCCAGCTTTTAATCCAATGCGTCCTCGAATTGTTGATCTATCTAACTTCTTTTTATCGATAATCATATTGATTTGATTAGATAGTTGGAGTAAACGTCCTGTAGGTTCAGTAGATAGGGTTATCGTATCTGATTTACCTGATTCTATTTGCTTAAGCAGTGAATCGATGCTTGGAGCGTAGGGATTTGGTTCTTCACTTTCAGTAAGTTGAGCGGGCACAAACACAATGTCTTTGATAGGTTGGGTCAAGAAGTTGTTGACCTGGGTTTGGTTGGATACTTTTTGTACAATAATATCAAAAACCTGACCATCTTTGACAACAATCCATACACAGTTGATAGCGTCTTTTTCTCGGATATAGACATATACCCGGCCTGTCTTTTTCTGATCGCGCACTAAGGACAAGTTTTCATGTAGCTTTTTTAGCGCCAACATAATTTTACCCTTCATTAAACATGTTGCAAAAATACGCGGGCTGCGTGGTTGAAGTGATATGAGGTGCTGTTCTTGTTTTTTAGGAGTTACATATAGGAATTACACAATTGAAAATTAACGTGCTGACTTATGAATGAGCCTTATCACATGTTGCGTGGATATGATTCAATAAAATCAACTTATTATAATTCAATAGCATAATTCCTGAATTATAGAAAAAAAGCAGCCTTGAAAGAATCGCCTTGTATATTGTGATAACTGTAATACGACATTTGGCTTTATCAAGGATCAGGTTTAAAAATCATTCTGGGGGTTCGATAGTAATACGGAACATACGGATCGTGTCGCCCTCAACCACCGTGCATTGGGTAGTGATCGGTGCTGTGAACGCCGAAGCAACCATAGCCGGTTCTGGTTCTGGTTCTGGGGTTAGGTCGAGTGGTGCTATTGCTGGGACGGGCGCGGTCTCAGTATCCTGACTTTCTTCCCAAGTGGATGATAGCGTTCCGGTTTCCCCGGTTAACCAGCGTAGAGCATCATTCCGCTCCATACTGCCAGCGGGTGTGATAACTGAGGCGACCAGGAACACGTTCTCCTGTGTGACCGGCAACTCACGTTCGCGCAACGCCTCTTCTGCCATAGCCATGCTATCCAAAGCATGCTCCAGCGGATTGCCAATGCAAGGCTCCAGTTGCAGTTGTTTAGCTGCGCTTTTAACTACAGCCGGGTCGGGATTATACGGCGGGCGGCCAAAATAACCCAGGATTGAGCGGCCATAGCCTGGGTCGATTTGTGCCCAGCGCCCGTGCAATACATTGCTCAATGCTTGTGACCAGTAGTGTTGACTGCCAGGGGCAACACTGGTCCAGGCGCCGCCCGCTTGTGCAACAGCGGGGAACTCAGCCAGTACGTCGTTGTAACGATCCAGAAGACCGGCTTTCGTCATATTCTTGATGGTAGAAACAATGGTGCTGCCAGGCATGGGAAAGCACACAACGCGGGTATCAGGCACAACGGCGGCTGGATCAAAGGTGTTAGCCTGAAGAAGTCCCTCGGCCAGGCACTGTTCCACTTGATCGAGCTTGTTGGCATCAATATCCAGCGAATAGCCGGTGCTTTTGAGTGCCTGTGTCATCGAACGCACGTCGGGTTGTGTAATGCTAGAGGCTAAGGGACGCACCGACAAATCAATACCATCTACACCACCGGCAATGCCCGCCATGTAGCAGGCGACTGCCAGCGAGGCTGTGTCACAGGTGTGCATGGAAAGAGGGATCTCGGGCGGCAGAATTTTCTTCAAGCCCTTCGCTGTTTCGTAGCAGGTGTGAGGGTCCGCTGTACCGGTAGCATCATTCATGCAAACCGAGTCGAAGTGTAGGCCGGATTCCAATAGTTTCTTCACTAATTTCACATAAAATTCTGGGGTATGCGCCTCATTGGAGGGGTACGGCGCTCCCATCATCGCTACACAGACCTGATGATGTATTCCCGCATCGGCAATGGGTTTGCCGGTCTTGACTAAATTGTCGATGTCATTCATGAAATCGATGTTACGGGCGATGGTAACACCGTGTTTTTTCATCAATTGGGCCTGCAATTCCAGCATTGCGAGCCGTTGTGGCGTTAGGGTAAGGCCAGAAATCGAATGGGTCAGAATTTGCAGATCGATATCCGGGCCAACGGCTTTACGCATTTGGTCCATGCCAATGAAAGGATCCTCGCCATCGAAGGAATAAGGCGCCTGATAGCGGCTGCCAAACTCGATATGGCGGACGCCCATCGCAACGGCCGCTTGCACGGCAGGCAGTAAGTCATTGACGCGAATTGTGCCATTGAACAGGCTTTGCAGGCCCTCGCAGAAAGTAGTGAGTGTGACGTGAATATTCTTCAGAGTAGGGGCGAAAATCATGACGACTCCATGACTTAGAATTTTTCTTCGATTCGGGTGATCCGCGCGCCGGGAGCAGTCGCGTTAACCGCAGCGGCAATAGCGGCCGCGACCGTTGCATCAATGGCTGGCGGTTTCTTCAGTTCGGTGGTACATGATTCAATTGTTGAGTCCAATACGGGCTGTTGTTCCAGTAAAGGTTTCATCAATCTGCGCTGAGCACCAGCCCGCTTGACGAACAGGCGAATCACTGCCACTAAGATGCCGGCGGCAATCAACAGGATAATCAGGTTCTTCATACAGGGTTCTCTCGATGCTGGATAAAGCATTCAGAAGTGCATCTCAGAGGGAATTGTAGGAAAATTGTCATCATTCTGCCTGGCAAATCCCGGTATCCCTGGTTTCCTGGTCCGTGATGGGCATGCTGTCTTTTGTATCCACCACTGAACTCCATGATTGGCTGATGAATTCCACGCTCGCTCTTGCTCTTGACCTCATTCGTCAACCCTCGGTCACTCCTAATGATGCCGGTTGCCAGGAAATACTCATCACGTGTTTGCAAACATTAGGCTTTCGGATAGAACGATTGCGGTTCGGCGCGGTGGACAATTTCTGGGCGCGTCTTGGCGATCAGGAACCCCTGTTTGTCTTTGCGGGTCACACGGACGTCGTGCCGCCTGGCCCGCTCGATCAGTGGCAATCCCCGCCATTTGCACCAGAAATCCGCGACGGTTTCCTCTATGGACGTGGTGCGGCGGATATGAAGGGTAGTCTGGCAGCGATGGTCACCGCTTGTGAACGTTTCCTGAGCAACCATCCCCAACCGCGTGGCTCATTGGGATTCTTGATCACCAGCGATGAGGAAGGTCCGGCAACTGAGGGTACGATCAAGGTCGTGGAACAGTTGACAGCGCGCGGCGAAAAAATCCGCTGGTGCCTGGTCGGCGAACCGTCTAGCGCCCATCAGCTCGGCGATACGATCAAAAATGGCCGGCGCGGTTCACTGAACGGCCGCTTGATACTGCGGGGAACGCAAGGTCATGTCGCCTATCCGCACCTGGCGCAAAACCCTATTCATGCGATCGGGACGATTCTGACGGTGCTGGCCGATGAAATCTGGGACCAGGGCCACGAATGCTTTCCGCCTACCTCATTCCAGATTTCCAATATCCACTCTGGCACCGGAGCGGTCAATGTCATTCCCGGTGATTTGGACATGCGCTTCAATTTCCGCTTCTCGCCTGCGGTGACGGTGGAGCATCTTCAGGAACGCACCCGCTTGATTATCGAGACCGGCTTGCTGAATGAGGAAGTGAAAACCGGTCAGGTGTTCCAATATGAACTAGACTGGAGCCTGCCGGGAATGCCGTTTTTTACCCCCCCCGCCGAGCTGTCGGCAGCGGCGATAGCGGCCATCCGTATCGAAACCGGGCTGAAAACGCAATTATCTACCAGCGGCGGTACATCCGATGGCCGGTTCATTGCTCCGGCGGGTGCCCAGGTTATTGAATTAGGGCCGCTCAACGCTACCATTCACCAAGTAAACGAACGGGTTGCCGTTACTGATCTGGAAACTCTGAGCCTGATTTACCAGAATATTTTGAAGCAGTTGCTGGCGTAATCCGGCGAACGGCTTTTCCAGGAATAACCAGCCATGTCCACGAAAAACCCGCCACGTCTACCTAACGCCCTGCGCATGGGTCTGTTGGTTACCGGATTGGTGGGCCTGCTGATCGGTGCCTTGGCCTGGTTCCAAGTTGAGCGGGAGCGTACCACCGACCTGGACGAAATGGATCGGCGCGCTTATATCCTCGCGCATCAGATGGCTTATTCAATCCAGGCAATTCTAAAATTGCCGGATAAGGAAGCGGCAGTGGCGCTAGGCTCGACGCTGGAAGGCTACCCGCCGCTCATTGGCTTGGCGGTCTACCGCCCGGACGGCCGGCTAATCGCTGAAAGTCATGACCTTGTGGAATTTTCCAGCGAGCTCAAGCAAACCGTCGCCCAGGTAATCAAGGAACCCAAGGATCTTATTAAGACCCTGAAGACACCCGTTGCTCAGATCCACATCGTGACCTCCGTGATTCGTGCTGCGGATGGCCAAATGGAAGGCATATTAGCGGTGGTGCATGATCTGACGGATGTGATGGCGCGTGCCAAGAATAGGCGCATAGAGTTCGCTGTCTGGAGCGGCATCCTCCTTTTGTTGCTATTGACGGTGGTTGTCGTTGGCGCTTGGCTGCTGTACGACCGTCCCTTGAATCGGATGGCGGAATGGGTGCGGCAATTGCGGACAGGCGACGTTGATGAGCCGCTGCCGGTCGATCCGCCGGTTGCACGTCTGGCTACCGAAAGCGACCGGTTGGCGGCTACGCTGTTAGCCAAGCAGACAGCCAGCCAGAAGCAGGCCCGGCAAGCATCGCCCACCGGCCCGGTTTGGACCCGCAATCGCTGGCGCGCTCATTTGACCGAATGCCTGCATGGCAGCCATCTGTTGCTAGTGAGTCATCGCGAGCCTTACTTGCACGAACTTCAGGACGGTCAACCGCGATTGGTAACGCCGCCTGGCGGGTTGGTCGCCGCTCTTGATCCCATCATGCGGGCTAGCAACGGTATCTGGATCGCTCATGGCGCCGGCAATGCCGACCGGGAGAGCGCTGACGCCAAAGGCCGGCTCATGGTCCCGCCCGATGATCCCAGTTACACCTTGCGCCGGGTCTGGTTGAGCCGCGAAGAGGAACATGGCTATTATCATGGTTTTGCCAACGAAGGATTGTGGCCGCTTTGTCACCGGGTTTATCAGCGGCCGGTGTTCCGCGTGCGAAACTGGGAGTACTATGTTCGCATCAACCGCCGCTTTGCCGAAGCGGTTCTGCAGGAAGCCGGTTCCGATCCGGCGGTGGTCCTGGTTCAAGATTACCAGTTGGCATTGGTTCCACGCCTCATCAAGGAGGTCCGTCCAGATTTGGTGGTGGGTTTGTTCTGGTACATTCCCTGGCCAGATCCAGAGGCATTTCGCATTTGCCCTTGGCGGAACGCGCTGTTGAATGGCATGCTGGGCGCCGACCTGATCGGCTTTCATTTACAGCAGTACTGCAACGATTTTATCGAAACCGTAGACCGGTTGATCGATGCCCGGTTGGACTGGGCGGATTTTTCCATCGAGTGGCGGGATCACATTTCGCGCGTGCGGCCATTTCCCATCGGTGTCGCCGATCGAAATAAGCATCGGCCACCGCATGATGTGGTACTCGACCGGCACATCGCCGAACTCCGGGACCGGTACTCACTGGAAAACCTGCAGGTAGCGGTGGGCATTGACCGGATCGACTATGTCAAAGGTCTGCCAGAACGATTTAACGCCGTCGCCCGGTTTTTGGAAAGCTACCCGCAATACCGGGGCCGGTTCACCCTAGTGCAATTGGGTGTGCCCAGCCGCATGCATATCCGCCACTACCGGGATCATCTCAACGAACTTGAAGCCCTCGCTGACACCATTAACTGGCGTTTTCAGACTGCTGCGTGGAAACCGGTCCGCTTTCTCGTCGGCCAGCATGATCCAGCGACGGTCTATGCCTTTATGCGCATGGCTGATATTGGAATTGTCAGCTCACTCCATGACGGGATGAATCTGGTCGCCAAAGAGTTTGTCGCAGCCCGTTCGGACCTCGATGGGGTATTGATTCTCTCAGAGTTCACAGGCGCAGCCCGTGAGCTGATCGATGCGTTGATCATCAACCCCTACGATACCGAACAGTTTGCTGCGGCAATTCACCAGGCGTTGGACATGCCAGCGAACGAGCGGCGGGAGCGCATGAGCCGAATGCGCCGGCAGGTAGAAGAACACAATGTTTATCGTTGGGCTGCGGATTATTTGACGGCGCTGACGGCCAGGTCAGCGGCTGAGAGTGGGTGATCCGTGGTGATTGATCAGCCCGCTGGATGCATGCAGTGTACCTCCACTATCGAATCCGGTGTGCTGTATGTCGTAGCGACGCCCATCGGCAACCTAGAGGATATCAGCGCCCGCGCCTTGCGCGTATTGCGCGGAGTGGATGGCATCGCCGCCGAAGACACCCGCCACACCAGCCAGTTACTGGCTCATTTCGGTATTGATACGCCGCTATTTTCCCTGCATGAACACAATGAATATGCGCGTCTTGAACAGATCGTCAGGCGGTTGCGGCAAGGCCAATCATTGGCACTGGTATCGGACGCCGGTACGCCACTGATTAGCGATCCGGGTTTTCCGCTGGTGCGTGCGTTGCGCCAGCAGGGGTTAAACGTGATTCCGGTACCGGGTCCCAGCAGTATTTTGGCAGCCCTGTCGGTGGCTGGCTTGCCAACGGATCGTTTCATCTTCGAGGGGTTTCTCCCCGCTAAATCCGCCGCCCGTTGCCAACGTCTGCGGGTCCTGGCCGGCGAAGAACGGACCTTGGTCTTTTTGGAAGCCAGCCACCGGATCACTGACATGCTGGCCGATCTGGTGGCGGTATTTGGGGGTGTACGGTCAGCGGTCATCGCCCGGGAATTGACCAAGCGTTTTGAGGAGGTGCAGGGTGCGGCCCTGAGTGAACTCTTGGTTTGGCTGGACGCTGATCCCAACCGTCGTCGTGGTGAGTTCGTGGTGCTGGTTCAGGGCGCATCCCCGATGATAAATGAAGTGGATACGCCAGAGATTCGGCGGTTGCTGACTGCGCTGATGGAGGCGTTACCGCTGGGCCGGGCAGTTGCGGTTGCAGTCAAGGCGACGGGGTTGAAGCGCAAGGCGCTGTACGAATTGGCGTTACGGTTAGGAAAGGTGTTGGAACCGGTGAGACCCTCTCTAGACTAATACCTATTAAAAATTGGTATATATTTAGGATGGTGTAGAGAATTGATCATTTATTGGCAGCATCACGCTCTATGCCGGGATTCACAACTTGTCGAGAGGGCTGATCAGTGGCGGAAGAAAACGAAACAGAACAAAGCTGGGCTATAGAGGATGACTGGAGCGAGGAAAACCGGCGTCAGTATGAGCGTTACAGTACGAATTTTTACTTATATGTTTATGAACAGCATGAAGGGCGCTTTCTTGGCCATGTTGTTGATATCAGCATGGGCGGGTTGAGGTTATTGGGCAGTGACCTTCTTTGTGCTGGAGAGATGATGTTATTGCGAATGGATATCTCTCTGGAAAGCGGCCGGCATGAGAGTTGCGAGTTTCAAGCGAGGACAGTCTGGAGCGGTCAGGATGAAGATTCTGAACTATATATTGCAGGGTTTGAGTTCCTTCACCTATCTGAGCAAGGAGAGGAAATTTTGCAGAATATTATCGCTGAACTGGGTGGTTGAAATAAATATTTAGGAAAAGAATCGTTAATATTAACTGGTTAATAAACCGCCGGTGAAAATATGCGGTATGTCAAGGATAGGAATAGCGTCCTCGCCCCGGCGGAAACAGGACAGCGCCAGTTCGCGCCATCCATCTGGGTGCTTGGGTAGATAGCACGCCTGGGTATCAGCAACTCGCAGGCGTTCTGGAATACCCGCTAGCAATAGGACACCGTAGTTTGGTGTGACGCCTGGCGCTGTTTGATACGCCACGACGGCAGCCAGTTTCCAATCGCGGGCGTTCTTCCGCTGCCCTTGAAGCCAAGCAGATAAGTCCATCGCTGGTAGCAGACGGCCGTTCCAGAGGACCACTTGGCGGCAGTAGTATGGACTCAATGGCACTTCCAGCAGTATGGGGTTCTCGATGAGATAGATCAGCTCGCGTTCACCCACAGCGGCGTGTAATTGGTCGCCCAGCGCTAGTACCCAGGCGTTACTTTCCCACGAGCTTTCAGCAGCCATGGGGGGTCTCCGCGTGTACGGCTAGCAATGCCGCCAGATGCTCAGTGGTGGTTACGCAACCTAACCTGCCGTTAAGCAGCGCCAGTGCCTGAAGGGGGGAGCCCGGCAATCTCATGCAGGCTGGCAGCTCTAACAGGTGTTGATCTGCTGCAATCGTTTCAACGTGATCGCAAATCAGACCCAAGCGATCAGCATGGTTGTCCAGTAACACGCAGTTCCGCCGGCTGTCGGGTATGTGGGGTAGCAACTGCATCTCGCCGGACAGGCAATACACCGGCCACCATTCACCGCGAAATCCGACAGCACCGATACTGTGCGATGTCCGCACCTCCTGATCGATGTCTAGAAGCGATTCTAAGGAATAAATTTCCGTTTGTGGCAGTAGCCATCGGTATCCATCCAGGGTCAGCCCAGCAAAAAGCTGGATTTCCCGCAGTTCGGCCAAGGTTGTTGGAGCAGGCTGGTTCATGCGTGCAGCAACCTGTGGATCTGTTCGAGCAGTTCATCTTCCATGAATGGCTTCGTCAGATAAGTGTCAACGCCAACCATCTCAGCCTCATGCCGGTGCTTAGCAGTGGAACGTGAGGTAATCATGATCACTGGCAGGGTGTGTGTCGCTTGGTTGGCCCGCAGATGTGCGGTGAGTTCCAGGCCATTCATGCGCGGCATCTCCAAATCGGCGAGTACCAGATCCGGACGTTTGTTATTAATAATTTCGATGGCTTCCAGGCCATCCCGTGCGGTGCGCACTTCAAAGCCGGCGTCTCGCACGAACTGAGCCAGCGAGCGGCGGGCACTCAGTGAATCATCCACCGCTAGAACGACCTGACGGTGGGGCGTGGCGATGCTGGCAGATTCCTCTGGACGATGAACCATCGTTGGCCAGCGTTGGCCGGCAGTTCGAGCGCGCAGCAGCTCAGGTAGATCCAGTACTGGCGCTACGCTGCCGTCGCCAAGGATCGTGGCGCCTATGATGCCAGGCAGCTGTGGAATGTACTGGCCCATGTTCTTGACCACTAAGTCGCGGCTATCAAGCACTTCTTGCACCAGTACAGCGCGAAGATTGCCGGCTTCTTCTCGCACCAGCAGCACCGGTGGAGCGCTGCGGTTGTGGTGACGCGGGTCTTGCCGGAGGTTGAGCAAGGTCTCCAATGAGGTGAGTTCGTGAATGTCGTTGCCTAACCGGTAGGTGGTTGTGTTGCCCAGCGTTTGGATTTGGCCCGCTCCGGAGTACAGAATCTGCTCGATGCCGCGATCAGAGAGAGCATAAATTTGATCTCGCATGCGCAGCAGTAATGCATGAGTGGAAATCAGCGTGACAGGTAGCCGCAGCTCTATTAGGCAGCCTTTGCCCGCGTCGGTTTGCAGGCGCAGCGAGCCTTTCATCTCCAGCAGCCGGGTGTAGACCATGTCCATGCCGATGCCACGTCCCGATGTCTGAGTGGCCGCGCTGCGCGTGGAAAACCCTGGCAGCAGGATCAGCCTGGCCAACTCATCCGGTTCCAGCGGTTTGTCAGATGTTATCAAACCACGCTCTTCTGCTGTCTGGCGGATTGCAGCCAGATCCAAGCCAGCACCGTCATCCTGGCAGTGGATAACGATCGTGTCGCCCTCGCGCATGAAACGCAGTTCGATCCGTCCATTTTGGGGCTTACCTAGATACTGGCGTTGATGCGGTGGTTCGATGCCGTGATCCACTGAGTTGCGCAGGATGTGCATCAACGGATCAACCATGTCGTTGAGTACGTTGCTGTCCATGGGGGTATCGGCACCGCGCACCACCAATTCCGCCTCCTTATCCACCAGCCGGCAGGTTTGGCGCACGGCGCGTTGCAGGCGAGGGACGATGGTTTGAATCGGTACCATGCGGGTGCGCAACACTGCTTCCTGGCTGTCCCTGTGTAAGCGGGCCTGATCGATGAGCAGCGCGTCTAGAAGCATCAAGTTATCTTCGACGGTGCGGTTCATCTCGCGGGCGTCAGCGGCGGCTTCAACCAGGCGGTGGGTGACCGTGTTGAATTCGTTGTACTGTTCCAGTTCCAGAGGGTCGAAATCGCCGCGCTGTATTGATTTGGACAGCGGCGATGATACGCTGCGGATATCGGCGAGCTGCTCCAGTTCAGCAGTCAAGTTTTGAAGTAATCGGTTCTGCGCCGCTACTGCACGGGTTTGGGTAATGGTTTTGCGAATTCTCTCCTGGACTTGGCCGGTCAAAATGATGCTCTCGCCTACTAGACGCAGCAGGTTATTCACTAGATGGGCGGAAACCCGCAAGATTGCTTCAGGGGCCGAAGAAACAGGTGATGGCGCGGGTGTGGCCTCCGGTACGGGTGTGAGAGAAGCAGGCGCCTGTTGGGCGGCTGCCGGGGAGGGGATTTCATCGCTAGCGGGCACCCCGGCCCGATCAATACGGTTTGCCCAATCGAGAATGGCCTGTAGCACGGCGAGCGCTTGCTGTGGCGGTGCGCTCATGCCCAGCAGCGCCTCGCTCATGGTTTCCAAGCAGTCGGCGGCGTTGAGCAACGTATCGGCCAAAGGCCGGTTGGGGAGCACTCCTTGTTTAGAAAGTGCTTGCAGGATATCTTCCATGTGGTGGGTTAGGGTGGCGATACCGCTCACTCCAACGGTGTTACCGGCACCCTTCAAGGTATGAGCGATACGTCGTGCTACTTCCACATCGGCCAGTTGGCCGTCGCCGGCAGCCAAGCGCTGGATGGCTGCAGAAAAATCAGCCGCTTGGTGAGGTAATTCCTGCAGCAAGCCGTCCAGCAGATCCTGATTGACATCCGCTGGCAATTCCAGAGATACGTCGTTGGGCTGCGCCTGTTGCGGCCGTGCTTCCGCTTCGGCTTCCTCAGTTACCAGTTTCGGTGCGAGCAATAGATCGGTTAGTAAAGCCGCATCCGCGGCGGTCAGTGGTTGTGGCCAGCAGGTATCTTGCAAGTGCCGTGTAAGCGCCTCGCATCTTGAACGGTCCCCCAGTGCTTGCAGATAGCCAAGCGCCAAAGCAGGCCAAGTTTCCACTGCGTTTCGCTGCTCTGGGCGCAGCGGGCCGTCCTGAATAGCCAGTTCGAGCAGGTTGGTATGCACGCAGGTGCAAGCTTGTTGTAAGCCTGTTAGGTTGATGGAAGCCGAAGCTTCTCCCAGTCGCTCCAGGTATTCGGCATAGCTGGATAGGGCCTCACTGCGAGCTTCAAACGTGCTATCAGCAGCCGAGGCCACTGCTGAGGTTTCATGAGTGACCTCAGCGATTTGGGTGATTTCCGCGCAGAGAATTTCCAGTAATTCTTGCTGAGCAGTATCTGATTTGACTGATATTATTGCGTCATTAAGCTCTTCTTGCGGCTCTTGCGGCTCTTGCGGCTCTTGCGGCTCTTGCGGCTCTTGCGGCTCTTGCGGCTCTTGCGGCTCTTGCGGCTCTTGCGCTACGAAATCAGTTTCTTCTCTGGCTGTTGTTGGCTGTTCGCTGCTGGTGGTTGTGGCTGGAAGCTCCAGTTTGCTTTCAACTGATTCAATTGCGGCAACTTCAAGTGATTCCAGAGGAGGAGGCACTAAGGGCGTTTCTTCCACAGGCGCTATGATCGCAGCAGGAGCCATTTCCCCAATAGTTTCAGCAGGAATGTCCAGTGTGGCCTCAATAGCTGTTTGCGGCGGTGGTGTTGCCGGCTCTTCCTTGATAGCTTCATAGGGTGCGCTTGGCGCCGCTTCTTCCTCAACAATATCCGCGAAGGTGTCCGGTGCAGTTTCTTCCGCCTGAAGCGAGGCAGCCAACGCATCGCCGGTGATTGGTTTTTTCTCACCTTCATGAGAGGGTGCCGGGGAAGGAGAGTGATCGCCTCTTTCTACCTCAATAGGCTCCGATTCCATTTCTGCTGGTAAGGCAGCGGAAATTTCTTCTGATTCTGGGGCTTCATATGCTTCACCTGACACCTCTTGTGCTTCACTTGACATCTCTTGCCCCTGTTCTGCTGGAGCAAGCAGATCGCGCAGCACATGGGCTTCCGCCACCGACAGAGGTGTGTTCCAAACGGCACTTTGCAGGTGATCGAGCAAGGCATCGCTAGCCTGCGGGTCGTTTGGAGACATCAGGTAGCCGATAACCAGTGCTGGCCATTCTTCCAGCCGTTCCCGCTCAGCATCGCTGAGTCCTTGGCCGCGAGCCTCTAGATCCGCCAGATTCTCCTGAAACAGCAGGCAGGTATCCTGCAAACCGAGGAAACCGGCCTCACTAGCCGCTGAACTGATACGCTCTACTTGCGCGACATAACGGCGGATCACCAAGCCGATCTTTTCCTGATCGGCCTTATCGTTCTCTGCGGGTAATTCCTCAAGAATACCGAGCGCTTCAGCAACCTCGGCTTCCAATACCGCAACACTTTCTTCCGATACCAGCATCAGTGTTAAACCCCTCTAGCAAGCAAGAGCAACCCGAGCCATGGTTAATTTGGCAGCGGGCACAGACTCGCCGTCAGGTCGGCAGCCGGAAGAGACGCACGGAATTCAACAGATTTCTGGCGTACTCGACCAGATTCGTGGTCTGCACCGTTTGCTCCAGTAATTGCTGGCTGGTTTCTTGGGTGCTAGCCTGAATCTGCTCAGCACGGTTTACCAGTTCGCTGCTGACCCGCGCCTGGTCTTGCGAGCGGGAGGCGATCTGCCGCACGGTAACCACCAGCTCGGTGGTAGTTTCTTGGGTGCGCTGCATTTGTTCACCGGCCTGTTCCGCGAGCCGGCTGCCGTCGACGACTTGGCTAATGGCGGCGTTCATCGCATTCACGGTATCTGCTGTCTCAATCTGGATATTGCTGACCAGAGTCGCGATTTGCGAAGTTGCCTCGCGGGCGTTTTCCGCCAACCGCTGTACTTCGTCAGCTACAACTGCGAAACCACGGCCTGCCTCGCCGGCGGATGCAGCGTGCATGCTGGCATTCAGCGCCAGAATGTGGGTACGCTCAGCGATGGTGTTGATCAGGTTCACCACGCCGCTGATCTCTTGGGAACGTTCGCCCAGCCGTTTGATGCGCTTTTCCGTTTCGCGGATGGTATCGCGGGTGTTGTTAATGCCGCTGACCGTATTGGTCACCGTCTGTAGCGCCGCCTGCGTCGTCTTGATGGTGGTTTCGGCTGCAGCATTGCACTCCTGGGCTAACTGGGCGATCTGCTTCATGGTTTCAGATGCAGCGGCCAAGTCAGCAGTGGTTTGTTCCACAGCGTGGCGCTCGTTTTCAGCTACGGCGATCACCGCATCAGATTGGGCCTTTACTTTGTCAGATGCAGTCGCTACTTGTTCGGAGATGTGCGTTACGCCCTGCAATACCGTGGCGGTTTCATTGGTGAGCAGGTTCAAGGCGTCCGCTACCGGTCCGGTCACATCCTCGGTGACCGGTACTTTAACGGTCAGATCTCTTTGGCTGAGCTGGGATACCGCTTGCAGCAGACTAATGATTGAGTCGTTAAGCTGTTCATTCTCATGTTCTGCTTCCACCAGCGCGTTGACGCGCTCATTCAACACTTGGTCGAAAGCTTGACCCAGTTCTGACAGCTCATCGGAGCCGGTGAGGCCAGTGCGGGCGGTGTAGTTCCCTTGGCCGACTTGCTGCACAGCTTCCATCATCTTATTCAAAGGGTTGGTGATGGCACGATAGGTAGTGCTGCCCAGGCCGAAAGAGGCTATGATCCCGATGAGTCCGATCACCACAATCAGTACCGTGAAAGTGTTACTGGTACTCTGCGCTGTTTTCAGGTTCTGCGCCGAAAGATCCTCGATTTCAGCCGTGTTCGTCAGTAAGGTTTCGAAGAAGGGATTGACCAGCGCCTCAAGATCGTTGTTAACAAATAAATTCAATTGGGCACGATCCCGGCCAGCAAACAATCCTTCCAGTTCGGCAAAAGTCTCGTTGATGCTAGCTAAACTGGATTTATAGGTATTTTGTAAGCGTTCTTGCTCGTTTGTACTCAAGGTACTGAGAAGTTCTTCCCAGTTTTCCTCAAACTTTGCCTTTGCCAACGGTAAAGCAGCGTTTCCCTGCTCCCAGTTGCTGGTGCCACGGGCCACACTGTTAACGACCGACAGCAGGTCAGTACGAAGGAGTTCGCTTAACCGGCCCAGATCGGCTTGTGTGTCTACGGATTGATTAACCTCGACCAAGGTGTTACCGATGCGGTTCATGCCAAAGTAAGCGGTTAGCCCGATCCCCACAAGGATGACAAGTTGCACGATAATCGTGAAGGTCAAGCGAGCATTGATTTTTTGGCCGCCCATGATTGTTTTGCCTCGAATAAGTTAGCAAGCTCAATGAATTGAAAATTTCGTTTGCATTTTGCGGGTAAAATTTACCGCTTAAACAACGACTCCAGATCGCTCGGCTTGACAGGCGTGAAATCGCCTGCATTCAAATGCGTCAGTAACACAAAATTGGAGCCTTGATTGCTGGTTGTGTAGTCCACCTTCATGCCCCCGATATCGTAAGGCTGGCGGCGTGCGGTTTTTAAGAAATTTTCGCGGGTTAACGGGCCATCGATTGCCAGCGCAATCGTCAAAAATAATTTACCCACGATATAGCCTTCCAACGATAAATAATCCAGATTTTTCCCCAGAGCTTTCCGTGCTTCCGTGACCACCGGCAGCGCCGAATCCAGCGGGGGCACGATTTGCGTGGCAATGATCCTATCCGTGATTCCTTGTCCTTCGAGCAGATCCTTCATCTTGCCGCCTGCTGCATTGGAGGTTGTGCTGAAAACCCAAGGTTCGCCTTTATAGCGCGCATAGGCCATGAACGCGGCCGCTGGGTCGTAAACCGCTACGCTCACTACTAACCGGCAGTGGCTGCCGGTGCCGGTTTCCCATTTTTTCAATGAGAGGTAGCCAGGTCTCGCGCTTACGGTGCCGCGCGGGTAAACGCCAACCGGTCCAATATTATTCCGCTCTGGATTATCACCCGATGCGCCCAAAATTTGATCCAATTTGGCGACAATGGAATCCGTGCCGGATTGCTTAACTAGGGCCGCACGCATTCCTTTGATTCCACTCATCCCATATGCATCATTCTGTGCATATCCACATACTTCAACAGGTTTGACTCCCATTGCCAGCGCGGCGTCGACCACGCTCTCTACTTCGCTGGCATAGCTGGCGCGGAAATTCAACACATCGCCCGGTCCAGTGAAAGCAGCTCCCGTGTAAGGACCGACTACTGGGATTTTATTCTCGGCCAGTAACGGTAATATTGCTTTGACGGTTGGGGTGCCGTAACTGCCCAGCATCAAGAATATACCTTGATCAATCAATTTCTTGGTGACTTCAAGCGATTTTGTGGGGTCGTAAAAATCATTCATGGCCACGAACTCGATGCGATGTCCTTGCACCGGCTGGCTAGACAATGCCGCTTCGATTCCTCGTTTCAGTGCTTGACCATTAAAGCTTCTGTCTCCTTCTAGGGGCATATTAGCGCCGATCCGGAGGGTATTGCTGGTAATACCGGGGTCCTCAGCCCAACTCCAAGGTGCGGCCACGCACAGGCTTAGCAGTAACCCCAGAGCGATTCCATCCTTCATCTGCCGCCAGCCTGCTATCGTGCTAGAACCGGCGGCGAAATCATCCTGTATGTGCATGCGCGATTATCTCCTCGGGATTATTGGGTGAACAGTTTTCCAACATCACTCGGTTCGATCACCGTGAAAGTGTCGCCTTGTAATAGAGTCAATAACACGAAATCGGAACCTTGATTGTCGTTGGTGAAGTCTACCCGGATGCCACCGATGTCGTAGGGTTGACGGCGTGCAGCCTTGAGAAAGTTTTCCCGAGTCAGCGGCCCATCGATCGCCTGTAGGATCGCTAGGAACAGCTTGCCGACGAGATAGCTTTCCAACGATACATAGTCCAGGTTGCCACCCAAAGCCTTACGCGCTTCCACGACGATTGGCAGCGGGGAATCAGGGGGTGGCACGATCTCGGTAGCGATTACCTTATCCCGGATTTTGTAATCCCTGAGGAGTGCTGCCAGCCGATCGCCTGCCGCTGGAGATGGCGTGCTGAAAACCCAGTTTTCACCTTTAGAACGCACATATCCCATGAATGTAGCCGCTGGATCGTAAACCGCAGTGGTAGCGACTAGCCGGCAGCGGTTGCCGGTATCGGCTTCCCATTTTTTCAACGAGAGATAGCCAGGCCGTGCGCTTACGGTATCGCGCGGGTAAACGCCGACCGGTCCGATATTGTTTCTTTCCGGATTATCTCCCTGCATGTTCAGAATCTGATCTACTTTAGCAACAATCTGTTCGGTGCCTGCTTGCTTTGCCAAGGCTGCGCGGAATCCTTGGATACCAGCCATTCCATAAGCATCGTTCTGGGCGTAGGCACAGACCTCGGCCGGTTTAACGCCCGCTGCCAGTGCCACATCCACTACGCTTTCTACCTCTTTGGCATAGCTAGCGCGGAAATTCAACACATCGCCTGGCCCGGTGAAGGCCGCACCGGTATAAAAGCCAAATGCAGGTACTTTTTTCTCGGCGAGCAGTGGCAGCACGGCCTTGGTGGTCGGTGAGCCAAAGCTGTTGACCATTGCAAATATGCCTTTCTCAATCAATTCGCTGGCGGCCTTGACCGCTTCAATAGGATTGTAAAAATCGTTGATTGCGATGAACTCGATACGGCGTTTATGCACCGTTTGCCCGGCCAGCGCTGCATCCATCCCGCGTTTCATCGCTTGACCGTAGACTTTGAAATCTCCCTCTAGGGGAAAGGTAGCGCCGATGCGGATGGTGTTGCTGGTAATGCCGGGGTCTTCGGCCCAACTCCAGGGTGCGGCCATACCCAGGCCCAGTAGTAATCCCAGAGTGATTCCCCCCTTTAGCCGTTGCCAGCCTGTCACAGCGCCAGCACCGGCGGCGAAGTTATTTTGTAAGCGCATGCGCGGTTATCTCCTCGGGATTATTGGGTGAACAGTTTTTCAACGTAGTTTGGTTCGATCACCTTGAAGTCATCACCCTGTAACAAGGTCAGCAATACAAAATCGGAGCCTTGATTATCATTGGTGAAATCGAGCGTTAGGCCGCCGAGGTCAAACTTCCGGCCGCGCGCCGCCTCGATGAAACGTTCGCGAGTGGGGGCATTTCCAGCTTTATCGAGGATGGTCAGAAACATTTTTCCGACGATATAGCCTTCCAGCGGGATATAGCCTAACCGGCTACCCAATGCCTTGCGGGCGCTTTCGACTATTGGTAGTGGTGAATCCAAGGCAGGCACAACCTGGGTCATGATGATGTCTTCGCGAATGTCATATTTACGAAATTGCTCCTGCAAGCTTTCAGCGCCGGTGAGAGAGACGGCGCTGATAATCCAAGGTTCTCGCTTGAGTTTCCGGGCGTAGGCCATAAATTGGGCAATGGGTTCATAAGTTCCGACGGTGACAACCAAGCGGCAGCGCTCACCGGTCGTTTTCTCCCATTGTTTTAGAGACTTGTAGCCATCACGCACGAGTACGGTGTTACGTGGATACACACCAACTGGGCCGACGTTATTACGTTCTGGGCTTTCATCCGGGGTGGTGCGGATTTGCTCTAGCTTGGTGATGATTTCAGCAGCCCCTGGCTGATTGCCAAGCGTCATGATGATGCCGGTTACACCGGCCATGCCATAACTGTCATTCTGTACGAATGCGCAGATCTGATTGGGTTTGACCCCTGCCCGCAAAGCGGCTTCGATGACAGCAGCGATTTCCTGGGAGTAGCTAGGACGGAAGTTGATAATGGCGCCAACCCCGGGCCGCAGCAGGTTAGCACCCGAGAAAAAGCCCACCGCTGGGATCTTTTGTTCAGCTAAGATGGGCAAGGCAACCTGCGCTGTCGGCGTACCTACATTTCCCACCATCGCAAACACGCCGTCACCAAGTAATTTATGCGTGGCTTCGATCGTATCTGGCGGGTTATAGGAATCGTTGAGTACGGCGAACTCAATCGTGCGTCCCTGAATTGCCGCGCCTTTGATGGCTGCATCGATGCCTATCTTCATGTTCTGACCCAGGCCGCTCAGTGGGCCTTCCAGCGCCATCACACCGCCGATTCGAACGGTCGTATTACTCACGCCGAAGTCTTGGGCTAAAGCATTTGATGCGAATGCGGCCAGCCAGCCGGCCAGAAATATCGTGTTAAGTAGACAGCTTGATGTTCGCTGATAATGCGAGTTTTCTGGAGGGTGTAACCGGATTTTAGGATATGATCGGCTCTTCATAAGATATTCCAGCAATCGCCAACGACAAGGCCTCATTGTCATGAAATCGCACCGGGTAGAGAGTTGCATGGTTGGGATCAGGGTATTTCAGTGACGTGTCCACCCAGGGTCCGGAAGAAGCTCCGATGGTCGAACTCCAGCCAGACTTGATCCTCTTGTACATAGCCTCCAGCAATATGAGGCCGTAACGCCGCAGCCAGTGGTGGCAGCCGGGAGAGGGTCTGACGGGTGATCGCAAGCCGGGGCAGGCCGTCAATAAAGAGGCCTACTGCGCCCTCATCCTGATCCAGAACCAGCAGCCAGCGCTTCTCCCGGGAGCCTTCTTCCAGTTGCAGAAACTGTTTCATGTCGAATACTGGCGCCAGATTGCCGCGCAGATTGATGAGCCCCGAAAACCAGGGGGGCACATTGGGCAGCGGATAAACGACCCATCGCTCCAGTACCTCGCTGGTGGTATCCTGATCAATCAGCAAGCCGATGTCGCCGATCCGGAAACCATATCGCGCGCGCCGGTTTTCGGCCGCGGCAAGACCGCCTGCGATACCGGGAGGTGGTTTGAAGCGATTGAGCGCCGTGCTAGGTTCCAGCCAGCGCCGGGGAGTCCGGCCAACCGTGTCGTTATTCATCGAGGTTTCCAGCGGATCGGAACGGCTTACAGGAATGCTTTCAACTGATCGGTGATGGCGTCTGCCGCATAAGGTTTGGTGATAAATCCCTTGCCACCTTGCATTTGCGCCCATAGGCGGTCGGCTTTCTGGCTTTTGCTAGTCACAAAAATTACCGGAATGCTCTTGGTTTCCGCCTCATTGCCGAGAGAACGGCAAGCAGCGTACCCATCCATATCGGGCATGATAATGTCCATAAAAATCAGATCCGGTTTTTCCGCTTTAGCTTTTTCAATTGCTTCCTTGCCATTGGTGGCCGTTACGATAGTGCAACCTGCCTCACCGAGGATGCTTTTGATGTTTGCCAAATCTGTTGGAGAATCATCAACAACAAGGACTTTTCGTACCGGCATAGTAATCTCCTTAAATCAAATTTAATCAGCTACGTGATGGCATCAGCAATTTAACTTGGAACTTTCCGGTCATTTTCCGGAAATGAGATATCGGCTGTTTCAAGAAGATTTTAAGTATTTCTTAACGACTTTCTGAAAAGAATTTTGCTTAGCGGGTTTAGTCAGATAAGTGTCGCAACCGGCTAACGCACCTTTGACGCGATCGAAAGGTGATGATTTGCTGGTTAGCATGATGACCGGTGTTTTCTTCTTGGCTTTATTTCGCTTAATCGTCTTGCAGATCTGGTAGCCGTCAACCCCAGGCAACACCACATCCAGAAAAATGATGTCATAATCTTTCTGAGCCAACAGCTCAAATGCATCTTCGCCAGACTCAGCGGCGTCAGTCCAGATACCGAGCAATTTTAATTCCAGCTCAACCTGCTTTCTGACCGTGCTGCTATCGTCCACCACCAGCGCTTTGAAAAGCGGGGTATCGGCGGTTGCTTTATTATCAGCCGCTGGGGGATCTTCACCGATGGTGCGCTCATGAGTGGAAGCTGTAACAATTTGATTGGCAACCTGATCGAGCACAGTGAGTACGCGGGTGGCTACAAAAGGCCGCCGGATAGAGTGAGTCTGTTGTTCGTTAGGAGCTTGATCTTTAGTGACCATGACAGATATGAGCGGGGCGGGCGAACTCCCTTCGGATGAAGAGAGTTTAAAAGACTGCCATTCCGCCATGGCTTCTGGGCTTGCCGTATCAACCATCAGGATTTGAATCGGCTCACCGGGGGCGGCGAAAGAATAGGTGTGGGGACGATAAAGAGAAAGCTTGAAGATATTTTTCAAGACATTTCGTTCGTTTTCGGGAATTCCAATTAAAGCAACCTTAAAAGATTTCTTATCACTCATAAAATCCCTACCCCTTTATTCCACCCTTATCTATTTATTATTAAACATAATTTATAGGAATCCAAGCTACCATGTCTTTACGAATATTTGTAAATATGGAGCAATATGTATTGCGTTGCCTCCTGCTTGACATGACGGGAAACCCTCGATGGCATTGATAAATATTGACTGTAGTTGATACAACTTGTAATTCAAGATAGGGAAGCCACAAAAACCATATTGGATGGAGGGGAGAGATGTACAAGGTATCACCGTTGGGTCGGCTGCCCTGTTGCGCGGACTCGCCATTGAGGGTGGTGTGGCGAACTAAGGTGCTTACTCACCCGATTGCAATAGTGAACCCCGTGCCCGTGCCTGATGAACCGTTGCTAGAAAGATTTGAATACCTAAACCAAGATAGCCAGTGTTTAATAGCAACGCGTAGAACAGATAATCCTGCCGGAAGGTATGATCTAGCAGCACCGCTCGCATACCTTCAAATACGTAGCTGGCTGGTAGCGCCCAGGACAGTGGTTGCAGCCATGGGGGCAGGGTCGCGATGGGGTAATAGATGCCGCACAATGGTGCGAGGGCGAAAATCGCGGCCCAGGCGATGCTTTCCGCACCCATGCCATGGCGCAACACCAGCGCTGCGACCAGTAGGCCAATGGCCCAACCCATGAACAGCAAGGTGACGAAAAAACCGATGAGAGGCAACCCCAGCGCAAACAGATTGAAACCGTAAAAAGGAATTGCCAGCAGTACCGCGATGCCGACACCAATCAGAGTGCGAACCAAACTAATTGACATCAGCGCTAGGATCAGCTCAATGGGCCGTAAGGGGCTGACGAATAACTGTGCCAGATTGCGGGCATGCAGTTCCTCAAAAAACACCACCGATAGCCCCAGTTGACTGCGAAATAAAATATCCCACAACAAGACTCCTGATAGCAGCAACCCCGCAGTCTGGTTTAACAGGTCGCTGTGGCCTGCCAGATATTGAGTAATAAAGCCCCACAGAATCATTTGCACCGTCGGCCAGTAGGCCAATTCAACGATTCGAATCCAGGAGCGGCGGATCAAGTACAGATAACGCAAGGCCAATGCGCCAATCCGGTAGAGAGAAATTCCGCTCACTCGACCACCTCGCCGCTTTGAATTCCCCGGGCAATGTCAAGAAATACTTCTTCCATATCCTTGCGGCCATAGCGGTGGATCAATTCATGCGGGGCGCCGGTGGCGACGATGCTGCCGTTGCGTAGCATAATGACCTGATCACAGAGCCGCTCGACCTCACTCATATTGTGGGAGGCCAGTAGCAGGGTCGCTCCGCTGCGCCGCTGATAACCGGTGAGGATGCTGCGCATCCGGTCAGCGGTATCGGGATCGAGCGAGGCGGTTGGCTCGTCGAGCAATAGCACTTCGGGTTCGTTCAACAGCGCCTTGGCTAGCACTACCCGGGTTTTCTGACCGGCAGACAAGCTACCATAGGGCCGCTGGAAAAAGGCGGCGATATCCAGCTCCTGGCCCAGCGTTGCCAATCGCTCGCGTACCCGGCGCACTCCATACAATCGGGCGTAAACGGTTAAATTTTCCGCTACGGTCAATCGTTGCGGCAAATCAACATAGGGTGAGGAGAAGTTCATGCGTGGCAACATCCGTTGTTGGTAGCGCGGCATTTCTTCACCGAGGATGCGAATCTGGCCGCTGGTCGGCAACAGCAGACCTAAGAGCATAGCAATTGTTGTGGTTTTACCTGCGCCGTTGCCGCCGAGCAGGGCGCAGGTCGCGTTGCGGGTGACCATGAAGCTAATGCCATCCACGGCACGCACCGTGCCGTAATGCTTGCGCAAATCTTCGACTTGAATGACTGGTGTTTCAGTCACAGGCAACCATCATTCTGGATAGATCGCTGACTGTTCTGGCATGTGAATTATCAACCGGTGTCATATCAAAAAATCGTCCTTTCAATCGGCTTTACCTCTGGAAATCTTTTCTCAAGGTGCCGGTTTCGCCAGTCCGGCGATTGTCTGCCACTGTCAGTCAATGGCATGGTCACCAGCCTAGAATCGCGTTCATGGCGTTCATCTTTATTACTAAGGTAAGGTTATTCTTGGCATGCCCGGTTGTCCGTTAGAAAATCGTTATCTTAATTCTGCCAGCAACTGTCCCATCATCCGTTCTGCCTGTGATCGGTAGCCGCCGCCAAACAGGTTGAGATGGTTGAGAATATGATAAAGGTTATACAAGGTACGCCGCTGTGGATAGCCGGTATCCAGCGGCCAAATTTCCCGGTAGGCGGCGTAAAATCGCTCTGGAAAGCCGCCAAACAACTCGGTCATCGCCAGATCGGCCTCCCGGTCGCCGTAATAGACCGCTGGATCGAAGATCACTGGATTGCCTTGTACCGTGCAACCGGCATTGCCGCTCCACAGATCGCCGTGCAGCAACGACGGAATCGGCAAATAGCCCGTAAACAATACTGCAAACTGTGCCAGCAGCGCCTCGCCCTGCCGTTGCAAAGCACTGCCGTGGCCATTGCGGGCGGCCAATTGTAGTTGAAACGCTAACCGCTGCTCGCGCCAGAAGGCGATCCAGTTCTCGGTGCGGCCATTCGGCTGGAGTGTCGAGCCAATGGTGTTGTCCTGTTGCCAGCCGAAATATGGTTGTGGTTGACGATGCAGCAGGGCCAGTTGATAGCCTAGAGTCTCCATTGCGCGTCCGGTATCACTTCCGCCTAATGGCACATATTCCAATACCAGGTAAGCCTGGCCAGCGATGCTCCCCCAGCAGACCGGTCTCGGGACCCGGACGGTGCGGCTTGCCGCTAGTTCCGCCAATCCAGCCGCTTCAGCTTCAAACATCGCTAATCCGGCGGCGGTGTTGGTTTTGATGAAATACTCCTGAGCTTCGTCACTGACTCGCCATGCCTGGTTGATGCAACCACCGCTGATGGGGCAATGTTGACGAGCGGTGAACGGGTGGCCGATGGCTGCGCTAATCTGTTGCTCCAGGATGTTCCAGAACGGTTTCGGATTCAAGTGTCACATACTCCAGCGATCAAGGTTCCTGATCTGATAGCTAGTCTCTGGAATTTGGAGGTTTAATTCTTCTGGCAACCGAACGCGCATGGCGATCGGTAGATGATCTGAATACACATGGTCCAGCACCTCGACCTGCTCAACCGTGATAGAAGGTGATACCAGAATATGATCCAGTTGCCGGTCCGGCTGCCAGCTGGGAAAGGTATGAAGCCCCGGCGCAGGTTCGCACAAACGCGCGCTAGCTAACAGCACAGCCATTTCACGGCTATCTGAAGGACAGTTCAAATCTCCCATCAAGACTACATGGCGGTAATTGCGTACCAGATTTGCCAGAAACTCAATCTGCCGCAAACGGCCACGCCGGCCTAAAGCCATGTGCAAAACCAATATATGCAGCGCATCCGCGCCGGTGCCGAACCGGACTTCCAACACTCCCCGGCCAGGAATCAACCCTGGCAGCTTATGCTCGGTGATCGTGTTCGGCTGAAGGCGGCTCAACACGGCATTGCCGTGCTGGGAAATCATTCCGATCTTGCGATTGGCTTGGTCAAACACATACTCGAAACCGGCGTAATCAGCCAGGTATTTAATTTGATTTACAAAACCGCTGCGCAAACTCCCGGCATCGACTTCTTGCAAGCCGACCACATCATAATTTGTCAGAATCTGGGCAATACCATCGAGATTGGTCATCCGCGATGGCACTGGCACCAGATGTTTCCAGCTGCGGGTCAGATACTGGGAGTATTTATAGGTACTCAGTCCACTTTGGATGTTGTAGCTGAGCAGCCGCAAGCGTTGCGGTCCAGGGTGATCGCCGGCCATGCCCGTTCTCTGCATTTTCAGCTTTGCGGGCCGGACTCCTTAGCGATCAGAAAATCCACCACCTCAAAGATACGTGGCGAACGCACATCATACTTACCATTGACAATCACTGCCGGTACCCCACGCACTCCATAGCGTTGCGCCAGCTGATTACCGCGCCGTAACTGGGTCTCGGTCTGAAAGGACTTGTACGCTTTGCGGAAGGTCTCCTGGTCTACCCCGTATTCAGCAAAGAACGCCGCTAATTGATCCTCGTTATTCAACTTGTGCTGGTGGAAAGCATCGAACAGGGGTTGATGAATCTTGTCGAGCACCCCTAGCGCTTCAGCGGCGTAATAAGCACGTGCGCCAGATTCCCAGCTTGTTCCAAAGGCGACCGGAATTCGCGTAAATACCACGTTCTCAGGTTTACGCTTCAGCCATGCCTGAGCGACTGGTTCCAGGTCGTAGCAATGCGGGCATCCGTACCAGAACATTTCGATCACCTCGATCTTGCCGGACGTCGCAGCCGGCATTGGATTGGACAGCCGTACGTAATCCTTGCCTTCCTGGAACGGTGGGTCAGCGGCGCGAACAGTAAGTGGCAGTGCGCAGGCCAATAGAATGAGCAGCAAGTGGCGAAGTGGGTTCAGCATCGGGCGGAACTCCATGATTAAGTGGAAAGAATTAAGGGACAGCAGTGCCTACAGCGTACCGTAGGAGTGCAATCCCGACAGGAACATGTTGACGCCTAGAAAGGCGAACAGGGTCACGAATAGGCCGATCACTGCCCACCAGGCCATCGGTGCGCCGCGCCAGCCCTTGGTCATCCGCAGGTGTAACCAGGCAGCGTAATTCAGCCAGACGATCAGCGCCCAGGTCTCTTTGGGGTCCCAAGACCAGTAGCCGCCCCAAGCTTCAGCAGCCCACAGTGCACCCAGGATGGTGGCGAGGGTGAAGGCGGCGAACCCCAAGGCGATGGCTTTGTATATAACGTCGTCCAGCAGGTGCAATGGTGGCAGCACCCGTGCTAGGTGTCCGTCCGGCCAGCGTGTCCCAGCCCAGTTTTGCAGCAGGTAAGCCACACTTAGCATCGCCGCCAGGGCAAAAGCACCATAACCGATGAAGTTAGCCGGTACATGGATTTTCATCCAGTAGCTTTGTAAGGCTGGGATCAATGGTTGGATGTGATGCGCCTCGCGGTCGAAGGTGTACCACAGCAGAAAACCAACCGCGCCGCTGATCACCAACAGGGCGAAACCGCCCATGGAGCGGGTGCGGTGGCGATCTTCATAAAACAGGTACAGCAGCGCAGTAATCAGGGCAAACAGAATGAATACTTCATAGAGATTGCTGACCGGGATATGGCCGATGTCAGCACCCAGCAGATAGGATTCGCGCCAGCGTACCAGCAGGCCTGTCAAGCCCATCGCTGTTGCACACCAGGTCAAGGCTGTGGCAGTTTTACCGGCAAAGCCGGAGCGGGTGAACATCGCGGCGAAATAGGTGATCGTCGCTAGCACATACAAAGCGCTCATCCACATGAACGCTGCCTGGCTTTCCAGGAAATACTTGAGCCAGAAGTCGCTCAAACGCAGTTCATAGTCTGCGTCATAGCGCCACAGTGCCAGCACTGTCAAGGCAGCGGCCGCCAGCGTGAATGGCCGCGCCGGTTTCCAATAAACGCCCCAGGCAATTAGTGCTGCGGTGCTGCCTGCCTGGATAGCGATCTCGTAACTGTCCATATAGGACCGGTATAGCCACCAGATATAGAGAGAGCCGGCTATGACGAGTAACGTCCAGAGCCCATCCAAGCGACTGAATCGCTGGCTAAATGACGACTGTGCCCATTGTTGTTCCAGCATTACTTCGCGCGTGACTGACATAAGGAGTTGCTCCAGAGCAATTTCTTTATGATTTCAATAGTATTATACGATTTACTTAAACTTGAGATCGCCTTGTTCAGTGAATTCGAACATCGGACCCCATGCTATTTCCCAATGATATTCATCCGGATCTGAAAAGTAGCCGCTGTAACCCCCCCAGAATGTATCTTTTGGCTTTTTAATAATATGTGCTCCTGCAGATTCTGCCCGTTGAAAAATTGCATCAACTTCTTCTCTGGTTTTTGTGTTATGAGCTAACGTAATTCCATTAAACAGATTGTGAATTGGCTTAATTTGTTTAGAAATATCTTTTGCTAGATGTTCCAGTGGATATAGAGAAATCCATACGCCAGGAAGTTCTATAAATGTGATGCCTTCATAAGATGTGTCCGGGTGAGTTTCCAGAACAGCTTCATAAAATGTGATCACCGCTAAAACCGGCCAGAGCTTATTTCAGAAATTACGATATGTAAATTATATATTACATACTCTATCTATCTCAATCGTAATTATTCAGTCCTTTCGCCCCCTGCCAAGGGGGCGAGGGTGAGAGGGTCAGTCCTTGAAACCGCTGCCTTCACCCCCAGCCCTTCACCCGCAAGCGGCTGAGGGGAATGAATGGTTACTCTCAATCGTTGATCTGTTTCTCAAGTGCCATGCGTAATTCAGAAAACTCGCCAGCGAATTCCACCGGGCGGCGGTTGCTGACGCCAGCGAGCACTAGCCGGGTTGCGCCCTCTTCATCCGCGAGCCAAATCCATAACCGGCGGTGCGAAGTATAGAGCATGACGAAGATGCCGATGATTAGCAGGGCGAAACCGGTATAAACCACGGCAGTGCCGCCGCTGCGTGTCACTTGCAGGCCTGAAGCCTCGACCTGCTGAAACCCGGTCAGTTGCAGGTAAAACGGTGATCCGTAATCTGCCAGCGTTGCCAGCGCTGGTATCGCATCATTGAAGAATGCTTCTTCTTGACTGGAAATCTCCTGTTCAACGTTTATCCCTTCATCGCGTAGCACTTGAATGAACACGTCCGCCAGAGTATCACGCAGGATATTCAGATAGAGGGTAGTCGCTTCCTTCAGCCGGCCAGCTGGCACCACTGTTTTCGCTTGCTCTGTCACTGCGATGAATCCGCCTTGAGTGAATAGTTCGATCAGATTCAACCGTACTTGGTTAAAGTCGCGCTGGAAGTCAGGATTATTCACTGGGGCCGGTGATCGTTCCATCCATTCGCGTAGCCATTCCCCGTCGCGTAACCGGGCATTGAAACGCAGGAAACGTTCGGGGCTGTTTTTGGTGTCCGCTGGAATGTGTAGATAGATGAAGGGATCACCAGGCTGTGTGCGTTTTCCGCTGATGTAGAACCAGCGGCCTTCTAATTGCACTGGCGCCATGTAATTAAAGTATTCGTGGGCTTCACCAGCGGAGTTGCGTAGTTTGAAACTGAAGCTTGGCCCGAAGTTGCGGAATTTACGATCTCCCGGTTGCGCACCGGGTTCCGGTAACAGGTTAAATAATCGGAATTCATTCAGTTCCAGGGTCAGTGGTGCGCTGGATCCGCCAATCTTGAGTGCGTTGCCAATTTCGCCCCGTGCAGCGACAGGCTTCGCCTGGGGTGTAATCAACGGCCAGACTTGCATCTCCAGTTTGGAACCGCCGTCGCCGAAATCAGATTGATAAATGGCATATCCGCGATAGACCAGTGGATGGTTAACGCGGATGGTCGCCGCCAGCGGTTGACTGCCAAGGTGTTCTTGATCATGGATCAACACCGCGCTGGCAAAAGATTTGGGTTGACCCGTGTCATAGTAGGCCACCTGGAAATCCTTCAACTCGATAGCGAAAGGCAATTCCTGCAATGCAAAGCCATCACGTATCCGCAGAAAGACGAAGTTAGCGGTAGCTCCTTCGGGCAGCATCACATTGCCGCGAAAGGCAGGTATGGCGCCGGGTGCCAGCCGGCTTTCTGGAGGAAGGTCGCGGGCAGCCAGGTCACGGGTTTCGATGCGCAGGCCGCCGCTCCATTCCTTGAATTTCAGCCACAGATTGCCATCTAGCAGTCCGCCAATGCCGATTATCACCACTGCTGCATGGGTACACAGATAGCCCAGTCGGCTGAAGCGGCCTTTGGTTGCCGCCATCACTCGATGGCTGCCATGGTCTTCAATTCGCCAGCGATAGCCACGAGTTTTCAGTACTGCTCCCAAGGTTTTCTGCACGGTGCTGGCTTCTCGATGCTGCAGCTGCCATTCAGCTTGCTGATGAAAGCCACGCAGAGAATCGAGGCGGACACGGGTCCGGAATTGGGTCATTTCCCGCCATAAAACCGGAGTCTGACGGTAGATGCATACGCTGGTGGATAGGATCAGGAAAGCGAGGATGCTCATGAACCAGCCTGAGCCATAGACATTGTACAAGCCGGTTTGGCGGAAGACCTCGAACCAGAATGGCCCAAATTTCAGGATATAATCGGGATACGGCTGGTTCTGCTGCAAGACTGTCCCGATCACCGAGGCGACCGCGACCACCACTAATAAAGTAATGGCCAGGTTCATTGATCCGAGGAATTCCAGCCATACCCATCCCAGAGTGCGCTGGCGGAGAGGCTTACAGTCGGTCGTATCGTTCACGGAGTTATTTTGCGGTGGATGCGGGTTGCCTGAATGTGACCTGGTGAGCGGCGATCCGTTCACTGGCTGGCGCGTCTGACTCTCACAGGAAGCAGGTTATAATGGTTATTGGGCCTTGATGGAGCTAGCAATCCTGTTAATTCTCCAGCAGAAAGATTGTCATTGTGGGCACAGCCATGGTTTCAATGGCCAGGTGTGCGGTTCGAAGGTTGCGTGGTGAACTTAGGTATTTAAGTGCGCCCGCAACGAATGCAGGATGCGCAACGCATCGCCGGCCCTGTGTTTCTATTGCCAGTAATAATATGCGGCTTCCATCGGTATTATGAGCGAGACCGGAAGCTGACAAGTCCATAGGCACAGCAATTGGAGATTCCGGGTTAACTCATTCAGCCGCTTTTGCTGGTGCGTGCTGAACGTGCCTGGTTTCGGTTGGGGCTGCCCAATTTCTTCAATAGTGTAATGATGGCTAAATAAATTAAATAGGTAATTCTCCAGTTCTGCTGGGGGATGGTTACGCAGGAGGAGGCTTATTGTGAAAAAGGCATGGCTAATAGTCATAGCGCTTGGAATGGCGGGCTGTGTCAGCCAGCCCCAGGTTCTTGATGACCAGCAAGGTTTGGTTATTCAGACCGCCGTCAAGCGGGCGCAGCTTAAAATGAATTGCCCTGATGTTGCCGGAAAGGTTCTTTCGCAGCAAGTCATCCAGCCGGCGGTGCAAGGCGCCTACATCGTCGGCGTTAAGCGAGTGGAGTATACGGTAGAAGTGACTGGTTGCAGCAAAAAAGATACTTATATCGTGGTTTGTCCGGTCGGAAGTGATGGATGTTTTGCGGCAGGTTCCCGCAATCGATAACCCCTGGTCCTCGCCGCCGGGATTCAGCATTCTGGCGGGAGAATGCATATATGCAACTTCGGATGTAAGCGTTCACCCCTTCCCGCTAGGTAAGCGCAACGGTGTAACTTCTAATGGTGCTGCAAATCGGCAAGCAGCACGCCAATCTCTCCTTGAGAGGCCGGGAATTGCTGCTCATAGAGCGTTGGTGAGGTGCTGATCCTTGGAAGAATCAGACCTTGACAGGATACCAGCCTGCTTCTCCAGGGCCAACCGCAGCATCGGCGGCCGTGCCTAATCCTACGACCGCCAGAAGCGGACCATTCTCTCCCAATTTGCCGGAGATGGCGGAGGTGGAGGGGAGATAAATCAGCGGCAACCGCTCCCGCTCCCACGGTGGAATACCCGCTTCTTGTAACAGCTTCTTCAATTCCTGGCGATGTGCGCGGCCCGCGGGCCGGAAGCGTTCGCCGCCTTGGCGGAAACCGACAATTAGCGAACCTCCAGTCAACGCCTCGGAGCGTAGTCCTTTGCCTTCAGTTTTCCGTAATTCCAAATGGCCTACACCCGGTACATCCAGGGGCGGCCAACCCTGATTGCCGGCTTGCCAAATAAATCGTTGGCTGGCGTTATGCGGCTTCAAAGGTTGCATAGCGTACAACCCATCCCGATAGCGCCGGATCTCTGCGCCTGGCCAGCGGATGCAGGGATTACGGTCAACAGCGGCAGCCAGTGCATCGCTGAGAATGTGTTGCAACTGACGGGCGTTAGGGAGGGGTAGGCCCGATTGCCGCAGCCAGTAACGTAACAGATTGCGCTGGTGAACCTTGTCTAATTCATGCAAGGCGGAAATCATCAAACAGTCTGGACGGTCCGCCGTGGCGCGGGCTAAATCAGCAGCAGCTTCTGCATCCAGCCAGGCAGCAGTTTCCGCGCAGAGCCGGGCTGAGCGCGCCAAAGTACGGTTTGCAACCGGCCAGCGTTCCCGCAACCGGGGCAAAATCTGGTGACGCAGATAATTGCGGTCAAAATTGATATCGGTATTGCTGGTGTCTTCGATCCAGTGCAGGTTATGCGCACAGGCATAAGCCAGTAGCTCAGCGCGATCGATATCGAGAAAGGGTCGCAGCAGCCAGCCTTGACCCAGTTGTGCTGCCGCAGGCATCGCCGCCAAGCCATGAGGACCTGCGCCGCGCAACAGTTGCAACAGCAAGGTCTCCGCCTGATCATCGCAATGGTGGGCGGTTAGCAGCACAGAATCTGGACTAAGTTCAGCAGCGAAAGCCGCATAGCGGGCGCGGCGGGCAGCCGCTTCAGGGCTTTCCCCGGATGCAGACCGGGCATCGACTTGCAATACCCGGTACGGTACATTCAAATCGTGGCAGATGTGAGCGCAGTGTTCACCCCAGCCAGCGGATGCCGCTTGCAAGCCATGATCGATATAAATGGCTTCCAGGCTCCGCCCTGTCCACAGGTGGCGGCGGGTTGCCAGGCCGTGCAATAAAACATGCGAATCCAGGCCGCCACTGTAACCGGCGATCAGCCGGCGGGCGCTGGAATGAGTGGCCAGAAAGGAGGATAGATACTGATAGAGGCGCTCCATCGGATTGAACGATGTATTTAATCCGCCACCCAATTCCGCTTAGTCTTTACGCAGCAAAGCGGCCACGCTGCTCTGCCAAGTGGATTGCAGCGAAGTCACCGGTGCTGCTTCCTTGAAAACGCCGTAAGCCATTAATCGCTGGTAACGTTGTTCTAGCAGAGCGTCCACCGGCAGCACATCCAGCGATTGAAGATTTTCCCGCAGTGCAATCTGGACATTCTCCGCCGTCAACGCTATATCGCGGTGCGCGCCGCCAGGCGGTTCGGGAATAATCCCGTCGATCAAATTGAGTTTCAGCAAACGGTCAGCGGTGAGCCCCATCGCCTCAGCAGCATCCGGCGCCTTATCGGCACTTTTCCATAAAATAGCCGCGCAACCTTCCGGCGAGATTACCGAATAAGTGCCATATTGCAGCATGAGCACCCGGTCACAGACACCGACTGCCAGGGCGCCGCCAGAACCGCCTTCGCCGATCACGACGCCGATAACCGGTGTCCGCAACCGGCTCATTTCGAACAGATTGCGGGCGATGGCCTCACTCTGACCACGCTCTTCCGCACCAATGCCTGGATAAGCTCCAGGTGTGTCGATAAAAGTCAGTACCGGTAACCGGAAGCGTTCTGCCAGTTTCATCAAGCGCAACGCCTTGCGGTAACCTTCTGGACGCGGCATGCCGAAGTTGCGGTAAATTTTTTCTTTGGTGTCACGGCCTTTCTGGTGGCCGATGATGAGTACCGGCCGGCCATTCAGCCGCGCCAATCCGCCGACTATGGCATGATCATCGGCAAAGGTCCGGTCACCGTGCAATTCCTGGAAATCCGTGAAGATCCGTTCCAAGTAATCCAGGGTATAGGGTCGAAGTGGATGACGGGCGATCTGAGAAATCTGCCAAGGTGTCAGGGCCGCGAAGATCGACTCGGTGAGCGCTTTGCTTTTGGCTTCCAAACGAGCGATTTCATCGCTGATATTCAAGTCTTGCTCGGTACTGAGATGCTGCAACTCCTTGAGCATCGCCTCCAGTTCGGCAATCGGTTTTTCAAAATCCAGGCAGTTATTCGGGTTCATCGATGTTTAATGATTCATTCTCGCTCAGCCGGCATGCGCACGGCTAGGTACAGTGATTCATTTTCTCTTCGCACCAGCACCGGCACGGCCTTCCCATTTGGCAATTCCTTGGCCAGTTCAACGAATTGGCTGGCACTCTTGACCGGGGTATGGTTGAGCTGAAGAATAATGTCATCCGGATACAGTCCTGCGTTAGCGGCGGGCCCTTCATCCAGTCCGGTGACCAGCACCCCCTGGTCGTCATTACCTAGCCCCCGGCGTTGTTCATTGCTAAGATCTGCGACAATGATACCCATCCGCGGATCGCTATGTTCGTCCATGGTC
Source organism: Gammaproteobacteria bacterium (assembly GCA_024234995.1). Classification (GTDB taxonomy): domain Bacteria; phylum Pseudomonadota; class Gammaproteobacteria; order Competibacterales; family Competibacteraceae; genus UBA2383. The sequence continues at coordinate 137,709 of JACKNF010000002.1, forward strand.
ATGACCCGCTCCTCCGTAGTCTCCAAGCGGGCGATCGTGGCCTTGATTTCCAGCGGTTCGCCATTGCGCAGGATTGACATGGCCACGGTCTTACCAACCGGCGTTACACCGATCATGCGTGGTAATTGCGAGGAATCTTCTACCGGCTCACCGCTGAAACGCAGGATAATGTCGCCCGGTTTAAAACCTGCGCTAGCTGCTGGGCTGTCTGGCAGGATCTGCGCAATCAGCGCTCCTCGCGGCCGGTCAAGTTTAAAAGCTTCCGCCAGATCATTGTTGACCGCTTGCAGTAGAATGCCCAGCCAGCCACGGGTCACCTCGCCAGTCGCTTTTAACTGATCGGCGACCTGCATCGCTAATTTGATGGGGATCGCGAATGACAGACCCATATAACCGCCGGTGCTGCTGTAAATTTGTGAATTGATACCAACGACCTCACCCCGCAGGTTGAAGAGGGGGCCGCCGGAACTGCCGGGGTTGACCGCTACATCGCTCTGGATGAACGGTACGTAGGTGCCGCTTGGCAGGTTGCGGCCTACCGCACTGACGATGCCTTGCGTTGCGGTCAGTTCGAGTCCGAACGGCGAGCCAATAGCTACCACCCATTCGCCTACTTCCAAGGTATCGGAGTCGCCAATCTTGACGGCTGTCAAATTTTCGCTCTCATCAATCTTGAGTACGGCAACATCGGTTAGTTCATCGACGCCAATCACCTTGGCGGGCCGCTCCCGCTGATCACTGAGCCGGACGATGATCTTGTCAGCATCTTGGGCAACGTGTGCGTTGGTCAGGATATAACCATCGGTGGAGATGATGAACCCGGAACCCAGCGAATTGGCCTGGCGGTCGCCCGGCAATTCAGGACGTTCCTGAAAGAAGCGCTTGAAGAATTCCAGATAGGGGTTTTCACTGCCTGGTAATTCCGGCAGACCAGACGAACGGGAGGAGCGCCGGCGAGGGGTTTGCGTAGAGCTGATATTGACGACGGCAGCTTCATTCTGTTTTACCAGCTTGCGGAAATCAGGTAGAGGTTGCGAGATTTCGGGACGCGCTGCCGGAGCGGCAACGGCCCAACACAATGGGAACAACAGCACCAGCAGCTGGAGCCAGTAGCGGGAACCATTCATGTTCATGGAAACAGTCTTCTCCTGAGGGTAAAACGAAGGCCAGTATCAGCCCAGAGGTCGTACGGTAGGGTGTGGCGGCAACGGGTAACGCCGCCGGAAACGGCGGGGAGTTGGGCGGTCATGCCAGGACATTCAAATACCAACGCGATTTTCTCAGTATAGAATATTTAGTGTATCAATCACTCAAAAGGAGACACGGTATGGAAGGCAGTTCGACATTGGAAGTAAACGATTATGAAAAAGCTACCCAGTATCTTTATGAGTTGACGATCAAGCTGCTGGATGTAGGTGGATCAGATATTTTTATCACCGCAGGCAGTCCGCCTGCACTCAAAGTCAATCAGGTTATTCATCGGGCCAGTGACCGCAAGCTGACTCCTCAACAGACAACGTTGCTGACCCGTGCGATCATGCATGATCGTCATGCACGGGAATTTGATCATCATCATGAGGTTAATTTTTCCCTTAATTTCCCTAATGTAGCACGCTTCCGGGTCAGCGCTTTTACCCAGCGCGGCAGCGCCGGTATGGTGCTGCGCTTGATCCAGCAACGAATTCCAACCATCGAAGAACTCAATCTGCCCCCTATTCTCAAGGATATTGCTTTAACCAAGCGTGGGTTGGTGATTTTCTTGGGTGGAACAGGTTGCGGTAAGACGACCTCGATGGCGGCCATGCTGGATCATCGTAACGAGAGCTGCCAGGAACATATTATCACTGTTGAAGACCCCATCGAATTCTTTCATCGTCATAAGCAATGCTTGATAGACCAGCGCGAAGTTGGGACCGATACCGACTCCTACGAAGCGGCATTGAAAAATACCCTCCGGCAAGCGCCAAATGTGATCATGATTGGCGAAGTGCGCGATCGGGAAACCATGCAGCATGCGATTAACTTCGCTGAGACGGGACATTTGTGTCTGACTACGCTGCATGCCAATAATACCGATCAAGCGTTTGACCGTATTGTAAATTTCTTTCCAGAAGAAAAGCATGCGCAAATCTTGATGGATCTGTCGTTCAATATGAAGGCGTTCCTTTCCCAGCGGCTGCTGCCACGTGAGGACCGGCCGGGCCTGATTCCGGCAGTGGAGATTCTATTGAACACGCCGCTTATGGCGGAGCTGATCTTTCAAGGGCGGGTCAAGGAGCTGAAGCCGGTCATGACCCGTTCCAGCGAGCAAGGTATTGTGACTTTTGACCAAGCACTGTTCGATTTATATGAATCCGGCCGGATCAGCTATGAGACGGCGATCCGCCATGCGGATTCAGCCAACAATCTGCGATTACGGATTAAGCTGGAGAGCAAGCGGCCACAACCAAAAGCGGCCAATGAGGGGGCACTGCAGATTCAGGATGACCGGCATCGTTGAAAGGCTGGATTAAAGCTGCTCTTTAGCAGTGCAGGGCACGCGCTGCATACCCTGCACAGTTAAGCAATGCGCACCTTATCCAATTTAAGAATCAATAATCTGATTTTTATACAACTTTTCAGACATTCTTTCTTCAATCTTCGCTCGTTCCCAGAGCGCATCCATATCCGCCAGCGTCGCTTTCTCCGGTGTGCGGCCATCTTCCGCCAACCAAACCTCGATCTGCCGGAAGCGCCGCTCGAACTTGGCATTGGTTCCACGTAACGCCGCTTCGGGGTCGAGTTTCAGGTGCCGGGCGAGGTTGGCGACGGCGAAAAGCACATCGCCCAATTCATCGGCTAACCGCTCTGAAGCAGCGCCATTGGTCATTTCATGGCGGATTTCGGCAATTTCTTCTTCAATTTTGGCCAACACCGGCTCCACCGCACCCCAGTCAAAGCCCACCCGCGCCGCTTTCTTTTGCAACTTGACCGCACGGGTCAACGCCGGCAACGCCAATGGGATGCTATCGAGGACGCTAGCGGCGGGGATTGATTCTGCGGTTTTCTCCGCTGACTTAATCTGTTCCCAGGCCGCTGTCTGCTCGGCTGCATTGGCATAACTTGCATCACTAAAGACATGCGGGTGACGGCGGGTCATCTTTTCGACGATGCCGCTTGCTACATCGGCGAAGTTGAAGCGGCCTTCTTCGCGGGCGATCTCGGCGTAAAACACCACCTGAAACAGCAAGTCGCCCAGTTCCGAGCGTAATTCCGCCCAGTCCTCACGGGCGATGGCGTCGGCGACTTCATACGCTTCCTCGATGGTGTGTGGAACGATGGTGGCGTAGGTTTGTTCCCGATCCCACGGGCAGCCGTTATCCGGGTCGCGCAGGCGGGTCATGAGGCTGAGTAGCTGGTCAAGTTCGGTCATAGCGGTTTTGTTTCCTGCTCAACTTATTGAGCTTCCGTGAAATCTTGGGCTATCGTAACCCGTTGCACTGGCTAAACCGGCAACGTCACATTCACCCGCCGCCCTAAAGCACGGGCGGCAGCTTCGATTTGATCGAAGCGGGAAGCGTGCCGTAAGTCAAACAGCCGATCCACCTGCGGCGGCGGGCGCTATCCGAGCCGCCGCGCCAATTCCAGCTTGCGAGCGCCTTGCATGGTCATTTCCGCATATAGTGCTAGCTTGGCGCTTTCCAGCGCGGACGGGCGCACGGACAGGCCGGGCGGCGGCGGGAACCGGTAGCGGGCGGCGATCATCGATGTAAAAGGACAAGGCGGTTTCCAGCGCGTCCACAGCTCGCAGTAGCGCCTCGTCTTCATCCTCGCCCTGCGTGATCGCCTCCGGCACATCCGGGAACGTCACGACAAAACCGCCTTCCTTGGCGGTTTCCAGATGGACGGGATCGTCCAAGTTTAACATTCTCTTACAACACCAGCCATTATCAATTAACCATCGCCCGGTTAATTGATGTTGGAAGTCTCTATAATTCCGAGGTGCAACCGATTGGCGTTGAATGACACCTCATTTCATGAAAAAACCTACGACTCGCTCCCTCGCCCCCGATCTCTCCCAACACACCCCGATGATGCAGCAATATCTGCGCATCAAGGCCGAGCACCCCAACATTCTGTTGCTTTACCGGATGGGGGATTTTTACGAACTGTTCTACGACGACGCCCAGCGGGCCGCCGAACTGCTCAATATCACCCTGACTACCCGCGGCCAGTCGGCAGGCGCACCCATCCCAATGGCCGGTGTACCCTTTCATGCCGTTGAAGGTTACTTGGCCAAACTGATCAAACTTGGCCAGTCGGTGGCGATCTGCGAACAAATTGGTGATTCTACGACCAGCAAGGGGCCGATGGAGCGGCAGGTCACGCGCATCGTCACCCCCGGTACCTTGACTGACGAGGCGTTGCTTGATGAACGCCGCGACAATTTATTGCTGGCTCTGCACCAGGTGAAAAACATCTACGGACTGGCACATCTGGACCTGAGTGGTGGCCGGTTCACGGTGACGCAACTCCACGGCGAGGCAGCGCTGCTCAGCGAACTGGAGCGATTAAGGCCAGCGGAATTGCTGATCGATGAGGATTTTACTCCGCCCGGTGCCTGGCGCGAGCATCCTGGCTTACGCCGCCAAGCGCCTTGGCATTTCGACCGGGACAGTGCGGCACGGATGCTATGCACCCAGTTCGCTGTCCACAACCTGGACGGATTCGGTTGTGCCGATCAAGCGGTTGCAGTCGCTGCTGCCGGTTGCTTGCTGCAATATGTCAAAGACACCCAACGCGGGGCGCTCCCTCATCTGACGGGCCTGCGAGTCGAACGTCATGAAGATAGTGTGATTCTGGACGCGGCCACCCGGCGTAATCTGGAACTGGAGCACAGCTTGAGCGGCCAGCATGAACACACCTTGCTCGGTATCCTCGACCGCTGCGTGACGCCGATGGGTGCGCGGTTGTTGCGCCGCTGGATGCACCGCCCCCTGCGCGACCATGACATTCTCCGCCAGCGTCACGCCAGTCTGCGGCAATTGCTCGACAATGGTGGTTATGAATACCTGCGTGGTTTACTGCGCGGAACGGGTGATGTGGAACGGATTCTGGCGCGAGTGGCGCTGAAATCGGCCCGGCCTCGCGATTTAATCACTTTGGCCGATGCGCTGGACCGGTTGCCGGGTTTGCAACAATTCCTGAAAGTATGCGATGTGTCGTTGTTGCAGGAACTCGCCCGCTGTGCGGGAACCCATCCCGAAGCTTGCAACCTGCTGAATCGGGCGATTATCGCTAATCCCCCGCAGATGATCCGCGATGGCGGAGTGATCGCACCGGGTTATGATGCGGAACTGGATGCATTGCGCAGTCTGAGCGAACACGCGGACCAATATCTGGTTGATCTCGAAGCCCGTGAACGGCAGCGTACTGGAATTGCCAATCTCAAGGTTGGTTTTAACCGGGTGCATGGCTATTACCTCGAAGTCACTCGCGCGCAATCCCAGGCCGTGCCGCCTGACTATCATCGCCGCCAGACGCTGAAAGGCGCAGAACGTTACATCATCCCGGAATTGCAGGAATTCGAACATAAGGTCCTGCATGCGCAAGAACGGGCGCTGGCGCGGGAAAAGGCGCTTTATGACAGATTGCTGGAGCAACTGCAGGTCTGGTTGCCTGGCTTGCAGGCCAGCGCCGCTGCTCTGGCAGAACTGGATGGGTTAAGCAATTTGGCCGAACGCGCTGCCGCGTTGCGCTGGAGCCCGCCGGAGCTGGTGGATCAGTCAGGTATTGAAATCACCGCCGGGCGGCATCCAGTGGTCGAGCAGGTGCTGGATGAGCCGTTTGTGCCAAATGATTTGCAATTGGAGCCGGGACAACGGCGGATGCTGATCGTCACTGGCCCGAACCTCGGCGGAAAAAGCACCTTTATGCGCCAGACGGCCTTGATCGTGCTGCTGGCGCATCTCGGCAGTTTCGTCCCTGCCGAGCGGGCAGTGATTGGGCCGGTTGACCGCATCTTTACCCGCATCGGTGCGTCCGACGATCTGGCCGGTGGCCGCTCCACATTCATGGTGGAAATGAGCGAGGCGGCTAACATTCTGCACAATGCGACGCCGCACAGCTTGGTGCTGATCGACGAGATTGGACGCGGTACCAGCACCTTTGATGGACTGGCGCTAGCTTGGGCTTGTGCGGCGCAATTGGCGAGCACGGTGCGCGCCTTCACCCTGTTCGCCACCCATTACTTTGAGCTGACGCGGTTACCGGATGAACAGCCAGGTATTGCCAATGTTCATCTGGATGCGGTAGAGCACGGTGAGCGTATCGTATTTTTGCACCGGGTGCAGGAGGGGCCTGCAAGTCGTAGTTATGGTCTGCAAGTTGCCGCCTTGGCGGGTGTGCCAGCGGTCGTGATTCAGCAGGCCCGCCAGCGCTTGAGATTGCTGGAGCGGCAAATGCTGCGGCGGGAATTGCCAGTGCGGGCTGAGAGGAAGCCGCAATTATCATTGTTCGGCGAGGCGGTTCATCCAGCAGTGACTATGCTAGCGGGCCTCGATCTTGAATTGCTGACCCCTGGGCAAGCACTGGTTGAGTTGCAGCGGTTGCGGATGTTGTTGGATTGATGAAAGAACTGATCGTAAGCCTGAAAGACGATGAAAATTTCACAGCCTGTATAGGATTGTCCTATAAAGGCTCAATTTATCCAGATATTTCCCGCGTTACCCTGCTATCATAATCGCCTGCCGGTGACTCTCCCCGTATCTATGTTATTAACATTATGATAATTTTTGATAAAAGTATGGAAGATACTCTTAGGCCCCGATGAACATCAAAGACGATCTGGTTCGACACTATCACTGGCTGCGTCAATACGGCCTTAACGACTCGCATAGCGGTAACGCTTCGATAAGAGACGGCGAAGCGTTCTGGGTCACTCCCACCGGTTGCTGTGCCGATACGCTGAGCAGCGGTGAGTTAATCGAATGCCGCCTTGACGGTGCAATTGGCAAGGGCGCATCGTTGGATGCCCGCTTGCATCTGGCGGTTTATCAAGCCAATCCTGACACCCGTTCTGTTCTGCATAGTCACGGCCCTTACTCAGTGGCGATGACCATGGACAACGAAGAGTTCCTGCCAGCGGATTTTGAGGGGCAGTTATACTTTAGCCGGGTGCCGGTACTGACCATTCCCTACGACCAATACGAAGCCCGCTCACCTCGCATGGTGGCCGAGATTTTGGCGGATTATCCTATTGCAGTCGTGCGCGGTCACGGTGTTTATGCCTGTGCCAATAGTCTGAACCTGGCGTACAAATGGACCTGCTCACTGGAGTTATCTGCCAAAACGGCGTTCATCGCCCAGCAGGCAGGAAAGATTTAGCAGCGCTTTTGCGTACGCATTGTGTGCCTTACCGGGAAGTTAAAGCACCGCAACTCCCGCAGCTTCCAGCATTTGCACTAACCGGATGAGTGGCAGGCCGATCAGGCTGGTGGGATCGTCACCCTCTAGCCGTTCAAATAGCGCAATGCCCAGACCTTCCGATTTGAAACTGCCGGCACAATGGTAGGGCTGTTCCCGTTGCAAATAATGTTCGATCATTTCTCCTGTCAATGTCCGGAACACCACCTGAAACGGCTCCACTGTAATCTGACAGTGCCCGCTTGCACTATCCAGTAAGCACAACCCGGTGTAAAAGATAACGCTGCATCCGGATGCTTGTTGCAATTGCTCAACGGCCCGCGAGTGATCTCCAGGTTTGCCGAGGATTGTGCCATTCAATACCGCGACCTGATCTGAACCAATGACCAATGCTGCAGGCTCCCTGCCGGCAACCCGGCGGGCTTTCCATTCGGCCAGCCGCCCTACCAATACAGACGCATCCTCACCGGGCAAACGGGTTTCATCGGTATCCGGTGCTTGGGTTGTGAACGGTAGACCTAACCGTGTCAGCAACTCGCGACGAAACGGGGAAGTAGATGCCAGAATCAGCCGGCGGCCATCAGTCAGGGTTTCAGACATAGCGATCACTCCGTAAACGATCGACCAACTTGGTGAAAATTACGTTAATTGTGGGAAATTGGGGTTTATTTTGACAGAATTCCGGCAGGCCTATATGATTCCGCGCCTTATGCAGACCCTGTTGCTTCCCAGAAAAATCCATCCATGGCGCATGGCCGCCGAACGCGGATCCTTGAAAGGCCGTTTGGCGCTGGCCGCTTTGCCGCGGCTGATGGTAATCCTGGGCCATGTTGATGGTGAAGTAGCCGCCACATTGTCAGCCGGGCACGACGCGCAGGGGATACGATTTATTCAGGGCAGCCTGCAGGCCGAAGTTGAGTGGACCTGCCAGCGTTGCCTCGGTCCATTGCGGCTGCCTTTGGATATAGAGGTCAAGCTGGGATTGGCGCGCGATGAAGCGGCAGCCGGCCGGTTGCCCAATGAATACGAGCCGCTATTAGTCCCGGAAGACGGTAGTGTCGCCGTCGCTGATTTGATTGAAGACGAATTATTACTAGCCTTGCCCCAGATTCCTCGTCATGAAGATTTGCGGGAATGCGTGGCCCACGGCTATCACCAGCCCGGTGAGCCGGCGCTGGACCTGAAAAACCGCCAGCCCTTCGCCGTGCTGGCGACTTTGTTACAGGATTTTCAAAGGAGTCATTAACCATGGCTGTACAAAAAAGCCGCAAGAGCCGCTCTAAGCGCGATATACGCCGTTCCCATGATGCCTTGACCGGCCCAACGTTGTCGACCGATCCTCTGTCCGGCGAATTGCACCGCCGTCATCATGTTACAGCAGGAGGGTTTTATCGCGGCCGCAAGGTGATCAATGCGCCAGCCGCTACTGAAGACGAATAACCATTCCCGCCGGTATGCTTCGCACTCCATTTCGCCGGCTCAACGCTCCGGTATCCCCATGAACAGGCCGTTGACCATCGCCTTGGATGGTATGGGCGGTGATATCGGTCCTGAGGTGGTTGTACCTGCCGCCTTGCAGGTATTGAAAACCACCGAAGATGCACTGTGCTTAATTTTGGTTGGTCAGGAAGATGTGTTATCCGCCTGTCTGGCCCGGCAAAAGGCCAAGGGGCATCCGCAGCTCATCATTCGCCATGCCTCGCAGTTAGTGAGCATGGACGAGTCGCCAGCGCAGGCTCTGCGGGTCAAGAAAGATTCCTCAATGCGGGTCGCGATTAACCTGGTCAAACAAGGTGAGGCCGATGCCTGCGTCAGCGCCGGTAACACCGGGGCGCTGATGGCTACAGCCCGCTTTGTCCTGAAAACCTTGCCTGGCATCGACCGTCCTGCTATTTGCACCACGCTGCCCACGGTGCACAGTCATGTTCAAGTGCTGGATCTGGGTGCCAATGTAGATAGTAAGGCCGAGCATCTATTGCAATTCGCGGTCATGGGCTCGGTGTTAGCAACAGTGAACGGTATTGATCGTCCCCGGGTCGGCCTGTTGAATATTGGCGAGGAAGACATCAAGGGCAATGAGCAAGTCAAGGAAGCTGCCCGGTTGCTGGCGGCCAGCGACCTCAACTATATTGGGTTCATTGAGGGAGACGGTATTTACCTGGATGATGTCGATGTGGTGGTTTGTGACGGTTTTATCGGTAATGTTGCCCTGAAAAGCAGCGAAGGTGTAGCGAAACTGATTCGCCATTATATGACTCAGGAGTTTAAGCGGAATCTGCTAACCCGCTTGGCTGGATTAATAGCGTTGCCGGTATTGCGTGCTTTCAGCCGCAAAATCGATCCTCGCCGTTACAATGGGGCCAGCCTGCTGGGCTTGCAGAGCATTGTCATCAAAAGCCACGGTGGCGCCGATGCCTTGGCGTTCGCCAATGCCATCCAAGTTGCGATGCTGGAAGTCGAGCAGGCGGTGCCACAACGCATCGATGCTCATCTGGCCGCTCTTCACGCTGAGAGGCAAGCGCTTTGAATTACGCCAGAATTGCCGGAACCGGTAGCTACCTGCCGGAAAAAATCCTGACCAATGCTGATCTTGAACAACTCATCGATACCACAGCAGACTGGATCGTCGAACGCACTGGCGTTGAGGAACGTCATATCGCTGCACCGGATGAGACGACCTGCGACCTGGCTGAACGGGCCTCCCGCCGGGCGCTGGATGCGGCAGGTCTCGATCCAGGCGACATCGACTTGATTATTCTGGGCACCACCACGCCCGATCATATCTTTCCCAGTGTAGCGACTCAGTTGCAACATCGCCTGGGCTGCTATGGTGGTCCGGCGTTCGATGTGCAGGCTGTTTGCACCGGCTTCGTCTATGCCATGGATATCGCTAACCGCTTCATCCGCACTCAAGCGGCTAAGCGGGCGCTGGTTGTGGGGGCGGATACTTTTACCCGGATTATCAACTGGAAAGATCGCGGCACCTGTATCCTTTTTGGCGACGGTGCAGGCGCAGTGGTGCTGGAAGCGGCTGAAGAACCGGGTATCATTGACAGTCGGCTAGGTGCCGATGGCCGTTACAAGGAGTTGCTCTGGGTGCCAGCCGGGGTGTCGAGCGGTTATGAGCAAACCCGTCAGGACGCCGCTTTTGTGGAAATGCGCGGTAGTGAGGTGTTCAAAGTCGCGGTGACCACGCTCAAAGAGATTGCAGAGCAGATTCTGATCGCCAACCGGATGACGGTCGCCGATGTGGACTGGGTAATTCCACATCAAGCCAACCGCCGCATTTTGGCGGCCACTGCCAAACGATTGGGCCTGCCGGAGGAGCGCATGGTCGACTGTGTGCGGACGCATGGTAATACCTCAGCCGCTTCGGTGCCGCTGGCTCTGGATGTAGCAGTGCGTGATGGCCGTATTCAGCGTGGCGATACACTGCTGCTGGAAGGTTTTGGCGGTGGTTTTACCTGGGGTGCAGTGTTGGCGAAGTATTGAGATGAATGCAATGATGACGATATTGCAAGATGAAATCGCCCTGGTGACTGGGGCTAGCCGCGGGATCGGCCAGGCCATCGCCCGGGAATTAGGACAACGCGGCGCGATTGTAATCGGCACAGCGACTACCGGGGCAGGCGCTGAGGCGATCACCCGGGATTTGCGTGAACGTAATCTCAAGGGTCGTGGCCTGCAGTTGGACGTGACCGATCTAGCGTCGATAGAAACGACGATTAAAGCAGTAACTCAGGAATTCGGTGCGCCGGGCATCCTGGTCAATAATGCCGGCATTGCCCGTGACAATTTGCTCCTGCGGATGAAAGAAGAAGAATGGTCATCCATTCTCGATACCAATTTGACCTCAGTTTACCGGTTGAGCAAGGTCGTGTTACGAGGCATGATGAAAGCCCAGCGTGGGCGCATCATTAATATCACGTCGGTAGTGGGCGTCACTGGTAGCGCTGGACAGGCCAATTATGCGGCAGCCAAAGCCGGTGTTATCGGTTTTACCAAGTCGCTGGCGCGCGAGGTCGGTTCTCGAAACATTACCGTTAATGCCGTTGCGCCGGGGCTGATCGAAACGGATATGACCCATTCGTTACCTGAGAGCCAGCGTCAAGCGCTGGTGGCATCGATTCCCTTGCAACGTCCTGGCAAGCCGCAGGATGTTGCTGGCGCTGTAGTGTTCTTGGCTTCGCCAGACGCCGCCTACATCACTGGACAGACTTTGCATGTCAACGGTGGAATGGCCATGGTTTGATGATTTGAAAGCGGCCTGCCGCTGGAATCTGAGAAAGTCCGCGTTGGTGCGCCGGCGGTCGACGCGGAGTCTCGAAAAGGCCGGATTTAGAAAGTATCACCTGATTATTTTCTGAAATTCGCGCAAGTTGTGGTACCGTTGTGCCGGATTTCACCTACCCGCTGACGGCGGGTGCGGATTGAAGCAAACAGACAGACAGACAGACAACGAGGAAGCAAATCAGATGACTGACATCAGCAACATTGAAGCCCGCGTCAAGAAAATCATCATCGAGCAGTTGGGAGTCAAAGAAGAGCAGGTCACCAATGAGGCCGCTTTCGTCGAGGATCTCGGCGCTGACTCACTGGATACCGTCGAGCTGGTGATGGCTCTGGAAGAAGAGTTCGAGCTAGAGATTCCCGATGAGGATGCCGAGAAGATCACTACGGTTCAGCAGGCGATTGACTATATCGCCACGCATCTCGGTTGAGGGTGTCAGTCGCACCTCGCTCATATTCAGCTGCCGCGGCCACCGCCGGGGGTCGCGGCCTTCTTTTGTCAGCGTAGATAGTAGAGGGTAATCCTGTGGCCAAGCGGCGAGTGGTAGTGACCGGTATGGGTATCGTATCGCCCGTCGGCAGCACCGTGGAGACAGCCTGGAACAGCATTTTGGCCGGTCGCAGCGGGATCAGACCAGTAACCGCTTTTGATGTCAGCGCGTTTCCGGTGCGCATCGGCGGGGCAGTGAAGGATTTTCAGGTCGAGCAGTATCTGAATCCTAAGGAAGCCAAAAAAATGGATGCTTTCATTCATTATGGTATCGGTGCAGCGATACAGGCGATCCAGGACTCGGGACTTGAAGTCACCGAGGCCAATGCCGAACGGATTGGAACTTACATCGGTTCCGGCATCGGCGGGTTGCCAGGTATTGAAGAAGGGCACTCGGCCTTTCTAAAGGGCGGGCCGCGCCGGCTAACGCCGTTTTTTGTACCGCGCAGCATTATCAATATGGTGTCGGGCAATTTGTCGATTATGTACGGCATCAAGGGTCCAAACTTGGCGATTGTCACCGCATGCACCACAGGTACGCACAGCATTGGTCTAGCAGGCCGGTTGATTGCCTATGGCGATGCCGATGTGATGATTGCCGGCGGTGCGGAAATGGCTACGACGCCCACGGGGTTATGCGGTTTCGCGGCGGCGCGCGCCTTGTCGGTGCGTAATGATGAACCGGAAAAGGCCAGCCGCCCCTGGGATCAAGACCGGGATGGTTTCGTGTTAAGTGACGGTGCTGGCGTGGTGGTGCTGGAGGAATATGAACACGCCAGGAAGCGCGGCGCCCGGATTTATGCGGAGCTGATCGGTTTCGGCATGAGCGGTGATGCTTACCATATGACCCTGCCATCGCCCGATGGCGATGGTGCCCGGCGGGCAATGGTCAATGCCTTGCGTGATGCGGAAATCAATCCTGAGGCGGTGGATTATATCAATGCCCACGGTACGTCTACTCCTGCTGGCGATAAGATTGAAAGCGACGCTGCCAAGGCCGTATTTGGCGATCATGCTTACCGCTTGGCGATGAGTTCGACTAAGTCAATGACCGGTCATATGCTGGGTGCGGCGGGTGGTGTTGAAGCAATCTTTGCCGTATTGGCGTTGCGGGATCAGGTCGCGCCGCCAACAATCAATTTGGATCAACCAGAAGCCGGTTGTGATCTCAATTACGTGCCGCATACTACGCAGGAGCGGCGCATGCAGGTGGTACTGTCCAATTCGTTCGGTTTTGGCGGCACCAACGGCACGGTCGTGTTTCGTCGCCTGGATTGAGTGCATCAGTCCGGTTGTTCTTCGGCAGGCATTTTCAAACTGCCCTGATGTGCGGACCACCTCTCCTTTTTCAAAGAAGGGATCATGCGCTTTAGGCGGCTTCGATGGCTGCTGGTGCAGGTGCTGGCGTTTGGGTTGGCGATATCCCTGATTTTTGCGGATTATCAGCGGTTTCTTGATGCCCCTCTAGACGTTCCTGCGGATGGCCAGGTGTTGGAGGTTAAGCCTGGAATGGGAATCGCTGATATCACCCGGCGTTTGCAACAGCAACCCGGATTGTCCCGTCCTGCGCTCTATCTAAAAGCCTACGCCCAGCTGAATGGTCTGGCTCTCCGTCTCAAAGCAGGCGAATATGCCCTGTCTCCCGGCATGACCCCGCGCGCACTGATCGAACGGATTGTGGCTGGCCGGGTGATTCAATATCCGTTGACAGTGGTGGAGGGGTGGACATTTCGCCAGTTGCGGCAGGCGCTGACCCGGCATCCTAAGCTTGCACAGACCCTGCATGGGTTGAGCGATGCGGAAGTAATGGCCCGGCTGGGCTTGCCGGGTGAATATCCCGAGGGGCGATTCTTGCCCGATACCTACCATTTTCCCGCAGGCTTTACGGATGAAGCATTCTTACGGCGGGCACTGACAGCAATGGACCAGCGCTTGGCTGAAATTTGGCAGCGGCGTGCGCCTGACCTGCCACTGGACAATCCCTATCAGGTGATGATTCTGGCTTCGATCGTTGAAAAAGAAACCGGTCTGCCGACAGAACGTCCGGAAGTCGCTGGGGTATTTGTGCGGCGTCTACGCAAGGGAATGCCCCTGCAAACCGATCCGGCGGTGATTTACGGGCTGGGTGAGGCATTCGATGGTGATCTCAGGCGCCGGGATTTAACAACGGACACCCCCTACAACACTTATACCCGTAAAGGATTACCGCCTACGCCCATTGCGCTGCCGGGCGCGGAGGCATTGAATGCCGTAGTGAATCCAGCTTCTGGCGATGCGTTGTATTTCGTCGCTGATGGCGCAGGCGGCCATGTATTTTCCCGAACGCTCGATGAACACAATCGGGCAGTCAGACGCTATCAGTTGCAGGGGAGATGAAATGCTTGGTCGATTCATCGTTGCCGAGGGCATTGAAGGCGCAGGTAAGACGACGCAGCTTGCTTTGATGCGTGCATATTTGGAGCAGGCCGGTTGCCGGGTCGTGGTCACCCGCGAGCCGGGCGGTACGGCGCTGGGTGAAGCGATTCGTCATCTGCTACTCGGGCATTGTCATGATGGCATGGCGTTGACCACCGAAACGTTACTGATGTTCGCGGCCCGTGCCGAGCATCTGGAGCAGGTGATCCGTCCCGCGCTGGTTCGGGGTGATTGGGTGCTATGTGACCGGTTCACCGAAGCGACTTACGCCTACCAGGGCGGCGGGCGCGGCCTGTCTTTGGAGCGAATCGCAGCTTTAGAAACGTGGGTACAAGGCCAACTGTGTCCGGATTTGACGCTGCTGTTTGATTTGCCGGTAGAAGTAGGATTGACGCGTGCTGGAAAGCGTGGCACGGCGGATCGCTTTGAAAAGGAGGACAGGGAATTTTTTGAGCGGGTCCGGGCAACCTATCTGGAGCGCGCTTCCCAATATCCTGACCGTTATTGGATCGTGGATGCGAACCAGCCGGTCGAGGCTGTTTGGAGCGAAGTCGAAAGCCTTCTCGCAGCGATGACATCATAAAGCGCTAACCCCGCAAACCGGTTATGCTATGCGCCTGCTGGTATCCCTACGCAACCTCGATTCAGGATTATCGCGATGAGTCACTTCTCTATTACCCGCGAATGGTTTGATCAAGTCATGGTCCCTAATTACGCGCCGGCGGCCATCATCCCGGTACGTGGCGAAGGCTCCCGCCTATGGGATCAGCAAGGACGAGACTACATCGACTTTGCCGGGGGCATTGCCGTGACCGGCTTGGGCCACGCCCATCCTCACTTGGTGGCGGCGCTGACCGGACAGGCACAAAAGCTTTGGCATGTCAGCAATGTCCTGACCAATGAACCAGCGCTGAAACTGGCTCGCCGGTTGTGTGATCTGACCTTTGCCGAACGGGTGTTCTTCGCCAATTCCGGCGCTGAAGCGAATGAAGCAGCGCTCAAGCTGGCTCGCAAATACGCGGCTGATCATGGCAAGGCGGACAAGCATGAAATTATTGCCTGCAGCCAGTCATTCCACGGCCGCACGCTGTTCACCGTGACCGTCGGCGGTCAGCCCAAGTATACCCAGGGCTTTGAACCGTTGCCGCCGGGTATCACCCACGTTCCGTTCAACGATCTGGATACTTTTGCCGCGACTATTTCCGGCCGCACCTGCGCGGTGATCATCGAGCCGGTGCAAGGCGAGGGCGGTGTGACCTGCGCGACCCCGGAATTTTTGCAAGGGCTGCGTGAACTGTGTGATCGTCACCAGGCGTTGTTGATTTTCGACGAAGTGCAGTGCGGCAATGGGCGCAGCGGGCATCTCTACGCCTACATGGCGTATGGCATCATCCCTGATATCTTGACGACGGCGAAGGGACTCGGCGGCGGTTTCCCGATCAGCGCCATGCTCACCACTGCCGGGATCGCTCAGAGTCTCAATGTTGGCAGCCACGGCACGACCTATGGTGGTAATCCGCTGGGTTGCGCGGTAGCTGGTGCAGTGCTGGATATCATCAGTGATCCTGAGCTGCTGGCTGGAGTCCAGCGCAAACATGACGTGTTCATGGCCGGTTTACAACGGATCAATCAGCGATTTGGTTTATTCCGGGAACTGCGCGGCATGGGTTTGCTGCTCGGTTGTGAACTGATCGAGACCTGGCAAGGGCGCAGCCGGGATTTCATCAAAGCAGCGCTGGATGAGGGGCTGCTGGTGCTCGTCGCCGGGCCAGACGTGATCCGGCTGGCGCCATCGCTGATCATTCCCGATGAATTGATCGAAGAGGGTTTTCAACGTCTTGAGCGGGCCATTGCGCGCCTGGTCTCCCTGACGACTGCTTAAATCCCGGTTGGGTTGCCGGAAAAACGGCAACCCAATCTACTTTTCTCCGAATGCCTTTCAGGCAAGGAGTTGGTTTATGCAACGTGATAAAGCGGAACCCATACAAGTCATATGCCCGAAATGCCGGTATACCTCAATTATCTACATTCCTATTGAGGCGATGCCGCGTTGCCCCGAATGCGGAACGCCTATGGTTATTAAGGAACTGTTGGATGAAGGCAAGTCGACCTAAGTATGGCTCAAGTCTGCTTTCGTTTGTCGTTCGTTGGGTAGTTTTGATCTCTGCTTATCTTTAATGATACAAAATAAGCGGAACAGATAATCGCTTGTTGTCGCGGACGCTTCCCATCTGCCGCCCTGTTAGGCAACTTAGGAAATGTATATTTCAATCGAAGTGCCAGAAATTTGTGAATATCCCCAGGGTTTTCCAAAATACTGGTTGAAGTCCATGTTTATTGGCACTGTCTCGCAGAATTATCAGGTTAATGCTTTGGTTGGCACATATATTCGGCTTGTCGAAGCAGCGCTCGTCGAGTATCAGCTTGGCACATCAATGTTGCAGAAATTCTGGGGTACTCATACTTCAATCAATCTCAGAGCAATGTATCGATCAATATCACACTTTGAAAGCTGCCTCTTAGATATGCATCGGGCGATCAATTGCTACAGGCGACTGCGGCGGCACAAGGATCAGCATCCGCTCTGCCTAGCCCTTAACATCGAAAAGCCCAGTTTTGCTGCAGATCCTGTGGCCGACCAGCTTCGACTGATACGCAATGAAATCTATCATCTGGACGAAGCGGTCATTGATGGACGTGTTCAGGAAGGACAACCCTTCGCGCTCAAGCCTGATGGACCAGAGACACCCCACCCAATTGAGTTGAATCAGACCATAAAGTCGATAGATCGTCTTATTATCGGACAGCGCGAGTTACTATTTAGCTCATTGGCGGAGTGGCTCACGGAGATGGGGCGATATGCCGAGAAAATCGCCGACTTCGGCCCAGACCGCAAGGCAGGTTCAGCAACAAGTGGGACTGATTGACCCCCTTGCTCAAGCGGATGCTTCACATCTGCCATCCTATCCGTTAGTCCGTTGCAATTGGACATAACCACAGATCGCCGCAAAGAGATGATTGCGAATGGCGGTGGGTTGTCGGGCCTGAAAATGCTCGATGTGGCACGCACTTGTTTGAGCGTCCGATGATGCTGCTCGATTTGCCAGTGTTGGTCGTGGAGCTTGAGGAAAGCAGGACGATCAAGCGACCCAATCACTCGTCGTTCGGCTGATACAAGGCATGTAATGGTGTGGTTGGTTTTCAACCACTCCCGAAACACTTTGATAATGCCGAATCCCCGGGAGAATTTTTGAAACGAGCCAAATCTTCAGGAATCGCCAGTTATTTGTACCTGGAGCCATTGGCCTTTTCACAAGAAACCCGACGGTTGCTTTCCAGCGCAAAGAAGAAATCCCCGATGATGGTTTAATCATCTTGAGATTTGCTGCGCTACTATGTATCGCCGGTATAATGATTGATCGGTGTAATATAACGTGATCAGATTGATCCCTTTCTTACGCCATGATGTTTTTTGACCAGAAATGCCCAAGGCCATCAATTGGCTGTACGGTTTATCAAGACACTGTCGTCGACACTGATCATTACCGCCTTCAAATTCAAGCCGGAGCAGGCTTCCTCGAACAAATCGCGGGGGTGTAGTCTTCGCGGGCAAAACCAGTTGACGCTATCGCCATGGCTGATCTCCATGATCTCTGCCAAGCGATTCCCCGTTGGCGAATGCGGCTCACCCAACAAAAAAGAAACATACATCGCCAAAGTGCAGCACTTGTCGAATAGGCGACGACAGCTCATCGGCTTGAAAACCTTCGTGGGCCAGAGTTCGTCTTTACCGACCACATCATACGGTGCGCCAATGCGTAAGCTCTAAGATCGTCTTATTATCGGACAGCGCGAGTTACTATTTAGCTCATTGGCGGAGTGGCTCACGGAGATGGGGCGATATGCCGAGAAAATCGCCGACTTCGGCCCAGACCGCAAGGCAGGTTCAGCAACAAGTGGGACTGATTGACCCCCTTGCTCAAGCGGATGCTTCACATCTGCCATCCTATCAAATTGAATACTGTAGTCACGAGATGTTGGCCCAGAGAGCGATACATCGGATGTGGACGGCGGCGAGGAAAGAGGCGGTGTTTTTGGCGTATCTTGTAGCGATGCCGCGCCAGCGTTTGAGGTGCAGAAAGGCGTTCTCGACGAGATGGCGCAGCTTGTACAGATCCTCGTCGTAAGGCCTCTGGATTGAACAGTTTTTCTTCGGCAGGATGACAGGGTTCATCTTCTGCGCCGTCGCCTGTTCGAGATCGCATCCGTATCGCAGAGCTTTATCCCGAAGATGATCATCAATGCCTTCAATCAGTTTGAAACCTGTGTGCAATCATGTTTGCTGTAGTGATAACGCGACTTGACGGCATATGACGCATCCACCGCCAGATGTATTTTGTGATGGGCCCTGCAGCTCCTCTCCTGATTACCGCCTCTGGCTCCCACCGCATGGGGATGGACTTGCAGTGGCTGGCGTCGATCATCAACCATTCGCCAATCCGGCTCGTGATCAGAATTTCCAAACTGTTCTCCCACGCCCGCATCGCCAGCGGATGAAACGGCGATGCGTCATTGCTCCAGCCGCCATAGTCAGGGTGGCAAGTCTCATACAGCGCACCGTTCTTAAAATCAGGGTACAGCATTGATAAAGGCGGTTGTCTTTGGCAGTACCCTTTGAATTACCCTTGCGCCCCGGCAGGTGCGGTTCCAGCAATGCCCAGGTTTCATCGGAAAGATCGTGACGGTGATGGGCAGGTTTCGAGTATTTCATGCAGGCCTCCTTCTCTGGCCTGCCGATCCTCATATCTTGTCGCGGCTACTTTATCGATGGTTCATCAGCCGCTTATCGCGTTTTTACTGTGGCCGAAATCATCGGCATCGATCACATCTACATCACCGTGTCCGATCTCAACGTATCAGAGCGCTTCTATGACCGAGTCATGGTTGAGGCCCTTGGCTTCCGCAAGAACGAGTTCACTCTTGCAGGCGATCCACACATCCAGTACTTCAACCGTTTGTTCGGTTTCGTCTTACAGCCAACGTGTTTATCAAAACACGAATCCCTTTATGCCAGGATTGCATCACTTTTGCCTGCGGGTCGACTCACCCGTCGAGGTTCACGCTGTCGCTGAGCAACTACGCAGGCTTGGCATCAACGCTACAGAAGCAAAGCTTTATCCAGAGTACGCACCTGACTACACGGCTACTTTCTTCGAAGATCCAGATTGGTATCCGGCTCGAAGTGACCAACTACCGCCAAAGAGCGCCGCGATCGCCATGACCATTAGCCCCAACGGACAAGCTAACTGCCTCATATTTTCCAGCAACAATAACGACGCAATCAAATTGCTGGCGCGTGATTAGGCCGATTCGCGATCAGCGGCATGCCTCACTGTAGTGTTCCTGTAACAAAATGGGGTGTACTGCTATCCTTAAAAGTCAGCATTTGGCCCCACCCAAATCCTCCTCCCCCAATGGAGAGAGGGGCAAAGGAGAATTCCTGCGAAAACCCGCTTGGTTGCGTTCGCCGCACTGGTTTCGGCGAACCTGTCGCCCTTGGGCTGGAAACTGGAGCAAATTAAAGATGGACTGCGAGTCTGTCTGAACCCGCTTACATGCCATTGAGATCACCAACAAGCGAAGAGAACATCGGCACGACCCTGATCTGGCGAGTTGATGGCTGAGAATCTGGGCGCTGTGACTGAACTGGTTGGCGGCTTGGGACGGTATTATCCCGGCATTGATTACCAGCAAGTGCGATATCATCATGACGGCGCAGCCATTACCGCAGAACGCGCTAAGACGGTAGGTTACTACCAGACCGTATGCTGGTGGGCCAAACTGTTTTGCTGCGTAAGGGTTGGTTGATAAAATTGAAGTCTTACAGGGGCCTGAACAATAAAATACCGAATCGCTTCGAAACTGGGCACCACCAGGAGAAATCGCTGCCAGAAGCACATTCCCCAAAGCGCAATACTTCTCTTATGAAACTGAAGCAGGAAGGCGTCATGGGAAACAGTTTAATGGCAGAGTCGGCAGCAGCTATTTACGACTCGCATGCTCTTCTGGTGGCCAATGTCCCAGCGGGGCGAAGAGTAAGCTGGTGTTTTCTGGATGAGCCGTTCACTGACGAACCGATTGGCTGGGCTATCGCCCAGGTGATCCTGAATTTCTTAAAGCCATTAATGGCTTCCTAGTCAAGATCAAAGACGGTGCCTACGCCAAACTGCACCAGAAATGGTTTAGAGTACTGACTGGCTGCAAGACGTACGGTAGCTGTGTCACTAAAACGGCGTTCGCCCAGTGGCCCTGGCACGAGCCTGGTTGTTATTCTGCTGGGAGCTGGCGATCGGGCTATGGATGGCTACTAAGCAGGTGAACTACGAATGGCGCTGCGGGCTGGGTTCCGCAATATTTCGCCTACCATGATGATGACTCAAACTGCACCGGTTGCTGGCCAGTTGCCGGGATCCATCCCGATGGCGCTTACAGCCGGGTGGACGGTTGAATGCTGGCGGCTCGCTGGCTGTCATCACGGTTGGACGGATGCCCCTGAAGGTTGCGGAGGGCGCTCCAGGTTGCGGAAGATCCGGGAAGTGGAGCAACCCGGCACTGGCAGGTTGGGCCGCTTACTGAGGTCTGTATGGGTCACGATCTGGATCTCGTTGCCTGGGTTCATCGGGCTGATCATCGGACTTTGGTCGCGGCCTGTGCCGCATCTCAAAAACCCGGCCCCTTGCGTGGATTAGCAGTGCTGTACATTGAACTGATTCGTGCGCCACTGCTGGTGCAGGTACTGCATCTGTTCTTTATCGGCACAGTATTGAATCTAGACCGGATGGTTGCCGGCATCGGCGCGCTGTCGCTCTTCGTTGGTGCGTACACTGCCGAGATCATCCGCGCCGGAATTCAATCCATTCCCAAGGGGCAAACCGAAGCTGCCCGCTCATTGGGGATGAGCGCTGCTGAAACCATGATCCACATCGTGCTGCCGCAAGCGTTTAAGCGGGTGCTGCCGCCGCTGGCTGGGCAATTTATCAGTCTGATTAAGGATTCTTCCCTGGTGTCGGTGATTGCCATCACTGATTTGACCAAGAGCGGACGGGAGATTATCACTTCCAGCTTTGCCACCTTTGAAATCTGGTTCACAGTGGCCTTGCTTTACCTGTTGATCACTTCAGTGTTATCGCAACTGCTCTTCTGGTTGGAACGGAGGTTTGCCCGCAGTGATTGAGGTCAAGAATCTGCTTAAAATTTTCGAAGGACGCGGCCAGGTAGTGCGCGCAGTGGACGATGTCTCCACCCAGGTTGCTAAGGGCGAGGTCGTGATGGTCATTGGTCGTCTGGCTCTGGCAAATCCACGTTTTGCGCTGCCTGAATGGCTTGGAAAGAGTTGACGACGGTCGGGTCATTATCGACGGCATCGACATTGCCAGCAGCGCCACCAGCAACGCAGTGCGCCGTGAGAACTGGAATGGTATTTCAACGCCAACTTATTCCCTCACAAGACGGTGCTGAAAAAGTATGACTCTGGCGCAGCGGGTGGTCTGAAAGCGCAAGGCGGCAAGGCCAAAGACAAGGCGATGGCGTTCTTTGACCAAGGTCGGCATCGCCGAAGAATGAATATCCGTCGCGGCTGTCTGGTGGCCAGCAGCAGCGCGTGGCCGTGCCGCGCTCTAGCGATGGGCCCCAGGTGATGCTGTTCGACGAACCCACCAGCGCTGGGCCCGGAGATGGTGGGCGAAGTGTTGGACGTGATGAAGCAACTGGCCCGCGAAGAGCGCATGACTATGGCGGTGGTTACCGCCGATAGGTTGCCCGCGAGAATCGCTCAACGCATTGTTCATGGACGTTGGCGGGACTGGAAGACGCCCCGCCTGCTGAATTTTCACCGCCCCCAAAGAGCCTCGGGCGCAGCGTTCTTGAAACGGGTTTTATAGAACGGTTTGAAGCAACAACCTGTTTCTCGGTGAGAATTTATGAGTCATAGGCTTATATCGCAGCCTGTCGTACCACGCTACGGAATGTAACCGGGCTAACCCGATAACCCGCCGCTGCAAAAACGCTCGCACCTGCTCTGTTGCCGGGTCTGGGCATGGGCGGCAGGCTATCCAGAAAGGAAATCACCCGTAGGCTTTGCTCAATAACCGTGGATCGCCAGCATCAACACCCCGGTCGCTGACGCGTCGCTGGATCAGTAAGTAAACACCCTGCTTCAAGGTAATGACCGCCTGGGGAACGCTGATGAATCCATAAACGGATTCTCGCCACGCTGACGCAACGATTCAATGCGCGCCCTGTATAACGGGAGATGAAGCAAATGGCAGCCGGTCAATGATCACACAGGATAAACCGCCGCGCACGTCCACCTTCCCGAAACTGGCGTGCAATAATACGGCGTTGCCCTAATGTCCGGAATTGTTTGGTAAGCGCTGCTTTGGTAATTGGCCTTGCACGAGCAATGGGTATTCGACTCGCCCGTTAGCCATTCTGCCGCTTCCTTTAAGGCACGGTAACTGGTGAATAACAAAAATGCCGCCCCCGGCTTGCTTCCAGCACCGGCAATGCCGCATTCAGAAAGGCTCGGTGTAATGCGAGGTTCCCGGATCGGGCGAATCTGAAGGTGATACAGTAGGGTGTGGCTAGCAAATCGACGGGCTATCCGGAGGCACAATGCGCTAGTCCGCGCAATCCTGGCCGCTGCAAAATGGCCGAAACTCGACCCGACTGCCCAGAGTCGCCGAGGTAAAATCCAGGCGCCCGGCTGGGCAGTCATCCCGCTCCTGGAAGGTTGGGGCGATCGAGAGCGTTAAAGTCAGAATAAATCCTCGTCCTCGGGTCTCAGCGAACCAGGAGACACAGCCGGACTCGTGATCCACGCTGGTCAGCGTCATCAATCGTTGCATGAGATCATCGCAGCGCCGAGGCAGCTTTCTAAGCCCAACGCTTTGCTACGCGCGGCTTCAGACAACGCACCCGCAGATTATCGAGCCCAGGGCCCAAATGCACGACGATTTCCCGGATTGCGGGCTGGTGCGCTTCTTCGCGCCACAAGCGCGCGCGCCGATCCGTCAGGCCGAGCGCTTCGCGCAGAGCGGCAGTGTGAATATTTCCAGTGCCTGGGCGAGAGTCACGCGGCTCCGGGGAAATCGGGCGCATCCGGAGCTGCACCGACCAGCTTTATCTCTGGTCAGTTCGAGTAACTGCCGGCTGCTCAGCGACTTGCCGAAAAAGTGGCTTGCAATTTCTGGCAACTGATGCGCTTCATCAAGAATAATCGCTTCTACCCCCGGCAACAGTTCGGCAAAGCCGGTTTCCTTGATCGCCATGTCGGCGAAGAACAGGTGATGGTTAATCACCAGCACATCTGCGGCTTGTGCCTCACGCCGGGCTTTGGCGAGAAAGCAATCACTCAGATCAGGACAATCCTGCCCTAGACAGTTATCGACGGTGGAGGTGACGCGTGGCCAGAGCGTTGAGGTTTCCGGCACGTTGGATACTTCGGCAATGTCGCCATGCCGGGTGCGTTTCGTCCAAGCATGAATACGCCGCAGCTCTGCAATGTGCTCACGAGATGCCAGATGCCCTTCTTGTCTGGTCAAGCGCAAGCGATACCGGCACAGATAATTGCTGCGCCCTTTCAACAGTGCAATTTTCGCTGAGCTTTTCAGCGCCCGGCGCACCATCGGTAAATCGCGATGGTAAAGCTGATCCTGTAAGTGACGAGTGCCTGTGGAGATGATGACCCGCATTCCAGATAGCAGCGCGGGCGTTAAATAAGCGTAGGTTTTGCCGGTGCCTGTCCCTGCCTCAACGATCAGTGTCCCTCCTTCATTCAGGATGGCATCCACGCTCGCCGCCATTTGCTGCTGCTGAAGACGCGGCGCGAAGCCTGGCGTATGACGCGCCAGAGGGCCGTCCGGTCCCAACAGTTCAGCCATATCCATCGCCGCACGTCCTGCCACAGGATAGCGGTCAGCGCGACAGGAGCGAAGCCTGGGCTTCGGCCTCTTCAGCGCCCGCAATATTACCGCCTGCCTTGCGCGCCACTGAAATCAATTTCCAGTTACGGGCCTGGAGTGACCGGTTGCCGCTGGCTAGATTGTTAGACTTGCTAGCCAGCGATTCAGCCTGTTGATACTCGCTCTGATGCAAACGAATCTGCGCCAGATCGTGCCAGATACCTGCGTTGCGGGGTTCGATGCGCAGGGCCCGTTCGAGAGCCGCGCCAGCCTTATCCAATTGGTTGCTCTTGACATATTTGTCAGCACTGTCCAGTAGGGCTACCACGGCCTGATTACCTTCACGGGTGATTTCCGCTGGGGGTAATTCTGCGGGACGGGGTGGTGGAGCCGGCCGCTGGACGGGAGCCGGTTGTGGCGGGATTTCAGGCGCATCAGGCTCTGTGTCCGGTTCGATATCCGGCTTGATGGGGGCCAGGGCGATCGGTTTATTCTTTGGCGCCGCGGTTGGCGGGGCGGCTGGCTGTGGAATTGCCAGTTGTGGATCCGGTTCTGGCGGAGTCCGTAAAATTCATCCGCACTCTGTGGCGAATCCGGGTAAGACGGATAAGCAGATGGCGGGTACGTGGCTGCGCCGGGTGGATAGGCCGGTGATGGATAGGCCGCACTGGGCGGGGTTGAATAGGCCGGGCTTGAAGGTCGCGCAGGCACCGCATCATAGGCGTCCGGGTAGGCTGGTGGGGGGTTGGATGGCGCTCGGCGGGATAACGCGCAGCCGGAGGATAATGGGGAAGCATATTCACGAGGTGTCAACGGATCCTCGCGGGGTAATTGCCCAACGTCCACCTGAGGTTGAACAGAGGGCCAGGCTGGCTGGGTAGGATAGGTTGGCGTCTACCGGGTATTGCGATCGATCACCGGTGCCTTGGCATTTCTCGATGGTTGCGAATAAGGCATCGCGCAGCCGGCGATTCCTACTGTCAACGCCAATAAGCCCGCGTAGGGTTGTAAGAATCTGTTCATCGTTTTCTCCACTGGTTCAGCAGGTTAGTTGATTATGCCGAACTTCAACAAAATCGATCATGGGCTTAACTCTACCTTTTCGTGGCCTTGGTTGCTATGTGAAATAACGGATTCATCTCATTCCATGAGCTGTTTAAAGAAATCGCTCATGCCACCGCCGGCATCATTGGCCGAGGGTTCCGGTTCGGCTGGTTTTTCAACGCGCCGTGCAGAAGACGATCCACCTCCGCAGGAGGTGGACCGCCGTGGACCAGACCCGGTCAGAAATGGCACTGGCTGGCCGCGTCCGCAGCCTGACCCAAGCCGCAATCCACTATATGGATCCACACGGATTTCCTCGACATCCGCGGGTGGCGGCGCATCCAGCGGTTCTAGATACAATCCCGCCATTAAGTCAATCCAGACCCGTAGCGCGCCACTGGCGCCGCTGAGTCCGGTTGGCTTGTTGTCGTCGCGCCCGACCCAAACCACCGTTAACCGGTTGCCGCTGAAGCCAGCAAACCAGCTATCGCGATAGTCATCGGTCGTACCGGTCTTGCCCGCCAGTTTCAGCTCAGGCGATAGCTTGCTCTTGGCAGCTCTCGCGGTTCCCGCTTTGATGACTTGTTGCATGGCATGGGTGACCAAATAAACGGGTCCTGGGTCCACCGCCTTCTCGACATCCAGGCTGTAGTGTTGTAGCGATTGGCCGGTAGAATTGGTCACTTCGCGAATTGCGCGCAACGGAATGCGGAAGCCGCTGCCGGCGATGCTCGCATAGACCTGGGCAATTTCAAATGGTGAGGCATCAAACGCACCCAGCAACAACGAAGGATAGGGTTTCAGATCCCGCTCAAATCCCAGCCGGCGCAACATTTCCACGACGTTGATGACATCCATGTCCAGGCCGACCCGCACCGCTGGAATATTGTAGGAGTGCGCCAAGGCATCTCTTAGCGCCACGCGGCCATGGTAGCGATGGTCGTAATTGGCAGGTGCCCAGCGCTGGCCGCCGGAGGTATAGACCAGCGGGCTGTCGTTGAGCCGGGTCATCAGAGTATAACGATCCGGCTGTTCCAGGGCCGTTAGATAGACCACGGGTTTGATCAGCGAACCCGCCAGACGCTTGGCATCGAGCGCCCGGTTGAATCCGAGGGTTTTCGGTTCCCGATCCCCTACCATCGCTAGAACTTCTCCGGTCTGGGTGTCGGTCACAACAGCGGCGCCCTGCAATGGCCAGGCCCGGCGCTGGCTCTTTTCAAGTTCAGGCAGTTTGCTGGCGATAGTGTTTTCCGCCACTGCCTGAATGCGAGGATCGAGAGTAGTAAATACCTGTAGACCTTCAGACAATAAATCGTCCGGTTTGTAGTACTGCCGCAACTGCCGTTGTACCAGTTCCAGGAAAGCAGGATAAGCGGTAATACCACTGGCGGTCTTGGGCAACACATCCAGTGACATCTCTTTAGCGGTGAGCGCATCCTCAGCGCTGATCAGATTCTGCTCGGTCATGATGTCCAGCACCAGGGTCCGGCGTTCTTTGGCCCGGCCGGGATGTTTGCGTGGATCGTACAGTGATGGACCTTTAATCATGCCCACCAGCAGGGCAATCTGGTGAAGGTCCAGTTCTTCTAATGGCTGGCCAAAATAGAATTGGCTCGCCAGTCCGAAACCATGAATCGCCCGGCTGCCGTCCTGACCGAGATAGATGGCATTGCTGTATGCCTCCAGGATTTCATCTTTGCCATAGCGTGCATCGATGAGGATCGCCATCAACATCTCATTAATCTTGCGCTTGAACGTCCGTTCATTACTGAGAAATAGATTTTTGACCAGTTGCTGGGTCAGGGTGCTGCCGCCCTGCACAGTCCGTCCAGCGCGCAGATTCGCCAGCATCGCGCGGAAGATGCCCTTAGGATTGATGCCAGCATGCTCGAAGAATGAACGATCCTCGACCGCCATCAGGGTATCCACCAAAGCAGGCGGCAGGTCCTGGGCTTTGAGCAGGATGCGGTCCTCGTAGTGGGAAGGATAGATGCCCGCGATTTCAGGCGGATCCAGCCGCAAAAGACCGGGTGTTTCCTGACCGTCCAGACTGGTCAATTCAACCAGAATATTACCGGCAAAGGTCAGCCGGACCTTGCGGCTCGGTTCCATACCGTCCCAGAATGTGAAATTGCGGGTCATGACCTCGAAGGCTTCGCCTTGGCGCGCGTAAGTCCCAGGCTTAGTGGGTGATTCACTGCCGTTAGACGGCGGCACACAGCTCTGAACAGGCGGGCGGGATGCCTTGCGTTTAAACCGGCGCTTGTCTTCCGCGGCTGGCGCGGGTGGCGGTGTTTCTGGGCAGTTGACATCGCGGTAGCCCAGCATTTTGAGTTCCTGGGCAAAGGCATCGGCGCTCAGCGACATGCTCTCAAATAACTCCAGAGGCCGGGCGTAAACCCGGGCAGGCATGGCCCAGCGTTTCTCATCGAATTCAGTACGGATGACGGAGTCCAGGTAAACCATATACAGTCCCAGACCCAACGCTCCGAGTAGGACACTACCCAGAAACAGTGAAAAAATTAGTGATAACAACGCGCGGACCACATGAAGTGGCACCGCTCCAAGCTTACGCACGGATCGAGCTTTGATCATCGTTATTCCAGTTGAGCGCCTGCCCTTACGGCCTATCCGCTTAGCGGACGCTAATCATTCTGTCTTAATTTAAAGTTTCAATTTTTAGGATCTGGAGTCCGGCCCATGTCTTCCACTGACGAATCCTTTGATCAGTCTGCGTTGATCACCGCACTGTTGCGGCCGGACTGCTATCCGTATCCAGCAACGGCGGTCGAACATATGCAGACGCATATTTCCCATCTCCTGCTGGCCGGTGATTATGCCTACAAGATCAAGAAGCCTGTGAATCTAGGTTTTCTGGATTTTACCAGTCTGGAGCACCGTCAATACTACTGCCAACAGGAACTGCGCCTGAATAAACGGTTGGCTCCGGATTTGTACCTGGATTGTCTGACCATTGGTGGTGACGTTACCCATCCAGTCTTCGGTCTTGAACCGGCGATCGAGTATGCGGTGCGGATGCATCGCTTTCCCCAGGATGCGCGGCTCGACCGGGTATTGGTTTCCGGCCGGCTGGAAACCCGTCATTTTGAGAGACTGGCTCGCCAGCTGGCCTGTTTTCATAGTGCCATTTCCATTGCCGGTCCTGCGGCTCCGTTCGGTGAACCAGAGCAGGTCCGCCAGCCGATGCTGGATGATTTTACCTATACCCGCCCCCAGTTGAGCGATCCTGCCGATTTGGCGATCTTGGCCGAAGTCGAACGCTGGACATTGGACGCTTCCGAACGCTTGCGGTCCCTGTTGACGGAGCGCAAGGCAGGTGGCTGGATCCGTGAATGTCATGGCGATCTGCATTTGGGCAACATGATTTTGACCGGTGAGGGTCAGGTAACCATTTTCGATTGTATTGAATTTAATGATGCGCTGCGCTGGATTGATGTTATTAATGATCTAGCGTTTTTGACTATGGATCTGCAAGCGCGCGGTGTTGGACACTTTGCACAGCGTGTGCTGAATACTTGGCTGGAATTCAGCGGTGATTTTGCCGGTGTGGCGCTGCTGACCTATTACCAGGTTTATCGGGCAATGGTGCGGGCCAAGATCCATGCGATTCAAGCCAGTCAAGAGGGAATTCCCGAGGCAGATCGTACTGCTGCTTGCGGCTATTGCCGGAATTACTTACGTCTGGCCCGGGCGCTGACCCAGGAGCCAGCACCATTCTTGTTGGTCACCCATGGAGTTTCCGGTTCCGGCAAATCGCATCGGACCGGCCAATTAATGGACGCATTGCCGGGCGCTATCCGCATTCGCGCGGATGTCGAGCGGAAGCGGCTGTTCGGGCTGGGCCCGCTGGACGATAGCCGCTCCAGCCTCGGCCAAGGATTGTACACTGCAGAGGCAAGCGCCCGGACTTATCAGCGTCTGCTTGACCTGGCAGATGGGCTGCTGGCGTCGGGCCGTCCGGTGCTGGTGGACGCTACTTTCCTCAAACGCGCCCACCGGGAACCGTTCCGCCGGCTTGCCGCCACGCATAGCGTGCCGTTCATTTTGCTGGAATGCAACGCCGGCCCGGCGACCTTGCGTAGGCGAGTCACCGTACGCCGGGCGCGCGGCGATGATGCCGCCGAGGCCGATGTCGCGGTGCTGGAGCAGCAACTGCAATCTGTGGAACCGCCTGCACCCGATGAAAATCCTCTAAAAACCAATGGCGACGAGGATCTCGAACGGTTGCGGGCGGCGATTCTGGCAGCGAGGCAGGTATCCTAAAAAACCACCATAAAACCAATCAGTTGATTTTACGAGATAACCTACGGCTGGTAGTCTGCCAAAGGGTTATTTGGCGAGAGTGATACCCGCTAACGGCGTTTCTTCGAAGATTTCCCGGTAGCTGGCGTAGATGGCGCCGGCCGTGACCGGTCCCAAGATCAATAGACCAAAACCCAGTGGGATGATTGCTACTACCGCAAGCACGATATAGATGAGTCCGAATACCAGCAGTGGCAGCATATTGATCCAGCAAGCGGCGATGCTGGCTTGCACCGCTGGCCAGGCGTTCTGCCGTCCTAGCATGACCAGCGGGACACCGTAAAACAGCGCCATGGTGATCAGAATGCCGATGGTGATCACGATCAGCATGACAATCAGGCCAACACCGGCGAGGATTCCGCCCATTGCTTCGTGGGGGACGTTGGCTCCAGTGCTGTCCAAGGCGATCCCGGTCGCGACGCTGCCACCAACGAAGATCATGAATACCACAAACATCAAGATGTAACCGCCAACGCTGAACAGACCGAGCATGACCAGCGGCCCCATGCGTTCCTGATCACGAAAGCCTTGGAACAGGTGAACGATTTCCAGTTTTTCGCCCCGCGCTTGCACTGCCGCGCCATACAGCATTCCACCAGCAAGCACCGGATTAAGTAAGGTGTGACCAATCATGCCGACTAGCGGAATCAGCGACAACACCACGCTGATAGCCAAGTAGATCAATAAAATAACGATCCATACTCCCGGTGCTTTGATGAATAATTGCCAGCCTTCGACGATCCATCCCCAGCCACGGCCAGCGTCCGCACGTATTGCCATCATAAGCGACTTTCTCCTGGTTGAAATGGATGAGTTAATCATCGCTAGCATAACGCAACCCGGTTGCCCGGCAAGTCTCTTCGAGTGGTGGCGCTAGAAAAAAAGCCCGCTGACTGGCGCGAACGGGCTTTCTTCTCACATGCAGACTTACAGCGCCTCAAAAATTCCCGCCGCGCCCATGCCGGTCCCGATGCACATCGTCACCATGCCGTATTTGCCGCCACACCGGCGCATGCCATGCACCAGCGTCGCCACACGGATTGCCCCGGTTGCGCCTAGCGGGTGACCCAGCGCAATGGCGCCACCCAGCGGATTGACTTTGGCCGGATCGAGCTGCCGTTCCCGGATTACTGCCAGGCTCTGCGCAGCGAAGGCTTCGTTCAGCTCGATCCAATCTATGTCTTCCTGCCGCAATCCCGCCCGCTCCAGCGCTTTGGGAATGGCTGCAATCGGGCCGATGCCCATGATCCGTGGCGGTACTCCAGCTACCGCGTAACTGACAAAGCGGGCCAAGGGCTTCAAATTCAATTGCTTGACCATCCGCTCGCTCATCACCAGCACCGCCGCCGCTCCGTCGCTCATTTGCGAGCTATTACCGGCGGTCACACTGCCTTTCGCGGCAAATACCGGCTTCAACTTGGCTAGCGCTTCCAGGGTACTGCCGGGACGCGGACCTTCGTCATTTTCCACCACCTGTTCACGCACCTGTACCTGCATATTTTTGTTATCCGGCGATCGTTCCGCTACGGTGTAGGGCAGAATCTCCTGGCGGAATTCACCGTTGGCGATGGCGATGGCGGCCCGGCGGTGACTTTCCACCGCGAAAGCGTCTTGATCCTCGCGTGCGACTTTCCACTGTTCCGCGACTTTCTCAGCGGTCAACCCCATGCCGTAGGCGATGCCGGTATTCTCATCGGTCGCGAACACTGCTGGATTGAGCGCAATCTTGTTGCCACCCATCGGAATCATGGTCATGGTTTCCGTGCCAGCGGCTAGCATCACATCGGCCTCACCCAAACGGATGCGATCAGCAGCCTGCGCCACTGCTTGCACCCCGGAGGCACAGAAGCGGTTGATGGTCATGCCGGGCACGCTGTCTGGCAGTCCAGCCAGCAGCAGGCCGATCCGCGCCACGTTCATACCTTGCTCACCTTCCGGCATCGCGCAACCCACGATGACATCGCCAATCTGTTGCGGGTCGAGTCCTGGACATTGAGCGATTGCGCCACGCAGCACATGGGCTAGCAGGTCGTCCGGGCGGGTGTTGCGGAACACGCCGCGCGCCTTGCCGGCCGGGGTGCGGACCGCGGCAACGATATAAGCATCCTGGATTTGTTTGCTCATGAAAGTTTCTCCTGCAATCAGTTACGCAGCGGCTTGCCGGTTTTGAGCATGTGCTCGATCCGGGCGTGGGTCAGCGGCGTTTTGGCCAGCGCTACGAAGTTGCGGCGTTCCAGCCCCAGCAGCCAGTTTTCATCCACCAGCGTATTGGGATCGAGATCGCCGCCGCACAGCGCCTCGGCGGTATCCAGGCCCAGCCGGTAATCGTGGGCGGAGATAAAACCGCCATCGCGCAGGTTGACCAGCACCATCTGGCAGGCGGCGATACCCATGCGGCCGGCCACGCGAATCGGGCGCGGTTGTGGCGGCCGGTAGCCGGTTTCTGCCAGCGCCCGTACCTGGGCCTTGGCGACATACAGCAGTTCATAGGGATTGAATACGATGATATCGGATGGCTTGAGATAGCCCAGTTGCTTGGCTTCCTCGGCACTGCGCGAGACCTTGGCCATGGCTATCGCTTCAAAGTACGGGCGCAGGAAGGGCAGCAGGTCGCCGCCCTTGGCTTCAGTCATGGCGCGCAGGGCGAGTTCCTTGCAGCCGCCGCCAGCGGGGATCAGGCCCACACCGGCTTCCACCAGGCCGATATAGCTTTCCAGGGCCGCGACCACCCGGTCACAATGCATCAAGAACTCACAACCGCCGCCCAGCGCCAAACCTTGCACCGCAGCAACGACGGGTACCGCCGAATAGCGCAGAGCCGACGTGGTTTGCTGGAACTGCGCCACGATATTCTCGAACGCATCAAAATCCCCGGCCAGCGCCACCGGCACCGCTTCGGCTAAGTTGGCGCCGGCGCTGAAAGGCGCTTCGGTTTGCCATAGCACTAGGCCGCTGAAGCGTTGCTCGGCGATGTTCAACGCTGCTTGCACACCGCTTAACACATCATGGCCGATGACGTGCATCTTGGTCTTGAAGCTCAACACTCCAATGTCATCGCCTGTAGTCCACAGCCGCATGCCGGGATTCTCAAAGACTGTCTCGCCATAGCGATGCGGCGCTTCGCCTAATACCAGTTCAGGATAGATCTGCCGCTGGTAAACGGGCAGCACCGGGCGAGGCTTGTAGAGATCCTCCGCCGCGGAATAGGCGCCTTCAGGCCGATGCACGCCATCGACGTGCCTGACCCAGACAGGTAGTGACGTTGCCGTCATCGCCTTGCCAGCGGCAATATCTTCTTCGATCCAAGCAGCGGTTTGCTTCCACCCGGCTGCCTGCCAGATCTCAAACGGTCCCATGCGCCAGCCGAAACCCCAACGGATGGCGAGATCGATATCACGGGCGTTATCAGAAATTTCTGCCAGTAATACAGCAGCATAGTGGAAAACATCACGATGGATCGCCCACAGGAATTCTGCCTGGGGATGATCGCTGGCGCGCAAGGCGGCAAACTTCTCCGCCGGATGCTTGATCTTGAGGATCGCCTGCACCGCTGCATCAGGTTGAGCATCGGCATCCCGATACTCTCCAGTCGCCGGGTCCAGCACCTGTTTGCCTTTGCTGGCATAGATGCCAATCTTAGTTTTCTGGCCCAGCGCACCTTTTTCAGTCAGCGCGCCTAGCCAATCAGGCACGGTGAAGTAAGGCCGCCACGGATCTTGTTGCAACGCCAGCGCCGAACCTTTGATGACATGCTCGATTGTATCGAGGCCCACCAAATCGGCAGTGCGATAGGTCGCACTCTTGGGCCGGCCAATCGCTGGGCCGGTCAACGCATCCACAAGATCGAAGCCCAGTCCAAACATGTGGGTGTGATGGAAGGCCGCCGCCATGGAAAAAACGCCGATGCGGTTGGCGGCAAAATTGGGGGTGTCCTTGGCGCGTACCACGCCCTTGCCCAAGGTGGTGACCAGGAAGGTTTCCAGCGAATTAAGAATGTTCGGATCGGTGGCGGAGCAGGGAATCAACTCGGCCAGCGCCATGTAACGGGGTGGATTGAAGAAATGAATGCCGCAAAAGCGCTGACGCATATGCTCTGGCACGGACTCGGCGAGCAGATTCAGGCGCAAGCCAGAGGTATTGGTGGCCAGAATCGCCCGGTCATGTAAATAGGGGGTGATACGCTGATAGAGACTGGCTTTCCAGTCTGGACGCTCGGCGATAGCCTCGATCAATAGGTCGCAGGTACGTAGTTCTTCCAGATGCTGGTCGTAGTTAGCAGGTTGAATCAGTGTAGCTCGCTCTTTGACGGCGAAGGGTGCCGGATTCATTTTAGCCAGACTAGCGATGGCCTTGGTGACGATTCCATTGGGATCACCGTCTTTGGCAGGCAAGTCGAATAACACTACGGGTACGTCGGCGTTGGCTAGATGAGCAGCGATTTGCGCGCCCATTACACCGGCGCCCAGAACCGCTACCCGGCGGATCGATGTGGCATTAATCATTAGTTAAGGTCCTCTTTCAATGCTGTGAAACGCCCTATCGCCTCTCTCTTTTTTTACATAAGGGGCGAACGGGTTTACTAAAAATAAAGCCGGGGACGCATCCCGGCTTTTCGATTTAGCGAATCGATGGGTGTTAGAAATTGTAAGTAACCTGTGCGGCCAAGATATTGGCATTATTGTTGTGACTGTCTCTCAACCGGCCATAGGCGTCGATGTTCTGGAGTTCTGTTGGATACTGGCCGTCGCTGTCATTGATGGATATCCCAGGTATTCAGGGATATAGGCGTATCTGAAGTCGAACCATAGTCCTGGCTTGGTTTGTACGGGGCGCTTAGCGATAGCCAGGCGCGGTTGCCATCGGGCCGTTATGGCGTGCGGGATTCGGCGCTATTAATTGGCGGCGGGTCATAGGCAAGGCTGCCCAGCAGGCGCTGGAGGGCTGCTGCATCAAAAGGCCAGTCCAATTCCTCGCCAGTCTCCAGTCGTTGCAAAACTGGAATACGGACGCCATACCGTTCCAACAGTTGAGTGTCATCGGTAATCTCCACCGCTTTGAAGGTGATGTTTCCTTGTCGCCCAATCAGATTTTCCGCCTGTTCGCACAGGTGACAGCCGCTGGTTGTGTACAGCAGAAAAACTGGTGCGCTTTCCCCGTCTTTCATGCGCAATTCTCCTCGCTCGCATGCTGGATTACCCGGAAACGGCTATCCTTCATTATCATACTCTCATCATTAACTTATTCACCAAACCCTGATCCCGGAATTGCGTATGGCCATATTGTTGCAAGAACTCATTCTTGAGCAGGCAGAGCGCCGCCCTGACGCTATTGCTATCGTTCATAGGCAAACGGCTCTGGATTATGCCAGCTTGGCTAGCTTGATTCAGGCGGTTGCGGGCGGTTTGCTGGCGCTGGGTCTGAACCGGGCGGAACGGGTCGCTATCTACTTGCCCAAGTGTCCGGAAACCGTCGCTGCCTTGTTTGGCACCGCGTTGTCCGGTGGCGTGTTCGTGCCCGTTAACCCCTTGTTGAAACCTGAGCAAGTCGCCTACATTCTGCGCGATTGCAATGTCCGTATTCTGATCACTGCCCGTGACCGGGCGGAGTCGCTGGGGCCGTTGTTGATTGACTGCCCGGATCTGCACAGTCTGGTGCTGATCGATGAGGCAGCTCCCCTCGCGCCGCATCCGCAGCACCTGCAAGTTCTTGGCTGGCGAGCGTTGCTAACAGCCGATAACAGTCCTTTGCCTGGGTCGATCATTGACGTCGACATGGCAGCGATTCTCTACACCTCCGGCAGTACCGGCAAACCCAAGGGTGTGGTGTTGTCTCATCGCAATATGCTAGCCGGAGCCTATAGCGTCGCTGAATATTTGGGTAATCGGGCAGATGACCGGCTGCTGGCGGTGTTACCGTTTAGCTTTGACTATGGTCTGAGCCAATTAACCACGGCTTTCGTGGCCGGGGCGCGAGCGGTGCTGATGGATTATCTGCTACCCCGTGACGTAGTAAACACAGTGGCCCGCGAGGCGATCACCGGATTAGCCGCGGTGCCGCCGATGTGGGTGCAACTCGCACAGCTTGCGTGGCCAGCGGCGGCAGTGGATAGCTTGCGTTATATCACAAATTCCGGCGGCGCCATGCCTCGCGCCACCTTGGCTGCTTTGCGCCGCTCCCTCCCGAAAACAGCCCCGTTCCTGATGTATGGACTGACAGAGGCATTTCGCTCCACCTACCTGCCACCTGCTGAGATTGATCGCCGGCCGGATTCGATGGGCAAAGCCATTCCCAATGCTGAAATCCTTGTGGTGCGCGAGGACGGAACCCCCTGCGCGCCTGGCGAGCCTGGCGAGCTGGTGCATCGAGGCGCACTGGTCGGGTTGGGGTATTGGAACGACCCGGACAAGACGGCTGAACGCTATCGCCCAGCGCCTGGCCAGAATCCTGGCTTGCCCATTCCCGAACTGGCCGTCTGGTCAGGCGACACGGTGCGGATGGATGAAGACGGATTTCTGTACTTCATCGGCCGTAAAGATGACATGATCAAAACCTCGGGCTACCGGGTGAGTCCTACCGAAATCGAGGAGGTAATCTACAGTAGCGGTCAGGTGGCTGAAGCTGCGGCATTGGGTATTCCACATCCGGCGCTGGGTCAAGCGGTGGTTACGGTCATCAAGCCTTTTCATGAAGTTTTCAACGAAAATGATCTCATTAATCACTGTAAGCAACACCTGCCCAATTTCATGGTTCCTTTGCAAGTGATTGCCCGCTTCAGTGAGCTGCCGCGCAATCCTAATGGTAAAATCGACCGTAAGAAACTGGTTGAGGAATTGGCCAATCTGTTTGAAAACTAAAATTTTTAGGTCGTTAGCATTAGTAAAAGGATGATCAGGCCGGGTGTTCAGTGTGCTGCTATGGAAGGCGATGGCTGGGATTGGCCTGATCTATAGAGCGGTATGAGCTGGTATAGGAATGTTGTCAGTTGCTGAACCGTAATCTCGGTAACGTAGCCACCGTCTTGCATCAATATTTGTTCATACGGCAATCCCCGTACCCCGAAGGTCTGCTCGATAGCGACAATGAGCTGCATCAAGTCCACCGACTCGAAATTTAGATCTTCGATTAATCGAGTGTCCGTGCCAATTGGTTCCAAGATATCCATATCCCACCCCTGAATCATGTCGCTCAGCAGCATGGTTAGCTGTTCTTGAATGTTTTTTGGAGTGAGTATGCCGGTGGTTGTCATGATGGTGCTGAACCAAGGTTAGATGTGGATGGATAATGTTGACGAGCTTGTCAACGCGTAACCAGCGGGCGATTTTGCCACGAGTTGTCTGCTCTCTAAAGAACCTCTGGAATGGATTTGTGCCGGTGAGCTGCAAATTGCTATGATGAATTGATTATGCATCTTTCCATCACAGTGGATAGATGGAAAGATTCTTCAAACCTTCAGCAACTTTCATTCCGGTTTTTGACTCCCATACGATGCCCTGGTTTCGCAATGACGGCTGATCGCTTCAGGATTCAGCCGCCCGGTGCTGATTTTGCATGTATGCCTTGAAATTCACGACGCCGCCCGTGCTGCCGGCAGTACGAGCTATCATGAGGTATGAGATATGACACAGTGGCAACCGATGGTCAAAAAGCTGGATAGTAATCCGGCACCGGCCCAGGATGAACGCGAGTGCCTGCGGAAAGGCCGCGCACTGTTTCGCGAAGGGCGCCAGGATGAGGCCCGTATTGAATTTGAAGCGTTGCTAATCAGTAATCCCAAGTCAGCCAATGCATATCTTGGCCTCGGCATGGTATTACGGCGTCAGGAACGCCTTGAAGAGGCATTGGCGCGCTTTACCCAGGCGCGGACGCTAGATCCATTGCTACCGAAAGCCTACGTGCTGGAGGGGCAGTCATTGGCCGAACTGGATCAATTTGAGCCAGCCATTTTGGCTTTTCAGAATGCGCTGAATCTCGACCCGAAATCAGTGAAAGCTATGACCGGGCTCGGTCAAGTTTTGCTGCGTCAGCAGCGATATGAAGAAGCCATGGCTTTATTGCGGAAAGCCTTACACCATGATCCGCGCAAGGTGCAGCCGCGGCTATTGATTGCCGAAATTTATCGCCAGCAAGATCAGCCGGAGGCCGCTATTGCTGAATTGCGGCTCGCACTGGATATTGAATCAGATCATATTCGTGCTGCTATTCTGCTGGCGCGTTTGCTGGTTGCCCGGAATGAACACGATCCGGCTGAACACGTGCTGCGTGAGGTGCTGAAGCGCTTGCCGGAGGATAGCCCGGCGCTGGTCCAGCTGGGACGTGCGGCGTTGGAGCTAAAACTGTACCCGGTTGCCGAGGAAGCGTTGCATGAGGCGTTGCGCCGCGATCCTGGCCGAACGACAACCCGCTTGCGGCTGGTAGAGGCACTGCTAGCCAGTGGTAAATTGGAGGACGCTGAGCAGCAGGCCCGTGAGTTGCCGAAAAACAGCCAGATTGCGCCATTGGTACATAAGTTGTTAGGCGACATCCACTATCAGCGTCAGCAATTCCAATTAGCGGTCGAGCAATACCGCGCTACCGTTTTACATTTGCCGGATCATGAACAACTCTTGGGTGATCTGGAGCGCGAACTGGCGGCTAGTGATGGCGGCTGGGAAGAATTGGCCGAGGATCTCCAGCCATCCGTAACCGACCGGGTGGCGGATGAAACCCGCCGTTTGCGCCAGAACCGCCGCAACCGTAATCGCCGCGCATGAATCATCTGATTTATATCGTTATGGATAGCTGTCGCTATGACAGCTGCCAGAGGGCGCATACGCCGAATATCGACCGGCTCGGTCCGGTCGAGCGCCGCTACAGCTATGCGTCCTGGACCTCTCCTTCGCATTATGCGATGTTGATGGGCATGGTTCCGCACACCAATCCGCGCGGGGTGTTCGCCTCTGAGGTTTACAAGGGCGAGTTCAAGCGCTGGGTGGATCGGCTTGCTATTACCGGGCTATCGTTCAAAACCTTCGTGCCGGAGTTATCCCTGCCTAAGGTGCTGAAAAAAAACGGCTACTCGACTATCGCCCGGATGTCATTGCCGGTGCTCAATCCCTACACGCTTCTCAGCCGGGATTTCGACGATTACCGGCTGATGGACAACCACAACGATTTCGCTGGCATGGTGCGCGAAATCATTTTCCCTGGAAATCAGCCCCGTTTTTACTTTCTTAATCTGGGCGAAACCCATTACCCCTATATGCTGGCTGGCGACGATCTGCCGCATATTTCCGGAGTTCACGGGGTGCTCAAAGATCTGGCGAACGGCTCAACCCGGACATCGGAGAATCAGGCGTTCTTTCCCGAGGAAGAGATGCGGCGGTTACATGACCAGCAGGTCAGATGCGTGGAGTACATCGACAGGTTGCTGGGTGAATTGTATGCCCGATGCCCATCGAATACCTGGTTCATTGTAACGGCCGATCATGGGGAGCTCTTCGGTGAAGATGGCTATTTCGGCCACGGACCGATCATGCACGAAAAATGCTTTGAGGTGCCGTTTGCCGAAGGGTTGCGGCCGTGACAGCGGTCCGTTCAGCAAGCAGGTCAGACCATCACCAGCCGCTCTTTATTCTGGCGCCGCCCCGGTCGTTTACCTCGCTGGTCAGCACCATGCTTGGCCAGCATCCCCGGATGTACGGTTTTCCCGAATTGAATCTGTTCATGGCAGAAACGCTGGACGAGTTCTGGCGAGGCGTTAGTCACGATGGCGGGCGCAAGTCGACGTTCTGGCCGGTGATGCGCCATGGCCTATTGCGCACCGTAGCGCAGCTCTACGCGGGCGAACAGACGATTGACGGGGTTGCATTGGCCTACCGCTGGATCCGGGCGCGCGCCCAGTCCAGTACCGGCGAAGTATTCCAGGAACTCCTGGCGAAGATCGATCCGCTGATCGCAGTCGAGAAGAGCCCAGGCTATCTTCGCCGGCGGCTGTACCTGGAACGGTTGCTGGAAGCGGTTCCTCGGGCAAGGTTTATCCATTTGCTGCGCCATCCGCGTGGACAGTGCGAGTCAGTGCTTAAGGCGCGGGGCGGTAAGCTGATGCTTATGATGCTCAATGCGATCGATATGCCGGGGGACATGGCCGTAATTGAGCCGCAGATTTTATGGCATGACGCCAATGCCTTGGTCATGGAATTCTTGAATGACCTGCCTCAGGAGCAGTGGTTACGGGTACAGGGCGAGCGGATTCTAGCGGATCCTGATACCGAGCTGGCCCGGATCTGCCAATGGCTGGAGTTGCCTTGCGGCCCGCGTGAATTGGCGGCGATGAAGGCGCCGGAACAGTCACCCTATGCCCATGTGGGCCCGATCAATGCCCGATTGGGCAATGACATCAATTTTCTTCTGGAGCCGCGCCTGCGCCCGGCGCAATTCGGCGATTATGATTTCGCCGGACCTTTGCCGTGGCGGCCAGATAGCCAGGGGCTGCATCCGGCGGTGGTCGAGTTAGCGCGGGAATTGGGTTACTCCTAACGTCGAGAACCTTTCTTGAGAGAAATGCTATGAATAACGATGACGGTATGACCAAGCGCCGTGCCCGCTTGCAGGCGTTGCGAGGGCGCTATGAACAGCCTTCTCACAGTACCGCGCCTGTAATGCCGCAAACACCGGTGATTGAGCCGGTTGTGCTGGCTCAAGGTGGACACCGGCGGGGTGATCGCCAGGGACCGGCGAAGCAAGGTCAGCGCAGCGAACGGCAGGGCGGTGGTTTATTGCAGCGGCTGGCGGAATTCCTGATGGAAACGCCGCCGGGAGATACGCTGCTTCCTGGCATGCCCGTCGGTGAGCAACGGCTTCAGCGGGCAATCCGGCTGCTGGAGCAACGTGCCCGGACTACGCAAGGTGGCGCTAGTGAGCGTATTCAGCGGCTGCTTAAGTTTTTAAAGCAGGATATCCCCGGTGAGCCGATGGCGGGAGGGATCAATCTTTGGCGTCTGCAACAGACATTAGAGCGCGCAAGCCAATCGCCAGGCCCGGATAGAGCAGCTTCCACCGCATCGCCCGCTTTACCCTCAATCACAATGAACGAAGAGCAGCCGGTTGAGATCGGTGACGGAAATGTTCCGTCCTCCCGTGAGGCGGTGCGAAGCAGAGAACGTCAAGCGGATCGTGAAATTACAGCGATCGAGGCGGATCTTCAGCGGCTGCAGGCAGTCACTCAGGATTTGCAAGCCCGTTTGGAGCAAGCCCGGCAGCGTGCTGGAATTTCCCCCGGCGTCAGGCCATCGCCGGAGATCAAGCAACCCGCGGTCCGCCCGCCAGAATCCAATACAGCACCACAGCCCGGTGGGGATGACTGGTTTCTGGAATTTCTGGAGTAATGGACCTAATGAGCGATGATAGTGAGATAGAACAACGTCTTAACCGCTTGCGAGAGCAGCGCCAAGCGCGTGTGAATCAGGAGCCGGCAGGGCAGCGTGGCCGCCCCGGCTTGCGTACACTCATGATGGCAGCCAAGGGTGCGTCAGCACCGGCGGCTGATGGCAAAGGAGGACGCTTACCGGGTGGATTGGGCGCCCTTGCCCCTCTGCTGAAAAATCCTGACATTCGCCATGTCCTGCTGCAATGGTTACAGAATCAAGAAAGCGGTGCAGGGCGGCCGGCGGGAGGTGAGAATGCCTGGGGGCTGGAATTTGGCGTTGAAACCCTGCCGCGCGCCGAGGAACTGACAACCTCCAGCACCCTGGAAGAAATTACCCGTTATTACCAGCAACTGGAAAATCGGGTTGATTGGCTGGAGGCAGCGTTGGAGGAAACCTTGCTGGAAATGGAGCGGGTCAGCCGGTTCAAACTTGCAGCCAGCGAAACCAGTGAACCTCAAGAGCCGCTGGCACCACCGGTTGACCCTTTGCCATGAAGCGCGTCATGGCGGCGAACGGTGATTTTACCCTGTTTATCCTAAACCCTGCCGGTCTCAGCGATCCTGCGCTGGCGATGGCCGGTTGCCGCACGGGCGGGGTCGGGGTGCTGAATGCGGAAATCGCCTTGAAGCCGCCCGAACTGACAGCGGCGCTGGCGCGGTTGGCGGCGATCCGCGCGCCCTTCGGCCTCAAGTGGAGCAGCAGTGAAGCGCCCGCCATGCTGGGAGCCAGGCGCGATGCCAAACCGGATTGGCTCATCCTGGATGCTGAACGCAATATTCATCTGTTATCCACCATCCAAACCTTCCGCGCCGGTGGCGGACGGGTGCTGCTGGAGCTTTCCCGCTGGCGCGATGAATGGACCGGTCTGGAAACGCAAACTGATGGCTGGTGGGTGAAGGGTCACGAGGCCGGCGGCGCGGTTAGCGAGGAGAGCAGTTTTGTGCTCCTGCAACGATTGCTGGAGCGGACCACACTTCCAGTTTACGTCCGGGGCGGCATCGGCTTGCATACCGCTGTAGCCTGCCAGGCTGGCGGCGCCTCCGGGGTGGTGCTCGACCACGCTTTGTTGCTGCTGCGGGAGTCGCCACTCGCTGATACCCTGCGGCCCTGGTTGCGAGGATTGGACGGCACGGAAACCGTTCTATTGGGTCATGAGGAAACCGGACGCTATATCCGAGTGCTGGAACGGCCAGGATTTGCGCCTGTGCGGGCGCTGCGCCAGCAGTTGCAGGAAGATCGGGAAACTGCACCCGGAGTGATGCTGGATGAGCGAACCGATTGGCATGATCCGCAGGTGCAAGGTGTCTTGCCGCTTGGCCAAGAGGTGGCTTTTGCTGCGCCGTGGGCAGAGCGTTACGGCACGGTAGCGAAGGTCATTCGCGCCATGCGGCGGGTATTAGTTCAACATCCAGTCCAAGCGCAACGGGACGCGGCCCTTGCAGAAAATGCGCCTTTAGCGCAGATGCACGGTACCCGCTTTCCTATTGTTCAGGGTGCTATGACCCGGGTCAGTGATTGCCCCGGATTTGCCGAAGCGGTTGCCCGCGCGGGCGCATTGCCGATGATCGCCTTAGCGATGCTCAAGGGTGATCGCTCCCGCCAATTGCTGGAGGAGACAGGCCGCTGTCTGAACGGTCGATCCTGGGGCGTGGGGATTCTTGGCTTTGTGCCGGCAGCGTTGCGCGAGGAACAACTGGCAGCGATCCGGGCGGTGCATCCGCCGTTCGCTTACATCGCCGGTGGCCGTCCGGAACAAGCCCGGCAATTGGAAGCTGACGGCATTGCCACTTATTTGCATGTCCCCACGCCGACTCTACTGCGGCTGTTTCTAGAACAGGGCGCGCGCCGCTTTATCTTTGAAGGCCGTGAGTGCGGCGGTCATATCGGGCCATTGAGCAGTTTCGTGCTATGGGAATCGATGGTTGAGGCGTTGCTGTCCTGGGAAGGCGAGCATTCTGAGGGGCTGGCTAAGGTGGCCGTGCTGTTTGCCGGTGGCATTCACGATGCTCGTTCAGCGGCGATGGTTGCCGCGTTAGCCGCCCCGTTGACCCGAAGCGGCGCGCACATCGGTGTGTTGATGGGCACGGCTTACATCCTGACCGGGGAAGCGGTGCGTTGCGGGGCCATCCAGGCCGGTTTTCAGCAAGTGGCGCTGGCTTGTGCAACAACCGCGACATTGACGGCCGGGCCAGGCCATGCCAGCCGCTGCGCGATCACGCCCTTCGTTGCGGCTTTTCACCAGACCCGTCAGCAGTTGCAGGCCCGGGGTGAGCCGGCACGGACG
This sequence comes from Gammaproteobacteria bacterium, assembly GCA_024234995.1. Lineage (GTDB taxonomy): Bacteria > Pseudomonadota > Gammaproteobacteria > Competibacterales > Competibacteraceae > UBA2383. The sequence goes on from JACKNF010000002.1 coordinate 181,326, forward strand.
GTGCGCGACCGGCTGGATGAATTAACGTTAGGCCGGTTGCGAGTCGCTACCAAGGGCCTATTACGCTCGGACCCGGCGGGAGAATTGCAGCAGATAAGCCCGGATGAGCAACAGGTCCAGGGTATGTACATGATCGGGCAAGTGGCAGCCTTGCATGACCGGCCTTTGACGTTGGACGCGTTGCATCACAACGTCACCACAGGTGCGCTGGATTGGTTGGCGCGTTATCAGCCGCAATCCCGAAAGCAGCCAGAACCTGGCGCGAATCTAGCGGATATCGCCATCATCGGCATCGGCGTTTGGTTGCCGGGCGCGACCAGTGCACAGGACTATTGGCGGAACTTGGTCCAGGGGGTGAACTGCTTGCGGGAAGTTCCGCCGGAGCGGTGGGACTGGCGGTTATACTATGATTCCGATCCGGCGGCGCGTGACCGGGTTTACGCCAAATGGGGCGGCTTCATTGCCGAACAACCCTTTGATCCAACCCATTACGGACTACCGCCGGTCGCGCTCAAATCGATCGATGCCTTACAGTTATTGACGCTGGAGGCGGTGCGGCAGGCGCTGGATGATGCCGGCATTGATCTGCCGCAGACCAGCCGCGAGCGAATTGCAGTGGTTTTGGGAACGAGTGGCGGCATGGGTGAGCTGGGGCTGGCCTACGCAACTCGCGCGGATCTGCTGCGCATGACCGGTCGCGTGGGCGAGGACATCTTGGCGCGGCTGCCGGAATGGACCGAGGATTCCTTTGCCGGTTTGTTGCCTAATGTGGCAGCGGGCCGGGTCAGTAACCGTTTCGACTTCGGCGGCATCAACTGTGCGGTGGATGCCGCCTGCGCTTCGTCATTGGCGGCGATTTACCAGGCGGTCAATGAGTTGCGGCTGGGCCATAGCGACCTGGCAATCGCCGGCGGCGCCGATACCATGCAGTCGCCGTTCATGTATCTTTGTTTCTCAAAAACCCAGGCATTGTCGCCGCAAGGCCGGCCACGCACCTTCGACGAACAGGCCGACGGTATCGCGATTGCCGAGGGTGTCGCGGCGGTTGTATTGAAACGGCTGGAGGATGCCGAATGGGATGGCGACCGGATTTACGCAGTCATTAAAGGTATTGCTGGTTCCAGCGATGGCCGCGCCAAAGGATTGACGGCGCCACGGCCCGCCGGGCAATTGCGGGCATTGCGCCGGGCCTATCAGGAAGCCGGCTACTCGCCGGCAACCGTCGGGTTGTGGGAAGCGCATGGCACGGGCACCGTAGCCGGGGACCGGGCAGAATTGGAGACAGTGACGACTCTGCTTGATGAGAGTAGAGCGTCACCGGCCAGCGGTGCGATTGGTTCGGTTAAGACCTTGATTGGCCACACCAAGGCCACTGCTGGGGCCGCTGGGCTGATCAAGGTGGCGCTGGCGCTGCATTACCGGGTATTGCCGCCGCATTGCGGAGTCGACCGGCCCCTGCCGCCGTTGCGCGATTCAGCGAATCCGTTGTTTATCAACTCCGAAGCGCGGCCTTGGCTGCGCGCACAGGATTATCCTCGCCGGGCGAGCGTCAGTGCCTTTGGCTTTGGCGGCACCAATTTCCATGCTGCGCTGGAAGAATATCCAGGCGGGAAGGATTTGCAGACGGATGCGCCATTGCCTGACTGGCCGGCCGAACTGTTCGTTTGGCGGGCAGCAGACTCCGCTGGATTGATCGCCGGATTGGAGCGGCTGCAAGCCGCTTTGCAATCCGGTGCACAGCCTCGCCTTGCTGCATTGGCCGCTGCTTTGGCGCAAGCCTTGCCGGCGCAGGGGTTGACGTTAGCCATGATCGCTGGGTCGCTGCCTGAGCTGACGCAGCAGATCGCGAGCGCCTTGACGCGGCTATACAAGATCTCTCTCCCTCCTCCTTCTTCTCCTGAAATTCTCTCCTCTTTGGCGGGCAACGGCTGGGGAGGGGAGGGTGAACGGCTGCAAAATATCTACTTCCCGCATTCCTGGACGGCTGATGGGCAACCCCCCCGGTTAGCAGTGCTGTTTCCGGGGCAAGGTAGCCAGTATCCCGGCATGCTGCGCGAATTGGCGGTGGCGCTGCCGGAATTAGCGGCGACGCTGGAACAGGCGGATGCGGCATTGACGGACTCCCTCAATTCTGCACTGAGCACTTTTATTTACCCGCCCCGCCGCTTTACGCTTGAAACCGAAAAAGAGGCACGCCGCCGGTTAACCTGCACCGGAATTGCGCAACCAGCGCTCGGCGCCGTCGAGGCGGGTCTATGGGCTTGGCTGCAAACCCTGAATCTACAGCCGGCGCTGGCGGCAGGACACAGTTATGGCGAGTATGTGGCGTTACACGCCGCGGACGTTTTCGACCTGAAGACGTTGCTATGTTTGTCCGAAGCGCGCGGCCGGTTTATCGTTGAGGCGGCGGCCGATGGTCAGCTAGGGACTATGCTGGCGGCGCGCGCAGATGTGGAATCTGTGAGAACGGCGTTGCAGGGTGTCGAAGGCGTTACTTTCGCGAATTACAACGCACCCCGGCAATTGGCGCTCTCCGGATCTACCGCGGCGATTGAACAGGCCAGGCAGGTCTTGGCGGCCTGCAATATCGCCACTGTATCCTTACCGGTTGCTGCTGCTTTTCATTCTCCGATTGTCGAGCCCGCCCGGGCGCGATTAGCAGCATTCATGGCCGGTCTGCCGTTTCAATCGCCGGCATTCATGGTCTATAGCAATGCCACCCTTGACCCGTATCCACGGGAACCGGCAGAGATGCGCCGCCGGCTGGCGGCGCATCTGACTGAACCGGTCAATTTTACCGGTGAGATCGAGGCGATGTACGCTGCCGGTGCGCGACTGTTTCTAGAGGTCGGCCCGCGTAATGTATTGACCCGGCTGACTCAGCAAATTCTGCAGGAACAGCCGCATCTGGCGGTAGCAATCGATGATCAGGGTGGTGGCCTGAATGGACTGTTGCAGGCACTAGCGGCGTTGCTGGCTCATGGTGTCCCGCTTGATCTGGCGCCGCTGTTTGCAGGCCGGATCGCTGACCCGTCTTCATTGGCTCAGGTCCTGGAGCAGTCCAAACCCGCGCCACTGCCGTCCCATGTCTGGTGGTTGAGCGGGACGGGTGTCCGGCGGCAGGGGGAACCTTATGCGCTGGGAATGAAGCCGCCGTTGCTGGCGGGCGATGTAGAGCAGTCATCGCCGCCGGACGTATTGCCTGCCGCCTCTCCAGCCATTGTGCAATCCACGGAGAATCCTATGATGAATAATCAACCTTCCGGCCCGCCGCCTGGGGCCGGTTCCGCTCCAGGGGGGGCGGCCGATCAGGCGCTGGCCGGTTATCAGGAAACCATGCGCCAGTTTCTGCACTTACAGGAACAGGTAATGCTGGCTTATTTCGCAGCCAGCCGTGAGGAAGGCGCGGCTGAACAGGCAACACTTCAGCCGCCCATGCGAGCGTCCGCCTTGCCTGCGGCTGTGCCGGTTCCAGCAGCGGCGGCGCCTGTGGTCTCGCCGCCGCCGGCGCCAGCTATCGTGCAACCAGTTGTTAACACTGCGCCTCCTCAGGAGGCCGGTACCGCACCCGCACCTGCTGCCGCATCATTAGAACGCTCCGATCTCAAAAACCGGCTATTGACGATCGCCAGTGAACGCACCGGCTATCCGCCGGAGATGCTGGGATTGGACCAGGATATCGAAGCGGATTTGGGCATCGATTCCATCAAGCGGGTGGAGATTCTGGGCCTGTTCCGCCGGTCGCTGCCAGAATCCAGCTCCCAAAAACTTCAGCCGCACATGGAAGAGATTGCCGGTCTGCCGACGCTTCAACAGATTCTGGATAGGGTGGCTGCCCGGCTAGCGGTGAAAACGGGCGAGCCAATCGCTGCTGCGAAACAGGAGAACGTGATCGAGGAGAACGCCCGCCCTTTTGAGTTAACCGGGACAGACCGTTTTGGGTGTGCCCCCCTGTCCCGGTTTATCGTTAAGGCGCACCCGGAATCGCTGACCCATCCGCTAACGGTGCTGGAACCGGGTTCATATCTGCTGATCCCCGACAACCTCGGTGTGGCGGACGCCCTGAGCCGGAAACTGCGAGGGGCCGGGATGCAACCAATGCTGATTCCGAAGGAACTGCTCAATGATACCGGGCGGTTGCAACAATGGATAAATACACAGCGGCAGGGTTCAACCGTCCGTGCGCTGATTCACCTGCTGCCGCTCGGTCAGCCGTTGTTAGCGGCCGGTGCGGCGTTGACGGAGTGGCGTGAACGGGTTGCCCGGGAGGTTAAGAGCCTGTTTACCCTGCTGCAATGGGTGGGAGGTGATCTGCGCGATGGAGGCCGCCTGTTGACGGTGACTGGTCTGGGCGGCCGGTTTGGACGTGACCTGCACGCCACGCATGCGTTGGCGGGCGACGCGTTGGCGGTGAGAGCCGGAATGGAGAGGGTTTTCCCTGGCAGCGCGGGATTGACCGGACTGGTGAAGACCTTGAACTTGGAATGGAATCCTGATCTGGCTCAGCCGGGTTTCATCGGAAAAGCACTGGATTTGGATCCAGGCGATGATCCTGAACGGCTGGCAGCGCTGGTGTTTCAAGAATTGGCGCTGCCAGGGGGCCGCCGGGAAGTGAGTTATCCGGGGGGAGTACGCACGGTTTTCCGCACCGTGCCGGCTTCTCTATCGCCCTTGCCAGCCCCTCTACGCCAGCCAGACGAGCATTGGGTCGTGCTGGCCACCGGTGGGGCGCGAGGTATCACGGCGGAAACGTTACGTGAACTGGCGCCGTTTCATCTGACCTTGGTCCTGCTGGGGCGAACACCGTTACCGGAATCCGAGGATGCGGCAACCCGCCATCTGCCGGATGCTGCGGCGTTGCGCCGCCATTTTCTGGCGCGGGCGAGCGCTGAGGGGCGCACGGTGAAACCGGCTGAGGTCGAGCAGGATATTCAATCTCTGCTGCGCGACCGGGAAATCCGCGCTAACGTGGCTGATTTGACCGCACTCGGCGCACGCGTGGATTACCGGGCCGTCGACGTTCGAAATGAAGCCGGGATGGCCCTGCTGCTCGATGATCTGTACCAAAAACAGGGACGGATCGACATGGTCATTCACGGGGCAGGGGTGATCGAGGATGGCTGGTTACTCGATAAATCCCGCGAGAGCATCGACCAGGTCATCGACACCAAGATAGACAGTGCTTTCCTGCTGGCAAAATACTTGCGTCCGGAGACCCTGAAATTTTTTGCTTTTTTCACCTCGGTTGCTGGACGTTTTGGCAATCGCGGGCAGTCCGACTATGCGACTGGCAATGAGATAGTGACTCGATTGGCGTGGAGTCTGCGTGACCGCTGGGGAGAATCGGTAAAAGTTACGGCTATTCACTGGAGTCCTTGGGATCGGACCACGCATGGCGCTGGCATGGTCACGCCCGAGGTGCGGCGGCAGTTCGAAGCGCGCGGTGTCCAGCTGGTGAATGCAGCCGCTGGCCGGCACTTTTTGCTCAATGAGCTGCTGTATGGGCCGGCCGATGAGGTTGAGCTGGTCGCCGGCGATTTCCCTTGGGAGTATGCGGAGACGCAACTGAGTATGTTGCCTAGCGCGGCTGATCCGGCGGTCCTCATCGGGGGGCCTCATGCGCTGCTCTATGGCGCACGTCTCACGGAACGGGGTCCAGCCGCATGGCGATTTGAAAAAACCGTGGATTTAATCAGCGATCCGTATCTGGATCATCACCGGCTGGATGGTGCGCCGGTGTTGCCGTTCGCAGTGGCTATGGAGTATTTGGCCGAAGCCGTGATGGCCATCTGCCCTGATGCCAGCGGTATCCAGCTCAGTGATGTGCAATTACTGCGAGGACTGAGTTTGCAGAACCAGGATAACGCGCGGCTGCGGATCACATTGCAGGAATCCTCCAGTCCTGCGAGCGAGGGTCTGCGGCGGTTTACGGCATGGCTGGACAATGGCGATGCTCAGGGCCGGCCTTGTTATCAGGCAGCGGTGACCATTGGTTCCCCGCCCGGGTCCACGGCAGTTAACGATCCCATCGCAGAGTTGCATTCATTACCGCTGCCGGTCGATGAAATCTATCGGCGCTGGCTGTTTCATGGCCCCTGCTTTCAGACGCTAACCGGATTTGAGGGTTACAACGGCCAGCAGATCGTTGCAATGCTTCGTCCCAGTCAAGCCAGCAGTTTCTACCCGCCAGCGCGTGATGCACGGTGGCAATTCGATCCAGCACTGGTGGATGGAGCATTCCAGGCATTGATTGTTTGGAGCCGTCTGCAACTGGGCGCAACGCCACTGCCCAGCCGGTTAGGCCGTATCCGCCGTTTGAATGCCGGACCCTTGCCGGAGCGATTGATGGTTCGCTTGCATATCGCTGCTGTTGAGGCGGGTGTTCGCTGTGATATCCGCTTCACTGGCGTTGATGGCCGGGTTCATCTTGAAATTGACGATTTTGAATGTGCCGCCAGCGCAGCGCTGAACCGCCTTGGCGGTGGCTGGGCCGGTGGTACGCGCAGCCAAATTTTATGACTAAGACTGCAGACAGCGATATTGCCATTGTTGGGATGGCGGCCCTGTTCGCCAAAGCGCCCGATTTAACAAGCTATTGGCACAATATTCTTAACCGGGTGAATGCGATTGACGAGCCGTTGCCCGAGTGGGGCGCCGAGCGGCTTTTCGATCCTGGCAGCGATGATTTGGCGCGTATCTACACCCGGCACGGTGGTTTTCTGCGTGATGTGTCCCGTTTCGATCCCCGCCGGTTCGGCATCATGCCGGTGTCAGTGACCGGCGGTGAACCCGACCAGTTTCATGCGCTTGATCTAGTAAAGAAAGCATTGTTGGATGCAGGTCTAGAGGATAATCGCTTTAATCCGGAAACCGCCGGGGTCATCTTAGGACATGGCATCCACCCCAATCGGGCGAATGTCAATGGCGTCCAGCATTGTGTGGTACTGGATCAGACCGTAGCCTTGCTGCAAGACATGTTTCCTGAGATCGATTCAACGGCGCTCAGTCATGTCCGGGCAGCACTCAAGCAGCAGTTGTTACCGTTGGATACCGACGGTATTCCTGGTTTGGTGCCCAATATGATGACGGGGCGGATCGCCAACCGCCTCAATTTAATGGGGCCGAACTACATCATCGATGCTGCTTGCGCTTCGTCGCTCATCGCAGTAGATGCCGCCATGAATGAATTGCGGCGAGGGCGCGCTGACATCATGCTGGCCGGTGGCATTAATACCTCCACTCCGCCGCTGGTATATATGGTTTTCTGCCAGCTTGGCGCCTTATCGCGCACATCGAAGATCCGGCCTTTTGCTGCTGACGCCGACGGGACGTTGCTGGGCGAGGGGGGGGGTGTGCTGGTATTGAAGCGGCTGGAAGACGCTTTGCAGGCCGGTGACCGGATCTATGCTGTTTTGAAATCCATCGGCCAATCTTCGGATGGACGCGCCAAGGGGTTGATGGCGCCACGCCTGGAAGGCGAGGTATTAGCGATGCGCCGTGCCTGGGGGCAAACAAGACTCGATCCGGCCAGTTTAGGGCTTATCGAGGCGCACGGCACCGGTATTCCTTTAGGCGACGAAACTGAAATTCAGGCATTGCGCCAGATACTGGGCGAACGGCGGGGAGCGCTGCCGGATGTCGCCTTGGGTTCGGTCAAATCGATGATCGGCCATTGTATTCCAGCGGCGGGCGCGGCATCGCTGATTAAAGTGGCACTGGCGCTGTATCATCGGGTATTGCCGCCGACTCTATGTGAGGAGGTCCGCACTGACTTGGCCCTGGGAAATGGCCGCCTGTACCTTAATACTGAGGCCCGTCCCTGGATTCAGGGCGGGCGGATGCCCCGCTGCGCGGCAGTCAACGCTTTCGGCTTCGGCGGCATCAATACCCACGCTATTCTTGAGGAGGCACCAGGTCAAAATACCGGACCGCTGTCGGCATTTCTCGGGCGGCGCTGGAAACCGGGTAGTGAGTTATTGGTGTTCGTGCAACCGGACAGGATGGCATTGATTCAGCAAGTCGAGGACGTGCGGGAACAGCTGCGGAATGCGCCGGAAGGCGATCTACGCAGGCTGGCCATGGCGCTTTGGCGGCAACGCGGCCAGGGTGAAGAGCGGTTGGCGGTGGTGGCCGAAGATGGGCGCACGCTTGAAGCCCGATTGGCAGCAGTAGCTGGCAAGCTGGCTGATCCGGCGCGGGATCGTTTGCAGACCCGGGATGGCATCTACTTCAATAGCCGGCCCGTTGCAGGCCGCTTGGCAATGCTGTTTCCTGGAGAAAATTCCCAGTACCCGGACATGCTGCGGGATTTAGCGATTGAATTTCCCCAAGTACGCCATTGGTTCGATTTTCTCGATGGACTGTACGATGGTGAGCGTGATCTTGCGCCGAGCCAAGCGATTTTTCCGCTGCCGGCCGGCTTGAGTACTGAAGAGCGGATAGAGTTACAGAAGCAGTTACGCGGCATGGAGCTCGGTTCGGAATCGGTATTCGCTGCGGACCGGGCGCTGTTTGCTTTATTGACGGCGTTTGGTGTCCGGGCCGATGCGTTATTGGGTCATAGTACCGGTGAGAATGCGGCGCTGACTGCTTCCGGCGTTCCCCGCTTGGACGAGGCGGCACTGGGCGCATGTATCCGGCGGATGAATGCGTTATACCGCAGTCTGGAGATGTCTGGGGTTATTCCAGATGGTGAGCTACTGTCGGTCGGTGCGTTATCTCTTGAACAAGCGCAGGATATTCTGGAAGCTGATCCGCGTTTGCACCTGACGATGGATAATTGCACCAATCAGTTCATCCTGTTTGGCCCCGCAGAAGCGATTGCCGCCGCCCATGCCACCCTCAAACAACGGGGTGCATTCTGCACTGAGTTGGCGTTGGACCGGGGTTATCACACGCACTTGATGTCGCCCATGGCGGAGGCATTCCGGGCGCTGTTCGCCAGCGTGGAATTTGCCCCGGCCGGTACGGTCCTGTATTCATGTGTGACCGCAAAGCCTTTTCCTAGCAGGATGGAAGAGATTCGCGACACTGCCGCCGCTCAATACATGTGCCCGGTGCGCTTTCGCGAGAGCATTGAAAATCTGTACCGGGACGGGGTCCGGGTGTTCGTCGAAGCGGGGCCAGAGAGCCACCTGACGGCCTTTGTCCGCGACATTCTTCGCAACCGGCCGCATGTTGCCGTATCCTGCGATGATCGCCGGCGCGGTGCTGATCATCAACTGCGCCATCTCCTTGGTCAGTTGTTTGCGCAGGGTATTCCTGTCGATCTGGAGCTTCTCTACGGTGGAACGCCACAACCGGTGGCGGCGCTGGCGCCCTATTTGCCGACGGCGATTCCGGTGATTCAATCCACGGGGCCGGTGGCAACGCAGCTACGGGAATGCCTGAATGCAAGCGTGCCTGCCTCCCACGCCAACTCTCTCCCGCAAGAGAGGATAAAGATTTGCAAAACAGCAGATGATTTGGCGCCTCCGGTTATAGCAAAACCGCTTGGCCGGCCAGAGGCATTGGCTGGACACTTTGATCTGATGCAAGAATTTTTGCGCCAGCAGGGACGCGTTATGGATATCTGGCTGGATCGCCGGCGAGGACGGTGAGGGTGCCGGAGAACCAAGCGCCTGACGAGCCAATCCTCTGGCGATTGCGCCCGGAATTGCGGTTCGAGTCCACCGCGGCGGCTGGACGCTATCAGGTGCGCGATCCGGTCAGCGGCGAACGCTTCGAGTTAGGCGAGGAAGAGGTATTTCTTTGCCAAGCACTGAACCGGACCGCTGATCCCAAAGTGATTCAGGCCGATTTCGCGCAACGGTTTGATCTGGCCATTACCGCTGACCAACTGAATCAGTTTTATCAGGACATGGCTGCGTTGGGATTGCTGGCGGCGATGGACGATGCGCCAGCCGGTGAAGCAGAAGCAGATGGCCTAGAAGTTGATGACGATGACCGGCCCGGCGATGCCTACCGCTGGTTATGGTTTAACCCTCAGCGCGGTTTCGCCTGGCTAGGATACTGGTTGGGATGGCTGCGCCACGGTGTCTGGTTATTGGCGCCAGGCATGCTATTAGCGTTGCTGACGCTCATGTACAGCCAGCCGCAGTATGAACGGGCCTTGACAATACTCGTTGCTCCGGGTGCCCACCTGCTGTTCAAGTTCATATTTGGCTTGTTCGTGGTCAACTTGCTGTCGAGAGTGGTGCAAGGTGTCACCTGTGTTTACTGTGGGGGCCAGGTAGAGCAATTTGGTCTCCGCTTGGAGTTTGGCGTCATTCCCCACTTTTTCATTGGCAAGGGTTTGCGAAGCTGGGTACGCCCCCGCCAGCAGAGATTGTGGGTAATCGGATCGGCGTTGCTCACCAAACTGGCCTTATTTATCGGTGGAACGCTGCTTTGGCGCTTGACCTTGGAGAGCGGCGGTACACTGGGTTCTTATGGTTTCGTTATCGGCCACTTGGCGCTAGGTGCTTTCCTGTTCACAGCCAATCCGCTTTGGTGGGGTGACGGCTACGTATGGCTAGCCAGCTATCTACAGATGCCCAAAGTGCGCGAGCGAGCATTTCGGGTGCTGAGTTTGTATCTGCGGGGCCGTCGACCGCCGGCGGGACTTTCGTCCGCGGAAAAATACGGACTCTTGGGTTATATCGTCGCCAGTGCAGCTTATGTACTGATGATTGCAGGAACTGTGCTGCTGACCCAGGCCGAGCAACTGAAATTCCGTTTTCAAGGCGTAGGCGTGGTGCTGTTTCTGGTGCTGGTGATGCTTGTAGCGCGCTGGCTCTTGTATCGGTTGGCCCGCCAGCGCCAGCGCCACGAAAAACGGTCAATGCCAGTCACTGGCGATATTTCACGCCCAGCTATGCAATATTCTGTCTCTCATCCCACCGCGGTCGTGGAAAAGAAGAAGGGAAGGTGGAAATGGCGGCTGGCGGTGGTGATATTGCTGGTGAGTGCGTCATTCCTGCCTTACTCCTATGATGTCACCGGCGAGGTGACCCTGTTTCCCACCGCGCGCGCTGAAGTCCACGCGGTAACCTCCGGCATAGTAACGGCGGTGCAGGTTCGGGAAAATGAGCGGGTAACCTCCGGACAGGTATTGGCTGAATTAAGCACATGGCAACAGGATCAGGAGCTTGCTAAAACGGCTACTGAAATCGAACGCCAGCAGGCGGAACTGGAACTGCTCCAGCATGGCGCCAAGGCTGAAGCGATTGAGGTCGCCCGGCAGCAGTTGGCGATGGCTAAAGTCCGGGCGCTGCACAGCCGCAAAGTCCGGGAGTTGCTGGAACCGGTTCATCAACAGGGAGTGGTGAAGGCGCTGGAATATGAAGAGGCGGTCAAGACTGCGGAGGTCGATCAAGCGGCAGTCACGGTAGCCGAGGCTAATTTTAATTTACTGAAAAGCCCGCCGTTGCCGATGGAAGTTACCGCCAAACAGGCTGAGCTTCAGCAATTGCGCACTCAGCAAACCTATCTGGAGGATCAACGCAAAAGGACGTACTTGCGAACACCGGTGGCCGGGCGGGTGGTGACGCCACGCCCGGAATTCAAGACCGGAAATTACTTGAAAGAGGGTGATCTGTTCGTAACCGTTGAAGACCATCGGGTAATGCGGGCTGAGATCCTGGCGCCGGAAACCGATATTGGCGAGGTGCAAACGGACGCGCCGGTGCAATTGCGGGTCTGGGCGTATCCGCTGCGTGATTTCACTGGCCGCGTAGCGGCCGTTGCTCCGGTTGTCGAGCCGAATCCGGCCAATCCGTTCATGCGTGTCGTGCGGGTGATGATCGAAATTCCCAATCCTGAAGGTTTGTTGAAATCGCAAATGACCGGGTTTGCCAAGATCACTGCCGGTGAGCAATGGCTGATTGTCGCGTTCACCCGGGCGCTGGTGCGGTTCGTGATGCTGGAGATGTGGTCGTGGTTGCCTTAAATTGCTGTATCCTTCTCACAGGCAGAGAAGTAAAAAATTACTCTAGTGATTGCGCTCTAACCAAATACCCGGCTGTGCTTTGGAATTACGCGTTAAATCCCAGTCACCGGTAACCACCAGACCATGCGGGGTTGGTTGCAGCACACGCAAACGAGTTGCCGCAGACTGTCCGAAGCTGTCGGGTGTGACAACTTCCCACTCTTCGCCATCCTGGCTTTTCCATAGCTGGAAATTGACCGGTTCAGACGTAGGATTAGCATTGACGGGGTCTTCGTAATGATCGAGGGCAGCGTACAGGGCATTGGGTGTGCCCATGAGCCGTGAGACTCGCCGGTTACGGTGGCCGCTGAACCCAGGCCCCTGAGCCGAAAGCGGGATTTGCAGCCCAACCGGTGAGAAGCGCGGAGTACCCGTGACCAGTTCCCAATGGTCATTAGCCAGTACTCGGATGACTTCAGCGCCTGAAGTGGCAAATTCCCAGCGAGGATCAAGATGTGGCGAGCGAGTGCCGAGGTAGAGCATGTCTTTGAACACGGTCAGTGTTTCGACATGCGGGTTGAGCGTGTAGCGTTGAGCGCCCTCAGCGAGCACCTGCTCCCAAGTGAAAGGGGGTTGGCCACGCGCCATCGTCTTCCAAAGCTGAAAGCCATTGGTTGGATTGCCAGCGACAGCATACAATTGGCCGTTGAAGACGTGCAGACCGTCAATGGTCCGGTTTTCTGGGTTACCGAAGCCGGGGGTACAAGCAGGATGCCAGGATTGTGCGCAAGGGCCGGTGCTGACCCAGATCAGTGGACCATCGCGGCCGGTGTGAGCAGCGCGGGCGGAGATAGCGAATATTTGACCTGAAAAGCTGCGCAGGCTGATGAATGGGCTGCCATCGGTGTCTGGGCTGGACGCTATTTCCGTGAAGTGCGCGCCCTCTTCGGAATACAGGAGAGCAGGTGTCCGTAGGCTGAAGCGGAGTGCATAGAGGGCCGGTGCCGGCTGTTTGGTGTTTGGCAGGACGGCCAGCGCTCGCCAACCGAGTTCCAATGGGAAATAGCGGGATTGGCCCTGGTGCGTGAACCAGCGGGACTCCACCGTGCTCGTGTGCAACTGCTCCCAACCGGATTCGCGTAAGCGATGGCGAAGCAGAACGGCGTTGCCAGGGCGGGCGGGGTCTGCCGGGTAGCTGGTCACTCCTAGATATAACCAGCCCTGAAACCAGGCAGCTGCGTGAATCAGGTAGCGGCTGGCTTCGGGCAGTAGACCGGCGGGAATGGCGTGAAACTGAAACGAGGAGTGTGCGGGCATGCGGTTGGCGACCGGGTTTGAGTGGAAATTAAGAGTATGCTGAGTGTGCTGCGAGCTTTGCAACGCGTGAGGCTGATTATTTCAGTATCGATTATAAGAGGGTTCAGGGTATCTGTTCCCAATTGAGTTGAAAAAGATGGTGCATGTTGAGATTGAGGTTGAGAAAGACGGATGAGTCCTGAGATTGAAAATGATCGGAAGCGGCCTCCCGCATGGCGTGAACGGGATGGAAGCGGGGCAGTGGAGCCGGTTCAGCGTGCTTTTCTACAGCGAATCATCCAGTTTCTTCAACAGCCTGCTCCTGGAAGCAGGCTGATTCCGGGAACCCGGATTGGCGAAGAGCGCGTGCGGCAGCTGATCGGTTTTTTGCGGTTGCGCAGCCAGGGCAGCCATCCGGTGGCTGTCCGGATTCGTTGGATTCTGGGGCAACTGGAGCAGACCGCGTCCGGTGAGGAAAAAGTGGCTGGGATCAGTGTCCAGCAGTTGAAGCGTCTGCTGCAATCGATTCCGGGTTATGAAAGTTTGAATGTTGCGGAATCCGCCGCTTCCGATTCGAAGCAGCGTCCGGACCGGTTGGCTGAGGCACTGCCGCAATTCGATAGCCATATGCAAGCGGTCAGCCGGACTGTGCGGGGAATGGTGGAGATCATCGATCAATTAACCGGACACGTGCAAATCATCGAACGCGAACTGCAAACATTAAATGCGTGGCGTGCGGCTTTAGGTGATCATCGGCTGGCTACGCCAGCAATACCAACGCCGGGTCCAAAGTCAGAAAACCGCCCTGAACCCGATGTAGCGGGCTGGTTCAGTGATTTCATCGATTGACCATCAGGTATGTCTGTGAGCAATCAAACTCATTTCGATTGCCGGCCGCTGTTTATCCTGTGTCCTGGCCGTTCCTTTTCTTCGGTGGTATGCGGCATGTTGGGCCAGCATCCAGAGCTGTATGGACTGCCGGAAACTAATTTTTTTGTTGCGGACACGGTCGGCGGCTTGTTTCAATGCTTTGCCGGTTTAGGCGACCGGCACCGGCTGCATGGTCTGGTCCGGACGCTCGCTCAATTGCATGACGGCGAGCAAACAGAAGCTGCTGCGGAACGGGCTTGGCAATGGTTGCGTGAACGATTGGATATGACCACGCACGAGCTGGCGTGGCATGTGGTGTCACAGATCGGTCAGCGTCAGATGGTTGAGAAGAGTCCCAGCAATTGCGCGGAAGCGGCCTATCTAGCCCGTTTGTACCGGATTTTTCCCACAGCCCGTTTTCTGCATTTATCACGGCACCCGCGTTCAACCAGCAAGTCGTTATATCAAGTGCGCCAGGAGCAGCGCGCCCGGCGCGGACGGAATCGCATGCCGGTGGACGGGCGTCGAATGGAGGAAAACTGGCTGAAGGTTCACGGCCATATCGTGCGGTTTACCGAACAGTTACCGGTTGGGCAGAGCCTGCATCTGCAGGGAGAACTGTTACTGGCCAATCCAGATCATTATTTGCAGCAGATTGCTGAGTGGCTGGATATCCGGATGGATGCAGAAGCGATTGAGGCAATGAAGCATCCGGAAGCGTCCCTGTTCGCCACCATAGGACCGGATAATGCCCGTGGGGGTAACAATCGCAAGTATTTGGAAGATCCGCGATTGCGAACCGGTCCGCCGCCTAAGGTGAATCTAAGCGATCCACTGGAATGGATGACGGATGGTTCACGATTCGGTCCAGCAACGGTGGCGCTGGCTCGGCGGTTGGGATATCTGTGAGCGGTTGCTAACCGCGAAGCCAGGGGACCCCGGCTCCAGCGCTTGATCTTGTGCATGCAAGCAAATCGTAAATACCTCTCACCCCCATCGGCTGCGAGCCAGACCCCGTGTCTGGATATAGACAAAGTGCCGGAGTTTGTCGAATCCGCTTTTTTTATCGTGCGGGTGGATTCGTGCAGGGCTTCAGTGGGTTGAGGGCACAAAAAAACCTTGGCGGATAATGCACCAAGGCTTTGATTTAAAAATGGGCCCTGAAGGATTTGAACCTTCGACCAAGGGATTATGAGTCCCCTGCTCTAACCGCTGAGCTAAGGGCCCGAAACATCGAAATTCTAACCACTATTTCTTACTGCTGCTAGCCGGTTGACTACTCCAAATCGAGGAAGCTACGCAACTGCTCTGAGCGATTGGGGTGGCGTAGTTTGCGCAAAGCCTTGGCTTCGATCTGACGGATGCGTTCACGGGTGACGTCAAATTGCTTGCCAACTTCCTCCAGGGTGTGATCCGTTGGCATGTCAATTCCAAACCGCATCCGCAGGACCTTGGCCTCGCGGGGAGTCAGGGTAGCCAGCACTTCGCGGGTTGCCTCACGCAAACCCTCGACTGTAGCCGCATCTACTGGCGACATGACACTCAAATCCTCGATGAAATCACCGAGATGCGAGTCTTCGTCATCACCGATCGGTGTTTCCATCGAAATAGGCTCTTTGGCGATCTTCAGTACCTTGCGGACCTTATCTTCCGGCATCTCCATGCGATTGGCCAGCTCTTCCGGTGTTGGCTCACGGCCCATCTCCTGGAGCATCTGCCGGGAAATCCGGTTCAGCTTGTTGATGGTCTCGATCATGTGTACCGGAATACGGATTGTCCGGGCTTGATCAGCAATCGACCGGGTAATCGCCTGGCGAATCCACCAGGTCGCATAGGTCGAAAACTTGTAGCCGCGCCGGTATTCAAATTTATCCACAGCCTTCATCAAACCGATGTTGCCCTCCTGGATCAGGTCCAGAAATTGCAACCCGCGATTGGTATATTTTTTGGCGATCGAGATCACCAGCCGCAAATTGGCTTCGACCATTTCCTTTTTTGCCCGCCGCGCCTTGGCCTCACCAATTGACATATGGCGGTTGATATCCTTGATCTCGTGAACTGACAATTGCGCCTCTTGTTCGATCGTCTGCAAACGCCGCTGCGTCTCCTGCACTTTCTCACGATACACGGCCAGAGTGACCGAATATTTCTTGTTGGATTGAATCTGCTCATCAATCCAGTCGAGCTTGGTTTCATTCTGCGGGAAAGTGGTGATGAACGTCTTGCGTGGCATCTGTGCTTTGCCCACACAGAGAGACATCACCCGTTTCTCATGGGAGCGGATGCGTTCGGCCATTTCATGCAGCTTGAAAATCAGCTGGTCGAGCGTTTTGGGTACGAGGCGGAATTGCAAGAAGTGCTCGCTCAGATGTTGGCGTAGCGTTTGAGTCTGCGGGTCTTGAAGGCCCCGTTCATTCACGCTGGCTAAAGTCTGTTCGTACAATACACGCAGGTCTGTAAAACGGCGGGCAGTTTCCTCAGGATCAGGGCCACTCTCAATCACTGTGCTTTGAGCGCCTTCCTCTTCCTCGCTTTCGTCATCATCGCCTTCCACTTCTTCTTCATGTTCTTCTGGCGTTTCTGATGTTTCCTCCTGCGCTTCCGGCCCCTTTGCTATCCTTTTTTCTTTCTTGCTTAAGGCGTCTGGCTCCTCATCGGCGATCTGCAGGCTTTCTTCATCTGGCAGCAGCGGCGCGGGTTCCTCAATGTCGTTGAAACCGCTAATTATATCGGCTAATCGAGTACCATTTTCGCTAATTGAATCGTAAATTTTTAAGAGTTCGCCGATTGTCAGGGGATAGCTGGCTAGCGCCGACAATACCTGGCTCATACCCTCCTCAATTCGTTTAGCAATCTGGATTTCACCTTCGCGGGTTAATAATTCGACGGTTCCCATCTCCCGCATATACATTCGTACCGGGTCCGTGGTGCGGCCAAATTCACTATCCACTGCTGCCAGTGCCGCTGCTGCTTCTTCAGCGACGACATCATCGTCAGCGTTGGCCGGGTTTTCATTGAGCAGCAATGTCTCGGTGTCGGGTACGAACTCATGAACTTCGATACCCATATCATTGATCATGGCAATGATATCTTCGATCTGCTCCGGATCGACAATATCATCGGGTAAATGGTCATTCACCTCGGCATAAGTCAAGAACCCCTTTTCTTTGCCGCGGGCGATCAACTTCTTCAATTGTGACTGTTGCTGCTCGCTCATGACCTGTTCACATGCTGGATGGATAAAAAACTAAACTATTAATCATAGCATGAAATTTTCATTTTAGCTATATAGTGATTATTGGACTTTTCTTGACTGGCCGAAGTTCCGCAGAACTTCCCGTTCTTCCTTGCTGAGTGCGCTGGGTGTTCCGCGCTGTAGCAAGGTTTCCAGCCACTGTTTTGCCGGGTCGGCGCGCCGCCGTAAATAATCCAGGATATCGGTGAATTCTTCCTCAAACCGGTATTCTTCTTCCGGAGCTTCCAGCCGCCATTGCGCTAACTGTTCCAGAATTGCTCCCTCACGCGTGCCCCGGTAGCGTTCGAGTAACGCAGCAGCCGTTAGTTTGGGGCTGGTGCGCAGTGTAGCCACTAAATCAGCCAGCAATCGCATGCCGGGTTCCCGGCTGTCGCGCAGTAGCGGATTGTCGTCTAGCATGGCCTGTTGCGCCAGTTCTGGCCGGTATAACAGCAGCGCAATGGCTTTGCGCAACGGAGTGCGGGTCAGTTGCGCATTGCTATCAGCGGGCCGGGAAGGCCGGGCAGGCGGACGCAAGCGGGTATTGACCAGTTGCGCTTCCTGCTGTAGCCGCAGGGTCATGAGATCACGGAAGTGTCCTTCTGGCAGTTTTTCCAATAGTGGCCGAGCCAGTTCAGCTAGGCGGGCGCGTCCAGCGAGCGTGCCGGGATTGGCGCGGGCGCGTAATTCGGCAAACAGGTAATCTGCCAATGATGTCGCTTGCTCCAAGCGTTGCTCGAATGCTGCACGCCCTTCCCGTCGCACCAGGCTATCTGGATCTTCACCGTCGGGTGAAACAAAAAGCCAATCTGCTTAGCCATCACGCAGGAAAGGCAAAGCCACGTCCAGTGCCCGCCAGCCGGCGGCCCGGCCCGCTGTGTCACCGTCAAAGCAGAACACCAGATCAGTGACCACCCGGAACAATCGTTCGATGTGCCCGGTACTGGTGGCAGTGCCTAGGGTAGCAACTGCATAAGGAATATCATGCTGGGCTAGCGCCACTACATCCATATAGCCTTCGACCACGACCAGCCGTTGCAAGTGCCGGATGCGAGAGCGAGCTTCATATAGCCCGTACAATTCTGATCGCTTGTGAAATAATGGGGTCTCCGGTGAATTGAGATATTTGGGATTAACGCCACCGTCCAGCGCTCGTCCGCCAAAGGCGATGACCCGGCCGCGATGGTCGCGGAT
This sequence comes from Gammaproteobacteria bacterium, assembly GCA_024234995.1. Taxonomy (GTDB): domain Bacteria; phylum Pseudomonadota; class Gammaproteobacteria; order Competibacterales; family Competibacteraceae; genus UBA2383. The sequence continues at coordinate 199,829 of JACKNF010000002.1, forward strand.
CGGAAAGATAATCCGGTCCCGGAACCGGTCGCGCAACCGGTTCTGCTCGTCGCAGCTGGCCAGGCCGGCGCTCATGATCTGCTCGGGCGTGGCGCCGTGCTGGCGCAGAGTCCGGCTCAAGGTGTCCCAGCCAGGCGGCGCGTAGCCGATACCGAACGCATTAGCGATCTGGCCGGTTAATCCACGCCGTTGCAAATAATCTACCGCTCGCTGCCGGGTGGGATGCTCCCGTAACTGTTGATGGAAATAGCGGCTGGCTTGGATGAGCCATTCCAGCAGCGTATGGGATAAACCGCCATCATCGCCGCTGATTTTCGGCATTTCCAGACCGGTCAGCCGGGCTAAATCCTCAACTGCATCCAGAAACTCTAGTCGCTCATAGGCCATTAAAAAGCCGATGGCGTTCCCGTGGGCGCCGCACCCGAAGCAATGATAAAATTGCTTGCGTGGGCTGACCGAGAATGAGGGAGTTTTTTCAGCGTGAAATGGACAGCAGGCCATGAAGTCATGGCCTGCTCGACGCAACGGCACCCGGGTGTTAATCACCTCGACCAAGTCCACCCGGCTGAGCAATTGATCGAGGAATTCTTGGGGGATGCGACCAGCCATAACCCCAAAGCCTAGTTGAAAAATGCCTGTCTGCCAGTCAGCGGATACAAATGGCTTTATTGGCGGCAGGTAGAAAATGCGGTTTCAGCCGCCGAAACGGGCTTTAACCCGAGCGCTGACTGCGGTCATGTCCACCCGGCCCTGCGCCTGATCTTTGATGATGGCCATGACTTTGCTCATGTCACGCAGGGACTGAGCGCCGGTCACCGCAATGGCATTGGCGATCAATGCTTCTAACCCGGTTTCGCTGAGAGGTGCTGGCAAATAGGTCTGAATCAGCTCGATTTCGAAAGCTTCCTGGCTGGCCAAATCTTCACGGCCGGCATTTTGATACTGCGTCAGGGATTCCCGGCGCTGTTTGATCATCTTTTCCAGCACAGCGAGGATCTGGGCATCGTTCAATTCAATGCGTTCATCCACCTCACGTTGCTTGATGGCGGCCAGAATCAGGCGGATAACGCCAAGGCGATTTTTATCCTTGGCGCGCATAGCGGCTTTCATGTCATCCTGAATGCGGTCTTTGAGAGACATGCTGGCGGACTCGTGGCTTGCGTGGAGGCGGGGGAGGGGGTGACGGCCAGACTCAGTAGAGGCGGGTACGGCGGGCGACTTCCCGGGAAAGTTTCTTCAAATGGCGCTTGACAGCGGCGGCTCGCTTGCGCTTGCGCTCTTGAGTCGGCTTCTCATAGAACTCGCGGCGGCGGACTTCAGAGAGAACACCGGCTTTTTCACAGGAACGCTTGAAACGGCGTAACGCGATATCAAACGGCTCATTTTCCTTGATTTTCACGGCTGGCATTAAAACATCACCTCATTGATTTCAGAGTCTGGGCTAGAGGAAAGCTGGATTATTGGAAAACATTGTATTGTAATCATGCCTCCCGCTAAATGCAAAATAGTAAAACCATATGTTAATCCTGGGTATTGAAACATCTTGCGATGAAACCGGCGTGGCGCTCTACGAGAGCGAACGCGGGCTGCTAGCTCACGTGCTGCATAGCCAAGTCAAATTGCACGCCGGGTATGGCGGCGTTGTGCCGGAATTGGCCTCGCGCGATCATGTGCGTAAGACGCTGCCGCTGTTGCGTGAAGTCCTCCGGCAAGCGGATGCCGAACCAACCGATGTCGGCGGTGTGGCCTATACCCGTGGACCGGGCTTGATCGGTGCATTGCTAGTGGGCGCGGCCATCGGGCGCAGTCTGGCCTGGGCTTGGAATGTGCCGGCGATCGGTGTCCATCATATGGAAGGGCATTTGCTGGCGCCAATGCTGGAAGCGGAGCCACCGGAATTTCCTTTTGTCGCCCTGCTGGTATCCGGAGGGCACAGCCTGCTGGTGCGAGTTGACCGGATCGGCGGCTATCAGATTCTGGGTGAATCGGTGGACGATGCGGCTGGCGAAGCGTTTGATAAGACCGCTAAGCTGCTGGGTCTTCCCTATCCTGGCGGACCGGCGCTGGCTAAGCTGGCTGAAGAAGGCACTCCAGGGCGTTTCAAATTCCCCCGGCCGATGACCGACCGGCCCGGTTGCGATTTCAGCTTCAGTGGATTGAAAACGGCGGCCATCAATGCTTGGCGGGAACTGGAGCCGACGCTGGAGAATCGGGCTGATGTGGCGCGCGCTTTTGAGGAGGCAGTGGTCGAGACGCTGGTGATCAAGTGCCGGCGGGCTTTACAAGCGACGAGGCTGAAACGGTTAGTAGTGGCCGGCGGGGTGGGTGCTAACCGGCGATTGCGGGCGCGGTTGCTGGAACTGGCGAAGGAACGAGGCGGACGCGTCTATTACCCCCGGCTGGAGTTTTGCACCGATAATGGCGCTATGATTGCTTATGCTGGCTGGCGGCGGCTAGCGGCAGGTCAGACCGAGGGTGCGGCGATTGAAGTAATGCCGCGCTGGCCGTTGGATCAATTACCCTCAGTTGCTTGAGATTGCTCTGGAAAAATCTGCTGATACCTAGAAAATCCGGGTTTAGAGCCGCCTTTCGAAGAGGGAATGCGCCAATTGCTCGATCAGGCTGGCATGGGCGAGGTGTTCGCGCCACGCCTCCGGGATGCCAGCGGCCCCATAATATGCACCGGCTAGCTGCCCGAAGATAGCGCCAGTGGTATCGGCATCATGGCCCAAATTCACCGCCAGCAAACAGCCCTCTTCAAAATTTGCCGATCGGTTGAACGCCCACAGGGCTGCTTCGAGTGATTCAACGACATAGCCGCTGCCAGCGATCTCAGGCGGATTTTTCCGCTTGAAAGAACCATTGGCGATCTTATCGATTTCAGGACATAACGGCATCCGTTCCCAAAGTTGCTCAACGGGTGCATACCTTGAAGAAAGCAGCTCATCCTTTGAGACGCCCTGAAGCGCGCCGATCAACAGTCCTGCAAAGTATCGGCAAGCGTCCAGGCAGGTCGTGGCTGCATGAGTGGTTCTTGAACTTTCCGCGCTGAGATGAATGGCGGTTTCTGGGTTAGAAGCAAAAAATAGGGGAATTGGGGCCAGGCGCATGAGGCTGCCATTCCCAGCGGAGTATGGATTGGTCGAGCCGGCGAATGGATCTCCCGTACGGGTATAGCATTGTAATGCCTGGGCCACCGTGTTCCCGATATCGAAACAGCGGCCATTACTGCTGAGGTGGCCTAGTTTCCACCATCGGGTATAGCGCTCCATTTGATCGCGAGCGTCAAATGATCGGCAGGTGATGAGGCTTTCAGCGAGGCACAGTGCCATCGAGGTGTCATCGGTCCACTGACCTTTTTTCAATCTGAACGGCCCGCCTCCAATCATATCCGTCAAGGGGGAAAAACTGCCTGGCGCTTTGAATTCAACCGTCGTGCCTAAAGCATCACCGGCAGCGAGTCCCAATAGGCACCCTTGATAGCGTAACTGTATGGTCGTCACGCAGATCCCTTTTCAATTCCGCTGGCTTTTGCGCTCTCTACGCATCGTTGTTCCCCATCACGGCCTGCTGACGGTGTTTGGCAAAATTCAGCAACCGGCGGATCGGTAAAACTGCCCGCTCGCGCACTGCCTCATCGATGTGAATCTCGTTATCACCGGTCTCTAATACCCGCGCCAGATTGCGTAACCCGTTCATCGCCATCCATGGACAGTGGGCGCAACTGACGCAGGTTGCGCCCTTGCCGGCAATCGGCGCCTCTAGCAGGATTTTGTCTGGGGCAGCCAATTTCATTTTATGAAACAGGCCATTATCGGTTGCAACGATAAATTTATGGGCAGGCAATTCCTGGACTGCCTTGACCAGTGCAGTGGTTGAACCCACAAGATCTGCTTGCGCAATCACATCCAGTGGCGATTCCGGATGCACCAGCACATGGGCGTCGGGATGTTCAGCCCGCAGCTGGCGTAAACCCTCAGCCTTGAATGCTTCATGCACGACACAGGCTCCATTCCACAGCAGCATATCGGCACCGGTCTCTTGTTGCACATAAGCGCCAAGGTGTCGATCCGGTGCCCAGATCAGCTTTTCGCCTTTCTCCGCGAGGTGCCGCACCAGATCAAGCGCAATTCCTGAGGTAACGACCCAGTCGGAGCGGGCTTTCACAGCAGCGCTGGTGTTGGCATAGACCACCACCGTCCGGTCGGGATACTGATCACAGAACGCAGTGAATTCATCAGGCGGACAACCTAAATCCAAGGAACATTCAGCGTGCAGATCTGGCATCAAGACTCGCTTTTCGGGATTGAGAATCTTGGCCGTTTCGCCCATGAATCGCACTCCAGCTACCACTAGCGTGCTAGAAGAACATTCCGTGCCGAAGCGGGCCATATCGAGTGAATCAGATACATAGCCGCCCGTAGCATCGGCCAGTTCCTGCAATTCAGGGGAAGTATAGTAATGAGCCACCAAGGTAGCGTCTCGCTCGGCCAACAGGCATCGAATACGTTCGGTTAGTGTGATTTTTTCAGCCGTATCCAGGTGCTCAATTACGGTTGGCGGTACCTGTGCCGGCGTTAGGCGGTGGTCTTTGATGGTAAGGGCAGCGGTGAAGGCGCTCATGATTTTTTATCTCCGGCGACGGCGCCTGGCACGTCGCTCAAGTCTTTCTGTGTTTACACGGGCAAGATACCGGTTTTGCGGACTTGCTTAGCCAAATCTTGAGTTAGTTTCATTTTGACACTATCAGGAGAAAATGGCGAATTTTTTACAAATGGCATGGCATTCTCCACTCAAAGGCTGATTGATGACAATTCTTTTACCGTGCTCCAATCGACCCGAGGCCGATTTCCGCTAGAATGCTTTTTTCCCAAAATAACCCGGAGTCAACGATGGCGGCCCAGCGCGAAACGGTAGTACTGGTGCATGGTTTGTATGTTCATGGTCTATGGATGCGTTTATTGGAGTACTGGCTGGAGGAATCCGGGTATCAGACCGTGAATTTTTCCTACCCGAGCATGACACGTTCGCCAGCGGAAAATGCGGAAGACCTGCACCGGCTGCTCGAACGGCTGGAGTCACCCACCGTGCATTTTCTGGCCCATAGCATGGGCGGGCTAGTGGTGCGTTATCTGTTTCATCATTATCCCAAGCAGCGGCCAGGGCGGGTAGTCACGTTGGGTACTCCGCATCAAGGTAGTTATGCAGCGCGAATCATGCATCAGAGTGGCCTTGGCATTTTTGTGGGCCGGGCCTTGGAAAGGGGGTTGCTAGGCGGCGCGCCAGCCTGGACCTCGCCGAATCTGCTTGGCTCAATTGCAGGTACCCTGAACATCGGTATTGGTTTAATGTTTCCAGCAATGCCATCACCAGCCGACGGTATGATCGCGGTGGTCGAAACTCAGCTTCCGGGTATGGCCGACCATATCTGCTTACCGGTCGCGCACATGCAGATGTTGGTCGATCCATCCACGATTACTCAGTCCTGCGCGTTCTTCGCGACGGGCCGGTTTCATCATCCGCGTCATGAGTAACTGGGGGCGTAGTTGCGATGATCTACGCCATCGCGTCTTGATGAGCAAAGACTCCAATGAAATACAACATGCTGAAGAGGGCTGTGCCCATCGCTTCATTGAGAAGCCAATTGCTCTGCATCCCGGATCAAGAAGTGCCGAACGGTAATTCCGGCTTCTTCCTGAATGGCCCGAAGAATGATCTTTTTGCCAATCCGGGTTGTAAAATCTGATTAATTATCAGTGTCTTAATCAAGATTAATGTGTTTTAGATGGAGTTTTTTTCTGATCTAGGCGCTGCCGCTGCCGATCGCGCCTTCAACGCCGCTGGGTCTGCGGTGGATGTGCCGCCTCACCCTCGCTGTCTCACCGATCCCAGCCTGGCGCATTGCGGGCCGTTAGCCAGCCCCGGCTACTTCGGCATCAGCACGGCTCACGGCTATACCTTGCCCATGACAGTCGAAGTGCGTGGTTAAGGCTGTAGCTGTCCGGGCACCGATGCTGGACGATCCTGCTGATCCTATGTCTGCCGCTTCCAGTTGGTGTCCTCTACCCAAGCCGTGAGCAGCCTTTATCCACGGTAATCCGGTCCAATCTAATTTTCGCTATGAACCAGGTTCCTCATTTGCAGCATGGGTCGCCGTGCGGCAACATGATAAACTGATGATATTTACAGGCATCCCACGGCAAATCAGGCAAGAGGCTTCGTATGGCTGGACATAGTAAATGGGCGAATATTCAACACCGGAAGAACACCCAGGACGCCAAACGCGGCAAGCTGTTTACCCGTTTGATCCGGGAAATCACTGTCGCGGCACGCATGAGCGGCGGCGATCCTAGCGCTAATCCCCGGTTGCGATTGGCTATGGACAAAGCATTGACCGCCAATATGCCTAGAGACACTATCGACCGGGCAATTAAGCGCGGTACGGGTTCCCTGGAGGGCGTGGAGTACGAGGAAATCCGCTATGAGGGCTACGGTCCAGGTGGTGTGGCGGTCATGGTCGATGCGGTGACCGATAACCGTAACCGCACCGTGGCCGAAGTGCGCCATGCTTTCAGCAAATGCGGCGGCAATTTAGGTACTACCGGTTCGGTGGCGTTTCAGTTCGCCGAGCAAGGCGTGTTGAGCTATCCGATGGGTAGTGACGAGGACCGGATTATGGAAATGGCCATTGAAGCCGGTGCCGACGATGTGGTAACGAACGATGATGGTTCCGTGGACGTTCTGATCGAGCCAGCGGTTTTCCAGCAGGTTCAGGAGGCGATGATCGCCGCCGGTCTAGAACCGGAGACTGCTGAAGTTACCCAGCGCGCCAGTTCTAACATCACGCTGGGTTTTGAAGACGCGCAGAAAATGGTCAAGCTGCTCGATCTTTTGGAGGACCTGGACGATACCCAGAATGTCTATTCCAACGCCGATATTTCTGCCGACATCCTGGCAAAGCTCTGAGAGTGGCTATCATCCGGCTGATGGGCATCGATCCAGGTTCGCGGATCACTGGTTACGGCATTATCGATATGGAGGGATCACGCAGCCGCTATGTCGCCAGCGGTTGCATCCAGACCGCTAGTGACCGGCCATTGCCTGAACGGCTGAGAACTATCTTTGCAGGCGTGACCAGCGTGATTTGCGAGTATCAACCGGTAGAAGCCGCTGCGGAACAGGTATTCATGCATCGCAATCCCGATTCGGCGCTAAAACTAGGTCAGGCACGTGGTGCGGCTCTATGTGCGGTGGTGATGGCCGGATTACCGGTCAGCGAGTATGCGCCACGGGCTATCAAGCAGGCAGTGGCCGGTGGTGGCGCTGCGGACAAAAACCAGGTGCAGCGCATGGTTGCCCTCTTGTTGAACCTGTCGGAATCACCTCAGGCCGATGCTGCCGATGCACTGGCTGTGGCGATCTGCCACGGTCACACCCGGCAGACCTTGAATCGGCTCGGCACAGTGGCTGTGCTAGCCCGGAGACGACGGCGATGATTGGCCGTTTGCGTGGATTACTGGCCTGGAAGCAACCGCCCTATCTGATGATCGATGCTCATGGAGTAGGCTATGAACTGGAGGCGTCACTGACCACTTTTCAGACCCTGCCGGAAGTCGGGGCGGAGGTGACGCTGCTAACCCATCTGACGGTGCGCGAGGATGCGCATACTCTGTATGGTTTTGCCAATCCGGCAGAACGGAGTCTATTCCGCAGTCTGATTCGGGTAACCGGCGTTGGTCCGCGGCTGGCACTGCTGATTCTGTCTGGGATGAGTGTAGAACTGTTCGGGCGCTGTGTCCGTGAGAGTGATACAGTTTCGTTAACCCGGTTGCCAGGAGTCGGTAAGAAAACCGCCGAGCGGCTGATTATTGAAATGCGCGACCGGGTTGGCGAGTTGGGACTTTATCCGGCAGCGGTGGTTTTGTCATCCGGCGAGCGCGTTACCGCCCCGGAAGCCAGTCCGGTCGACGATGCGATCAGTGCCCTGGTAGCGCTAGGCTATAAATTGCCTGATGCCTCGCGCATGGTGCAATCGCTAGAAACCGAGGGACTTACCAGTGAGGCGATTATCCGGCAGGCATTGCAGGCCAGTGTGCATCGTTGAAATTTAAAATTTAAAACCGGTACTCTGCTATGAACTCACCTGACCGTCTGATTGCTCCGAGTGCCAGCAGTGAGGATACCGTGCTGGATCGTGCAGTCCGTCCCCGCCGTTTGGCGGAGTACATCGGCCAGCAAGCCATGCGCGAGCAGATGGAGATCTTTATTCATGCCGCCCGTGCCCGCAGTGAGGCGCTGGATCACGTCCTCCTATTTGGGCCACCGGGACTGGGCAAGACCACGTTGGCGCATATCGTCGCTGCTGAAATGGGTGTTAACCTGCGCCAGACCTCTGGGCCGGTGCTGGAACGGCCCGGCGACTTGGCTGCACTGCTGACCAATCTCGAATCCCGCGACGTGCTGTTTATCGATGAGATTCATCGCCTCAATCCAGTCATTGAGGAAATTCTCTATCCAGCAATGGAGGATTATCAGATCGACATTATGATTGGCGAAGGACCCGCAGCGCGGTCGATTAAACTGGATCTAGCGCCTTTCACGCTGGTGGGTGCTACGACGCGTGCTGGCTTGTTGACATCGCCGCTGCGGGATCGCTTTGGCATCGTCCATCGCCTGGAATTCTATACCCCGGAAGAATTAACCGGAATAGTCGCTCGCTCAGCGCAAATTCTTGGTATTAAGATTGATCTTCCCTCAGGCGCGGCGGAAATCGGCCAGCGTTCGCGCGGCACACCGCGCATTGCCAATCGTTTGTTGCGGCGGGTGCGTGATTTCGCCGAGGTGCGTGCCGATGGCCGAATCACTGTCGATGTAGCGCAACAGGCACTTGATCTGCTCAAAGTTGATGCCTGTGGCTTCGATGAGATGGACCGGCGGCTTCTATGGCTGATGATTGACAAATTCGGTGGCGGACCGGTCGGATTGGATACCCTGGCTGCTGCACTGAGCGAGGAACGGGGAACAATTGAAGATGTGTTAGAACCGTATCTGATCCAGCAAGGATTCCTGATGCGTACCCCACGCGGGCGGGTCGCGACTGTTCACGCCTACCGGCATTTCGGGCTGGTTCCTGCTGCTTCGGGGGCTAGCAGCGACTTGTTCAGCATCGGTTCCTGAAAAGGCGGCTAAAGTTTTGACGGAGGCAGCATGGGGCCGGTCGCCGGGGGCGGAGGGCTGTATTGGGCCGGTCGTGACATTCTTTCCACGGCGATGTCATATTCATCCACTGTGAGCACTCCATCACTGTCAGCGGTCTCAAAGTCCAAATATGCCGGCATTGGCATTGGCATTGGCATTGGCAGCCTTGCCGGCATTGATCAAGCCATTGCCATCGATATCGGCTTCTTCAAGGATCAGGGGCATTGCGGCAACAACAGGACACATGACTAGCAGTAGAATCGGTAATAATGAAAGCATGCATTAGCCGTTCTCCACGGAATGCTGTCTTTGCACAGAAGAACGGTTGCTGATCATCCGTTCGGAAAATCAAAATATTAGCGGAAATTAAGGAACCTGAGGGAGATTACGGGTGACCCATGAGATGTCGTTCTGGAGCTTAGTTGCCAACGCCAGCTTGATTGTGCAGTTGATTATGCTGGTGCTGGCGTTGATTTCACTGGGCTCATGGTGGGTGATCGTCAAGAAACAGTTGGTGCTGAGCTCCGCGAAGGGAGCGGCCGACCAGTTTGAGGACGATTTCTGGTCAGGTATTGATCTGGCTTCGCTGTACGCACGGATCAGCCGTCAGAAGGAGCCCGTGTGGGGGATGGATGCCATTTTTCTCGCCGGTTTCCAGGAATTTCTACGGCTGCGCGCACAACCGACTGCCGATCCGGACTCAGTCGTCAGTGGCGCGCAGCGGGCGATGCGAGCAACCGGTTCGCGGGAGCTGGATGAATTGGAAATGTACCTGCCTTTACTGGCAACTGCGGGTTCCACCAGTCCGTATATTGGCCTATTTGGCACAGTCTGGGGCATCATGAATGCTTTTATGGCGTTGGGCGTGACTCAACAAGCAACCTTGGCGCAAGTAGCTCCAGGTATTGCCGAAGCACTGATTGCCACAGCGATGGGCTTGTTTGCCGCTATACCGGCAGTGGTTTTTTATAATCGCTACGCTCATAGTGTCGACCGGCTGGCCAATCGCTATGAAACCTTTATGGAAGAGTTTTCCAATATCCTCCAGCGGCAATCCTACCACCTGCGTAAGAACCGCACGCCATCGGCCTAAGGTTAGATCATGCCTCGACGCAGTTCGCATAGCCGCCTGAAGGCGGAGATCAATATTGTTCCTTATATCGACGTGATGCTGGTGCTATTGGTAATCTTTATGGTCACTGCGCCACTGTTGAACCAAGGGGTCGAAGTGGACTTGCCTCAAGCTCCAGCGGAACCGCTCGAAACACAGAATCAGGAAATTCAAGTTGTCGTCATGTCCGTGCAAAAAGACGGTTCCTGCCATTTGAATGTTGGTTCGGAACAGGCGCATCTGGTGAATTGCAAGACCTTGGAACCGCGCTACACAGAGATTCGAGAGCATTTGAATCAGAAACCGCAACCGCCCGTGTTGGTTCGCGCCGATCGTGAAGTACGCTATGAACAGGTTATCGAAGCAATGTCTGCTTTGAAAGGCGCGGGCGCTGTTAAAGTTGGACTATCCACTGCACCTCCTGATTTGCCACAATAATCGGTAACCTGCGTTGATGTACTCGGAGCGCGGCGCACGGCGGCAGAACTTTATCGCGATGGTTTTTGCAGTCGCGATTCATGTGGCTATCGGGCTTTTTCTGCTGGTTACGTTGAATCTTTCGGATACTCCGCATCCTGAAGAAGGGATGCTGGCCGAGTCGATCCCGGCCGAGATGGTGGATGAAGTCGCAATCCGCGAAGAACTAGAACGATTAAGTGAGCTGGAACGCCAGCGTCAGCGTGTAGAAGCCGAACGGCAAGCTAAATTGGCCCAGGCCGAACGGGAGGCCCGTGAGGCTGAGGAGCGCCGGCGGAAGGAAATCCAGCGTCAGAGAGAAGCAGAACAGGCCAAGCAAAAGGCTGCTGAGGAAGCCAAGCAAAAGGCCGCTGAGGAAGCCAAGCAAAAGGCTGCTGAGGAAGCCAAGCAAAAGGCCGCTGAGGAAGCCAAGCAAAAGGCCGCTGAGGAAGCCAAGCGTGAAGCTGAAAAGCGCCGTCAGGTTAGAGCCGAGGAACGCCGCCAAGCTGCTGAGGAAGCGAAACGCCAAGCGCAGGAACGCCGCAAGCTTGAGGAGCGCCGCAAAGCAGCCGAAGAAGCAAAACGCCAAGCTGAGGACGCACGCAAGGCTAAAGAAGCTCAGAAAGTCGAGGAGCGCCGTAAGGCGGCGGCTGAGGCTAAGCAGCGTAAGGCCGAAGAAGCTCGACGGCAGGCCGAGGCTAAACGCAAGGCGGCTGATGAGGCCAAGCGAAAAGCCGAAGCGGAAGCAGTAGCTGAAGCCAAGCGTAAGGCGGAAGAAGCTAAGCGTAAGGCGGCTGAGGAGAAGCGCAAAGCTGAAGCAGAAGCGGCGGCCGAAGCCCAGCGCAAAGCGGTTGAAGAAGCCAAACGTAAAGCCGAAGCCGAAGCGGAAGCGAAACGTAAAGCCGAAGCCGAAGCCAAACGTAAAGCCGAAGCTGAAGCGGAAGCGAAACGTAAGGCGGAAGAAGCGCGGAAAGCGGAAGAAGCGCGCCGGCTTGCTCAAGAGCTGGCAGCAGCGGACTTCGCTAAACGACGGATCGAGCCGTATATTAAAAGACAGTGGAATCCATTGCTGGGCGGTGATCCTAGGCTGAGTTGCGAGGTGGTGATTTCGGTTAACAACAACGGAGCGGTGACCAAAGTCAGAATTGTGAAATCAAGCGGTGATGCCCAGTTTGACGATTCAGTAAAGGCGGCAATTTTCAGCGCTTCACCACTGCCCATGCCTGCTAATGATTATCAGGCGACTTATATCGCGAAGCAGTCTCTGAAAATCAAATTTTCTCTGGATTCCAATTGATGGGAAAATATTAAATATTTACTGACTTGCATGTTCCAGAGGGTTAAGCTTTGAAACTAATTGAAAAATTTATTAGCGTACTGATCTTATTGTTCGGTGTCACAGGTCTTGTCCATGCCCAGATCAGTCTGGACATCACCAAGAAAGTTGAAAGCGGCGGTATACCGATCGCGATTGCACCGTTCAGCGGAGGTGCGCCTGAGAATATCGCTGGCATCATTGCCGCTGATTTGCAGCGAACCGGCAAGTTTGCGCTACAACCACCGAATGCGCAGGCCAGCTACTCGGTTACTGGCCAGGTGAATCCAGGTGGTTCGCGGGGTTATATCGTGCAGTTTCAGTTGAACGGTGCTCAGGGTGGCACGTTACTGAATCTATCCTTTGATATTCCCGCTAATCAGTTACGGCCTGTCGGGCATCGGATCAGCGATCTGATTTATGAAAAGCTTACCGGAGAAAAAGGGTTAGCAGGCACACGCATTGCCTTTGTTGCTGGTGGTGGTGGCGTTTGGTATCTGGTGGTCGCTGACGCCGACGGGCAAAATCCCCAGGTCATTCTGCGTTCTAGTCAGCCGATCATGTCGCCGGCTTGGTCCCCGGACGGTTCCAAGCTAGCCTACGTCTCTTTTGAGGGCCGTCGGCCACAGATTATTGTTCAGGATGTTTATAACAGCGCCCGGCGCATTGTTTCCGCTGCCCCCGGCATCAACGGTGCTCCGGCTTGGGCGCCAAACGGTCAACGGCTGGCGTTTACCTTGTCGAAAGATGGTAATCCGGAAATCTACGCGCTGGATTTGGCAACCCAGGCACCGGTCCGGTTAACCAACAACGGTGCGATTGATACTGAACCCGCTTGGCTGCCGGATGGCAGTATTATCTTTACTTCCGATCGAGGCGGATCACCACAATTGTATCGGATCGGTGCAGGTGGCGGTGCTGCACAACGTTTGAGCTTCGAGGGTGACTACAATGCCCGTCCGGCAGTCTCACCGGATGGCCGTTATCTGGCAATGATGCACCGGCGTGGTGGCCGCTTTCACATTGCCGTAATGGACCTGCAAACCCGGCAGTTCCGTGTCTTGACTTCAGGTGGAACGGCTGAATCGCCTAGTTTTGCGCCGAATAGTCAAATGATTATCTATTCCGACGGTCAGCGATTGTCTGCAGTATCGGTGGATGGAACCGTCCAGCAGGATTTTGCCTTGCGTGGTCGAGCGCGTGATCCGGTTTGGGGGCCTTACGGCCGCTGATTTCAACTTTATTGACTTGAATAGGGAGAGAATTGTCATGCAAAACAGTATCCGTATTTTGATAGCTGCTGCTTCTATGGCGTTACTGGCTAGTTGTGCCTCAACGGGTGAGAGCACAGATCCAACTCCGCAGGATGTTCCACAACCTGAGATCACCGGACAGCCAGGGCAGGAGGCCTATAGCTATGCTTATGGCCAGGCACCTGGTAGCTATGATAGTTATGACACTGGAAGCGGCACCTACAGCGGTTATTCTAGCGGAGGGCAATCGGGGCAATCGGGGCAATCGGGACAATCGGGACAACTGGGACAACCGATGGCAGGTATGGGAGGTAGCATGGTTTCGGCAGACCGGATTGTGTATTTTGATTTCGATAGCGCTGATATTCGGCCTGAGAGTCAGACCATCATCGAATCCAATGCAGGCTATTTGAGAGGAAACCCGCGTATTATCACCCAGCTTGAAGGCCATACTGACGAGCGGGGTAGCCGCGAGTACAACATCGCCTTGGGTGAACGCCGCGCTAACGCTGTGCGCCAGGTCATGAGCGCTATGGGTGTTTCTTCCCAGCAGATCCGGGTAGTTAGTTACGGTGAGGAGCGCCCAGCGGCTAGCGGCAGAGATGAGCAAAGCCATGCGCTGAACCGGCGTGTAGAAATCGTTTACTGACAGGGCCATTGCAATCATGCCTAAGCAGGGGTTTTCTTGGCTGATAGTATTTCTGCTAGGCAGCTTGGGTTCGTTCAATGTCGTTCGTGCCCAGGCGCCTGATAGCGCACTGACGCTGGAATTGTTTCAACGTATTGAGCAGTTGGAACAGGAAGTTCGGCATATCCGTGGAGAACTGGAACTTTACCGTCATCAGGTCGAGTCACTTCAGCGGGAGCAGTCAGTAACCGATCATCGGGCGCAACCAGCCTCTGCGACGGCCGCTTCATCCAGCAGCATTGCTCCAGCAGCTGAACCGGCTGGAATTGAACAGCCGGTATCGGCTCCGCCCAGTCCGGGGAGTGAGCAAACGTCTGCTATTCAGCCAGAGCCAGCAGTTCCTGTTGCAACGGAACAGGCAAGCTTCGATGCTGTGCTGCGTGAGTTTGGCGAAGGCCGTTATCCCCAAGCGATTAACGGCTTCCAGCAGTTTTTGCAGAAGTATCCAGCTAGCTCTCTAGCAAGCGAGGTACAATATTGGCTCGGCGAGTCTTATTATGTCACCCGGGATTATGCTGCTGCTAAGGAGAGCTTCATCGACTTGGGGCTACGTTATCCAAACAGCGGACGGCTTCCCGATGCATTGCTGAAGCTGGGTTATATCTATGAGATACTTGGCGATATCAGCCGAGCGCAAGAGGTCCTGCAAAAGTTGTTGCAAGTCTATCCGGACACACAAGCTGCTGGTTTGGCTAGGCAGCGGTTATTACTGTTGCACTGATTCGAGTTGGGGCTTGTGATTTTAGTGAATTGTTTGTAGCATACCCAACCCTTCTGGGGCCGTTAGCTCAGCCGGTAGAGCAGCAGACTTTTAATCTGTTGGTCGTTGGTTCGAATCCAACACGGCCCACCATCAACTCAATGAGCGACTCTGTTTCTGTTGCAACAAAGCAATCACTGGATTGCGTTAATTAGGTACTTGTTTTGTCTTGCCCTCTAGCCTATAGTAGTAGCGCAAGGATTTAAATTTAGGTTATCTGTTCGTCTGCTGCAACCCTTCCTTATCAGTATTCGGCTCGTTAATTCCTTAATTTTAATTCTTGTGCCCGTGAGCGGTTGCTCTGTAGTTTTTTTAATCTTTTCGAGATCTAATTACATGTCAGTTGGTACTGTTAAATGGTTTAACGAAGCCAAGGGTTTTGGTTTCATCTCCCCGGATGATGGCGGTGAGGATTTATTTGCTCACTTTTCGGCCATTCAGGGGCAAGGTTTCAAAACGCTTAGGGAAAACCAGAAGGTTTCGTTTGATGTCACCACTGGACCCAAGGGTAAACAAGCAGCCAATATCCGCTCTATCGACTAAACGTCCAGGATTAAGGCCCAAAGAAATAGCCCGGTTTTGCCGGGCTATTTCTTTGGGTAAGAAAAATATCCGCTCTATCGATCCCGCGAGACTAGCCAGTTCGTGCAGGAGAGCAAGCAGTGTTACCACGTTACGCTTAAATTAGTCTTCATCGGAAGATATTAGAGGTCTTTGAACCTTGGTATAACGCACGGTGTACCACCAGCGCCCCAGCCACTCGTAGCAGCCGTAATGAATTTCGGCAATGGCGCGTACTGAAGGTAACCAGGATTGGGGATCAAGCAGGTCAGGCTGATCATTAAAGAATAGAGTTGGGGCAGGAATGACCTTCAACCCCTGTGCGGCAAAAGCCGCAACTGCTCGTGGTTGATGAGCAGCATTAGTCACCAGCAGGATTGTATTAATATGGTGTCGACGCAGAATAGCCGCGCTGTAGGTGGCATTCTCCCAGGTATTCTGGCTCTTGGTCTCGATCAGTACCGGACCAATCCCGAATTCCCGCTCTAGAATAGCCTTCATTAGCTCGGCTTCAGCAGGATAATCTTTCTTGGGACGGCCGCCGGTTGCTAAAACCGGCAGACCTGTTTGCCGCGCCAGCCGTGCGGCATAGCGCACTCGGCCCAGGGTGCGATCCTGCACGGTTGGATTGTTGCCATACTCCGGCGCATCTTCGTGGATACCTCCCCCTAGCACGACAATCGCCCCCAGTTCATGTAATGGTAAAAGGTATTCGATAATCGGTGGTTCCGATTGCAAGGAACGGCTCAATAAACCAGCCGTTACGGGAATACTGAATAGATACCCAGAGACCACACCAATGATCAGTAGAACTGATCCTGGCCGCCAGCGCCACAGGAATGCACCCAGCAAGCTGACTAGCAACGGTCCGCTTGGTGGTAGTAACAGGAGCTTGATTAGCACAGATGCAAGACCGTTAGGATGAGGCAGATTGACGGTCTGGAACTGCGGTGACGGCAGTGTGTGATGCTTCTATACTTAATCATCATGAAATCATCATGTGGTATTCATCAGTCCGCAACAAGACTCTGATTAGGAGGACATCCCCCATGCTTGGAGAAAGTCACGATCTGTTCCATGAGTTTCCCGAATTTAAGAATCGCATTGCTGAATTGAAGGCTGCTGACCCCCATTTTTCCCAGTTATACGACGAGTATCATACTGTTAATGATGAAGTGGAGCGGATTGAGTTGCAGATCGAAACACCTTCCGATTTTTACACAGAAACCCTGAAAAAGAATCGGTTACACCTCAAAGATGAGATTTACGCGATCCTAAGGGCGAAATTGCGTGCCGAAGCGCTTGTTTAAGCGCTACTGCTCATTTTGAAAATCCCACTGCTAGCCATCGTGCAAACAGCATAAATTGTCAGGGTGCTGGCGGTGGTTTTTTATAACGGCTAGTCGCGCTTGGTGTTGTTTTATTGCGAGCTGGCAGATCTGGCGCGATGTCTAGGGCAGGATCGCTTTGGATTGCAGCAGCAGTGGTTTTGGCGTGAACGCGGCGGATCTGCTCAGATTTTTGGGGGCTTGGTCCGGCAGGGGTTCTGGCCGCAGGCGGGCAGCGGGCAGCAGAAGGTTCAATCTCCAGTGTTGGATTGGAACGCGCCCGAAGCAGCCAGCCGAGGATGTAGCGCTCTACGGCATCTTGAGCAGCCGGCGGCAGATCCCGAAAGATGAACGCGCTAGCAATGAGTAATAGGGTCAGCCCGCCTACAAAGAAAACCAGTGGCTGCATAAATGCAATTGCTAGTATGGCCAGCAACATAAGGAGAGTATGCCGGATTTTCAACAGGGAGATCTCCTCTATTAGATTCGAGATCAGGAATCGTCAGGGGAATGCCCAGCCCGGCTGGGTTTGCGTAAGAGAATCACCGTACAGTTATCGTCAGGTTGACGCTGTTGCTGGCGAATCGTTACTGCCAGTTCGTTCAGTAAGTTGTCAAGAAGTTCTTCAAGAGGGCGATGGGGTTGCGCTAGTAGTGCTGGCCAACGCTGGATAAATATCTGTGGATACCGTAAATGCCAGAGGCCATCACTGGCCATTAGATAAACCTGATCAGATTCCAGGTTCAGAAGACGGCGATCGTTCAGCCCGCGCAGGAACAGCGGTAGATTGCCGTTGTGTAACTCGTAAAGCTCTTCGTCAATGGTATCGGTATAAAAATTCGTTGCGCCCAGAGTGCTGCCTAGGATGAAAGCTTGGCTGATTTGAGAGCTGGTTTGGATGTGTACCTGTTGCAGCCATTGAGCGCTATCCAGCAGGCCTAGCATGGCAAGATGCGTGGCCGGCACATGATCCACTGTTAAACACTTTACGTTGCCTGGATCGATAGCGTAAATGCGCGAATCGCCTACATGGAACAGTAGCGCTGGGGAACGAGGAGGGATTTCCAGAAGAATGAGCGTACACCCGGTTTCCAGTCCAGCAGTTTGAAATTCCTGATAGAGCCGCCGATGCAGAGTATCTAGTCCATTGGATAATTGCGCCAAATCGGTAGCAGCAGACAGTTCGAGCAATCCATCAACGGTTTTTTCAGCGGCTTCCCGTCCGTGGCTATGGCCACCCATTCCATCGAGCACGGCTACTCGCCGGTGTCCGCATGGCCAGTCGGGTAATTGTAACTGGGTTTCCTTTTCATCCCAGAGAAATCGGGCACGTCCCTCACCATCGATAAGCAAATAATTATCCTGATTTTCATGGCGCCCTTGGCCGGTCGGCGAGCGCAGCGAGCGCACGGCAACTTCCAGTTGAGGGCTACGATAGCGGGATATCTTATGGGGCGTGGACCCTGCTTTCGAGGAAGGGGGGTGATGGTCAGTATGCATCTGCGATCAGATCATAGTCGAAAGTAACAAGTATCAAGCCTCTAAGCCAGCAAGGCTGAAACCTCTCCGTGCTGGCGTCTCTTTAACGAATAGGCACCCCGTCATTTTATCCTTCTGCTAGACTAGATCATAATGCGCCTTACGGCTGTTAATTCAAATAAATCTTTTGGGATCATCTGATGATTTGATGGCTTATGGATATTGGAATGCGTCTTGAGGAACTTGCGCAAGCTTATGCTGCCGGTCGTTTGAATGAGAGTGAACTGGCACGTCTTCAAGGAGAGGCTTTGCGTGAAATGAACGAGGAAGGCAATGCCCCGCGATCGTTGGTCGGCGACTTGGCCGTGAGTATCTCGCAGGAAACTCATCTGGGTGGATCTTCTGCTCCAGGATCTGCTGCTTCGGAAGTCCTTGAAATCGGGAGGGTCATTGGCCCTCCTGAACGATCAGTGCGACTCGTGCATGACCTGAGTGGCACAGGACGTATCTGGTTAGCACGTGTTGTTGCGCCATCACCGGATCATTATGGATCAACGGATGAGTTTCGGGTCATCAAGATCTTTTTGCCCGCCAGCTATGAGCCGGGGCTGCGCGATGTTGGGCGCGATGAGCGAGCTTTACGGGCCGATTTGATCGGTTTGCGTTCCTATCTTACCAAGGTTAGAGCGCGGGTAGAACTTGCTGTTAAGCTCGATCATCCTTGCATTAACCGTACGTATGGATGGCGGCAGGGTGTTGATGGATGGCCATTCGTTGAAATGGACTATGTTGATCTCCGTCAAGGTCGCACCTTGGCGCAATGGATTGACCAGGAAGGAAAAAATGGCCTGCCTTGGGAGGTCGTCTCCAAATGGATGCATCCGGTGGCATCTGCTCTGGATTACGCGCGCCACGAGTATCGATTTGCCTGCCAGCATCTCGATACCGATACGGTATTTATTACTGATCAGGGCGCAGTCAAACTGTTGAGCTTTGGCTTGGCTACGGAAATCCGGGAGCCACGCAGCGTCCTGTTCAGTATCAGTGGGGCAGGGCGGGAAACTGCAGGGGAGGGCGCAGTTGAATCGGTTGTAGCCGAAACGGCCTTTCGCCGTGATGTCTTCGCGCTGGCATTGCTAATCTACCACCTGTTGACTGGACATAGCGCCTATGAAGCCCAGAGCGAGTCACCGGGTGCGATGTTGCGGCCACCCGGATTGACCGATGCTGCTTGGCAAATTTTGCGGCGAGGGCTGGCGTATCCCAGTGAATTATGTCCGGTGGATGCAGGCCAGTTTATTCAGAATCTGGATGCCGCTCAGCGATCGGCGGTGGTGATACCATCAACCCGCCGTCCTTTGCCGAAATGGATTTGGGGGCTTGCAGCAGGGTTGGTCCTGGTGGTTAGCCTAGGGCTTTGGTTGCGGACACCTGTTGAACCAGAGTCCGTCATTACTCCGCCTGGACCTACGGGCACCGTGGAAATCCGGCCGGGTGATGTTTCCTCTGAGGAGGAGAGGCGGGAAGATAGACAGCCCGAGGAAGGCATATTGTTGCAGCAAGCCGAACGTGAAGCCGATTTACGGGCTTTCGAAGCCGCACAAGGAATGGATGCCATCGCTGCTTACCGGCTTTATTTGCGGCGCTGCCCGCAGTGTGGCTATGGGAAGGAAGCGCGGGCTGCTATCCAAAATTTGGAAAACCGCAAAAAGGTGGAGACCCTTAAGGCCGGTTTTGAGGTGCTGGTATCGGCGCTGGAGGAAGGACGTGAGGGGCGGAGTGACGAAGCCTTGTCCCAGTTAAATGCCTTGGCAGCGCTGGTGCCTGATGATCCCGCAGTCACTGCTGGACGGCAACGGCTAGTGCATACCTGGTCCAAATTGGCGCTAATGAGCCTCAATAAATCTGATCCGGATAAAGCCCGCCAGTGGTTGAGAAAGATTGAATCAGTGCAACCGGAACTGCCCGAACTGGTTGCGTTAAAACAGGCGCTTAAGCAGGCTGACGCAGCAGAGCGGCTTAGGCAGACCGATGCTGAATCTTTCGCCATGGCCCGGCGCATTGATACCCGCCGGGCCTACTGGGCTTACCTTGAGCGTTGCACGGCTGACTGTAAATATCGCACGGAGGCAGAAGTAGCGCTAGCCCGGCTGGCTCCTGCCAATCCAGTGCTGCGCGATCAACTGAGCGATGGTTCGCAAGGTCCGGAGATGGTAGTGATTCCAGCCGGTGATTTTCAAATGGGATCACCATCCTCGGAACCAGGCCGTTACAGCGATGAGTCCTCCCGCCCGGTACGCATTAACAAGTCGTTTGCTATTGGCAAGTATGAGGTTATGTTTCACGAGTACGAACGATTTGCCGCAGCCAAGGGCAAGCCTTTACCCAATGATCATGGATGGGGGCGTGGCCGGCGGCCAGTCATCAATGTGAGCTGGACAGATGCTACCGCTTACACTGAATGGCTGTCCGGGCAAACCGGTCAGCGTTATCGTCTGCCCACTGAGGCTGAGTGGGAGTATGCAGCGCGTGCGGGTACAACCAGCAGCTATTATTGGGGCGATGACCCGGATGAAGGTTGTGCCTTTGCCAATGCAGCAGATCTGGATGGTAAAAAGGTTTTTGTCGGCTGGACGGCGATGCAATGCCACGATGGCCAAGTTTATACGGCGCCTGTTGGCAGCTACCGGGACAATGATTTTGGCTTGTATGACATAGCGGGTAATGTACTGGAATGGACGTGCTCGCCTTATGATAAAGAGTCGAAGGCGCCGGTCCAGCGCTGCCAAGAACCTTTTGGAGACCAAGAAGTTGTGGTGCGAGGTGGTTCCTGGAGCGATGAGCCGCGTAATATACGTTCAGCGGATCGGCATCGCAGCCGGTTTGATTTCCAGGATTACTTCCTGGGATTCCGGCTGGTTCGAGAATTGCCTTGAGCAGATAGATTTTGAGAGCAGATGGTTCTGAATGGAAAATCGTATGTTATGGATCTGGTGGGTAGCCTTTTGGCAAGGCATCGAGGGATTCGGTGAAGTCGTTTTTGAGTCGGTGAACCAACCCAACCGATTTATCGAGGAATTGGATTGCCTGGCTGTCCAATTTAGCCGCCTTATTTATAGCGGGACTGTCTAGCGCGGCACTTACCGTTGAATGAGGAGAGAGGCTCATCAAGCCATCGAGCATTTGGTGGTGATAGGTGTCGATTTTGACAACTGCGAGTTTATGGCAATTCAGTTACCCAGGTGAAATCCTCTGGAATATGAATCTAGTGTGCCTTTGCAGCAGGGACAGGTAGAATCGTTTGAATGAGAGCACCGATCTAAATGAACTCATCTGTTTTAGTTTAGGAGTATTGAAGGGGCGATCCCCCGGTACGGCCGGCGATGCCCCATGATGCCCGCCGATGCCATGATTAGAAAACCATGATTAAAAAATCCAATACGCTATCCATCGGTTATCGCCTGCTTGACAAATACCGTATTGAAGCGGTGCTAGGTGCGGGTGGGTTTGGAATTACTTATATGGCTGTGCATGAAGCGCTGCTCAAGCGTGTCGCTATCAAGGAATATTTTCCGGTGGAATGGTCCTACCGGGACGGTGACCATGTTTTAGCCAATACTCAAGGTGGATTGCCCACTTCCGAAGCGGGTGAAGACGCTTGCTATACATGGGGTTTGGAGCGATTTCTCAACGAGGCTCAAACCCTGGTTCGCGTCGAACATCCCGGCGTCGTTCGGGTACAGGATTATTTTCAGTCCAACGGCACGGCCTACATTGTGATGGACTATGTCGACGGAGAATCGCTCAGCCAGATTTTGCAAAGAGAGAAAACCCTCCCGGAAGAACAGGTCCGCCGATTGATTGATGACGTGCTTCCGGCTTTGGAGGCGGTCCATGCTCAGGGCTATCTGCATCGTGATCTCAAGCCGGCCAATCTCTATCGCCGCTCGGATGGCCGGACGATCTTGATCGATTTCGGAGCAGCCCGTCAAGCGTTGGGCCGGCGCAGTAAGAGCGTCACCAGCGTATTCTCCCCAGGCTATTCGCCTATTGAGCAATATCTGATTGATGGCAAAGGATATGGCCCCTGGACGGATATTTATGCCTTGGGTACTGTTCTCTATCACTGTGTGACGGGCGCGGCGCCAATTGAAGCCCCAGCACGCGTCCTCGACGATCCTCTGCAACCGGCGGAAGAAGTGGCTGCCGGGCGGTATGGCCCGGTATTGCTGCGTTTGATCGATCGAGCTATTGCAGTTCGTCCTGAGAAGCGGTTTCAGACCATCAGCCAAATGCGGGCGGCGCTGGAGGCGCCTCTGGAAGAGGAGGAGCGCACTGTCAAATTAGAGCTGCCGCTTCGTTCAGAAGTACACCGGAGTGGTGAGAAATTCCAACCAGTAATCGATCAGCCAGTCCGGCAGTCTTCTTCAGCGCTCGCTTTATCTTGGCAGGGAGGCAAGCGTCGGAGGGTGATGGCGGCTGGATTGGGGTTGTTCGCTGTTATTGTTGCTATTGGGGCGGGTCTCTGGATCGTGCAAACGCCGACTCCTTCGATGGAGCAACCACCGGTTAAGCCGCTGCCACCCGTTGAATCGGTGACGAAAGGACCGCCTGCCAATCCCCAAGCTGGCCAAACGTATACCGATACCGTGACTGGAATGGATTTTATCTGGATTGAACCGGGCTGTTTCAGTATGGGCAGCCCGGAAAATGAACCCGATCGTAGCGCCAATGAGGTGCTGCACCACGTTTGTTTGAAGGGATTCTGGATGGGTAAAACCGAAGTGACGAATGATCAGTACCGGCAATTTCAAAGCAATCATGACAGTGGCGCTTATGAATCCTACACACTGAACGCACCGGCCCAGCCTGTTGTCCGCGTGAGCTGGCAGGAGGCAGTTGCCTACGCCGGCTGGCTGTCGGAAAAAACCGGTCTGCGCTATCGCCTGCCGACTGAAGCGGAATGGGAGTTTGCAGCACGTGCCGGTCAGACCAGTTCCCGATACTGGGGCAACGATCCGAATCAGGCTTGCCGTTATGCCAATATCTACGATGAAACTGCTCGCAAGGCTAAGCCGTTCAATTGGGCAAACTATCCCTGTGAGGATCATCAGGCGGCAGCCGCGGCAGTTGGCCAGTATGCGGCTAATACATTTGGCTTATACGATATGCTTGGCAATGTTGCCGAATGGACCTGCTCTGAATATGACAGCACCTACGCTGGGGGTGAGACCCGCTGTGCTGAGGGAGGCGCTTCATCTACGGGACGCCGCGTACTGCGTGGGGGGTCTTGGTCTGATTATCCGGGATTAGTGCGATTTGCCTATCGGTTTCCAGCTGCCCCGGAATATGGGAAATGGCGATCCGATATCGGATTTCGCCTGGTGCTGGAACCCTAAGCGGGAGAGGATGACCGAGGAAGCGCGCCATGAGCAAGATCATCATAAAATGGTTGATACTAGGGTGGATGTTAACCGGCGGGTTGCTGGTTAATCAGGCGCAAGCTGCTTCTGGAATGCCTGAAGCGCGGATGACCGCTACGGTCATCGAGTTCAGTGTGCGTGGCGAACTGCATGAACAAGCCGGCGCGATCATTGCCGATCTGATGATGTCGGCGCTTGCGAATACGGGGCGCTTCACGCTGAAGGACCGTTTGGCGCTGTCAGCGGCGGCTAAGATTGCTAAGGAGCAGGAACTCGGTTCTACCGGATTACTTGATCCTAAGACTGCGGCAGAACTGGGCCGGCGTTATGGTGTGGACGCTATCGTGACCGGCGGGGTCAATAAACTGGGAGATCTGATCACTGTTACGGCGCGATTAATCGATACCAAGACAGCTTCCCTGTTACGCAGTGGCCAGATTCAAGGCCGGGATATCGACACTATTCAGATCAAAGTCAATGAATTGGCGGCGATGATCACGACGCCGCCGGAGCCGCCGAAAACTTACCGGTTGATGGTCAGGACTCAACCTGCCGAAGCCAGCGTTCGCTTATTGAACAGCCCGATTCCTTATCAGCCTGGGGTTCGGTTACCACCAGGAAGCTATGAAGTTGAAGTCGGTCAATCGGGCTATATGGCGAGCCGGAGAACCGTCAAGATCGATGATCACGATATAGCAATGAATGTCGAATTGGAAAAAACCAAACATGGTTTAACGATTCGTGCAGAACCTGCAGATGCAACAATCCGGCTTTTGGGTATTCCGGGGACGTATGAGCCTGGAATACAGCTCGCACCAGGCAACTATGAAATTGAAGTAGCTCGTGAAGGCTACACCCCGCGTAAGTTGCCAGTACGGATTGCCGATAGTGATCTGACCGTGCCCGTGAAGTTAGAAAAACAGCCGCTACCCCCGCCACCGGAGCAGTATCGTCTGACGGTACAGGCAGATCCTGCGCAAGCGACGACCCGGCTGCTGAACGTGAAAACCCCTTATCAACCGGGAGTGCAACTGCCGCCTGGCGAGTACACGGTTGAAGTCAGCGAGGACGGCTATGAACCGGTGAAGGTGACGGTTAAGATCGTCCGCAGTGATATCATCATTCCGGTAAAGCTGACCAAGCTGCCTGAACCGGAAAAACCAGCAGTGTACCGGTTAACGGTTCGTCCAAATCCGTCTGACGCGCAAATTCGAATACTGAACATTAAACCTCGCTATGAACCGGGTATTGAGCTGGCGCCTGGCAGTTATACGGTAGAAGTTTCCCGGTCAGGTTACGAAACTCAGGTGCTTACAGCGCGCGTCGGGAATGCGGATGTGACCTTGCCGGTGGCGCTGATCAAGGAGCCTGAGCCCGTGCAGCCGGCATCCTACCGGCTCACGGTGCGAACTGAGCCAGCCGATGCGCAAATCCGGTTATTGGGCATTAGAGCCCGTTATCGGCCAGGAATCGAGCTGGCACCCGGCAGTTATACGGTAGAGGTTTCCCGGCCGGGCTATGAAACCCAGGTGCTTACAGCGCGCATTGCCAGCGCGGATATGACGTTGCCAGTGGCGCTGGTCAAAGAGCCTGAGCCCATACAGCCGGCGCTGTACCAGCTGACGGTACGGACTGATCCGTCAAGAGCCCGGGTGCGGCTGGTCAATTCCTCCTTTACCTATCGGCCTGGAGTGCGCTTACCGCCCGGTACCTATACGGTGGAGGTTAGCCGGAGCAGCTACGAAACGAAACAAGTCCCGGTGCGCATTTCCGATCGCGATGTAACCGAATCGATTATTTTGGAACGGATCGCTACGGTGGCGCCCCCAAGCCCGATCTCGATTCCGGCCCCGGCCCCGGCCCCGCTCCCCGCTCCCGCGCCACCTTCGCGAGCCAATGCTTGGCAAATTGGCTCGCTACAGATTGATAGTTCGATCAC
Source organism: Gammaproteobacteria bacterium (assembly GCA_024234995.1). Classification (GTDB taxonomy): domain Bacteria; phylum Pseudomonadota; class Gammaproteobacteria; order Competibacterales; family Competibacteraceae; genus UBA2383. Next base: position 225,340 of record JACKNF010000002.1, read on the forward strand.
GGGCGTCGATCGCGATGAGGTGCAACGGGTGTTGAGCCGTTATGTTGGACAGACTATCACCCGTGATAGCTTGTTGAATGCGGCGATGCAGGCGTATCGAACTACCGGAATTACGCTAAGTTTTGTGGTGCGCAACTCAGCATCAGGATCAGCGATTTTGTACGCGCAGGCTGGCCGGCGGTTGCGGCGGACATACGAAAGTTCCATTCCGCTGGTGACCCGAAGTCAGATCGAGCGATCTGGCTTCGGCGTATCGGTTGAGTAGGGAAAGGAAAGATAGGGAGCGATGAGGTGGAATTGCGTCAATAGCCGGGATGATCGATCATCGCGGTGTGATCGCCGCGCACGATCGGCAGATAGCGCGGTTTCCAAAAGCGTGAGCGCAGATAGGCATCGAGATCGCGTCCTGCCAGATCCGTCTTGCCAGCCACTCCTTCCCGCAGCGCCTGCTCAATGACCCGTACGCCGACTCGAACGCTGACTTCGCGCAACTCGCTGATCGGGGGGTAGACCCGTCCGGCCTGCAAGTGAGCGGCGGCGGTGTACTCGGCCAGCGCGTAAGCGGCTTCCAGCACCATGCTATCGGTGATTTCCCGGCATTCGGCTAGAATGGCGCCAAATCCCAGACCAGGAAAGATGAAGGCATTGTTACCCTGGCCGATATGATAGGTCTGACCGTCGCGGACCACATCAGGGAACGGACTGCCGGTAGCAACGATCGCGCGGCCTTCGCTCCATTCCAGAATGTCTTCCGGAAGCGCTTCGCAGGCTGAAGTCGGATTGGATAGCGGAAAAATGATAGGCCGGGCAGTATTGCGTGCCATGGCCTGCACGATGGGGTGATTGAACGAACCGGCCTGACCGCTCAGCCCGAGTAAGGCCGTGGCTTTGGTATGTTCAATGGTCTCCATCAGGGTGGGCACTTCATTAACAATCGGCCAGCCAGCCACTTTTTCGCGAGGTTGCAGGTAGTAATGCTTGTAAGCTTCCACCGTGCGTCCTTCCACCAGCAGGCCGCGCGAGTCGATCACACAAACCCGGTCACGGGCTTCTTCCTGGCTTAATCCTTCGCGGATGAGCCCTTGAGTGATGGCCCAGGCGACTCCTGCGCCACCTGCACCGGCACCGTGAATCACGATGCGCTGATCGCGTAGCGATTCACCTTTGAGCCGGCTGGCTGATAACAGACCGGCCAGTGCTACCGCGCCGGTACCTTGAATATCATCGTTAAAGGAAGGGATCTGCTTCCGGTAGCGCTCCAAAACGGCAAACGCGACTTCCTTGGCTAAATCTTCCCACTGGATGATGGCGCGTGGCCAGCGTTCATGAATCGCCTTGACGAACTTATCCAGAAATGCCAGATAGCGCTCGCCGCGCAAGCGCCGCTGGTGGACGCCGAGATAGAATTCATCGTTGAGAAGCTCCAGCCGGTCAGTGCCGACATCCAGCTTCACGGGCATGGTATGAAATGGATCGACACCCCCGCCGATGGTGTAAATTGCCAGCTTACCGATCGCGATGGCTAACCCGCCGTAACCCTGGTCGCCGATGCCGAGAATTGCCGAGGAATCGGTTGCGACAATCATGCGCACGTCGTTCCACGGAAAGTTATCTACTACCCTGGCAGCGCGATCGATGTTGAGCGGCGAAAACGACAAACCGCGAGGATTTTGATAAAGATGGCTGAACTGCTGCACCGCCTGACCCACGGTCGGGGTGTAGATGATCGGCATCATCTCTTCAAGATGTTGTTCCAACAGGGCGTAGAACAGGGTTTCAGCACGCTCTTGCAAGGCGCGGAGGTACTGGTACTTGGCGATCGGGTCCGGTTCGCGCAGAAAGCCACGATAAACGCGTTCAACCTGCTGTTCCAGTGTATTGACCTGTGGCGGCAGTAGACCATCCAATCCTAACGCGACCCGCTCGTCCTCGGTAAAAGCCGTGCCTTTATTGCTTAGCACCAACCGTAACAAGGCGATGCCTTCCAAGTAAACTTCCATATAATCACGGTCTTCGGCATCCTTTTTAATATCAAAATAGGGACTGATCGGTTCTCGTTTCATCGGGCGGCTTCGTGTAACTATGATTAAGGCAGGTTGGAAGGATGGAGAATAACCAGGGTAATGAAGCCGCGCAATATGGCATTTAATAACGGCAGGGTCAAATTGCGCCAGCGAGTGAATTCAACCCTTGAGGCTACGCATCCACGGTTGCTTCTCACTGGCATACTGACCGGCAAATCGTGATGTGTTTGTGATAAAAAAATGACTTTCACCACCGATCATGGCGTATTGAATACTCACCGGTGATGGAGGAAAGCTTCATGTGGGCCGATACTGAGGCAAGGTTGGAAATCATGGCGCGTAGAGCACTGCTGGTCGAGGATGATCGTGATATCGCTGCATTGATCAAATTGCATCTTCAAGATATCCACTGTGAGGCGGACATCGCCGTTTGCGGGCAGGAAGCCCTGACATGTTATGCCCGCCAGCGCTATGACCTGGTGATCCTGGACCTGATGCTGCCCGATCTGGACGGACTGACGATTTGCCAAAAGCTGCGTGGGGGTGACGGGTATGTGCCGATTTTGATGCTGACAGCCAAATCCTCGGAAATTGACCGGGTGTTGGGTCTGGAATTGGGCGCGGATGATTATCTCACCAAGCCGTTCAGCTTCCCAGAGTTGTTGGCACGGGTGAAAGCGCTGTTGCGCCGGGCCGAGGCGTTGAGTAGCAACCGTGATGCACCGATAGACCAGGAGCACATTACCCGTGGTCCGTTGGTGATTGAAACCGGCAAGCGCCGGGTCACCTTCGCCGGTCAGGAACTCGCGCTGACGGCCAAGGAATTTGACTTGTTGCTGCACTTCGCCCGCCATCCGGGGCAGGTGTTCAGCCGTGGTCAGCTCTTGGATCAGGTCTGGGGTTATGGCCATGAAGGCTATGAACACACAGTCAATTCGCATATCAACCGTCTGCGCGCCAAGCTGGAGCCCAATCCCGCCGATCCTCACTACCTGCTCACCGTCTGGGGTGTCGGCTACAAGTTCACTGAATCATGCTGAACACGCTCTACGGCAAATTGGCTCTGGCTCTGGCGGCGTTGCTAGCCGCTATCGGTTTAAGTTATGGCCTGATTAGCCATTCCTTGACCCAACGCTACCTGCAAGAAGCGCAGCAAGGTTTCAATCGTGACCTTGCCCGTAATCTGGTCGCTGACCAAGGGCTGGTCGCGGGCGGCCAGCTCGATCCCAAGGCGCTGAAAGCCACCTTTATGCGTTACATGACCATCAATCCCAGCATCGAGATCTACCTGTTGGCTGCCGATGGCACGATCCTGGCTTATTCCGCCGAGCCGAGCGCGGTCAAGCGCAATCAGGTGGCGCTGGAACCGGTCCGGGCCTTTCTGGCCGGCGGTGAGTTGCCTATTCTTGGCGATGATCCGCGCAGTCACGATGCCCGCAAAAGCTTTTCAGTGACGCCTATCCCCGCTGGAGAGGAAGGCGCAGAAGGTTATTTGTATGTGGTGCTGCGTGGGCAGATGTATGAATCCTTCGAGCGTCTCTACCGGGACAGTTTACTGCTGCGGCTCAGCGGCTGGGTGCTGGCTGGCAGTCTGCTGTGCGGATTGTTCGCCGGATTGCTGCTGTTTCATGTTCTCACCCGCCGGCTGCGCCGGCTGGCGGCTCGGGTCGATGACTTTCAGGGCAGTGACTTTAATGCTTACACACCCTATCAGGGCCAGGGTGTTCCAGGAGATGAAATCGAACAACTGGGTGCGCATTTCGACCGGATGGCGGAGCGTTTGCAAACCTTGATCGGTGACTTGCAGGAGCGGGATGCCTTGCGGCGTGAACTGGTCAACCATGTTTCCCACGACCTGCGCACCCCGATGGCCGCGCTCCACGGTTACTTGGAGACCTTGCAACTGAAAGCCAGCCGCCTGTCGTCTGCCGATCGGGAGATTTATCTCGATGCTGCTCTGCGTCATTCACGGCGGCTGGGCCGGCTGGTCGGTGACCTGTTCGAGCTGGCCAAGCTGGATGCCCACGCGATTCAGCCGCGCTGTGAATGCTTCCCGGCCGCTGAGCTGGTGCAGGATATTGCGCAGAAATATCAATTGCCGGCCCGCGAGCATCATATCCGCTTTGTGGTCCGCTTGCCTGCTGTAACGCTATTCGTCGAGGCCGATATCGGGTTGTTGGAACGGGTACTGGATAATCTTATTCTTAATGCGCTTTATCACACGCCGCCAGAAGGCATCGTTGCTCTGGAGTTGCGAGTGGCGGATAAAGCCGCGACTTTTGCCATCACCGATACGGGGCATGGCATTGCACCCGAGGAATTGCCGCATATTTTCGACCGGTTCTATCGAGGTTCCAGCAAAGCCAAGGACGACGGCAATCATCTCGGGTTGGGGCTGGCGATTGCTAAGCGGATTGTCGAACTGCATGGCAGCCAGCTACACGTTGCGAGCCGGCTGCATCGAGGAACGCAATTTGGATTTGATCTGCCGATCCGTGTCCATCCAGCCATGTATTTTGGTAACTCCGCTCCGTAAGGCGCTTACTTTAAGCAACCCATTGGTTCGCTTGACGGAAGTACAGAAATACAGCTAACCTGCGATTCAGTCAGTTACCGGTGCAGGATGTGACACCCGGATATCCGCGTTGCATGAGTAGATCCTAAGAGCTTGATACTTGTTTAGACCTCCCGCTCCAGCCCGCTCCTGCGAAGGGTGAGGGAGCCTTATGAAGCAATAAGTTGTTTAGCGCTCCCTCCCCCCTGTGCGGAAGGAGATAAACGGTTGCAACGCTTGAATCTCGAACAATAGCCAATGGCCAAGGAAAGGTTTGGAACTCATTAAAATTCCCCAGAGAAGCGGACAGGTGCTAGCCGGGCGGCGATTAAGCCAGCGTCAAAAGAGGCATATTCAGCATGCGCATGACCGCCGCCGGGCACGGGCTGCTCAAGGCGCCAAGGCACTGGATGAAACTGGACTTGGCCCGGAACGAACTGGCCTGGTGATTACCCATTACGGTGCGGCACTCATCGTTGAGGGTAGCGAGGGAGAGCTGTATCACTGCACCGTACGGCAAAATCTGGGGCAACTGGCCTGTGGTGACCAGGTCGTCTGGCAGGCATCCGGTGTGCAGCAAGGGGTGGTGGTCGCGGTTTCCGGGCGGCGTTCGCTGCTGACCCGCCGTGACTATAGCGGTCAACCGCGCCCAGTAGCTTCTAATCTGGATGCGGTAGCCGTGGTCCTAGCGCCCTTGCCGGAACTGAGTGAATATCTGATCGATCGCTATCTGGTTGCGATTGCGGCCATCGGTGTGCAAGGTCTTCTCGTGCTGAACAAGGTGGACCTGCTCGACGTTCCCGCTTTAGCGGCGCTGTGCGGCCGGCTAGCACCTTACCGTGAGATCGGCTATTCCGTGTTGCTGGCCAGCAGCCGCACGGAACATGGTTTAGAGGCATTGCGAAGCTGGTTACGCGGGCGGACCAGTCTGCTGGCCGGGCAATCGGGTGTTGGTAAGTCGTCGCTTATCAAGGCGTTACTGCCAGATCGTGACATCCGTATTCAGGCGGTATCTGCCGCCACCGGTCACGGCACCCACACGACCAGTGCCAGCACTCTTTACCATTTGCCGGATGGCGGGGATTTGATCGATTCGCCGGGGGTGCGCAGCTTCGAGCTGGGTGAGATTAGTTTGAATGATTTGGATCGCGGTTTTCCGGAACTGGCAGCGTATCTGGGTCACTGCCGGTTCTCCGATTGCCGCCACGATGTTGAGCCGGATTGCGCGTTGCGGGCTGCCGTAATGCAGGGTGAGATTAGCTCGCGCCGGTTGGAAAGCTACCGGCAACTGCGGGTCACGCTGGATACAGCAGCCAAGCCGGGCGGGCGGTAACCGCAGCAATGATATTTCTTGGGTTGGGCGCTAGGAGTCGGGCAAAGTATCAAAGACTCATGCTTTTCCGGGTCAGTTGCAGACGTTTTTGATGCAGGTAGGCGCGAGCTTGGCGTCGCTGATTTTGTCCCTCGCTGATCAATGCATTCAATTTTTGCCGGTACATATCATTGTCAGGTGCCAGACTGAGCATTTTCTCGACCAACTCAAGCGCTTCATCATAGACGCTGATTTCCATCAGTAAATCGCTGAGGAGATCCAGCGCAGGCAAATGATCGGGATCAAGGCTGAGTGCCTTGACCAGCAGTGGCATGATGCCATACACAATATCCTCGGAAGCGTATAAATCCAATTCAACCGCTTCCCGCCATTGCCTACGGGCCTCCGTGTAGAGTTCGACGGCCGCTGCATTCTCCATGGGTGATCCTCGGTGAGGTGTTTTTTTATCATTATTGGCAGGTATCGGTCCGTTTGCAATCGGCTGTGAAGTTGAGTGAGGTGACTGAAGAATACGCTGGAGAAAGCGTAGGGCTGGGTAATGATATGAGGTCAATCTTCCGTCCCGGATTCGAGCGTTGCGCCGTGGCTGCGAATCACGTCAGCGTAAAATTGGCCACTGGTCTTGATGGTCCGTTGTTGTGTCGCATAGTTCACATGCACAAGCCCAAAGCGTTGCGAGTAACCATACGCCCATTCAAAATTATCCAGCAGCGACCACGCGAAGTAGCCGCGCAGGTCAACCCCTTTGCGCCGTGCTTCCAGGGCCGCGCGTAAATGATCGCGCAAGTAGTGTTGCCTGAGCGGATCGGCGGCTGTGCCTTCCACGTGCGGTGGATCGTAGAACGCTGCGCCATTCTCGGTGATATACAGCGGTAGCGGCCCATAGCGGCGGGTGACCCATTCCAGAATGTCCGTCAAGCCTTGCGGATAGACCTCCCAATCCAGACCGGTATGGGTCTGCCGGGGCTGGCGAACCCGGCTTGCTTTCAACGGCCAGTCACCAGGGTCATGCTGCACGACCTGCCGGCTGTAGTAATTGATGCCGAGAAAATCCAGCGGCTGGCGGATCTTATCGAGATCGGCAGCGGGAAATGATGGCCAAGCTGCGCCAAAGATCTCCGCTAGTTCCGGTGGATAGGCACCTAGGAAAACCGGGTCAAGGTACTGGCGGTTCCAGTAGGCATCGGCGCGCATCGTGGCGGCGAAATCGGCCAAGGTTTCCGTTGCCGGATACTTGGGTTCCAGATTGACCACGAGGCCAATTTGATGATGGCCTTCGGCCCGGTAGGCTTGTACAGCGGCAGCGTGGGCTCGTAGTAAATGATGTGACGCGTAGGGGGCCGCGAAGACATTGCGCTGACCCGGCGCCAGCACGCCTTGCAGGTAGCCGCCATCCACCACGACCCACGGTTCATTGAGGGTGACCCAGAGCTTGACCCGGTCATCCAGCGCCCGGAACAGAATCCGGGCATAATCCGCAAACCAACCGGCACTGTCGGGATTCAGCCAGCCGCCGCGATGATCCAGCAGGGCTGGCAGGTCCCAGTGGTAAAGCGTCACCATTGGCTGAATGCCCTGTTCCAACAGCATGTCCACCAGCCGCTGGTAAAAATCCAGCCCCAATGTGTTGACCCGGCCGCACCCTTCTGGCAATACCCGGCTCCAGGAGATGCTGAAGCGGTAGGCATTCAGGTTCAGCGCACCCATCAACGCCACGTCCTCCCGGTAGCGATGATAATGGTCACAGGCGATATCGCCCGTATCGCCGTCGCGAGTCCGTCCCGGCGTATGGGCAAACTCGTGCCAGATGCTCGGGCCAGCGCCATCCGCCAGAGGCGAGCCTTCAATCTGGTAGGCGGAGGTCGCAGCGCCCCAGAGAAAATCAGCCGGGAAAGGAGAGAGGTCGAGCATGGTATTATCCATTACTGCTGGCGCCGCCACGGACCCAACTGGAAAAAGCGTTGCGGTTGCGTGAACAGATCACCACCTTTCCGCGCCCGGAAAAACGCAGCACGATGCCCTCTCCACTGGTTACGCTGCTTACGAGCCGGTTAAACAATCCGCCACCGCCTTGCTGGCTGGGTACGGTAATCTCATAGCGCAACTGGCTATCCCAGGCTACGACATGTGAATTGTCGATAATCACATCCTTGCCCGGCTCCACGTCCAGGATAAAGCCGGAGCCGAATCCCGAAACCGCCAGCTTGCCACTGCCGGTGGCTTCACCGACAAAGAAACCACCGGATTGGGCAAATAGCGCATTGCCTAAATTTTGGCTGCGGACTCGCAAATCGACCCCGCTTTCCGCCGCCACGAAAGCGCCATCGCTGAGCATGTAGCAGGTGGCGCCGACCTCCAGAACCTGAATCGTTCCTGGCAATATGGGCGACAATAGGCAATCTCCATCACCCCGGTTCGCTTCAATGTGCTGCTGGAAAAACGATTCGCCGTTGGCGAACCGGCGCATGAGCGCGCTACCCAGTCCACCCGTCATCTTGCCGGTCAGGTCAAGGGTGTCTTCCATCATCACCATAGCGTCGGATTCGCAATAAATTTTCTCGCCTTTGCTGAGAGAGACATGCAGGAAAGGGTCAACGTCTCCAGTCACAGTAAATATCGCCATGAATTTGATCCTCAAGTGATTGGTTGCGCCATCTTCTTTATGGAGGCAATGCGAAAAGAACTTTCATCTTTATTGAAATAGATGAGGATGCCCGCTCTATAGGCTCTGCACCGTCCACTGCCGGCACAACCACTTCCGTGAAGTGGATTGCATAGGCCGGTTTCTGGTATGGCCATTGACAGTCAATTCCAGTTCCTGAATATCTGGGCGACCATAGATCACCGGTGTGAATGTCACCGTATTTTGGGGATAGTTGCCGGTCTCGGTAATCCCCATCCGTAGCCGTTGATCCTCAATTTTCGCCGAAATGCTAGCAATGCTATAACCATCGCTTTGGTAGCGCCGGGTTTCCCGGTCATCCAGGAAGTAGTCAAATTGCACGGGCCGCTCGCGATAAAATAGATGGAGTTCAACTGTGCGCAAATCCATCAAACTGTTGTGCAACGGCCCAGCGTAATAGGGCAATACGGCCCCATCACGAACGAACAGCGGTAACTCATCCAATGCGGCGGCATAGTGCAGAACACATCCACCGTCGAGCCATTCGCCGTGGTTCAGATCGAACCAGCTTCCCGGCGGCAGCCGCACCGGGCGTTCCTGCATCTTGACCCCATGACGGATGATTTCCGGTCCCTGACCCTCGCCATGCAGGATCGGTGCAACCAGCAAGGTGTCGCCAACTAGATATTGATCATCCAGATGTACATATTCCGGCCCATTGTAGTGGTAGAGCAGGGGGCGGATAATGGGATCACCGTTCCGCCAGTGAGCGAAAAAGCACTGATATAAAAAGGGCAACAAGCGATAGCGGGTACGGATCGCGCCGCGAATCGCCGCCAGCGGTGCCGGCCCGAATTGCCAGGGTTCCTGCTGCCGGGAATGTTGAATCGCATGGTTGCGGAAGAAGGGGAACAGACAACCGGCCTGATGCCAGCGCACCAGCAGTTCAGGACTGGCGTCATCCATGAAACCGCCAACGTCCGGGCCATTAAATGCAACGCCCGACAATCCCAAGTTCAACGAACATGGCAATGCCATCCGCAGATGTTTCCAGTTGCTGGCGTTATCGCCGGTCCACACTGCGCTGTAGCGCTGGGTCCCGGCGCAGGCGCTGCGAGTCAGCAGGAACGGCCGGCCGCCGGGGTCGATGCGGTCACAGGCTGCACGGCTGGCCATTGCCATGAAGTGTGCATACTGATTGTGGTAGCGGTCATGAGGAATTGAACCGTAGTCGAAGCACATTTCTTCACTGCGGCTGTAACCGGTCGCTGGATCGTTCATATCCAGCCAGACACCGTCTACCGCATTGTCGCGCAGAAAATCCGCTAGCCTGTCCGCCCACCAGCCGCGGGTGTTCGCTAGGGTAAAATCGGGAAATACGGTGTCACCGGGCCAGACCTTGCCGACGTAATCGCGGCCACTGGCGGTTTGACAGAATGCCTGCCGTTCCCGGCCGCTGTCGTAAACCGCATAGCCCGGCTCACGCTTGACGCCAGGATCGACAATGGTCACGGTGCGAATCCCCGCCGCCTGCAACGCATGATTCAGGCCGGCAGGATCGGGAAATGCGTCCCGGTTCCAGGTGAACAGCCGGAAGCCGTCCATGTAATCGATGTCATACCACAGCGCGCTGACCGGTAGATCGGCAGCGGCGAATCGCGCGGCCAGTTCGCGGAACTCGGCCGCGCTCCGGTAGCTCCACCGGCACTGATGATAACCAAGCGCCCACAGCGGCGGCAGCGGCGCTCGCCCGGTCAACGCTGCATAACGCCGGACGACATCGGCTAAACCGGGACCTGCGAGCGCATAAAGATCGGTCACGCCACCGAAAGCCTGATACCAGAATTCTCCAGGACGGCTCTTGCCAGTATCCATCACTGCCCGGCCAGGATTGTCGAAGAACAGCCCGAGAAAACCCTCGCCAGTTTTGAGGATTGCCAAGGGGATGGCAACATAAGTGGGATCGTAGTCATCGCGGGCATAGGTATGGCGAAACACGGCCACCACGTCCACGGTCAGAAATTCGGCGCTGTCGCCCAGTTTGTTGAGGCGCCGGGTGCGCTCGCCGAAGCCATAGCAACCCTCCACGTTGTTTAATGCGAAGTTGAGCAGCAGATTTTCCCCGCAGCTACCGATGCCTTCGGCAACGGTGTCCAGCGTAATACCAGCTAACTCCAGCCGCAGGCGGGATGCGCCAAGTTCGATACGGCCCGCTGCTGTAGTGAACTGCACAATATCCGTCTCTTTCTCCCCTAATAGATGCGGGTTGGGATAGGAAGAGACTATCGGTGCAACCAGCCGGCCTTCGCGCAGTTCTGATAATACGGCGTCCGAATGCTGGCGTGAGCCGGTATCGTGCAGATTCTCAAACCGTAGCCGCGAACAGCCGTCGGCGATATCTGCGCAGTGAATGCGTAGGCAAACGCCCGGCCCGCTTAATTCAACTGTATTTCCGTTGATCTTCCACTGTTCAGGAATATCGAAATTCAGTGGATGGATTTTCTGGCCGAAGAACATGCAAATCTCCTCTGGCAATCGCTCAATCGGGTTCCTGAATTTGTTTCACCCGCCTACAATTCGATGATCAATCGGGATCGTTCAGGTCTGATCCCGGATGTTTCTTGCGCCAGCAGCGAAAGCGCTGGGGGAACTGTTTTACATCCATCCAGGAGATATTTTGTGAATTCAAAAGCGTTTCAAGATTTTTATCCTGAAGAACTGAGTCATTGCTACGGCTGTGGCCGGCTCAATGAACAGGGCTACCAAATCAAGAGCTACTGGGATGGCGAGGAGACCATCGCCTCGTTCACCCCTCAACCTTACCATATTGCAATTCCTGGCTATGTCTATGGCGGCTTGCTGGCCTCTCTGATTGACTGTCATGGCACTGGAACGGCGGCAGCGGCGGCTTATCGCGCCGCCGGACGAGATATGGGTACTGAACCCGCCTTACGGTTCGTCACTGCGTCATTGCAGGTCGAGTATCTGCGCCCAACGCCATTGGGCGTACCGCTAGAAATCCGTGGCAAGATAGAGGAGATCAAGGGCCGTAAAGTTGTCGTCAAGGCAACGGTGACCGCCAAGGGCGAACTCTGTGCGCGTGGCCAGGTGGTCGCGGTGCAGATGCCGGAACATATGATGCCTTCAACAGCCGGATGACTTCCTGGTGTTTTAAGACGGTCCTTTGCTTATGGAAAGCATTCATGAATTGGATCAGGTAGCGGAATCAGCAGCAAAGACCAGGAAGAATATGGATAACTGAGGCGAGTAAAGCGTCAACCAGTATCCCATTCGCGAGTGGCAGCTAGGAAAATCGCCCTCATCAGGTTCGTTCCTGCAATCTCAATAGCTTGGCTTGGCACAGCTTTTGAGGGTTACACCACTACCAGATTATCCCGGTGAATCAGCTCCGGATCGTCGACTGCTCCCAGTAGTTCTTCGATCCGGCGGGTGGTCTTACCGATCAGCAGCAACGCCCGCTCGGTATCACAGTTCACGAGTCCACGGGCGACTTCAACACCATTCGGATCTAGACAAGTAACCAGATCGCCACGCTCGAAGTGGCCTTCGATCGCGGTGACTCCAACCGGCAGTAAACTTTTACCGGCAGCGCGTAGCGCTTGCACCGCCCCCGCATCCAGATGGAGGCGGCCACGAACCTGTAATTGCACGGCTAACCATTGCTTGCGGGCTGCTACCGGACTTTGGCTGGGCCGCAGCAAAGTTCCCAGAAGTTCACCGGCAGCGACTCGCCGCAACACTTCTGTTTCCCGGCCCCAGGCCAGCAAAGTGAATGCCCCGGAACGGGCGGCTTTCGCTGCTGCATTTAGTTTGGTCAACATGCCGCCGCTCCCCAGACTGCCCGCACCACCGTGCGCCATGATTTCCAAGGCCATATCGCCCGCCCGCCCCTCGCTAATCAACCGGGCATCGGAAAACTGGCGCGGGTTTTTATCATATAACCCCTGCTGGTCCGTCAGGATGACGTACAATTCAGCTTCAACTAGATTCGCTACCAGCGCGCCCAAGGTGTCATTGTCGCCAAAGCGGATTTCATCGAAAGCTACAGTGTCGTTTTCATTGATGACGGGCACGACTTGCAAGCGCAGCAGGGTGCGCAGGGTATTGCGGATATTAAGATAGCGTTGCCGGTCGGAAGCATCCTCATGGGTCAGCAGGATTTGTGCAGTGCGAATTCCATGGCGCTCAAAAGCCGATTCCCAAGCCTGCACCAGTCCCATTTGGCCGACTGCTGCCGCTGCCTGCAAATCGGCCAGAACGGTAGGCCGCTGTTGCCAATTCAACCGCCGCATTCCCTCAGCCACCGCACCGGAGGTGACCAGCAACAGTTCCCGGCCGGACTGATGCAACTCGGCCATCTGCGCGACCCAGGCATTGATGGAAAAATTGTCCAGCCCTTGCCCCTCATTGGTGATCATCGCGCTGCCGATTTTGACCACCCAGCGGCGAGCCGCGCCCAATTGCTCACGGGTTTTGTTGAACATCGTCTGACTCACTGCCCATCATGGATTCTACCTGCCGCCGTTCTTCCAGCCGCGCCATGACCGCTTGGATTAGCGCCTCCACACCTTCACCATTGACGGCAGATATCCCAAATACCGGTCCCTTCCAGTCTAGGGCCGTGACGATTTCTGCCACTCGTGCTGCTCGCGGCTCCTCAGGCAGCAGGTCCAGCTTGTTCAATACCAGCCAGCGCTCACGGCTCGCCAGTTCAGTGCTATACCGGGTCAATTCATTGAGAATAATCTCGATATCCCCGACTGGATCACCGCTGTCGCTATATGGAGAGACATCCACCAAATGCAATAACAGCCGGGTACGGGCCAAATGCCGGAGAAACTGCATCCCCAGCCCCGCGCCTTCGGAGGCCCCTTCAATGAGTCCTGGAATATCGGCCATGACGAAGCTTTGCAGTGGCCCAACCCGCACCACGCCTAGATTGGGATGCAGGGTGGTGAAGGGGTAATCGGCGACCTTGGGCTTGGCGGCGGACACAGCACGGATCAAGGTGGACTTACCCGCATTAGGCATCCCTAGCAGGCCAACATCGGCGATCACCTTGAGCTCTAGCCGCAGGTTACGTGCCTCACCTGGCGTACCAGGTTTAAATTGCCGTGGGGCACGGTTGGTGCTGCTTTTATAGCGGGTATTACCAAGGCCGTGAAAGCCACCTTGCGCTACCAGTAAACGCTGATCTGGCTTCACCAGATCACCGATAAGCTCGCCAGTGTCAGCATCCCATACCATGGTGCCAACTGGTGTTACGATTTCCAGATCGGTGCCGCTGCGCCCGGTGCAATTGGCACCCATGCCGTTCTGGCCGCGCTCGGCCTGAAATCGCCGGGTAAAGCGAAAGTCAGCTAAGGTGTTTAGTTCAGCATTGGCCACCAGATAGATACTGCCTCCATCACCGCCGTCACCACCGTCAGGGCCGCCGAAAGGAATATACTTTTCTCGCCGGAAGCTGACACAACCGTTGCCGCCATCACCGGCCTCGACCCGAATGAGCAATTCATCGACGAATTTCATGATGCCCTCCATGAATGATGGGCAAAACAAAAGCCCCGAAGGGGGCTTTCAGCGCATCCGGATTGACCGGTGCTCATGACACGGGCTGGATACTCACATACTTGCGATTGAAAGGTCCCTTAGTAGCAAATACCACATGTCCCTCAGTTTTCGCGAACAACGTGTAATCTTTGCCACAACCGACATTATCGCCGGGATGGAATTGAGTGCCGCGCTGCCGGATGATGATGCTGCCAGCTTTGGCTAGTTGGCCGCCGAATAGCTTGACGCCCAGACGCTTGGATTGGGAATCGCGACCATTGCGACTGCTGCCGCCTGCTTTTTTGTGCGCCATGGTTTAGCCCTCTTGATTCGATGTTTCAACGAACGCTGCTGGCGTAGAGAGGCCGTTGATACCGTTGATGCGCAATTCGGTATAACTTTGCCGGTGACCTTGCCTCTTGAAATAGTGCTTGCGGCGCCGGAATTTAATAATACGGATTTTGGGGCCGCGCCCCTGGGATTTAACCGTGGCGGTGACGCGGACACCCTCAACAAAGGGGGTACCCACCTGGATCTGATCGCCGTCAGCCAACATCATCACCGTGTTAAACTCCACGGAGGCACCTTCTTCGGCTTCGAGTTTCTCGACTTTAAGGGTTTGGCCCTCAGCTACCCGGTATTGTTTGCCCCCGGTTTTGATGACAGCGTACATATTTCTCAATCCTTGTTATCCTGGATTAGCCGTTGAGGCAATAAGGGGGCGGATTTTAGTCGCACACCCGGACAAGGTCAAACTCATTCCAGTCATGGTAACGCCAAGGCGCTGTTCTTGACCCTGCTGGAGCTAAACCGTAGCATGTTAAGCGTTTTCTTCGGATTCTGCTAATCCTCATGGATATCGAATATATCCGCGCACCGGTCGCGGGCGATTTACAGGCTGTTAACCAATTGATTCGCCAGGAACTACATTCTGATGTGGTATTGATCAACCAGTTAGCCAGCTACATTATTGACAGTGGCGGCAAGCGATTGCGGCCCGTGACTGTGCTGCTAGCAGCGCGTGCTTGCGGTTATACCGGTGACCAGCATATCGTTGCTGCTGCCATTGTCGAATTTATCCACACCGCAACCTTGCTCCATGATGACGTGGTAGATGAGTCTGGTCTGCGTCGTGGGCAGGAGACCGCCAACGCTATCTGGGGCAATCAAGCCAGTGTTCTGGTAGGTGATTTTCTCTACTCCCGTGCGTTTCAGATGATGGTGGGTATTGGCAGTATGCGGGTGATGGAGATTATGGCTGACACGACTAACACCATTGCCGAAGGCGAGGTCATGCAGCTGCTCAATTGCCATGATCCTGACACTACGGAAGAACGGTATCTGAAGGTGATTCACTGCAAGACTGCTAAGTTGTTCGAAGCTGCTGCGAAGCTGGGAGCGGTTCTGGCTGGTCGGCCGCGTGAAGAGGAACTGGCGCTGGGCCGTTATGGGCTACATCTAGGTACTGCCTTCCAACTGATTGATGACGCTTTAGATTACAGTGCATCCAGCGCAGAACTAGGTAAAAACATCGGTGATGACCTTGCAGAGGGCAAGCCAACTTTACCTTTGATTTATGCAATGGAGCATGGTAGCCCTGAAGAAAGAAATATCATTCGTGAGGTTATTGAACAAGGAGGGTTGGATCAGATTGAGTCGATTACCCAAACTATTGAGTCGACCGGTGCCTTGGATTATACTGTTTCTCTTGCCGTAAGAGAGGCTGAGAAAGCATCTTTTCATCTAGGCCTGCTGCCGTATTCGCCTGCCAAGGATGCATTGATTGAATTGGCCCGGTTTGCGGTTAAGCGCCGTTATTAATCTCTTCTCAAAGCATCGGGGTGTAGCTCAGCCTGGTAGAGCACTGCCTTCGGGAGGCAGGAGTCGCAGGTTCAAATCCTGTCACCCCGACCAGCTCCTTCAAATAATGAGCTGTTTTTTTATCGTCTGTTTCCCGGAGTTCGTGTGATATAGCACGGATCGTGCGGGCTATCCGGCACAGCTACGGTGACCTGGACTTTCTCCGGTACTGGATCGCTGATAGATATTCTTGTTACCGCTGTCATAAAAACAGCATTATCCCATAAATATAATGCTATCAAACACCCTGATAAAGGGTGTGCCAATAGACTGGCACTGTCTTCATAAGTCGCGGAACTCTCACCTTAGGTTTGGTTAAATTTTTGCCTGACAATAGTCTACTTATAGCTAATTATTTTGATGATAGTGAGCCAATTGACTTTCTTGACCCGCTTTGATTTATTCTAAACTCAATTAAGTATTTTAAATATATGTGTATGTATTTTTATATTGCCCATTAAAAATGGCTAGCAGGTGAATAGTGATGAATAAAATTTGGCGCATAACTTTCAATGGCCTGTTTGTCACCTTAATTTTTATGATGACGCCAACCCAGATCCTAGCTGAAAATCGAATGCTTGAGCCTCGGATCATTGGAGGCCGTGAAACTATCGATTCCTGGCCGTGGATGGCAACTCTTGTATTTTCTTATGAATCAGATATATACAATGGATTTTTCTGTGGTGGATCGTTGGTTTCTGCAAAATGGGTAGCGACTGCAGCACATTGCGTTACTCAGGAATTACCTGATAACGTAGATGTGGTATTAGGTGTCCACGACCTAAAGCAGGATTTACCGAATGGAGTCGGACAGCGTTTGGGGGTCAAGCGGATTGTGGTCCATCCGCAGTATGACCCAAGATCAAATGATTTTGATATCGCTTTGCTGGAGCTGGAACAAACCGCGAATTACGCACCGATCTCAGTCTATAGTGGCCAGGATACCCTCGATGGGCAGGAAGCATTAATCTTGGGATGGGGTAATACCCGGTCCCGGGGGCTGCCGGACTATCCAGAAACCCTGCAGGAAGCATCTTTGCCTATTGTCGCCAACCCGGTTTGTGCCAAAGCTTTGGCACCTTATGCGATTACCAATAATATGCTGTGTGCCGGTTATGCCGGAGGCGGCACGGATACCTGTCAGGGTGATAGCGGAGGGCCGTTACTGGTGAATTTGGGAGGGTATCAATTGGCAGGAATTACCAGTTGGGGTATCGGCTGCGCTCGAACCAACAAGTATGGAGTTTATACGCGGGTTGCTAATTTCGGGGCATTCATTCAGGACAGTCAGACGCATGACTACTTTTCCTGTGCCGATCATAATCATGATGGCATAGTCAATGAGCAGGATCAGGATCAAAAACGAACTGAATTACAGAATGAGTTTAAGCAGTGGTTACAAACATGCTGGTCTACGCGGGCAGTCTGCGGTGATATCAACGGGGATGGCTTGGTTAATAACACCGATAAGCGAGTACGTCGCCAGGCTATGAACAACCAGTATTTCTATTGGCAGCAAAGTTGCTGGTATCCTGAACGGCCTTCCTGAAAAGGATAAAGGGGTGTCAAGTTGATGACACCCCTTCCTCATACTGAATACTTACAGCAAGATTACTGCTTTGGCAGTAGCAGGGCGATAAACGTTGCAGCAAAGATGGCGCTGGTGATGACGCCGCTGATGCTGGCACCCAGCGCATGCGGTAAAACCACCACTCCAGGCATAACAGACTTCTGTGCGACCTTAGCGCAAGTAGGTACGCAACTCACCCCGGCGATGCCGGTGACCGGATTGTATTTCTTGCCGGACAGGTAGTACATTGCGTAGCCGCCGATGATTCCGCCAATCCCGGAAATCAGTAGTGCCAGGATGCCCAGCATCAATAGTTTCACCACGATCGGGTTCAAAATCGTACCGGCTTCGCACAGCACACCGAGCAGTAGTCCTAGGAAGAACGTCGATGCGTATAGCACAGTGTTCGAGAACAGTTCGAAGAAATAGGTTAATTCGCTTTCTCGAATCACGACGCCGATAAATAGCGACAGGAATAACGGTGAGGCTACCGGGAATAACAAGCTGAGCAACACGCAGGAGATCACCGCGAACACTAGTTTTTGATTGGAAGTGATCGGTTTGGTTTTCTCCATCGGCATTGGCAAAGCGCGAAGCTTCTCGGGAATCATCAACTTGATCAGGTACGGATACCCACCGTAAGTCAGTCCTAGGTACAGATAAGCCACCACTGTAATCGGCACAAATAAATCTCGTGCCAGTTGCAGCGAGGTGAACAATACCATCGGCCCATCAGCACCCCCAATGGTTGCTACTGCTGCTGCTTGGCCCGGCGCTAAACCCATAGCGACCGCAATCGGATACACAAAAACCGTACCCAATTCTGCGAATAAGGCGATGAACATGCTCTGGAACGGCCGCGCCATGACAAAGCCTACGTCCAGCAAGGTACCGATACCCATAAACACCAGGCAGGCGATGAGACCGTTGCTGAACATGAAGGTGTAGATTGGTTGCAGCCAGTTGATCTGCAGAATGTTCATTAACGCCGTGGTATCCGAAGCTAGTGGCGCGACGAACAGGGTACCAGGCATTTGCGCCTGTCCTGCAATGGCGTTTATCCCAGTCGCCGGATCGTAGGCTGAGAAGAACATGACGCCAGCATTGATTGTGGCCATGCCCAAGCCCATTGGGATCATGAGCAATGCTTCCAATACCCCTTTGCGTCCCAAATAGAGCAGTAGCACCCCCAGCGCCATGAGAAAAATGCGACCAAAGGCAATCTTAGGGTCCGTAGAGAACCCTTGCACCAGGGTGTTAATTCCCTGGAAAATATCAAGAAAATTCAGGGATTCCATAATGGAACACTCCCGGTTGTTAGCCGATGCTCAGCAATACCTGTCCGGCATCCACCGGATCGCCCGGCTTGACCGCGATGTTGGTCACTTTGCCACCGCGTTTGGCGACGACATGGGTGACCATCTTCATGGCTTCCAGCGAGATCAGCTTGTCGCCCTCATTGACGGCTTGCCCGACGCTGACATGCACTGTTTGTACTACGCCACCCAGCGGCGCAACCTCGTCACCTGGGCCAGTTGCCGTTGCAGGCGCAGCAGCAGGGGTTGGCGGTGGCGCCGTGGGTACGGGAGCAGGGGGTTGCGGTGCAACATTCATGCTGCCCGGTTCCGGGTACAGACTTTGAGCGCTGTCGGTTGATAGATCCTCAACGGCGACGATGTACTGCTTGCCTTCGACGGTGATGCGGAATTTTTTCTCCATGGATGTTTTCTCGCAAGATATTAGAGTAAGGGAGGGTTAGGAGCTTGAAAATCAGCTAGGCAAAATCTAACGGTGCCCGCGCGGCGCGTGCGACGTGTGATGAACCGAACGCGCCTCGGCTGTCCAACTGTAGCCTCGGGCGAGCGCTTCGATATGGACGATACGATGGGCACCGAGCATTGCAGCCACAGCAGCAGTGATGACCGCTAGATGTTCCTGCGGGATGCCAGCGGCCACCACCGGCTGCGGCGCAACGGGCTTGGCCACCGGTACAGGCACAGTCACTTGCCGTGACAATGCCCAGACAATGCCGCGAATGACCACGGCTACTAGCATCGAAACCACGATCACGATGCCGTAGATCACGAGGATGTCGCCAATGGCGTTCATCGTGGTGTAGGAAGAGTTCATCAGGGATTTCCCGGTGTAGAGTGGATGACGATCCGGACCGGCGTGAGCCGGTGGCCGGACAGGGTTCAGAGCGGGATGTCACCGTGCTTCTTGGCCGGGCGCAATTCGCGCTTGGTCAGTAGCTTGCGCAACGCCAGAGCGATAGTGGCCCGAGTGTCAGCGGGCTCGATCACGTCGGTGATGTAGCCGCGTGAGGCTGACATATAGGGCGAGGCAAACTTGGCCCGGTACTCGGCCGCCAGTTCGGTGGCTTTGGCCTTGCGGTCCTCGGCCGCCTTGAGTTCGCTGCGATAGAGGATATTGACCAGCACCTTCCGCGCCCATCACCGCGATTTCGGCGGTTGGCCAGGCGAATACCGCATCTGCGCCCATTTCCTGAGCGCACATTGCCAGGTAGGAGCCGCCGTAAGCCTTACGCAGAATGATGGTGATCTTGGGTACGGTGGCGGAGGCGTAGGTGTAAAGCATCTTCGCGCCATGGCGAATGATGCCGCCACGCTCCTGTTCGATGCCGGGCAGGAAGCCGGGCACGTCCACCAGCGTCACCAGAGGAATGTTGAAGGCATTGCAGAAACGGATAAACCGAGCGCCTTTGTCAGAGGCGTCGATATCCATCGCTCCGGCCCTGACCAGCGATTGATTCGCGAGGATGCCGACCACAGTCCCTTGAATGCGGGCGAAACCCACCACAATGTTGCCGGCCCAACCTGCATGGACTTCTAGGAATTGACCGTTATCGACCAGCCGTCTGATGACAGGTTGCACGTCCATGGGTTCTGAAGAGGTTTCCGGGATCAGCGCATTAATGCCTTCATCTGCTGACAGGTCGAGGTCGGGATAGGGCTGATGGGGCGGGTCCTCGGTGTTGTTGGACGGCATGTAGCTGAGCAACGCTTTTGCAATTTGGATGGCATGGCGGTCATCTTCAGCGACAAAGTGGACGTTGCCGCTGATCGTCGCATGCATCTGGGCGCTGCCGACCTCGTCCAGACTGGTGGTGCGGCCGGTGACAGCCTTGATCACCTCCGGGCCCGTGATGAACATGTAGGCGTTCTGCTTGGTCATGATGATGAAATCCATCAGCGCCGGCGAATACGACGCGCCGCCGGCGCAGGGACCGGCGATGATGGCGATCTGTGGTACGACGCCCGATAGCAGTACGTTGTTGTAGAACACCTCGCCATAACCGGACAGTGCATCGACCGCTTCTTGGATGCGGGCGCCGGCAGAGTCCTTGAACGCTACGACCGGCACACCAATCTTGAGCGCCATCTGCATGGATTGCACGATCTTCTTAGCATGCATTTTTCCTAGGGTGCCGCCCATGACCGTAAAATCCTGGCTGAACGCGGCAACCGGCCGGCCATCGACGAAACCAGTACCGACGATTACACCGTCGGAAGGCAGTTCCTTGTCGGCTAAGCCAAAGTGCTTGGCAGCATGCTTGGCGTGGGTGGCGATTTCCTGGAAGGTGTCCGGCTGGAATAGAGCCAGCAACCGTTCGCGGGCACCCATCAATCCCTTGGCGTGACGTTCCTGAAGTTTGTCTTCGCCACCGCCGGCTAACACCTTAGCACGGCGTTCCCGCAAAATTTCAAGCTGTTTTTCAGAAAGCATGAACGGTCCTCATGATGGTTCGGGTTGATCGACAAATCGACAGTCAATGGCCCGCGTCCTGCGTCCGGGTAACGCAGGGCTGGTTATCTCTTTTGGTGAGACGCGGGGGAGTAACGGTCTGGGCAGGGCGATAGTAGTGGTGGAGGATTCCCCATCATCGACACTGACCCGTTCCAGCCAAATTTTGCTTTAAGGGTAGCTGAAATCCTGACAAACGCGATAGCCCTTTACGAGATGTCATAGATCAGCACGGCGCACGTTTCACTTTTACTTACACATCTTCGCGATATTTTCGCGATATTGGTGTAAGGGCCGGTCTTTCGGCCAATGTCAGAAACGTTGCCGTTTGGCAGCAGGGTCCTGTTTTTAGTTGTGCAATCCAATTGAAATTATTTAGGAAATAATTTCTTTGGCAGTCCGTCAGAGGCAAGATAAACACCTTGCCTATTTGAACATGGGCTGGAAATCCGTGCTGCGGATTCATCGGCAAGTGGTGAAAACGGCAGCTTTGGTTCCTCCTGAATCGGGGTTAACCGGATTAACTCACTGCGGCGGTGGGAGCGATTCATCGCTTCTTGGCTGCGAATACGCCGGTTGCGTTGGGCTTGCGTGGCGGCAGGATGCTTCATGGACGCAGGGCCTCTGCGGTTTCCCGCAGGGTTCGACTATTGATGGCCGCATGATAGTGCGCGCTGAAGTCCGAGCCACGCAGTGCTTTCTTGATCATACTTTCTAGATTGGGACGCTTGTCTTCAGGATTCGGGTCGCTGCCCAGCCCGCCGCCAAATTCGACGATGCAGGTGATGCCGTCGTGGAAAGCCATTTCAAGATTGTCGATCCAATGGACCGGGTGGAACAGCTGGAAGAAGAGCCGGGTCTTGATGGCGGCTGGATCAGGGTCGTGATAGCCGCCCGTATTGTTGGATAGGATGCGGATCGTTGGAGTATCCATCTCGGCGGCATCCAGCGCTGGACGGAAATGCAGAGCAGCAGTGATCATATAAAAAGTATGGAAAGCACCTTCGGTCTTGAGGCGAGTAGGCCGCTTGCGTGGAAAGTGCGTATGTGCATCTGCTGTCAGCCGGTCCAGATCTTCGCCAAGACCGCCCACCACGATCTGGTCGAGCAAGTTACGGGCGGCGACTACGCAATAGTGTTTTTCCGCTAATGGCTGGATATTGTCCAGATGCAGCGGAAAAGCCAGCATTTCGCCGCTGCCATAGTCGGCCATGCACTCGCCGCGCTTTTGCACCAGCCGCAGGGCTGTTTCGAAATTCAGAGCGCCGGCGGCGACCAGGGCGCAATATTCGCCAAGACTATGGCCGCCGGTGATGACTGGATTGACTTGGTGGCCGGTCAGCTCCCGGAAAATGTTCAGGCAGGCCAGCGAATGGACCAGTAGCGCGGGTTGTGTGTAGCGAGTCAGCTTGAGCTTTTCTTCAGGCCCTTCCTGGCAAAGCTTGACGAGATCGTAGCCCAAGATGTCATTGGCTTGCTCATAGAGTTGCCGGGCTATCGGGAAATCGCGGATCAGATCGCTGCCCATACCGACATATTGGGAGCCCTGTCCGGGAAAAATGAACATGATTTGTTGGTCCTGACTCGACACAGCAATGCGCTCCAGTGGGGAGTGATGGAAACAAACGGGCAAAGATACGAGCAAGTCGCCGGCAAGGCAAGGCATATATAGAACACTCTGTAGTAAAATTGGTGAACATCCTTATTAACAATTTTGAGGAAGCCTATGGCCACCGCCACTATCATTGACGGTAAACATTTCGCTGCCCGGCTGCGTGCCGGTATCGCCACACATGTTGCCCAGCTCAAGACCCGTCACGGTTTGACGCCTGGCTTGGCGGTCGTGCTGGCGGGCGAGGATCCTGCCAGCCAGATCTATGTGCGTAACAAGGGTTTGCAGGCTCAAGAAGCGGGTATGAATTCCTTTGAACACCGTCTGCCTGCAACTGTCACCCAATCCGAATTGCTGGCGTGTATTGCCGGCTTGAATCAGGATCCGTTGGTCAACGGTATCTTGGTTCAGTTGCCCCTGCCGTCGCAGATCGATCCGGAGAGAGTCATTGAAGCCATCACAGTGAGCAAGGATGTGGATGGCTTTCATCCGCTCAATGCCGGCCTGTTGGCTGCCGGTGGAACGGCGATGATACCCTGTACGCCATTGGGTTGCCTGATGCTGCTTAAAGCTTATGCGGGTGAATTAGCTGGCCAGCGGGCGCTGGTGCTAGGACGCTCCAATATTGTGGGCAAGCCGATGGCAGCCTTGCTGCTGCGGGAGCATTGCACTGTGACCATTGCGCACTCGCGTACCCGTGACCTGGCAGATGAGTGCCGGCGGGCTGATCTCCTGGTAGCTGCGGTTGGCCGGCCGCAAATGGTTAAGGGGGATTGGTTGAAACCCGGCGCGACGGTGATCGATGTAGGTATAAACCGTATTCCCACTCCCGATGGCAAGGGTCGATTGGCAGGCGATGTGGACTTTACATCGGCGGTTGAAGTGGCAGGTGCAATCACTCCAGTGCCAGGTGGCGTTGGGCCGATGACTATCGCCTGTTTGCTCCTGAATACTTTGACGGCCACCTGCCGGCAACACGGAATCCCAATTCCTGAGGTTACACCCATCCCTGAGTAGAACCTGGAGGAATTGATCATGCTGGTTCATTACGACATGCCGCTTTGGCGGCCACCCTCCGAGGCAGAGAGCTTTATTCTGCAAGTAACTCTGGGGTGCAGCTTCAACCGATGTAGCTTCTGTTCCATGTATCGGACCAAGAGTTTTGCGGTCCGTCCGTTGGAGGCGGTTCAGGCCGAAATCCAGATAATGGCGCACGCCTGCCCTGGAACACGACGGGTATTCCTGGCCGATGGCGATGCATTGGCTGCACCGGCCGGCCATCTCGTCATCCTGTTGAGATTATTGCATGCTGCATTTCCTCAGTTAGAGCGGGTATCTAGCTACGCGCTGCCGGCTAATTTACTGAAGAAATCGGTGGAAGAACTGGTTGAGTTGCGTGAGAACGGTCTGAAATTATTGTATTACGGCATCGAAACCGGCTCGGCAGATCTGCTGAAACGGATTACCAAGGGTGCAACGCCGGAGGCTATGGTGACGGGCTTAACCAAGGCTAAAAAGGCGGGCTTGATTCTCTCGGCGACGGTGATTCTCGGTCTTGGCGGGCAGGCGCATTGGCAGGCGCATATCGACGCCACAGCAGAGCTGGTCAACCAGGTGGAATTGGACTATCTCTCAACTTTACAGCTTATGCTGGATCCGGTGATTCATGACGAATTCCATCGCAAATTCCGTGAACCGTTTCAGGAGCAAGATGACTGGGCGCTGCTAATCGAACAGGTGCGGCTGATTGAGCGGTTGAATCCGCCTTTGCCATTGGTGTTTCGTTCCAATCACGCTTCGAATGCCTTGGCATTGGCTGGCGAATTACCCAAAGATCGTGAGCGGTTGCTGGCGCGACTGGAACATGCGCTGGCCGGCCGGACGTCGTTGCGTCCGGCTTGGCTGCGAGGCTATTGAGCCGGTGCTTGTTGAGTTCTTAGTCTTGATCCTTGCAAGGATGCATGATGCAAGGTGCCAAGATGATTTGCCCGCACGCTTTATGCTAGATAATAATTTGATGATTAAGTCAAGCGGCTACCCGGGTCTTAGCTTCGCTATGGCAGACTGCTGCCAGGATCTGATCTTCGAGCTCGATGCGGGTCGCTAATGATTCGCCCAATTGCGAGAGTGCTCGATCCAGTTGAGCGAGTGCTGGTTCGGATAATTCACCGTCATAGCGGTCATGGAAAGCCAAGGCAGCCTGCGTTGTCCAGGCAATGCGGGTATAGAGTTGCCGGGCTAATTCGCGGGCCTGACGATAGGGCGAGTCGGCTGGTTGCTCTTCGAGTGCTTGGTAGACTTCGAATGGCCCCAGCGCCAGATAATCCACCAGTGCCTGCTGGAATCGCCGTAACCGGTGCCGGGCCGGACCAGCGAGCGTAAAGGGTTTCATCGCAGCCAGTTTTTGATAAAGCACCAAGCTCTCCTGGCGCGCAGTCAATAGTTTAGCTACCAGATCGGGCAGCGCCTTGCTATGGACAGCATCAGCAGTCATCGCTGTGTTCATGGGCATATCCTCCAGGCAGTAATATTTTTGTGTTTTTGACTATAGTGGTAGGAGCTTACCGCGAATATCCATCCAATGCCAAACATTCGCAATATGATCTAATAGGGTGCTGTCAATGAGTGACCTGCTCTCAAGAGTGGCTCACTACCTGATTGCGCAAGTAGACCGGCCGCACCTGCTCGGCAGTCAGCCACTCGCTGCGTCTGCCAGGATCGGCAGCCAGCCGGGCCACGTCGCCAGCCCGCGGATAACAATCACCCTTCCAGCCGCTGACAGTTAACCGTTGTGACAAGGTCTGGGAGTAGGCCGTCCAGCCACTCCCAGCGCCAAACCACTCACCCGGTGGAGCGGTTACCTGAACTGGCGCGCAGACTTGTTCCTCAGCTAACCATTGCGTCGCTTCATCCGTGACGGTCCAAGTCCCCCAATAAACTTCACCCATGCGAGCATCCAGCGCGGCAGCAATCCGCGTCTGACCGGTGTCCCGCGCTGTGCCGAGTGCCAGTGCTGCCAAGGTAGATATGGGTACAACCGGTAGATCGCTAGCAAAAGCCATGCCCTGGACAACGCCTATCGCGATGCGTACCCCGGTAAAAGCGCCTGGTCCGCGCCCGGCGGCCAGGGCGTCTAATTGATGGATCGTCAGTCCAGCTTCCGCTAGCACCATCTCGATCATTGGCAGAATCAATGCCGCATGGCGGCGCGGAGCCAATTCATAACATTCCAACACAGTGCCATCTATCCACACGGCGGCGGAACAGGCTTCAGTCGCGGTCTCTAGCGCCAATAGCTTCAAAACGTTACTCCTAAGATGCGATTTCAAACCGCTTTAACCAGTACCCAAAATTACCCCATACAGATTAAGACGTACAGTGTCTATCTTGGCTAAAATAGCCAGAAAATTCTCAAGTTCGCGGCAGGGATTTTAGGACATTCACTCCAGTGATCAGCGCTTCAGTATAAGTGTGGCGGATTGCTGTAGCGTCTAAGGGAGCACCGCGCCGGCGCCTGGCGAAATAGGCATTGGCGGCTTGGCCTAGCGCGTAGGTGGTGGCTCCATTGGTGGTGGCTCCCCACATCGCTCCGGCTGTGTACCCCCAGCCTGGGATGAGTTTAACCACTTCCCGGCTGAGCAGCCGTGCTACATAGCTGGCGCCGACGCCCATACCCAGTAAACTAAGAAATTCGGAAACGGTTCGACCGTCCCAGCGTTGTCCATATAACACCGCAAGGCTATGCAATAGTTTGGCCTGTATTGCGGGTACTCCAACCAGGTCGACCATCGGTAATGCACCAATACCAGCAGCGGCTAACGCATAGCCAACGATGTGCGGGTGCGCCGCGCGGGTATAGGCATCACGAACTTCTGGGTTACCTTGCAGCCGTGCTTGTAAGCCCAGCACGGAGACTTTATCAATCGCTGTCCATAACGCTTCCAGTCCATAATTTACGGGCTTCCAGCCATCCTCCGGCAATGTCAGATCAACGGCTACCCAGTGTACCAGTGCCGGACCTGGCAATTTTCCCAAGCGATCCCTTTGTGCTTGCAAGGAGCGGATTAGATCGTGAGGGACTTGCAGCGGCCACGGTTGCTGATCGTAAGGATAGGGTAAAGCATGTTCGATGCCAGGGGGATAGGCTTCATGCAAACCAGTTTGGATCATCAGTACAGGCCATTCGGGATGGCGCTTGCGAATTTGGCGCAGCATCTCGAATACCTCATCTTGGCGGATATCGGTGGCTTTGATAACCCCCAGCACCAGATGTGCTTGCGATTCGCAATAGTGAATATCTTCGGAAGGATCATAGGCAACTTCGCCCAAACCACGCGTGTCGAGGAAGCGCACTACTGGCGCTTCAGAGGGGAAGTCATAGAACCGGGCAGTGCGCGTACAAGGTTGGAAACCATTGCCGATCCTGGCGGTAGTGCTGCCGGTCAGAGCACGAATAATCGAGGTTTTGCCAGCTTGTGCCTTACCAAGCAGCCATAATACCGGTAGAGGTTGCCGCGCTCGTGCTTCACGTAACGCTTCGTTGAGTTTTTCTGGGCTGACGCGTGGATTAAGCAACGCCTCGCGCAGGAGGCTCCAGCCATCAGGCCAATGCTTTGTATCAGGCGAAGCCATGCAGGTAACCCTGAAGTGTAGATGATCCATGATATGGGTCATCGTGGAATATCCTGAAATCTATCTATCCCTACCGTTGCTCCGCATCATAGCGATCATAAGGGGGGGGTGGTGCATAGCGATCGTTCTCATCCCAAAACCGGTTGCGAGAATACGGCCGCTGGTTGTAATCGCAATCGATGATTCCTTGCTGGCAGAGCGTATCGCGCCAAGCGTATTTCAAGAAGAATTGGGCAAATGGCTGTTGTTCCGGCTCAAATTCTACGCGCCGCGATGGGGACCACTCCTTTTCACCATAACCAGTGCCGGGCGCTGCCCGCAAGTTGCGTGGCGCATCAGCAACGGCTGGCGGGGTGCTTTGCCTGCTGGATTCACTGCCGCGTCGTTGGTCATGCCGGCCTTCAGACCAGGGTTGAGGTTGAGGTGACGGATAGGGCGCCGCTTCCCAGAACGCGGCTACTGCGATCACCCCTATTGCTGAATAGTCACCCCATGCGCCGGCATAGGACTCACCGGCATCGGTGAAATAAAAACGATTAACCCGGTTTCGACCGGTTCGCCATCCTTCATAGGTTTCTTGTTGATAGGGATCAAGAACATACATCCGCTCATTGGGGTGCAAACCGGAGCGCTCGCCAGAGATGATGTTGCGTCCATCCACGGCAATCACCACACCAATCCGCTGATTGCTGCGGTTGTGAATCCGGATCGAATAATTGCTGTCATGCACTGCTTCCAAATGAGCCTTATATACAATCCGGTTATTACCACGCTGTAGCGGATATTGTGGAAACGGCCGCCCTCGCTCGTTGACAACCTCTACTTCAACATCGCGCGTATTGAGTGCCCAAGCCACAGCCGGACCCAAAAAGATTAAAAGCGCTAATAAGCCGGTTTGCCATCGGGTGTTCATCAATTTGCTCCTGGTCAATTGAGAGTCCACGCCATCATTCCCGTGGTTTTCAAAGCATCATCCAACCTAGGAAGCACTGGCTGAATCTCCACTGAATATTTGTGCCGCTTGCAAGGAAAGATCAAGGATTTTCTCTGGATAAATTCATAGAGAAAGAATTCTCTGATGAAATTCAGTCCTGATTCACTCTAACTAACTTAAGCTTTAAACTTAATTGAAAAATTCATCTGGAAGTTTTCCACCATGTCTGAAAGATCAAGGCTATCATGGTTTTTGGCGCTCCTGGCGCTAGCCGGTTTGCTAGCCATTGGTAATGTCCAAGCGCAATCCTATCGGTCATACCGGGGTGGTGATTACGGCTTGCCTGTTCGCGGCAGGCCGGATCGTCCGCTATCCCGTCAGTTTGCCGACCCTGACCGGGCCGCTGATGCGGCTCGCCAAGCGACGGGGGGCCGGGTGTTAGGAGTGCAAGGTGCTGACGAGCGCGATGGCCGGCGCGGTTATCGGGTCCGCATCCTGCAGCCGGATGGCCGGGTGCGAAACTTTCACTATGATCCTGGTAACGGCGCCATGCGCGATCGAGACCGATAGCAGAAATTACCTCACGCTCCATACATAAAGGAGAACGGTGGGGATGAGAGGTAAAATGCGCATTTTGATCATCGAGGATGAAACTCCATTGCTGGAACGGGTCACCGCTCAGTTGCGCGAGCAAGGTTATGCAGTCGACACGGCCGCTGATGGCCGAACAGGGCTGTACTTGGGGCAGGAATACCCTTTGGATGCTGCTATTGTTGATCTCGGTCTTCCCGATATGTCCGGCATCGAAGTCATTCGCCGTTGGCGGACAGAAGGACGCAAATTCCCGATCTTGATTCTGACCGCCCGTGGCCGCTGGCAGGATAAGGTTGAAGGACTGGAAGCAGGCGCGGACGATTATCTGGTCAAACCCTTTCATGCTGAGGAACTGCTGGCACGGTTGCGGGCGCTGATTCGCCGCACGGGCGGCTGGACCCAGGCCGTGTTGCGCTGCGGGCCAATCGCTCTGGACACAGGCGCTCAACAGATCACTCTGGACGGCCAACCGGTAGAAGTGACTGCCTACGAATACAAGTTGATTGAATATCTGATGTTGCATGCAGGTACGGTGATCTCCAAAACCGAATTGACCGAGCATCTCTACCAGGAAGACGAGGACCGTGACAGCAACGTACTGGAAGTACTGGTGGGCCGGTTGCGCCGCAAGCTCGACCCGGATCGCACGCTCAATCCGATTGAGACCTTGCGGGGACGTGGTTACCGCTTTCGTCTGGAACGCACCGCTGGCTGAATGCAATGCATTCTCTCGGCAGCCGCCTGCTGATCGCGGCCAGTGTAGTGTTGGCCGCCTTTCTTGGTCTGACCGGCCTGGCTTTGGATCGGGCGTTCCAGGATAGCGCGCTGGCAGCTGTTCAAGACCGCTTGCAGGCTCAAGTCTATATGCTGCTTGGTGCGGCCGATATGGATGCTTTCGACCGCCTGACCTTGCCGGAGGCGTTGCCCGAAGCCCGGTTTTCTACCCCGGACTCAGGCTTATATGCGGATGTGATGGATGCTAAAGGCAATCTGGTTTGGCGCTCACCCTCGCTGCTAGGCATGGCGCTGCCGTTCTTTCCGGCAGTTCGCAATCCCGGTGATACGCAGTTTGCGCCGCTGGAGGTGGCTGATGGCACCCCGCTGTTCTTGTTGGCTTTTACGGTCAGCTGGGAAGTCGCTCCCAATCAATACCGGCTCTATACCTTCCGGGTCGCTGAAACTCAGTGGAATTTCCTCGACCAGCTCTGGAGTTTCCGGCGCAGTCTATGGGGTTGGCTGCTGGCAGCCACTGGTGTATTGCTCACCGTGCAGGGTTTGATTCTGCGTTGGAGCTTGAATCCCCTGCGGCGGGTAGCGACGGAGGTTACCGAAATTGAAACCGGTCAACGCGTTGAACTGAGCGGTGATTATCCTGATGAACTGCGACCGCTTACGATCAATTTGAATGCGCTGATCCACCAGGGCCGCACTCTGTTGGAGCGCTATCGAAATGCCCTGGGCGATCTGGCGCACAGTTTGAAAACGCCACTGGCTGTGTTGCGTGGCGCATTGGATAACAGCGTATCCTCCGAGGAATTGCGGCAAGTGTTGGGTGAGCAACTGGAGCGAATGAATCGCACAGTGGATTATCAATTGCAGCGGGCCGCAGCTTCTGGGCGCATCGCCCTCAGCGTCCCATTGCCGGTTGCGCCACTGGCCCGCCGGATTCTCGACTCGCTGGCCAAGGTTTACGCGGAACGTGCTCTGGATTTACACTGTTTTATTGAGAAAAATACTATGTTCCACGGTGATGAGGGTGATCTATTCGAAATTCTCGGTAACCTGTCCGATAATGCCTGCAAGTGGGCATATCGCCAAGTGATCGTGCGTGCCTGGTCTGCCGAGCATGACGGACGGGCTGAACTAGTAGTGGAAGTTGAGGACGATGGGCCGGGCATTCCGGTTGAAAAAGCACCGTTGCTGCTCAACCGGGGGCAACGGGCTGATCCTACAGTCGCCGGCCACGGTATCGGCCTAGCGGTGGTGCGGGATCTGGTTGAGGAAGTTTATTACGGAAAGCTGGAGATCAGCCGCGGAACGCTGGGTGGCGCGTTGATGCGGGCGCGATTGCGGTTTCAGGCGAATGGAGGGTAGATTTCTACAATCTTTCTAGCTAATGGACTGGCTATGATCGAACACCAGCACAACCTGACTAGCAGTGAGGAATCACGGAAAAGGCCACACCTAGCAGCACCGCTAGCGTGGCTGGAAAAAGGAAAGAAGACAGCCGGCCGTTGGCGTCCTCCGCGTGGGACGCCAACCAGGTAAACAATGAGCATTAAGGACTATCCATTATCTCCCAACAGAGGGAGTGCACTGATTCGAGCCGGACAAAGATTGGATACGGCAATCTTACATGCTCATGGTTGCAGCTTCACCAGGTTCCTTGTCCCCAAGTGTTATCAAATATATTCTGTGTCAGTGGCTTGCGTTCCCGAGGGGCTTGTTCCCGTTCTTGCAGTGAATCGGGTAATATTTCAACCGGCCCTGGATAACCCACCGCGATCATCGCCATGCAAGTGTGATCGTCCGGAATATTGAATGCCGCTTTAACTTTGTCTGGATCAAACCCGCCCATCTGATGCGCCACCAAGCCTAGAGCGCTTGCTTGCAGGCAAAGGTTTTCACTAGCAGCCCCCGTGTCATACTGCGCCCACCGGTTGGGTTTTTGGTTATGGCCAAAATTGGGCGCCGCCACAGATAACAATAACACTGGCGCGTTCTTGGCCCAGATCTGATTACCTTCTGCCAGGCATGCAAAGGCTTGTTGCCAGCTAACAATATCGCGGAACCGGTCCCAGACCAGGAAACGCCACGGTTGCTCCCCAAAACAAGATGGTGCCCAACGGGCTGCTTCCAGCAGTGCTAGCAATTGTTCGCGGCTAACCGGCTGGTCTGGATCGATAGCGCGGGGACTCCAGCGGCGAGCAAGCAGGCCGGCTATCGGGATTGAAGTCATGGCAGGTTTTTCCAGCATGTGGCATCTCCAAGCGGGTTGAGTCAGGACAATGATTGATAGTATTGCTTTGCTTGAAGCGGTTCACCAATCTCTGGTGCTATTTCAAGCATGCCTTCGCCAATATTGTCGCACTACATGGTGAACGGTATCCCTACGAGCTAATAAAGAATAGACCGGAAAGAATAGACTGGCACCAATGGGGTTGCAGTTTGCGCTGCTGTCGCGGGTGGTTTCATGGTACGATTTCCTCTATCTCGATTATCCACTCTGGCAGTTGTCTGCCCAAACCCTTCGCCGCACCTGAATCACAATGAAAAACTCAGGGGAGTCGCTATGATTGTTTACAATATTTTTCCCTTACTGGCCGGCCCTTGCAGCCAATGGGAGTCCCATCTGCAACGCGCCGCCGATATGGGGTTTGACTGGATTTTTGTCAACCCAGTGCAAAAGCCTGGCTACTCCGGCAGCCTGTATTCCATCGTCGACTATTTCCAATTGCACCCCCTCCTGGCCGATCCAGATTCCAAACTACCTGTCGAGCAGCAACTGAAGGAAACGCTGGCTGCTGCTGATAAACTGGGGCTCAAGGTGATGGTGGATTTGGTCATTAACCATTGCGCTTTTGATTCTGAACTCATCCGCCAGCATCCGGAATGGTTCGTCCATGAGGACGGTGGCGTTGCGCATCCATTTTGTATGGAGGATGGCCATAAGGTAGTTTGGGGTGATTTGGCGCTGTTCAATCATCAACATACATCTGATCCGGAAGGACTCTATCGCTACTGCTATAAGATCGTTGAATATTTGATGCAACTGGGTTTTAAAGGCTTTCGTTGCGATGCGGCCTACCAGGTTCCTCGCAATACTTGGAACCGGTTGATCCGTGAGATCCGGCAAAAATATCCGGATACACTATTTACTGCTGAAACCTTGGGTTGCACCGCTGACCAAACCAAGCAGACGGCCCAAGCTGGCTTTGATTTCGTGTTCAACAGCTCCAAGTGGTGGGATTTTCATGGTGCGTGGCTGCTAGAACAGTATCAACTGGTCCGTGAAATTGCCCCGTCGATCAGCTTCCCGGAAAGCCACGATACCGACCGGTTATTCCAGGAAGTCAACGGTAACGTGGCGGCGATGAAGCAGCGCTACCTGTTTTCTGCCCTATTTTCTGCTGGCGTAATGATCCCCATTGGTTTCGAATACGGCTTTCGCCGTCGTTTGCATGTTGTCGAAACCCGGCCTGGGGATTGGGAACAGCCTAATGTTGATCTATGTGAATTCATCACAAAGGTCAATGCGATCAAGCGGCAGTATTCAATCTTCCAGGAAGAGTGCCCCACCACCATCTTGCCTTATCAGAATCCAAACATCCTGTTGCTGTGGAAGGCCTCGACCCGATCTCAGGAAGAGGCGCTGATCATCCTCAATAAAGACCCGTGGAACCACCAGTATTTCTACGCTGACAATATTGGTACCTACATTCAGGCTGGCGCTCCACTGCAAGATGTGTCGCCTGAATACACGCTGGAATACATTCCTCGACCGTTTTCCTACGATCTGCGGCCTGGACAGGCGTTCGTGATGGTTGCTAGCCGCGATCATTTGCCGCAGCAATAATAGATGATGAGGCGCTAGCAAGCTTCGCGCTTCCAGGATGAAGATGCTCTGAAGAGCGACGCCCGCGCTGGTATACGAAGAAAGGATTGAACTTATGTATATTGTGCAGATTGCTTCTGAATGTGCCCCTGTAGCCAAAGTCGGTGGATTGGGGGATGTGGTTTTCGGCCTGACCCGGGAGTTGGAGATTCGCGGTAATGAGGTCCACATCATCCTGCCGAAATATGACTGTATGCGTTATGACCAAATCTGGGGCCTGCAAGTCAGTATGAAGGATTTGTGGGTGCCCTGGTATAACGGAGCAGTTCATTGCTCAGTGTGGTTTGGTTTCGTACATGGCCGGAAATGTTTCTTCATCGAACCGCATTCCCAGGATAATTTTTTCAATCGCGGACACTTCTATGGTTTTTCGGATGATGTCAGCCGGTTCGCATTCTTTAGCAAGGCGGCACTGGAGTTTTTGCATAACGACAACCGCCGTCCGGATATTATCCATTGCCATGATTGGCAAACGGGTCTGGTGCCCGTGCTGCTGTTCGAGCAGTATGCCCACAGCGGTATGCACTGGCAGCGGGTCTGCTATACCATCCATAATTTCAAGCACCAGGGTTTGACGGGTGAATATGCGCTGTGGGCCACCGGGCTAACTAATATTGCGCACTATTTCAATTATGATCGGCTCCGCGACAACTTTAATCACAGCGCAGTCAGTCTGATGAAAGGCGGCATTGTCTATTCCAACTTTGTGACGACGGTGTCGCCGACCCATGCGCATGAGGCGCGCTTCACTGATCAAGGGAGCGGATTAAGCCATACTCTAAATGTACATCAAGGCAAATTCGGAGGAGTACTGAATGGCATTGATTATGATGTATGGAATCCAGAAATCGATCCGCACATTGCTAGCCGCTATAACATTGAGACTCTGGATAAGAAATATGAGAATAAGGACGCTCTGCGTGACCGGTTATGGCTGAGTAAGGATTTTAAGCCGATCATTGCCTACGTAGGCCGGCTTGACAGCCAGAAGGGTGTGGACCTGATCCATCATGCCATTTTCTATGCCCTGCGCAACAATGCCCAGTTTGTATTGCTTGGCTCCAGCCCTGAGCCAAATGTCAATAACCATTTCTGGAATTTGAAGCGGCATCTTAATGACAGCCCTGATTGTCATCTTGAGTTGGGGTTCAACGAGGAGTTGTCACATCTGATCTACGCCGGAGCGGATATGATCGTGATGCCAAGCTTGTTTGAACCGTGTGGCCTGACTCAGATGATCGCTCTGAAGTACGGGACGGTGCCGATAGTGCGGGCGGTGGGCGGTCTCCAGGACACGATATTTGACAAGGATTATGATAGCCGTCCGTGGGAGGATCGCAATGGCTTCGTTTTCCACAATGCCGATCATGCTGGTCTTGAATCTGCTATGCATCGTGCTATTGCTCTGTGGTTTGCTTACCCAGACGATTTCCGGGAACTGATGATTCATGGCATGAAATATGACTATTCCTGGCGTCAACCGGGTCAGGATTACCTCAATATCTACGAACATATCCGTTGCAAATAATTATTGACAGCTTAGCGGGCGTGGTGTCTATGGCGCTAG
The DNA here is from genome assembly GCA_024234995.1 of Gammaproteobacteria bacterium. Lineage (GTDB taxonomy): Bacteria > Pseudomonadota > Gammaproteobacteria > Competibacterales > Competibacteraceae > UBA2383. The sequence continues at coordinate 260,594 of JACKNF010000002.1, forward strand.
CGTGTTGTTTCATATGTATCATGACAATCCTCTGTCACTACTCGATCACCTTACAGGAGAACCCTACGCATGAGTCAGCTTCCGGAATATGTTGATGGTCTGCCTAATATTTGCGGCTCGGAACCCTTGATTGAAAAAACCGTGCGAGCAAGTGCCGACCGGCCAGTATTCCTGCCTGAAAGTCGTGTGGATTTCAGCTCCATCCGCGCCGCTTGCGCGATCGCCCTGCACATGCATCAACCGCTGATTCCAGCGGGTGGACATGATTTACAAACGGCAGCTATCATCAGTAATCTCAAGTATATGATGGATAATCAGGGTATTGGTGATAATTACAATGCTCCGGTTTTTCATTGGTGCTATAAACGCATTGGCGAATTTGTCCCGCAACTCATCAGTGAGGGCAAGGAGCCGCGCGTCATGTTGGAGTATTCCGGTACGTTGTTCCACGGTCTACGTGACATGGGGTTGCACGATGTCTTTGATGCGCTCAAGAATGCCACCTGTAACCCGGACTTTCGACGGGGTGTTGAGTGGCTGGGTTGTCCGTGGGGCCATGCAGTAGCGCCCTCGACCCCGGTGCAGGATTTTCGTCTGCACGTCAAGGCCTGGCAGCATCATTTTGCTGCAATCTTCGGCCTGGAAGCGCTGGAACGGGTACGCGGGTTTTCGCCCTCTGAAATGGCGCTGCCTAACCATCCTGATACTGCCTATGATTACATCAAGACCCTGGTGGATTGCGGTTACCAATGGGTCATGGTGCAAGAGCATACGGTCGAGCGGCCTGAGAACGGCGGAGGACCGGAACAGAAGCACCTGCCGCACCGGCTAGTCTGCACGAATTCCAAGGGTGAAACGGTCAGTATTATTGCCGTGATCAAGACTCAAGGCAGTGACACCAAATTGGTAGCGCAAATGCAACCCTATTACGAAGCAAAAGGGTTATCACGCTGGACGTTAGCTGGCAAGTCCGTACCACCATTGGTGACCCAAATTGCGGATGGCGAGAATGGCGGGGTGATGATGAACGAATTTCCCGGCATGTTTTTCCAGGTGGCACATGAAGCATCTGGGTCGGACGTGCCAATGATGAACGCCACCGAGTATTTGGAACACCTTTTCGCGATAGGAATCACGGTCAGTGATCTGCCGGCATTGCAACCATTATTTCAAAAACGAATTTGGGATCGATTTAAGCCTGGCGATGGCCCGGAGAAACTAGAACGGGTGATTGCCGAACTCAAGAAGGAAGATGGCCGCTTCCACATGGAAGGCGGCAGTTGGACCAATGATATTTCTTGGGTCCGTGGCTACGATAACGTCCTTGGTCCCATGGAAAAATCCAGTTCCCTTTTCTACGAGAAAGTGCTGAAGCCGAAAATACCTGCGACTGACCCGCGCTATCGCAATGCATTGTTCCATCTGATGTCCTCGCAGACCAGTTGTTACCGGTACTGGGGACAGGGATTATGGACCGATTATGGCCGTGAAATCTGCCGACGGGCCAGCGCCGTCGCTGAGAGCATTTAGCTACTCCGGATCGCTCCATCGGAGCCGGATAGATTGACTATGATAAAAATAGAGGATTAGCGACGGATGCCATTTTACATTGCATCCGCTGCGATCCGCTCACAGGAGGAGGCTGAATCATGGCAGACACACTCTACCATGCGCTGGTGCTGAACCTTCATCAACCGCACAGTAATCTGGAACATTTACTGCAACATAATGAATGGGAAGCGCGGGAAATCCTATTTGCCATCGATCGGATTCCTCGGTCGCTGGCAGACTATCAGGATGTGGGCCGGGTCCACTTGGCGATGTCAGGCACTTTACTGGAAACTTTGACCCACTCGGAGTTTCAAAGCCGGGCTTATGGCATTGTCGATTGCAGTGCGCTGCTTTGGAATCTTTGCAATACCCAGGCGATTGATATGCTGGGTACCGCTTATTATCACCCGGTTATGCCGCTGATTCCGCCTGCAGACTGGCCTGCGCATGTTGAGCGGTGGCGGGGATTCGCCCGCCGGCTGTTCTTCAATAGCGGCTTTCAGGGATTCTGGCCGCCTGAGATGGGATTTTGCATGGAAATGATCCCGCTGTTGCGGCGATTGGGCTATCGCTATGTTCTGGTAGACAGTGAGCATGTCCAGCCGGTTGGCTCAATGCGTTGGGATGAAGTGCGCTACCGGCCGCATATTGTTCAATATGGCGGCGAGGAAATGATTGCTGTGGTGCGTGACCGTGATCTGTCAAATGCTCAGGAATCAGGCATGGAATTTGACTGGTTTAACCGGGAAGTTCGGGAACGTACTAAGAATTGCGACTTCCCGCCTTTAGTTACGACCTGTAGCGATGGCCAAAATGGCGGCTGGTTTCGTAATACCACACCGGGTAGCAATTTCTGGGATGCTTTCTATAAGCCGCTTATGGAAAAAGCGCGGACCGGTCAAAATGCGGTTCAGCCGGTTTTTATCAAGGATTACCTGGATCAATTCGGTGCGCAGAGCGAAATTACAGTGGGTCCAGGTGCTTGGAACACAGGGTGGCATCATGGCAGCGATTTTGTGCAATGGACCGGTACTCAGGCGCAAAAGGATGCATTGACCCGGGTAGACGAAGTGAGCCAGGCGATACATGGCGCGCTGAGCAACGCCGCTAATATCGGTTCACATAACCCTGAATTACTGGCTTTATTAGAGGAAGCACGCTGGCGGGTATTGCGGGCAGAAACCAGTTGCAACTTCTTTTGGGGCGATGCCTGGGTAATGCGTTGCCACGCTGATCTTGACCAAGCCTGTGAGTATCTAGAGCGCGCCAACACTTGTTTTAATTGAAGGGCCGTTAGCCTCACTGCCAATCACTGCTCAGCTCATCATGCTTAAAGCATCGCCTCAATGGTATCCCGCAGTTTTGGCATATCCAGCAGCCCGAGCCGGTAATGCACAATCCGGCCTTCGGGCGAGATCAGCACTGTTGTTGGTGTGACCTGAACGTTGTCAAATTCCCGTGCGATATGTTCTTCACTATCCAATACAATAGGATAGGGAATCTGTCGCTGCTCGGCCATTGCCCGCACCTGTGCTGGAGGATCATAGGCCATTGCTACGCCGATAATCTCCAGTCCCTTTGAGTTATATTCCTGATATAGCTCGATCAGGTGGGGCATTTCCTCAATGCAGGAGGGGCACGTCGTGGCCCAGAACGTCACGAGCACGGGCCTGCCGCGCAACTGTTCTAACGTCAGGGTGCGGCCGTCCAGAGTTTTTCCAACCAATGGGGGTGCTTCGCGTAAGCCAGCGGGCATGAACCAGATCGCAACAAAGGCGAGAATTACGATCAGGGCGATGCCAGCGGTCAGGGTTTCTTTAAGCTTCATAGAAAAATCTCCTGCTGTCAGTAACGGCGGTGATCGTTGATTAACAAGTTGCAATAAGATCACAGTGAGCGCCGAAAGTAACGATGATGGCATGATAATGCCGCAAAGTTACGGTTTGCGCGATAGGATGAACACCGTATCATGGTTACTTTGTCATTAATAAATGCAGGTAGGTTAATAGATGATCAAGGCAGGCATTGTCGGTGGAACCGGTTATACCGGTGTGGAATTGCTACGGCTGCTAGCGGCGCATCCGGACGTGGAATTATCTGTTATTACTTCACGCGGCGAGAAAGGCACCAAGGTTGGTGAGCTGTTTCCCAACCTGCGTCGCCGGACTGATCTGGCCTTTGTAGAGCCTGATGATGCCTTGCTGAAGGATTGTGATGTAGTGTTTTTCGCTACACCCAATGGCACGGCTATGAAGAGTGTCCCAATGTTACTGGAGGCTGGGGTCAAGGTCATCGACTTAGCGGCTGACTTCCGATTGCAGTTAACCGGGGAATGGGAGCAATGGTATGGGATGCCGCATGCCTGCCCTGATTTGTTAACGGAAGCAGTTTACGGCTTGCCAGAAGTAAATCGCGAGGCAATCCGTGGCGCCCGGTTAGTGGCTAACCCTGGCTGCTATCCCACAGCGGTTCAATTAGGTTTTTTGCCCTTGTTAGAAGCTGGAGTTGTTGATCCTCAATCTTTGATTGCTGATGCTAAATCCGGTGTTAGCGGTGCAGGGCGAAAGGCTGAGGTTGGCATTTTGCTATGTGAGGCCAGCGACAATTTTAAAGCCTACAACGTGCTGGCTCATCGGCATCTACCGGAAATTCGCCAGGGATTGACCTCGGTGGCTAACTCACCGGTGACCCTGGTTTTTGCACCACACCTGGTCCCTATGATTCGTGGCATTCACGCGACTCTCTATGCGACGCTGACTGATTCTTCAGTGGATTTACAGGCACTTTTCGAGCAACGCTACGCGTCAGAACCGTTTGTGGATGTTCTGCCGCCAAAATCGCATCCTGAAACCCGGA
>JACKNF010000002.1:270000-356918 GCA_024234995.1 Gammaproteobacteria bacterium
AACCGTCTAGGGAGGCGCAGGAAACCGAGTCTGAATAGGGCGATTGAGTCGCTGGGAGAGACCCGAAACCGGGCGATCTATCCATGACACAGGCTGAAGGTGGGGTAACACCTACTGGAGGGCCGAACCCACGTCTGTTGAAAAGCCGGGGATGAGTTGTGGATCGGAGTGAAAGGCTAATCGCCCGGAGATCGCTGGTTCTCCCTGAAAGCTATTGAGGTAGCGCCTCGTGTATCACCCCGGGGTAGAGCACTGTTTCGGCTAGGGCCATCCCGGCTTACCAACCCGAGGCAAACTCGAATACCGGGAAGTGTCAGCACGGAGACACAGGCGGGTGCGAACGTCCGTCGTGGAAAGGAAACAACCCAGACCGCCAGCTATGTCCCCAAATCACGGCTCAGTGGGAAACGAAGTGGGAAGAGCCCAGACAGCCAGGAGGTTGGCTTAGAAGCAGCCATCCTTTAAAGAAAGCGTAATAGCTCACTGGTCAAGTCGGCCGCGCGGAAGATTTACCGGGCTCGCCGTACGAAGCTGCGGCTGCTCGCAAGAGCAGGGTAGGGAGCGTTCCACGCCAATGAAGGCTGCTTGGAAGGCGGCTGGAGGTATGGAAGTGCGAATGCTGACATGAGTAACGATAATGCGGGTGAAAACCCCGCACGCCGCTAAGGGTTCCTGCGCAACGGCCATCGGCGCAGGGGTGAGTCGGCCCAAGGCGAGGCCGAAAGGCGTGTCGATGGGAAACCGGTGAACATTCCGGTACTGATGGACACCGCGATGGGGACGAGAAGGCTACACCAGCCGGGGATTGGTTGTCCCGGTTCAACGGCATAGGAGCTGTTCCAGGCAATCCGGAACAGCAATCCTGAGGCCGGATAACGAGGTTTCGACCGAAGTGGTCGATGCCCAGCTCCCAAGAAAAGCCTCTAAGCTTCAGGTGTTCATCAACCGTACCCCAAACCGACACAGGTGGGCGAGGAGAGTATCCCCAGGCGCTGGAGAGAACCCGGTGAAGGAACCGGCAAAATAGCACCGTAACTCGGGAGAAGGTGCGCCCGTAGTAAGTGAAGCCCTCGCGGGTCGAGCTGAGGCGGGCCGCAGTGACCAGGTGGCTGCGACTGTTTACTAAAAACACAGCACTCTGCCAACACGCAAGTGGACGTATAGGTGTGACGCCTGCCCGGTGCCGGAAGGTTAAGGATGGGGTTAGCGCAAGCGACGCTCTTGATCGAAGCCCGGTAAACGGCGGCCGTAACTATAACGGCCCTAAGGTAGCGAAATTCCTTGTCGGGTAAGTTCCGACCTGCACGAATGGCGTAACGATAGCCACACTGTTCTCACCCGGGACCCGTGAAATTGAATTCGCTGTGAAGATGCAGTGTACCCGCGGCAAGACGGAAAGACCCCGTGAACCTTGACTATAGCTTTGCACTGGATTCTGAGTTAGTTTGTGTAGGATAGGTGGGAGGCTTTGAAACCAGGACGCCAGTTCTGGTGGAGCCAACCTTGAAATACCACCCTGGAATGCTCGGGATTCTAACTCGGACCGAAACGGGTTCAGACCGTGCATGGTGGGTAGTTTGACTGGGGCGGTCTCCTCCAAAAGCGTAACGGAGGAGCGCGAAGGTACCCTCAGCGCGGTCGGAAATCGCGCATTGAGTGCAAGAGCATAAGGGTGCTTGACTGCGAGACAGACATGTCGAGCAGGAACGAAAGTTGGTTTTAGTGATCCGGTGGTTCTGAATGGAAGGGCCATCGCTCAACGGATAAAAGGTACTCCGGGGATAACAGGCTGATACTGCCCAAGAGTCCATATCGACGGCAGTGTTTGGCACCTCGATGTCGGCTCATCACATCCTGGGGCTGTAGTCGGTCCCAAGGGTATGGCTGTTCGCCATTTAAAGTGGTACGCGAGCTGGGTTTAGAACGTCGTGAGACAGTTCGGTCCCTATCTGCCGTGGGCGTTGGAGAATTGCGGGGCGCTGTTCCTAGTACGAGAGGACCGGAATGGACGGACCGCTGGTGTGCCGGTTGTGTCGCCAGACGCACCGCCGGGTAGCTACGTCCGGACGGGATAACCGCTGAAAGCATCTAAGCGGGAAGCCTCCCCCAAGATGAGTTCTCCCGAGTCCTAGAGACTCCTAAAGGTTCGTGGAAGACCACCACGTGGATAGGCGTGGCGGTGGACGCGCAGTAATGCGTGCAGCCGACCCGTACTAATCGACCGTGCGGCTTGACCCGCTAACACCCAAGCCTTGGGTTCATAGATATCCCTTGCTGCTTCCCTGATAGCGCACTCCCCCTTTTTCTGCCTGGCGACCTCAGCGCGCGGGAACCACCCGACCCCATCCCGAACTCGGTCGTGAAACCGCGCCGCGCCGATGATCGTGTGAGGTTACTCATGCTAAAGTAGGTCATCGCCAGGCACCTCTTCTAAAACCCCCCCTTCAAGTTAGATCGGGGGGTTTTACTTGCTAGCGATTTGTATCGTCGTTGAATTCAGGTAATTGCCGCTCATACTCGGCGATTACCTGGGCACCTAGAAGAATAATAAGGCTAATAGCGTACAACGTCATGAGCGCAATAATGGCACCAGCCAGCGAGCCATAAATAGCGTTGACCTTCGATATGTTGGCAAAATACCATACCAATACGTAGCGGGTCCCTTCCCACAGTAGCGTTGCGCTGATGCCGCCAATCAGAGCATGCCGCCATGGTAATCGGCCAGCTGGCATTAGCATGTAGATCAGCGTCAACATCCCAACTTGGCTGAGTAAACCGATAATGTAGAGTAGGATGACCAGTAGACTGGTAGGTGACCATTGCCATCCGAACAGTTGGATGTCCCTGGTTGCCAGGGTTTGCAGCATTCCATTCAGAAGTGTGACCACTAGTAATCCGCATCCCAGCAACAATACATAAAGATAAGGTAGTAACAGTGAAGTGACCATCTGCCGGGCATGAACCTTATGCCGGTGGGCGAAAATCGCTATCATGGCATTTTCCATTACACCAAAGGCAGCAGCGCTAAAAAACAGCAAAGTGCCCGCCATGGTCCAGCCTAGTGCCTTCCGATGCTCCAAAAATTGCTGCACCTGTTCTAGGATGAGTTCAGATTCGCCAGGAACCAATTGTTCCAAATATCGCTGTAGTATGCTTAGTAACTGCGCCTCATTCACGATTTGGGACAGAACAACCAATAATAGGATAACTAAGGGAACGAGTGAAAGTAGAGCGTTATAGGCAATTGCACCCGCCAGTAAGGTGCCTTGATTAGTCTGGAAGCCTTGGAAGACCCGCTTGATGAAGGCCAATGGATGGCAAAGTAGCCGGTAAAAAGGATATTTAAGCCACATGGTAAGGCTTCCTCTTGGAATCTTGGCGGGATGATAGCTCAGACCTGCCGGTTACTCGATTCCAGTGAATCCAGCAGTAGTTGGAGTTCCACTGCGTACTGATAGTGGAGATCCGGGTCGAGGGCCAGTGCTGGATCCCAGTTACCTTCGAGGATTGCTTTCAACTTAGCCGCTAGTAGCTTACCCGGTGGTGGTACATTCGAACTGGCAGTGATCTGTTCCAGTTTGGCAGCTAGTATATTGATGGCTTCGGTATCGTTGGTGCGCAGCGCCTGACCAATCTGGGCACATAAACGGATGCCCGGATTGCTGTTTTCACCACCGGCTCGCCGATAGGCCAGATACTTCTGGATCGCTTGCTGCCGCGCTTGATCGGCTACTTCGGCATTCTGCACCGATTGACCAACATCGCGTAGACCACGCCGGATTGCCCAATTGCGGGCGGTGGGGCTTTCAGGAGGGTTGCACTCGCTGGCGCGGTAAAGCTCCTGACGGGCTTCATCTGGTCGTCGCAATTGAATCAGCGCATTTGCTAGCTTGTTGCGGCTGGCTTCCTCACCATTCCCATCGCCTAATTGCGCATACAGCTCTGCCATTCGCCGGTAGGCCAGCACTGCCTCCTCAAGCTGGTTCAAGATTTGGTGCAAATGGCCTAACTCCCCTAAGACTTCGGCGATCCCTCGGCGATGGCGTTGTTGCTCATATAGATAAAGCGACTTCTGGCAGGCTTGCAGCGCTTGTTCCATCCGCCCATCCAGCTTGTAGACCATGCCCAGTTGCCGCCAAGCCTGGGCAGCGTTTTCCGGCTGGCCCAGAATTTCAAACGTGCGCCGTGCTGTGTCATACATCGCAATAGCGTCGGCGTAATGGCTTTGGCGTTGACGCACCAGCCCGAGCTGCATTTGGTTAGCGGCAACCGTAGGACTTGGCACCTTGGGATCGGTTTGGGCAAGCGCCGCTTCATAAGCAGCAGCAGCGTCCTTTAAGCGTCGCAGATAGGTCAGGCAATCACCGATTTCCGCATCAGCAACCGCAGCCATGCGAGCGGCGCTGTGATTGCCTGTATTGGCTAGAACTTGGAATTCTTGGCGGGCAATGTGCAATTCGCGAACCGCTGGCTCCGCAGCTCCAGCCAGCTTTAGCAGCTTGCCCAGCTCGAAACTCGACCGGGCAATATCATAAGATGCACCAGGGTAGGCATTAACCCCTGCATCTTGGCAGTGCCGCACTAATTGCCGGGCGGCCTGCACCGCATCTTCCAGCGATCCGCCATCGCGCAACCGTTCGAGGCGCAGCCGCTCGCTTTCAAAACGGGTCCGGCTCCAACCAGGCAGTGTTTGACCTACCCGTTCACGGACAGCTGCCGCTTCGGCGAGCGCAGCAGGAGCATTAAGATGGGTAAATAATTGTTCCATCTGACTAGCCAGCCGGGTTGTCCGCTCAGGTATCGGTTGTTGCTGACAATCTCTGAGCAAGGCCAGTAAGTTGGGTAGTTCCAATCGGAGCAGACGTAAGGTACGGATATGATCCTTGAAGTATTGCCGATAGAGAATCGACAGTAGATGTTCCATAGCAGCGCGCCAACGCTCCCGCCATGCTGCCCGCTGCTGGGTGTCCAGTTGTCCGCTCAGATAACTCGATAACGCCGGGTTGATACGCAAGTGCCCGTAACCTTCATCATGAGCTAGATTTAGAGTAATCAACTGTTCGCACAGTGCATCAGCGGCTCGTTGATCAAGTTCACACGCCTGCTCCAGAACGAGGCGGTTGATCCCGTTCTTAGCAAAAGCCAGCAGCGCCAATTGTTCCCGGTTGCCTGCGGGCAGCCGGCGCAAGGCTTGTTCCAGCTCCAGGTAAAGCGGCCATTGCAGATCATCGCTATGGTGGCGTAGTAGTTCCAGGCGGATGGCGCGAAGATAGTCCAAAGCAGCATGGATTCCATGGGTGCTGATTTCATGGGCCAAGCGGCGCAAGGCGCCAGGGTGGCCGCCTGCTAGTGCTGCCAGCTGGCGTAAAGGCTGCAATTCACCATTCTTATCAGCAGGTGGAGATTCCCCTGTAGCGATCAACGTCCGGCTAATTAGAGTAATTGCATCGTCGTCATCTAATGGTCCCAGGACGATTTCTTTCCAGGGGGCAGCGAAGGAGGGTGGTCCCAGCCGCCCTGTTGCCAGCAGCCGCAGACCAGGCCATTCACCCAGCAATTTTTTCCAGAACCGTTCGAGCGCCTCATCGTGTTCCGGGGGCCACTGTTCGATCTGATCCAGTATGATCAGAACGGGTTGAGCGTGCAGGGTTTGCCAGATGTGATCTACAGCCTGCCAAATTCCTGGATAGCGCCCGGCGGTCCAGTGTTGGCCGTTGGGCAGTAGTTGTTGGCCGAGGTGTTCCACCAAGGTATGGAACTCGCTGGCATCATCATCCCGTAGATAGGCAACATGCCGGCATCGACCGCTATGCACCAGCCATCTTGCTAGAGTGACTGCCGTCGCGGTTTTACCGCAGCCACTGGGTCCGCGAAGAAAAATCGCAGAATAGCTGTCGAGCGATCGTTCCATAGCCAGCAGATTGCGGCTGCGCCCGACGAAACCGGTAGGCGGTGACTCGGGTAGCAAGCCTAACGAACCTGCTGTGCTTTGCCCGAGCAGCCGGCGCCAGAGTTCCAGAGGGGGGCGCAGTACGAGGCGGAAATCGTGATGGCCTAGATACAATTGGATGGCAAACCAATCTTGCAGGTGGACACCGCCGCCGCCCAGTCCCTGGACACGGTAGCTGTCGCTGGCCAGCCGCTTCTGACCTGCAAACACGGCTTGAGCGATCCGGGCACCACGCAGTAGTTCTTCATAAAACGTGCTCCAAAACTGTCGCAGCGCCTCTGTTGAGGTATCAGGGTGCAAGGTGATTACTGTGGGAATTCCGGCTGCCAGCAGATCTGAAGCCAAGATGACGGTCATAGAAGCAGGGCAGGGCAAGGCTACTAAGCGGATACGGTAGGTTACCAGCAAGGACGCCAGTGCTGGAATTGGAACAAATTCGGCCCCGCGATACTTGGCTGTTAGCAAACCCTGGCTGGTTTCAAATGCGAATCTCAGCGCACTCGAATCCTCGTCAGCGGAGGGTGGCAGTAAATAGCCGTCTAAATGCAGAGCGGTGAAAGGCCGTCCTGCTGCCCAGGCTTCGTTCAACTGTTTCTCTAGGGCCGCCAGCGTCGGTGGTACTAACACTTGGGTTTCGACCAGAGCGCCTAGATGGCTTAGAGCATCAAACAGTGGCAGCGCACTGCGCCGGTAATCGGGATGTCCGGTGGGTTCGGTATCAGGCCGTGGACTGATCACAAGCAATCGCAGCGGAGGCGGCACTGGCAGAATGGGATTACCGCCACCGGCTAGTCGGCGTTGAAATTCGACAGGTTGTTTGCTTTGGATCAGGAAGCCAGCCGCATCATGCAGCAGTTCCCAAGGCAACCCGAGAATAGCCGGAGTTTGTAGCGGTGTGGCTTGTATCTGAAGAGTCAACCGGTGTTCACGGGGGTCAGCCGGATCGCGCCAGCCGGAAATTAAGGATTGCAACTCCGGGCGGCCAAGAGTGGCTTGGTACAGGCGGTGGCCCCAGCTAGCCAGTATCGCATCGGTGCGCCGGGCAACTTGACGGGCGGCATCGGTTGGCCAGCGGAGATGATCTTGCCAATACCAGTGTAAGGTCCGGGCCGCCAGAGGTGAAGGCAGGGGGCCGGAAACCGTATCTATACTAACCGCCGGTTCGGACTCGGGACGACGGTTCAGGCGGGCGCTAATCCGCCAGTTATCAGGGGATGAGTTATCCGCCAGATTGAAGATGATCTCTAGTTCGGCGATCGGTGAGGGAGTACGGTCGGTGGTCGTATCCGCAGCACGCGGTACACCAAGCGTATTGAGCAATATTGGCAGCGCCGCACCGAGTCCTTCAGCGGTGAGGAGGATCGGTGGCGTCGGGGGCAAGGGCGTGAACCAGTGGTTGAGTACAGCCGGGTCTATCCCAGGCAACAGCAAGGGGATGACGCGATAGGTATCGGCCCGCCGCCGTTCTGCTTCCTGAGCGACCTCAATTTCCCGCCGCAGCCAAGCTAGGTTGCCGGTATTGAGTCCAAGCACCACGATGACGTGTTGAGCTTGTTCGATCGCCCATCGTACGTCTTGCGTCAAGTGTTCATTACCGCGTAACTGGCGGGTATCGCGCCAGACGGGAATGCGGCAGGCTTCCAGAGCCAATCCTAGATCTCGGGCGAATTCGTCTTCAGTGAAGGCATGACAGATAAACAGCAGGGGAGCGGCGGCCATTAGGCGGTTCCGGGCAACTTGAATGAAAGATAGGAAATATAAATATAGCGTAGCGTAAAAATACCTCGGTGAAACCCTTGAAAATTGGGGTTTCAACCCCATTTTATATCCCAAGAGAAGAGGTGTTTACAGAACACGGAAACTTTAACTATCAATTGGCAGGAGGTGCAACCATGGCTCTGATGCGCTATGAACCCTTCAATCTGTTGAACCAGTTGCAACGGGAAATGAACCGGCTGTTTGATACCAGCCGGATGGGTGATGAGGAAGGGGGACATTTGCTGGCTGATTGGGCGCCAGCGGTGGATATTAAGGAAGAGCCGGCTCAGTTCGTGATTCATGCTGATGTGCCGGGTATTGAGGCTAAGGATATTGATATCACTCTGGAGAATGGCGTACTGACGCTGAAAGGCCAGCGAGCCTTTAACAAGGAGGAAGAGACTGAGAATTACCGCCGGGTTGAGCGGGTACGCGGTACATTTTTGCGGCGGTTCTCGTTGCCAGATGCGGTGGATGCCGAGAAGGTGGCCGCCAAGTGTAAGGATGGGGTGCTGGAGTTGATCGTGCCGAAACGTGAATCAGCACAACCTCGCCGGATCACTATTGAAAGCTGATCGCAACGAGGAGAACAAAGCGCGAAGCTGTGTTCTTCAGGACTGATCATACCAAAAGCGCGGGTTGAGAAACCCGCGCTGTGCTTTCAGGCAAACGCAGACCTCAGACCGATTTGCGCACAATCTCACCCAATCCGGCTTGCCGGAGCGCATCACTCAGCAACTGGCGGACTTCGCTGACAGTTTCCAGGGCGATTGCCTGCTGCGCCAGACTCCGCGCTTCGGTCAAAGTAAAGCTGCGGATCGCCCATTTGACTTTTGGTACGCTAACCGGACCCGCGCTTAGGCTATCCACCCCCATCCCTAAGAGCAGCACCGCTGCCCCTGGATCACCAGCCATTTCTCCGCACAGATTGACCGGTCGGCCCGCCTTATGACCTTCGGCGATGATATGGGCGATGGCTTTGAGCATCGAAGGGTGCAGGTTGTCATATAACCCAGCAACCCGGGCATTGTCACGATCTACTGCCAGCAGATACTGGGTCAGATCGTTGGTGCCGACGGCTAAAAAATCTGCTCGTTGTGCCAGTTGCCTGGCCTGCCATGCGGCAGAGGGAATTTCGATCATCACCCCGATTTCCGGTCGGGCGGCGGGCCAGCTATCCTCACATAATTCCTGATGAGCACGTTCCAGCAACCGTAGCGCCTCGTCCACCTCTTCGACGGTGGTGATCATCGGAAACAGGATGCGCAGGTTATCGAGCCCGGCGTTGGCGCGTAGCATCGCTCGCAACTGGATCAGGAAAATATCTGGATGATCGAGCGTAAAGCGCATCCCGCGCCAGCCGAGGAAAGGATTGTTCTCCTCAATGCGGAAGTAGGGCAAGGTTTTGTCGCCGCCAATGTCCAGGGTGCGCATCACGACTGGCTGTGGAGCAAAGGCAGTCAGCATTTGCTGGTAAATCTGATACTGCTCGTCTTCACTGGGGAACGATTCACGTACCATAAAAGAAAATTCGGTGCGATAGAGACCCACTCCATCGGCACCGCTGTTGGTGACTGCAGCAATATCAGTCAGCAGGCCAGCTTTTGCATAGAGCGGGATACGATATCCATCGCGAGTTATCGCCGGTTGTTCACGCAGGCCGCGCAATTCAGCCGTCAGCTCTGCCTCAGCCACGATCAGTTGCTGATACTCTTCGCGCACTGCTGCGTCCGGGTTGAGATAGACTCGGCCTTGGTAGCCATCAATAATGATGGTAGTGCCTTCAAAGCGGCCTAGCGGCCGGTCGCCCAGGCCCAGGACGGCGGGAATTCCCATCGCTCGGGCTAGAAGGGCAACATGGGACAGCGCTGAGCCGCGCAGGCAGACGATGCCGGCCAGCCGGTCCAACGGCACCGCTGCCAGGTGTGCGACACTCATTTCCTCGGCAACCAAAATGCAATGCTCACCGGCAGGTTCCAGTGATTGCGTTGGTTCAGCGCGCAAGTGATTCAATACCCGCCGCCCCAGATCACGGATGTCCTCGGCGCGGGTGCTAAGATAGGGGTCCTCAGCTTGCCCGAGCAACCGCACGCGCGAGCTGATCGCATCGCGCCAGGCGGCGGGTGCCCAACGGCCGGTCTGGATACGGTCCAGCGTGTCGTTCAACAGGCTGTCGCTGCTCAGCATCATACGATAGACCGTGAACAGGGCCAGTTCAGTTGGCGGTAGCAGGGGTGCCAGACGGTCGGCAGCTTCGTGCAACTCCTGCTCAACCGCAGCGATGGCTGCCTGGAACGCTGCTTTTTCAGCCACTGGGTCTAGTGCCGGGCGATCGGGTACATCATCAAGGTCAGCTAGCAGGTAAGGAATGGTGATCGTCCCGATGGCGATGCCCGGAGCGCCTGCGACTCCTTGCAGGGCGCGGGTTCCAGTGCTTGAAGGATTGAGCAGTTCCTGGGTGGCACCACTGAGGATAGCGTGATTGAGGATGCTGGCCAGTTGCGCAGCGATAGTGACTAGAAAATCCACCTCATCGAGATGGAATAGGCGGGTGGCAGTATGCTGAACCGTTAACATCCCCAGCACACGCCGGTACTGGATCAGCGGTACCCCTAGGAAGGCATGGTAGTTTTCTTCTCCTGCTTCGGGGACAGCATAAAAGCGCGGGTGGCGGTGGGCATCCTCAAGATTCAAGGGTTCCTGCCGTTCAGCAACCAGGCTCACCAGTCCTTGGTTGTGGCTCAACCGTATCCGGCCGACGGCTTGGGGATTGAGTCCGGCAGTGGCTGTCAGCACATATTCGCGATTGTCCTCATCAGCTAAATAGATAGTGCAAGCAGCGACACTCATCGTATCCCGGATCCGATTGACGGTGATTGCCAGTGCGCTGGGCAGGTCCGGTGCGGTGCTGACATCCTGGACGATACGGCGTAAGGTTGCGAGCATAAAGTGAAATTCCTTCCGGCTGGAAATCATTCAGAAAACAGCATAAGCCGCTACGGGGGATGGTGACAACACGAGCTCATTGAATGCAGTGTGGAGGTTCAGAATGTCATCAATTTTTTAACCTCGCCAGATCCCGCTGGGTGCAGGAGTGTATACCAGTGACAGGATGTCTTAGGGTTGCTATCTCACTCAATAGTTCAGCCGCAGGGTAAGCAGAAGGTAATCATTCACTCTCCTCGCTCCCTTGGCAGGGGGCGAGGGCGATTGGGTAAGTCATTGAACCTGCTGTGCTTACCCCCAGCCCTCCTCCTGCAAGCAGGCGAGGGGAGTGAGCAGCTGCAACAGAAGATGGTTAGAATGTTAGCAAATCAGCCCTGACACCGAGTGCAAGTGAACCGGATCCTATGATAGATAAAATGCAGATAATCCTTAATCCTGCACAAGTGGGCCGCTTGTTGCGGCTAGCGACCTATGCCTCAGTGGCTACCGCCTCGCTGTTGATTGCCGGAAAGTTGGCAGCGGCGCTGATGACTGGTTCGGTCAGCGTATTGGCATCGTTGGTGGATTCGATGATGGACGTTGCCGCATCGATTATTAATCTGTTGGCAGTGCATTATTCTCTGCAACCGCCGGACCGGGATCACCGCTTCGGCCACGGCAAAGCAGAACCGCTGGCTGGTTTAGTGCAGGCGGCGTTTATTGCCGGTTCAGCGGTGTTCCTAATTCTGCATGCGGTGGAGCGGTTGCTATATCCGCAGCCGATCAATGATGCCACGGTAGGGGTCAGTGTCTTGGTGTTTGCCATGATCGCTACGGGAGCGCTACTCCTTTTTCAACGCTATGTGATTCGACAGACCCAGTCCACGGCAATTCGCGCTGATGCTTTGCATTATGCCACGGATCTGTTGACCAACGCGGTCACGATAGCAGCGTTAGGGTTGGCGATGTTGGGCTGGCCGAGTGCGGACCCAGTGTTCGCTATCGGTATTGCCTTTTATATCCTTTATAGTGCTGGGCATATTGGCTATGAATCGATTCAATTGCTGATGGATCATGAATTGCCGCCGGAGATACATGCCCAAATTAAGCAGATTGCGCGCAACCATCCTCAGGTAAGGGGCGTGCATGATGTGCGCACCCGCAGTTCCGGACAAACTTATTTTATCCAGTTACATTTGATGCTGGACGATCTCATGCCGTTGGTGGAGGCGCACCTTGTGGCCGACCAAGTTGAAGCCTCGATTCTGGCGGTGTTTCCGAATGCCGATATCCTCATTCATGAGGATCCGGCCACTGAGACGCCCCCACCACCGTTGCCAGGATGAACAAGAAAGTGCCTTCAATTTCGCTGTTTTCGACAGGATTACTTATTTAAGTACAGAGGCATACCCAAATATGGTAAGCTTTCGCTCAATTCCTGTTTCCCATCCGCGAGAGTAATCCTATGGATTTCAAAACGACCGACTTATGCGATGATTTTTCCGGCCACTTGCAAGTGGCTGAGCCTATCTTCGGGGATTACGGCGGCGAAATCATGTTTTCTGGCCCTATTGTGACCCTGAAAGTGTTCGAAGATAATTCTCTGGTTCGCTCCGTCCTTGAAGAACCCGGTGATGGCCGGGTGCTGGTGGTGGATGGCGGCGGTTCAATGCGTTGTGCGTTATTGGGCGATCAATTAGCCGAGTTAGCGGAAGAGAATGATTGGGCTGGAGTGGTAGTTAATAGCTGCATTCGCGATTCCGCTGCTATCTCCGAAATTCCTGTCGGTGTCAAAGCATTGGGAGTGCATCCGCTCAAGAGTGTCAAGCGTGGCATCGGCGAACGGGATATTCCCGTGCGTTTTGCAGGCATAACCTTCCTGCCGGGCCACTATGTCTATGCTGATGAGGATGGCTTGCTGGTTTCGGAAAAACCGTTGATCTGAAGCAGCTTGGTAAATGAGCGGACGGAATATCCAGGTGCTGGGTTTGTGGTTTCAGGCAAGACTATTTTACCTGCCGGGCCGGAACAAACACTGCAAAAGCCTTGCTGAGCGATCTGTGCTGGTTACGAGGGCGTAGATGATCAGGCGCTTTCGCGGGTGGCCTTACATGAATCATTAACATGCGAAAAAAGCCCGGTTTTGATACCGGGCCTGATCGAATAAACTACTAACAGATTAAGCTTGAACCTTGGAAAACGCCTCGATCACTTCCGGTGGCGCCTGAATCAGCTCAATGAGTACACCCTCGCCGCACAGTGGTGTGGCTTCATTCCCCTTGGGATGTAAAAAGCAGACATCAAATCCGGCGGCGCCTTTGCGGATGCCTCCTGGTGTGAAGCGCATCCCTTTGCTCGTCAGCCATTCCACCGCTGCTGCCAGATTGTCAATCCACAAGCCAATATGGTTGAGTTGCGGTTCATGCACCTTAGGAGCCTTAGCGGGATCAATTGGCTGCATCAGATCAACCTCGACCTTGAAGGGACCAGAACCGATGGCCGCGATGTCCTCATCGACATTCTCCCGCTCGCTGCGGAAATTGCCGGTCAAGGTCAAGCCTAGGGTATCAATCCACAGCCGGCTCAACTTGCTCTTGTCCAAACCGCCGATGGCGATCTGCTGGATGCCCAGTACTTTGAAAGGTCTATCGGACACAAAAAATCTCCTGAATGAGGGTTGGAGTAGGTAGAACGGACATCCTGCCCGCTTTTCAATATGGGCTGAAAGCCCGTGCTTCGCTGTGTGAGCGCTGCGATTGTATTCAGTATGTCATTCAACTTGGCGATTGCAACCTGGTCCTAAGGCTTTCCTTCATGCAACGGGAATTAGCGGAATCTTCGGTTATACTTTTTCTTTATCGCCCACTCAACGTGTTCTAATCCCATTGGAGGATGTGCATGTCAAACCCACAAACTGCGGATCTACCCGCTCCCACTTTCGACGAGTTCGTCCCTACTTCTTACGAGGAATGGCGGAAGGTTGTCGACAAATTTCTCAAGGGCGCGCTGTTTGAGAAGCGGCTGGTCACCAAAACCTATGAAAACGTTGACCTGCAACCTATGTACCGGCAGGAGGATATTGCCGGACTGCCGCAGCTCGATAGCTTGCCTGGCTTTGCCCCTTATGTGCGCGGTGCAGCTCCTCTGGGCTATGTCGCCGGTAGCTGGGATGTCGCTCAGGAAATCTCCTGCGGGACGCCAGTTGCTTTCAATGCCGCCTTGCGTGCTGACTTAGCGCGCGGCCAGAATGCCGTTAACCTGGTGCTCGACCGCCCGACGCTGGCGGGCATTGACGCTGACCAAGCCGAAGCCGAGGATGTGGGAAAAGGGGGCTTGTCCATCTCCAGTGTTGAAGATCTTGCCCAAGCGTTGGATAGTGTCGATCTTGAAAACACGCCCCTTTATATTCAGGCCAGCACCAGCGCCTTGACCTTCACCGCATTGCTAGCGGCGCTGGTGAAAAAACAGGGTAAATCGCTGGCCAAGGTCTGCGGTGCCATCGGCATGGATCCCTTAGGCCAGCTGGCCCGCGATGGCCGGCTGCCTCGTGATCTGGACGGTATCTACGATGTGATGGCGCAGCTCACCGCTTGGGCCAAAGCCAACGCGCCACAGTTGCAGACGATAACTGTACAAGGTAGTCCCTACCATAACGGCGGCGCCAGTGCCACCCAAGAGCTGGCCTTCGTGCTGGCCACTGCCGTCGAATACCTGCGCACCATGCAAGCACGTGGATTGAGCGTGGATGACGCCGCACCGCGTTTCCGCTTCTCGCTGTCGATCGGCTCTAACTTCTTCATGGAAATTGCCCGGCTGCGTGCTGCAAGGTTGCTGTGGGCCAAGATTGTCCAGGCGTTCGGCGGCAGTTCTGAAGCGCAGAAGATGAAGCTGCACGCCCGCACCTCGGCCTGGAACCAGACGATTTACGATCCACACGTCAATTTATTGCGCGGTACCACCGAAGCATTCTCAGCAGTGGTTGGCGGCTGTGATAGTCTCCATATTTCACCTTTTGACGAGCTGGTACGCATCCCAGACGACTTTTCACGGCGCGTTGCCCGCAACACCCACACCGTGCTGCGTGAAGAAACTCATATTACTCACACCGTTGATCCGGCAGGTGGCTCCTGGTATGTAGAAACCTTGACCGATGCGGTTGCCCGCCAGACTTGGGCGATCTTCCAGGAGGTCGAGAAACAAGGCGGCATGGCGGAAGCGTTGCAAGCTGGCTGGCCACAATCCCAAATTGCTGACACCGCCGCTAAGCGGGCTGCTAATATCGCCAAGCGCAAGGATATTTTTGTCGGCACCAACATGTATCCGAATTTGAAGGAAACCCGGATCGAGCCAGCGCCGGTGGATGCGTGGGCGATCCAGACGGAACGAACCACGGCTCTCAACCAGTTTCGGGCAACGATCAACGCCGATCAGAAGCAGACGGCGCTAGACGCGCTCGCCAAGGCGGGGGCGGACAGCGTCGATGCTGCGATTCAGGCTGCACTGGCCGGAGCGAGCTTGGGTGAAATTGCTCAAGCTGCACGTACCGGCGCCAAAGCCGGCCCGGCCATCAATCCCGTCCACGCTCATCGCGGCGCGCAAGCGTTTGAGGTGTTACGGCAAGCGGCAGAAACCTATGTCGCCCGTATCGGCCAGCGGCCACTGGTCTTTCTCGCTACGATGGGGCCGCTGACTCAGCATAAGGGCCGCGCTGATTTCTCCACGGCTTTCCTAGGGGTGGGCGGCTTTGAAACGATTTACCCATCCGGTTTCAGCACCCCTGAAGAAGCAGCGGATGCGGCGCTGGCCTCGGGCGCCAAGGCGGTGGTGATCTGCTCCACTGACCCGACCTATCCTGAAATCGTTCCTCCACTGGCCCAAAAACTCAAGCAAGCCCAAGTGGGTTTGACTGTGTTGCTGGCTGGTTATCCAGCCGATCACGTCGAAGCCTTCAAGGCCGCTGGGGTTGATGATTTCATTCACTTGAACGCCAACTGCCTGGCACTGTTGACCATGTTGCAAAAGAAAATGGGGGTCACCCAATGAGCCAATCACCTGATTTCACCACCATGGCCTATGGCCTGGACTTCCCCAAGCCCAGTTTCGCCGAGTGGAAGGCGATGGTGGAACAGACCACCGGCAAGACCCTGGAGCAATGGGTCTGGGCGACCATGGAGCAGATTGACGTCAATCCGCTCTATACACAGGATGATATTAAGAATCTCAAGCACCTGGGCTATGCTGCCGGAGTGCCGCCCTTCCTGCGTGGCCCCTATCCTGCCATGTACGTCACCCAGCCGTGGACGGTACGCCAGTACGCCGGTTTTTCCACCGCTGAGGAATCCAATGCGTTCTATCGCCGCAACCTGGCAGCGGGGCAGAAGGGTCTATCGATTGCCTTTGACCTGGCGACCCATCGCGGTTACGACTCTGACCATCCACGCGTGGTGGGCGACGTCGGCAAAGCAGGTGTGGCGATTGACTCAATCTTAGATATGGAGGTGCTGTTCAGCGGCATTCCGCTCGATCAGATGTCGGTATCGATGACCATGAACGGCGCAGTGCTGCCGGTATTGGCCTTCTACATCGTCTCTGCTGAGGAACAGGGTGTTTCGCACGACAAGCTGACCGGTACTATTCAGAATGACATTCTGAAAGAGTACATGGTGCGCAATACTTATATTTATCCGCCCGATCCATCGATCCGCATCATCGGCGACATTTTCGCCTACACCTCCAAGGAGATGCCGAAATTCAATAGCATCTCGATCTCCGGCTATCACATGCAGGAAGCAGGAGCGACAGCGGATCTGGAGTTGGGCTATACCCTGGCGGATGGGCTGGAATACGTGCGTACCGGTGTCAAGGCCGGTATGGACATTGACACCTTTGCGCCCCGGCTATCGTTCTTTTGGGCGATTGGCATGAATTATTTCATGGAAGTGGCCAAGATGCGCGCCGGGCGCTTGCTGTGGGCGAAGATCATCAAGCAGTTCAACCCGAAGAACGACAAATCGATGGCTTTGCGGACCCATAGCCAGACCTCCGGCTGGAGTTTGACCGAGCAAGATCCATTCAACAATGTTGCCCGCACTTGCGTCGAGGCATTGGCCGCGGCGCTGGGCCACACCCAATCCTTGCACACCAATGCCCTGGATGAAGCCATCGCGTTGCCGACCGACTTCTCAGCGCGCATCGCCCGCAATACCCAGCTTTATCTCCAGGATGAAACGGCGATTTGTAAGGTGCTGGACCCGTGGGGCGGTTCCTACTATGTTGAGGCGCTGACCAACGAATTGATCAAGCGGGCCTGGGGACACATTCAGGAGGTGGAAAGCTTGGGCGGTATGACCAAGGCGATTGAGACCGGACTGCCCAAGATGCGCATTGAGGAAGCAGCAGCACGGAAGCAGGCGCATATCGACTCCGGCAAGGAGACAATCGTCGGCGTCAACAAGTACCGGCTTCCTAAAGAAGATCCACTGGAGATCCTTAGCATCGACAACACGGCGGTGCGCGAATCGCAGGTGCAGCGCCTGCAAAAACTGCGGGCCAATCGTGATGAGTCTAAGGTAAAGGCCTGCCTGAATGCGATTACCGAAGCGGCCAGCGCCGGTTCTGGCAACTTGCTGGAGAAGGCGGTGGAAGCTGCCCGCGCTCGCGCCAGCCTGGGCGAAATCTCCGATGCGATGGAGAAAGTGTTTGGCCGGCACAAAGCAATTATTCGTGCTATTTCCGGTGTCTATAGCAGTGAGTTTGGCGATGCCGAAGAAATCGCGACGGTCCGCAAGATGGCCGACGATTTTGAGCAGCGTGAGGGCCGGCGTCCGCGTATCCTGGTGGCTAAGATCGGTCAGGATGGACATGACCGGGGCGCGAAAGTCATTGCGACCGCATTTGCGGACCTAGGGTTTGACGTGGACATTGGTGCGCTGTTCCAGACGCCGGAAGAAGTTGCCCGGCAAGCCGTGGAAAACGATGTGCATGTGGTCGGCATGAGCTCGCTGGCTGCCGGTCACAAGACATTGTTGCCCCAGTTAATTGCGGAACTGAAGAAATTGGGCCGTGAGGACATCATGGTGGTCGCAGGCGGCGTGATTCCTGCTCAGGACTACGAGTACCTTAGGGCCAATGGCGCTGCCGCCATCTTCGGTCCAGGTACCGTTGTTCCAGTTGCTGCGCAGAAGGTACTGATCGAGTTGAACGAGCGCTTGGCAGCGTGATGCAGTGAGAAAAAATGGCAGGGCGGGCATAAAAAAGCCCGCCCTGCTGCCGATTAAGAGCAGCGTTACCCTCTAAGAATGCAGAGATTCGGATTAGCAGGGATGGCAGAATAACGGACAAAATCAGCTCCTTGGGAATTCCCTTACGTTTTGCCGCCGCCAAATCAAAATGACTAATTGAGATATTGTCTTGTTTAATCTGAAAGTATTGACGTTATTAATCATAGCGGTAGGTGCAATGCTGATGTTAATCAGCATGGTTAAATATTACGCTGTATGCCGATTAACGCAAACCCTTTTAGAAACTGAAGAAGCAATAACAAATCGATGGTGTAAAACGTATTATTCATTGATGGGCTTTTTCCTAATCGGGTATTTAATCGTATTCTTCTCATTGAGTTACGATATACCTATTGTCGGCGAGTTGCTTACTGGAATCATATTTTTTTTCGGGGCTGTGTTTGTTTTTGTTGGTATCGCACTGCAGACAGATATGCTTTCAGCAATTAGGGAAAATCATGAAAGGATAGTCGAACAAAATGAGCAATTGCACCAAACAGAAGATGTTACCATTTTTGCGTTGGCCTATCTGGCTGAAATCAGGGATTTAGAAACTGGTAAGCATTTGGAAAGAACCTCACAATATGTCGGTGTGCTGGTGAAGAATCTTATTGATTCACCAAAATATAGTTCTTATCTGACACAAAAATATATTTGCGATATTGTTAAATCAGCGCCTCTTCATGATATCGGTAAAGTGGGTATTCCAGATTCGATACTAAAAAAAAATGGGAAGCTAACGGCAGAAGAATTTGAAGTTATCAAGCAACACTGTGAATATGGAGCCAATATTCTCAAAACAGCAGAACAAAAACTAGGTTTTGAGTCTTTTCTCAGAATCGCTATCCAGCTTGTCATGTCACACCATGAAAGATGGGACGGTCTAGGTTATCCGCATGGCTTAAAAGGGGATGAGATACCTTTATCCGCTCGAATCATGGCGCTTGCTGATGTTTACGATGCTTTACGAAGCGAACGTTGTTATAAGAAATCATTCTCTCATGAAGAGTCTTGTATGATCATCACAAGAGAAAAAGGGAAACAGTTTGATCCTGATATTGTAGATGCCTTTCTGAAGACGGAGAAGGTTTTTTTAGAAATTTCCAATACTCTTGTCGATTGAGTATACCGCCTTAGCACACCTTAAGGCCTAAGGTGCTTTGGGTTTTTTGAAAGTGTTTGATCCATCCAAGGTGCCTTCACTATATTATTTATCCTCAACTTCAAGAATATCGATTCAAATAAGCTGATCTGAAATACGGAGGTTCTGAGTATTTGAAATATCTGAGGAAATGGTTATTACTAAAATTATCGAGATAATTTTAAGGAATAATGGAGTGACGCCTGTTTTACAAATATAAAGAGCTAATTCTAATAATTGACTCGTAATTAAAAATTCGCGGGGCAGCCTGTTAATGGAATTAAAACCTTTTAATCACTTTTATCTAAATTAAACATTTTTACTGCTATCCCTGAGACCATGTATTTACAGAGTATGAATTTATTGCTATGAGCTTAAAAAATCAAAGGCCCGACTGGGTTCCTCCAAACGCTGGTTCTGAATTCACTACCTCCGTCATGGCTGGTATCGATGGAGGTCATGACGGTATCCCTGGACAAGTCAGCGCAACAGCATCGCGCCCAAAACCCCCGCGTCGACGGCGGCTAACAGTGGATGAATATGTTGCCGGAGTATTGGCCAGTGACCGCAATATCGTGGCGCAAGCTATTACTCTTGTGGAAAGTAACTCTCTTGCGCACTTCGATATGGGGCAGGAGGTATTGCGGCAGCTCCTGCCAAATACTGGGAACTCGATCCGGATCGGTATCACCGGTGTTCCCGGTGTTGGCAAAAGCACCTTCATCGAAGCCTTGGGCCTTCATCTTTGCAAACAGGGCCATAAGGTCGCAGTGCTAGCAGTGGACCCCAGCAGTACGGTGACGCGCGGCAGCATTCTCGGCGATAAAACCCGGATGGAGCTGCTCTCTCGTGATCTCCGCGCCTTCATCCGCCCCTCTCCCTCTAGTGGTACTCTGGGTGGCGTGACCCGTAAAAGCCGTGAAACGATGCTCATTTGCGAGGCGGCTGGTTTCGATGTGATCCTGGTGGAAACCGTTGGCGTAGGCCAGAGTGAAACGACCGTGCGCTCGATGGTCGACTTCTTCCTGTTACTGATGCTGGCTGGAGCTGGCGACGAGTTACAGGGCATCAAGAAAGGTATCATGGAGTTGGCGGATGCCTTGCTCGTCAATAAGGCGGATGGTGATAATAAGATTCGCGCGAATGCCGCCAAGGTCGACTACAACCGGGCATTGCACTACCTGGCCCCGGCCACAAAGGGTTGGCATACCCGTGCCTACACATGCTCAGCGGCGCATGGTGAGGGCATCGGCGCTATCTGGCAGGTCATCGGTGATTTTCGCCAACAGACGACCGCAAGTGGCGTTTTTGAAAAACGCCGCCAGCAGCAAACCCTGGATTGGGTGTACTCGATGGTTGAAGAGCACCTGCGCGCCAGCTTTTTCAACGATGCCGGCGTGGGCAGCATTCGCGCCGAAATCGAGGAGGCTGTGGTCAACGGACATATACCGCCGACTGTTGCCGCCCAACAACTCATTCATAAATATGAAGGCCGTTAAAACCCGGAAGGAAAAAACCAATGCTACGCAGTCCCCGTGATTTTTTTAAACCCAAGGTCGTTGGCGCTCCCGAACCGCTTCGCGAGATTCCTGTGTTACCCTCGCGAATGATCCACTTCTTCGATCCTAGCAACCCGAAGATGGCGGTTAAAGTGCCAGACATCGCTAAGACCGTCGATATCATGCTTGGCAATCTGGAAGACGCTGTGCCGATTGACCGCAAGGAAGCCGCCCGCGAAGGGCTGGTGCAGATCGGTAAAAACGTAGATTTTGGCAACACCCAGTTCTGGACCCGGGTCAACAGTCTTGACAGCCCATGGTTTCTGGATGATTTGATCCGCCTGGTCGGCGAGATCGGTGATAAGCTGGATGTGATTATGCTGCCCAAGATTCAAGGCGCATGGGATATTCACTTTGCCGATCAACTGCTGGCGCAATTGGAAGCCAAGTATGGCGTGAAGAAACCGCTCATGATTCACGCCATTCTGGAAACGGCGTTGGGTGTGGCAAATGTCGACGAAATCGCCAACGCGAGTCCGCGGATGCAGGGTATGAGCCTGGGTCCCGCCGATCTGGCGGCGTCGCGGCGCATGAAGACGACCCGGGTCGGCGGCGGTCATCCCGATTATGTGGTACGCACCGATCCCGATCCGCAGAACCCCGATGCCCCGCGCCCCACGGCACAGCAGGATTTGTGGCATTACACCATGGCGAAGATGGTGGATGCTTGCGCCAGTGTCGGCGCGCTGCCTTTTTATGGGCCGTTCGGTGATATTGCCGACCTGGTAGCCTGTGAAGACCAGTTCCGCAATGCTTACTTGATGGGTTGTGTCGGCGCCTGGTCGCTACATCCTAACCAGATTGCTATCGCCAAGCGGGTGTTCAGTCCGAAGGCGGATGAAGTGGCTTGGGCAAAACGGGTAGTCGACGCTATGCCGGACGGTAGCGGTGCAGTGATGATCGACGGCAAGATGCAAGATGATGCGACTTGGAAACAATGCAAGGTGGTGTTGAATCTTGCTCAACTTATCGCTAGCCGTGATGCCGAATATAAGGCGTTATACGGATTCTGAGCACTCCATACCCTCTCTTGAAAGAAGGAGAGGGTCTAATCATTGCCACTCTTCTAGAGCAACCGCTCATGATTCAGCCTTTCTCCATCGCCTGCCTGCCGCGCATCGAATTCGGTGCCGGTGGTATTAAAAAGCTTCCTGATCTGATAGCCCAATATGGTAACCGGGTTCTATTGGTCACTGGCCAGCGCTCCTTTACGGATTCCCTGCACTGGTCAGTGTTGCTGGGGGCTCTCGAAAAAGCAGGTATTGATTGGGCGCAAGTGCGAATCATTGATGAACCCTCACCGCAAAACGTGGACGAAGCGGTTCGGCAATTCCATGGCCAGGGGTTTACAGCGGTCGCCGGTATTGGTGGCGGCAGCGTGCTGGACGCGGCTAAGGCTATCGCTGGCCTATTGCTTATTGGCGATTCGGTCATGGACTATTTGGAAGGGGTTGGCCCGGAAAAAACGTATCAAGGTCCTACCCTTCCGTTTATTGCCGTTCCTACTACTGCCGGCACTGGCAGCGAAGCTACCAAGAATGCTGTTCTCAGCCAACGGGGCTCTAATGGTTTTAAAAAATCCTTCCGCGATGATCGCTTAATTCCGGAATATGCGCTGCTAGACCCGGATCTCCTCGTTGCTTGCCCCAAACCGCAGGTGGCCGCTAACGCCATGGATGCGCTGACACAACTGCTGGAGTCCTACGTCTCGATCAAGGCGAATCCTTTCA
Organism: Gammaproteobacteria bacterium; assembly: GCA_024234995.1. Classification (GTDB taxonomy): domain Bacteria; phylum Pseudomonadota; class Gammaproteobacteria; order Competibacterales; family Competibacteraceae; genus UBA2383. Next base: position 292,344 of record JACKNF010000002.1, read on the forward strand.
CGGATGCGCTGGTGGAAAGCGGCTTGAAAGCGGTGCGGGATGGGTTGTTTGCTTGGTATGAGGATGAGGGAAATGCTGCGGCTGGCCGTTCCCGTATGGCCTATGCAGCGTTGCTATCGGGTGTTTGTCTGGCGCAAACGGGTTTGGGTTCGGTGCATGGCCTGGCTTCACCATTAGGCGCATTTTTCCCGATTCCGCATGGCGTAGTTTGCGGCACCCTGGTTGGCGCTGCCACCCGCGTCAATCTGGCTGCGTTGCAGGAACGCGACCCTGGCAATCCAGCCTGGCGTAAATATGCACGGGCGGGTGACCTTTTGCATGGGCGGCATTTTCCCAGTATCGAAGAAGGTCACGCCGCGCTATTGGCGTTGTTGGATGAGTGGACCGAGCGGTTGAGTTTGCCCCGGCTGAACGCCTATGGAATTCAGGAGAGCGACCTTGCGCATGTTATTGCTCACTCGCGAGGTAGCAGCATGAAGACCAATCCATTGGTGCTGAGCGATGCAGAAATCGCTAAAGTGATGCAGCAGCGGCTATAGCAGCGATCATGAAAAACCCAGAAAATCATTCGCCTTCTTCGTCCGGCGTGGTGGTTCATCGGGAAACTGTCGAGCTTAAGCGGCTGGAAAAGCGGATTGGCCGGATTCATTTGCAGCAACGGCTTGGCATCGAGGCTGAACATGCAGCGCAAATCTTCGGACGAGGCCGGACCTTCTTCCACATCGAGAACTGGTACTCGATTCACACTCTGATTCGTTTGACGCTGCGTTGCATGGGACTGTACCGCCGGGGGGTGCGCAACGCCACTGCTCTTCAGATTCGCCGCAATGAAATTGTGATGCCTCGGTTACCAGCGGTTTTCAACGGCTTTACCCTGCTGCATTTGAGTGACCTGCATCTGGACGCCAGCCCGGCCTACCCGAGAAGCCTGATCGAGCGTCTGCGAGAAGTGGACTACGACATCTGCGTAATGACGGGCGACTTCCGCGCCAAAACTCACGGGCCTCACGAAGCCACCCTTACTGCTCTAGCCGAGGTTCGCCCTCATCTGCGCGGCTCGGTTTACGCCATCCTCGGCAATCACGATTCGATTCGTATGGCTGCCGGCATCGAACAACTGGGTATTTCTTTGTTGCTGAATGAATCGGTGACGCTGGAACGGGATGGGGCGGCACTCTATCTCGCTGGCATTGACGATCCGCATTATTTTCAGGTCGATAACTTTGATAAGGCCGCCGCAAATATTCCTCCAGACGCCACTGCCATCCTGTTATCGCATTCGCCGGAACCTTACCGGCTGGCCGCGCATGCTGGTTTTGATCTGATGCTCAGTGGCCATACGCATGGCGGCCAGATCTGCCTGCCGGGAGGGATCGCGCTGATGACCAATGCCGGCTGTCCACGCCGTTTCTGCAAGGGTGCTTGGCGTTATCACACCCTGCAGGGTTATACCTCAACCGGTTCCGGTTCATCGGTGGTCGGAGTGCGCTTTAATTGTCCGCCGGAAATCACCCTTCACCGGTTGCGGACATCGCCCTCACCCTCAACGGCATAGGATATGCGTTGCGTATCTTGTGGCTACAGCGTTCACTCAGGAAATGCGAAAGATATCCGTTTAATAAGGCTGCTTACGGATGCCGAGCCAGTAGAAAACCGGTGACAGCGTTAGCTCCAGCACGATAAATCCAGCGACAGTCAAGACGATAGTGCGCCCATTCAGGTCAAAGGTCTCTGCTATTGCCAGTAGTGGCAACAATGATTCTGGAATTTGATCTAGTCCTAAAGCCTTACTGCTGGAATTCAGGCCCAGTCGCCGCTTGATAAAACTCGACAGCACATCGCCTGCCATGGCAGCAAGACCAATCGTGATCCCGGCCCATACTGACCAGCCGAGAAATACAGCACATAGACCAGACGCTAATGTCGCTGCTAATACGCCCCGCCAGGTTTTTGAATCGCCCAGCAGGCGCTGGCCATCGGCCATTATCCAGCCATTATCCAGCGGATGGGCGCCCCAATCGCCGCAGAGTTTTGCAGTGACAACGGGTGTGCCGTTAGCGATCACAATAAGCAGCAATAATCCCCATTCGATTGGCAGCATTTTTTGCTCTCTTATATGGGCGGCATGCGCAGGCAACCTTAAAAACGACCGGCTACACTGAATTTGACCGTGTTTTGCCACCACCTTCAAAGGAGTTTAGGGAGCGCATGCATGAAAATAATCTGATTTGCTTCTGTCTTGACGCCCTGAGCAGAGGGTTGCTGGCCATCGCCTAAACCGCAAACTGCCACAGGAGAGCGAAATCATGCATCAAATAATTCACTTATCGACCCGGTGCCGGGAGGAATTGATCGATATCACTCCACAGATCGCGGCAGTGCTGAAGGCCAGTGGGGTCCGCCAGGGGTTACTATCAGTTTACGCTCAGGGCGCCACCGCAGCGACTATGATCCAGGAAAACTGGGATGACAGTGTGCAGACCGATGTAGTTGACTTGCTGCGCAAATTAATTCCACGCGGGGTGTGGTTGCATGACCAGCAGGATGGTAACGGCGATGCCCATCTCAAAGCCGGTCTGGTAGGGCCATCGGAGACAATTCCAGTGATCGATGGCAAACTGGGTTTGTCCCGTTGGCAGAATATCTTCTTTTGTGAATTCGATGGGCCTCGTAACGACCGTCGAGTAGTCTGCACAATACTCGCAGATGTGGAGGGGGTGATTTAACCGATTATCGTTTACAATCCTTCCAATCGTGGTGACCTCATCAAACGGTCAGTTCTATCTCCTTTGGTAAAATGGATTTCCGATATCGAGGCGGCGCATGGCGCGAATCAAACTGGACCTGCCGGCAGATTATTCTTTCACTACTGAACTGCGGATACGGATCACTGATGTCAATTATGGCGGACACTTGGGCAATGACGCCATGCTAGGCTTGTTGCATGAGGCGCGGGTCCGTTTTCTAAAGCACTATGGATTTAGCGAATTGGATATTGGTGGCTGCGGGCTGATTATGACCGACAGCGCCCTCGTCTATAAATCCGAAGCGTTTCCCGGTGAAACGCTGGTGATCGCCATAGCGCTCGCCGATTTCAACAAGTATGGCTGTGACTTCATGTATCGGGTGACCGAGAAAGCGAGTGGCCGGGAAGTGGCGCGAGCTAAGACCGGTATAGTATTTTTCGACTACGCAAAGCGCGCCGTACAAAAGATTCCACAACTTTTCCTCGATCAGTTTTCACCTAATGCCACTGCCTAAATTACCACTGTCACCTGCCGCCCGGGCCTTGCTGCCGGTGCGTTTGATGCTGGCGGTGGGCGCCAGTATCGGTGTGGCATTCCTGCTGGTGCTTGTGTTGTATATTACCGACTTGGGCCTGTCGGTCTGGGATCGCTTACAGCAGGCACCGACGGCTTTTTGGGTCGTCTATCTGCTGATTTTATGTGCGTTGAGTGCTGGGGGCGGCTATGTGGTCTGGCGCGTGCTGCGTTGGGGCCGTCCTGCAGAAAAATCCCGCACGGTTGCACAGCCGCCGGATGAGGCCACTTTGCGCCAACGGCTGGAACACAGCGAAGCTGCCGGAGTTGCTGTCCATGAAATCCGCCAGGAACTGGATGAATTACAGCGGCGGCGGTCGGCCGGCGAGATCGTCGTGGCGGTGTTTGGCGAAATCAGCGCCGGTAAATCTTCGCTGATCCGCGCTCTATTGCCGGGAACCGATATCGCCGTGGATGTATGCGGCGGCACGACGCGCGAAGTGAGCTACTACACCTGGACCAGTCCGGCGGGTGACAGGCTGGTGCTGGCCGATCTGCCGGGGCTTAATGAAGCGGACGGGAGTCTGGATCGGATGGCTCGCGATGAAGCCCTGCGTGCCCATGTGATTCTCTACGTCTGCGAAGGCGATCTGACCCGCAACCAGTACGAATCCCTGCGGACGCTGGCCGATCTCGGCAGTCCCTTGATCGTGGTGCTCAACAAGATTGACCGTTTCGCTGAACATGAATTGGCGCTGGTGCGCAAACGGCTGGCCGAACGGATTGGCGAACAGATCGATGTCGCGCCGGTGCAATGTGGCGGTGTGGAGGAGGTTACCCGGATCTACCATGATGGCCGCGAGGAGACCTCCTTGCGTGAACGCAAACCCGAAGTCGAAGATCTGCGTCATGCCTTGCAGCGCTATCTGGATACCGATCCGCAGGTCTTGGATGCACTGCGCGATACAGCAGTATTCGTGCTGGCCCAGCAGAAGCTGGATTCTGCCGTCACCGAATACCGGCGCGGCAAGGCTGACAATATTATCCAGGGTTATTCGCGTAAAGCGGTATTTGGAGCGCTGGCCGCTGTGAGTCCAGGCACCGATGTATTGATTCAAGGCTATCTGGGATTCAATCTAATTAAGGAGCTGTGCGCGCTGTATGAAGTGCCAGCGCGTGAGATGGATATGCAGCGCTTTCTCGATCTGGCCGGTAACCAGATCAAGCGTAATTTCAACTTGTTGCTGGCGCTGGTCGGCAATATATTCAAAGCCTTTCCGGGTATCGGCACGGTGGTAGGCGGCATGATGCATGCTGTGGTCTATGGACTGATCTTCGAGAGTTTGGGTAAAGCGGTGGCCCGCTCTCTGGAAAGCCGGGGCGATTTGGTGAGCGGACCGGCGCTGCGGATGTTCGAGGATAACCTGAGTGAAGATTTGGAAGCGCGTGCAAGACGTTTGGCCCAACTGGTTTGGGCACGCCAACGGGAAAGCGCCCGTGCTGGAACCGCGACCGGTTGATGGCGACGGGCATCTAGCCCTGGCTCGCGAGAGCCTGCGCGAGTTGCTGGACGATCAACGGGTACCGCCTCCTGTGCGCAAGGCGTTGGCCGAGGAATATCAACAGCTCCATTTGCTGCTGGAGAAAATCGAGCAAGGCCATATTCATATCGCTGTGTTTGGCCGGGTCAGCGTGGGCAAGTCAGCACTGTTGAATGCACTGCTGGGTGAGACGAAATTCTCGACCAGCCCCCTGCATGGTGAGACGACCCGTGCTACGCATGCCCGCTGGCAGGAGTACGATGCGGGCGGGGTGTTTTTGATCGACACACCCGGCATCAATGAAGTGGCCGGCGAGGAGCGGGAGCAACTCGCGCATGACGTAGCCAGCCGCAGCGATCTGGTGATGTTCGTGGTGGATGGCGATATCACCGACACCGAACTCAAGGCGTTGCGGCAAGTGAAAGGTGTGGCGCAACGCCTTGTGCTGGTGTTGAACAAGATCGATCGCTATACCCAGACGGACCGCAATGCGCTGATGGCGACGTTACAGCGGCGCACGACCGGCTTGATCCAGCCGCAAGACATTCTGACCGCTGCCGCTCAACCGGCGGAGCGCATTGTGATTTTGGTCGACGCCGAGGGGAATGAGACCGAGACCCGCCGCCGCCCGCAGCCGGATGTGAACGTGTTGCGCGAACGGATTTGGGACATCCTTAAGGCGGAAGGTAAGACCATGGCGGCGCTCAATGCCGGGCTGTTCGCCGGGCGTTTCTCCGACCGGTTGACCCAGGAAATTGTCACCATCCGCCGCGATGTGGCCGAGAAGGTGGTGCGTAATTACTGCCTGGGAAAAGGCATCGCGGTCGCGCTGAACCCGATTCCGATTGCCGATATGCTGGCGGCAGTGGCAACCGATGCAGCGATGGTCGTCCATCTTGGCCGGGTGTATGGCTTGCCGATCAACCGCGGCGAAGCTGGCTCGCTGCTCAAGACGATTTTTACCCAACTGGTGTTCCTAATGGGTACGGTTTGGAGCATGAACCTGGTGGCTTCAGCGCTCAAGGGCGTCAGTCTGGGGCTATCGACCGTGGTCACCGCCGGCGCGCAGGGCGCAGTGGCCTGGTACGGAACCTACGTAGTGGGCAAAGCCGCCGAACAGTATTTCGTTCAAGGCAAGTCCTGGGGCGAGGGCGGGCCGAAGCGGGTTGTTCAGGACATTCTTAACAGTTTGGACCGGGAATCACTGCTGGCTCAGGCGCGGGATGATATCCTGGCCCGGTTGAAACCGCTGCTGTGAGTTTTTCATTTCTCATCGGATTTTTGCTCGTTGTGGGTATCGCGTTGCTGTTTTGGCAGGACAGCCTCGGCGCCCGTGAACAGGCCCGCGCCGCCAGTTCCCAGGCCTGCCGTCAAACCAATGTTCAACTGCTCGACGATACCGTAGCATTGGAGCGGTTGTGGCTGCGGCGCGATCACGATGGCCGGCTGAAGTGGGAACGGCTGTATATGTTCGAATTCACAGACACCGGACAGCGCCGCCAGACCGGTCGTGTGTTGCTGGTCGGCTGGCGAGTGGAAGTGTTGCACATGGAGGGTGGCGATCTGCTGGTGCCGTGATAGCCAGGCTCGTTAGAAGCTGTCTGGTAAAAAGCCACGGCGCTATATGGACTTTCAGTTCTTCATCAGTCCAAAATCGCGACAAGGAAGGATAACACCATGCGCTTGCTGCACACTTCGGATTGGCATCTTGGCCAGACTCTGCATGATTTTGACCGGAGTTATGAGCACGAACGCTTTCTGGACTGGCTGCTGGATACCCTGGAAGCCGAGCAAATTGACGCTTTGCTAATTGCCGGTGATGTCTTCGACAATCCCAATCCTTCCGCCGATGCTCAGAAGCAGTTCTACCATTTCCTGACCCAAGCCAAGCACCGGGTCCCGCAGCTCGACATCGTCATCATCGCGGGCAACCATGATTCGGCGGGACGCCTGGAAGCGCCGGCACCGTTATTTCAGGTCTTCGGCGCCACCGTCGTCGGCGCCGTTACCCGCGATGCCAAGGGTAATATTGAACTCAACCGGTTGATTGCACCGCTTCGCAACCGGCAAGGCGGCATCGCTGCCTGGTGTCTGGCGATTCCATTTCTGCGCCCCGGCGATGTTCCCAGGGTGGCTACGGATGGCGATGCCTATTTGGAAGGTGTCCGCCAGCTTTACCAGCAAGCGCTGGATCACGTCCTGGAATGCCGGGAGAGTGGCCAGGCCATTGTCGCCCTGGGTCACTGCCATACCAGCGGCGGCCTGACCTCTGAGGATTCTGAGCGGCGTATTGTGATCGGCGGCGCTGAAGCCTTGCCGGTGGACATTTTCGGTCCGGCCATCGCCTACGTCGCCCTGGGTCATCTGCATCGCGCGCAAAAAGCCGGTGGTCAGGAACGGGTGCGCTACTCGGGTAGTCCGCTGCCGATGTCCTTTACCGAGATTGATTACCTCCATCAGGTCGTGCGTGTCGATCTCGCCGGTGATACGGTGCAAGACATTACCCCTCTTCACGTTCCGCGCCCGGTCGAATTGCTGCGGATTCCCCGGCAACCTGCACCGGTGGATGAAGTGGTGGAGCAATTGCATGCGCTGGATCTCCCCGGTGCGCCGCTCAAAGCGCAACCTTACCTGCAAGTTCGAGTGCAACTGACCGCCCCAGAGCCGGGATTGCGCACGAAAATCGAATCCGTTCTCGATAAAAAGCCAGTGAGGCTGGCCCGGATTGAAACTACCTATGGCGGCAATGCCAGCAGGATCGATCACCACCGCTATCATTCGCTGGATGAACTGGAACGGTTGCAACCGGAAGACATCTTCAAGAAACTCTATCAACACCACTATCCGGATACGCAACCTGATGCGGCGTTGCTTACCGCTTTCGCCGAGCTACTGAATACGCCACCGGATGCGGGGCTATGAGAATCCTCGCCATTCGCGGCAAGAATCTGGCTTCTCTCGCGGGCGAGTTTGAACTCCACTTCTGCCGGAATCCGCTTGCTACCGCTGGTCTGTTCGCTATTTGCGGCACGACCGGCTCCGGTAAAAGCACGCTGCTCGACGCTTTGTGTCTGGCGCTGTATGACGAAACCCCGCGTCTGACCCGCGCTGCTGTCAAAGGCGTCAGTCTGCCGGATGCCGGTAAGGACACCCTCACCCCGCAAGATACGCGCAACTTGCTGCGCCGGGGCGTGGGTGAAGGTTTCGCCGAGGTCGATTTCGTCGGTAATGACGGGATTGAGTATTGCGCCCGCTGGAGTGTCCGCCGCGCCCGCGGTAAGGCTAGCGGTAAGCTGCAAAATACCGAATTGTCGCTGCAACCCCTGGACGGTGGACCACCCATTGGTGGCGTGAAAACCGAAGTCCAAAAGGCGATCCGCGAGCGGGTAGGGCTGTCGTTTGAGCAATTCACCCGCGCCGTACTGCTGGCGCAAAACGAGTTCGCCGCCTTTCTGAAAGCCAACGATAATGAACGGGCGGAACTGCTGGAAACCCTCACCGGCTTGGATGTTTACACCGGCATTTCCATCCGCGCCTATGAGCGTGCCCGGAACGAGCAGAAAGCGCTGGAAGCCTTGCAAACCCGGCTTACCGGCCAACAACCTCTGGACGATGCAGCCCGCAGCCAGTTGGAACAGACGCTCGCCGCCGCTAAAGCGGAAACTACCGCTCTGGAACAGCGTAAAATCGCACTGGAAAATCAACTGCGCTGGCATCAGCAGTGGCAGTCATTGCAGCAACAGGAACAGCAGGCGCAGGACGCTGTCCAGAATGCCCGCATGGTGCAGCAGGCTGCCGCGCCCCGGCAGGCGCAACTGACCCAGGTTGAAGCGGTGCAGGACGCGCGGCCCGTGGTGGAAGCCGTCGACCGCGCTGTCGCTGAAGTCGATCAGTGTCATCAGGTTGTCCAGCGCGCTGAGGAACAACGGGATGAGGCGCAACGCTTTCTACAACAGGCTGAAGCTGCCAAGGTGCAAGCCGATCAAGCGGCCGCTGCCGCCGAACAGCAACGCACGGACGCTAGTGACGCTCTCAAACAGGCCCGAGACCTGGACGCTGAAATCAAAACGCTCACGCCCGGCCATGAGAATGCAGCTAAGACCTTGAGTGAAGCCCACCAGGCCGAGGCTGAGGCGCAGAAACGGCTGGCTGACCGGCAGGCCGAACGCAATCGGGTTGCAAAGGCGTTGCAAACTGCCCACGACTGGCTGACGAAGCATCAGCCATTGCATTTTCTGGCGGAGGACTGGCCGCGTTGGGATGTGCTGCTCAAGGATGCCGCGATCCTGCAAAGCAACCTGCGCGAGGCGGAACAGAAAATCGTTTCGAGCCGGCAGGACGCGCAAAAGAAGCGTCAGGAACTTGATAAAGCAACCGATCAGTGCGCCAAGGTCGAAGCGGCGCTGCAAAAGGCGGAAAGCCGGTTGCAGGCTATTCTGACTGAATTAGCTGGCGTTGATAGCGAAACTCTGGCGGCGCAACGTCAGACCGCACAAACCCGCATCGATCATCTGACAGATGCTGAACGATTATGGAATACCCTCAGCGCCGGACAGACCCAACAAAATAAACTGGAAGATGAAAACCGTGCGCTCCAGGAACAGCTTGCCCAGGCGGAAATTGCCCTGCATCAGCTCAGCACCGATAAACCTGCCGCCGCCACCCGGCTGGAACAGGCTGAAAAGTTACTGAAAATCGCCGAAGCTGCCAACGCGGAAAGCGTCGAGACGCTACGGGCCAGTCTGGAAATCGGCTCCCCCTGCCCAGTCTGTGGCGCAGTGGATCATCCCTACGCAACCGGCGATGCACCCTCCCGCGCCATACTGGTTAGATTGGAAACTGAGGTTGATGAGTGCCGGAAGACAGCGAAAATATTGGATCGACAGGAAGCCACCCACCAAAACAGCCTCGAAAATAGCCGATGCCGCCTTGCCGGCCTTGCCAAAGAACAGGAAGCGCTGACCGCCACTCAGCAGCGGGACAACGCCGTCTGGAATACTCACCCGCTGGCGGCGGAACTGACCGTCATCACCCCTGATAATCGTTCGATCTGGTTGACTGACCAGCAGCAACTGGCTCGGAACGGTTTAGCCGCCATTGCCCAGCAGGAGAACGCGCAAAGAAAAGCCGCCAAGCAGCGAGACGATGTCCAGCAAGCCCGTGATCTCGCCCAGCAACAGCATTCGGCTGCGCAAAAAATCGTGTACGATGCGCAAACTGCTTTTGATTGGGCAACACAAGCTGTTCAAGCCGCTCAAGAACGGCAAACCGAATGCGCCCGCCAGCTGGCGGAAAAGCTCACTGATCTGGATGCGGCGTTTTCCGGTCACGACTGGCGTCCGCTTTGGCAAAAAGATTCGCTCCGATTCCATGAGCAGCGGCGGCAAAAGGTTGCCGAGTGGAAAAAACAGAGTGAGAACGCTGAACAGTGGCGGCAACAGATCGTCACACTTGATACCGGAATCGGCAACTATGCTGCAACCGCCGCCGACAAGACCGTGCAACGTCAACGCGCTGCTGATACATTTCAGAGCATTGACCGCGATCTTCAGTTCCGGCGTCAGCAACGCCAAGCATTGTTCAATGGGCGGGCTGTTGCCGAGGTGGAAGCGCACCTCGATCAGTTGATTAAAGATACCCGGTCAAAACTTCAGCAACAGGAAATGGCCGCACAGAAAGCCGGGCAGATCCAGGCTGGCGCTGAAACCGCGCTGATACGGGAACAGGCAGCGCTGGCGGCCAGCCAGAAGGCCGCAGAACAAGCGGCGGCAGTCTTGCAGCAATGGGTCACTGATTTCAATATCCGTTACCCCGGTACAGCGCTGGATATTCCGGCTCTTCACGCCCTGCTGGTCCACAGCAGTGCTTGGTTAAAACAAGAGCAGGAGATGCTCCAGGCGCTGACCGGCGCCGTCCGCCGGGAGGAAACTATCCTCAGGGAGCGCCAGGCACAACGGGAGATGCATGAACAGCAACGGACAAGTACAGATTCCGCGGAAACTGTGCAGGAGGCGCTGCAAAAGACAGCAGCTGATCTAGAAGCCGCTCAAGACCGCTGTAAAGAAGCTGAACTGAATCGGCGTCAGGACGATGAACGCCGCGATAAAACAAGGGACTTACAGGAGCGCATTGTCAAACAGGAGAACAGCACCCGGATTTGGAATCAGTTGAACGGCCTGATCGGTTCTGCCGATGGCAAAAAATTCCGCAACCATGCGCAGCAATTCACCCTGGACGTCCTGCTTGGTTACGCCAACCAGCATCTGGCCGGCGTTGCACGCCGCTACCGGCTTGAGCGAGTCCCGGATACCTTGGCGCTGATGGTGGTTGATCAGGACATGGGCGATGAAGTCCGTTCGGTGCATTCCCTGTCCGGCGGTGAATCGTTCCTGGTTTCCCTGGCACTGGCGCTGGGCCTGGCGTCACTGTCCTCGAACCGGGTGCGGGTCGAATCCCTGTTTATCGACGAAGGTTTCGGCAGTCTAGATGCGGATACGCTACGGGTGGCGATGGAGGCGCTGGATCGCCTGCAAGCCCAGGGCCGCAAGGTCGGCGTGATTTCACATGTCCAGGAGATGACCGAACGGATCGGCGTGCAAATCCATGTCCAGCGCCAGCCGGGAGGACAAAGCCGGGTTGAGGTGCGGGGTAGTTAAAGTACCGTGTTTGTCAGCATTGCTCCATAGACAAACAACAACGCTATCCCTGCTCCTAGACATTTCAGCACATACCCCCGGTTCCAGTACAGAAAGGCGTAGCCGTCGATACCGTAGCGGCCCTGCATCATTAAATGCAATCCCGACAATGGATTAGCCGGTACGCCAATTGCCCAGGCCATCAGTAACGTGATCGCCAGTAGATCTGGTTCGGGATGCAGCGGCGCCAGCCACACGCCAAAAGCCGCGATAGTGATGACGGGATGTACCCCCAATGCAGCGGCGCCGACCATCGCGATTAAGATCAACCCCGCCTGCGGCGCGCCGAATTGGTCAAACGGCAACCAGTCACGCAGTGAATGACTCAGACTGGTCAATCCCGCTGCCAATACCCCAGCGGCGAGAAACAACGCCAGTTCGTTGACCGTACTGGCCAGACCGTGCCCGATATGCGCTTTGAGCGGTATCCAAGCGCCGTGTCTCTGTTGTACGGTCAGAATAGCGATGGTCAGCAAAGGCGCGCTCAAGGTGATGATTGCTAGGACCGGCCAGTGAGGAATGAGTGTGTGCAGGGTCAGCACGATGGCAACCAGTAAGCCAGGAATCCACAAGGCACTGAAGTTCATCGGATAGCCGATGAAAGGCGCGCCTAGGGTGGGGTCTTCAGGATCGATTTCCCGGACGGTTAGCCATAACGCCAGTGCTGCCATGGGTAATCCGGCCAGCACCTACGATGCTGAGTCGCGCGCCGGCGCATAAGTCGAAACAGCCGCCATCGCCGAGAAGAATGGCGACCAGAACGCGGCAGCGGCGAACCCGGCTCCAGGCCAGCGCCGGCGTTTACCCAAGCGCCCGCGTGTGGTCATGCGATCCCCAGGATCACCACCGTGGATAAGTTAATCACGGCCCAAACAAATGCACACCAATCAGAGTCCGCCACAAGGCTTTTCGTCCGCGTGGCAGTGGGTATCACGATTTGCCGCTTCCGGGCGGGTGACCAGCCGCAGGAACGACACTGCCGCCAGCAAGCGGACGGTCAATCCCTGATTGCCTGCCAGCAGTTTTGTCGTTCAACGGTGCCGCGTGAAATTCACCCATAATACCGGCCAGTCCCAGGCCGATCAGCCAATGAACTCTGGAGATGTTGCCGCCGGGCCAACTGGTCACTGAGTAGCAGAGCCGCAATCCAGCCAATATCCAGCGGGCAGCAGCGAAATTCCCGGTATGACCGAGGCCATGATCATCAAAGTGAGCAACCCGCCTGCCAATGCATCGCGATGAGGGAGACAACCGGGCGGGCAACCGAAGGCGCTGTAAAATCATGGTCACGGTGTGGCTGAATAGAGCGGGTTTGCTTTGACGCGGGTATGGGTATTTCACTATAAGATATGTGTCATTATCCATTGAAATTTGACGGGCGCAGGGATCGGCACGACCATCGATAGGTATCGTTATGGCAGATGGGCAAAATCGCAACTTCTCGCGGAAGTGACTGCCTTGCAGCAACAGTTAGCGAAGCTGGAAGCCTCCTTACCCGCCTCGGCAGTGATGTTTACACGAAGCTGCTGAAGCGTTAGCACTCAATCAACTGAACGAAGAGCGGCTTAATTCGTTGCTGACGCTTAGCGAACAGGCGCATCATCTGACGGAGCAGGATATTATCAGTCTGGGATTGGAAAGGCGGTACGGTTAACCCAGAGCTGGATCGCTATTTCCACTTTATCAACGACGACCAGCAAACGTTGCAATTGTTCGCTTGTCACGGAAACGTTCAAGACCTGCTGCCGCGCCAGATCATCACTACGCCATTGCAAATGGCTGTGTTTGGGCTGACTGCGCCGAAAGCGGCAGCCAGTGATTCCACAACGACTATCAGAATTTGCCTCTAATAAGCGTGGTTATCCGCCGGGGCACTCATCTGATCCGGCACGCAGAGCGTAGCGGTGATCGAGACGAATAAAGTGCGGATGATTATCGGGGTCGGTAACAAACCGGACGACTATGAAGCGAAACCGATGCGAAGACCAATTGCCGCAGTTGCCCGCCATATCTGGAAGATTATCTGCCGCCACCGTATTGAGGCGCGTACTCAACGGCTGAATCGTTTTATGCCACCCTAAACCAAGTCAACAAAGCGCTGACCCGTGTTCAGGGTCACCAAGCAGCTGTTTCATGAATTGCATCGCATCGCAGTGATTGCGGATTGTTCAACCGTCTGGATCAGGTTTAGCGACGCCGAGACTGGCCGGATGACCGTAGTGGCGGGCGGCCTGGATTAACGCGCTGGGGATGCCTTGCCCTGGTGGCGATGACTGGAATGCTGCGTCATCGGCGATGCATTGGCGCGATGTGCCGCTGCTCTGCACCGATTTGCAGAACGGAACAACCATCCGGAGCTGCGGGCAAATGCAACAGGCGGAGATATCCATGCCAGCATAGCGTTGCCGATCCTGGAACAAGGGCAAGCGATCGGAGTGTTCGTAGCCTATGCCAGTGAAATTGGTTTTTTCGACGAAGCGCTGATCAATCTGCTGCGGGAGATGATGGATGATATCTCCTTTGGTCTGGATGCCCTTATCTCTTGATGGAGGTGGTGGTCAAGTACGGCTAGAGTTGCATAAGCTCGCGGTTTTCAGGTTAGCTCTGACCTGTCCAGGGGTGATAGTGGAAATACAGCAGCAGCAGACTGCCGAATACGATCCGATACCAGGCAAAGGGGGCAAAGCTGTGCTGGCCTACATACGCCAGCAGGAAGCGCACCACGGCCAGCCCGCCCAGAAAGGCGGCAGCAAACCAGTTGCGAACATCGGCACATCCGTCAAAGTCAAATGGCCCCATTCTTTGAAAAGGCTGTAAAAGATTGCCGCGAACATGGTCGGAATCGCTAGAAAGAAGGAGAATTCGGTTGCTGCAAACCGCGATAATCCACCTAGCATCCCGCCCATAATGGTGGCCCCTGACCGTGACACTCCCGGAAACAACGCCAGACTCTGGGCGATGCCAACCACCAAGGCGTCTTTCCAGGACATGTCATCCACAGCTTGCACCTGATTGGCGTTTGCATAACGTTCGATCAGCAGAATCGCAATGCCGCCGGCGACCAACGCACCGGCAACCGTGACCGGGTTGAAAAGATAGTGCGTAATATGCTTGTGCAATAGTAACCCCAACCCTGCTGCCGGCACGAATGCAATCATCAAATTCAGTACTAACTGCTGAGCATTGCGGTCTCTGCCCAGGTTCAAAGCGATGTTGAGTAACCGTTCACGGTAAATCCAAACGACCGCCAGAATAGCGCCAAGCTGGATGAAGATTTCAAAAGTCTCGGCGCGTGGCCCGGTAAAATTCAGAAAATCCCCTACAATGATAAGGTGACCGGTGCTGGAGATAGGGAGGAATTCCGAAGCGGCTTCCACTAAACCCAGAACCAGCGCTTTAAGAATGAATAGAATGTCCAAATGTACTCCTTCAGACCTTGGCCCAAAAAAACAGGTATCTTAGCAGTTCACTATCGAGTCCACGACGTCACTGAAAAACGGTGCTTACCTTCGCATTCTTTCATTCAAATCCACTATTGGGCCAAACTTATTGAGTTTGTATTATTCGACGCACGGGTAGCTTATTGGAAAAATTGATCATGAATCACAAGTATTTGTTTTTCATGTTTGTTATAGCGGCATTTTTGACACTGGAGGGTATTGCCCAAGCCCAGGAGGTCTACAAGTGGACGGATGCTAGCGGACAGGTGCATTACAGTCATAACAAACCGGAGGCGGCAGGTCAGGTGCAGACGCTTGATATCCCGCCATCATTGCCAATGGAGCGGTCCAGCACCGATGTAGATGCCGAAGTTGCACGCCTTAATGCCTTGTCCGGACAAATGGCCCGCGAGCGTGAAGAAGCGGAAAAAGCCCGTCAGGAACAAGCGATTCGTGACTTGGAGCAGCAGAATAAGGCATTGGAAAATAAATTATTGAATCAGCAAGTTCAACAAAAACAGCCGCCGCCGGGCGATGAGAACGGCCGTGTGATCAGCGGCTATCCGCCGGTTTATCCGTATCCTTGGCCTTATCCACCTTATTATCCATCGCCTTATCCACCCGGACCGCCGCGTCCACCGCACCATCCGCCTTGTCAGCCGCCGGCCTGTCAGCCGTCCATGCCGCCACCGAAGCCGGCCCCCCCCCTAGCCAAGCCCAATCCACCTTTTAATCCATCCCCGGCGGGTCTTGCCCCAACGGCCCAGGGCGTGTTCCGGGGACGGTAAATAGAGGGAATGATCATGCCGGTCTGGACCAAAGTCTTTCTGCTGCTGGGCTGTGTGGGAATGTTATGCGCGGTTGCGATGGGCGCATTCGGTGCACATGCCTTGAAAAAGGTGCTAGCGCCGGATCTCATGGCGGTTTACGAAACCGCCGTCCACTATCATGTTTATCATGCTCTCGGGTTGCTAGCCGTGGGTCTATTGACGTGGCGTCTGCCAGAATCGGTAGCGCTGCGCGGGTCAGGTCTTTTGATGACCGGCGGCCTGCTGTTGTTTTCAGGCAGCTTGTATGCCTTGGCGCTGAGCGGTATTCGCTGGCTGGGCGCTATTACGCCCATTGGCGGCGTGGCGTTTCTGGCAGCTTGGTTATTGCTGGCTATCGCAGTTGTTCGAGCAAGTTAATTTACTGGAAAAGGAGCATCGCGTCGTGAGCGGCGTGGTCAACGATGAGACTCTGTGGAGTAGTTGAGCATGGAAAAGACATATGCCTTGGGATTTGATGTTTATGGCACGCTGGTGGACCCGCTGGCGTTGGCCGAACCGCTGCGCGCTTTGGCCGGTGAGCAGGCGATTCAATTCGCCAGTGTATGGCGAACCAAGCAATTGGAATATTCGTTCCGGCGTGGTCTGATGCGGCGGTATGCTGATTTTGATGTCTGCACCCGGCAAGCGTTGCGCTACACCCAGCAGACCTTGTGCTGCGAGCTTCCGGAATCTGACCAGGATCGATTGCTAGAAGCCTATCTTTATCTGCCGATGTTCCCGGAAGTTGCTGCAAGCTTGGCTACGCTCAAAGCGCAAGGGTTACGCTTAGTGGCATTCTCAAATGGCGTGGAGGCTAGCATTCGAGCGTTGTTGACCAATGCTGGTGTGCTGCCCTTGCTGGAGGATGTGGTCAGCGTGGACGACTTGCGCACCTTTAAGCCCGATCCGGAAGTCTATGCCTATCTGGCCCGGAGGGCGGGACGGGCGCCAAACGAGACCTGGCTGGTATCCAGCAATGCCTGGGATGTGATTGGCGCGAAGGCGGCGGGTCTGCGCGCCGTTTGGGTCAAACGCCAGTCAGATATGGTGTTTGATCCTTGGGAAGTCGAACCGGATATTGTGGTGAGCAGCCTGGATGAGTTACCGGCCCGGTTTGCCAAGCTATTGGAATAGCTATCAGACTCTTATCCGGGTTCCAGATGCCAGGTGACAGGGATCTTTGGAGAGTTACCCTTGAGTCCAGACCAGGATGCGGTTGTTTACCGGCATGGCGTAATCATGCAACAGGCGCAATCCATTGGCGCTGGCCAGTTGGTCAAGATCAGCAAAGTCGCGGATACCGCTGTCAGGATCGCGCATTCGTAGCCAGTTATCGAACGCGGCGTTGCTGGCGCTGGTGTAATGACCGTTGTAGTTGAAGGGTCCATACAAGCAAAATGTCCCGCCACCGCCAGATTCCAGGATTTGGCCTGCGCCCCGGAACAAGCATTCTACCATCGGCCAGGCCATGATATGCGTGGTGTTTGCCGAAAACACGCCAGCAGCGTGTGCAACCGGCCATGGGTTGTGACAAACATCCAGTTCCAGCGGTGAACGCAAATTTGGTAGATTCGCCTCGGTAATCCAGAGATGGATACCCAGGAGGTGCGCGGCCACATCGGTTGGCTGCCAGACGAGATGCGGCAATTGCCGGGCGAAGTGGACGGCATGCTGCCCGGTGCCAGCGCCAATCTCTAGAATCAGGCCCGGTTCAGTGAAAACCTCGCGAAGTACCGCAAGAATGGGCTCCCGGTTCTGTTCGCAGGCTTCCGAATAAGGTTTCGTGGGAATGGTCATGGCAAGTTGCCTGGTGGCTGACCGGAGCAAAATGACGCGCCGGCCAGCCTAACCGTGTTGGAACCGGTTTACGGTTCAGATGATGAATGGCACTAGGATCAGTGACACGATGGATAGTAGCTTAACCAGGATATTCATCGCTGGACCGCTGGTATCCTTAAAAGGGTCGCCTACAGTATCGCCGATCACTGCGGCTGCATGCGCGTCGCTGCCCTTGCGTTCACCTTCCAGCTTACCGGCTTCGATCGCTTTCTTGGCGTTATCCCACGCACCACCGGCGTTGGACATTAATAACGCCATAGTCATACCGGTGAGCAAAGCGCCGAGTAACATACCGCCTAGCGCTACTGGCCCGAAGAAGAAGCCGACAATGACCGGTGAGATGATAGCGAGCACTCCTGGCGGGATCATCTCTCGCAATGCAGCGTCGGTGGAAATCATCACGCAGCGCGCAGTATCCGGCTTGGCAGTGCCTTGCAGCAAACCAGGAATTTCGCGGAATTGACGGCGGATCTCAGTCACCATCTCCATGGCTGCCCGGCCCACCGAACTCATGGTCATGGCCGCTGCGAGCAGGATTACCATGCCACCCAGCAGTACGCCAATGATGACCTTAGGCTCTGTGATGTCCATGGGCATGGGTTGGCCCATCTTCAATTCGACTGCCTGTTTATAGGAGACAAACAGCGCCAAGGCGGTCAGCGCCGCTGAGCCGATAGCAAAACCCTTGCCGGTGGCAGCGGTGGTGTTACCGATGGCGTCCAGTTCATCAGTGATCGCCCGCACTTCCGGCGGTTGATGGGACATCTCGGCGATACCGCCGGCATTGTCGGAGATCGGGCCGGATGCATCGATGGTCATAGTCACGCCAGCAGTGGCGAGCATGCCGACGGCGGCAATGGCGATCCCGTATTGGCCGGCGGTCTGGTGGGCCACGAAAATCGTCAATACGATGATCAGCATGGGTACTGCACAGCTTTCCAGGCCTACGGCCAATCCAGTGATGATATTGGTGGCCGGGCCAGTCTTGCAGGACTGGGCGATCCGTGTGACCGGCTTGGATGAAGTGTAGTACCAAGCGGCCCGGCCAATAGCCACGCCTGCCAAATTTCCAGCCAGAATAGCGAAGAATAGCGGCCAGCCATAGCCAAACACCAGCATAGTCAACAGGGTCAGCACCAGGAACACCACCGCAGCGCTGGTTTCGGAGATCGCCAGCGCCTGCTCCGGTCCATGCTTCTTGAACATATTCATGCCGTAAATGCCAGCCAGTGAAGATAACAAGCCAATCACTGCCAGCGTTAACGGCAGCGCCAGCAGCATGGAGCGGCTGACATCATCACCGAAATATTGAGTCAATTCAGCGGTTGTGATGGTTGCCGCAAGGGTAACTGAGGCGACCATCGCTCCGACGTAGGATTCAAAGATATCGGCGCCCATGCCGGCAATGTCGCCGACATTGTCGCCCACATTGTCAGCGATCACGCCCGGATTACGCGGATCGTCCTCGGGAATGCCGGCTTCGACCTTGCCGACCAGGTCCGAGCCGACATCCGCAGCCTTGGTGAAAATGCCGCCGCCGACCCGGGCAAACAGCGCAATGGACGATGCACCCATCGAGAAGCCCCAGATCACTGAGACTGCGTGTGGGTCCACCGCGAGTTCCGAAGCCAGGCCGGTATACAGCAGACCCAATCCGAGTAACCCGAAGCTGGCGACCGCCAACCCCATTACAGCACCGCCGTCGAATCCAACCAGCAACGCTTGGCCTGCGCCATGTTCCCGTGCAGCCGCAGTAACGCGGACATTCGCTTTGGTCGCAGCGTACATTCCAATCAAGCCGGCCAGTCCTGATGCCAGCGCCCCTAACAGAAAGGCTAGACTGGTGCCAAAGCCGTATTGGACCGACAGTAGAATAGCGATCACCAGGGCAAAAATGGCAATCTTGAAATACTGCGCCTTTAAATAGGTCATTGCCCCCAGGTGAATCTCGTCAGAGATTGCGGTCATCACCGCGTCACCGGTGGATTGGCGGACGATTCCTTTGTAGAGCATCATAGCGGCAGCCAGCCCGAGCAAGCCCGCCAGTAGTGATATGATTCCCAAGACCATAGAGTTCTCCAGGAGATAGTCGGATTTCAGCGCCGTTTACCCATACGGACGGCATTTCCGTGGTGGCCGGTCACCGATATAGCCACCAAGGCCAACAAAAAACATGCCCTTTGTCCAACCGCCTAAGGCCAGCAAAAAACACGCCCTTTGTCCAACATGCCTCACTCATCAAAGTCAGCCTGTTCGTACACCCGCATGTGGACGGTCAAATTGCAAGCCGGTCTGGCTGGAGACGATGAGGTGCAACGGCACAACATGATGAACAATATTGAGTTGAAAAGCGCATGATCATGGGCAGGTTGCGCCCAATTGATTAATAATACCTTACTGAGGCGTCGCGAAACGGACAATTCTCGGGTATCCCGTGGAGGAAGTCTGAAACCGGGCGGGCGCCGCGATGATCGCGTTGCATCCCGTGACCCTGCCTTAGAATAAGGCAGAGAACGCTCTTTTATGGAACATCACCAGGAGAGACCCAAAGATGAAGTGTAAACATTACATGGTGTCCGCGCCGACTTATGTGCTTGATACTGCGCCGCTATCGGAGGCTGTGTCGCTCATGATCCGTAAACACATGCAGGATCTGATGGTGGTCAACGACCGGCTTGAATTTATCGGGACGATTAATTCGTTTATGTTCTCCAAGATGCTGTTGCCTCCCAATCCACAGCTTCCGGACGATGCGGAGAACGAGTCTGCTGAGGATGTTGATAACCGGCTGATTCCTCATTTGCACCGCAAGGTAGGCGATTTCGCAGCTTCTCATCCAGTGGTTGAGCCGGAAGCGCCATTGTCGGATGCACTGCGATTATTGTCGGAAGGGTATATCCGGTTGCCGGTGGTAGATGCGGATCGTAAATTGGTCGGTTCTCTGTCTTCGCTCACTATTCTCCGGCGATTCCGGTTCTAGTCCGCTTTCAAAGCAGGCTGCCGGTCTTTAGGGCCGGCTGGAAGCCGGCGCCATCTCGCTGATTTGTGTCTTAAATGATTGAACTGGTTGCTGTTTGTAAGATTTTCCATCAGGATCAGCCCAACGAGTGCCGGGCGCTGCATGAGATCAGTCTAACCTTGGATCGCGGCGGTATCACTGTATTCAAGGGGCCCAGTGGTTCGGGTAAAACCACGTTGCTTACCGTGATTGGGGGGTTGGCGCGGCCGACGAGCGGGCGGATTGCCTTGGATGGACGCTTGCTTTCTAACTTGCCAGAGCGCTTTTTGACCGAGGTCCGGAGACATCACTTCGGCTTCGTATTTCAGCAATTCAACCTGATCCGGGGCCTGAGTGTGCTGGAGAATGTGATGCTGCCGGCCTATCCACTGGGCCGGCCTTACCGGGAACTGGTTAAAGCGGCGCGCGAGTTGTTAGATCGCTTCGGATTGGGCGGAAAAGCCACCAGCCGGGTTGAATGGCTGTCCGGTGGTGAGGCGCAACGCACTGCCCTGGCGCGCGCCCTGATCAATAATCCGGCAACGGTGATTGCCGACGAGCCAACCGCAAATCTTGACAGTGCGCTGTCGCAGGAAGTATTGGCGCTATTTGATACGCTGGCCGTTCAGGGCCGCACTGTGTTGATCAGCAGCCACGATCCCTTGGTGTTTGGGGCGAGTTGCGTTAATCGGGTTATCGAATTGCACGATGGGCGATTGGTGGCCGGTTCGGTGATGTGACCTCCAACGCGGCAGGTGTCTTGGCACATAGGCTCTAGCTCAGGAGGTTGATCTGCGGCTCGCCAGCCAATCGCGAACGGCGGGGCCAGTGCCAATGGTCCAGGGTTTCAACCGCTCGACCGGTACCCGCTTGATGCCGGCCAGCTCCTCACCAAGCTGGATCTCGCCGCGGGCCGGCACATGGAAGGCTAGCAACAGCTGATTCATCTCGAAGAAGGGGTAATAGCCGATAAAATATGCAGTTTCGGCGTTCAGGCCCAGTTCTTCCTGTACTTCGCGCAGCACGGCTGCATCGGGTGTTTCGCCTTTTTCCAAAAAGCCGGTAATCAGGCCGAACATCTTCTCTGGCCAGCCGTGGTTGCGGGCCAGAATCACCGCGCCGTCCACTTCGACGATAGCCGCGACCACTGGAATCGGATTATCCCAGTGAATATAAGGGCAGTCAGGTCCACTGCAGCGTTGCCGGAGCTGGCCAGCAACTTCCGCAGTTTGCAATGGGCTGCCGCATTGGGGACAAAAGTGGATTTGCATAGTGGGGGACCCATCCTGTCGTGGTGAATGTGCTTTTATTAGCGGCAACAGCGCCGGTGCGATTCTGTTGAGATCATGATCTATAATTTTACTACGGCAGCCGCTACCGCTGCCGTTTTGATTTTGGAGAACGGCTTGCGAACGGTTTGTCCCAGAAAGGCGTACCTTCCGCAAGCCGGTTTGCAACCATTGAGCATAACCGGTCATCCGGCTTTGCAGCGAAATCTTTATAATGAAAACACGCCATTTTCTCAGCTTGTTTGACCTAACGCCGGCCGAATTGCAGCAGATCCTGCGGCGCGCTAATGAACTCAAGATATTGCGTCAGCGTGGAGAATACTACGCGCCGTTTCCAGGTAAAGTATTAGGCATGATCTTTGAGAAAGCATCGACGCGTACCCGGGTCTCCTTCGAGGCTGGCATCGCGCAGCTTGGCGGTAGCGCGATTTTCCTGTCGCCGCGCGATACTCAACTGGGTCGAGGTGAACCGGTCGAGGATACCGCCCGGGTGCTGTCGGGCATGGTCGACCTGATGATGATCCGCACCTTTGCCCATGCCAGTATTGAGCGGTTTGCTGAATACTCGACTGTGCCGGTGATCAATGGATTGACCGATTACAATCATCCCTGCCAATTGCTGGCGGATTTGCAAACGTTCATCGAACAACGCGGGGGGATTCAGGGTCGAACCGTGGCTTGGATTGGCGACGGTAATAATATGTGTAACAGTTATCTCAGCGCCGCTTGTCAATGTGATTTCCAGTTGCGCATTGCAGTTCCGCCGGGTTATGAGCCAGATGCTGAATTGCTGCAACGCGCCGCGGGGCGGGTAGTTTTGTTGCGCGATCCATTGCTTGCAGCGCGCGATGCCGATTTGGTGACGACCGATGTGTGGTCGAGCATGGGCAAGGAAGAGCAGCAACAGCGGCGGCAGCGTGATTTTTCACCGTATCAGGTGACCGCTGAAATCATGGCTCAAGCTAAGCCTGATGCCCTTTTTCTGCATTGTCTACCCGCCCATCGAGGCGAAGAAGTCAGCGCGGAGGTCATCGACGGACCGCAAAGCCGGGTATGGGATCAGGCCGAGAACCGTTTGCATGTCCAGAAGGCGCTGATGGAGTTTCTGCTGCTGGGCGGAAATACGCCTGCTTGATGATTTATGATTTGACAGAAACCCGTCAAATCCGGCTTTCCCCTCTTTCGATAAAGAGAGGTGGCGTGTAGCCCCAGAATGGTTTGAACATGGTGAGTCCCATTGATGAAAGACTATGCGCTGATCCTGATCGGAACGATCCTGGTCAATAATTTTGTGTTAGTGAAGTTTCTGGGACTGTGTCCGTTCATGGGCGTATCCCGCAAGCTGGAAACCGCCTTGGGCATGGGGCTGGCGACGACTTTCGTGCTGACGTTGTCGTCCATTTGCGCTTATCTCAGCGATGAATATCTGCTAGCGCCGCTTGGATTGGAGTATCTGCGAACCATCGCCTTTATTTTGGTGATTGCCGTGGTTGTCCAATTTACCGAGATGGTGGTGCATAAGACCAGTCCGCTTCTCTATCAGGTGCTGGGAATTTATCTGCCGCTGATCACCACCAACTGCGCCGTGTTGGGTGTTGCTCTGCTTAACGTGCAGACCCGGCATGGCCTTATCGAATCCGGCTTGTACGGCTTTGGCGCAGCGGCCGGTTTTTCATTGGTGATGGTGTTGTTTGCCGCCATGCGCGAGCGCATCGTAGTAGCGGATGTGCCGATACCGTTTCGTGGAGCGGCGATCACGCTGGTGACTGCCGGGTTGATGTCATTGGCGTTTATGGGTTTTGCCGGTTTGGTCAGAGGTTGATGAGAGATGATTGCCGCAATTGTGGTGCTGAGTGTAATGGCCGGCGTTTCCGGCTTGTTATTGGGTTTTGCTGCGGTCCGCTTTAAGGTGGAAGGCGACCCGATTGTTGACAAAATCGACGCCATTTTACCGCAAACCCAGTGCGGGCAATGCGGCTATCCAGGGTGCCGGCCCTATGCGGAAGCCATCGCCGCTGGTGAAGCGGATATCAACCAATGTCCACCGGGTGGTGAAAACGGTGTCACCGCCTTGGCTGATCTATTGGGCCGCGATCCCAAGCCGCTCAATGCTGAGCATGGGGCCGTGAAACCGAAAATGGTGGCGGTGATCGACGAGCAGAATTGCATCGGCTGCACTTTGTGCATCCAGGCGTGCCCGGTGGACGCCATTCTTGGCGCGGCCAAGCACATGCATACCGTGATTGCCAGCGAGTGTACCGGTTGCGAATTGTGCATCGCTCCCTGTCCGGTGGATTGCATTGACATGATTCCGGTCGCGCAGACGATCACTACCTGGAAATGGACTTATCCTGCCGTGACCGCTAAAGCTGCCGCATGAGCCGCTTGTATCCCTTCCACGGCGGGTTGAAAACCGTTCGCCATAAAACTGAATCCAATCAATGGCCGATCCAGCAGGCTGCCTTGCCGCGCTGGCTGACCGTGCCGTTGCGTCAGCACATTGGCGCCATTGCCAAACCGCTGGTGCAGGCCGGCGACCGGGTGCTAAAAGGGCAGATGATCGGCCAAGCGGATGGCTATATCAGCGCTGCCGTTCATGCGCCCACATCCGGAGTAGTGGCAGCAGTGGAGACCCGGCCCGTACCGCATCCTTCCGGGTTGCCAGACCTGTGCGTCGTTATCGACAGCGACGGTGAGGAGTGCTGGATCGAGCATGAACCGGTGGATTATCGCGCATTGCATCCCAGCGAATTGCGCAATGTCTTGCGTAACGCGGGCATTGTCGGCTTGGGCGGGGCGGCATTTCCCAGTGCAGTCAAGCTCAATCTCAGCGGGCAGTGCGAACATCTCGATACTTTGATCCTGAATGGCGCTGAATGCGAGCCGTGGATCACCTGTGATGACCGGTTGATGCGCGAGCGGGCAACCGGCATCGTCGCTGGGTTGCAGGTTATGACCTGCCTGCTCGAACCCCGCGAAGTGCTGATTGGCATTGAGGACGACAAGCCGGAAGCCATCGCCGCTATGGCCGAAGCCTGTGCAGGAACCGGCTATCAAGTCCGGCCCATACCGACCCGTTATCCCAGCGGTAGCGTCAAACAACTGGTTAAGCTGTTGACCGGAAAAGAAACGCCGGTTGAGGGCTTGCCGGTCGATGTCGGGGTGCAGTGCTTCAACGCCGCGACGGCGTACACCGTTCATCGTGCTATTGATCATGGCGAGCCGGTTATTTCCCGGGTGGTGACGGTGACCGGTCATGTGAGCCAGCCCGGTAATTTCGAAGCGCTGCTCGGTACATCGTTTGCAGATTTGGTCGAGCAATGCGGCGGTTATCGGGAGGGGGTAGAGCGGTTGATCATGGGCGGACCAATGATGGGGTTTGCCCTGCACAGTGACGAAGTGCCGCTGACCAAGGCTGCCAACTGCATTCTAGCGGCCAGCGCCGCCGAACTGACCCCGGCGCAGCCGGTGATGCCCTGCATTCGTTGCGGTGCCTGCGTGGATGTATGCCCTGCAGATCTGCTCCCTCAGCAATTGTATTGGCATGCCCGTGCTAAGGAATTCGATAAGGCACAGGATTACCATCTGTTTAGCTGCATCGAATGCGGTTGTTGCAGCGCGGTCTGCCCCAGCCATATCCCGCTGGTGCAGTATTACCGTTATGCCAAGAACGAAATCTGGGCGCAGGAGAAGGAAAAACAAAAGGCTGAGTTAGCCCGGCAACGCCATCAGGCCCGGTTGGAGCGGCTGGAGCGTGAAAAGCAAGAGCGTGAAGCCAAACTGAGGCAAAAAGCGCCTGCTAAAACGATTAAGGCGGCGGAAGCCAGTGAAGCGGGTATTAAGCTGGATATCGAAGCGGCGGTGGCGCATGCCAAGCCGCACCCTCCGTCCTCAATCTCCTCCCGCGCAGAGGAGGGGGAGTCTATCACTGACTATTCCGCGAGAACTCCTGCGCTCCCTGTAGCGGAGGGTGGAAACCAGGAACCTGAACCGCTATCCAGCAAGCAGGACGCCTAAACATCATGCGTTTTAAGATTGTTACGTCTCCACACATTTCACAGGATGTGAGCGTTGGCCAGATGATGCGCCGCGTGCTGTATGCGATGATTCCCGGCATTGCGGCACTCACTGGGTTTTTCGGCTGGGGTATTCTCATTAATCTGGTGATCGCGACTGCCGTTGCGCTGCTGGCGGAAACGGTGATGCTGACGGTACGCGGCAGGCCGTTGGCGCTGCATCTCAGCGACTTCAGCGCCGTGGTTACTGCCTGGCTGCTGGCGGTGGCGCTGCCGCCGCTGGCACCGTGGTGGCTGACAGCCCTTGGTATCTTTTCAGCTGTCGTTGTCGCTAAGCATTTGTACGGAGGGCTGGGCTATAATCCGTTCAATCCGGCGATGGTCGGTTATGTGGTGTTGCTGATTTCCTTCCCCCGCGAAATGAGCACTTGGTTAATCCCGCATGGTTTGGGCCAGCCGCATGCCTTGAGTTTTCTGGAAACGCTGCGGGTAATTTTCAACAGTGAATGGCCGGCGCGTTTTGCCCTGGATGCTTTGACCGGCGCGACCCCGCTGGATGCGTTGCGTACTCAGATTGGGCTGGGATTGACCGTGACCGGGATTCGCAACAGCCCTGTATTTGGCATCATTGCCGGCCAAGGCTGGGAATGGGCGGCGTTGGGCTTTCTGGCAGGCGGGTTGTGGCTGGTTTACACTCGGACGGCAGATTGGCGGATTCCGGCTGGGATGCTGGGCGGGCTGGCGATAATTGCCACGATATTCTATCTAGCCGATCCACAACATTATGCCCCGCCGTGGTTTCATATCTGGAGCGGCGCAGCAATTTTCGGCGCCTTTTTCATTGCCACTGACCCGGTCACCGCCAGCACCACTGCGCGTGGCCGGCTGATCTATGGAGCGGGTATCGGTGTCCTGGTGTACATCATTCGCGGCTTTGGCGGCTATCCCGATGGCGTTGCTTTTTCAGTATTACTCATGAACATTGCTGCGCCGGCGATTGACCTTTACACCCAGCCCCGGGTGTTTGGAGCCCGGCGCGGATGAAGAAGATTGCGCGCAGTATGGGCATTGCCGCCCTGATCCTCACTGGATTCGCCGTGGTTGGTACGGGACTGGTGGCCATCACCTACAGCGGTACCAAAAATATCATTGCCGAGGCGCAACGGGCGGCGCTGGAGGCCAGCCTCAATCAACTGGTGCCGGCGGATCGTTACGACAACCGGGTGACGGAAGACCGTCTTGACATCGTTGCGCCGGAGTGGCTGGGTACCGATCAGCCCGTCACGATTTATCGGGCACGTAAGAATGGTCAACCGGTCGCGCTGTTTGCCACGCCCACTGCGCCGGATGGTTACAGCGGACCCATTCAACTGCTGATTGGCGTGTATGCCGATGGAACCCTAGCCGGAGTGCGGGTGTTGGCCCACAAGGAAACGCCGGGCTTGGGCGATGGTATCGAGGCGAGGCGTTCGCCGTGGATTCTGGCGTTTACCGGCAAGTCGCTGACCGATCCACCTCTGGAGCAGTGGAAGGTGAAAAGGGATGGCGGCGCGTTCGATCAACTGACGGGCGCGACCATTACGCCACGCGCGGTGGTCAAGGCAGTCCGGCGATTTCTGGAGTATGTCCAGAAGCATCAGGAGCAATTGTTTGCTCCGGCGGCAGGCGCGAAGTGAGGAACAGCTATGAACGAAACCGGCTACTTGAAAATCCTTAAAGACGGTGTTTGGACCCAGAATACCGGATTTGTAGCTTTGCTGGGGTTATGTCCCTTGCTGGCGGTGTCCAATTCCGTGGTCAATGGACTGGGGCTGGGGTTGGCGACGCTGCTGGTGCTGCTTATTTCTAACGTCGCGGTATCGCTGATCCGCAATCTAGTGCGGCCCGAGGTGCGGATTCCGGTTTTTGTATTGGTGATTGCCTGCGTGGTGACTGCGGTGGAATTGGCAATGCATGCTTTCCTGCCGGGCCTGTACACCGTGCTGGGCATATTCATTCCATTGATTGTCACTAATTGCTGTGTAATTGGTCGCGCTGAGGCGTTTGCTTTCAAGCACAAAGTTGCTAAGTCAGCAGTGGATGGGATCGCGACAGGTCTGGGATTTATGCTGGCGCTGACCCTGCTGGGAGCGGTGCGCGAAGTGGTAGGGCAGGGGACGCTCTTCAGTCAGGCAGATTTGCTGTTTGGCGAGTTTGGCAAGGAGTTAACGTTGCATCTGGCCGATAACTATCGCGGCTTTCTGCTGGCGATTTTGCCGCCGGGCGCGTTCATTGGTTTAGGTTGCCTGATCGCGCTTAAAAATGTCATTGACTCGCGCATCCAGCATCGCGCCACTGCGCAACCAGTGGCAGTGCTAATCGAAGCCAAGCCTTGAATTCCATATACCTAAGACTGCCGGACATTCCTTAATACACCCTCGCGTGCGTAGGACTGGGGTAACGCATGATCGCTTTTGATGAGTCAGTTTGTGGCAACCTTGGCGGGTAATCACTCGTTTTGTTGATGCAAGAGTGAATTTTGCTGGGTGGAGCATTTGCCCGTTGGGGCGAATGGCGTTAGATTGACAAGTCCCCAACCGCAGCCCAAAAGCCCATGTCAAAAATTACTAAAAGCATCTATCGCGTCCTCTTCGTCAACCAAGGCAAGCTTTATGAACTCTATGCCCGGAACATTCATCAGGCGGACTTGCATGGCTTTATCGAAGTCGAGGAACTGATTTTCGGTGAGCGTTCCGGCGTATTGGTCAACCCAGCTGAGGAACGGTTGCAGACTGAATTTGCCGGTGTGCAGCGGACCTTCATTCCGATGTACTCAGTCGTGCGCATTGATGAGGTGGAACGGGAGGGTGTCAGCAAAATCCGCCCGGCAGAAGGCGGCGACAATGTAACGCCATTTCCACAACCTGCATTCCCGCCCGGTGGAAACCGGAGCAAGGATTAAAGCTGTTTTGGCAACGCTTTCTTAAACAGAGGTCATCATGGAAACGGCAGCATGGTGGGAAGTGCTACTGGGTGGAGTAGCGGCGTTACTGGTGATTTTGTGGTTCCGGCCCGGTATCAAGGCCGCTATCGAGCGCGGCAAAACGGCCAAGAAAGACTGGCCAGCGGTATTGATCCCCATTGGTTTGGTGGTGCTGTTCGTGATTTTACTGATTCAGATGGTACGCTGAAATAACTGCCGGTGCTGGCATTCTGGTCAGTGTCTCTATCGTAGTAACTGGTTCTTTAATCATTTCAAAATAAAACAATCCCCTGAAAATGCCGCAATTCTAAGATAGGAAAAGATTCAATTTTTTGCGGCAAATCAGGAAAGGCATTTACGTTTCACCCGTCATCATGGGCAGATGTGGATGGAAATATATTGCTGTGATTGATTTTGCTGCTTTCGCCTATCATGATTGGTAGGCGCGGATTGAAAAAAACCTTAGGTTTTTTCCAGATTCGCCCGCCATCATGGGCGGACGTGGATTAAAACGAACATCATCTTAGTGATGTTTCGCCCGCCATTATGGGCGGGTGCGGATTGAAACCCAACTCATATCCAAGGAGTGTATTTATGAATCATCCTTCCTTTCCTCGTTGCCTGTTGGCGGTAGCTCTGGCTGGGGGCTTGAGCCTGAGCAACTTGGCTGGTGCTGTTGACACGATCAAGATCGGTATCGCGGGTCCGATGACCGGTGGCTATGCCGCATTTGGTGAGCAATTCTGGCGTGGCGCTAGCCAGGCGGCTGAGGACATCAATGCTGCTGGCGGTATCGACGGCAAGCAGATTGAGCTGGTCAAGGGTGATGATGCCTGCGAACCTAAGCAGGCGACAGCCGTTGCTAACCGGTTGCTGGACCAGGACAAGGTGGCAGCTGTCGTTGGCCACTTCTGTTCTTCCTCCACCATCCCGGCTTCCGAAGTTTATGCCGATGCAGGTGTCTTGGTGATTACCCCCGGTTCCACCAATCCCCAAGTGACCGAGCGTGGTCTGCCAACAGTGTTCCGCATGTGCGGACGTGATGACCAGCAGGGTCCTTTGGCCGCTGATTTCATCGTCAACGAACTTAAAGCCAAGAAAATCGCCGTGGTGCATGATAAGGACACCTACGGACAGGGCATCGCCGATGCGATGCGCGCCCGGCTGAAGGAATTGAACGCCGACGACCGGGTTGTACTGTACGAGGGACTGACCCGCGGTGAAAAGGACTTCAACGCCTTGGTAACCAAGATCAAGGCAGCGGATGCAGATACAGTGTATTTCGGTGGTCTGTACAACGAAGCGGGGCCGCTGCTGCGGCAATTGCGTGAGCAGGGCCTGAAAGTCAACTTTCTTTCCGGTGATGGCAGTCTCGATCCAGCCATTGTTACCACGGCCGGTGGTCCGCAGTTTGTCGAGGGCGCTTACATGACCTCGGTTCGCGAGGCGCGCAACATTGCTTCTAGCCAGGACGTGGTCAAGAAAATGAAGGAGGCTGGCTTTGACCCCGCTGGCTTCACTCTGTATGCCTACGCCGCGCTGGAAGCCATTGCCGCCAGCATGAATGGCGCCAAGACCGGTGACGGTATGAAACTGGCCGAATGGCTCAAGGCCCACACTGTGCCGACCGTACTGGGTCCTAAGACCTGGGATGCCAAAGGTGATCTCAACGAAACCAGTTTCTCGCTGTTCGTTTGGGGGCCGGACGGTAATTATACGGAAATGCAGAAGTAATCCCTGCCTCTCTGCCCTCCCCTGGCGGGGGAGGGCCGCCGCTTCTTCCTATCATTCACTCGGCAACCTGATCCGCATGGACTGGCATATTCTCGCCCAACAATTGGTCAATGGCCTAACGCTGGGCTCCATCTATGGCCTGATCGCCATCGGCTACACCATGGTGTATGGCATCGTCGGTATGATCAACTTCGCTCATGGCGATGTGTATATGATCTCGGCGTATGTGACCGCCATTTGTCTGGCTGTGCTGTTCTCCTTCGGTATCGACTCGCTGCCTTTTGCCTTGCTGGTGACGCTGGCGGTGACCATGCTGATCACCGCTGCTTATGGCTGGACCATTGAGCGTGTTGCTTACCGCCCGCTGCGCGGTGCGCCCCGGCTAGCCCCGCTGATTTCCGCTATTGGCATGTCGCTGGTGTTGCAAAACGGAGTGCAATTAAGTCAGGGTGCTAAAACTCAGGGCGTGCCGAGCCTGATCCCGGCGACGCTGCGTTTCGGCGAAGGAAATGACTTCGTGCAGATCACCCTGGTGCAGCTCATGATTATCGTGGTCTCCCTGACCAGCATGGCGGCGTTAACCTGGCTGATCCAGCGTACCTCATTAGGCCGGCAATGCCGCGCGACGCAGCAGGACCGGCGGATGGCAGCGATTCTCGGTATTAACACCGACCGGATCATCTCCACGGTGTTCGTTATCGGTGCGGCCATGGCAGCGATTGCCGGGGTGTTGGTTACCTTGAATTATGGCTCCTTTGATTTCTACATTGGCTTTGTTACGGGTATTAAAGCCTTCACTGCTGCGGTCCTGGGCGGCATCGGCTCGCTGCCGGGCGCGATGCTGGGCGGCCTGATTCTCGGCTTGTCGGAGGCGCTGTTCTCCGGCATGGTCAATACTGATTATAAAGATGTGTTTGCCTTCTCATTACTGGTGCTGGTGCTGATCTTTCGCCCCACGGGCCTGCTCGGTAAACCGGAAGTGGAGAAGGTGTGATGCCGTTCACTACTGCATTACCCGCTACCACTGGAGTCCGTTGGACTCTGGTTTTCCGTCAAGCCGTTCTGGAAGCAACGGCTGCTTTCGCACTGGCGCTCTTGCTACTGGGTCCCATTGTTGGCCTGGTGCTGGATGGCTATGAAGTCAAGAATGAATTGCAACGCCCGTTGCTGATCGCTGCGATCATCGCTATAGGCCGGTTCCTGGTGGCCCTGGCGATGCATACGCCAGCCGGGCAGGCTATGCTCGAACGATTTAACGCCCGCCGCCGCCAGCCGGGCGTGCTGGTGGTCAGCATCCCGGAGAGCAACCGGCAACGCTGGTGGTTGCTGGTCATTATCGCCCTTGCTCTGAGCTTGCCGTTTTTGGCCAGTAAATATTGGCTGACCGTGCTGATCCAAGCCATGATCTATGTGTTGCTAGGTCTGGGTCTAAATATCGTGGTTGGGCTGGCTGGCTTGCTCGATCTCGGTTATGTCGCTTTCTATGCGGTTGGTGCTTACGGGTTAGCCCTGGGCGCGCAGTATCTCGATCTGGGTTTCTGGAGCGCGCTACCGCTGGCAGCAATGCTGGCAGCGCTGTTTGGCTGCATACTCGGCTTCCCAGTGTTACGGATGCATGGTGATTACTTGGCGATTGTTACCTTGGGCTTTGGCGAGATCATTCGCCTGGTGCTGAACAACTGGCTGGAATTCACCGGCGGCCCTAACGGTGTCGCTGCTCCAGCCCCGCAATTGTTCGGTCTGGAATTCACCCGCACCGCCAAGGAGGGGGGGGTGCCCTTTCATGAATATTTCCAAATTGCTTACGATCCAACGCACCGCTTTATCTTTATCTATTTAGCGCTGTTTCTGATCGTCTGCCTGATGGTGGTGGTGGTCACCCGCCTGCGTAACATGCCGGTAGGCCGTGCTTGGGAGGCGTTGCGCGAGGATGAAATCGCTTGCCGTGCGTTGGGTATCAACCACGTCCTGGTTAAATTGTCGGCTTTCATGATGGGGGCGACCGTCGGTGGTATCGCTGGGGTATTCTTTGCAACGTACCAAGGCTTCATCAACCCGACCTCATTCAATTTTTTCGAATCGGCGTTGATTGTCGCCATTGTGGTGCTGGGCGGATTGGGTTCCACCACGGGAGTGATTGTAGCGGCGGTGGTTCTGACCATTTTACCTGAGTTATTGCGCGCCTTTGCTGACTATCGGGTATTTACCTTCGGCGTGCTGATGGTGTTGATGATGATCTGGCGGCCACGAGGCTTGATCCGCCCAAGGCGGCGTGCTTTCGAGGTCAAAGGGTTGTGCCCATGACGATCGATCCGATTCATCCGCCGATATTGGAAGTGGCCGGATTAACCATGCGCTTCGGCGGCATTCTGGCTCTCAACGATATCAGCTTCGAGGTCAAGCAAGGTTCCATCTCCGCCTTGATTGGTCCCAATGGCGCGGGCAAGACGACGGTATTCAATTGTTTGACCGGCTTCTACAAAGCAACTGAAGGTCAGATTGTGCTGCATACTCCCCGTGCCGCCATCGACCTGATTAATATCCTTGGTCAGCCATTCCGGGCCAGCGATTTCATCAACCCGGCAGCCTTTGCTGACCGGTTGTATTACAAAATGTTCGGCGGCACCCACCGGGTGACGCGGGCAGGGATAGCGCGCACCTTCCAGAATGTGCGGCTGTTCAAGGAGATGACTGCTATTGAGAACCTGTTGGTCGCTCAGCACCTGCAACTCAATCGCCATCTGATGGCGGGTTTGCTGCAAACCGCCGCTTACCGGCAGTCGGAACGCGACGCGCTGGAGCGCGCATATGCTTGGCTCAAGGTGTTTGGACTTGCGGAGGATGCGAACCGGCTGGCGGGAGAGTTGCCCTACGGTCACCAGCGCCGATTGGAAATCGCCCGGGCCATGTGTACCGGCCCTCGGTTGCTGTGTCTCGATGAACCAGCCGCCGGATTGAATCCGCGCGAAACGGCAGAATTAAGTGAGTTGATTCGCCGGCTACGCGACGAACACGAAGTCACGATTCTGCTGATTGAACATGATATGGGTCTGGTGATGGGGTTATCGGAGCATATTGTGGTGTTGGATTATGGCGAAGTCATTGCGGACGGTGATCCGCGCACCGTGGCGCATCATCCGGCCGTACTGGCAGCTTATCTTGGAACCGAAGCGGTAAACGACGATGAGTCATAGCAAGCCGTTGTTGCAAATCCATGAATTGGATGCCCGCTACGGCCCGGTTCAGGCGTTGTGCCAGGTCTCTTTGTCCATTGATTCCGGCGAGATCGTGACTCTGATCGGCGCCAATGGAGCAGGTAAGTCGACATTATTGATGAGTTTGTTTGGTGATCCGCTACCTGCCGGCGGCTGGATCCGCTACCAGGGCCGTGACATTACGGGCCTGCCAACTCACGAGATTGCCAAGATGGGTATCGCACAGGCCCCGGAAGGACGGCGGATCTTTGCGGCGATGAGCGTTGAGGAAAATCTATTGATGGGGGCAATTCCAGTAGGGGCCGATCATGTGGATGCTGACTTGATCAAGGTGTTCGAACTGTTTCCACGTTTGAAGGAACGGCGCAACCAGCGGGCTGGCACCCTCTCTGGCGGTGAACAGCAGATGCTGGCGATTGGCCGGGCGCTCATGAGCCGGCCACGCCTCCTATTGCTGGATGAACCTAGTTTGGGACTGGCGCCATTGATGGTCCAGCGCATTTTCGCCACGATCCGCGAAATCCGTGAGAGCGGCGCGACCATTTTTCTGGTGGAACAGAATGCGCATCATGCGCTGAAACTGGCCCAGCGTGGCTACGTGCTGGTCAACGGCGAAATTCGTCTATCAGGAACCGGCGAGGAACTGCTGGCGGACCCCGAAGTGCGGCGGGCTTATCTGGGCGGTCAAGGCTGATTCCACTATAACGACCCCCGCGCCTCCCAGGACGGTGAGATAATTTGCTCAGACCGCTTGCGGCAGACCGCTTCCAGATCCTTGAGAATTGTCTCCATGCCGATTAGCTTTTCCAAAATAGCGCGGATATCACGCAGAGTGAAAATAACATCGACATCCATTTCCAGATACTTCTCGCGTTCAACATATTCCGCTTGCTCGATTGCGGCCTGTATACTCTCTGATTTGTCTACATGAGTGCCCAATAGACGGATGAATACCCGCAACTTCTGCCGCTGTTGACTCAACCATTCGTTGTACAGGTAAAACATTTCGTAACCGTCTTCAATCGAATAGGCTTTATAGCGGAATTTCAGCTTAAGGTCCTCAAAAGTTCTGCGCCGGAGAACCTTACCTGCTTTCCAGTCGTCGATGGTTTGCTGGAATTCGATCGGTAAGAAATCCACATCTGCTTCGATGCGATTCTTAATAAATTCCAGATCGTGGACCTCTTTTTCAACACGTTCTGCAGTGGAACGGACTTGCTGATGTACAGCTCCAACATGGCTCGTGGTCTTAGAATGCAACTGGCCTGGCGCCGGGACAGCTAACTGCTTGCCTTCACGCTCTGCTTCAACCCACTCAGCAATCGCATCCTCGACTGCGCGCAACCGCTCCTCACTTGCCTGGGTCTCTCGGCGATCTTCACTGACACGTTGTTGTCGCGCCCGTTCAGCTTCGGCTTGCTCAGCGGCTGCCCACTCAGCGATGGCTTGTTCGACAGCAGCTTTCTCCGCTGCTGCTTTCTCATTGATGGCTTTCTCAACTGCCGCTCGCTTTGCGGCCAATCGCTCCGCTGCTGCTCGCGTAATCGCGGCCTTGTCTGCTGCGGCCTTGTCTGCTGCGGCCTTGTCTGCTGCGGCCTTGTCTGCTGCGGCCCGTTTAATAGCCAACAGCCGTTCTTCAATGATGTGTTTTCGCTGCCGGCTGTAGCGTAAGAGCAGCCAGCCGCCGCCGCCCATGATCATGGCGATTCCTAATAGCACGATCATGCTGGTGATTTGCCAACTATTCATGGGTTTCTTGTCCAAATAATTGAGTAAGATAAATTTTCACCACAATTATCCGATTTTGCCCTCAAAACCAGATCCTCTTGCCTTTTGTTATATTTCGCCTCCGAATAACTCTAGCAGCCGAGGCAGCAAGAGTGCGAGTTCTCCAGTCATTAATGCAAATTCGGCATCGAATACAGCCTCTGGAGAATCGGTTGCCGTCTCTTGCAATGACTCACGCACTACGTCGAGAAATTGCAGACGGCGCACAGTCAGCGCTTCGTCCAGCACGAACGCCAGCCGTTCGTTCCAAAGCAAACCCAGGCGAGTAACCTGTTTGCCGGCATCCAGATGGGCGCGGATCTCATCGCCAGTCAGATCTTGACCCCGGCAACGCACTACGCCGCCGGCCTCTCCAATCTCACGCAATTCACACGTATCACCCAAGACAAATCCAGTTGGTGCCGAGCCTTCCACCAGCCAGCCAGTCATCACTGCTGCTATTGATTGTTTGACTTTGGGTGGTGCGATGGGCAGTGAACCGAGGGTTTCGCGCAACGTTCCAGTGATTTCCTCTACTCCGCGTGGGCTGGCGCTGTCGACCACCAGCCATCCTGTTGCTAAGTCCAGGTAAGCATAGCTAAGCCGGCTACGGGTGAGTGCGCGTGGCAGTAACTCCTGAATCAGTTGATCGCGTAGATCCAGCCTTTCCCGCCGCCGCACGGGCCGGTGCTGTTCATCTTCAATCAGAGTGATGCGCTCAGCCAGTGCTTGGTTGACCACAATCGAGGGGAGAACCTTTTCTTCGGCTCGCAGGCACAATAGCCAGCGTCCAGCTACGGCATGAACCTGATCGTGGGCCTTGCGGCCCAATGGTGGTGTCCAACCAGCCGTACGAGGCTGATGACTCGGACAAGGTTGAAAAGCACGCTGCTCTAACTGTGTTGCTAAATCTTCAACGGTCAGAGGAAGGGGCTCGACCAGACGGAACAGGCTGAGATTTTTAAACCACATGAAAAGTATCCGTGTTTGCGAAAATGTCAATTATCGGTCAAGGTCCAGCTATCGCCAAGTTGACAGGCTTTATCCATTTCGCATAATAAAAAATCCGCGGCAACATATTGCACTGCAACAAATATCGCGCTATGCTGCAACTGCACAATTTCACTGCGGCCGGTAATTTTTGGGAGAAATCGCCATGAATAATGAGGTGTTGGCTAAAATGTCTGAGCAGTATCAAAGTTTTCTGAGCCCTGTTATTAAAGCCAATAAATTGTCCGCTGCCAATTTGGAGGCTTTGGTCAATTTCCAGATGAGCGCTTTGCAATCGTATGTCGATATGGCTATGTCACGAATGAAAGCCGCTGCCGATATCAATGATCCGGCGAGCTTGCAGGCTTTTCTGACCAGCCAGGCCGAGACTATTTCCAGCCTGAATCAGAAGTTTATGGACGATACGAAGGCATTAACCGATCTGATGGGGCGTTTCAAGACTGAGTTTGACAAGCTGGTGAAAGAAAGCCTGCCATCAAGCCAATGATGCGCTGAAGTGAAGTGGGACGGGTGTTTAGCCCCTCCCACCCGATGGAAACCGGTTTACTATTCCTCTTTTATTCTATGCCCAGAACCCGAATCGCCGCCGGTCTATCTGGCGGTGTGGATTCCTCGGTAGCCGCCCTGTTGCTGGTCGAGCAGGGATATGAAGTCCATGGCGTGTTCATGAAAAACTGGGAAGAATCCTTCGAAGCTGGTTATTGTGCCGCTGCCGAAGATATGGACGATGCGCACGCTGTCTGCGAGACACTGGGTATTCCGCTGCACACAGTCAATTTTGCTGTTGAATATCAAGAGCGGGTATTTCGCTATTTCCTTGATGAGTATCGTCAAGGCCGCACCCCAAACCCTGATATTCTGTGCAATACCGAAATCAAATTTCGAGCCTTTCTCGATCACGCCCGCCAGCTGGGCGCGGACGCTATCGCGACCGGTCACTATGTTCAAAGTATTCAGCGGGAAGGCCGCCAGCATCTGCTCAAGGGCCGCGACCCTGGTAAGGATCAAAGCTATTTCCTCTATGGACTGGATCAGGATCAATTGGCTAGCGCCCGGTTTCCAGTCGGTCATTTATTGAAATCCGAGGTTCGTGAACGGGCTGCTGCCGCTGGGCTGGTGACGCATGCGAAGAAGGATAGTACGGGCATTTGCTTTATTGGCGAGCGCCGGTTCCGGGAATTTCTGAATCGCTATTTGCCTGCCCGGCCGGGGCCGGTTTACACCGTCGACGGTCAATTGATGGGTGAACACGCCGGTCTGATGTTTCATACTATCGGTCAGCGCCAGGGATTAAGGATTGGTGGCCGGAAAGAGGGTAGCGGTGAACCTTGGTATGTGGCTGGAAAAAATCTGGAACAGAATATTCTGATCGTCGCTCAGGGCCATCATCACCCTGCTTTGTTTCATCGCCGGTTGCGCGCTTCGCAACTGCATTGGATTGCCGGTGAGTGGCCTGCTCTTCCTCTCGTCTGCGCCGCCAAAATCCGTTACCGCCAGCCGGATCAGGCTTGTGAGCTGAGAGCGCTGGAAGGGGATTACGCTGAAGTCTGTTTTACTGAGCCGCAGCGAGCGGTCACTCCTGGCCAATCGGTCGTGTTTTATCGGGAAAATGAATGTCTGGGCGGTGGAATCATTGAGACCGGCTACAATTGACCGGATTCCCTGATTCCACTGCCCAGACATTCATTTCCGTAACCCATCCCCCGAAACTCATGCCCAAAACTGACCATGATCGCGTCATCGCCTTGGCCGGCGTGATGCAAGCTGTTGATCTAGTGCGCAGCATCGCCCACCGCGGCCAAATTGACGCCGGCAATTTCGAGACCTGCATGACCAGTCTGCTTCAGGTTGATTCATCCAGCAGTATGGACGTGTATGGCGGTATGACCCGGCTCCATCCGGGCCTGCGCCTGCTTGAACAGCAACTCCATAATCCGCGTGATAAGGAACTGACTCGCTATGTGGTGACGTTGTTAAGCTTGGAACGTACCTTGGTGCGGCGAAAAGACCTGCTGGATGTTATTAGCGCTGGTATTCAGGATATTAAGCGGAATCTGGCGCATTTTCCGGTGACTCATAGCAACACCATTGCGCGGTTTGCGGAACTTTATCTGCAAACGCTCAGCACCCTGTCGCGGCGTATCATGGTGAGTGGTGCGCAGATTCACCTTAACAACCCGGAAAACGCCAATCGGATTCGAGCGCTGCTGCTGGCTGGGGTGCGAGCGGCAATCCTCTGGCGGCAAAGCGGCGGTACTCGGTTGGGCCTATTGCTGCGGCGCAACGTCCTTTTACGCGAAACCCGGTTGCTACTCGCTGAACTGGAGTGACTAACTCTTCCGGTAGGCTTCCATCACGTTGCGCAGTTGGCTGATTTTGTCCAGCATACGGCTGAGTTGCAATACATCAGTAATTTCCAGCGTTAGTCCCATGCGGGCAATCGAGGTCTCCCGGTCCGTCAGCGTATTGGCGCCTAGTACATTGACCTGCTCATTGGCGAGAATTGAGGCAATGTCCCGCAGCAAGCCTGAGCGGTCGTGGGCGATGATCATGATATCCACGGGGTAGGTGGCTGGTGTCTCACCCCAACTGACTTCAATGATGCGTTCGCTATGCTGGTTGGCTAACGCGAGCAGGTTGGTGCAATCTTGCCGGTGGATGGTGACACCGCGCCCCTGCGTGATATAGCCGGCGATCGGTTCAAAGGGAGCCGGTTGACAACAGTGCGCAATCTGCGTCATCAACTGTCCAACACCGCGAATTCGCACATCACCCTTGCTGAGTTCGGACGTTTTCGGTTTGCGTATCACTGGCAGACTGTCCCCGGCAAGCGGTGCCTGCGGTAACAGATCCTGCACTTTTGACACCACTTGGCCGGTGGTCAGCGCCCCGTGGCCAATGGTGGCGAACAACTCATCTGGCTTGGTGAAGCCGAGCCGCTCCGCAACTTTCTCCAGCTTGAGACTGCGGATGCCGAGTCGTTGGAATTCCCGCTCTAGGGCAGCGCGGCCTGCCGTAATGCTCTTGTCTTGATCTTGTTGAATAAACCACTGCCGGATTTTAGCGCGCGCCCGATTGCTCTTGACATAGCCCAGATGTGGACTGAGCCAGTCACGGCTAGGCCCGCTGGTCTTGGTGGTCAGTATGTCGACTTGCTCGCCATTTTTTAGTTCGTAGGTTAACGGGACAATGCGGCCGTTGACTTTGGCGCCGCGGCAACGATGCCCAACCTCAGTATGAACGTGATAAGCAAAGTCAAGCGGAGTAGCACCTTGTGGCAACTCGACAATAGTACCTTTGGGCGTGATGGCGTAAACCCGGTCTTGGAATGCCTCGGCTTTGAACCGCTCCAGCAAATCGCCGTCGTCGGTATCTCCTTCTCGATATTCCAGCATTTGCCGCAACCAGGCGATTTGTTGGGCCGCTGCCTCGCCTGGACCTTTATGACCACCCTCTTTGTAGCGCCAATGCGCGGCGATGCCTA
This sequence comes from Gammaproteobacteria bacterium, assembly GCA_024234995.1. Lineage (GTDB taxonomy): Bacteria > Pseudomonadota > Gammaproteobacteria > Competibacterales > Competibacteraceae > UBA2383. The sequence goes on from JACKNF010000002.1 coordinate 332,404, forward strand.
ATTCAGCGTTGCGGTGCATTTCAAAGGTGCGAATCTGTACTTCCAGGTTGCGGCCTTCCGATCCTACGACCGCTGTGTGCAGCGACTGATAGCCATTTGGCTTGGGGTGGGCAATATAGTCATCGAATTCCTGGTGGATATGATTCCAGTGGGCATGCACCACACCGAGTGCCGCGTAACAATCATTCACTGTCTCGACTAATATCCGTACCGCCCGCACATCGAAAATCTGCTCGAAAGACAGTTTCTTATGCTGCATTTTCCGCCAGATGCTATAGATATGCTTAACGCGGCCACTGACTTCGGCGCGGAGGCGGGCATCCCGCAAATAGGCACGCAGTTCTTCCATGGCATGGGCGATATATTGTTCCCGGTCAGCGCGGCGCTGATCAAGAGCTGTGGCCAATTGCTTGTAGGTGATCGGCTCCAGATAACGCAACGCCAGATCTTCCATTTCCCATTTGATGCGGCCGATGCCCAGCCGGTTGGCCAGTGGTGAAAATACATCGAGGGTTTCCCGGGCAATCCGTTGCTGTTCTTCTGGGGCTAGCTGCCCGAGCTGGCGCAGAATGTGAAGTTGCATCGCCAGTCGAATTAGCACCACACGCAGATCTTGGGCCATTGCTAACAGCATCTTGCGCAAGCTTTCCAGCTGACGGCCGATATGCTGGCTAGTCTGGTGCAGCTCACCAATTACATCGAGTTTAATAACGCCATCAACCAGATGGGCGACAGCTTCTCCAAACTGTTCCCGTATATCCAGCAGTGCGAGCTGCCCATCGGCTACGGTCTGGTGCAGCAATGCAGCGGCAGCAGTTTCGTGATCCATACCCAGGTCGGCTAAGAGATCGGCGACTGCCAACTCCGGATTGCCTCCCAGTTCGTAGGCGCGCCGCACAATTTCAATTTGTGCGGGCGTCCATTGGACATTGAGGGTATTTAGCCATGTGTCGAAATCCGCGCCTGCCAGCGCGGTTTGCCTGGAAGTGACCATATTGCATCCCCAAAAAGCGGCCTAAAATAGGCATGACGCTACCGCTGGAAAGCCAGCGGGGCGAGCAACGGGGTTTTTTGAAGCGGATAGCGGGTCGAAGGGTTATGTGGACTCCCGCCCGCTTAGAAACGGGTGGAAGCCTATTTTCACCTCTGGCAAAAGAACGCTGTATTCTTAGTTGTTCTTCGCGCCCTGATCGACCCATTTGCGCAGGAGTACAAGTTGCGCTTCTGGTAGTTTCACCTTGCCATGAGGCATCTGGATAGAGGGATCAACGCCAGGCCGGCCTTCGGCTAATCGGTTTAGACTGCTGTTGAGACTCTGGCCAGGAATGATGACCGGCCCCATTTTGGTGCCCTTCATCAGTTCCTCATACGTACCTACCGCCAGGCCGCTTTTCTGGTAGCCCTCGCCGTCGGGTGCGGTATGGCATTCCGCGCAGCTGGCTTTCATGATCGGCAATACATCCTTTTGGAAGCTGACGGGCTTCTCCGGTTTTTCCGTTGAGCAGCCCGCCAGCGCCCCTAGCCCCAAAATTAACGCGGATGCAAGCAGTTTACGAGAGTTCATGGATCGTCCTTTGGATAAGTTTAGACGGGTTTGGATGATACGATACGCATCTTATCAGACTCCGGGCATGCGCGGATGCTCTTCAGCCTGTGTAAGAACGGCCGGATCGGTAATCGGCTACATACAATTCGATCGGGGTCCTCTATAATTTAATTCTAATACATTAAGTAAGCGAATTTTAAACACCAAGTGGTTGTCTTTAAAGAGTCAATTCGTTTCAATATGGTTATGGAACTGGATTGATAGAATCGTTGTGTATCAGACGACCTCTACCAATAACCGCAAGAACCCTGAGAAAGGTTCGGGAGGATGGTAATGGCTCACATCGTCGTCATAGGCGCAGGTATTGGAGGTCTCTCATTCGCTTACGAGGCCCATGAGAAATTGGGCAAAACACATGAAATCACAGTTATCAATGCCAGTGAGGAGTTCCAGTACGTTCCATCCAATCCTTGGCTGCTGGTTGGCTGGCGTCGGCGCGGGGATATCGCGTTTCCTATCGGCCCCTATCTTGAAAAGCAAGGCATCCGCTTCATCGGCCGGCCTGTTCTCCATATTGATGCCGGGCATAACCGGATCACGGTACAAGGCGGGCAGGTGTTAGACTATGACTACCTGGTCATCACTACAGGCCCTAAGCTGGCCTTCGATGAAGTGCCCGGTGGCGGGCCGTTAAACGGCCATACTCATTCGGTATGCGCTGTGGATCATGCTCAGGCTGCCTATGAAGATTACGAAAAATTTTGCGATGATCCCGGGCCTGTCTTGGTAGGTGCCATGCCCATGGCGAGTTGTTTCGGGCCGGTTTACGAGAGCGCCTTCATCCTTGATGCCGACCTGCGCAAACGTAAACTGCGCAAACATGTGCCGATGACTCTGGTCACCAGCGAACCTTATATCGGCCACCTGGGTTTGGGTGGTGTTGGCGATTCTAAGGGTATGCTGGAATCGGAGTTGCGCAGCCGGCATATCAAATGGATCACCAATGCCAAGACAACCCGGGTTGAGTCTGACCATGCGATTGTCGAGGAGTACAATGATCGGGGGGAGGTCGTTAAGGAACATCAGGTGCCTTTTCGGTTCGCCATGACCCTGCCGGCATTTCGCGGTGTGGACCCGGTGGCTGCAGTGGATGGGTTATGCAATCCTCGCGGATTTGTGCTGATCGACGCCAATCAGCGCAGTCCGAAATACCGCAACATTTTCTCAGCAGGCGTGTGTGTAGCGATTCCGCCAGTCGAGACTACTCCAGTACCAACCGGTGCGCCTAAGACGGGCTACATGATCGAATCCATGGTGTCGGCGATTGTCCAGAATATCCAGGCCGATCTAAACGGCCAGCCAGCCACTGCCAAGGGTACCTGGAACGCCATTTGTCTAGCAGATATGGGTGATACCGGTGCGGCATTCGTAGCGCTACCGCAGATTCCGCCACGCAATGTCAGCTGGTTCAAGAAAGGCAAGTGGGTTCATTATGCTAAGATTGCTTTTGAAAAGTACTTTATCCATAAAATGAAAACTGGTGCGGCGGAACCAATCTACGAAAAATATGCCTTCCGGTTGCTCGGCATTGAACGGTTGGAATAGGCCAATATTTCTTTTCAATTCCTCACTGGCCTGATATGGATTGTCGTGGTGAACTGCAGCTTCCTGCGGCTGGCAGTCCTATCACGCGATATAATCCCATATAAGAAATTATCCTTAGAGCGATCGGCGTTATACTTAGCCGAACGATTGGCATACCTAGCGCTTGACCGCAGACGTTCACTGGTTTTTCAATCTCAGGTAATGTCATGATACTTGCTTGCAACTTCGTTATCAGGTGTTGCGGTCCGAAGTATCAAATGCTGCTGGGCGCGGCCTCCACCGTCAACACAACAGGATGAATAACGTGACGAGTCCGAAACTTAATCCCGAATTGCAACGCATTATTGAAGCACGCCATCATGATCCTTTTGCCGTGCTGGGCCGCCACCCTCAGGACAAGAAGGTTGTGGTACGCGCCCATCTGCCCTATGCCCAGGAAGTGCATATCGCCGAGGGCAATCTGTTGATGGAGCGCATTCCCAACACGGATCTATTCGAATGGCAGGGCAAAGTTGATCAGATACCGGAGCGGTATCGGCTGATCTGGCGTGATTCTGAGCATCACGAGCGTATTTCCTACGATCCTTACTGCTTTCCGCCGCAACTGCCTGATTTTGATCTGTACTTGTTTGGTGAGGGCAAACACTGGCATGCTTATCGCTTCTTGGGTGCGCACCAGCACGAGGCCGATGGGGTCGCTGGCGTTTTGTTCGCGGTTTGGGCGCCAAATGCAGAACGGGTCAGTGTGGTCGGTAGCTTCAACCGCTGGGATGGACGGATTCACCCAATGCGGGTGCGCGGCGGTAGTGGCATCTGGGAGCTGTTTATTCCTAATCTCTGTCCGGGTGACCTTTACAAATTCGAAATTCGTAACCGTCATAGCAGTGCTATCTTGCTGAAATCTGATCCCTACGGCCAGCATTTTGAGCTTCGGCCTAGCACAGCTACTATCGTCACCAAACCAAACACCTATGCTTGGCGCGATGGAGAATGGCTGGATAAGCGCAAGTCCGCCGATTGGCTGCATACACCCATGTCAATTTACGAGGTCCATCTGGGTTCATGGCGGCGTGGCGGGGAAGGTGAGTTCATTAGCTATCGAGAACTGGCTCACCAATTGGTCGAGTATGTTAAAGATTTGGGCTTTAGCCACATCGAGTTGCTGCCGATTACGGAGCATCCCTATGACGCTTCTTGGGGCTATCAGACTACCGGTTATTACGCGCCGACCAGCCGATTCGGCGCTCCAGATGATTTCCGTTATTTCATCGACTATTGCCACCAGCACGATGTGGGCGTGATTCTTGACTGGGTGCCAGCTCATTTCCCCAAGGACGCATCCGGTTTAGCGCGCTTCGATGGTGAAGCACTGTACGAACACACAGACCCGCGCAAGGGTGAACATCTCGACTGGGGTACATTGATCTTTAACTTTGGCCGCTATGAGGTGAAGAACTTCCTGCTGTCCAGTGCCCTGTATTGGATCGAAGAATTCCATCTCGACGGACTGCGGGTCGATGCGGTTGCATCCATGCTTTATCTGGATTATTCACGCAAAGAAGGTGAGTGGATTCCCAACAAGTATGGTGGCCGCGAGAACCTGGAAGCCATCGACTTCATGCGCGAACTGAACACGGTCGTGCATAGTGAGCATCCTGGCGCGATGGTGATCGCTGAGGAATCCACTTCTTGGCCACAGGTGACCCGGCCAACCTATCTAGGCGGGCTGGGGTTCAGCATGAAATGGAACATGGGCTGGATGAACGATACTCTGCGCTATATGGCCCAAAATCCCATTCATCGCAAATATCACCACGACTTGCTGACTTTCAGTATGTTGTACTGCTTCACCGAGAATTTCATGCTGCCGTTTTCGCATGACGAGGTGGTGCATGGTAAGGGCTCGATGATCAACAAGATGCCAGGCGATGAATGGCAGCGTTTTGCCAATCTCCGGCTGCTCTATCTCTACATGTTCACCCATCCTGGCAAGAAACTGTTGTTCATGGGTACCGAATTTGGCCAGGGTACCGAATGGAATAGTGCAGTCACGCTTGACTGGTATGTCTTGCAATACGATTTTCACAAGGGTATGCAACTGCTAGTTAGAGATTTGAATCGGCTCTATCACAGTGAATCGGCGTTGCATTACTATGAATTTGAATGGCAGGGTTTCGATTGGGTTGACTGCCATGACGCTGAGCAATCGATCCTGAGTTATCTGCGTAAGAAGGACGACGACTTCTTGGTGGTAGTGGTCAACTTTACCCCGGTGCCTCGCCATGGCTACCGGATTGGAGTGCCGCGCGCCGGTCGCTATACGGAGGTTTTTAACTCTGATTCACACTATTACGCGGGCAGTGGGGTGGGCAATGGCGGAATGGATTTGATCGCTGAGGATCAGCCTTGGATGGATCGCCCCTACTCGGTCACGATTACCGTACCACCATTGGGTGGTTTGGTCCTTCGTCCGCAAGAGCCGCCACCACCGAAACTCGCGGTGGCTGCCGTCGAGGTTGCAGACAATCTGGTATCAGATGAAATAGTGCCGGCGGCAAGCGCTTTGCCTGAGGCGGCCGTTACCGAGGCACAATCGGCTTCAGCGGAAGAAGAGCTGGCGCAGCCGGAGTAATACACGCCACCTTCCCCTTACGAGGGGAGGGTGAGCCACGATAGGAAATGGACAATATCCCGCTCCGTTTCATACTTCCCGCGGTTGGCGGATCATAAATCGTGAGAAGCGCCCCCTCGGCTCCTGGTTAAAAAAATGGCTCGGTTATGGCTGGGTCAGGTTCCAGCTATGACCTTGTCACGGATGAATATGTAGACCTTACCAACGGTCTCGAAGGTTTCAGCGCTGATCTCATCATCCGCGATCATAATGTCAAAGCGCTCTTCCACCGCGTTGATCAGGGTTACCACCGCCATTGAATCGAATTCCGGGATGCTGCCTAACAATGGGGTATCCGGGGTGAATTTTTGCGCCCGGCCGCCCAATTGCAATATCTCGCCGATTAACTGCCGCACCTCATCGAACTCGACCATCGAGACCCTCTCCTGAAGAATGAATGCTAAAGGAATCAATTGACCTGGAAACCAGATAAGGGTAATCCAGGCTTGAAAGCCAGCAAGATAACGTTGTTGGCGATAAGAATCCACCAGCTACTAGGTAAATATCAGCAATCCTGTTGGCCGCAAAGCTGCTACGAGATCTCTGTATAACGATGAGTCAGTTTTTAGGCGGAATTCGGTGGGGACATTGCACTTCAAACTCATCGGCTGCGATCGCGAGGGCTGCGTGCTCCGAGGTATGACTTCCATTAAAAGTGATGCGAAATCGTGCGCTGAAAATATCCCAGCGGTGTGCGTATCCCCGGAGAATAGCTTTTCGCCGGTAGTGATTCCCCATTTAACCGCGCCCTTGCATGTTTCTGGAAAAACTTTTTTCAACAGGAGGTCACCTGCTTCCAGCCAGTCAACCCGATGAAGATTTCGGTATTGTTCATAAGTGCTAATTGGCATAAGCGCTCCTAAAGAGTATTCCAGTTATAGAGTCATACCCCATTCGTTAACGCATTAATCTGCTTACGCAAACTGATAAGAAAATTCACCATCCTGCACTTGCACCTGTACCTGTGCCACCGGTTGCCCTGCCATGATCCGTTTCAAAAACTCCTCGCTGATTGCTGGCAGTACAGTATTAGTCAAAATCGCATCCACCATGCGCCCACCGCTTTCCAATTCTGTACAACGGCTGACGATTAACTTGACCACCTCGTCATCGTAGACAAATGGCACCTTGTGGTTTTCCAGAATCCGCTTCTCGACCCGGCCTAGTTGCAGGCGGACAATATCGCCGATCATTGTATCGCTAAGCGGATAATAGGGGATGGTCACTAACCGGCCCAGCAACGCCGGTGGGAATACTTTAAGTAACGGTTCGCGCAGCGCTTTGCCAAGGCCTTCAGGGTCTGGTAACAGTTCCGGATCCTTGCACATGTTGACAATCAGATCAGTACCAACGTTGGTAGTTAAGAGAATCAGCGTATTCTTGAAGTCAATAAACCGTCCTTCGCCATCCTCCATCCAGCCTTTGTCAAACACCTGGAAAAAGATCTCATGCACATCATGGTGCGCTTTTTCCACCTCATCCAGCAGTACTACGCTGTAGGGCCGCCGCCGCACTGCTTCGGTCAGCACACCGCCTTCGCCGTAACCAACATAGCCGGGAGGGGCTCCCTTGAGGGTAGAAACAGTGTGTGCCTCTTGGAACTCGCTCATGTTAATGGTGATAACATTCTGCTCGCCGCCGTATAATGCTTCGGCCAAGGCGAGGGCTGTTTCAGTTTTACCCACACCTGACGGGCCAGCCAGCATGAAGACGCCAATCGGTTTGCTGGGATTGTCCAGCGCTGCACGGGAGGTTTGAATGCGCCGGGCAATCATGTCCAGGGCATGACGTTGGCCAATGATGCGGCGGTTGAGAATGTCGGCCAGCTTCAGAACGGTTTCAATTTCATTCTTCACCATACGCCCGACCGGAATGCCGGTCCAGTCGGCGACCACCGAAGCTACTGCCTGAGCATCGACGCTGGGTAGAATCAGTGGCTTCTCGCCTTGTAGTTCGTGTAGTTTTGCCTGGAGTTCTTTCAATTCCATCAGCCGCGCGGGACGCTCTGGATCCGGTTCTGCCGTGGCGTCTGCTTCGACGGTGCCACCCGCACTGCGCAGCTTGGCGCGTAGTTCCAGAATCTGATCGACCAGCCCTTTTTCTTCCTGCCAACGAGCATCGAGTTCCGCTAATCGGGTTTGCTCAATATGCAATTTCTCATCGGCGTCAGCTTGGCGCTGGACAGTATCGATGCCGACTGCCGTTTCACGGCTGATGATCTCCAATTCGGTATCCAGCGCTTCGATACGGCGGCGGCAGTCCTCGACCTCGGCAGGCACAGCATGCAAACTGATTGCCACCCGGGCACTAGCGGTATCTAGCAAGCTGACAGCTTTGTCTGGCAATTGGCGAGCTGGAATATAGCGATGCGATAGTTTGACAGCTGCTTCCAGTGCCTCATCAAGAATCTGCACCCGGTGATGCTGTTCCATGGTTGAAGCCATGCCACGCATCATCAGGATGGTTTTCTCCTCGCTTGGCTCACCGACCTGCACGACTTGGAAACGCCGGGTCAACGCGGGGTCTTTCTCGATGTGCTTCTTGTACTCGGCCCAGGTCGTGGCAGCAATGGTGCGCAATTTCCCTCGCGCCAGAGCCGGTTTGAGCAGGTTGGCTGCGTCACCAGTCCCTGCTGCACCGCCAGCGCCGATAAGTGTGTGTGCTTCATCGATGAATAGGATGATTGGCTTGGGCGAGGATTGCACTTCGTCGATCACCTGCCGCAGCCGGTTCTCGAATTCACCCTTCATGCTGGCCCCGGCCTGTAACAGGCCTACATCCAAAACCCGTAGGGTCACATCTTGAAGCGGCGGGGGTACATCGCCGGAGGCAATCCGTTGGGCGAAACCTTCCACAACGGCTGTTTTGCCTACGCCAGCCTCGCCGGTCAAGATTGGATTGTTTTGGCGGCGGCGCATTAAAATATCGACGATCTGGCGAATTTCTTCGTCGCGGCCAACAATCGGGTCCAGTTCCCCAGTACGCGCTCGTTCGGTGAGATCCACTGAAAAACGTTGTAAAGCTTCCTGTTTGCCCATCTGTGGCGGCGCCATCGCCTCACTGGCCTCGCCGGGTGCCGCGCCGCCGCCCATTTGAGAACCATCCGAGGCGCGCAACCCGGTTTCCGGTGATGTAGCAACAATATCGGCAAAGCGCTCGGTCAATTCATCGAGCTTAATCTTATCAAATTCGCGGGAGATGGCGAGCAAGGCATTGCGCAGATCCGGTGTCTTTAGCATCCCCACTAACAGGTGACCCGTCCGCACCTGAGTATCTTTGAACATCAAGGTCGCATACACCCACGCTTCTTTCACCGCCGCATCAACGTGCGAGGACAGGTCAGAAATTGATGTTGCCCCACGCGGCAAACGGTCCAGTGCCTCGGTGAAATCCTTGGCGACACGAGAGGGGTTTAGCCCGAAATGCTGGATAATGCGATGCAGATCCGAGTCCTGCAGTTGCAGAACCTGATGTAGCCAATGCACCATTTCTACATAGGGGTTACCCCGCAACTTGCAGAATACGGTGGCGCTCTCAATGGCTTTATAACCTACACTGTTCAGCTTCCCGAACAACGCAACGCGACTGATTTCAGCCATGGATTCGGACTCCTTTGGAAGTGAAAGATGAAAGGTGAAAGGCTAAAGCTCAAACCATGCTGATTCTTTGGCCTTTCACCTTTGGCCTTATGTACAGTAAGTGATCGCATCTAGTTTCAGGTCATCGGCATCATGTTCTAGTGGCTGAGTGGTTAACCAAGTTGTCCAGCCCAGTTGTGATTTCTCGCCCAGTTTGAGCGGCGGGACTTCCTCTTTCTTGAGAATGAGATTGACATCCCACAGTAGTTCATCACCGGTATAGTTGCGTACCCAGGCGACCAGGCGGCGCAGACTTTCGCTGCCTGGCAGGAAGCGTTGGAATTCTTCTAATCCCATTGGGCCGATCACAATGCGAAACTTGTATTGGCAATCCCATACCCGTTCACCGATGACCGCTGTCATTCCTAACAGCCCCGTTGCCGGCGTTTCCCCCAGCCGGCATTGACTAGCGGCAGAAAGCGGTAGCCAGTGACCAACGAAAGTTTCGATCAGGACTGGCAAATGAAAAAAGTCTGCCAGAATCGCTTCCAGTCCTTCAGCATTACGGGTTTGGCATGATAACCGGCCTGCGTAGTGAAACTTGGCTAAATCCGGTGCCATATCTCTCTTCCATAGAGACGGCATTCCCAGCCCAAATGCGGCACCAATATAGACGTTAAAACGATCGGTTTCCGGCCGGTCGAAACTGACAGTTGGTTGCGCATCTGCCCAAGCCCGGTAAAACAGGCTCAGCATCCGGTGGTGAAACACGTCAGCAAAACGAGAGAAGGTGCGGTCGCCGTAGGCCCGCTTCCGTTCATAGGCGTATTCGGTCAGATGCAGCGGTAATGGCCCCTGCGGTCCGAACAGCCCCAGAAAATATTCGGCCAAGTGGGGCGGATGTCCTTCGCCACCAGGATCGAAGGATGCCAGCGTGGACGGCGCGAAGGCCATTGATGGTTCTTGCGTTAACCGCACTGGATCGTCACGCAGACGGGTGGCCTTCCCCAGCCGGGGCTGTTCCCGATAGTGGCACTCCAGCCGCCGCAATGCCTGGAAGAGATGGAAGGCATGCGGTTTACGCCGCAATGCCTCGAATAGATCTACAGCGTATGCCGACGTCCGATCCGGGCTGGCCATCGAATGATCTCACCCCGTTCGGTCGAGCGAACGACCGTTTCAGTGAAGGAGTTGATGGAGGCGTATTTGGCGAAGAATCGCTCTAGAACTGCGCCCAGTAAAAAAGCGCCGGCTCCCTCGAAGGCAGCCTCATCTAGATGCACTGTCACCTCATGACCTCGGGCAAAGGCAATCGGACCGGGCACCGGCGCCCGCCGGGTAATGGGTTGGGCTTGCACCGAGAACACGCCGTCAATCTGCCTTTGCACAGTCGCCTCCGCCAGATCGCCATACAGCGCCAGCAACTCGCGCAGCGCTGCCGCACCCTGTCGATTGTCAGTATCGGTGATCGATAAGTAATTGAGGCTTAAGTGGCTAATTAATCGCCAAGCGGTATCGCCATGCGCGCGCGAGAAACGCGGCTGAGAGGGGCCTGTCACACATCGGATCGATTTCACGGGTGCGCCAGAATTCAGGGTAAAATCAGTTTCTCCCCGTCCGACTGGCATGTGCAGCGGTAAGTCACGATTAGTGCAGAGTGTGGAAACCGCCAATTGTTGCAAGTTACCGCGATAGGGTGTCTCATCGGCATCCACCAGCGCCAGATAGATTTCGCTGCCGATGTAGCTGGAACGCGGCCCAATCCGCCGCTGGTGGCTGGATAGCAGCCTTGGCAAACGATGTACCGTATAGAATGATCGCTGGCGGCTCTGGTTCAATCGGTCATAGTGGGCATAAAATGGCAGGAACTCCTGCTCATCGCTATCGGCGCCGATCCCTGTCACCCCTTTGACCTGATAGACCTCAAAATCCATGGGCCGGGTGCGATCCGGAATCACATGATACTCAGCGACTTCGGGGCCAAGATGAATGCGGTCGGCGCGCTTTGGGAATAGATTAATCGCGGGGGCGCAGAACAGGACAAAATTCTCTGCCGCCACCCGGTTTTCCAGCGTTGGATCGGCGCGGTTGAGCAGGATCAGGATTTCCAGCTCTTCACCAGCGCATCGGCGCACCGATGCACCGAGCCCACTCAATTCAATGAAAAGATAGCGTTGCGGGAAAGCAAAATATTCCTGCAGCAGGCGATAACCCTGAAACGAGGGTGGCACATAAGGTAACAGCGCCTGCTCTTCCTCAAATCCCATTCGCTGAATTGAATGGCCCGCGATCATTTCATGCCAGGGCGCTGGCCGTTGACCAGGCCGTGCAACCAGCGTGACTACATTGGCCAGCAACTGCTCGTACAGATGCATGGGTAGCGCGTCGCTGCCCTGTAGATACAAGCTCAACCGCTCCAGTGGCAGCTTGCTGAACGGCAAGCCGGATAGGGTCGTGCGTAGTCGCAGGCGGATGCCGGCCCGGATTTTATGCGCGTCTGGCAAGTCCAGCGAAGCGACCGGTTCCTTACCCGCGAAGTACTGCGCCTCGGTAATCTCCAGTGGCCATAGGGTGACTGGATGTGCCGTGCGATATTCACAGGAAGTTTGTTCACCTTTACCCAGCAGGCTGCGCAATTCAGTGTCTCTGGGAATCAGGAATCCCTGCTCGAGCGCGCCTTCAGCGGGATCGGGCACAAAACGTGCGACGGCCATAGAGGGGGTGGGCGCCAGATAATGTGGATAGATGACTTCCAGTAAATGCTGAGTGAACTGGGGAAATTCGGCATCGATTTTGAGCTGCACCCGCGCCGCCAGGAAGCTAAAGCCCTCTAGCAGGCGTTCGACATAAGGGTCGGCACATTCAAAACCTTCAAGTCCGAGGCGTCCAGCGATTTTCGGGAACTCCTGGGCAAATTCGCCTCCTAGTTCGCGCAGAAACTGAAGTTCCCGGTTGTAGTACTGAAGCAGGCGAGGATCCATCAGCGGGCCCTCGGCTTTCGGGCTTCCTCTTCAACCTTCACCTGACCACTCTCCAGATCAATCTCGGTTTTCAGATACAGTTGCTGTGGCAGGGGTTGTCCCCATAATTCACCTTCAATTTCAAACGTCAAGGCATTATGACTCATCTGTGCAGCAGTCAAATTTGCTCGTACCCGCAAGGTGCCCCGTAAAATGCGCGGCTCGAAATCGATCACCGATTGGCGCAGTAAGTTTTCCAACATGTTGAGATCAAGAATGCGAACGGTCATGCCGGCCAGGGGGGGAATGCCAAAATTCAGAACAGAACTGGCAGCCAGAGGATACCGTTCCATTTGATCGGGATTTAATGGACGGCTAGCGTTGAACAGCCAAGCTAGATCGCGCAGAACACAATCCCGCAACCGGCTCATCGACAATACCCGCTTCTCGCGGGTTTCTTGCAACTGGTCAGGTTCATCGTCAGTTAGCCGATCTAGGAGCGAAGGCTGTAATCGCTCCTGAGCAGTCAATTCAGCCACGGAAGTCAGGAAAATCGTTAAGGTTTATGAAGACTTTGTTAGGGGATGTTCTGCTAATGGCCCGGATTCGTCCCCTAATCGTAGCAGGCGGACATCCAGCAGCGGATACTCTCCCTCATCACTTGCTAACATCCGCTGCCCCATGCCGATATAGACGTCTTCCTCTTGTTCAATCCACTCTGTCTTGTGACTTAACTGTAAAGACGGATCAGGGCTGGTTTGCGAACCTGGATACCGGGCGGGAATCAGGCCAACGGCTTCACCGCCATTGCTCCAGGTGAAGAGGGCTGGCATCCAGACCAGATCACGCAAATCAGCGGGCGCTTCCAATTTGATGCTGCTAATTCGCTGAAAGGGAATCCAAAAATAGCGGCCATTAACAATCGCCTCAAGCACCGGGCCTAATCGGCTGTCGGCGTCGGCGATCCAAGTAAACGGTTGATTGTCAATTATGCCGGAGGAGGCGGGTGCTGTCTCAAAGGCTTGTTCCCGGATAGGTGCCGCTTGTTGGTGATGGCCTTCAGCGGTTAGACGCAGTGCCTCCAGCAGCAAGGCTACCCATGGTTCTGGATCGCCAAAAATCAGCGGTGACCGGCGGCCGGCAAAAACCTCGGCGCGCAACATTTCGCAGCGCAGCGCCTCGCGGTAAGTTTGTACCATCGGCAGGCTGCTGGCATCCATCTCTTCCAGCACATTCAACTGAGTCAGCGCCCGCTCCCATTGCCCCATGATGGCCAGAAGTTGAAATAAGAAAATCCGATGCTTCGAATTAGCCGGTTCCCGGCGTACCTGATCCTGCACCTTGGTCAGCACTGGTTGCAGACTGCGTTCTGCCAACAACTCACCTAATAGCATCAGCGCTCTCCTTAGATTGCGGCAAAAAAGCCGGCAGTTGCCCGCCGGCTTTGGGGTTGATCAAGCCACTTCCACCGTGGTCTGATCGAAGGAGGCTTCCACCGGTTTGCCGACGGTGCCACCCTTAGTATCCTGTTGTTCATAATGCACAGTTACCTTAGCGTAGGCGAAGCTCACATTGCTGAAGGGTTCATCTTCGCCGCCGCTCCCTGACCAGTCCACATGCTCGACCAGACAGTTGTCAAAAGTGTAAATCTCGAAGGGCTTCTGTACAGCGCCCTTGGCGCCGACGTTTTTCGTCAGATGCACAATGATTTTGTCGATATGCTGACCTGAGGTCATGAATCCGAACAGTTGCGGAGTCGCCTTCTCGCGTTTCATCGTGCAGCTGAAGGAGCTGACCGAGGTGCGTCCCGAAGACAGACCGGTCGAACCGGAACTGACTGTGGATGGATTGCTTGAGCTAAAGCTATAACTGTACAGCTTGATCCATTTTTCGTAGCCCTTGGCCGTGCTTTCGCCTTCAATACCGTTCGAAACCTGCATGTATGAGTCATAAGCCATGTCATTTACCTCCAGTGGGATTGATCATCGCGCTATTCAAATCTATCTGCTGAATTGCGCGCCTTGCACTGAGCAGATGATCGATACCGTCCAGTCTTAAAATCCGGTTTGATCACGCTCTTAAATTGGATATAGCACATCCTGTGCCATATCTGTAAGGTACTCATTAGCATGGATATTCCAGGTCTGAAGAGGCTTGCTCCTGATTCAGTATCTTGAGCATGAACTCATCAAAATGACCTTGTCCCCGTCCATTTTGGACCGTTAGCCTCCTTTCGCTGAAGGGAGTTTTGAAACCAATCGCAGCGATACAGTTAGGCCCTCAAGCTGATAGTGTGGCCGCAGGAAGAATTTAGCGCTGTAATAGCCTGGATTCCCTTCTATTTCCTCTACGACGACCTCAGCGGCAGCCAACGGATACTTGGATTTGGTGATTTCGGATGAGGTCGCCGGCGCGCCATCGACATAGTTCGAAATCCAGCTCTGCAACCAGCGCTGCATGTCATCGCGCTCTTTGAACGAGCCGATCTTGTCGCGGACAATGCATTTCAGATAGTGCGCGAAGCGGCAGGTTGAGAACAGATAGGGTAAGCGGGCTGACAAGTTGGCATTGGCGGTCGCATCCGGGTCATCATATTCGGCGGGCTTTTGCAGCGACTGCGCGCCAATGAAGGCTGCAAAATCTGAGTTTTTGCGATGGATCAGCGGTAGAAAACCGTTCTTCGAAAGTTCAGCCTCGCGCCGGTCGCTGATGGCGATTTCGGTGGGGCACTTCATGTCCACGCCGCCATCGTCGGTGGGGAAGGTATGGGAAGGTAATCCTTCCACCGAACCGCCTGATTCGACACCGCGAATGCGGGTGCACCAGCCGTACAGCTTGAAGGCCCGGTTGATGTTGACCGCCATGGCGTAGGCAGAATTGGCCCAGACATACTTGGTGTGATCGCTACCCTCGGCGTCTTCCTCGAAATCGAATTCTTCGACTGGATCGGTTTTAGATCCATAAGGCAGGCGCGCCAGAAAGCGCGGCATGGTCAAGCCGATATAGCGCGAATCTTCAGACTCACGCAGCGAGCGCCAACCGGCGTATTCTGGGGTTTGGAAAATTTTGGTGATGTCGCGTGGATTACTCAGCTCCTGCCAGGAGTCCATCTGCATCACAGCCGGTGCGGCAGCGGCAATGAACGGCGTGTGAGCGGCGGCAGCGATCTTGGAAATTTCCCCGAGCAACTCGACATCTGGCGGGCTTTGATCAAAGTAATAATCCCCAACCAGACATCCGTAAGGCTCGCCGCCAAACTGCCCATACTCTTCCTCATAGATTTTCTTGAAGAGCGGGCTTTGATCCCAGGCTGTTCCCTTGTATTTCTTCAGCGTCTTGTGCAGCTCCTTTTTGGAGATGTTCATGACGCGAATCTTAAGCATCTCATCAGTCTCAGTGTTGTTGACCAGATGATGCAGGCCGCGCCAGGCGCTTTCTAGGGCTTGGAAATCGGGATGATGCAGGATCACGTTGAGCTGGTCGGTGATCTTTTTATCAATTGCTGCAATCATTGACTCGATGGATTTGATGACATCCTTAGAGACTAAAGTGGTGTACTGCAGCGCCTGTTCTGCAAGAGTCTTGACCGCAAATTCAACCGCTTCCTTAGCTTGATCGGATTTCGGCTTGAACTCCCGCTGCAACAGCGAAGAAAAGTCACCTGCCTCCAGGGTTTCAACTTCGGGTTGAACCTCACTCGCACTGGTTTCAGCCATGGTTCATCACTCCTCGGCAGCGGGCGGGGTGGTTTCCTGGGGCTTGGCTTCAGCGACCAGGGATTGTAGGAGACTGGGATCATTCAGCGCTTTAGCGATCAGTTCCTCAGCGCCGGTTTTTCCGTCCATGTAGGTCATCAGGTTAGATAACTGCTGGCGGGCTTGTACTAACCGGTTCAACGAATCCACTTTGCGCGCGACCGCAGCTGGAGAAAAATCTTCCATGCTCTCGAAGGATAAATCTACGCTTAAATCACCCTCACCGGTTAGGGTGTTGGGTACGCGGAACGCCACATGTGGCTTCATGGCTTTTAGCCGGTTATCGAAATTATCAATGTCAATTTCGAGAAACTTGCGTTCGGCCACCGGCGCTAGAGGGTCAACCGGTTTGCCGGATAAGTCGGCCATTACCCCCATTACAAAGGGTAATTGTACTTTCTTTTCGGCACCATAAATCTCAACATCGTACTCGATCTGGACGCGTGGTGCTCGGTTGCGGGCAATAAATTTCTGGCTACTCATCGCCATCGGATCGTCACCTCTCAATCTATCTGTAAATCAATTTTGTCTTAAATAAACCTAGCCTACTAGTCAACCATTGTACAGCTTGATCATTCTGCTTCCTCATCGGGTTGCAAGCCGAAAATCAGATCAGTCTGCTCGGTGGCATTAGGCGCAAGATCACGCAGAACCTCCATGAAGTCCATGGTAACCAGTTTCTTGGCGCGTTTGAGCATAAAGGGCACCGGACTAGAGGGTTCATAACGTCTATAATAGTCACAGATCTTGTCAAGAGTGCGAATCACATCTTCACGGCTGGCAATTTCACCGGCGATCATGCGTTGGCTAGTGGGAGCGCCTTCCGGCCCCTCTGATCCCATGAGTTCTCCGGACTCATCCTCGCCTGCCGCGCCTACGCCTCGCCGCTGCAGCTGTTCGGCTAGAACCTGCCGGATTTCCTTCAGTACGCCCGATAGGGTGCTCATATCCGGTGCTTCAGTCACACCAACTTGATCGGTCAACAGTGTTTCGATCCGTTTAGCCCGTTCCATGGCCTCGGCGACTGTTTCCGCAGTGGCTTGCAGATCCTCGATGCTAGCGTCCTGGAACGCCCCGTCGATCATGGTCTGGTTCGGTGGCGCGGCGTCTTCGTCAGTTGCCACCGGCGTTAGCAGCCCAGCCGCAATTTGGACATCCCGCAGGCTAAATTGTCCTAAACTACGCGAGCTGACCAGAGGGGTTGAGCGTAATTCATGCAGAGTTGTTTCTGGATCACATAATCCGACAATCGTATTGATACGCAGAGTAGGATCGTTGTCGTCCTCAGGATCGAGCTGCGGGTAGACGCTGTCCCAGTAACGCTCGATCAGTCCTTCTAGCAGCGCCAGGCTTTGGGTGAATCCTGGGAGGCCGTCTGTATTGAGTTGCGCCCGGGTCAGGTAGGCTGCAACACGCAGATCGTGCGTGCGCTCCAACAAATCAAGGGCTGTTTTGCTGACCCCGCGCCAATCAGGGGGGTCGCCAGGAATGATTGTGTCACCATATTGGCGCTCTGGCGTTCCTTGCGCCTGCTTTTCCATTTCTGCGAACTGCGGATCATATTCGAGATCCTCGCCGCATGGCGCATCAGCGGTGATATCGCTCAACAGGCTTTCAACGTCAAAAATACTCATGGGTGGGGCGCCTCGTCCGATTCGCTGATTTGAAAAAATAGTTCTGCTGGGTGTCATACCTACCCTCAAGCAGTATAGACTGCTAATTAGCGATATAATCTAGCAACCCGATGAAGCTCAGCCGGGTGGTTGAAGCGGTACTCCCGCTAACGGACATCGCACCATGCCCTTGAAATTGACCATTACTAGCTACCAGCGACTTTCCCCAGGCCAGGAAACTATCCGGACTCTTGACCGCGGTTCGATCAGTATTGGCCGCGCGCCGAAAAACGACTGGGTTTTGCAGGACCCGGAGCGCATTCTGTCCAGCGAACACTGTGTTGTTCATTACAAGGACAGCGGCTATGTCCTGACCGATAAAAGCACTAACGGTACTTTTCTCAACGACTCCGAACAGCGCATTCCTCGTGAACACACGGTCCCGCTCAAGGATGGCGACCGCTTTGTCTTGGGTGAATACGAAATTGAGGCCACTATCTTCACCACTGAGGAAGAAGAGGAAGTGGAGGTGGAAGGCCCGGTTACTGACATTGTGCTAAGTCCGGGTTTGGCGCCAGTGGATGTCAGCGTACCTGACAAGATGGTGCCACCTTCCGCAGAAGCTTCCTTCGATATCATCAAGCCGCCTTTTAGAGACCTGCTGGCAGAAAGCCGAGACAGTTTGGGTCTTGAACATTCTGTTCCCGAACGGCGTCTGCCTGGCGGCGCAGCCACTGAGCCCTCATCCGATATTGGCGGACCAGAGGGTGCTGCTTATGAACCGCCAGAACTGTTGTCCCCGGAACCACCGCCTTCGGTTGAGCCTGAGAAACTGCCTGCCGGGCCATCTGTTCCACCGTTGCCCCCGCCTTTGGAGGAAGCAGCAGCCGACCGTTCAGTCCTTGATCTGGTTACCCCTGCTAGACCTGAAGCCGAGCTAGTGATTCCGGATGACTGGTGGCAGTCGCCTGCCACACCGGCACCCCAAGCTCAGCCTGATACACTGGAACCGCCGGTGGTGCCGCCATTCCAGGAACCGGTTTCACCGCGAGCCCCAGCCGCAGAACTACCCGTGCCTCCTCCAGTGCCTGTAGCCTCAGTAGCGGCTGCCGAGCCGGCCGGACCCGATGCCCAGATGCTATTACTCGCTTTTCTAAACGGCGCAGGGTTGCCTCAAATACGTCTGACTGATGAGCAGTTGCCAGAGACGATGGCCAACCTCGGCGCCGTCTTTCGCGAAACAGTTCGCGGTCTCATGGACATCTTACTGGCTCGCGGTGACCTTAAGGGCGAGTTTCGACTGGATCGCACCGCAATCGGTCCTGTAGAAAACAACCCCCTCAAAACCCCGCCGGGCCGGCCGCCACTACGGGTGGAGGAAGTCATGGCTCTATTGCTGGTCAGTCAAAAAGGCGCCTACATGTCGCCAGTGCAAGCGGTACGCGAGGGCTTTGATGACATTAAGGCTCACCAGCTAGCGGTTATGGCTGGCATTCAAGCTGCGTTGACCCGCCTGCTAAAACGGTTCGATCCTGACAATTTGGAAACACGCCTCGAACAAAGCGTACTTGATAACATCTGGCCAGCGAACCGCAAAGCTAAGTACTGGGATTTGTTTAGCGCTGAATATCAGGCCATCGCCCGTGAAGCTGAGGATGATTTTAATGAGTTGTTCGGTGACGAATTCGCCCGCGCTTATGAGGAAAAACTGCGCTCCCGCTGAATTCGCCTACAATACGCTCAATTCCCATCCCTCGCCGGCTGCTGTTCCGTGCGCTGGGTGCTAGGATTTAAGGGTTGTATTAAAACTCCCTTCTCCACTGAGGGAAAGGGAACGGGGTTAAGGGAGCCAATGAGGCCATGAAACGAGCAACGTCGCCATGAGCTGGTACAGCAAGGTCGTATGGTCTGAAGGGATGTTCCTGCGTCCCCAGCATTTCCAACAGCAGGATCGTTATCTTGAAGCTTTGGTCCGGCAATCCTGTGGCCCGCTTCGCCCCTATGGCTGGGGTGTGGTGGAACTGGCCCTTGACCGGGAGGCACTGGCGCTGGGTAAGGTTGGTATTACGATTGCGCGAGGGCTGCTGCCGGATGGCACCCCTTTCAGCATTCCGGACCATGATCCCCCACCGGCGCCTTTGGATATTGACGCTGAAGTGCGTGATACCCGGGTCATGCTGGCATTGCCATTGCGGCGCACTGGTATGGCTGATGTGGAGCGTGGCGACTATCAAGACACCGCTGCACGCTATCGGGCGGCCGCTCGAGAGGTCCGCGACAATAATATCGATACCGCTAATAACAGCGCCCACGTCGAAATCGGTGAACGCCGGTTACGCTTGTTCCTTGATACGCGAGACGCCAGCGATTACACCTGCATCGGTATCGCGCAAGTTCAGGAGAAACGGCCTGATCAGACGGTGGTGCTGGACGCCGATTATTTGCCGCCCTGCTTGGATTGCCGCGGTGTGCCTGCGTTAAAAGGCTTTGTTACTGAGGTGCTGGGCTTGTTGCACCAACGCGGCGATGCTCTGTCGGAACGGGTAGTAGGTGCTGGCGCTTCACGGGGTGGCGGTCTGGATATCGCCCAATTTTTGCGTCTGCAGGCCGTCAACCGTTTTGAGCCGCTGTTTGCCCACTTAGCCGCCATGCCCGGTCTGCATCCTGAAACTTTCTACCAGATCGCTTTGCAGGTTGCCGGTGAAATGGCTACTTTTACCGATAAGATCAAACGGCGTCCTCCCGTCTTTCCGGCTTATGATCACGATGACCTGCATAAGACCTTTAGTATATTGATGGGCGAGTTGCGCCGTTCGCTTAGCCTGGAAGAAGCCGAGGCAGCAATCCGCATTCCGATCGAGGAGCGCCAGTATGGCATCCGGGTGGCGATTATCACCGACCGCGAACGCCCGCTGCTCACTAAAGCCACCTTTATTCTGGCGGTGCGTGCTGACATGGCGGCTGACCTGCTGCGCAGCCGCTTTCCGACACAGGTCAAGATCGGTCCGGTAGAACGCATTGCTCAGTTTGTCAATCACCATTTGCCTGGTATTGGCGTCAGCGCCCTGCCGGTCGCGCCGCGGGAAATCCCCTATCGAGCTGATTTTATCTATTTCCGCCTTGATCGCAGCAGTGAATTCTGGAAACAAATCCTTAACTCAGGTGGCTTCGCCTTTCATGTGGGCGGTGAGTTCCCGGGATTAGAAATGGTGTTTTGGGCCATTAAAGAGTGATAGAGAGGCTGAGTAACGAACCGTGACTATCGACGATCCGTTTGCTACTGGCGGCGATGAAAGCGAACGCACCATTATTCGTCCGACGCCGGGTGGTCGCCGCCCGGATGTGGACGTTGTGCCTGCAACATCGCCTCGTCCTATTATTGCCCCTGAACCAGCGCCGGTTTCCAAGGGGGTCGGTCTCAATCCGCTGGAAGCGGCTGCCGAGCCTTTGCTCGGCTTGATCATGCGCTTGAAAAATACATCGTCGCATCCCAATCCTGAACAGTTGCGGCACCAGATGATCGAGGAGATTAAGGCTTTTACCGCGAATGCCCGCAACGCCGGACTCCCTGAAAAAACTGTGTTCCGCGCCCGCTATGTTCTCTGCACGACGCTGGACGAAGTTGTGTTGAATACTCCCTGGGGCCGTGCTAGTGAATGGAGCGAAAATAGTCTGTTAGTGACGTTTCATAATGAAACCTGGGGCGGCGAAAAGTTTTTCGAATTGCTGGATGCAATCATTCTTGACCCGCGCAAGAATCTGGATTTGCTGGAATTGATGTACTTGTGTCTGGCGTTTGGGTTCCAAGGCCGTTACCGGTTGTTGGACAATGGCCGCAGTCGGCTAGATGAGCAGCGGGAGCGGACTTACAACGCTATTCGTACCGCCCGTGGTGAATTCGAACGTGATTTATCCCCGCACTGGCGGGGCAGCATCGAGCAGCAGAATCCACTAATCCGCTATGTTCCGCTCTGGGTTGTAGCTGCAGTAGCCGCAGCTCTACTGTTGGCAGCCTATGCGATTTTCGGTTGGCTGCTTAACAGTAACTCCGACCCGGTGTTCACTGCGCTTGGCGACATCCGCGATGAAACGGTGGCCATGGTCCGGCGTAACGGAGTTCCCGTGGCGCCCCCGCCGATTAAGCCACAAGTAAAATCTGACCTTAACCGTGTGTCCCAGGATTTGCGGACTTTCCTTGCTCCACAAATTCGTCAAGGCCAGGTCGAAGTCATCGAAGCTGCCGACCGGACGACTATCCGTATCCAAGGTGATGGGTTGTTCGACTCCGCCAGCGCTAATATTAAATCGCCCTATCTGCCATTGCTGACACAGATCGGCAAAGAACTCAATACGGTGCAAGGTAAAGTGCTTGTGACTGGCCATACTGACAACCTCCCGATTCATACCTTGCAATTTCCGTCTAATTGGCATTTGTCCAAAGCGCGCGCCGATAGCGTAGTCAAGCTGCTGGCGGCGGTCAGCAACAATCCTAGCCGTTTCATCAGCGAAGGCCGCGCTGATACTGAACCCGTTGCACCTAACAATACTCCCCAAGGCCGGGCATTGAACCGGCGCGTCGATATCATCCTGCTGGCGCGGATCAACTAGGGGGAGGTCATGAACAAGATCCTGAGTTTTTTCAAGAGCAAATGGTTCATCGGCATCACCGGATTCCTGGCGGTCGCCGCTCTGATCTGGTACATCGGCCCATTGATCGCAGTGGCCGGGCAAAGTCCATTATCCTCGGACTTAGGCCGGGTTTTTACCATCATGACTGTTGGTGGTGCCTATGGCCTGACTCAACTGATTTATTACATCAATACACTGCGCACTAATCGCAATATGCTGGCCGATCTGGCTGGCCAGGCAAGCGGGCAGGCAGGTGCTTTGGGTGGTGGAGCCAGTGGCAGTGAGCAAGGGGCTGCTCGTGAGGAACAGATCCGCGACCAGCAGCGCAAGAAAGAAGAAGAGGCTGCCTCAGCGGAGGAAATCTCTACCCTCAAACAGGGACTGGATGAGGCATTGGCTACGCTCAAGAAATCCCGGTTGAGCGGTAAGAGTGGCCATAGCCAGTATCTTTACCAGCTTCCCTGGTACATTATTATTGGCCCGCCGGGTTCGGGTAAAACCACGGCGCTGATCAATTCCGGTCTGCGCTTTCCCCTAGGAGCCGGCAAGGTGCGTGGGGTAGGGGGTACCCGTAACTGCGACTGGTGGTTTACTGATGAAGCCGTCATGCTGGATACGGCTGGCCGCTACACTACCCAGGATAGTCACGAGGAAGTCGATCGCGCGGCCTGGCGCGGTTTTCTCGACCTGCTCAAGAAACACCGCCGCCGCCGCCCTATCAACGGTGCCTTCATCGCTATCAGCCTGTCCGACTTGATTCAGCAGAGTGAGGACGAACGTGCTGCTCAAGCACTGGCCATCAAGCAGCGTATCCAGGAATTGCATGAGCACTTTGGTATTCGTTTCCCTATTTATGTGCTGTTTACCAAGACAGATCTAATTGCTGGCTTCATTGAATTTTTTAATGACCTCGGTCAGGAAGAGCGGGCGCAAGTGTGGGGCATGACCCTGCCGATGGATGATCCATCTGACCCGGAAGGTGTGGTTGAGCATTTCGCGGCTGAATTCGAACTGCTGGAAAAGCGTCTGAATGATCGATTAGTCAATCGTTTGCAGGATGAGCGTGATCCTCAACGGCGTGACTTAATCTACACCTTCCCTCAGCAGTTTGGCTCCTTAAGACAAGTGGCTGAACGGTTTCTCAAGGAGGTTTTCCGTCCCAGCCGCTATGAAGAGCGTGTGCTGTTGCGTGGCGTGTATTTCACGAGCGGTACCCAGGAAGGGACTCCGATTGACCGGTTAATGAGTTCGTTGGCTAGCACTTTCGGGTTAAACCGGCAAACTCTTAGCACTTTTTCTGGCAAGGGGCGTAGCTATTTCATTACGCGGTTATTGCGAGACGTGATTTTCCCGGAGGCGGAGATCGCTGGCGCCAATCT
Source organism: Gammaproteobacteria bacterium (assembly GCA_024234995.1). Lineage (GTDB taxonomy): Bacteria > Pseudomonadota > Gammaproteobacteria > Competibacterales > Competibacteraceae > UBA2383. Next base: position 356,140 of record JACKNF010000002.1, read on the forward strand.
GCGGGTGGAACGGTGGCGAGCCTGGATTCAGCGCGGGGCTTACGCGGCTGCTTTGCTGATTACCATTACGGCGGCTGTGCTGTGGTTGACCAGTTATGCGCGCAATGAGATGTACGTGCAGGCGGTAGAAAAACAGCGTCTTGAAGTGGAAAAGCAAATTACGGCGTTATCCCCTGATCAAACCGATCCGGCTGCAGCCCTGTCTCTGCTTAATGCAGCGCGCGCCATTCCTGGCGGCTATGACGATCGCAATGCCGGAGTGCCCTGGCTGATGGGCTTTGGTCTGTACCAGGGCTACAAACTAGGCGGCGAGGCGATACTGATTTACGAACGGCTGCTGATTCAGGCCTTTCTGCCACGCATCGTATTGCTCATGGAAAACCGCCTGCGCCAGAATGTCAGCGATCCGGGTTATCTCTACAACACCCTTGCAGTTTACCTGATGATGGATGATCCAGAGCGCTTTAACGCTAAAGCGATCAAGGATTGGATGGAGCAGGATTGGCAGAGTCACCTGCCGCGTAACTTTACCCGGGAACAACGTGAACAGCTATTGGCGCATTTGGATGCGCTGCTGGCGCAAGCGCCGCTGGAGTCACCGATTGCTCTGGATAGCGTGCTGATCCAGAATACCCGCGGCTTGCTCAATCAGGTTCCCTTGTCCCAGCGTATCTACGAGCGGTTAAAAAGTCAGCGTGGATCCGAGGTTCCTCCAGAAATAGGCTTGACGGTTGCCGCTGGCCCTGACACACCACGAGTGTTCAATCGGAAAAGCGGTC
>JACKNF010000003.1 GCA_024234995.1 Gammaproteobacteria bacterium
TGATTTCGGCAATCACCGCTGGCTGGCCTCCGGCAATGATATTCTTCAACCGCTTTAGAAACGGGCGAGGAGCCGGCAGATTTCCAACGAGCCGGCTCAGTTCGAGCCGGCCCAGCCGGGTGCTGCGCTCAGCGACTTCTTCGGCCTTGCGGGCCAGGATTTTTTTCAGAACATCGGGCGCGCCGTTCATGACGCCAACTGTTGCGTACAACGCACGAACTCATCCAGCTTAGCGCGGGCTGCGCCGCTGGCCAGGGTTTCGTTCGCCCGGGTGATGCCTTCGGCGATAGAGGGCGCCAAATTAGCAGTGTACAGCGCCGCACCTGCGTTCAAGGCAACGATATCACGCGGGGCGCCGGGTTCATTATCCAAGGCGTTCAGCAACATGGCTTTGGATTGCTCGGCGCTCTCCACCTTGAGACTACGGTTGGAGACCATCGCCAGCCCGAAATCCTCGGGATGAATGTCGTATTCCACAATTTCGCCGTTTTTGAGTTCGCCGATCTGGGTGGCGGCCCCCAGCGAGATTTCATCCATGCCATCCTTGCCCCAAACCACCAGCACATGCTGTGCGCCGAGCTTCTGCATCACCCGGATCTGAATACCGACCAGATCTGGATGGAAGACACCCATCAGCTGATTCGGAGCGCCGGCCGGATTGGTCAGCGGCCCCAGAATGTTAAAAATGGTGCGCACTCCCATCTCACGCCGGACCGGAGCGACATTCTTCATTGCCGAATGATGGTTAGGCGCGAACATGAAACCAAGTCCGGTCGTGGCAATACACGCAGCCACCTGTTCCGCTTGCAGATCAATACGCGCACCGAGCGCCTCCAGCACATCCGCGCTGCCGGATTTGGAGGATACGCTGCGATTGCCATGCTTAGCGACCCGCGCACCCGCAGCGGCGGCCACGAACATGGTGGCGGTAGAGATATTGAAGGTATGCGCGCCGTCGCCGCCCGTGCCGACGATATCGACGAAATGCTCGTGGGGTGGCGGAACATGGACCTTGGTGGACAGTTCCCGCATTACTGCCGCCGCTGCGGTGATTTCGCCGATGGTTTCCTTCTTGACCCGCAGACCGGTCAGAATAGCCGCGGTCATTAACGGGGATAGTTCGCCGGCCATGATCTGGCGCATCAGCGAAAGCATCTCGTCGTAAAAGATTTCCCGATGTTCGATGGTGCGCTGCAAGGCTTCCTGAGGGGTCATGGCCATAGGGCGATTCTCCAAGATGGTTCAGTACCGGTTGAGAAAATTGCGCAACAAAGCGTGACCGTGTTCGGTCAGGATCGACTCGGGGTGGAACTGAACCCCTTCAACAGGCAGGGTCTTATGCCGCACGCCCATGATCTCGTCGACAACGCCATCCGCGGTTTGCGTCCAGGCCGTCATTTGCAAGCAATCCGGCAGGGTCGCCGGGTCGATTACCAAGGAATGATAGCGCACCACGGTGAATGGATTGGGCAAATCGACGAAGACACCTTGGCCATCATGATAGACTGCGGAGGTTTTGCCGTGCATCACCAGCCGGGCACGGACAATGCGCCCACCGAAGGCTTGACCAATGCTTTGATGACCCAGGCAGACCCCAAGAATAGGTATCTTGCCGGCGAACCGCTCGATCGTTGCTAACGACACGCCTGCTTCATTAGGCGTGCAAGGTCCCGGCGAAAGAACGATGCGTTGGGGTTGCAGTTTAGCGATTTCGTCCAGGGTAATCTGGTCGTTACGGTACACCCACGCTTCTTCGCCCAATTCGCCCAGATATTGCACCAGGTTGTAGGTGAAGGAGTCATAGTTATCAATCATCAGCAACATATATGATCTATCCTATTGTTCTATTAAGCAGCCAATTCAGATAATAGAGTTCGATATCCGCCATGATACCCGCTATTTCAATTGATACCCCCGCACCGGTGGTCTGAAATCGAATACACGAAAATTATTATTGTCTCTCATAACAGCTTCGCGATAAACCACCGCTCTGCACTGTTCAATCACAGCCTCTCTGGCCGCTTACCCCGGCAGTTCGCGCATCCGCGCTATCGCGACATGGATCAAGAGTGTGGCATTCGAGCTTACATGACTCTGTTTGTTCCCGGCTGGACTCTATCTGACAATCTTTGGGAGACTGGAAGATACCGGCTTTCTCTTCGGAGCTGGCACATCGGTTGAGGCGGGCTACCCGATGATAAGCGGCCTGACTCAAAGGTTGTTGGTGCGCTCACGCCGGCTGAACGCACTGTACTCGACGGCGTGTTCAGGGCTACCGGCAAGGATGGCAAAAGTCCGGTCATGGAGGACGCCATGCTTGCCTTCCAGGGCGCTGCTGCTTTTACCCTGTTGCTTTTCGCCGATACGCCAGCGACAGGAGCACGATGCCGACCCCAATCAGCGGTAGCGACAATAGCTGCCCCATGGTCAGCCAGCCAAACGCCAGATAGCCAAGGTGCAGATCCGGTTGGCGGACAAGCTCCACCAGAAACCGGAAGATCCCATAGCTCAGTGCGAAGACGCCTGAAACCGCCATGACCGGACGAGGCTTAGCAGAGAATAGCCAGACGATGGTGAACAGGGCCAATCCTTCCAAGGCCGCTTCGTACAGTTGCGAAGGGTGGCGCGGCAGGTTATCACCTGTTTGGCTGAACACCATCCCCCAAGGCAGGTCAGTGACCCGGCCCCACAATTCGCCGTTGATGAAGTTACCGATGCGCCCAAACAGAATACCCGGTGCGATCAGCGGCGCGATGAAATCGACAGTCGCCCAAAACGGTTTTTGATATTTGCGAGCGAACAGGATCATGGCCAGCAGTACACCGAGAAAGCCGCCATGAAACGACATCCCACCCTCCCAAACCCGGAACAGCACTAATGGATTGTGCAAGAAATTATCGAATCCATAGAATAGGATATAGCCAATCCGGCCACCAAGGATCACACCCATGGCGATGTAAAACACCACATCGTCCGTCTGCGCAATGGTCCAGCCGGTGCGGGGTTGTCTGGCCCGGTAGCGGCCCAGCGCCCATCCAGCCAGGAACCCAATCAGGTACATCAGGCCATACCAGCGCACATGCAGGGGACCCACGCTGAATGCTATCGGGTCAAAGTCAGGATGGACAAGCATGAAAACTCCGTGGGCTTTGTGTAAGCGGGCGAAGTAAATCGCATCGAGCCTCTTGCCGTCAAGCAGTGCGTATGGGCAGCAATTTGTCTATAACGCGATGCAATGACATGCATCTCTCAGCTAACCGCCCAGCGGCCCATCATTTTCGCCGGAGCAAAATCCGGGCGCGGCTGATGGCTAGCTATGAACCCGGCAATATGCAAGGCGTTCTGGACTGTCAGCAACGTGCAACAAAACCAAACCTTGCTGCGCGATATTCCAATTATCTCCCAAGAAGCTTTATAGGTGCCCGGCGGCGCCTCGCTAACTTGCTACACTAAAGAAGCGTCACACAGAGGGGGAGCGGTGGGGCCCTCGTCCATGCAACCGCTCTTGACCAGCCCGCCGCTCGGCAGGCTGCAACGCACGCTTCCTGGCTGCTGTATTACTGAACCGTGAGGGGATTATGCGAAGCTGTATAACTAACTATCATACATAACAATAAGCACCATTCAAGAAATTTTTGCTTGGGTTTTATTCTTGTTGCCGATGTCTTCTCGGAGTGGGGATATGAAGAATATTGAATACGACCGCCACGAGTTTCATGGTGATCCCGAACATCGAAGCACAGAGTTGCCGGTGCTGGTCTACGATATCCCGTACTTTGGAGCTTGCGGCATATTTCCCCCGTTTCACATTGCCAATGAATTCTTCCGGTCCGGTGGCAGCCAGGGAGGTATGAGTCCCGGAGCCACTTGGCAGCCATTTCAACTGAGCGAGGCGGAATACGAGGAGTTGGTGCAGGTGATCAAAACCCTAGATCCGAAAAGTCTTGGAGACCGTGCTCGCTACACGTTGGTGAAGTTTGAGTTCGATAACAGCTTCGATCACATTCAGGGGCTGGAGTCCTGGCTAATGGCAGTATGCGGAAAGCACAGGGATTCATTCCTAAAGAAGCAAGGCGGCGCATAAGCAAGCCGGTCCCGGTCGCTACGCTCACTCAGACGTTCAGCACTCCGCACTTGATCAATCGCTCGTAAGGCAAATGGAAGGTCAGCCAAAATCAGTCAAAGCAGAATCAGCAATCTATCGCTCAGCTACAAGAAGCTGTTTCTACGATGAATTGATGTTAAGAGGTATTAGCAAAATGCATCTTGAAAGGTTATTCAGTCAGATGGAAACTGTTGTAACATTGCTCAAAGGGACGTTCCGCTCCACTGCGCACCTCCTAGTTTGGCGTTAGCCATCTATGCTCCCCTTCGATTCTCCAAGATGGTCGAAGCTGGAGCACGCTTATGGTTGTGCGGCTGATACGCCCACCGGCCAGCTGGGTACAGCCAGACGGATTCCATCGTTATGAACATCGGGCGTAATTACATGCCTTCATGCCTTCGCCACAACACCTCGGCGGCTGCCTGTCTGATTGGCAGCCGTGGGAGACCTTAGTTCGTCTCTTTGCAAAGGCATTTTCTTATTCAACTTCATTTGCGCGCATTGCCCACATCATCGATGTCGGGTTACGAGCGGCACGCAGAGATAGATGCTGGATTTTTCTTGCTGCCGGCGTTGATTGAGCAGTCCAGATTGGAGGGGCAGCATCCCGAGACAGACGAGGACATTTTCTCTGATTACGCTGCGGCCATTGCGCGCCTTCATGATTTAGCGTACGCAGTGCGCGGTCATTCATGGCCAGCTGATTATGCCGCAGTTGTCAGCGCAGCGCTCTCGATCTCGAAGGGACATTTGCGGTTGTCCAAGTGTTTGCTTGAGTGCTGCGAGGAGAAGACGGTCAGTGAGTTTTTCGATTGGCTTTATGAGCGTTGATCAAGAGACGGCTAACCGGTGTGCCGCAGCGAACCGCCGCCCCGCTGTATAACAGGGCGGTTCGGATAATGTCAGCGCTTCTTGCAGCCGGCCGGACGTTTCCAGCGGCAGCTGTTGAACTTGGTCATTGGGCCTATGAATCGATCAGCCTGGCAGGCCGGGCATGAGTGTCCGGCCTGCCAGGTTCCGTACTGAACGCCGCTTACCGGGGCATTGGGCGCAAATGACATTGGATACAAAGGAACTAGATATGCCAGTACCGGCAGAATACGAGCGCGCATCGGCGAAGTTTTATGAATATCTGGTTGACGCATAGGATACGGCAGAACTTTGGAGTACGCATGTGACATACACGATGACACAAGGTGTGTTTCAGGTATTCCGCCGCAGAATCTCAACAAAAGAAGCAATTGCTTTTGCAAATGTCCTCCCGGTTTGTCTTAGGGCGCTATTTGTCACTGACTGGGACGTTGATGAAGAAAGAAAAACATTTGAGGATTGCGAAGCAATGACTCGGGAAGTTAAGTTGCTGCGAGCGGAACATAATTTTTCTACGGAAACAGCGATTCGACATGTGGCTCAAGCTTTGAGGCGGCACGTAAATGAGGAAGCTTTTGATGAAGTTCTCTCTCAATTCCCAGAAGGTGCGCTGGAATTCTGGAAGCCGTGAAATCCTATCTAGCAGTACCTAATTGGCACAAGGAAAAATTTATAGGAGATTATCTTGAATATAAAATTTAGATTAGAGAACAATAATGATTATTTTAAAATAGAAGAATTAAATAGAGAAGCATTTTGGAATCTATACAAACCTGGATGTGATGAGCATTACCTAGTATCCACCATGAGAAATCATCCTGACTTCATTAGAGAACTAGGTTTTTTAGCAGAAAAGGACGGGAAAATTGTTAGCGGCATAATGTATACAAGATCTTCTGTTATTAATGAAAAAAATGAATTCATCGAAACCGCGACATTTGGCCCGCTGTGTGTTCATCCTGATTTTCAAAGAATTGGGATAGGAAGCGCCTTAATTGAATATACAAAAGAGATAGCATTTCGAAATGGGTTTCCTGCAATAATAATATTTGGAGATCCACATAATTATTACAAGCATGGCTTTAGAACAGGGAAAGATTATGGCATAAGTACAATGGATGGAAAATATCCATTTGGATTGCTTGTATTAGAATTAAAAAATGGCATATTAAAGAACCATAAGTGGAAATTTAAAGAAAGCTCTTTATACAATTTAGATACTGATAATGTAAATGAATATGACAAAAAATTTCCAGAAAAAGAAAAAATGCATAAATACAGTCAAGATCTGTTTTTAATGATGATAAGATCCTTTGTAGAATAAGAGAAGACAGCTAACAACGGCATTCAGCCGATCCGGCTGAAGGAGAAAGCCGTGAGGACTCTGTCCATGAAGAGCTTGCTCTTCGCCTACTCGCCCTGGTGAGCATCCCCTCGCGCTTTGCGCCCGCGGCACAATAATGCGTTCAGGCTACGCTCCGCAATGCTCGCTCGGATACCCCATTATGTTGCAAATCTACTGTGAGATCCTTCTGCGCAATATTAAAAATCTATAGGAGATAAACAAATGGCAATAGCTCTGGACGTGGTAAAAGATGTCTATCGTCGTTTTGGTGAAGGTGACATTTCTGGATTCCTCAGTCTATGCGCTGACAACATAGAATGGGTCGTTAATGGCCCGGAAAGTTTGAGAGAAATGCAGGGCTCATAAAGGACGCGATGGTGTGCAGAATTTCTTCGCATACTAGGAGAAAGCTGGGAATTCAGTGCATTCACTCCGAAAAGAGTTCTTAGCAAACGGATCAATGGTCGTGGTGCTCGGAGAAGAAAGGGTAGAGATAAAAAGTCAGCAGTGCCATTCAAAAACCGGTGGGCACACGTATTCGAAGTAAAAATGGACAGATCATTTGCTTCCGCGAGTTTCTCTGCCATTGGCCAGGTGATCAACAACCGCCAGCAATGAGCTGGACATGCGGCCCTAATACGGCGCTACCTGCACTTCTGAAACAAGTGTTACAGTGCGTGAAAGAAATGCTAGCCCTAAAGGGGCATCACGCAGAAGGGGAAGCTGTAGAACTTTATCTGGTTACTGTGAACACCCCCTAGCACGTTTGTTCTCATTGCTGCTGAGTTGCTAGCATCGAAAATCAGTGCGGTAGAAGTTAAAAACGCAATACAGCCACGTGGAACTAGCGAAAGAAGCGGCTGGACTTCTTCAGGCGTATCTAACCTTGCCAGACGAACCCCGAAGAATGCTGCGGAGAATGGTTAAAGCGGTCTCTGATGAATAGTGCATAGAAATACATAACAGTGCGGTCAAGCCGTTCGCTGCGCTCAGCCGGACGCTCAAACCTAAATGGCGAAACACAAGGTAGTGCTTGAAGGTTTGCCGATGTCATCAGGAAGTAAGGTAATAGAGAAGACCAATCGCTGAGATTGCGGTTAACAACACCAAATGAATCCGGTAATAATCGTCACGACAGCGCTGCTACGTGACAGCCAGACCAATGATACCTAGAACAAGACCGGCGCTTAACAGATAAAAATAAAGGTTAACAGATTAGCCCCGATCCCAAGCTGTCTGCAGGTGATAGGGAATGCCACTCCTATCAAAAAATGCGCTCATTGGGAATGAAGGCAGGATCATCCGGTCTCGCACGATCAAACACGATCATTGCCACCAACATCGACGCCCAGCTATAGATGCCTAATCCGCTGATGATCCGCAACAACAGATCTCGCCCCTTCTTCTCTCGACAAAACCATTTTACTGCCTTTAGTCATTTCTCAATCTCCTGGTTCTTGCAAAATTGAGGTCTTGTGCGAAGGGATTGCTGCTTGGTAAGGCCTGTGTCGCTCACCCCAGACCAAAATCCACTGGCCATTCAGTCAAGCAGGTTCGTAGAGCTGGTCAGCGCGTTTTCAATCTGGCATCACCGGTTTATCCATAATTAAATAGTTGTCTAACAACTATATCAGATTCTTGTCTCCTGACGGTAAGGCTGCCGGACATCACTTGCGCCCGGCTCTCATGCAGCCCGTAGCCTCTAGCGCGTAGGTTGGGGTAAGGTATAAGAACCCTAACAAGGGGCGGTGCGATTGAATATTGGGGTTCTTCCCCCGTTACCCCCTCCTGACTCATCATTGGGCAACGCTGCATTTTTGCCCAACCTGCGGCTTCCATAGGAGGAGGTACGGTTTCACCCTGCCAAGCACAGGTTCCCACGCTTTCCGCCCGGTTTGCTAAGCCGGACACATAAACTGATAATCATTTTATGTGTCTTGCGGGAATCAAATCATGTGTCCGCTTAAAAAGATCACCAGACCGGCGTTCCAGGAATCCCCCGGTCTTATTTGGATCAGGACGCAAGCGCGCACGGTAAGTGCTTGAATTAATGGTGGCTACGGGTGGACTTGAACCACCGACACCGGCATTATGAGTGCCGTGCTCTAACCATCTGAGCTACGTAGCCACTGAAGAAGAGTAGCGACAGCAAGAACGTTTAAGAACTTTGAATTATCCAACCTCAAAAATTATATGTCAAGAAAACCATTCCTTCCGAACACTTAATCTGCCTTGAATTCCATCGTCACACTGGTTCATAAAATGGAATCCTTCAGAGCGTTTAATAGATCAACGTCGCACCCGGCTGAACAATCTCAAATATCTCAATTACTTGAAGGTTAATTTCAGCAGGAAGATCCACCAACGATTCTGGCGACAGCGCAAGCATATCGGCAAGCGATACCAGAATATCCGGCGACCCTATGGTCAACGGAGTAACGCTAGCGCTGGGTTGCAGGCTGTTTGCGACGTAAATGGCAGCGTGGATGATCACCGCCTCTAACCAGTAATCCGGAGCCCCGGCCGGTTCCAGTTGATGGGCAACCGCTACCCAAAGGCGTTCAGGAAACCGCCAGCTCTTGAGCAACTCAGCGCTCAAATCTGCATAAGTAAAGCCAAAAACCTGCCGCTCAGCAGCGACCGCATTCATCCCTTCTTGTTCAACTCGTTGCAATACATCGCGGTACTGACCAGGACATTGGCTGTAAAAAATCAGCTTTCCCACACTATGCAGCAGGCCAGCCAGGAACAACCGTTCACCCTCCGGTAAGCGGCAACGCCGGGCTAACTCCCGGGCAGCGATCCCGCACGCAATACTATGAAACCAGAACATCTCCATGTTCACCTGTTCCGATGGCAACCCTTTAAATAAATTAACCGCCGATGTCGCAATTACCAAATCCCGCAACTCACGCTGACCAATTAATTGAATCGCTTGCGAAACAGTATCTACCGGCTTGGACAATCTGTAGTACGCGCTATTAATCAAGCGCAATAATCGTGCGGACAAGGCTGGATCACATAGGATAACTTCAGTTAAGTCCGACAAACGGGTATTTGGCTTATCAATCAACTCGTTGACCCGAAAGGCAACATCGGGTAGGGAAAACAACGTATGGGTATCTTGTACCAGAGATTCGGGAGTCATGACGATGCAATCCAGTAACCAATGTCAATATAAGGGCAACCAGACAGTCACCCATGCAAAATTTAGCAAATTTGGATCGTGATGTAGCGCCAATAACAAGGCTGCTATGCCGGTAATACGCTGGTCATCATGCCAAAACCACTAAGAAATACCGGCCGCCGTATCTTGAGCCGCTTCCGCCAGAGTGACCTGTACTTGGTGGACATGGCCATCATGGAACAATGGGATACAGGCTGCGCCGTATTCAATACGGCCAGGGCGCTCGTCGATTTCCACGGCAACCACCCGCTTTGCGCAACCTTCAGGACTACACACGGTAATTTCATAAGTCGCCCCGCCATCTGGCAACTGGTAGCGCAGATGGAAGCCTGGCCAATCGTCAGGAATGCAGGGGCGCAGGCGCAGAGCATGGCCCTCCACCAATTCCAAGCCAAGGATGGATTCCAGCGTTACCCGCAGCAACCAGCCTGCCGAACCCGTGTACCCGCTCCAGCCGCCACGGCCAATGTGCGGTTCAGCACCGTAAACATCAGCAGCAACTGAAAATGGTTCGAGCTGGTAAACCGCAACCGCTTCAGGTGTGAGCGTATGATTGACCGGGCTGAGCATTTCCAGTAATCGCACTGCTTGATCACGCCGGCCTAATTCCGCCAAAGCCCGCACCACCCACAGCGCCGCGTGGGTATACTGGCCACCATTCTCCCGCACCCCGGCAACATAACCCTTGATGTAACCAGGATCGTCCGGCGTGTTCTCGAAAGGCGGTGCCAGCAAACGGATCAGGCCCTCCGGTTCGGAAATCAGAAGCCGCTCGACAGCATCCATAGCCGCTTCTGCTCTAACCCAAGGTGCAGCCCGGGACATCACTGCCCAAGCTTGCGCCAGAGCGTCAATCCGGCACTCGTCGCTGGTTTCCGAACCCAGTACCTTACCATTGTCGTACCAGGCGCGGCGGTACCATTCACCGTCCCAACCTTGCTCGTTAAGCGCCTCAGCCAGGTGGCTGCGAAATGCTGCATAACGCCGTGCCCGATTATAATCACTGTTCCGGCCACAAACCGGGATGAAGTCACCAAGAATGGCGTACAAGAAAAAGCCAAGCCAGACACTCTCGCCGCGTCCCTCGCGGCCAACCCGGTTCATGCCATCGTTCCAGTCTCCGCCTCCCATCAGTGGCAGGCCATGAACACCTTGCGTCAACGAACGATCCAGAGCCCGGCAGCAGTGCTCGTATAAACTGGCAGTCTGACGAGACTCCTCCGGTCTTAGAAACGCTTCATCCTCGCCGGGCTCCAGCTCTCGTGCCTGGAGAAAACGCACCGGTTCGCCAAACACGCTCCAGTCGCCCGTGGCGCGGCTATAAAACGCCGCGAGATAAGGCAGCCACAAGAGGTCATCACTAAAGCGGGTGCGGATACCGTAACCTACTGGGGGATGCCACCAATGCAGCACATCACCCTCGATAAACTGATGAGCAGCGTGCAGCAACAGTTGCCGGCGCGTTAACGCCGGATCGTGATAGATCAGGGCAACAGCGTCCTGTAATTGATCACGGAAGCCAAACGCGCCGCCTGACTGATAGAATGCCGAACGGCCCCATAGCCGGCAACTCAGGGTTTGATAGGCCGCCCAACCATTGATCATCAGATCAAGCGACGGCGAGGGTGTCTGGATCTGTACTGCAATCAATCGGTCCCGCCAGGATTTGCGGACCTCGGCCAGCGCCGCTGCAACTGCCCCGTCCTCACTATAGCGGCCGATTAACCGGCGGACCTCATCGCGACTATCCGCCTCGCCGATCAGGAAGGCACGTTCCATAGCCGCTCCCGGTTCCAGCCGCAACGTCACTTGCAAAGCGAAACAGGGGTCGAGACCGGTACCCAGCCGGCCATCGAGGATTTTGTCGCGGCACAACGCCTCCGGGCAAGCGGGGCTACCATGCTTCCCAATGAAGGCGGTGCGGTCGCCGCTGATATGAATAGGAACACTATCGGTTGGCGACGCTGCAGCGAAGGCAATCCGTCCGCTGAATTCGCGATTGCGATTCTCAGCCAGCAACGCTCCCGTGGCGCCATCTTGCTCAATTGCCAGTTCTGCCGCATGGCCGCCCGGCAATACACCCAGCACCAAGCGGGCATAAGTGAACAGGGACAGATGCCGGGAACGGCGTTGCCGGTTATGCAGACGAATCAGGATCAGTTTGACGGGTTCTTCCCGCGCGGTGAACAGCCAGACCTCTTGCTGCAAACCCTGACTGACGTGGCGATAATGGCTGTAACCGAACCCGTGGCGGATTTCGTAGGGCACCGCTTGTGGAACCGGGCCGGGCGTCAGCGACCAAAATTGATTATGATCCTCATCACGCAGGTATAGCCCCTCACCATGCGGATCGAGAACCGGATCGTTGTACCAGGGAGTCAGCCGGTTTTCACGGCTATTCTGACTCCAGGTAGAACCTGCACCTGTTTCGCTGGCCAAAAAACCAAACTGGGGATTCGCGATCACGTTAACCCAAGGCCGCGGAGGCAGGCGCAAACGGCCGCTGGCGTCCGGCTCCAGCCGGATAACATACTCATCGCCGCTGGCGCTAAACCCGCCATAACCGTTCCAGAATTGCAGAGGCTCTGTATCAGACCCAAAGCCGTCGCCTTGCCAGCATCCTTCATTTCCCTCTCTTGACCCTGAGCCGTAAGGGGGAAGGGAATCCTGAGACGCACAGGCGCCGGCCTCTACCGCACACACATAATGCCGCACGGGCTTCCTGCCCCTATCCGTGCTTAGCCCGTCTGCCGGGCCGAATAGCCGTGCAGTACCTATCGCAGCCTGGAATACAGCCTCAATGCGGGCTGCCGAAGCATAACGGGCCGCCGCTTCCAAAGCGGTTTCCCTGTCTGGAGCGGCGCCAAGCAGGAATGTCATCTGTACTTCGCTGCCCGCAGCCAGCTCCATGACCTGGCGCAAACTGACAATGGGGTCGAGCACGTTGCCAACCGTGCCTGACAGAGGCTCCTTTTCAATCAGCGCCCGGGGTGCAGCCAGTGAATAACGACGGCCAATGAACTGAACACGGTCCGTTTCATACTGCAACGGCTTCGTATTCTCATCGCCGCCAGCGAATGCATGAACCAGCCAACAGATCGCTTCCCCTTGAGCGCGTGGCCGCCGCCCGGCCAGCAGTGCGCGTTGCCCGGCTACCCACTCGGTCTGAACAAATAGCTTGGAAAATGCCGGATGGGCAGCATCAGCGGCCCAGGTATTGATCACTACCTCAGCATAACTGGTCACTTCGATGCGCCGGGGACCCTTGCCAAGATTGCGCAGTGTCACCCGTCTCAGCTCCAGGTCCGCGTCCGGGGTGAGGCAGATCTCCAGCCGGGCTTCAATGTCATCGTTGATTTGGCGCAACGCAGCAACGCTAGCTGTAAAGCGCGTTTCATAGCATTCCGCGGGTTTGAGCGCCGGTTGCTGGCCCAACGGCCAGAAGATACCCCGATCGAGATCACGCAGATAGAAGAAAAAGCCATCGTTGTCCTCAACGGGGTCAGCGCTCCAGCGAGTCAGCGCCAAATCACCCCATGCCGAATAGCCCGTTCCAGCGGCAGTGAGGAAAGTCGCATAACGGCCACGGACAAGCACATGACCGCCAACGGCTTTAGCGTGCTGAATCAGGTCGGCGTGCATCAACAATCTCCCGGCGAATAAGATTTCATTAAGTGTAGCGTTATCGCACCGAAATGCGGATGCAAAGCAGCTGCGCTAGCAACGCCTGCTTTTATTTTTGCCATCTGCATCCAAACGGCGCAGGCCAGCGCAATAGGTTGGGAAGCCCCTCATGCTTCGCTTTCAGCGATACCTCGTATCGCCACTTGCCATCATTTCCAGAGGAGGATTCCCATGCCCCGCATTTTGACCCGCACAAACCTGAGTCTGGCTCTGACCCTGGCGGTTACCTCTATCAGCTACGCCGCAAATCATCGTGAAGCACCGCTCACCGCGCTCGATCCCAAGGCGGATATCACCGACTTCTACGCCTTCGTTAGCTATGACGATCCCAGCAAGGTCACTTTCATCTTGGATGTCGATCCGCTGCTAGAACCCAGCAATGGCCCTAACTATTTCCCCTTCGATCCGGAAATTCTGTACGCCATCCATATCGATAACAACCACGACGCAGTGGAAGATCTAAGTTTTGAGTTTCGCTTCACCACCGAAATCCGCGCACCCAGCGTGTTTACCGGTTTCGTGGGTGCCGGTAGCGGAATCGCCGCGCCGTCCAATTCTCCAGCGCCGGTGCCGCCCGGTACGCCGCTGATTCCGCCCGCGATTACTGCGCTGGATGGTACCGGCTCCCAGGGGCTAAGCCTGCGCCAACGCTACACGGTCACGCTGGTACAAGGCAAACAACGCATCGACCTGGCTGATGGGTTGATCGCGGTGCCTACTAACGTTGGGTCACGCACCATGCCCGATTACGCTGGTCTGGTGGAGCAGGGTATCTACCACCTGAACAACGATATTCGCGTGTTTGCCGGTACGGTAGATGACCCGTTCTGGATCGATTTGGGTGCGACTTTCGATTCGTTGAACTTTCGTGCATTGCCCAATGGTTCTGGGATTCCCGGCGTTCTCACCGATGCCCAGGATGCCGATGACAGCCGCAATTTCGCGCCTGACGATGTCGCTGGTTTCAATGTCAATGCCATTGCCATCGAGGTGCCGATTACTCTGCTGACCCATGATGGTCACTTTCACGCTGCTAGCGAGCCGTCAGCGACTCTTGGTGCTTGGGGCGTGACCTCGCGACCCCGCGTCAAGGCATACCGGAATCCAGGCGCGCCACCCCGACTATCCGACCAATTGACTCAGATTCAACGCATGGGCAATCCGTTGTTCAACGAGCTGCTCATCGGCACCGGCGACAAGGATAAGTTCAGCATGAGCCAACCCAAGGATGACGCCCAATTTGCTAGTTACGCCCTGGACCCTTTGTTGGCACGGGTGTTGAACGCTCTCTATGCCAAAGCGCTGCCGATTCCAACGCCGCCACGCACCGATTTGTTGCCGTTGGTGACCTATGCCCCACCCATTGCCGCTTCTGGAACCCCAACCGGCCCGGTGGCCGATCTGTTGCGCTTGAATACGGGCGTGCCACCGACCCCCTTTACACAGCGTAAACGGATGGGTCTGCTGGCGGGTGATCCTGCCGGTTTCCCCAATGGTCGCCGCCTATCGGACGATGTCACCGACATCGCGGCGCGCGCCGTGGTTGGCGTACTGGCCGGCGGTTCCTTTGCCGGGTTTCCGCACAACCGGATTGGCGATGGCGTCAACGCGAACGACGTACCCTATCGCGAAAACTTCCCTTATCTTGGGCTGGCGCATTCCGGCCGCGACAGCCGCCATGTCGATCCCGACGAGCCGGGTTGCGAGGGTATCTGTCCCCTGGACTGATCTGGCAAACTCTCATGCGAGATTGATCATGAACCGCCTTCTTGCTTTTCAAGCGTTATGCAACAGGGGCAGTTCCACTGGGCAGCGGCGCTGGCGCCTGCTGCTCGGTGTGTGGCTGAGCGTCGTCGGCCCGGCGTTTGCCGCCCCATTCATTCCCACCGATTCCCATCAGGTTCTGGAGACGCTGCCACGTGCGGTGATTGATCCACAGATGCGGGAATTACAGGAACTACGCCGTCAGTTGGCAGCCCGGCCGGATGATCTAGAACGAGCCCTTCAGGTGGCCCGCCGCAATCTGGCAATTGGCCGTGCCGAGGGCGATCCTCGCTACGCGGGCTATGCTCAAGCGGCACTGGCCCCCTGGTGGGATCAAGACCCGCCTCCGTCCGAGGTTTTACTATTACGGGCGGTGCTGCGCCAGAATCGTCACGATTTTGCCGGAGCGCTGGATGATTTGCATCACGTGCTGGCGATGCAGCCCCGTCATCCCCAAGCCTGGCTGACCCAGGCGGTCATTCATCAGGTACAAGGCGAGCCAGCCGCTGCTTTGCGAAGCTGCCGGGCGCTGCGGCGCGGGCCGGACTCCTTGTTGTTTATCACTTGCTGGAGCGGCGCAGCCAGCCGGGGTGGACAGGTCAAAGCAGCCTATCAAGGATTGAGTCAGGCGCTGGCCCGCAGCCCCGATGCCGATCCTGGGGAACGGCAATGGGCACTCACTGTGCTAGCAGAAATTGCTGAACAGCGCGGCGATGCGCCGGCTGCCGGGACACACTTCCGCGCGGCTTTAAACATAGGGCAGCGCAGTGTCTATCTGCTCGGCGCTTACGCGGATTTTCTGCTCGATCAGAATCGCCCCGGCGAGGTGCGCGCGCTGCTTCAGGACGAACAACGCGCCGACAATCTGTTGCTGCGGCTGGCCCTGGCGGAACGGCGGCTGAACGATGCCGCCTGGCAACGCCATGCCGAAGTACTGGAAGCGCGCTTTGCCGCCGCCCGCCAGCGCGGCGATGCAACCCATTTCGCCACCGAAGCCCGGTTGCAGCTGGATCTGCGCCAACAGCCTTTGAAGGCGCTGGATCTGGCGCGGCAGAACTGGATACAAGGCCAGCGCGAACCGCAAGACGCCCGGTTACTGCTGGAAGCGGCATTGGCCGCTGGCCAGCCGGAAGCGGCGCGCGAGGTCCTGGACTGGCTGGACCGGGTTCACTTGGAAGATGAACGGCTGACCGGATTAAGCCGGCGCTTGCGGGAGATCCGATCATGACCGGAAAACTGAGCCGGTGGCAGGTTCCCTTAGTGTTATTAGCCACCCTGATGCTACTACTGCTGGGCGTGTTGCCAGCGTTTGCCCATAAACCGAGCGACAGCTATTTGAGTATAACTCCGCATCAAGACGGCTGGCAGGCACGCTGGGATATTGCACTGCGCGATCTGGAGTACGCGCTGGGGCTGGACAGTAACGGCGATGGCGCGATTACCTGGGGCGAATTGCAGGCGAGGGAAACGGCTGTAGTGAATTATGCGCTGGAGCATCTGAGCTTGCACGCCGATGAGACCGCCTGTGCTTCCGGGCCGGGAGCGATGCAGGTTATCCAGCACAGCGATGGCGCTTACGCAGTACTCAATATCCGCTTCGATTGCCCACCCGCAAAAGCGCTAACACTTGATTACCGGTTATTCTTCACACTCGATCCCTCGCACCGGGGATTGTTGCAGGTCCATCAGCCGACGGGCGTGGCCAGTATCGTACTATCACCGGAGCAACCCCAGTATCTTTTGAACACCACACCAGCGAGCAACTGGCGGCAGTTCGTCAGCTACTGGGAAGAAGGGGTCTGGCATATCTGGATTGGTTTCGACCATATCCTGTTCCTGTTGGCACTGCTGCTGCCCGCGGTGTTGTGGTGGGAAAATGGCGGCTGGCGGCCTGCTGTAGCGTTGCGTCCAGTTCTGTTGGAAACTGCTGGCATCGTGACGGCTTTTACCCTAGCGCACTCGCTAACCATCAGCCTGGCGGTGCTGGGCGTGGTGAATCTGCCCGGACGACTGGTGGAATCGGTCATTGCTTTCACGGTGGTATTGGCGGCGCTCAATAACCTGTTTCCACTGGTCAAGACCCGACGCTGGGTGCTGGCGTTTACGCTGGGGCTGATTCATGGTTTCGGCTTTGCCAGTGTATTACGCGATCTGGGGTTACCCAACGATGCGCTGGCATTGGCGCTAGCGGGCTTTAATTTGGGCGTGGAGACCGGGCAACTGGCGATCGTTGCCGTCGTGTTACCGTTCACCTTCCTGGTCCGGCGAACCTGGCTGTATCAGCGTTTGGCGTTGCCGGTGGGTTCCGCAATTGCCGCCTCGATTGCCCTGGTCTGGTGTATCGAGCGCAGCCTGAACCTCAGTCCGTTGATCCGGGCCGGAGGCAGTTAGGGCCGATTACCCGCGCGTGACTTGCTCCGGTGGTGAGGACCGCCGGGCACAATGATTGCCGCTAAGGACGGCGGCCGCTAGAATTTCAGCCTACTCTCACCGGGAACAGGCAGCGCGCTGTGAATCTGGCCATCCAACCGTCCCTCCCCTCCGGACCCTTAGCCTCTGCATCTCTCGAAGACTTGCTGGCGGCAACCGCCCGCGGCGACCGGCAGGCGTTCGCTGAGTTATACCGGCTCACCCATCGCCGGTTTTACGCCATTGCCTTGGCGCTCACCCGCCAGCCAGAGGTAGCAGAAGATATTCTCCAGGAAAGCTATCTGGCTATCTGGCGTACTGCCAGCCAGTATCAAGCTGGACGCGCCCCGGTGCTGGTCTGGCTCATGGCGATTGTCCGTCACCGGGCCATTGAGTCCCTGCGCCAACGCCGCCGCCGGGCACTGGAAACCAGCGCTGAACCATTGGCCGATGAAGCCCTGCAAACGCCAGACCCCCAAGCGCTCGAATCGATAGACCTGATCGCTCACGCTATTCAGGAGTGTCTGCGGCGGCTGCCTCCGGAGCAGGCTCATATGATCGAACTAGCTTTTTTTCATGGACTTAGCCATGAGGAACTGGCAGCGCGGTTGCAAACGCCACTCGGTACGGTCAAAAGCTGGGTGCGGCGCGGTTTGCTGCAACTCAAGGGGTGCTTGGAAACATGAAGCGGAATGAAGCAGAACAAATAGCTGGTGACTATGTACTGGGGACGCTCAGCGATCCGGAACTGGCCGAGTTTGAAACCATCCTGTCGCAAGACCCGCTCTTGCGTCAGCAGGTCGCCGCCTGGGAGCGGCGCTTGACGCCACTGGCGGCGGCCCTGCCGGAAGCAACGCCGCGCACCTCCGTCTGGGAAGCCATCGAGACAGCGCTGGATGCGCAAAGCCCCCCCAACACCGTCACCGTGCGGGCACAGGAAGGTGAATGGCGTAAACTGGCACCGGGTATTGAAATCAAATTGTTGCTAGTGGACCGGGAGGCCGGTTTTCAATCCTTTCTGCTGAAGCTGGCCCCAGGCAGCCAGATTCCCGCCCACGATCACAGTTCTTTAGAAGAATGCCTGCTCCTGGAAGGCGATATGACCATCGGCGACCGTCATTACACGTCCGGCGATTACCACGCCGCCTTACCGGGTTCGCGGCACGAAACCCTTTCCACCCGCGCCGGTGGCATAGTATTCCTTCGCAGCGAACTGCGCCCAGATTTGCATGGCTAAAATGGGCGCAAATCAGGTCCCCCAAAGCATCGTAAACCGAGACAGGCAACCAGGTCCTCAAGATTGCTGACCGGGGGATGTCAGTGAGATGTGGCCGGTGCCGGGATCACCGGTGCGCTGCATGGGTTCATGGCTCGCGCAGTGAGCGGCGTAACGTGTCGGCCATCGGGACCAGCAGGTCATCCAACGCTGTGCGTTCGCCGGTCTTGATAAACAATTCTGCATGCATGCCCGTCTGGAGGCGCACGTTTTCGCCCGCTATCACCCGCGAAGCAGGATCAACTGCGGCCTGAGCAATGGAATGCCCAACGCCGGTGCGCGGATCGCTGATCCGGTCCGCGGAAACGTAGCGCACGACTCCATTGAGCAACGGTGTGCTCCGGGCCGGATAGGCGGTCAACCGCACGTCCACCGGCAGACCAGGCTGCATGTTGGTCGAGGCCGGTGCGGTTGCGCTGGCCTCTTACCTGGTGATTGTCCATTTCATGGGCGATGGTTCACAGCAATAGGAAAAAAGTTTTCAGCGGGCTGGATGAACCCTTGAGCGTGAAGAAGGGAATCACATTAACCTGTTGACTCCCGGCACCGCGTATGGACAGCACCCACCCTGCCAGCCACAATTCGCAGGATTAGCGTGTAGTCCCCATGGAGAAAGACGCGGGTGAGTGAACATGACATTGCGATGGACGATCTGAAGCTGATCCAGGCAGTAGCGCGCCAGGATCGCCAAGCGTTCAAATGGTTATATGACCGCTACGCGCCGCGGATCGGCAGCTATCTCCTGAAGCTGCTGAAGCGGCCTGAACAGGTAGATGAAGCGGTGAACGACACGATGCTGGCGGTCTGGCAGAATGCCGGCCGCTTTGATCCGGCCCAGGGATGCCTGCTGACGTGGCTATTCGGTATCGCCCACCATAAGGGACTCAAGACACTGCGGCGGACCGGACGCTTCCACGTGGAGCAATCGCTCGATACCTTGCCGCCGGCAGCGCTAGATGACACGGAGGCGCACACCCGCTCGCCGCAGGCGGTCGCGCCGCACAACCCGGAGCACACGGTTATGGGCTGGGAGCTGGGGCAAGCCCTGCTGTGGGCGCTGGATCAGCTTTCACCGGAGCATCGCGCGGTGATCGATCTGACCTTCGGCCAGGACCGGTCCTATCCCGAGATCGCGACGATCATGGACTGTCCGGTTAATACGGTAAAAACCCGGGTGTTCCACGCCCGTAAGAAACTGGCCTATTGGCTGGCCCAATGCGGACATACCATCTCCGCCACGACCGAGGAGGCATCGCCATGATCCCGCCGATCCCGAATACCCTGCCCCCGGACCCGCGCCGGGATATTGAGGAACTGTTACCTTGGTACGTCAACGGCACACTGGATCCGGCGGAGACGGCAGCGGTGGAACAGTATCTGGCTCAATACCCTGCGCGCCGCGCCGAACTGGAACAATGCCGTGCGCTCGCCGGGATGATCGAGGCGCATGACCCGCCGGCCTGGCAACCCGCGCCGGAGGGATTCGACCGGCTCATGGCTGAGGTGAACCGCTGGGAGGCAGCGCCGGTTTCCACGCCGGCTCAGATCGCTCCTTCGCTGTGGCAACAGGTGCTGGAATGGTTGTGGCATACCCCGCCACCGGTGCGCTGGACTTTGGCCGTGGAAAGTCTGGCGATAGCGGTGCTAGTGCTGGCTGTGCTGCTGCCAGCCACAATGCCGGCCGGTCCCGGCTATGAAACCCTGTCCAATGGCGAAGCGCCGGCAAATGCGGCAGGGTGGCAGGTGCGGGTGGTGTTCGATGACCGGATGAGCATCGGCGAATTGCAGACCCTGCTGCGGAGCATTACGGGGCATATTGCCGCTGGCCCCACTGCGCTAGGCGTCTACACGGTGACCATTCCCAGCGGCGAGCCGCCGGAGGGGGCGCTGGATCGGGCGGTGACAACCTTGCGCGCTCATCCCCGGGTGCGGCTGGTGGAGCCGCTGGGACAATGAATGTGGAGATCAGCGTTGCGTAAATGGAACCGGAGCTGGGCAGCAGGCCTGACCGGCGTGGTGCTGCTCACCCTGATGGCCTGCAGCAATCTGCCGGAAAGTGACGCATCAGGCAATGTACCCGAGCCTGGCGTGCCTAAGCAGTTGCGATCCCGGCAAATCATTGTAGCGCTGGCTGAGAAGGAGCGGCTGCAATGGCCAGCCATTGCCCAGGATTTACAGACCCGCTACCGGTTGCAGCCGGCGGGTGAATTTCCTTTGGCCTCAATCGGGGTGCAATGCCTGGTTTTTCAGGTGCCAGCGGATCAGCCTCTGGAACCGGTCATCACCGCATTGCAAGCCGATCCGCGCATCGAACTGGTGCAGGCCAATCAGGTCTTCGATACGCTGCAAACGGCGCCTGACAAGCACCACTCCTCTTACGCCCCCTATGCAGAACTGGTTTATGGAGTGCGGCTGCTGGAAGCAAACCGGGCGCAGCGAATCAGTACGGGCCAAGGGGTGGCGGTAGCGGTGATCGACACCGGTGCCGATACGGGACATCCCGGCCTGCGCAACCGGGGGATCCGGATCGCTAACTTTGTGGAAGGCGGCGAGCAGTCTTTTTCGCTTGACCGGCATGGAACGGCCATCGCCGGGATCATTGGCGCCCGCCCCGATGGGGCGGGCCTGAAGGGAGTAGCTCCCGGCACGCTCCTCAGCGTGGTTAAAGCCTGCTGGTATTCCGATCCCGCCAGCGCCAAAGCACTATGCAGCAGCTGGACGCTGGCCAAGGCAGTGGATTTCGCCATCAATGACGAGGCAAAGGTGATCAATCTCAGCCTGAATGGGCGCCCCGATCCTCTGCTAGGCCGGCTGGTGGCAGCCGCTCACCGTCGAGGTATCGTCCTGGTGGCTGCCGCCGCTGAAGACCGCGATGATCCTGGTTTTCCCGCTGCGGTGAACACGGTCATTCCAGTGATCTCCTGCGACGTGAACCGTACTGTGTCATTGCCGCGCTGGCGGAGCGCTGCTTTCGTCGCAGTCGCGCCGGGCCAGGATATCGTCGCTCCTGCTCCCGGCGACCGCTACGCCTTGCTATCCGGCAGTTCCCTGGCCGCGGCTCACGTCACCGGGGTCGTGGCGCTGCTGCTTCAGCGCCAGCCCGGTCTCTCGCCCGGCCAGGTCAAGGCTTTGCTGCAAACCTCAGCGCGGCCCGTGTCTACCACGCACACTGAACTAGGTGTTGTAGACGCCTGTGCCGTGCTGAAACTCGCTGCACCAGAACTGGCCTGCCCTTAAGAGGCGCAAAGCTATCAAACTGATAGATATCGTCATTTTTCAATTCATTAGAATAAATCCGTCACTATCGGACGCAGTTTTTGCCGCCTTCTGCCGAAAGAAAGCCGCTCGCGGAAATTGCTCATCCTCATGAGAAGCTGACGGGCTCGAAATAACAAAAGTAGTATATTGTGAGTTTTGATTTAGCCAAACAGACGGGGGCTTGAAGCAGAATGAAGGCAGCGGATTTAACAGGCGAGCATATGACCCCTAGCGAACGCCGGGCAGCATTTTGGCTGGCGGGCGTTTTTTCGTTGCGGATGCTGGGCCTGTTCATGATCTTGCCTGTGTTCGCGCTGTATGCTGAACAATTGCGGGGCAATACTCCAGCATTAGCGGGGCTGGCCATTGGCGTCTATGGCTTCAGTCAGGCGGTTTTCCAAATCCCCTTTGGTTTTCTGTCCGACCGTTATGGCCGTAAACGCATTATCTACATAGGCTTACTCATCTTCGCCCTGGGTAGTGCTGTCGCTGCGCTCGCCAGCTCCATCTGGGGCGTGATTCTTGGGCGCGCTTTGCAAGGCGGCGGTGCGGTATCAGCGGCGGTGATGGCGCTCGCAGCGGACTTGACCCGCGAGGAGCACCGGATCAAGGTGATGGCGCTCATCGGCATCACCATTGGCCTGTCATTCGCGGTTTCGATGGTGATCGGTCCAGTGCTGAACGGCTGGATTGGCGTACCGGGGATCTTCTGGCTGACAAGCTTTTTAGCGTTGCTTGGCATCGCTGTCGTCCATTTCCGGGTACCCGATCCGGTGGTCAGCCGCATTCACCGCGATGCTGAGCCGGTGGCCTCTCAGTTCGGACGTGTTCTAGGCGATGGACAACTCCTGCGCCTCAATTTCGGGATTTTCACGCTGCACTTGCTGTTGACCGCCACCTTTGTTGCAGTACCGCTGGCCTTACGCGATGCCGGTCTGGCGAGCGGCCAGCACTGGCGCGTCTACCTGCTGGCGCTGACACTGTCGATAGCGGCGATGGTGCCGCTGGTGATTATCGCCAACAAGCAACGCTGGTTGAAACCGGTGTTTTTGGGGGCGATCCTGATCTTGGCACTGACCGAGTTCGGGCTATTGACCTGGCACGATGCCGTGCTGGAAACCGGGGTGCTGCTACTGGTGTTCTTCACTGCTTTCAACCTGCTGGAAGCAACCCTTCCGTCATTGATCACCCGGATGGCCCCCCCCGACGCCAAAGGCACAGCGATGGGGATTTATTCCAGCAGCCAATTCCTGGGAGCGTTTGCGGGCGGCGGGCTGGGTGGAATCCTGCATGGACGGTTCGGACTCCAGGGGGTGTTCGCCTTTGCCACGTCCGGTGCATTGATCTGGCTGCTCGTAGCCTGGACGATGAAGAGCCCGCGCCATTTGAGCAATCGCCTGCTCAATGTAGGTACTTGCAACGAAGTAGATGCCCGGCATCTAGCGACCCGGCTGACTCAAGTATCAGGCGTTGCAGAAGCCGTGGTCATCGCGACTGAAGGCGTGGCCTACCTCAAAGTAGACCGGCACCTCCTGGACGAAGCAGCCCTACAGGAGCTGGCTATGGCACATGCTCAAACTGGCCTGTAACCTGCGGGTCATGACATACTTCAACCCATTTCAACGGCTCTTGCTGAAAACGCTACTGAATGCCTGTGTGATGCACTGAGCACTCCATGCGATTAATAGCCTCCATCTTTCACCCTTAAACCCCAAGGAGTAGAACAACATGGCTAGCATTAACAAAGCCATTCTGATCGGTCATCTGGGTAAAGATCCGGAAGTCCGTTATATGCCTAATGGCAAAGCAGTCGCCAACGTCACCATGGCCACCAGCGATAGCTGGAAAGACCGGACAACCGGCGAGAAGCAGGAACGCACTGAATGGCACAACCTGGTGTTCTATAGCCCTTTGGCTGAGATCGTCGGCCAGTACGTACGCAAAGGTTCTTTAATCTTCGTAGAAGGCCGTCTGCAAACCCGCAAATGGCAGGACAAGAATACCGGACAAGATCGCTATATGACCGAAATTATCGTCAATGAAATGAAAATGCTAGATAGAAAGGGCGATCGTAGCGGCGGCAGTGCGCCGTTTGGCCCGGAAGGTCCGGACGAGCGTTACGCGCCTGCATCAAGACCGCAAGCGCAAGCAGCACCGGCTGCAACCCGGTTCCCATCTTCACCGCAGGGTGGGCCGGACAATGATGGTTTCGATGACGATATTCCGTTTATACACGCCGATTACGCGCATTCATTAAGCGATAACACCGCCGCAAAAACCCTAACCCGCGAATCCGGCAATGAGATACCATGGTAAGGATAGATTGAACGGCAACTCAATTCCGATATATACCCATGATCGAGCCGACCTATCTGACCCACCAGTTTCTGATCGCCATGCCAGCCTTGGCCGATCCAAACTTCTCTCAGACCGTGACGTATATCAGCGAGCATAACGCGAGCGGCGCGCTGGGTCTGGTCATTAACCGGCCGTTAAATCTGACGCTTGATCAGTTGCTGGCGCATCTGCAAGTCACTGCGAACCGGCCCGGGCTAGCCGCTATTCCGGTTTACCACGGCGGGCCGGTCCAACCGGAACAAGGCTTTGTTCTACATAGCCCGATCGGTCAATGGGATGCCACTCTGCGGGTCACTGACGACATTGGCATTACGACCTCCCGTGACATTTTACAAGCAGTAGCACACAATGAAGGCCCGCAACATCTGCTGGTCGCCTTGGGCTATGCAGGCTGGGGACCGGGCCAGCTGGAGCGGGAAATAGCAGAAAATGCCTGGCTGTCCGTGCCCGCCGATTCTGACATTATGTTCAATATCCCCAATGAACAGCGCTGGCTGGCCGCGGCCGCCCTGCTCGGCGTCGACCTGAACCTGTTGTCTTCCGATGCTGGCCATGCCTGAGCGCCCGCCCGCCGCGGCGCCCGGCCCTCCACGGGCCAGCCATCCACCCTGCCGGCTCGCGCTGGGTTTCGATTTTGGCCGGCTGCGGATCGGTGTGGCGGTAGGGGATGCCATCACGGGCTCAGCCCGGCCCCTATGTGTCCTGTCCACCCGCCAGCAGCGCCCTGACTGGGACGCCATTGCCCGTGTGATCACTGAATGGCGCCCAGATGCACTGGTAGTCGGCGTACCGCGCCATGCTGACGAAACAGCAAATGCCGTGACAGAAGCCGCGCTGCGTTTCAGCCGCCAATTACAAGGCCGATTCCATTTACCCGTCGCCACGATCGATGAACGCCTCTCCTCCTGGGAGGCTGAGCAGCGCCCTTCTAAACCCGGCCATCCCCGAGGAAGCAACTCAGCGTTGGACGCTCAGGCAGCCGCGGTAATTCTGGAAAGCTGGTTCAACCACCAACGGAGCCTTGCTTCATGCGCGATGCTAAATCCCTGATTGAAACAATGGCCAGCCAATTGCGCGAGTTACTGGCCCGGCAGAAGATGACCGAACCGGCGCTGATAGGCATCCATACCGGTGGCGTCTGGGTCGCTGAGCAACTGCATGCGCAACTGGGTGTCACCACGCCACTCGGCCGACTGGACATCTCTTTCTACCGTGACGATTTCAGCCGGATCGGCGTCAATCCGCAGGTCCGGCCTTCAGAACTGCCCTTCGATGTGGAAAACCGCCATCTCATCTTAATCGACGATGTACTGTACACCGGACGCACGGTGCGTGCGGCGCTGAATGAGCTGTTCGATTACGGCCGGCCCGCTTCGGTGCTGCTGGCGGTGCTGGTGGATCGTGGCGGCCGAGAGCTGCCCATCGAAGCCAATGTGGCCGGCACCCATCTGACACTTTCACCGGACCAGCATGTTCGGCTGACCGGTCCCGATCCCCTGCAACTGCTCGTTCAGACCCTTCCATGAGTGCCACGCATATTCAACTGGATTCCCAGGGCCGTCTCTTGCATTTCCTGACCATTGAAGGTCTGACCCATCGCCATCTGACCGATATTCTCGATACTGCTGAATCGCTGCGCGGTGTTGCCGAGCGGCGGGTTAAGAAATTACCCACGCTGCATGGCAAGACGGTAGTCAACTTGTTCTTCGAAGCCAGCACCCGCACCCGCACCACCTTTGAGTTAGCCGCCAAGCGCTTGTCCGCTGATGTACTCAACCTCAACATTGCTACCTCGTCTGCGGTTAAAGGTGAAAGCCTGCTCGACACCTTGCACAATATCGAGGCTATGCAATGCGATATGTTCGTGATGCGCCACTCGCAGAGCGGTGCAGCAGAATTCATGGCCCGTCATGTCAAGCCGCATATCGCTGTTCTCAATGCCGGTGACGGTTGTCATGCCCATCCCACCCAGGCGATGCTCGATGTATTCACCATCCGCCGCCATAAACCGGATTTCCCTAGCCTGCAAATCGCCATCGTCGGCGATATCCTGCACTCGCGGGTGGCCCGCTCGCTGATTCACGCCCTGAGTATTCTAGGCGCAGGGAATATCCGGGTGATCGCCCCGCGCACCCTGCTGCCGGCCCAAGTGGAAAACCTGGGCGTACAGGTATTTCACCGCTTACCGGAGGGTTTACGGGACGTGGATGTCGTCGTCATGCTGCGTCTGCAACGGGAACGCATGGAAGGCGCGCTGCTGCCCAGCGAGCAGGAATTTTTCCAACAATACGGTCTGACCGAAGAACGGCTGGCGCTGGCGAAACCGGATGCCATCGTCATGCATCCCGGCCCGATCAATCGAGGTGTGGAAATCGACTCCCGTGTCGCAGACGGGCCACGCTCAGTGATCCTGGAACAGGTGACCAACGGCATCGCAGTGCGGATGGCGATTATGTCTATTACGCTGGGACATCACGCCCGGTTAACCGGGGAGGATGCTTAATGCGCATGGTGATTCAAGGCGGACGAGTCATCGACCCGGCCCATCAAACCGACAGCATAGCCGACCTGTTTATCGCCGATGGCCAGATTGCCGGTCTCGGCCGGCCACCGGGCGGTTTCATCCCCGAACAGGTGATCAATGCCCATAAGCACATCGTTTGTCCTGGTTTGATCGATTTGTGCGCCCGCTTGCGCGAACCCGGCCAGGAACACAAGGCCACTATCGCCAGTGAAACCCGCGCCGCCGCTGCAGGCGGTATCACCACGCTCGTATGCCCGCCCGACACTGACCCGGTGATTGATGAACCTGCAGTGGTGGAATGGATTCGCCGGCGCGCTAAATTCGCTGGTCAGGCACGCGTGCTGACCCTGGGCGCGTTGACCCATCGCCTGCGCGGCGGGCATCTAACGGAGATGGCGGCATTGCAGGAGGCAGGTTGCGCCGGTGTCAGCGATGGCGGACACCCTATCGCCAGCAGCCGGGTCTTGCGGCGAGCGCTGGAATACGCTGCGACTTTCGGCCTGACCGTGTTTCTGACGCCGCTGGATCCTGAATTAGGCAATGGGC
The DNA here is from genome assembly GCA_024234995.1 of Gammaproteobacteria bacterium. Taxonomy (GTDB): domain Bacteria; phylum Pseudomonadota; class Gammaproteobacteria; order Competibacterales; family Competibacteraceae; genus UBA2383. Next base: position 27,327 of record JACKNF010000003.1, read on the forward strand.
TGGCGCATGAGGGGCAGGTGGCGACCCGGATGGGTCTGTCTGGCATTCCGGTTGCTGCGGAAACCGGGATGATCGCCCGTGATCTGGAGCTGATTCGTGATCTGGGCGTGCGGGTGCATTTTGGCCGGCTGTCCAGCAGCCGGGCGGTCGATCTCATCGCCCGTGCCCAAGCAGAAGGGCTGCCCGTCACCGCTGATGTCGCGGTTCACCATCTGCATCTGACCGAGATGGACCTGACGCGCTTCGATAGCCGTTGCCATGTTCGCCCGCCGTTGCGTGGACTTCGCGATCAAGCAGTGCTGCGCGCCGGTCTGGCCAGTGGTGTATTGACCGCACTCTGCTCGGACCATCAGCCGCATGAGCCCGACGCCAAACAGGCGCCCTTCGGCGACACTGAGCCAGGCATTTCCGGCCTGGATACCCTGCTGGGGTTGAGCCTGCGGCTGGTACGGGATGGGGTGTTACCCCTGCCGGCACTCATTGAACGGCTAACCTGGGGACCCGCGCGGATTCTAGGATTGGACCGCGGCCATCTCGGCGTGGGAGCACGGGCCGATATCTGTGTGTTCAATCCCGAAACTGACTGGCGGGTGGAACCAAGCGTACTCAACAGCCAGGGCCAGAACACGCCGTTTCTCGGCTGGGAATTGCAAGGCCGGGTCACGTATACCTTGCTAGAGGGGCATATAGTGCATGAAGGTGAGGGATAGCGAGATAGCCATCTTAGTGCGTGACTCTCTATCTCCCACTTCTCGCCAAATTCATCACATCTGCTGTTTGAATGATGCCTTGTTCTGGGCATAGGTAACCGCTTCCTCGCGAGACACCATCCCCTTCTTAACGACTTCCAGCAACGCCTGATCAAGGGTTTGCATGCCGAATGTAGCACCTGTTTGAATCGACGAATACATCTGTGCAACCTTGTCCTCACGGATCAGGTTGCGAATGGCAGGCACGCCAACCATAATTTCGTGGACTGCCATCCGTCCGCCGCCTTTCTTCTTAAGCAGTGCTTGAGAAATCACCGCCCGGAGTGATTCCGACAGCATCGAGCGCACCATCGGCTTTTCACCGGCTGGGAACACGTCGATAATGCGGTCAATCGTCTTGGGCGCAGAACTGGTATGCAAGGTACCGAATACCAGATGCCCGGTTTCGGAAGCTGTCAGCGCCAGGCTGATCGTTTCCCGATCGCGCATTTCACCGACCAGAATGATGTCTGGATCTTCACGCAGCGCCGAACGCAGCGCCTCACTAAAACCCAGGGTATCGCGATGCACCTCGCGTTGATTCACTAGACAACGCTGGCTTTGGTGGACGAATTCAATGGGGTCCTCAATGGTCAAGATATGGCCGTATTCATTCTTGTTGATGTGATCGATCATCGCTGCCAGGGTGGTGGATTTGCCCGAACCAGTCGGGCCGGTGACCAGAACCAAGCCGCGCGGAACCGCGATAAGATCCCGGAATACGGGCGGACAAGCCAATTCCTCCAGACTTTTGATCACGGTGGGAATGGTGCGGAATACGCCCGCCGCTCCCCGGTCCTGATTGAACGCGTTGACGCGGAACCGGGCCAGTTTAGGGATTTCAAACGAAAAGTCGCATTCGAGAAATTCGTCGTAGTCCTTGCGCTGTTTATCGTTCATGATGTCATAAATCAATCCATGCACCTGCTTGTGATCGAGCGGCGGGACATTGATACGGCGCACATCACCATCTACCCGGATCATCGGCGGCAATCCAGCCGACAGATGCAAGTCGGAAGCATTATTCTGTACGGAAAAAGTCAATAGTTCGTCGAGATTCATAGCGATTGCCCTAGCAAGGAAAGAAAGACACAGAACCCGGAGCAGGCCATTCTGCTAAGCTGGATTTTCATAGTATATCGCGCAAAATCGTGATCGCTGTACCGTCGTCGATCAGGAGCACTGACCCTATGAGTAGTGATTTTGCCAAACGCTGGCAAACCGTGCTGGCCCGCATCCGTGACACAGAGCAGCGCTTCCGGCGGCCGCCGGATTCGGTGCAATTATTGGCCGTCAGCAAAACCCGCCCGGCAACCGCCATTGCCGCCTTGGCGGCTGCCGGTCAGCGCCGTTTTGGTGAAAACTATCTTCAAGAAGCGCTGGATAAAATGGCTGAACTGAAGGCGCTGAATCTAGAGTGGCACTTTATCGGACCGATTCAGGCCAACAAAACCCGGAGCATCGCTGAGCATTTTGCCTGGGTGCATAGCGTTGACCGGTTGAAGATTGCCGAGCGGCTGAATGCACAGCGGCCCGCTGCATTACCGCCATTGAATATTTGCCTGGAAGTCAATATTGATCGAGAACCCAGCAAACACGGTCTGGATGAAAGTCAAATAACTGAAGTTGCTCAGGCAGCCGCTGCGTTGCCTCGATTACGGTTACGCGGTTTAATGGCGATTCCCGCCCCTGTCAGTGACTTCGAGCGCCAGCGCCAGCCCTTCGCCCGGCTGCGGGAATTGCGGGATCGATTGAATGCTGAAGGACTGGCGCTGGATACCCTGTCAATCGGTATGTCTGACGATCTGGAAGCCGCCATCGCTGAGGGAGCAACCTTGGTGCGGATCGGCACTGCGCTGTTCGGGCCACGCGCCTGAAGCGCCGCTTTGCAGTATGCTAAGAAGGTTTATTTTTCAACCGAGCAAGGCAACGGCCCGAGGCTGTTTCGCATCCCGAGAAACCATCATGCCACTACTCACTCCTCTCCCAAATACCGGCACGCATAGCGGGTGGGCCAGCGTGTTGTTGCTAGTTGCCCCTCTCCTGCTCGGCGCGGATGATGGTTACCTGCGCGAAATCGAAGAGGAAGCGAAACGCCAAGCAGCCACAGTGACCATCGATCAGTCTCCGCCCAATCCAACAGCAGCGACTACGGCCAACATGGGTGAGACCACGGCTGACCGGTTGGCATCCGGGCTTAATCAGGCAGGATTCGAGCAGGCGCTGCGCGAAAATTTGCCGGGAACCTATGCGCTTTACCAGCAATTCGATGCGACGCGCAAACAAAAAGTGTATGCGGCCTACCAGAATGACAACCGGCTCGCTGGCATCACTGAACAGGTTATTCAACTGCTGGGCGCCAAACCCTGAAGCCCACCGGCGCCCGCATTTCGTTTGGGTACCACAAACATCATTGTTTACAGAGGTGGTGATGAAAGACATCCCCATAGCATTCATCGGCGGCGGCAACATGGCCCGCTGTCTGATTGGTGGCTTACTAGCCAACGGCGGCGACGCCGATCATATCTGGGTTGCTGAGCCGGACGCGGGCCAGTGCGAACTGCTGCGCGGGCGTTTCGGTGTGCATACTGGCGCCAACAACCGCGAGATAGCCGCCAAAGGTCAAATTATTATTCTGGCCGTCAAACCACAGATTCTGCATCTGGTCGCCGAAGAATTGGCGGAAGACATGCAGCAGCGGCAGCCGCTGATCGTTTCCATCGCCGCTGGCGTGCGTGAGCCTGACCTCCGCCGCTGGTTAGGTTATGAGGCCGCCATTGTCCGCACCATGCCGAATACCCCCGCGCTGGTCGGCAGCGGTGCGACCGCCTTGTTCGCCAACCTCTGGGTTAGCGACGATCAGCGGCAACTTGCTGAATCGATCATGCGCTCCGTAGGGCTAACGGTCTGGGTGGACAGCGAGCGGATGCTGGACGCAGTGACTGCTTTGTCTGGCAGCGGCCCGGCCTACTTCTTCCTGCTGATGGAGGCCTTGGAAAAAACCGGGGTCCGGCTAGGGCTGGCGCCGGAAACTGCGCGCCTGTTAACCCTGCAAACAGCCTTCGGCGCTGCCAAGATGGCGTTGGAGAGTCCTGAAAATGCGGCCATTCTGCGTGAACGGGTCACCTCGCCTGGCGGTACTACCGAGCGAGCCATCAGCGTATTCCAGGATGAACAGCTCGACCGGCTGATCGCCCGGTCACTGGCTGCATCGCTCGCGATTATGGAGACGCCATCGCTGTTGACCGAACAGTTAGATGCACTGGTCGATAAGGCATTGGATGCCGCCCATCACCGCTCCCAGGAACTGGGCAACCTGCTGGGAGGGCAGCCGTGACTGCTGTCGTCTTTCTCATTCAAACCTTGTTTGGCTTCTATATCCTGGCGGTGATGCTGCGCTTTTTGCTGCAATGCGTGCGCGCTGATTTCTACAACCCGCTGGTGCAATTTCTAGTGCGCATCACCAACCCGCCGTTGCTGCCGCTACGCCGGATCGTGCCCGGCTACCGGGGGCTGGATCTGGCAGCGGTGGTGCTGGCGTTCCTGCTGCAATTTATCGAGGTTGTACTGCTCAACGCGTTGTCCATTCAGCCGGCCGGGATCGGCGGACTCTTGCTAGTGACTGTGCTAGAGCTGGTTAAGTTATTGATCAACATCTATCTTTGGGGTGTCATTATCCAGGCGGTGCTGAGCTGGTTCAATCCCGATCCCTACCATCCGGCGGCGCGGGTGTTGACCCAGTTAACCGCACCGCTGTTGCGTCCGGCTCAACGGTTGCTCCCGCCGATTTCTGGCGTGGATTTATCGCCGATGCTGGTGGTTATCGCCCTGATCTTCATCAGCTTGCTGCTGCAGGATTTTCTCGGTCTGTGGGCTGGACGCTGAACCTATGGCGGCAACCGGCTATGCCTGGGAGGGTGCCACGGACCTGATTCTGCAGGTACGGGTTCAGCCGCGCGCCAGCCGCAATGAATGGGTGGGATTGCAGGAAGACCAGTTTCGGGTTCGCATCACTGCGCCGCCTGTGGACGGTCAGGCGAATATGCATTTACGGGCGTTCCTGGCGGATCTATTCGGTGTGGCAAAGAGTCAGGTGACACTGCTGGCTGGCGAGAAGGGCCGCAACAAACGCTGGCGGATCATTGCACCGGAACAGTTGCCGCCGGGGATTGAATCCGATCGCTCGCGCTGCACCACCCGCCGCAAACCCAATACCACCACGGTAGAACAATGCAAGCCGGCCAAACCATAGCGGTCCTGCAAAGTTGCACCGTAGCGGTGCACCTGCTCCTCGGCCGGATATAGTTTCGTTACTGATACCGGCAATGACAGTCACCGATGACAGCCCCGGCGGCCGTGATCTCACCGTGAATAGAACCATCACCGATCCAGGCGGCCCCGGCGCGGAGGCCGCCAATATCCCCACCCTCCGTCAATGCCTGTTCCTGCCCGGCTTGTTGCTATTCACCTTGGCTTGGCGTAAACAACGACCGTTCAAATTACGCTTAAAACTCACTCTAAGCTGAACTATCATAATGATGATTGCAAAAGCATTAACATTCTAAAATGACGAGGCTTGAGAGCAATGTCACGAAGTAGAACAGTAGCTGTCTACACCGGTGAAGAGTTGGGCCGCTACGGTTTCGACGATCATCCCTTCGGCGAGGACCGCATTCATGCCTTCTGGGACGAAATGCACATCCGCCATCTCGATTACCAGGTGCGCATCTTCAACCCGGTTAAGGCCACCGAGGAACAACTCAAGCTGTTCCATACACCCAGCTATGTCGAAAAGGTCAAAACCCTGTCTAAAACCGGCAGTGGCTTGCTGGATTACGGCGATACGCCGGCTTATCGCGGTGTGTTTGAAGACGCCGCGACAGTAGTAGGCACCGTGGTTGACGCTGCCCGTAAATTGATGAACAACGAGGCGCGGCGCATCTTTGTGCCTATTGCCGGTCTGCATCACAGCATGCCCGATACGGCCTCCGGTTTTTGCGTCTTCAACGATGCCGGCGTGGCGATCAAAATTCTGCAACAGGAATATGCGCTGGAACGCATCGCCTACGTGGACATCGATGCGCACCACGGCGATGGGGTGTTTTATCCATTCGAATCCGATCCTACTGTGATCTACGCCGATATCCATGAGGATGGCCGCTATAATTTCCCGCAGAGCGGTTTCTCACATGAAACCGGCAAAGGCGAAGCCAAGGGACGCAAACTCAACATTCCTCTGTTGCCGCTGTCGGCTGACCCGGACTTCTTAATGATGTGGGACAAGGTCGAGGAATTCATGCGTCAGTGGAAACCGCAATTTATTGTGATGAATTGTGGTGCCGATGGTTTGGATGGGGACCCTTTGGCCCACCTGCACTACACCACCCGCGCGCACACCCGTGCGGCGCGCAGCCTGTGCGAGATTGCCGAGGAGTTCGCTGAAGGCCGTATTCTGGGTGTCGGCGGCGGTGGATATGATCTAAGGAATGTCGGCAAGGCATGGGTCGCTGTCATCGACGCTTTCCTGGAAACCCCAATGCGTTGAGAGACTGAAAAAACCACTCTTTATAGATCAAAACCCTGCGAGCGCAAAAACTGTAGGGTACGCAACGCGTACCCTACAGCGTGCTAAATCTCTGCGGATTGGCCAGACAGGCAACGATCTCAACCGGCTTTTTCAACCTGCAGGAACGATCCTGACCACGTTCCAGTCTAATTTCTGCATTCTCGCGGGTCATTTTCCGTCAATTTCCACTGAAATCGGGTATGATCCACCGCTTTCCATGGTTCGCTCGCCTTTTATTCCAAAACGGCGGGCGCTCGCCTTTGCAGAGGTTGCGAATGTTCAGTCGAGAGATGCGAATTGCCGGGTATGATGACGCGTTATGGGCCGCCCTGCAGGGTGAAAAACAGCGCCAGGAAGACCATATCGAGCTGATTGCCTCGGAAAATTATGCCAGTCCACGGGTGCTTGAGGCCCAGGGTTCGGTGCTGACCAATAAATATGCCGAAGGCTATCCAGGCAAGCGCTATTACGGTGGTTGCGAGTTTGTAGATATCGCTGAACAATTAGCCATTGACCGCGCCAAGCGGCTGTTCAACGCCGATTATGCCAATGTCCAGCCACATTCTGGCTCACAGGCAAACGCCGCTGCCTACATGGCGTTGCTGGAGCCCGGCGACAGGGTGCTGGGCATGAGCCTGGCGCATGGCGGTCATCTGACCCACGGTGCTAAGGTCAATTTCTCCGGCAGGCTGTATCAAGCGGTGCAGTATGGATTGAATGATGCGACCGGTGAAATCGACTATGAACAAGTGGAACGGCTGGCTCTCGAATACAAGCCAAAGATGATCATCGCCGGTTTCTCGGCTTATTCACGGGTAGTGGACTGGCCGCGCTTCCGGACTATCGCTGATCAGGTTGGTGCTTTTCTCGTCGTGGACATGGCCCATGTCGCTGGCTTGGTTGCCGCTGGTGTCTATCCCAATCCGGTACCCATTGCTGACGTAGTCACCACCACGACCCATAAGACCCTGCGTGGTCCACGCGGCGGCCTGATCCTAGCCCGTTCCAATCCTGAGATCGAGAAGAAACTGAACTCGTTAGTCTTTCCCGGCACGCAGGGCGGACCATTGATGCACGTCATCGCCGCCAAGGCGGTGGCATTCCTGGAAGCGCTGCAACCCGATTTCGTGGACTACCAAAAGCAGGTGGTGGCCAATGCCCGAATCATGGCCGGCGTGTTCAATGAACGCGGCTATGATGTAGTGTCTGGCGGCACCGACAACCATCTATTCCTGGTCAGCCTGATTGCTAAGGGCTTGACCGGTAAGGCCGCTGACGCGGCACTGGGCCGGGCCTGGATCACCGTCAACAAAAATGCAGTGCCCAATGATCCCCAGTCGCCATTCGTCACCAGCGGCTTGCGGATCGGCTCACCGGCGGTGACCACACGCGGCTTTAAAGAACGCGAGTGCCGGGAATTGACCGGCTGGATCTGCGATATCCTCGATGATCTGAACAACGAAGCCATAATCAGCCGGGTGCGTGGCCAAGTAGCTGAGCTCTGCGCCAAGTTCCCGGTGTACGGTTGATCCGCCCCTCGCGGTAAGGTGCGACGGTGCATTGCCCATTCTGCGGTGCCCCCGATACTCGGGTCGTGGACTCGCGGCTACTGGCAGAAGGCGATAAAGTCCGCCGCCGCCGCGAATGTCCGGGTTGCAGCGCCCGTTTCACCACCTACGAGGTGGCCGAGTTACTGATGCCGCCGGTGGTGAAACGCGATGGCCGGCGTGAGCCATTCCTGGAGAAAAAACTGCGCACCGGGTTGATACGGGCGCTGGAAAAACGGCCCGTCAGCGCCGAGCAAATTGAAAAACTCATCCTGCGGATTAAAAACCGGGTTCGCGCCAGCAGCGAACGGGAATTGAGCAGCCAGCAGATCGGCGAATGGGTCATGGATGAGCTACGCCGTCTGGACCCGGTCGCTTATGTCCGCTTTGCCTCAGTCTACCGCAGCTTTGAAGACGTCAACGCCTTCCGGGTTGAAATCGAACGCCTGCAGAACACACCGCCCGACTCGATGAATTCTGAGTAATGTCTTTCGATCGCCCCCTCCCTCCCGGCCCTCCTCCCCGCCGGCCGGCAGACACGATGGCAACAGGTGAGGGGACTCAATGGCTATCCGACGACTACCGCCACATGGCACGCGCGCTGATGCTAGCCCGGCGGGGGCTGTATGGCGCTGATCCCAATCCTCGAGTCGGTTGTGTGCTGGTCCGCGAAGGACACATCATTGGTGAGGGCTGGCATGAACGCGCTGGCGAGTCCCATGCAGAAATCAACGCCTTGGAGGCCGCCGGTGATCGGGCACGCGGCGCAACCGCCTATGTCACCCTAGAACCCTGCTGTCATCACGGCCGCACACCACCCTGCACAGACGCATTGCTAAACGCCGGTGTCGCTCGCATGGTGGCAGCGATGCCCGATCCCAATCCGCAGGTTGCTGGGCGAGGCTTGACACAATTGCGTGAGGCGGGAGTCACCGTAGAATGCGGATTGTTAGAAACAGAAGCGCGGGCGTTGAATCCCGGCTTTATCCAGCGCATGACTGAAGGGCGGCCATTTGTCCGCTTGAAGCTGGCGATGAGCCTCGATGGGCGTACTGCGCTGGCTTCAGGCGAAAGTCAATGGTTGACCAACGAGGCAGCGCGGCAGGATGTGCAAAGATTCCGCGCGCGCAGTTCGGCGATTCTGACCGGCATTGGCACAGTGTTAGCAGACGATCCTGGTCTTAATGTGCGTCTGCCAGAAACATCACGCCAGCCGCTACGGGTCATTCTTGACACTGCGCTACGCACTCCCCCGGCGGCCCGGATGCTGCAATTACCAGGCTCAGCGCTGATTTTCACTGCGACCGCTGACGCTACCGCACAAGCGCCACTACGGGCTGCTGGTGCTGAAATCGCAGTCATGCCGCGCTGTAAATGGGAGCTGGATTTACCCGTAATCATGGCGGAACTGGCCCGCCGTGAGTGCAACGAGGTCCATGTGGAATGCGGTCCAACCTTGGCAGGCGCTTTATTGCAAGCGAAGCTGGTGGATGAGCTGGTCGTCTATATAGCCCCTTTATTACTTGGCGATAAGGCCCGCGGCTTGTTCCAGTTACCAGAATTGACGCGGATGAACGAACGGATTGAATTGGAGATTCTTGAAGTGCGCGCAGTAGGACGGGATTGGCGGTTAAGACTCAAGTTTTGATGACATCAAAATCATCGACGGAAAAAAAGCATGCGATGGCAAGATGCCTGTGAATGTTCCGGCTTGCAAAACGTACCTTTCAAGAGAGAACTGAATGAACAGGGTTAAGTTTCAGACTCATATGAAGCATGACACATAATCCATATTTTTTAGCCGGGTAAAGGGAACCTTATCTTTTAGCCTCTATAACCCGTACCTTGCTTTTCGAGAAACGACCATGTTTACCGGCATTATCACAGCCGTTGGCGCTATTACCACCTTGCAACCGCACGACGGTGACTTTCGCCTGCGCATTGCTACCGGCAAGCTGGATTTGCACGACGTGCAAACCGGCGACAGCATCGCGGTCAGCGGCGTTTGTCTGACTGCTATCGAGCTGGTTCGCGATGGTTTCTGGGCCGATGTATCCCGCGAAACCCTGGAACGGACTACCCTCGGCGATGCCACACCTGGCGCCAAGGTCAACCTGGAAAAAGCCTTGACACCCACCACCCGGCTCGGCGGCCATCTGGTTAGCGGCCATGTCGATGGCGTTGGCGTCGTCACCGGATGGCAGCCGGATGGCCGTTCTTGGCGGCTGCGCATTCAAGCCCCGGATGCCCTGGCCCGCTACATCGCTGAAAAAGGCTCCATCTGTGTGGACGGGGTTAGCCTGACCGTCAACGAGGTCGATGGTGCGGCTTTCGAACTCAATATTGTCCCGCATACCCTGGAGGAAACGACCCTTGCGAATTTTAAGGCCGGCCGGCGGGTCAATTTGGAGGTGGATTTGATTGCCCGCTATCTGGAGCGGCTGCTGCTGGGCGAGCGCGCTGCACAACCAGGCAGCGGCGGTCTGACCGAGGCGCTGCTGCGTGAACATGGCTTCTGGAAATAGACGCATGGCATTGAACCACATTGATGAGATCCTTGCCGACCTCCGGCAAGGCCGGATGGTCATCATCATGGATGATGAGGATCGGGAAAATGAAGGTGATCTGCTGATGGCTGCTTCGCTGGTGCGCCCTGAAGACATCAACTTCATGGCCCGCTACGGGCGTGGCTTGATCTGCCTGACGCTGACCCGCGAACGCTGTCAACAACTGCGCCTGCCGCTGATGGTGCAAGACAATGCAACCCCCTATTCCACCAATTTCACAGTCTCGGTCGAAGCTGCCCAGGGTGTCACGACGGGTATCTCCGCCTACGACCGCGCCCACACCATCCGCACTGCGGTGCGTCCTGATGCCCGGCCCGAAGACCTGGTGCAACCGGGCCATATCTTCCCGTTGATGGCCCAGCCTGGCGGGGTGCTGACACGCGCTGGCCATACCGAGGCCGGCTGTGATCTGACCCGGTTAGCCGGTTTGGAACCCGCAGCAGTGATTGTCGAAATTCTCAATGAAGACGGAAGCATGGCGCGGCGGCCTGATTTGGAGCGCTTTGCCGGACAGCATGGCGTCAAGATCGGCACCATTGCAGATTTAATTCACTACCGGATGCAGAATGAGAAGACTGTCGAACGGGTCGCAGACACCTTCATGACCACAGCCTTTGGGCCGTTCCGGGTATTGACCTATCAGGATGTCGTGGGTCGACAAGTGCATTTCGCTCTGGTCAAGGGTGAAATTCAGGCCAACGAACCGGTATTGGTGCGTGTTCATGTCCAGCATTTACTCAGCGATCTATTGACTCTCCAGCTGCCTGACAGTGGCTGGCCGTTACACGATGCCCTGCAACGGGTGGCAAACGAGCCGGTAGGCGTATTAGTGGTACTCAGCCGGCCTGAGGACCCCTCAGCGCTGATCCGGCGGATGCGCAGCTATCAATTCGGTGCCAGCGAAACCGCACGTGCTGGTGATCCTTCCGCTGAATTGCGCACGTATGGCATTGGCGCCCAGATTCTGCTCGACATTGGCGTGCAGCAAATGCGGGTATTAGGCGCTCCCAAACGCCTCAGCGGCTTATCCGGTTTTAACCTGGAAGTCATCGAATATGTTTCCTGAGAACAACACAATGCGGAGCTGGCTTCCAACCGGCTGAATGAACGGAGAACCCGTTCTACGTTTTGTTCCTTAACCCTTTTATCACGGAATCTCATCCATGCATGTCAATATCATTGAAGGTGATTTTGCGCCGCTTCAAGATGCCCGTTTTGCCTTGGTGGCGGCGCGTTTCAATAGCTTTATCGTGCAAAATTTGATCAATGGTGCAGTCGATACGCTGCACCGCCACGGCATACCCGAGACTAACATCGATCTGATCTGGACACCCGGTTCCTTTGAATTGCCTCTCGCTGCCCAGCGTTTGGCCGCCAGCGAGCGCTATGATGGCATTGTCGCGCTCGGCGCGATCATTCGCGGCGGCACCCCGCATTTCGAGTACGTCGCCAGCGAGTGTGTCAAGGGACTGGCGGGCGTCTCATTAGAGTATGATTTGCCCGTCGGTTTCGGTGTATTGACCGTAGATACCATCGACCAGGCAGTAGAGCGTGCCGGAACCAAAGCCGGTAACAAAGGTACTGAGGCAGCCATGGCAGTGCTGGAAATGGTCAGCCTATTGCGCCGGCTGGAAGGTTGAGCTGTGGGCGAACCTTCTCGTAAAAATCTACCCGGCAAGCGCAGTTGGGCGCGGCGCTGTGCCGCTCAGGCACTGTATCAATGGCAAATAACCATTCAAGAACCCGCCATCATTGCCAACGAATTTCTGGCTGATCAGGATTTGCGCAAGGCTGATCCTGATTATTTCCGGGAATTAGTGCATGAAGTGCCAAAACAGGTGGTCGAGATCGATGCCGCTCTGGAGCCGTTCCTGGACCGGCCCCTGGCGCAGGTAGATCCTGTAGAACAGGCCATTTTGCGGATTGGCGGCTACGAGCTGATACAGCGTCCCGACATCGCCTATCGGGTTATTATCAATGAAGCCGTGGAACTGGCTAAGTTATTTGGCGCAGAGCAAGGACATCGCTTTGTCAATGGAGTGCTTGACAAACTGGCCCGTGTAACGCGGCCATCCGAATGGGCTAGCCGTCCGTCCTGAATAGCCGTGTCTCTTTCCTTTCCTTTCCTTGGCCAAGGAGAGGTGGCACGAAGAGCCAGGGCGATGTGACCTGGAAGGAGTAGTTACCCCGTTATTTTGCTAAAGGCGCCTTATTCCCGCCGTTGCAAAAACCGGGTGACCTCCAGTGCGAACATTTCCGCCCGCCACGTGCTGGTCGCGGTCACATGGGTCGCATAGGGCATGATCCAAAGTCCACACTTCGGAATCGCCCCGAACATTTCCAGAATCTGATCCAGCGGCGCTACCGGGTCACGATCGCCAACCACAATCAACGCCGGTTGGGTGATGCGGCCCAAAGCCTCCAAATCATGGGCATGATCGCTGGTTGCCGGCTCCAGCGCCTCCGAAACCCGCAAAATCACCTCTTCCCAGGCATCCGGCCCGCCTTGAGGACGATGGATATCGCTTAGCCACTTGTGCATCCCAACGCCGCGCCAGTAGGCCGGATCAGCCATGTTGCGAGTACCCGCGTGCGTCACCTCGTCCTTGCGGTAACCTACCCGGTACAGTACCAGCCGGCTGACCCGTTCGGGATGGTGGACGGTCAACCACAGTGCCACCGCTCCGCCCATGGAGGAACCCGCCAGATTCGCCACTGGTAACATCAACTCATCCATGACCTCTAACACGGCGCGGCCCATATCGCTGACACGGAGCCGGCCGGCAACCATCGGGCTGTGGCCATGCCCCAGATGATCAGGGGCAATCACCCGGAAATGACGGGCGAACAGAGGAATCTGCGGCGCCCACTCGGCACCGCTCATGCCACCGCTGTGCAACAGGATCAGCGGTTCGCCCGCACCATTTTCAGTGTAATGCAGCATCGCCATGCGGGTCTGCTCCTTCAAAATGAATGGCCATTATTATAGCTACCTTGTTCGGCTTGCCGGATAATGTCAAAAACACGACTCACTACCCGGGAGCAATTAATTCATGGCCATGACATCCCGTCACTACTACGCCCTCGGACCCCACGGTTTCCATCGGATTCACTACACCGAATGGGGCGATCCCGGCAATCCTAAGGTTTTGATCTGCGCGCACGGCCTGACCCGCACGGGCCGTGATTTCGACTTTCTGGCCGCCGCGATGGAACAGGAGTACCGGGTGCTTTGCCCCGACGTTGCCGGGCGCGGTAAAAGCGACTGGCTGACCGACAAGACGGATTATACCTACCCGCTTTACGTGAACGACATGGCCATGTTGCTGGCGCGTATCGATGCCGGGCAGGTAGACTTTGTCGGCACCTCGATGGGAGGATTAATCGGCCTTTTTCTAGCTAGCTACGCCGGAACCCCGATCAGCAAACTGGTCATCAATGACGTCGGCCCGCGTATTCCTGCTGCGGGTTTACAGCGGGTCGCCGATTATGTCAGCCAAGTGATTACCTTTGAAAGCATCGAAAAAATGGAGCGTTTTCTGCGCACCATCGCCGCCACATTCGGTAATTTAACCGATGAGCAATGGCGGCATATGACAACGCATAGCGCCCGGCAATTGGAGAATGGCCGTTACACATTCGCCTACGATCCAGGCATCGCCGAGAATTTCAAGACGCTGGATTTGAAAGATATCGACCTGTGGCCGCTGTGGGATGCCGTGCAATGCCCAACCCTGGTGTTACGCGGTCAGTATTCCGACGTACTGGATCATGCTGATGCTATCACCATGACCGAACGTGGCCCCAAAGCGGAATTGATCGAGTTTCCCGGCATGGGTCATGCGCCAGCGCTGATGGCCGATGACCAAATTGCTGTCGTGCGTGATTGGCTGCTGGCAAACTAGAAGCTAAAAAATACCCTCTTCGCCCGATGGATGAGAGGCTGGAGGGGAGGCCCCTGCCAGACGGTCAATCACCCCGGCTTGCGTCCATATCCTGTTGCCAGCCAGATCCCCAGAGCAATCAAAGCAATACCAGCCGCGTGGAAGGCATATAACCGCTCACCAAGAAAGATCATCGCCAGCACTGCGCCAAAGGCAGGCATCAAATGCAAAAACTGGCCAGTGCGGTTGGCCCCCAGCTCAGCGACCGCCCGGTTCCAAAAGATGTAGGCCAGAATCGACGGAAACAGCGCCAAGTATAAGATGCTGACAACGGCTGCGGTATTCAGGATGAAAACCCGATCCTGCGCCAGATCCCAGCCATACAGCGGCATCAGAATGACAACGCCGATGATCATGGTTGCGGCCTGGAAATTCAGCGGCTCAAGCTCTGCTGGCCGCCAGCGCAGACAGACCGAATACAACGCCCAACTGAACACTGCTGCTAGAATCCACAAATCGCCGGAATTGACCTGCCACTCAAGCAGGCTCCCCACGTCGCCGCGGCCAACAATCACCAGCACCCCGGACAGTGACAAAGCAATTCCCAGCGCCTGCCAGCCGGTCACGGTCTGACGCAGCAACAGGAACGACAAAGCGACAATCAACACCGGCGTGATCGACAGCATGATGACCGCATTGGTGGCGGTCGTGGTATGCAGGCCGATATAGACACAAGTGTTAAAATTCACCACGCCCAGCACACTCAGCAACAGCAGAACCGGCCAGTGCCGGCGCAGTAGTGAGCCCTGCTGACGCAGTGAGGTCCAAACGAAGGGGAGAAGAATCAGGAGCGCCACCGCCCAGCGCCAGAACGACAGAGTGAATGGCGTGAATACAGTATGCACCGCCCGGCCCAGCACGAAATTGCCGGACCAGAACAGGGTAGTTAACACTAACAGCAGATAAGGAGAAGGATGCCAAGCGGTTAGGGATGGTTTTACCATTTTCTAATTCATGTCTTCGTATGAGTTTTTCTGGTGTTGACGCAGACGTGGCGTCCTCGCTGTGAAAGGCCTTACCGTCATCGAATCGGGGACGGACTCTCTACACCGGGAATGTTTCTCTCCCTGAATCATACGCAATTATCAGGAACAGCAATGTCCAAACTTATGTCTCCATCCCGCCTCCCCTGGACACCAGACAGCTGGCGGCATCGGCCGGCGGTGCAGATGCCGGATTATGCCGACGCTACAGCGCTGGCCGAAGTCGAGACGCGGCTGGCGCATTCGCTGCCGCTCGTGTTTACTGGAGAAATCGATGCGTTGCGCCAGCATCTGGCTGAAGTCGCTGCGGGTCGCGCTTTTCTGCTGCAAGGGGGTGACTGCGCCGAAAGCTTTGCCGATTTCAATGAACGCACCATTACCGACACCTTCCGGGTCTTGTTGCAAATGGCGGTGACGCTAACATTCGCTGCTGCCTGTCCAGTCGTCAAGGTTGGACGGCTGGCGGGACAGTTCGCCAAGCCGCGCAGCGCCCCGGTCGAGACCCGCGATGAAATTACTCTGCCCAGTTACCGGGGCGATATCGTCAACAGTCTGGATTTTACCCCAGAAGCCCGCCAACCTGACCCGCGCCGGCAGTTGCGCGCTTATTCCCAGTCGGCGGCAACGCTGAATCTGCTGCGAGCGCTGGCCCAGGGCGGTTTCGCCGATTTGCACCGGGTTCAGCAATGGAACCTGGATTTTCTGCGCGCTAGCCCGCAGGGCGCCCGCTACCGCGACTTAGCCGGACGCATCAGCGAAACCCTGGCTTTCATCCGCGCCTGCGGGTTGGACGCCGCGACCGATCCGCAGGTGCGGCAGGTGCAATTCTATACCTCGCACGAGGCATTGCTGCTCGGCTATGAACAAGCGCTGACCCGGTGCGATCCGCTCAGCGGTGCATGGTACGATGGTTCCGCGCACTTTCTATGGATCGGCGAGCGCACCCGGCACGTGGAGGGCGCGCATGTCGAATTTTTGCGAGGCATCACGAATCCTATAGGTCTTAAACTGGGGCCGGCGACCCTTCCCGATACCCTGCTGCGCCTGCTGGATACGCTGAATCCCGATAACCAGCCGGGACGCTTGACCCTGATCAGCCGAATGGGCGCAGACCGTATCGAGACAACGCTGCCGCCGCTGATCCGGGCGGCACAACGCGAAGGCCGGCAAGTGATCTGGTCTTGTGACCCGATGCATGGCAACACGCTGGCAACCAGCACGGGCTATAAGACCCGGCCCTTTAACCGTATCCTCGATGAAGTGCAGCGGTTCTTCGCCATTCATCGCGCCGAGGATAGCATTCCTGGCGGAATGCATTTTGAGCTGACCGGTCAGGATGTAACCGAATGTATGGGCGGCGCCCAAGATATCACTGAGCAGGGCTTGGCCGACCGTTATCACACCCAATGCGACCCGCGCCTGAATGCCTCGCAGAGTTTGGAGCTAGCCTTTCTCATTGCGGAAACCCTCAAGGATTACCGGCGGGACAGCAGGATAAAAAACCCACCCAATGGAGAGGACATCGCACGATGAGGCATCAATCACCCCGTCCCCGCTTGCTGCTGGTGATGCAGACTCCGGATGCCGATGCTGGCCGTTTCGCCCGCAAACTGCGTAAGCGCGGCTACCGGCTGGATTATTGCTACCCGCTATCCGGTCAAGCGCTGCCCGCCGGAATGGAGGGCTACGCCGGAGCCATTGTCTTCGGTGGACCGATGAGCGCCAATGATGATGACAAGCAGCCAGGCATCCGCGCGCAACTGAATTGGATTCCCGAAGCGCTGAAATCGGGTCAGCCGTTTCTAGGTATCTGTCTGGGGGCGCAATTATTGGCGCGGACATTGGGGGCGGCGGTTCGGCTACATCCAACGGGATTAGCGGAAATCGGTTATTTCCCGGTTGAACCGGCGGCGGCTGGTCAATCCTTATTTGACGCGCCGTTACACGTCTATCACTGGCATCACGAAGGCTTTGAGCTGCCCGCTGGCGCGGAACTGCTGGCAACGGGCGCGCATTTTCCGCATCAAGCCTATCGCTATGGCACTAACACCTTCGGCGTTCAGTTTCACCCAGAAGTTGACGAGACCATCATGGAAAGCTGGCTGGTAGAAGGCGCAGAAGAGCTGCATCATCCCGGCGCGCAGTCCGCGGCTGAACAGCGCGAGCATCATGCCCGCCATGATAAAACCTTCGATCAGTGGCTTGAGCAGTTTATGGATGCGTGGTTGCAAGCTGGCAGCATCAGATAAGAATGACTTGTTCGATGCATCATCGACCTGAAGCGACGATAGCAATCCCGATGTTCCGCCACGCAACCGCCCGCCAGGAATTTTGCTTTACCCGCATCCGGATTCAGACTATGTTCCACGCCATTTTACCCGTGGGGCAAATGGCATGATCAACGCTTTTGAACTTCAGCACGGCCGCCTCCAGCAAATTCAAATCGAAAGCAAGGCCGACCTTGAGCGCACCAAACCGATCTGGATTGATTTTGACGAACCCAATGATGAGGAGCGGCTCTGGGCGAAGGAATTGTTCAGGCTGACTCTACCGGATGAGGATGATTTCGGCGATATCGAAGCCAGCGCCCGCTGCTTCGAAGACGCCAGCGGCGCCCTGCAAATCCGCTCTGATTTTCTCATCAACAAAGAAGACGAATCGCGCAACATACCGGTCGCCTTTGTGTTCAAGCAGGATATTCTGTTTAGCCTGCATGAGGAAGATTTACCGGTTTTCCGTCTCCTGCGGATGCGCGCCCGCCATCAACCGGGTTATCTGGAAGACAGCCGCGATGTGCTGCTCGACCTGTACGCCACCAGCGTGGAGTATTCCGCCGATTCGCTGGAGGGCGTGTATGCAGCGCTGGAAGAAATCGGCAACCGGGTATTAAAAGCCCCGCTGACTGACCAAGCGGCGGGCGACGTGCTGGCCCGCATCGCCCGGGAAGAAGATCTGAACGGACGGATTCGCCGCAATATGATGGATACACGCCGGGCTATTTCGTTCCTGATGCGCCGGCGGCTGCTTTCCACCGATCAAGTCGAAGAAGCACGGCAGATCCTGCGCGACATCGAATCGTTGGATGGCCATACCTCATTCTTGTTTGAAAAGATCAATTTCCTGATGGACGCGACCGTTGGTTTCATCAACATCAATCAGAACAAAATCATCAAAATTTTCTCAGTGGTCTCAGTAGCCCTGCTGCCACCGACGCTAATCGCCAGCATCTACGGTATGAATTTTGAGTTCATGCCCGAACTAAAATGGGCATCGGGTTATCCGATCGCACTTGGGCTCATGGCACTTTCGGTCGCTGCACCGTTTTGGTTCTTCCTTCGTAAAGGCTGGTTGAAGTAGACTTTTCATTCCTTCTAAGCGGGGGCCGCCATGTCCATCATCAATCCCACTGATCAAAATCTCCACCAGCTGGCAGCGCAAGTTGGTGTTACCCTGCGCGCCCGGAATCAGATGCTCACTGTTGCCGAATCCTGCACGGGCGGCTGGATCGGCAAGGTGATCACTGACGTAGCGGGTAGTTCCGGCTGGTTCGACCGAGGTTTTGTAACCTATAGCAACACCGCCAAAACTGAATTGCTAGGCGTTCGGCAATCCACACTGGCCAACCATAGTGCAGTCAGCACCGAAACGGTGACCGAGATGGCCATCGGAGCGCTGGAACGCAGCCGGGCAGGTATTGCAATCGCAGTCAGCGGCATTGCGGGCCCCGATGGCGGCAGCCCTGGCAAACCAGCAGGCACGGTCTACCTGGCCTGGGCGCTGTGTGACCGTCCGATCCAGACGCAGGTTTGCCACTTCACCGGTGATCGCGAAACAGTACGCCGGCAAACAGTCGCTACCGCTCTGCAAGGCGTGCTGGATGCGTTTGCCCAGGAATCCTAAGAAGCAGCAACAACGGCTCTTTCTGGCGCTTTGGCCTGGAGAGAACGAACGCCGGCAGATCGCGAAATTGGCAGCGCAAGCAGCAGACCGGCGGCGGGTGTGCGACGCCAACCTGCACCTGACTTTGGTTTTCCTAGGCGCTACCACCCCTGACCAGTTAGCCGCCTATGAGGCGGCCCTGGCGGATTTATCGATACCCGCAATGGAATTGGTGCTGGATCGCTACGGCTATTGGCCACAACCACGTATTCTATGGTTAGGCTCCAGTTGCACACCACCCGAACTATACGGGCTCGTAGCCGAGTTGCACCGGCGATTGCGCGGCTGCGGATTTGCCCCAGAACGGCGCGCGTTTCAGGCTCACATCACCTTGGCCCGCCGGTTTACCGGGTCCGTTTCTACTCAGCCACTGGAAAAACCTGTGCGCTGGCCTATCAGCGAAATCGCACTGATCGCATCGCTTCCATCGCCGGAAGGCTCCCGTTACGAAGTGCTGCGTTGCTGGCCAGGGGGCTAGGTTCAAACGGTTTTTATATGGAATAATCCTCGAAATCACCGGTTGCAGCTGGGCCGACGTTTTTCTCATTAGTTAAAGGAGGGCACGGAATGGATGATAATAAGAAAAAAGCGCTCGCGGGCGCATTGACTCAGATTGAACGTCAATTTGGCAAGGGCGCGGTCATGCGTTTGGGTGACACGACCGCGGCGGTCCGCAACGTAGCGACGGTGTCGACGGGGTCGCTGGGACTGGATATCGCCTTAGGCATTGGCGGCCTACCGCGGGGCCGGGTGACCGAAATCTACGGCCCGGAATCTTCCGGCAAGACCACCTTGGCCTTGCAGGTGGTTGCTGAAGTTCAAAAAACGGGCGGCTGCGCAGCGTTCGTCGACGCTGAACACGCTTTAGATCCGATTTATGCGGCTAAACTGGGCGTCAATGTTGATGATTTGCTAATCTCACAGCCGGATACTGGCGAACAGGCGCTGGAAATCGCCGACATGCTAGTCCGTTCCGGAGCGGTGGAGATCGTGGTTATCGACTCGGTAGCGGCGCTGACCCCCAAGGCGGAAATCGAAGGCGACATGGGCGATTCCCACGTCGGTCTACATGCCCGGTTGATGAGCCAAGCCCTGCGCAAGCTCACTGCCAATATTAAACGCTCCAACACGCTAGTCATTTTTATCAATCAAATCAGGATGAAAATTGGTGTGATGTTTGGCTCTCCCGAAACAACGACCGGCGGCAATGCCCTCAAATTCTACGCCTCGGTACGGCTGGACATCCGCCGTATCGGTTCGATCAAGAAGGGCGATGAGATCATCGGTAACGAAACCCGGGTCAAGGTCATCAAAAACAAGCTGGCTCCGCCTTTCAGGCAGGCTGAATTTGAAATTCTCTACGGAGAAGGCTCATCCCGGTTGGGTGAGATTATCGACCTCGGTGTTAAAATCGGGCTGATCGATAAATCCGGCGCCTGGTACAGTTGTCAAGGTACGCGCATCGGCCAAGGCAAGGAAAATGCCCGCACATATCTCCGGGAAAACCCGGAACTGGCCCGTGAATTAGAAGACAAGATTCGCGCCCACTTCCTAAGCCGCCCCGATGCTGTGCCAATCACCTCGGGACAGGGCGAGGAAAACGAGGACGACATGGCTCCCGGTTCTGCGGATGATCTGGACGCGGACCTCTAAAACCACTGGCGGCGCATCCGCTGACCGGCAGACAGTGGAACCAGCGGCCATTCGCGCCAAGGCATTGGAATTGCTGGCGCGACGCGAGCATGCCCGTTTGGAACTGCGTCAGAAACTGGTGCAACGCGGATTTCCCGCTGAATGCATTGACCCGGTGCTGGATCAGCTGGCAAAGGAACACCTGCTAGATGAAAGCCGCTACGCCGAGCTTTATGCGTGCAGCCGGGCCGGCAAAGGTTACGGCCCTTTGCGCATCGCGCGTGAATTGCGTGAGCGCGGGGTTTCACAGGAGCTGGTCGATCAGACGCTAAGTAAGCTGGAGGACGATTGGCCACTGAACCTGCGGGAACTGCATCGTAAGCGCTTCAAATCGCTAATCCCGGCTCACGCTACTGAGCGGATGCAACAAATCCGGGTCTTCCGCCAGCATGGTTTTACTCTGGAGCAGATCAAACATCTATTTGATTTGACCACCTAACACTTATCGCTATTGACCAATCGCCATGACCAGCAGCGCTGAACTTCGCAGACTCTTTCTCAACTATTTCCATGACCACGGCCATGAAATCGTGGCTAGCAGCCCGTTGGTTCCCATCAACGATACCACGCTGCTGTTCACCAACGCTGGCATGGTGCAATTCAAGGACGTATTTACCGGCCGCGACCAGCGCCCTTATCACCGGGCTGTCACCGCCCAACGCTGTGTACGCGCCGGCGGCAAGCACAATGACCTGGAAAATGTTGGCTATACTGCCCGTCATCACACATTTTTCGAGATGCTCGGCAACTTCAGTTTCGGCGACTATTTCAAGACGAACGCCATTCACTTCGCCTGGGAGTTCTTGACCGGCATCTTAAAACTGCCGGCCGATAAGCTGTGGGTCACGGTCTATGAAACCGATGACGAGGCGTATCAGGTCTGGGCAGAAGAAATCCAAGTGCCTCCTGAGCGCATTGCCCGCATCGGCGACAAGCCTGGCGGCAAGCGTTACGAAAGCGACAATTTCTGGGCGATGGGTGATACCGGTCCCTGTGGCCCCTGCTCGGAAATTTTCTATGACCACGGTCCGGAGATCGCTGGCGGCCCACCCGGTACACTCGATGAAGACGGCGACCGCTATATCGAAATCTGGAATCTGGTGTTCATGCAGTTTGACCGCGGCAGTGACGGAACACTGACCCCGTTGCCGAAACCCTCGGTGGATACCGGTATGGGGCTGGAACGGCTGGCAGCGGTGATGCAAGGCGTCCACAGCAATTACGAAATCGACCTGTTCCATCATCTCATCGAAGCCGCCGCTCAAGCGACGGGGGCTCAAGATTTGCAGTCCAATTCGCTCAAAGTGATTGCGGACCACATCCGCGCCACAGCATTTCTAATTACCGATGGCGTTCTCCCTTCCAATGAAGGACGTGGCTACGTGTTGCGGCGAATCATGCGCCGCGCTATCCGCCACGGCTACAAGCTGGGCGCCGAAGGCAGCTTCTTCCACACTTTAGTCACGCCATTGGTTGAGGAAATGGGCGGCGCTTACCCGGAACTAGCTGCTGCCGCTGAACAGGTCACTCGCGTCATTTGCCAGGAAGAGGAACGGTTCGCTGAAACCCTGGCACATGGAATGAAGCTTCTCGAAGAAGGTATCGCCAATCTACCGGGTACCGTTATCCCTGGTGAAACAGTGTTCAAACTGTACGATACCTATGGTTTCCCGGTCGATCTGACCGCTGACATCGCCCGTGAACGCGGCTTGCAATTGGACGCGGCCGGTTTCGACCGCGAGATGGCCGCACAACGGGAACGTGCACGCGCCCATAGCCAGTTTGGCTTGCGTCAGACGGCTCATCTTGGCATCGAGGGTTGCACCGAATTCCATGGTTACGACCGGCTGGAGGAAGAAGCAACGATCAAGGCGCTGTTCCGCGAAGGCCAGGCCGTCAAGGCGCTCAATGCCGGTGAGGAAGGAGTGGTGGTATTGGATCACACCCCCTTCTACGCGGAATCCGGTGGTCAGGCCGGTGACACCGGCTGGCTGCGGGCAGATGGGCTAGAGTTTGAGGTACGTGATACCCAGAAGCAGGGCGAAGGTGTCTTTACCCACATCGGTGTGCTAAAACAAGGACTGTTAAGGCAGAGCGCCATCGTGCGGGCTCAAGTGAACACCGTTCAGCGCCAAGCGACGGCCCTGCACCATTCCGCCACACACCTCATGCATGCAGCATTGCGCCAAGTGCTTGGCTCCCATGTTACTCAGAAAGGTTCGCTGGTCGATCCGCAGCGATTGCGTTTTGATTTCTCCCATTTCGAACCGGTGACCCCAGAACAACTGGAAACCATCGAACGGCTGGTCAACGCACAGATTCGCGGCAATGTGGCAGTGGAAACGGCGATCATGGCGCCTGAAGAGGCGATTGCCGCTGGCGCGATGGCGCTATTCGGCGAGAAGTATGGCGACCGGGTGCGGGTGCTGAGGATGGGTGATTTCTCCACTGAGCTCTGTGGCGGAACCCATGTCTCCCGGACTGGCGATATTGGCTTATTCAAAATTACCGCTGAGAGCGGCGTCGCAGCGGGCGTGCGGCGTATTGAAGCAATCACTGGCGAACGGGCTCTGGACTACATCGCATCTTTGCAGGACCGCGCCCGGCAGGCAGCACAATGGGTGAAAGGCGACCGCGACAACTTTCCGGATAAGGTGCGGCAGCTGGTGGAACGCACCCGGCAACTGGAGAAAGAAATCGAGCAACTTAAAGGCCGGCTGGCCAGCGGCCAAGGCGCGGATCTGCTGAGTCAAACCGTGGAGATTGAGGGACTCAAAGTGCTGGCTGCCCGATTGGATGGAGTGGATGCCAAAACCTTGCGTGAAGCAGTGGACCGCTGCAAAGAGCAACTCAAGGCAGCGGCTATCATTCTAGCGACCGTCGAGGACGGCAAGGTCCGGCTGGCCGCTGGCGTAACCCCGGCAGAAACAGCGAAGATCAAAGCCGGTGATTTGGTAAACAAGGTTGCACAACAGGTCGGCGGCAAGGGTGGCGGGCGTGCTGATCTAGCCCAAGCAGGTGGAACCGACCCAGCGCAACTCGATGCAGCATTGCGCTCAGTGCCAGAGTGGGTGCGCGCGCAGCTAACCTGATGCTCATTCCAATCAAACGCTATCCCAAGGTTTACTCACAGCAATAGCATCTTGGGCTTGGCGATAACTAGCCTTTCGCTATAATCGCGCCCTTTATGATCGCCTGGATCACTTATCCTAAGGGCGATTTTCAATAGCACTCTTGAGCAGGGACACAGCATGGCGTTGATTGTACAAAAATACGGTGGTACCTCGGTTGGTACCATTGAGCGTATTGAGAACGTGGCTGAAAAAGTGATAGGCTGGCGTGAGCGCGGCCACCAAGTGGTCGTCGTGGTCTCAGCCATGAGTGGCGAGACCGACCGGTTGATCGGTTTGGCCAAAGCGATCACGCCGCGCCCGCTCCCCCGGGAAATAGACGTTCTGCTGGCAACCGGTGAACAGGTTACGATTGCTCTGTTATGCATTGCCCTGGAAAAACGCGGTTGCCCGGCCCGTTCCTATACCGGCAGCCAAGTCCGCATTATCACCGATAACGCCTTCAACAAGGCCCGTATTCAAGATGTTGAGGTCACTGCTATGCGCGCTGATCTCAATGCGGGGCGGATAATTGTGGTTGCGGGGTTCCAAGGTGTAGACGAAGATGGCAACATTACTACCTTGGGACGAGGCGGCTCTGATACCACCGGTGTGGCATTAGCAGCTGCACTCAAGGCCGATGAATGCCAGATTTACACTGACGTGGATGGTGTCTACACCACTGACCCGCGTGTAGTTTCTGAGGCCCGGCGGCTGGACCGGATCACTTTCGAAGAGATGCTGGAGATGGCCAGCCTTGGATCCAAGGTTTTGCAGATCCGCTCGGTGGAATTTGCGGGTAAACACAATGTCCCACTTCGTGTGCTCTCTTCTTTCAAAGAAGGTCCGGGCACTTTGATCACCTTTGAGGAAGCGTTTGAGACAGAACCGATGGAAAAAGAGCTGATTTCGGGTATTGCCTTTAACCGTGACGAGGCAAAGCTCACTGTATTAGGCGTTCCCGACCGGCCAGGCATCGCCTACAGCATCCTGGGGCCAGTCTCCGCCGCCAATATCGAAGTCGATATGATCATTCAGAACATTGGCCACGATGGTACGACCGATTTCACCTTCACGGTACATCGCAATGACTATGAACGGGCTCTGGAAATTCTTAAGGAACAAGCCGCCAGTCTCGGCGCTCGCGAGGTCTCCGGCGACACCAAGATTGCTAAGCTCTCGCTAGTCGGCATTGGCATGCGTTCCCACGCGGGCGTCGCTAGCAAGATGTTTGAAGCACTAGGGAAGGAAGGAATTAATATCCGCATGATTTCAACATCCGAGATCAAGATCTCGGTGGTGGTGGACGAGAAATATCTGGAACTCGGGGTGCGCGCTCTGCATGAAGCGTTTGAACTAGACAAGGCAGCCTGAATCCCATCTCCTGCTGGTAAAAAATCACCCAGATTCATTTACTAGCGGGAACGAACCGTTTGCAGAGGCGGATTGTCAAAAAAACCGCAAGACGACCTGGTGCTGTTAATGGAGAACAAGGAGTAGCCTAATATGTTGATTTTGACACGTAGAGTTGGGGAAACGCTGATGATCGGTGACGAAGTCACCGTAACTGTGCTAGGCGTAAAGGGTAATCAGGTTCGTATCGGGGTCAACGCCCCGAAGGATATTGCAGTACACCGCGAAGAAATCTATGAACGAATCAAGCGCGAGCAGGATGGCTCTCCTCAAGCCGCCGAGCAACCGCCACCCGGTAACGAAATTTGATCGAGGGCAGTTAACTTCAACTGAGGGATGGGTCTGAACGAGGATTTGGACTCTATTTCCAATCAGTTCAAGGTAATACTGGGCTTCAAGAAGGAAGCGGCCCCAGAAATGAATTGTAACCTCGCGAAGAGCATTATGGCCCTGTGCAGTGGATAGCATCCACCGGTCTTACTCGTGGCATCGGCCACCGGATTTAGACTCGATGAAATGCCAGCAGACTCTAGCGAGGCATTGCTAAGATAAGAGTTGCTGCTGGATCTTCCAGCGCTGGCAACTCCGCCACTACCGGATCGTGATCACTGGCGGGTTCTGATTGACTAGAGGTCATATCACCGTAATTGTGGGAAATGCGCGCCACTGCATTATTCCGCAATGCCGGGCTGATTAGAATATGATCCAGCGCCTGTGGCTGGCTGCCATGCCGGCGGGTATAGCATTGTCCGCATGGCAGATCATCTAACAAATTGTGAAACTGTTCGCCTTTGAGCAGTTTCAATGTCTTAGAATCTGGCACATCATTTAGATCACCTAAGAGCACAATAGCTGCCTGCGGATCGCAGGCCAGCAGATCCGTGGCAAAATCGTGGATGATCTCAGCTTGGGCATGACGCTGTTTCTTGGCGTAATCTTCGTCGCGCCGGGTGCTCGAACGCATCGATTTGAAATGGCAAACGATCACGAACAGCCGACGCCCTCCAATCGCAAATTCCGAGGCCAGCATCTTACGGCTAGGCACCCAGTGATACCGGTTATCACCCGCAAAGGCTGGATGCATCGGGGCAATGCGGCCAGGGTTAAGGGTTAGACTAGGCTGGCGATCGCGGTAGCGAATGCCGACTTTATCTTCAGGGCCAGCGCAGCCCCGGCCGGGGAAAGCCACTCGCACCGGATTAAACAGTAAGCCTACCCGAATGTTGGCCCCAGCCATACCCCCATCCTGGTCAGCACGCGGAGGAACTTCTCGAAAGGCGTAGGAAGGACCGCCGGCAGCTCCGATGGCGGCAATGAGTGCCTGATACGCCGCATCGGCAGGAACCTGGCCACCTGCCAGCACTGGACCTTCCGCCATAATTTCCTGCAACGCTATGATATCGGGTGAGCCCAAATCACGAGCAATGATGACACCCAGCCGTGCTAACCGCGCTGGTGAAGCATGCGCACCCAGATTGCAAACATTAAAGGTAGCAATGACCAGCATAGGGGGTTCCTAATGATGATGAGCGTGTTTGCGGGGCATCCTTGCCCAGGTTCAACCGGCAGGGAGAACCTCCAATTTTACGCTGACCCCTTAAGCAAAGGTAATGGCTGCTGTTGCGCCGGCGGCAAATGCACGGCCAGCTGATCAAACGGAATCGTCCAGCCATATTGATTGCAAGCGCTGACCATAGCGCGTTGCAGGAAGCGGCGAATCGGCCAGTAGTGCTCGGCACCCTCACCCGTGAATACCGCCACAAGCAGCAAATTCAGCGAGGAACTGGCAGCTTCATTAAACTCCACCAATAGAGTGGTCAGATAAGGATGGAATGATTGTTCCTTCAGTTGCGCTTCCAAATAGGTTCGCAAGGCCGGGACAATGTGGCTCAGAATTTCGCTCTGATGTTGATAATCCAGACCAAAAACGATGGGCACCGCAAAGCCGCCACATGACAGATTGCGCGGGTTCTTGCCCAGATAGTCGGTGACTGCAAAAGTCTTGATCGATCCAACCACCTGAAGCTGTACAATTTCCGGGGTTTGCAACAGTACCTTGCCGTAAATATCGCCATCCAGGATAACAATATCGTTTTCCTGGCTGGGGAACCAGGGCTCTTCTGGAGCATAAGGCCGCGATTGTAAATCGACCATTTTGTCCAGCGGCAACCGTAGAACACCGCCGCGCAGTAAGGGATTGTGCAAAGTCGAGTACATGTTAAGCGAGGCAATCTTCCAGGGTACGCCATCATAAATAACGCGTTCTCCTTCCCGGACGCTACCCATGTTGAGCAAGATACGGATCTCCTGGACATAACGCGGCAGTGATTGCCGTAGCCCCCATAACACACCAACGATTAGCAGGATGAGCAATCCCAGCAACAACCAGTCACCACATGCATACAGAATTAGAGTAGTGACGAACAAAGCCAAAATCAGAGTCAGTACCCGAAAACACAAGGCGATCACCCTCGCCATCCGGCGAGTACCCGATTCACGGCCCCGGTTTATCAATCCACCGATCAGTCTGCCCAGTCCAGTAAGTACCAGATAGGTCAGCGCGAAACCGCTCAGTGCCAGTACCAGATTAAGCCCCCGGCCACTGGCAACCTCCTGAAGTGTCGTTACCAGTCCTTTGCCACGGTTTTCGCTAGGTGCTGCCAACCGTTCCAGTTGGGCGTTAATGCGTTGTAGACGGCTCTCGACGCTCTCACGTTGATCCTGCCACTGCTCAAGCAAGTCTTTGAGGGCTTTATCGACAAGTGGCGCCTTTATTTGCGCTTGGGTTTTCTCCAACTCTGCAATCCCAGCTTCGGCGGCTTGCAACCGGTTTTCGTACAATGTTCTTTCGCTTTTCAGGCGTTCCATAACACGTGGCCGCTCGGTCAACTGCTTCAATTCTTCAAGCAATGGCCGAATCACATTCTCAAGTTCCTGTTGCCAGTTAAAAGGCGCCTCTTCAGGCTTCTGGCTAAGCGCGGCTATATTCAATCCTCCAGTGGCTAGCTCCTCGAAGGAAATTCTCAAATCCTGCAGACGCCGCTCAAGCGGTTCGAGCTGCTCCCTAATCTGCTGAGCGGCACCTGTATCGGTAGTACGCTTCAATTGCCGGTTAAGGGCAGCACGTTCAGCTTCAATCTCCTTAATGGTATCGAGAAGCACCCGCAATTGTTCCTCCTGTGAGGCCAGCCCTGTTTCTTGTGTGATTTCTGGATCATCTTCCAGGGAGGTTGTGATCGATTGCGCATACAGGCTTGGAGCCAGCAGAACACAAAGAAAAATAAGGGTTAACCAACGAAAAAACATGGAATTCCTCCTTGTAAATGGACATAAGGGAAAACAGCAATTGGCTAGACGTCAGAATTCAGGACTGCTAATCCAGTAGCTGGTATTTAGCATTGGGTGGAATCACGTTCCGTCAGTAGAATGCGAAGGGTCAGCGTGATGCAGAAAAACAGATAGTGCGGCGAGACCATGAGCAGCGGCACCATGCGCTTCAGGAAGCAGTCAGGTACGCCCCAATGACCGAGATGCTGGCCTCTCATTGACCCCAACAAATTTGAACGGTATCAAGACCAGATCCATACCGGTATTGCGTTGGATAGCAATTGAGAACCGCTATGCTGGGTGATCAGCGATTAAAGTAGTGGATATGGACACCTTCCAGATCACTCTTAGCAAGTTCCACCATCCGGGCGGCAACGATTTCCGCCTCTACCGGACGGTAGCGGCTCAATGGACCCCACAGGAACCAGGACCAAAAGGGCGCAAATTGCTTGCCCCAATCCTCTGCTGGCCGGGGTTCCCAGCGTTGGCCCAACAGCAGTGAAGGCCGCAAAATGTGAACCGCCTTAAACGGCATCTCGCTAACAGCCACTTCGGCGCGGCCCTTGACGCGATTGTAAAAGACTGGCGACGCTGGATCAGCGCCTACTGCCGAGACCAGGATAAAACGAGACACGCCGCGTGCTACCGCCAGCCGAGCCAGTTCGGCAACGTAAATGTGATCCACCTTGGCGAAGGCTTCTGGTGAACCAGCCGCCCGATGCGTCGTACCCAAGCAACATAACGCGACATCAGCGTTAATAGCTTCGGCATAGTTATGGAGATGATCAAAATCCACGACATGGGCAGCTAGCTTAGGTGGAACCCATTCCAGTGGCCGGCGCACAAAAACTGTCACAGCGCTGAAGTCCTTGTCATACAACAATTCACCCAGACAATGACCACCCACTAAACCGGTCGCTCCAACCAGTAGAGCGCGGATCCCCGGTTGCTGTAATGCCTCCATATCTATGCTCCTGAGTGTTCGGTTATTCCATAAAGAATAACCGGGTTATTTCATCATAGAGCAACAGCCTTGTTTCCAAACAAGCTTTTTAACCGATTTTCAGCACTAGCAGCATGACTCTATATTACGATCCAGGATATTCCCCTCCTCTCTAGGAAAGAAGGGGATTTAACCCGGTTGGATTTAAACCTTTTCCGGCAAACTGAACTCAAGCCGTGCTAGTGAGCCGATCGTACTTGATCTGCAGTTGCTCACGGGTCTCAGTGTGACTAGGATCAACAAGTATACAATCCACCGGGCAGACCTCGATACACTGAGGTTCGTTAAAATGTCCCACGCATTCAGTGCAGAGATTGGGGTCGATTATGTAGATTTCATCGCCTTGGGAAATAGCTTCGTTCGGACACTCAGGCTCGCATACGTCGCAATTGATACATTCATCGGTAATCATCAGTGCCATGACTGGATCCTCTTCTTTTCAACGGGAATGACATCGAAGTCAATTCCCGAGTATTTTACTCAATTATTTTCGCGATGCGAATTTTGCCGCTAACGCGGCTTCAACCCTCGGATGAACAAATGGGGCGATGTCGCCGCCGAGTTTAGCGACTTCACGCACCAAGCTAGAGGAAATAAAGGCGTACTGCTCAGCAGGGGTCAGAAATATCGATTCGATTTGCGGATTCAAGCGACGGTTCATACTGGCTAGCTGGAATTCGAATTCAAAATCCGCGACAGCACGCAAGCCACGCATAAGAACATTAGCACCGATGCTCTTCGCATAGTTAACCAGCAAGATATCAAAGCCGCGCACCTCGACATGCGGTAAATGTGCCACGACTTCGTTGACCAGCTCAACCCGCTCCTCCAGCGAAAACAACGGCTGCTTATTAGGGTTGGCAGCGATGCTGACAACCAGCCGCTCGAACATACGGGCGCCACGCTCGACCAGATCAGCATGGCCGTTGGTAATAGGATCGAAGGTACCAGGGTAGATGGCAACGACGGACATGGAGATTCCTTCGGTGTAACTAGGTTAGGTTATCTGGAAAGTAATAGGGTAAAGCAACCTTGCTTCTCCCTTGGTGCCAGGAGAAAGGCGTCAGGTAAGAGTGAGCATATTACGCCGCACCAACCGATAGGCAACCATCCCGGCAATCTTTTCACGATAGAAAGTCCAATGGGGAGGTAGCAATGGCGGGGGTTGACCGGCTTCGGCTTCCAGATAAATCCAGGCAGTTGCCGCCAGCCAGCCACCTTGTTCCAAGCGGGCGCAAGCGGGCGCAAGCAATCCTTCTCCGAATGGTGGATCGAGCCACACAATGTCGAAGGGCGTTCCCGGTGAACACAGCCAAGTCAACGCCTCAGCCTGATCGATTCGAGCATTCCGGACATGCAACCGGTCAAGATTATCCCGCAGCGTGCGAACGGCCGAAGAGTGGCGTTCGACGAAAACCACGTTAGCGGCACCGCGCGATAGCGCCTCGATACCAAGCGCGCCACTACCAGCGAACAAATCCAGGCAACAAGCACCTGGTAACACCGGAGCCAGCCAATTAAACAAAGTTTCCCGCACCCGATCCGGAGTAGGCCGCAATCCAGGTAAATCCGGAAATTCCAACCGCCGGCTGCGCCACTGGCCACCGATCACCCGCAACACCTGCGCCGATCGTCTAGGGGACTTCATAAGCCGATATAACCAATCATCATTAAATCAATATGGGAATAAAAATATTTGAAAATAAAAAGGGTTTTAATCAAATATTTTCATAATTATAGTGCGTCATAGTGCGCCTTACCGGAATAGCTTTCAATCTCTGAGGGTTGGGCTTCTTGCAACTTGCTACGCAGCAGCACCTAAATCACAATGAAGGTATAAGCATACCAATCTGATCCTTCATCTCCTACCGCCGGCACTCTTGAAATTCTGTGATTGAACCCTATTTAGCCGTTACATCAGGGGTGGTCGTACCCACCCGGCTTGCAGAGTAATGGAGGAGAATACACCCGATGCACCCCACTGAACCGACCTTGGATTCCCGCGCCCGCCGAGAAGCAACCGGAGCAAATTCCTCTTTTGCAGAATCCGCTACTCCCGAGGCTTCCCTGCCGATTGGTGAAGAAGAAATGGAAATTCTGGTCAACCGCGAAGAGTTTGATGCACTACAGCGAGATTTGGATCAAGCACTGGCCAAGGCCGACGAACATTGGAAGTTGTACCTGGGCGCTCATGCCGAAATGGAAAATCTGCGCAAACGCACAGAGCGTGATGTGCAGAACGCCCACAAATTTGCTTTGGAACGGTTTTTCCACGAATTGCTGCCGGTACGCGACAGCCTGGAAATGGGACTGGCGGCAGCCAGTGATACTGTTGATGTTGCTAAGCTCCGGGAAGGGGTTGATCTGACCTTGAAACAATTGGCAACAGCTATGGACAAATTTGGCGTCCATGAAATCAACCCGGTTGACGCTCGTTTTGACCCCAACCAGCATGAGGCAATGGCTATGGTACCCACGGATCAAGCTGAGCCAAATACCGTGATGCAGGTGGTGCAGAAAGGCTATGTTCTGAATGAACGGCTGATTCGCCCGGCCAAGGTGATCGTTGCCCAGGCGCCGCCCAAGCCCGCCAGGTAACAACTAGCTTGGTTGCTGGATTCAGGAGAGGCGGCACCAAGTGCAGAAGTGGCTTGAACAATACTCATCTACCTTGAAAATTTGCCCGCCCACCCCCACTTATCCAGCAGGCAAAAATTTTAAGCACCGAATTCCCTGATTAGAGAGTACAACAATGAGCAACATTATCGGTATCGACCTGGGCACCACCAATTCCTGTGTAGCAGTCATGGAAGGCGGCAAGCCCCGGGTAATTGAAAATAGCGAAGGCGACCGGACCACCCCCTCCATCGTCGCCTTTATGGAAGATGGCGAGATCACCGTCGGCCAGCCCGCCAAGCGTCAGGCAGTCACCAATCCGCATAACACCCTGTTTGCAGTCAAGCGGCTGATCGGCCGCCGGTTTAATGAAGCAGAGGTGCAAAAGGACATCAACCTTGTACCTTACAAGATTGTCAAGAATGACAACGGCGATGCCTGGGTCGAGGCACGTGACAAGAAAATGGCCCCACCGGAAATTTCCGCACGGGTGCTGATGAAGATGAAAAAGACTGCCGAGGATTATCTCGGTCATCCAGTCAGCGAAGCGGTGATCACGGTACCGGCTTACTTCAATGACAGCCAACGCCAAGCCACCAAGGACGCTGGCCGTATCGCCGGCCTGGAAGTCAAGCGCATTATCAACGAACCGACGGCAGCGGCGCTGGCCTTTGGCATGGACAAATCCAGCACCAAGGACCGCAAGATTGCAGTCTATGATCTGGGTGGCGGCACCTTCGATATCTCGATTATCGAGATCGCCGAGGTTGACGGCGAAAAGCAGTTTGAGGTGCTCTCGACCAACGGCGACACTTTTTTGGGTGGCGAGGATTTCGACAAACGCATCATCGACTACCTGATCGAGCAATTCCAAAAAGAGTCCGGCATCAACCTGGCCAACGATCCACTGGCGCTGCAACGGCTCAAAGAAGGAGCGGAAAAAGCCAAGATCGAGCTGTCGTCGAGCCAGCAGAGTGAGATTAACCTGCCCTATATCACTGCGGATGCCAGCGGGCCGAAGCATCTGAATTTAAAACTGACCCGCGCCAAGCTGGAGTCGCTGGTCGAGGATTTGGTCGATAAGACCATGGATCCCTGCCGGACGGCGTTGAAGGACGCCGGACTAGGCGTTAGCCAGATCGACGATGTGCTGCTGGTTGGCGGCCAGACGCGGATGCCGAAAGTACAGGAAAAAGTGCGTGAGTTCTTCGGCAAGGAACCGCGCAAGGATGTGAATCCCGATGAAGCCGTGGCTGTTGGCGCGGCAATTCAGGGCGGGGTATTGGGCGGTTCGGTCAAAGATGTGCTGCTGCTCGACGTGACCCCGCTCAGCCTGGGCATCGAGACCTTGGGTGGTGTGATGACCAAGCTGATCGAGAAGAACACCACGATCCCAACCAAAGCGCAACAAGTCTTCTCGACCGCTGACGACAATCAGACGGCGGTAACCGTGCATGTCCTGCAAGGCGAGCGTGAGATGGCTTCGGCCAACAAGTCACTGGGCAAATTCGACTTGCAGGATATTCCTCCGGCCCCGCGAGGCGTACCGCAGATCGAGGTAATGTTCGACATCGACGCCAACGGCATCCTGCATGTTTCCGCCAAGGACAAGGCGACTGGCAAAGAAAACCGGATTGTGATCAAGGCGTCCTCAGGTCTGTCCGAAGATGAGATCAAGCGGATGATCGGCGATGCCGAGGCACACGCGGAAGAGGACAAAAAATTCCATGAGCTGGTCAACACACGCAACCAGGCCGAGAATCTGATCCACGCTTCCGAAAAAACCCTACGTGACTTGGGTGACAAGGTGGAAGGCGGCGAGCGGGCAGCGATTGAGTCAGCGATTAGCGACCTGCGCACCACCATCAAGAGTGACAACAAGAGTGCGATTGAGGCCAAGGCGCGGACGTTGGGCGAACTGTCCGGTAAGCTGGCTGAGCGCATCTATGGCGCCAGTGGCGAGCCAGGTGGCCCAGAAGGCGGTGCTGGCGGACCACATCATGGCCCAGAGGGTGGCGCTCACAAACCGGCTGATGAAAGCGTAGTCGACGCTGAATTCGAGGAGATCAAGAAGTAAGCGTCCCAGTTGCGGTAAACTGTGAATCCGGGAGAGTCCTGCACTCTTCCGGATTCTTTGGTTTTTGAACAGGTGACCTGATTGGCGCCCGCAACGCAAGATCCCAATATGGCCAAACGCGACTACTACGAAATCCTTAATTTGACCCACAATGCCAGTGAGGCTGAAATCAAGCAAGCCTATCGACGGCTTGCAATGAAGTATCACCCTGACCGGAACCCTGGCGACCAGGTGTCTGAAGAGCATTTCAAGGAAGCCAAAGAGGCTTATGAGGTGCTTGGCGATCCTCGCAAACGGGCCGCTTATGATCAATTCGGTCATGCGGGAGTCGACGGTTCGGCGGGCGGCGGGTTTAGCGGTGGTCCGGCTGACCTGGGTGATATTTTCGGTGGCGTGTTTCGCGATATTTTCGGCGGGATGCGTGGCGGCAACCAGACCTATCGAGGCGCTGATCTGCGCTACACCCTGGATTTAACGCTGGAAGAAGCTGTATTCGGCACGACTGCCAAAATCCGTGTGCCGACCTTGGTCACCTGTGTGGCGTGTGCTGGTAATGGCGCCAAACCGGGCACGAAGCCTACGACGTGTCCCACCTGCCGGGGCGTCGGCCAGGTGCGGATGCAGCAAGGATTCTTCTCGATCCAGCAAACCTGTCCACGTTGTCAGGGGCGAGGTACGATTATTCCTGAACCCTGCGAAACCTGCCGGGGTAGTGGCCGGGTTGAAGAGCAGAAAACACTGTCAGTTAAGGTGCCCGCAGGAGTGGACAATGGTGACCGCATCCGATTGGCTGGCGAAGGTGAAGCCGGAGAGCACAGTGGACCACCGGGCGATCTATACGTGCAGATCCGGGTCAAGCAGCATCCCATCTTCACCCGTGAAGATAACGATCTGTATTGTGAGGTGCCAATCAGCTTCACTACGGCAGCGCTGGGCGGCGAATTAGAAGCGCCAACCCTGGATGGGCGAATCAGCCTGAAAATTCCAGCGGAAACTCAGACCGGCAAGGTATTCCGATTACGCAACAAAGGGGTTCGTCCGGTACGTGGCGGCGCGACGGGGGATTTGCTGTGTCGAGTCGTGGTTGAAACACCGGTGAATTTAACTAAGGAACAAAAGGAGTTGTTGCAACAGTTCGCTGAAACCATGCAAGCGGGCGGCAAGCAGCACACGCCGCAAGAAGGCAGTTGGCTGGATGGCGTCAAGAAATTCTTCGAGGAGATGAAGTTTTAATCACCGCCTCCCTAGAGGTGATGATGCAGAGACACCGCCATTGCCGCCCGCTCCAAAGCTTACCGGAGCGGGTCTGCTGGCTGGTTACCCGCTATCAAGCGCATGGACTCAACCGCATCCGGGAAACACCCAAGAGATGTAATTTAAACCGGTGTAACGGGAGTTAAGGGAAGGACGTGCATGCTTACGCAGTTGTCTAATTCTTGCCCTTTGCCAGTAGTTGCGCCAGTTGCATTGGCGGCATGTAACCAGGAATCATTTCACCACCTTCCAAAATCAAGCTTGGCGTCCCTTGCACTCCCAATTTCTGGCCCAACTCGAATTGCGCCTTCACCGGATTGTCGCAAGTCTTACGCTCGATCTCCTCGCCACGCTTGGCCTTGGTCATTGCGTCTTGCCGGCTGTCAGCACACCAAACCGCCACCGCCTTGTTGAACGAATCGGAATTGATCCCCTCGCGTGGAAACATCAGGTAGCGTATTTTAATACCTTCCTTATTGTAAGCAGCCATCTGACTGTGCATCTTGCGGCAGTAACCGCAGTCGACATCGGTAAACACCGTCACCGTATGTTGCGCCACCCCTTCCGGAGCAAACACCACCATGTCTTTTTCATTGACTGTCTCAATCACTTTGAGACGCAGCTCGCTGCGCCGGCGATCAGTCAAATTGGTGCGAGAGTCCAGGTCAAGCAGGTCACCCTGCAAGACAAAACGGCCATCCTCGCTCAGATAAAAGACTTGGCCGCCGAGAATAACCTCGAACAAGCCAGGAACGGCTGCCGGAGCAACGCTGTCAGGCTGTTCGCCATTTACAGCCGCCTGCAATTTCGTCAAATCCGGTTGTTTGATGGTCACAGGCGTTGTACCCATCGCGGACGTAGCCAACTCGGGAGCCGGGCTTTCAGCGGCCAGACTGGTAGCAGCATACAAGGTAGCGACAATCAATAAGGTTTTATGCATTTCAATACCCACATAATAGCAACAGAATGATCCATCAGAGTTTAGACAATGACCAGGGTTCCACAGTGACCGGTGATACGGTGAAAATAGCTATCCGGCCTGATGCCGCAGCATCAGGTTGCACCCTGCAACAACAGGATTTTCACTTTGACCTGCCACCGGAGTTGATTGCCCAGCACCCGCCAGCGCAACGCGGCGACAGCCGGCTGCTAACCCTGGATGGCGCAACGGGTCAACTCAGCGACTATGGGTTCCGCGACCTGCCTGAACTGCTACAACCTGGCGATTTGCTGGTATTCAACGACACTCGGGTGATTCCAGCCCGGCTGTTCGGACGCAAAGCCAGCGGTGGACGGTTCGAATTGCTGGTAGAACGGCTGCTAGATGAACGGCGGGCGTTTGTCCAGCTCCGGGCCAGCAAAGCGCCCAAGCCAGGCGGGCAGTTACGATTCGACGCTGGCTTCACTGCAACCGTGCTCAGCCGTTGCGATGACCTGTTCGAGATTCATCTGGATGACGATGAATCGCTGTTAACGCTGCTGGAACAGCATGGCCGCATTCCTCTGCCGCCTTATATTACCCGTGAACCAACCAGGGAAGATCAAGAACGTTATCAGACCATCTATGCTCGTCAACCGGGTGCTGTTGCCGCGCCCACCGCAGGCTTGCACTTTGATCAGGCATTGCTCGACCGGCTCGCCCAACGAGGGGTGGAACGGACCTTCATTACCCTGCACGTCGGCGCGGGCACCTTCCAGCCGCTGCGAGTGGAGCGTGTGACAGAGCATACGATGCACGCCGAATGGATCAACGTCAGTACCGCAGCTTGCGAACGCATTCAGGCAACCTGGGCACGCGGGGGGCGGGTTATCGCGGTCGGCACCACCGTTGTACGGGCACTAGAAACCGCTGCCAGTGAGGATGGCATTCTCCGGCCTTGGAGCGGTGAGACCCGGATCTTCATTTACCCTGGTTACCGCTTCCGTAGTGTGAATGCACTGATCACCAATTTTCATCTACCGAAATCCACCTTGCTAATGCTAGTAGCCGCCTTCGCCGGCCGCACGCAAATTCTTAGCGCCTATCGCCATGCAGTTGAACAGCGTTACCGGTTCTTCAGTTACGGCGACGCCATGTTGATAAACCCTGTCCAGTGAGGTAACGCACGCTTTCAGCCGGTTTAACGAATTGAAAACCCGTTCCTCATTCTTGAAATTTTCCCTGAAGTGTCTATAGAGTCGCCAGCATCATCCTTGCGGAGCACAACCAATGAAACGTACTTTTCTGTTTATCGTCACTAATCTGGCGGTGATCGTGCTACTCGGCATCATCACCCGCTTACTCGGCGTCGATCGCTTTCTGGTTGGAAGCGGCATTAATCTCACCGGCCTGTTGATTTTCTCAGCCATTTTCGGCATGGGCGGCTCCTTGATCTCGCTTCTCATGTCCAAGTGGATTGCGAAAATGTCGGTAGGCGCCCAAGTCATTGAGCAACCGCGTACTCAGACCGAGTTGTGGTTAATGGAAACGGTCCGCCGCCAAGCCCAAGGTGCTGGGATTGGGATGCCAGAAGTTGCTATTTACAATTCGCCAGAACCGAATGCCTTCGCGACCGGCGCTAGCCGCAATCATGCCCTGGTCGCTGTCAGCACTGGTTTGATGCAGCAGATGAGCGCTGAAGAAGTGGAAGCAGTATTGGGCCACGAAGTCAGTCATGTTGCCAATGGCGACATGGTGACATTGACCTTGATTCAGGGCGTGCTGAATACCTTCGTGATCGCCTTGTCGCGCGTCGTGGGCTATCTGGTGGATCAGGCGCTGTCACGGGGCGAACAGTATCGCGGTCCTGGCATAGGCTACTACATCACCAGCTTTATCATGGAAATCGTATTCGGCTTTCTTGCTTCGCTCGTGGTAATGTGGTTTAGCCGCCAGCGTGAATTTCACGCCGACGCGGGCGGTGCACGACTGGCAGGACGAGGCAAGATGATTGCCGCATTGGAACGGTTGCGACAGTTGAATGAACCTTCGCAACTGCCCTCACAAATGGCGGCATTTGGCATCAACAGCGGTCTGGGCGAAGGTCTGCGCAAGCTACTCATGACCCATCCGCCACTGGAAGAGCGCATCACTGCGCTGCGCCAAGGCGGATAAGCCGAGCAAGCCAGAGAGACAGGGAAGTTGCCACTCACCCCGCGTACTGGCGGAAATCAAAATCCAGGCGCTCGCCAGCTTCCGCCACCATACTGCCCTGCACCAGGGTCACACCGAACTGCCAGATACTGGCCATCTGCGGCGCAGTCATAACCCCAGCAGCCACGACCCGGGTGTTCAACTCATGCGCTCGCTGCGCCAGCAATGCCATCGCCTTCCGGCTGTTTTCATCCTTGGCCTTAGCGAGCCGCTCGATCAAGCTGCCATCCAGCTTGATGTAGTCTGGCGTTAGCTCTCCGAGCAAGCGTTCGGAATGCGCTTTACCCCCGAAATGGGATAATCCAATACCGCAACCCAATTCTCGCAAGTGAACCCGCAACAACCGGGTATCCTCAAAACTCTCATCAGCGTCGTCTTCCTTGATTTCAAACACCAGCAACTGCGGCGCTAGCCGACTTTCCTTGAAACGCTTGGCCAACCAATCAATAAAATCTTTTTCCACCAATGAATTACGGGATAGCCGAATAAAAAGCATTGGTGGCTTATCCCCTGTTTTCTGGATTTCGATCAACGCAGCCATACCTCGGATAATGGTCCATTTATCCAGCGTATTCATCATGCCATAGCGTACCGCCACACTGCCCAGCTTATCGATCGGCTGACGGTCACCCGCTTCATCCGTAACCCGGAGATAAACCTTGTAACGTGCTTCCTCACCGTTTTCGAAACTGACTATCGGTTGATAATTCAAGCTGAACCGGCCACTCGTTAGCGCACCCCGAATCAAACGGATAGCGGCTTCATCTTTCTCGCTAATCGCTGAACTGGTACTTTCTGATATGTGTTCTTCTTGAGAGGCCGCAAACACTTCGACCTGATTACCTCCTTTCTGGCGGGCTGCTTCGCAGGCGCGATCCGCATGCGAAAGGATTTGCAAGGCACTCTCATGACTGTCATGGGCGTCATAAACACCAATACAACAGGTGGTCGTTAGCAACTTACCACTGATTTTGAAACTATATTCGGCTATTTTTTCGCGAATATGATCGGCCAAAGCCAATGGATCGGTCGACGAACGGGCGGGGGCATAAATAACAAATACTTCGCCAGCAAAGTAGGCTGCCATATCGTCCGATGCCAGCAGGGGCTTGATCAGACCGGCCGCATCGCGCACGAACTGGCTGATAGCCTCAAAACCCATGCCATGCCGGATAGCCGAATAGTCAGTGAACAAGATGTACAGCACCGTGCCATCATGTTCAATTTCCAAGGACTCCAGGAAAAACCGCCGGCTGTACAGGCCGGTTATTTCATCGAACTTAAGCATTTCCTCCAATTGCTGATTGTAAGGGCTTTTCTCTGGCGTCGCATCGCGGACGATGATCTGGGTGCAAGGCTCGTCATTCATGCGAGTTGGCGCGCACTCCAACAAGATGGGAAACGTTTGACCGTTACTACGCACTCCGACCAATTCTACAGGTTCAATGGCCTTTCCCGAACGGATACTGCGGCGCAATACGCTCTTCAGTGCATCCCGGTATCCAGGCGGGACCATGTGGACCAATTGAATATTCGCCAGATTCTCTTTGCGTTCGTAACCGAACAAACGCAGGTAAGCCGCATTGGCATAGGCGTGGACACCTTCGTGGATGTAGGCAATGGCTTCCTGAATATTTTCCAGTAATGCCTGACTGCGGATTTCGCCTTCCTTAAAGCGCACCTCGAAAGATTTCTCTCGCTTACGATCATAGAGATGGCGCAGTTCTTTGCGGATGATAGCGACCAAATGGTCCGCATCATCCAAATAGAAATAGTTGTCAGCACCTTCTTCCAGCAAACGGGCTGGCCGGTGCCCTTGGCGATGCTCATCGTCCACCACGACAATAATGGGAATATCCTGCTGGGCCTCAGCGATCATCAACCGGACCTCAGCAATCGTGGGCAATTCTTCAGCCAATCGCAGAAGGATGAGATCCAGAGGCTGATAATCAATCGCACTCCGGGCTTCTTCCGTCTGGCCCGTTTCGGTCAGTTCGAGTTGATAATCATCACCCCGAAGGGTCTTGACGATATGATCGATATCGGACCGGGAGCGATCCACGATCAGCATGTTAATAACAGAAGGCTCAGACACGCGCTCCAACCTCTGCTGGGGGCCAGATTTCAAACGGAAGCCATGCAATCAGGCGCGAGGCTCTACCAGGGTTTTAGCCAGTTGCCCTGGTTGTTCCTGCACCAGTCGAGGCGCCAGATAGCCTGGCAACCGCTGACGTAATACACTCATAATAGCGAATGCTGCGCTTTCCTTCACGGCAAAATGCGCGGCGCCCTGCACCTGGTCGAGCAGGTGCAGGTAATAGGGCAGCACCCGGGCAGCAAACAACGCCTCACTCAACGCCGCCAGGGTTGCTGCATCGTCATTGACCCCGCGCAACAGCACCGACTGATTCAACAATGTCACGCCAGCCGTTGCCAGCCATTCTAACGCCTTCACCACGGTTCCGTCGATTTCGCGAGGGTGGTTGGCATGGACCACCAGCACCGAACGCAAGCGAGTGCGCGTCAGAACATCCACTAACCCGTCGTCGACCCGCTCGGGCAGGACAATCGGCAACCGGCTATGAATACGCAGCCGCTCCAGATGCGGAATGCGCTCCAGCGCCGCCAGGAGTGCCTCCAACCGCTGATTAGACAACGCCAGCGGGTCTCCACCACTGAGAATCACTTCGCGGAGACTGGGGTCGCTCCCTAGATACGCCAGCGCTGGCCGCCATTGGTCCGTTCCAGCATGTGCTTCAGCATAGGGAAATTCCCGGCGGAAGCAGTAGCGGCAATGCACCGCGCAGACACCGGTAGCAATGAGCAGCGCGCGGCCATGGTATTTGTGGAGAACTCCTGGCACTGCTTGCGCCGCATGTTCATTCAATGGATCGGCCTCGAAGCCTAGCGCCGGATCCAATTCAGCGGCCAATGGCAATACCTGCCGCAGCAACGGGTCGTCTGGATCGCCCTGGCGCATCCGTGCCACAAAACTCCGTGGAACCCGCAACGGAAACTTTAACGCCGCTGCTTGTGCGCCGGGCAGCAGTGCAGGATCAAGAGCCAACTCACGCAGCAGTTCGACCGGATCGGTAATCGCCTGAGCCCATTGCCGTTGCCAGCAAGTCTGACTGAACATGGCTTTTGCGGTTATCATAACAAGTTTTATAACTCAATCACTCTCGTGGAAGGCAGGTTTCGTATGGCGATATATAGTACCAATGAATTCAAAAGCGGGCTGAAGATCATGCTGGATGGAGATCCCTATGCTGTGGTCGAGAACGAATTTGTCAAGCCTGGCAAAGGCCAAGCGTTTAACCGCGTCAAGGTACGCAATCTGAAAACTGGCCGGGTAATTGAGCGTACCTTTAAATCCGGCGACACGGTGGAAGGTGCCGATGTGGTCGATATCGAATTACAGTATCTCTACAATGATGGCGAATACTGGCATTTCATGGATCCGCAAAGCTTCGAACAAATCACCG
The DNA here is from genome assembly GCA_024234995.1 of Gammaproteobacteria bacterium. GTDB lineage: Bacteria > Pseudomonadota > Gammaproteobacteria > Competibacterales > Competibacteraceae > UBA2383. Next base: position 69,732 of record JACKNF010000003.1, read on the forward strand.
CGGATGCAACTGCCATGGGCGATTCTGCCAAATGGCTCAAGGAAGAGGCGATTTGCCAGGTCACCTTGTGGAACGGTGTCCCTTTGAGTGTTGCCCCCCCGAATTTCGTGATTATGACGATTGTTGAAACCGACCCAGGGCTGCGCGGCGATACCTCAGGCGGTGGCGGCAAACCCGCGACCCTGGAAACCGGCGCGGTTGTCCGGGTGCCCTTGTTTGTTCAGAGCGGCGAGGTTATCAAAATAGACACCCGGACCGGCGAATATGCTTCCAGGGTCAAGGAGTAGGAGCGCACATGACCCCCTATACCATCGACGATCTTGAACACGCAGATACTCATCATGCGATCCAGATTGCTGATCGGATCTGGTGGGTCGGACATCATCAAGAAGATGATATTTTTCAATGTCATGTATACCTGATTGAACAAGGCGATCAATCCGTGTTGCTAGATCCCGGTTCAGTGCTGACCTTCCGCCATACCCTGCGCAAGATCGAGGAGATCATTCCGTTTACACACATCCGCTATTTTGTCTGCCAACATCAGGACCCGGACATCACCGGTGCATTGCCGTTGATCGATCAGATGGTTGGGCGGGATGACGCGGTGCTGATCACGCATTGGCGGACTCAGATGCTGGTCAAACATTACGGGTTGCGGTTACCGTTCTGGCTGGTCGAAAAACACGATTGGAAATTACCGCTGGAAGACCGCACATTGAAATTTGTGTTTACCCCCTATGCACACTTTCCCGGCGCGATCTGCACATTTGACCCCGTATCACGGGTTCTGTTTTCCAGCGACATCTTCGGCGGATTGACGCCGGAGTTTTCACTGGTGGCTCAGGGCGAAGCGTATTTTGAAGCCATGCGCCCGTTCCATGAGCACTACATGCCCAGCCGGGATATTCTCGGCTATGCACTCCAAGCTATCGAACGCTGTCCCATCCGCATGATCGCCCCGCAGCACGGCTCAATCATTCCCGAGCCGCTTATCGGATTCATGATCAACAAGCTAAAAACCCTCGATTGCGGACTTTACCTGATTGCCCGTGGCGACACCGATATCCGGCGGCTGTCCCAACTCAATCAGACCTTGCGCGACATCACGCACACCCTGCTGATCTACCGTGATTTCAAGGACATCGCCAGCAGCCTCCTGGAAATCACGCAGCGGATTCTGTCAGCGACTTCACTGGAATTTTACGCTCGCATCGATGAACGGCAGGTGCTGCATCTTTCGCCGGAGACCCGCTATCGAGGTATAGAAACCGAACCGCCCGCTGCCGTCGCCCGTATTCTCGATCTGGATCACAAGCAATGGAGCACATTGAATGTCGCTGGTGTCACCGAGTTCATGCTCGCCAGCGGCAATGATGACATGCCCGCTTTGATGCTGCCGTTGTTCTCGCCGGCCCAGGGAACGGCGCAGGCGGTAGCAATCATTCATCTGGCCGAACCTGCAACCTCCAATGACGAACTGAGTCAAGTCATTGAGCAGATGAGTGTGCCATTGCAGGTTGCGGTGGAACGGGAAGTCATCTATCGCCAGCTCGATATGGAGCGGCAACGGATTTACGAACGCTCGATTCGCGATCCCCTGACGGGACTGTTCACGCGCATCTATATGCAAGAGGTCATCCAGCGGCTTTGCGATATTCAAGACCGCAGCCCCAGCAACCGGGTCGCGATGCTGATGCTGGATATCGACCATTTCAAGCGTGTGAACGACACCTACGGCCATAATCAGGGCGATGTGGTACTGCGCCGGGTGGCGGCGGAAATCCTGAGTTCCAGCCGGGGCAGCGATATTCCCATGCGCTTGGGCGGCGAGGAGTTTGCAATCTTCGTAGTGGGCGATGCAGTTGCCCATACCGCTCAGTTCGCCGAACGGCTGCGGGTCCAAATTGCGGCACTCCGCTTCGATGCACCGATGGCCGGGCGGACCATCACTGTCAGCATCGGCATCGCAATCCGCCAGCTGCAAGAAACGCTGCTGGATTTCATGCAGCGCGCCGACAAAGCATTGTATACCGCCAAAAGCACGGGCCGTAACCGGGTTTATCTCACGCTGGAAACCATGGTGCAACTGCACGCGACCTAAGCCTGCCTGTAGCGAATGGCACCCCCCACTCCTCTCCCCATTTTGCGGTTGCGGGCTGAATTGCTGGCGCGAACCCGGGCTTTCTTCGCGGCGCGGGATGTGCTGGAAGTGGAAACGCCGATGTTGTCGGCGGCAGCGACCACCGATCCCCATCTGGCCAGTTTCGCCACGCAGTATTCAGGACCAGGATCATGCCACGGGCAGCCATTCTATCTGCATACTTCGCCGGAATTTCCCATGAAGCGCTTGCTCGCGGCCGGCAGTGGCTGCATCTACCAAATCGCCCGGGTATTTCGTGATGGCGAAGCCGGACGCCGCCACAATCCCGAATTTACCTTGCTGGAGTGGTACCGGGTTGGCTTCGACCATCACCAATTGATGGCTGAAGCCGCGGAACTGGCATCGGTGCTACTGGCGGACCGGGTACCGCTGGCGAAACCAGAATGGCGCAGCTACCGGGAACTGTTTACACCGCTCGGCCTCGATCCGCACCGGGTGACAGTTGCCGGGCTGGCGGCCTGCGCGGAGCGTTGCGGGGTTCCTGTTCCTCCGGGAATGCCGCTGGAGGATACCGATCCCTGGCTGGACTTGCTGCTGACCCATTGCATCGAACCGCATCTCGGGCAGGGGCGGTTGTGTTTTGTGTATGACTATCCCGCTTCGCAGGCGGCCCTAGCCCGGCTGCGGCCCGGCGATCCGCCGGTCGGCGAGCGTTTTGAGTTGTATTTGAACGGTATCGAATTAGCCAATGGGTTTCACGAACTGGGCGACGCGGTTGAGCAGCGCCGCCGGTTTGAGGCTGAGAATGCAGTGCGGCGGGCACAAGGTCTGCCGGTCATGCCGATCGATGAGAATCTGCTGGCGGCGCTGGAGACTGGATTACCGGATTGCGCCGGGGTGGCGCTGGGTTTCGACCGGCTGGTGATGCTGGCAGCCGGGCGGAACTCGCTGGCCGAAGTGCTGGCGTTTCCGTTTGAACAAGCTTGATCATGAATGCGGGGCCGGTTGAAAACCGGTCTTACATTTGCCTAGCCTTTGCCCCATTCGCACGGCCGCGCCCGCCCGGATGGACGCATCCCAACGCACCACACCCGGACTGAATAGTAGAATCACCGTAGAACCCATGTTGAAGCGGCCCATCTCGGCGCCTTTATCCAGCCGCACCGCACCGTCACCCTGCAACGGATAGTTCCAATGGCGGACCGTGGTTCCCAGCGGCGGAGTTATCGCCCCGGCCCACACGGTTTCAATCGACGCCACATTGATCGCCCCAACCAGCACCAGCGCCATCGGTCCTGCAGGCGTATCGAATAACGTCACTACCCGCTCGTTACGGGCGAACAGCCTTGGGATCATCCGGGTGGTGAGCGGCGAGACGCTGTACAGCTTTCCAGGGATATGCGTCATCTCCCGTAATTGGCCGGTCAGCGGCATATGAATTCGATGGTAATCACGCGGTGACAGATACAACGTGGCAAATGCGCCACCCTGGAACGGCTTGGCCCGTCCGGCATCACCGCCCAGCAGTTCGATGAGTGAAAAAGTGCGCCCCTTGGCTTGCAGCAAGGTATCCGCATCTGCTATCCCCGCCTGACTGACCGCACCATCGACCGGACAACACACCACTCGATCACCAGGGACAAGGGGCCGCATGCCGGGTTTGACCGCCCGGGTGAAAAAGGCGTTGAAGTCAGGATAAGCGTGTAGATCCGGTTCCAGCGCCTCCAGCAGATTCACCCGGAAATGCCGGACAAACAGGCGGATCAGCGTGTCCTTGAACCAAGGCGTCCGTATTCGCGCCGCCCAATAGATGAGCCGGGTTAGTAACCGCTGCGGCAACAGGTACTGCGGCATATTGCGAAGATGATCGCCCAAGGTTGCGGACATCGGAGAAGTTTTCAACTTAGACATAGTCAGGAAATTCGGCTGGTTCAAAGCAAACAAGCATATCCGGTTGGCTGTTGAAACGATAGAATCCACTGGCTATTCACCGGTTTCGTTCACGTCCGCTAACCGCCGATCTTCCACCGCGCCGTATGGTGACGACTTATGATCTCCCACGATGATGTCCTCTCTTCTCTTCATACCCTTCGTGACTTTATCCGTTGGGGCGCCAGCCGGATGAACGAAGCCGGTCTGCATTTCGGTCATGGGACGGACAATGCCCTTGACGAAGCGGCGGCGCTGGTATTGCACACGCTGCATCTGCCTCCTGATTTGCATACGGAATACTTGCAGGCATCTCTGACCTCGTCAGAGAAGCAAGCGATAGTGCACCTGTTGGAGCGGCGTCTGGTGGAACGCAAGCCCGCAGCGTACCTGACCCAGCGCGCCTGGTTCATGGGCCTGCCGTTTTACGTCGATGAACGGGTATTGGTTCCGCGTTCGCCACTGGCCGAATTAATCGAACGGCAGTTCGCACCCTGGCTGCCGGACAGCCGCAAGATAGAGCATATCCTGGATTTGGGAACGGGCAGCGGTTGCCTTGGCATCGCCTGCGCCTATGCCTTTCCGGACGCTCAGGTGGATTTAGTGGATATTTCCGCCGGCGCAATCGAGGTGGCACGATGCAATGTCGCTGAACATGGTCTGGATGATCAGATTCAAGTCATTCAATCCGATCTATTCTCAGCGCTCAAGGGCCGCCACTATGATTTGATCATCAGCAATCCGCCCTATGTGGCGCTGGAAGAACTCGATACCCTGCCGGCCGAATATCACCATGAACCGCGCCTGGGTTTAGCCGCCGGCGTAGCTGGACTGGACGTGGTACTGGAAATCCTGCATCAGGCCGCAGATTTTTTGAAACGCGATGGTTTATTAGTGGTCGAGGTTGGTAACGCCCAGTACGCTCTGTGTGAAACCTTGCCCGATGTGCCATTCACTTGGCTGGAGTTCGAACGGGGTGGTCAAGGGGTGTTTTTGTTGAATGCCGCGCAAGTGCGCCGGCTGCGATAACGATCGGAGCATTTGATGGACACCACTCTCATTTTCGACCCTGATCTGATTGGCAAGTACGATAAAGCGGGTCCCCGTTATACCTCTTACCCAACGGCCGTACAGTTCCACGATGGCTTTGGCGAGGCCGGATACCGGGAACAAGCGCGGGCCAGCAACGCCAGCGGCCGGCCCTTATCGCTGTATCTTCACATTCCATTCTGCGACACCGTCTGTTTCTACTGCGCCTGCAACAAGATCGTCACTAAGAACCGCCGGCATACCATGCCTTATCTCGATCATCTCTATCGGGAAATCGCGCTGCAAGGCGCATTGTTTGACCGCTCCCGGCCCGTCACGCAACTGCATTGGGGCGGCGGCACACCCACTTTTATCAGTGCCGGTGAGATGCGCGAATTGATGCGGGTCACCGGTGAACATTTTCAGTTGCTGGACGATGATCGCGGCGAGTATTCCATTGAGGTCGATCCCCGCGAGACGGATGATGGCACGATTGCTTTATTGCGTGAGCTGGGGTTTAACCGGTTGAGTCTGGGGGTGCAGGATTTTGATCCTCAGGTGCAGCATGCAGTCAACCGCCTTCAGTCCCGCGAGATCACGCTCCAGGTCATGAATGCCGCGCGCCGTGAAGGCTTTCACTCAATCAGCGTGGACTTAATGTATGGGTTGCCGTTGCAGAGCGTAGCCAGTTTCGGGCGTACAGCCGATGACATTATTGCTCAGAACCCGGACCGGATTTCCGTCTTCAACTATGCGCATCTGCCGGATCTGTTCAAAACCCAGCGGCAGATCGACCCCGGCGCCCTGCCACCGCCTGCGGTCAAGCTGGAAATTCTGCAAACCGTCATCGACCGGCTGACTGCAGCCGGTTATGTCTATATCGGCATGGACCACTTCGCGAAGCCAGAGGATGAACTGGCACGGGCGCAGCAAGCCGGAACGCTGTATCGTAATTTTCAGGGTTATAGCACCCACGCTGATTGTGACCTGATTGGCCTCGGTGCGACCTCGATAGGCATGGTTGGCGACAGTTACAGCCAGAATCTGAAAGAGCTGGAGGCATATTACACGCGAATTGACGAGGGCCGGCTGGCAGTGTTCCGAGGGATACACCTGGATGCTGATGACCGGCTGCGGCGCGCGGTAATCACAGCACTAATTTGCTGCTTCGAGCTGGAGTTTGCCGTTTTCGAACGCCAGTATGACCTTGTTTTCAGCAACTACTTCGCGGTGGAACTGGCAGAGCTGGCCGGTATGCAAGCGGATGGTTTGCTGGCGCTGTCCGGGACGGGAATTCGCGTCTTACCGCCAGGCCGGCTGCTGATCCGCAACATTTGCATGGTATTCGACCGTTATTTGCGGGCACAGAAACAGCAGCGGTTTTCCAAAGTCATTTGAATAACGCTGTGTAGCGCATGATTTATGAACGACGAAACTGCAAATTTGCATGAACCCGCCACACCAGCCATCGAGGATGCCTTGCCGGTTCTCCACGGTTTAGGGATGCTGACGGACCTGGACTGGCATTTCGCCCGCTTCATGGAGCGTTTAGCTGGCGATAACGCACCGGGATTGGCGCTGGCAGCGGCGCTGGCCAGCCATGCCACCGGGCAGGGTGATATTTGCGTCAATCTCCGCCAGTGGGCGCAGCGCTGGAAGATCATGGCAACCAACATGGAGACTCCACCGCTGTTCACCCTGCCACCGGCGGGCGAGTGGCTAGATGCGTTACGCGCAAGTTCTGTCGTGGGCCAGCCTGGTGAACGCCATCCCCTGGTGCTCGATCGCCGAGGCCGGTTATATCTCTACCGTTATTGGGAATATGAACAGCGCTTGGCTCGCGATCTATTGCGGCGGGCCAGGGAAGCGCCGCCGTCCGTGGATGAAACCCAATTGCGCGCCGATCTCGATCGATTGTTTCCGCGCCATCCCGCATTGACCGGACCAGACTGGCAAAAAGTGGCCGCGGTCGTGGCAACGCTGAAGCGCGTCTGCGTGATCTCTGGCGGTCCCGGCACGGGTAAAACCAGCACCGTGCTGCGCATTCTGACGCTGTTGACCGGGCAGGCTGAGCGGCCCTTGCGCATCGCGCTGGCTGCACCGACAGGTAAAGCAGCCGCGCGGATGCAAGAGTCGATTCGCGCCGCCAAGCCAGGGCTGGGTTTGACGGCTGAACAAGCGGCGCAAATCCCTGAGGAAGCATCTACGCTGCACCGCTTACTGGGTAGCCGCCCTGATTCCGTCTATTTCCGTTACAACAGCGATAATCCATTGCCTTTGGATGTGCTGGTCGTGGATGAAGTATCGATGGTCGGACTGGCGCTGCTGGCCAAGACGGTCGATGCGCTATTGCCTTCGACGCGGCTGATTCTACTGGGCGACAAGGATCAACTGGCCTCAGTGGAGGCAGGATCGGTGCTCGGTGATCTATGCACCGGTGCGGGGCGGTTTTCCCCCGAATTCCAAAACCGGCTGACGGCACTGACCGGCGAAGCGCTGCCGCGCGGCAAAGAGTCATCATCTTCTTTGGTCGATGCCATTGTATTGCTGCGGCACAGCTACCGGTTCAGCGCCACGAGCGGTATTGGCGCCCTGGCGCAGGCGATGAACCGGGGCCGCGCCTTGGAAACAGCGACGCTGCTGAACGGCCATCATGAGGATATTGACTGGCGCACCTTGGCCGATGCTGACACCGTGCCGGAACAACTGGAAGAACCGGTTGCTGAAGGATTCACCGCTTATCTGGATGCCGTGCGGGCGGGCGCTGGACCGGCCGCTGTCTTCGAGCAATTCAGCCGTTTCCGCGTGTTATGTGCAGTCCGCAATGGACCCTTTGGGGTGAAAGCGCTCAATGCATTATGCGAAACGATATTACAGCACCGGGGATTGATCGATCATCACCAGACGTGGTATCCGGGCCGGCCCGTCATGGTCATTCGCAATGATTACAACTTGCGGCTGTTCAACGGCGACATTGGCATAACCCTGCCTGACCTGGAGGAGCCGGAACGGATGAACGTGTTCTTCCTGGGCAACGATGGTGCATTGCGAAGCTTCGCGCCCGCACGGTTGCCGGAACATGAAACCGTCTATGCAATGACGGTGCACAAGAGCCAGGGGTCGGAGTTTGAGCGAGTGCTGGTCGTGACGCCGGATGAACCCTCGCCGGTGTTGAGCCGGGAATTGCTTTATACGGCGTTGACCCGCGCTAAACAGCAGGCCGTGTTTTACGGGGCGCCGGACGTGTTCCAGGCCGCAGTGGAACGGCGTCTGCGGCGCTCATCAGGGTTGCGGGATCGATTGTGGCTGGAAAGAACAAGGCAGACCTGAACCCATATCCGCGGACCCTGTCACTTTACCCGTTTTCTCCGGCCACGCTTTGATGTAGAGATCTTGCTGCGGGTAGGGAATGTGAATACCAGCCTCCTTGAACCGGTCCCAGATATCGAACAGCACCTCATGGTGAATCGTCAGCAGACTGTGCCGGCCTAAGTCAATATAGTATTGAATGCGAAACTTGATCGAGGAATCGGCAAAATCCCATAGCAGTACTCGCGGTTCCGGGTCTGCCAGGATTGCAGGGTGTTCCTGCATGGTTTTTTCGATAATCGCCTGCGCCTGGTGAGGGTCGTCATCATAGCTGATCCCGACCCACAGGATGGTGCGGATCACCCGGTCACTGTGGGTCCAATTGATAAATGCATTGCTGACGACATCGGAATTGGGAATGATCACCGATTCGTTATCAAACGTCTGCACCGTCAAGGAACGCATACCAATGCCTCTCACTTCACCCAAATGAGTGCCGACCTGGACGATGTCGCCGCTGCGCAATGGCCGTTCGATCAATAACAGCAGACCGCTGATGAAATTATTGGCCAAGCCCTGCATTCCCAGACCAATGCCCACGCCCACCGCGCCGGCAAAGACCGCCAGCGTGGTGAGATCAATCCCGACGACCCGCAAGATGATTAAAAATCCGATCAATACCACGGTGTATTGAGTAAACACCGATAGGCTGTGGCGCACGCCTAGATCGCTCAGATGTGACAGCACCCAGCGATACGTGATCGCCCGGCTCCACTGACCGAGCCAAATCACCACCAGCAGGATGGTGGCAGTGACTAAAATGCGCCAAGCGGTGATCTCCGCCGTCCCCAGGGTAAACAGCGGTTGCTCCAGGAACGCCCAAATCGAAGCAATCACCGCCGATTCACCCGTCCAGCCGTAGGCGCGGAACAGCACCACCCATGCGCCTAGAAATAGCAACAGGTTAGCAATCCGGTGCAACGGCGTGATGACCTCCTGGGTCCACAGCAACCCATAACCGGAATGGGTGACGGCAAAGTTTTTCAATGCCACCACCAAATCGTTCAATAAGCTGCGCGCCACCAGCCAGCCAATCAGGATAGCGATAAAGATCAATAAATGGCCGGCAACCAGCCAGGCTAGTTGCAGGTAGCCGAGCAGCCCCAGCATCGCCGCCCCCAGCAGCGACAACGGCATTAACAGACTGCTGTAACGTAACACGACAAACCAGAATCGATCCCCATAGACGGTGCTGAGCTGGCCGATCACCAGCCAGCGGATACGCAACACCGGCACGACAGCCCAAAATCCATACAACATGAACAGATAATCGAGCGTATTGACCACCGCATCCGGCAGATCGCTCAAGTGCGCCAGAATCACCAACGCCACCAGCAGACTGCCGCAAATCAAGATCCAGAATAATTGCCGGTAAAGTGCGGGTTGCCGCCGTTCATCCGGCAGGCGGGGTGAGACCAGAAACAGCCAAGCCAGACTGATTGGCAGCTTGATACCAATCCATAACGATGCCAGCGTCATCAGAATACCGAAGCCTGGCTGGGGAACTTCGACCAGCCATAACGCCACCAGTAAAGCCACCGGGATGCCAATCCCTAGCAGGTTCGCCCACAACAGCACCAGGATATTGCCGATCAATTGTTGCAGGAAACTGACACCCGAAGCCTCCTGAGAGCCAAAATACCGCATTGCTTGCCGCAAGCGGCCCCCAGCCACCCAAAACAGCCAGATCAACCCTCCCTCTAGCGCCGCCAGGCCCAACCAGCGAAACGCCGTTGTATCCAGCAGCGCTCGAATGGCTGATTCGGCACTCAAGCGCACCTGATACCCTAAAACCTGGGGGGCAACCGCCAGCTCTTGCAATAATTGGCTCCAAGCTTCGGCTGTCTTCGGGTAAGGCTGGCGGGTGAATAAATTCACCCGCAGCCGCTGATCATAGTAATCATCCAGTTGCGCAGCGATAGAATGGGCTTGCACGAGTTGATTCTGGATCTGACCGATACGTTGATCCAGCTCTGCCAGCAACTGAGTGACCAGTTTCAATTCCTCATCGCGCAAACGGCGATTGAATCCTGAATCCTCACGGCGCTCGATGACCTGGCGTTGCTGCTCATAGACATTATCTTTCTGCTGCAGAAGCTCCAGGAAACGGTCGAGATCCTCAATAATTTTTCTTGTTTTATCAAGACCTTGTTGCAAATCATCCAGCTTCGCATCCGGGTTTTGCAGCAAATCCTTGACGCGCGCCAATACGGTGGCAGTTTCTGCCAGATAGCGATCCATGTTAAGCAAGTTGATTTGCTCTTCAACTGTTTGAAGCTCAGTCGCCTGGCGCCGCCAGGCCGCCAGAGATTGATCGCCGTGTTCCTGAGATAGGCGCTGTTTAAGGACAGCCGCCCGATCCTGCAAGACGTTAAGATCCATTTGCAGGCGGCTCAGTAACTCACTCTGCGCATCACGCCGGCTTTGTTCCTGCCGCAGCAGGTACACCTTCTCGACCTGCTCTTGCCGCTGCTGCATCAGACTCAGACGTAATTTGGCCACTGCGACCTGGCTTTGCAAATTGCCCAAGTTGAGGGTTTCCAGCTCCAGTTCTGTGCGCTGCTGAGCCAATAGCAATTGGGTGCGTTCCAATTGCACGGCGCGATCGGCGATACCTTCCACAACTTCCTTAGCAGGATTTTTCAACAATTGCTCATTTACTTCCAGCTCACTAATGCTGCTTTGCAGTTCTTGTATTCGCCGGCCGGCGTTGTCTAAATCTGTCGTAGCACTTTGCAGGCGCAAGCGGGCAGATTTGAGGTCCACTTGCGTTTGTTCCATGACGAGTTCATCGATCTGCTCAGGCTTCAGTACTTCCAGCTGGCGAGGCAAATCGGCAATCTGGCTTTCCAATTCCCGCCGGGTGTTCTCGATAGTCTGCCGGTCTTGCAGCAAGGATTGACGGCGTGCAGTTTGCTGTTCAGCGACCTTGGCTGGATCGGCCGGCACTGCCGCCGCCGGTACAAGAGGCAAATCAGCGCGGGCGGTCCATGCCAAAGGCAGCGTGAGCAGAGAGAACAGAAAAATGATGAAAAACTTGAAAAGGGTCACTGAAATTTTTAGAGATTTGGCATTACAACTTGTGCGTTTCCGGCGTGAAACCCCGGTCCCGGTACTGGCGGAACCGTTCACGCGATTTAGCCAATACTTCGGTCTGTGAGTCCACTAATTCCACAATTCGTTCGTAATGCTCAAAATCTTCAGGCAGCGTTTCAGTGCAGTTAATCAGCACTTGCGCGTCCACCTTCGCCGGTGACACCGTACCGATCAATACAGGCGAACCGTCTCCCGTTAACGGGTAGCGTTCGTGTGGAATGAAACTATCTTGGCGGAAGGTCCACAATAAATCATCCAAGGCCGCTGCTTGCACCTCAGAAGCGGTGAAAAGATAAACCGTGTGACCGAGGCTATAGGCTTTATCGGCCAAACGGCAGGCCAGCAATGCCCGGCCATTTTCCTTCGCATCGGGCAGAATATAGAAATCAATGCGCGGCATATGCTGCTTTCACTCTGTACCATCTTGTTTGATTGAGAGCTTTTTAAATTTTCTGGAGAACCAGCATATCCCATCCTGAGACACCAGGATACTCAGGTTCAATCTTCGTTCCCAGCACACGCACGAATTGGGCACACCGCTCCGGATAAACCCGCTTTCTTGTCAGGACAGACCGCCTGGATGCCACGCGTGATGGCTTATGAAATTGCACAGCCATGCGGCGAAAGCAAGGCGGGTGACACAGCACATCCCGGTCATTGCGCCAAAACAAAGAATAGCCCGCGGCCTCGGGCGAATCACAGCCGCGTTCATCCTGGATTCAGTCCTTATCCGCTTCAATTCATGACTATTCTAACGGCATACTCCTTAAGCAACAGATCAAGTTAACTAGATCAAGCTATTAAAAATTCCCGGCTCAGTGATTGCACTGAACCGATATCCAGTACCGCGAACAACTACCTGTGAGGTGTAGCGTGAAAATGAAAGTGTTGTTAACTCTGGCCAGCGCTGCGCTGTTGATGAATATCTCACTGCATCCGGCCGGTTCCCCCCGATTGACTCTATTTGGCGGGGCAACGGCGCATGCACGCGTTTCCGTCGATTTCGGCTTTTTCTATAACGAGCTGGCGCCTTATGGCGAATGGCGCTCGCTTGATCCTTATGGCTGGGTTTGGTACCCGGACGTGGCAGCCGATTGGCAGCCCTATACCTTGGGTCATTGGGTATTCACCGATGAGTTTGGCTGGACCTGGGTTTCCACGGAGCCTTGGGGTTCGATCCCCTTTCATTATGGCCGCTGGTTTTACGATGACAACTACGGCCGTTGGGCATGGGTGCCCGACACGGAGTGGGGACCTGCTTGGGTCAGCTGGCGCAGCGGGAGCGGTTTCATCGGCTGGGCGCCATTGCCGCCTACCGTCAGGTTTAAGCCTAATATCCGCTTTTTCTCACCGCGTCAGGACGCCGGTATTCGACGGAAAGATTGGTGCTTTGTATCGACATCGCAATTTCTCAACCCTCGCCTGCAACAGGTCATTGTGCCACCACGCCGTAATATCAATCTGATTAAAAATACAACGAATGTCACCCGGTATCTGGTTATTAATCAACGAGTGGTAAATCGCAGTATCGACTTCGATCATTTTGAGAGGGAAACAAGGACCCGCGTGCCGCGTTACCGGGTTGTTGAAACCGACCAGCCAATGATGCGGGAAACACCCGTACGGGAGGGACAAGTCATTCTGTTCCGGCCTCAGATCGTTCGCACAAACACGCCTCCCCCGCCGGGAGCGATCCGCACACCGGACCGGAGGGCTGGATCTCGTCACCCTGATTATTACTCTGAGCGCCAAACTCCCGATGTAGCGCCCCGGAGTTATCGAAGGAGAGACGACCAGGATTGGCAAGATTGGCAGGATGACAGGCAGCCGCCGGACACGGACCGGCGCTTCTCGAACAATCCCCGCTCACCTGAATTTGAGGAGAGGGATGAACAGCGTCTGCGGGTGGAACAAGAACAAACCCGCCAGCGTACCGAACGCGAGCAACAGCGCCAGCAGCGCCAGCAACAAAGGGAGCAGGAACAAGCCCGCCAGCGCGCCGAACGCGAGCAACAGCAGGAACAGGAACAAGCCCGCCAGCGCGCCGAACGCGAGCAACAAAGGGAGCAGGAGCAAGCCCGCCAGCGCGCCGAACGCGAGCAACAGCGCCAGCAACAAAGGGAGCAGGAACAAGCCCAGCAACGCGCCGAACGTCAGCAACAACGCCAGCAACAAAGGGAGCAGGAACAAGCCCAGCAACGCGCCGAACGTCAGCAACAGCGCCAGCAACAACGCCAGCAACAAAGGGAGCAAGAACAAGCCCGCGAGCGAACTGCCGATCCGCAGCAACCACCGGCGGAATAGGCGCGTCAGAGACAGCGGCAACCCGGTCCACCGCAAAACCGGCGGGAAAGGCTGCTGGCTTGTCAGGATTTACCTTCCGAACAGCAACAGGATTGTCAATCAAAACTTTCACACGAACATTCACCCTCTCCTCCCTCGTAGGGGAGAGGGTGAATGGTGAGGGACGGGTTTTTCGCAGGTGCTGGTTATGCGCTGCGAGCCGACCATCCTGCTACCCGCCAATCGGCTAAGGCTAGACTCACACAGGATCGCCAATGCCTCACAGCCTTTATCTCAATTCCATCCGTCTCCTAAGGCACGTTGACGTCCTTGATTTGCCACTTGTGTAGCTGAGCCTTGATAAGAATTGGGGTAAATAGCGTCTCGCATCCCGCAATTTAAGCACACCTGTATCAAACCCGGATTTACTATATTTGTTACTATAAATGTAGGAATACCTAAGTCTATACATGCTTGGGCGGCAACATGATGGATTAAATAGATAATTTTCCGGCCACTTAGGTCAACAGGGGTCGATATATCGATCATTGAATAACCAAAAGTAACACCACCAATCAGTTGCCGCTGTCCCTGCGGCAGCCTGTGTGTCCCTATCCCTCCCCCTACACCCAGTGTAGACCCGGGTCTCAATGCATCAGTATCGTTATTTGTGACGATGATCTGGCATGAATTTTCAAGGGGCGGCTGATTATTTGGCGGCACCAAACGAAGTCTAAAAGTAATAGTCTGGTTATTTTGAGTCTTTTGCTGTCTTGTTATCGTGAGAGTGCCATACACAGCATGAGTAAATGTATGCACCCGCTGTACGAGCAATCTTTGTTGGTAGTTTGTTCGTTGCGCTGGAACCCAATTCATCGTGTTACCTCCTAATTTATTTAAATTATTAGTGCTTTTTTAAAAGCCGCATTTAATGAATTGAGTGAAGTTTACACGCATGGCTTCACCCGCCAATTTCGCTCTCGCCCGGATTCCCGGCACTGAACACGCCAGTGTGGTAGTCGTAGGCAAACAGTTCGGCGTAACGGCCCCAATCGACGATCACCTGCAAAACCCGCCCGGCCTCATTCCCGCTCAAGTGATCTTCCAGCTCACGCAGAAAACCGCTTTCCGGCGCACGCTGGTTGGGCCGGGCATCGATCACCCGGCAAATATGCCCAGCCAGCGGCACACGCCGCAAAAGGTGTTCGCCAAAGATCATCTTGCGCCGCTGAATATCGGCATCCAGAAAAGCCTGGCCATGCGGGCTTAAGCAGATATCGCCACCGGTGACCAAGGCGAAATCCAGCAATTGCAACGCCTCAATGATCGGGAACAGATCGTCCACTTTCAAGTTTAGCGCATTGGCTAGCGCAGCCAGATCAGCATGCCCTTGATGGGCCGGATGGTTAATTTCATCGAGCACACCCAGCAATTGGGCCACCTGTGCCGAAGGCAGGCGGTGACCGATGCTGCTGGCCCACGACTCACCCGCCGCTGTGGTCATGACCTCGTAAATATGCTCCACCAGTTGCCGGAATACTGGGGCCGTGTAATCGCGGGGGTGCTTGAGGGTGACCGGCAGCTCCGCCTTCACCCGTCCCGGATTGCTCTCCAGGATCACAATCCGATCGGCGATCATCAGCACCTCTTCGATACTGTGCGACACCATCAGAATGGCGCGGGTCGGGATTTGCCGTTCCAGCCACAAATCCAGCAGATCACCGCGCAAGGTCTCCGAGGTCGGCACATCCAATGCCGAAAAGGCTTCATCCATCAGCAATACGTCGGGATTGACCACCAAGGCGCGGGCAAAACCCACGCGCTGGCGCATGCCACCGGACAGTTCTTTGGGATAAGCCGACTCGAAACCGTCCAGCCCGATCAGGTCGATCACCGCCAGCGCCCGCCGCCGCCGCTCCATTGCCGGCACACCCTGCGCCTCCAGTCCCAGTTCCACGTTCTCCAGCACCGTCAGCCATGGAAACAGGCCGAAGGTCTGAAACACCATGCTGATGCCCGCAACAGGCCGGGTCACTGGCTGGCCCCGGTATCGCACTTGGCCAGCGCTAGCTGGGGTCAGGCCGCAGATGATCCGCAGCAATGTGGACTTGCCGCAACCGGATCGGCCGAGAATCGCCACAATTTCGCCGGGATGCAGGCTGAAATCGATATCCTTCAGCACCACGATGTCTTCAGCGCGATCCGTTGCCACAAAGCATTTGCTGACCTGGCGCAGGTCGAGCAGGGTTTCGGCATCGCTCACAGGACTCTCCTCAATCCAACGTCAAGCGCCGCTGGGCGCAGGTGTATAGGCGTTTCCAGAATAGGCGGTTAAACAGCACCACATACAAGCTCATCACCGCAATACCCAACGCAACGCGCGGGTGATCGCCTTGAACCGTCTGCTGGGCGATGTAAGCGCCGATCCCGCTGGCAGTCAGCGCCGTTGCGCCCCAATGAGCAGCTTCAGCCACCACGCTGGCATTCCAGGCTCCACCCGAAGCGGTCAAACCGCCGGTGAGGCAGGCAGGGAACACCGCTGGCAGTAATACCCGCCGCCACAACAGCCAGCCCCGCAAACCCAGGTTGGCAGCCGCTTCCTTGAGATCGCTGGGCAAAGCCGCTGCCCCGGCGATGACGTTAAACAGGATGTACCATTGCGCACCCAGGATCATCAGCGGGCTGAGCCAGATCTCTGGGTTCAGGTGACGGACGGCGATGAACGATATGATCACCGGAAACAGCAAGTTGGCCGGAAACGCTGACAAGAACAGCGCTAGCGGCTGGATGCGCTGTGCCAACCGTGGCCGCAAACCGATCCAGATGCCGACTGGCACCCAGATCAGGCTAGCCAACACGGTCAGAATGACCACGCGCGCTAAGGTGTATAGGCCGAGCAAAAAAACATGCGCGATCTCGGCGTCGCTGGTCCCGGCCAGTATGAACCGGGCCAACAGCACAATGCTGAGGATCGCCATGCCTACCAGAAAAGTCAGCCATAGCGTGTCAAGCCAAGGGTCGATTCGCTGCCACAACCGTAACTTAGGCAAGGGCTGGCGAATAATAGGACGCCGGGGCATGCACAACGATATCCAGGCCCCTAACCGGATGGGCAACGCCATCAACCTCCGCACGAGCCAGGTGCGCCGCAACAACTCCAGGAACCATGATCGCGGCGCATCCTGGCTTTCAGCGAATTCAAACTTGAACTTGCTGGCCCAGGCCACTAAGGGCCGGAATAACAACTGGTCGGTCAGCAGAATCACCACCAGCATGGCGAGGATGGCATAACCGACAGCGGGCAGGTTGCGCTGGCCGATGGCCACAGCGATATAGGAACCGATGCCCGGCAACAGGACCGTCTGATTGGAAACCATGATGGCTTCCGAAGCGACCACGAAGAACCAGCCGCCGGAAACTGACAGCATCGTGTTCCAAACCAGCCCCGGCATGGCGTAGGGCACTTCCAGTTTCCAGAACTGCTGCCAGGCCGACAGTTGGAACAGGCTGGCAGCCTGATACAAATCCTTGGGCAACATCCGCAGCGAGTAATAGAAGCTGAATGCCATATTCCAGGCTTGTGAGGTAAAAATGGCAAAGATCGCCGCGCATTCCGCACCCAGCAGGCGGCCAGGGAACAGGTGGACGAACCAGAGGACGGTGATGGACAGAAACCCCAGGATGGGTATCGATTGCAGGATATCCAGCAGCGGAACCAGGATTTGTTCCGCCCGATGACTGCTGACTGCGGCCTTGGCGTAAATAAAGGTGAATAGCAACGAACACAGTAATGCAATCCCCATTCGCAGGGTGGTGCGCAAAGTGTATTCCGGTAGCAGGGCAGGGTCCAGCGAGACCGGCAGCGGGGCGCCAAACCGATAGGGCTCGACCATCTGATGCGCGCCCCACGCCAATAGAAACAGTACGCCAAACACTACCGGCAGCAACAGCACATCCCAGCGGTTCGGCAGATGCAACCCAGTCAGAAGAGCCGGGGCAGCGATGGGCTTATGCATAAAGATAGGCTTATGCATAAGCACTAGAAATCAATGAACGTTTGCTGGCCGGTGGAGATATATAACGCTTCCTCGATGCATTGCAAAGCCGCCGCTTTGAACCGCCCGGCACTTCGCACCACGTCTCATTACGCTTAAAGAGGGAAAATTCCACGACTCAGGCAGGATGCCTCTATGTTGATTATGGACGGTGGGCGGCAATGACGCCCACCTCTTTGTCATCCCGCTTAAACCTCATGAACTGGGCTTGTTCGCCGCCTTTTCAGGCTCAGGTGAACTCGCCGCCTTTTCAGGCTTGGGCGAATTCATCGCCTTTTCAGGCTTAGGGAGTGCTGCCAGGTAATCCACGAAGCTTTGCGATTCGGTCACCCAGCCATCTTCTGCATTCTTCAGCGCCAGGTTGGCTTCATAGTACTTGTTCCCGGCCAACAGCGTTGCGGCTTCATCGACCGCTTTGGACATTGCCTCAAGTGGCATAAACAAGGTCGTCAAGGTCATGCTTTCATCCGCCGGACCCAGCACTTCAATTGCTTTCCTGGTTTCACCCTTCTTGAGATGCTCATTGACCTTATTCATCTGCTCTTTTTTCTCCGGATTCAGGACAAAGTCATCGGCGATGGTCAGCCGGGCATCAATCGGGACCATGGGACCCATATCGTTTTTCTGCGGCTTAATCGCCAGTTTGTCCACATCCTTAGTGGCCGCGGTCAGTGCCATTTTCGCTTGATCGACCAATTTCACGGCATCCTGAGGTTGTCCATCGAAAATAGCAATAGACTCAGCAATGCCCCATTAAGAGAGTCGAGGAACACTCGGGGGCACTCGCAATGTGAGCGGTGCTCGAAATTTCCAGGGATTCCGCGATCAGATTGATGCAGATGGATAAGATGAGTAGATTGAACATAACTGAAATCAGGACTCGCTTTCCGTTATTCCTCTGCCCGCACATCGATTGCAAGGCCGTAGAAAAATCCATGAACTCTTCCACTGTTAAGCGCTATCTGCCCTGGGTCGTCGCGACTGCCCTGTTCATGGAGCAACTCGACTCCACCATTGTTAATACGGCAATTCCAGCGATGGCGGCGAGTCTGGACGTGACGCCGCTGAGTCTGAAGGCTGTCGTGACCAGCTACATCCTGAGCCTGGCTGTCGGGATTCCGGTGAGTGGCTGGATGGCGGACCGGTTCGGCACCCGGCGGGTGTTTGGTATCGCAGTAGCCGTCTTTACAGCGTCCTCGATCCTGTGCGGTCTGGCCGTCAATGCCCCAATGCTGGTGGTCGCGCGCATTCTACAGGGCATCGGCGCAGCGATGATGATGCCGGTGGGCCGGCTCACGATCCTTCGCACCTTTCCCAAATCGGAACTGCTGGTGGCAATGAATTTCGTCATTATCCCGGCGTTAATTGGGCCGCTGCTCGGTCCCACGGTGGGCGGCCTCATCGTTCATTGGGTGTCGTGGCGCGAAATCTTCTTTGTTAACGTGCCGGTAGGCTTAATGGCGCTGCTGCTGGTGTATCGCTATATGCCGGATTATCGCAGCGATACGCCGCGTCCTCTGGATTTGACCGGTCTGCTTTTGTTCAGTACCGGCACCGCCTTACTGTCCTGGCTGTTGGAAATCTTTGGCGAACACACGATCGGCCCGGCTCCGGTGGCTGTTTTGTTCTTGCTGTCCATCGGTCTGCTGATCGCCTACGGTTGGCATGCCTGCCAGACGCCTTTTCCTTTGCTCCGCCTCGCGCTGTTCCGGGTGCGCACCTTCCGTGTCTCAGTCGTTGGCGGCTTTATCACGCGGCTGGGCATGGGCGGGCTGCCGTTTCTGCTGCCCTTTCTCTACCAATTGGGTCTGGGCCTGCCCGCCTGGCAGTCGGGCCTCCTGATGATGCCTACCGCCGCCGCTGCCATGAGCATGAAACTTATCTCCACACGGGTGCTGAGGCGTTACGGATACCGGCAGGTGTTGATCGTGAATACGGTTATGATCGGGCTGACCATCAGCCTTTTCGCCCAAGTGAACGGGGACACGCCGATTCTACTGATCGTGCTCCTGGGACTGGCGCAGGGATTTTTCAACTCGCTGCAATTTTCCAGTATGAATTCGATGGCTTATGCCGACATCGAGACACCCGATTCAAGCATGGCCAGCACCATCGCCAGTTCGCTACAACAACTGTCGATGAGCTTCGGCTTAGCCTGCGGATCGTTGGTGACGGCCTGGTATCTGGGCGACTTGCCCCAAACTGACCATTTGGCTGTAACTAATGCGCTGCATCACACTTTTTTGACTCTGGGTGGTTTAACTATCTTGTCATCGCTGTCATTTTGGACACTGCGTTCCGATGATGGCGAAAGTGTCAGCCGGGGAAACCCGCAAGAGGTGTAATACGTGGTAGTGAGCACCATCCACTTGAACTATTTACTATGCAAATTTTCCCCTAAACATAAAGAAAACAGCACCCATTAAACATAGACCAGCCCACAAATAATCGAGTTTCAATGGCTCTTTGAGATACATGACTGAAAATGGTATGAACACCGTTAACGTAATCACTTCTTGTATGATTTTTAACTGACTTATGGTGTTCATCTAATTAAAGTTAAAGATGTATAAAATTATGATATTTAAAGCGCAGCTTTGAACAGGCAAAATCCGGTTGATCCGCTGGTTTTATGATGCTTTGCGCCGCGTAAGCCTTAATGCCGTCCGCTGTTTTATTGTCGCGGACACATACTTGAGCCAATTGTTATATGTCTTTTCTCTTAACTACATAATGCCCATTGCCGTCTCTTTTGAGTTCAAAAGATCCCATTGCTGCAACCAAATCACTCAGCCTTGAGTATCCGTAGTTCCTCGAATCGAAAGATGCATGGTTTGAAATCAATGTTCCTACCCTTGAAAGTTTAGACCATCCATTATCATCTCTTGTTGTTGCCAGTGCATTTCGCAGTAACTTCAGCAATTGCACATTGGATCTCAATTCATTCTTCTTTTTCTCTTCCTCCTTAGTATCAACTTCTTCATCTAGGTAGAGAAAAGTGGAACATGCGTTTACAAACGCCGAAGGCGTTTTTCTTTGTCCAAAACCGATAACCATTTTACCGTCAGATAAAATTCTGGTTACAAGTGGCGTGAAATCACAATCGGAAGTGACTATACAAAACGCATCTGTATTCTTTGTATAAAGGATATCCATTGCGTCGATGGTCAGCGCAATATCCGTTGCGTTCTTTCCTTTTGTTAGGTCATATTGCTGTATGGGTTGTATCGCATGATCATGAATTATTGATTGCCATCCATTAAGGTTTGTGGATGTCCAATTTCCGTATGCTCTCCGTATGTTTACTTTTCCGTAACTTGCCAGTTCGGTTAGAATGTTCTGAATGAATTTCGAAGGCGAGTTGTCAGCATCAATCAATAAGGCTATGTTCGTTACTTTTTCATGAGGCAAGTGTTGCCCTCCTCAAATACATAATGGGGCGGCAGATAACCCGCAAGCCCAGACAAAACGCAACTTTGGACGGGTATCGCATCAGCAGATACCTATCCACTACCCTCGTTATCGCAGATAAAAAACATCTGCGACAAAAATTGATAAATAAATTGTACACTGTGATTCACAAGCCTGCCATATCGGCAATGAAACATTTCTCAGCGGACAAAATCCCGTTTACCGTTCCTGCCTAGTTCGAGCAGCAACTGGCCATCCTGCACGGTCACCGACTTCAAGAACATCCGGGTCCACCGGTGCCGGTAATCAGCCGGGTCGAATGTGTAAACTGGAGTAGCGGCAAGAACCGGGTCCAATGCCAAACTGATCAATGTCAGCACCGGTTTCGCATAACCGGCGAGCATGCCGGGAAGCTCCGGTGACTGGAGGCGGGGATCACGCAAATAGAACGCGCCCTGATCCCGCTGATACTCCAACCGCAGCGTCATCCAACCGCGCCATGCAGGACAGAAACCACCGGGGAGAGTGGCTTGGAGCGTAACTTCAAGACCGGCTGTGTCGTCACCGGCTTTCAGCCGGACCACAGGATCACGCACAGCCAATGTACAACCGTAGCGGGTTTTCTCTAGGGGAAAGCGGCTTGCCAACAACCGCTGAAGAGTCGCTTCGGGAATCCGCACTGTATAGGAAGGAAACCACATCGCGCGGATAGCCGCGCGCAAGCAGCCCCATATCCAAACCCGCCCTTTCCAGGCGCTGACTTTTATTAATGGCTTTACCATTCTAAGTGGCTCAAAGGATTCAAGCCTCAAGTATGCGCCTGTAAGAGCGCCTCCCCCAACCAGTGAGGAGAGGCGTGAAGATGGTTTTTCAGCTGTTGCCGCTATGTTCAGCCAGCCTGATGCTCTTTCGCCGGGACCTCCAGCGCCAGATACAGCGATCCACCATCGCGCTTCACCAGCAACGGCACCCGTTTACCTGCGGGTAGCTGTTTAACAAGTTGCTGAAGCTGCTGAGCGCTTTTAACCGGCTGGCGGTTTAGGCTGACGAGAATATCACCCGCTTGCACCCCCGCCTCAGCGGCGATACCCGGCCCGACCTGTTGGACCCGTACACCCTCCTCCCCCTGGCCGGGCGGCAAGTCGGCGACTAACACATTCAACCGTGGCGAACCGTCGTCCGGCGCGCTGCTCATTGCCAGCTCATTCTGGTCCTGATCCGGTAAGGCGCCAAGAGTCACCGGAATTTCCTGCTGCTTGCCCTCACGAATGATGGTCAGGGTCTCGGTCACATTGGGTTTCGTCGACCCGACCAGTGGCGGCAGATCGGCACTATCCACGATCGGTTTGCCTGCGTAGCCAATGATGACATCACCGGGTTTCAGTCCCGCCTTGGCCGCAGGGCTGTCCGCATTCACCGCCGACACCAGCGCCCCGCGCGGCTGATCCAGATTAAACGAGCGGGCCAAATCCTGCGTCACCTCTTGCAGGGTAATGCCCAGCCAGCCTCGTGTAACACGGCCCTCTGCTTTGAGCTGCGCCACGACATCCATCGCTACATCCGCCGGGATGGCGAATGACAATCCCATATAGCCGCCACTGCGGCTGAAAATCTGGGAATTGATCCCCACCACCTGACCGCTCAGGTCAAACAGCGGCCCGCCGGAATTGCCGGGATTAATCGGTACATCCGTCTGGATAAACGGCACATACGTGTCGTTTGGCAACGACCGGCCCAAGGCGCTGACGATACCCTTGGTGGCAGTGCGCTCCAATCCAAAAGGCGCACCGATAGCAAATACCCACTGCCCGACTTTGAGATCGCCGGGATTACCGACGGTCACAACCGGCAGGCCCTTGGCGTCAATCTTAAGCAAAGCAATGTCGGATTGCGGATCGCTACCGATGACCTTGGCCGGAAATTCACGCTTATCGTTCAGCTTGACGGTAATCTTGCCCGCACCATCGATTACATGATGATTGGTAATGAGATAGCCATCGCTGGAAATGAGGAAGCCGGACCCCATCCCCTGTAGAGGCTGACTCTTGCCGCCGTGTGGCATCTTCGGCATCGGAAAGCGCTTAAAGAAAGGAGCAAACGGATTGTTATCATCGTTCAAATCCGGCATCCCGCGCCAGGCGGCGGCCGGCTGATCTTTCCCGCTGACCGTGATGTTCACCACCGCTACAGCGTTTCGTTCAACCAGCGCGCTGAAATCCGGAATGGTCATCTCCACCCGAACCGGCGGCGGCGCATCGAACGCCCATGCCGGTGACAGGGTACCGGTCGCCAGCACGGCACTGCCCGTGGCCAAGGCGACCGCAAAGGTCAGTTTTCTAAGTTTGCCGGAAAATCGCATTGTCATATCTCCTCACGCAATATCAAGCGGATCATTACCGGGACCGGAACACTTCCGGCCCCCTGATTGCGTGTTATTGTCTCTGGCAATGCTTAAGGAAATCTTAAGGCGCGATAGGCAGACAGACCGTTGCCTGCAATCCGGCCCCGGACTCCCCCTCCCTCAAATCAATACGCGCCTGGTGACGGCTGGCAATGCGCTTGACGATCGCCAGCCCCAGCCCGCTGCCGGGCGCCGCGGTATGCGGGCCGCGATAGAAACGGTCGAAAACCCGCTCCCGTTCCTTAACAGGGATGCCAGGGCCGGTATCGGTAACGCTCAGCACCGCCTCACGGCCAACCCGGCGCACCTGAACATCCACCCGGCCACCTGTTGGTGTGTAGCGCAAAGCGTTATCGATAAGATTGCCCAGCAAGGTATGCAACTCACCCGGTTCACCTGCGACCATGACAGCATCGCTGGGTAGCAAACCCAAATCGAGGTCACGGTCATCGGCGATCGCTGCATAGTCGGCCACCCCCTGTTTAGCCAATGCCAGCAGATCCAGCGATTCAAGACGCCCAGTCGTGGAGGTGGCATCCAATCGGGCCATGGCCAGCAATTGCTCAACCAGATGCGAAGCGCGCGTCAAACCGGCGCGCAGTGTGTCCAGCGCCTCAGCGCGTTCCTCATCTGTTGTAATCCGTTGCGCCATTTCAGCTTGAAGTCGAACAGCCGTCAGTGGCGTGCGTAGTTCGTGGGCGGCGTCAGCAATAAACTGGCGCTGGGCGTCTAGGGTTTGCGTGAGCCGTGCCAGCAACCCGTTCAGCGCGCTCGCCAGCGGCGTGAGTTCTGCCGGCAGCCGCTCCGCCGCTACTGGCTCCAGTGCTTCCGGCCGGCGCTGCTGAAGATCAGCGGCAAGGCGGGACAAAGGCCGCAGGCCAGCGCCAACGCCAAACCAGACCACCAAGCCCATGACCGGCAACAGCAATAGAAAAGGGGCAAGATTGCGCAAGGCGATGTCTGCGCTCATCCGGCGCCGGACCTGTAACGGTTGGGCCACCTGGACGATGCGGTCACCGGCAGGCAAGGTAAACAGCCGCCAACGCTCGTTTTGCCAGAGTAAATCCGCGAAGCCGGGTTCGGTGGCGAACGGCAATTCCCATGGTTTCCGGGATACATACAACAGGCCACGCTGCCGGTCCCAGACTTGTATCAAGAGATCGCCTTCGCCTTCGTCCGCTTCACGGTTCAACGCCAACGCCAGCAAATTTTGCTGGCGCATCGCCAAAGCGGTCTGCCTCAACTGATAGTCGAACAGCGTATTGATCTCGGCACGGGCCTGACGGTAGGTGGCGTAACCGGACAGACCCAGCACCCCGCTCAAACCAGCGAGCAATCCGATCAGCAACCGTTGGCGGATGGAAATCAAATCGTTTCCCCAAGCCGGTAGCCGATCCCGCGCACGGTGCGGATGATCCCTGTGCTGAGCTTGCGCCGCAGATGGTGAATATGAACTTCGACGGCGTTGCTTTCCACTTCCTCGCCCCAGCCGTATAGCCGATCTTCCAATTGTTCACGCGACAGCACCGCGCCCGGCGTTTCCAGCAGCGCGCGCAGCAGGGCGAACTCACGCGCTGACAACAGGACCGGCTGCCCCCGATAGTCAACGGTATGCGTGACTGGATCGAGCCGCAGCGCGCCATTTTCGATAAAATCCTGTGCCCGGCCTGTTTGCCGGCGGAGCAGCGCCCGGATGCGGGCCAGCAACTCGGTCAAATCGAAAGGCTTCACCAGATAATCGTCAGCCCCGCTGTCCAGCCCCTTCACCCGGTCCGGCACTGCATCACGGGCGGTGAGAATCAAGACCGGCATGGTCCGCCCGCCTTGGCGCCAGTGATGCAGCACGGCCAAACCATCCTTTTCCGGCAAGCCAAGATCAAGTAACACCAATGCGTAAGAATTCGCTTCCACGGCTAATTCCGCACTGCGCCCATCTTGAACCCAATCCACGGCAAAACCTTCGCTGCGCAATCCTTGGCGCAGGCTGCTGCCGATCATCGGGTCGTCTTCCACCAGTAAGAGGCGCATGGTTAAGCCCAGGATTCCTGGTCAATCACTCAATCACTCGCATTCCACCTATCCTTTTGAAATGCTCAAAATCTGCCATTCTTCAATCAGCTTAGCGAGCTCTCAGCAGGTGTCGCCTGAAACGCGCGCACATACTGGTCGAGACTGCTGCGCGTTCCGCAAACGAACAAAACATCGCTTGGAGCTACCTGAAAGTCATCGTCGAATTTGACAAACACATTTTGATTCCGCTCCACGGCGACGACCGCTGCGCCGGTCTGTTCGCGTACTTGAGAATGCCACGGATGCCGGCCCGCCAGCGCCCCCGGCGCCAGCCGGACAAATTTGATGCGCGGCTCGACGGCTACTGCCTGCTCGCCGAGTAGATGGCAGGCGAGAATTTCCCCGGCCATTTGTCCCACCGAGAGGGCGAAATCGGCGCCCGCCTGGTACAGCCGCGCCACGTTCGGCACCCGGTTGACCCGGACTATCAGCGGAACTTCGGGCGCGTAATCGCGAACCACCGCCGTAGCGAACACCCCTTCGCTGTCGTTGCTCAGCGCCAGCACCACCGCGCTCGCCGCACGCACGTTCGCCCGGGCCAGCGTGGCATGTTCGAGCACATTACCGGCGACATCGACCCCTGGCACGCGCTGTTGATCGATAACAACGGTGATCTCATGCGCGTCGCGCAACATTTCCACAACCTTGCCGCCAACCGTCCCATAACCAGCCACCACGATGGGACCAGTACGGCGGATCGGTGCAGCCAGCCGCTCGACCTGGGCGAGACTGGTCTGCGCGCCAACCACGACCAAGATCGCGCCAGGTTCGATGCGCATCCCGGGTCCCTTGGCAATCGCGAAGCGTCCGCCGCGCCATTGGCCGAGCACCGTTACACCGTAACGTTCCCGTAATTTCAACCCGCCCAGCGACTGACCCGCCAGCGGGCTGTCTGGCCGGACCCGGAATTCCACCAGATCGACCCGCGCCCCCAGCAAATGCAGACCCTCCGCAGGTGGACTGATGCGGGTGCTGGCGCGAGCCGCTAACGCTGCACCAAGGACATGGGTTGGGGTGAATACTGCCGACGCGCCCACCTTCAGCATCGGCGGCCGGTACAAAGGGTTGTCAGCCAAAGCGTAGACGGGGCCTTCGAACCCTTGCTCGCGAACCACCAGAATGCAGATTGCACTGGCATGGTCATCGGCGTTGGTCACCACTGCCCGCGCCTGCGCTACCCCAGCCAATATCCCCGGATCTTCGTCCAGATTGCCAAACACGATAGGATAGCCACGGTCGCGCAGGCTGCGGGCCAGCGGCATGTCTTCCTCGAAGATCACAAAGGCGGAACCGGCCCGCTGGCATTCTTCCAGCAGCGAGTCGAGCGCCGGGCCATAGCGATAGAACAACACCCGCCCCTCCATAGGGGGCAAGACATGCGGCAACCGCATCTCGAACCGTTCCTCGATATACGGTAGTACGTACACGGGGAACACCAGCACCAGGAAAAACATGCCAACGAACTGGGTCAGGATGACCAGCAGGATCATGACCGGATGCTTCCAGGGCGCGTAGGCGCCGTAGCCGGTGGTGGTCAGCGTCTCGGAGGCCCATTCCAAACTCGACCAGTAGTTAACGGATTTCCCTTCCAGATAGGTGGAGCCGAGCATGTAAATACCCCCGAAGATCAGGACCGCCATCGGCATACTGACCAGCAGCGCAATCAGGCGCCAGGTTGAACGTGAAATTCTTTGGGGCATGTTGCCTTGCTTTGAATCGGCGCCCGCGGCTTCAGATCTCGACCAGCGTTCCCAATTCGACGACGCGGTTGGCAGGAATCTGGAAGAAATCGGAGGCGCTCTGGGCATTGCGCAGCATCCAGATAAAGTAAATCTCACGCCATAACATCATTGGCGGCGTCATCTTAGGCACCACCACCTCCCGGCTGACAAAGAACGAGGTTTTGTTGAGGTCGATTTCGAGACCTTTCCGGCCACACCCCTCCAAGGCTTCGGGAAGATTCGGCTGCTCCATGAAACCATAGTGTACGAACACCCGATAGAAGGTGTGGCCGAGATCAATGACTTCGATCCGGTCCGCGTCCGCGACATAGGGGACTTCGGTGGTTTGGATCGTGATGAGGATGTTGCGGGCGTGCAGCACCTCGTTATGCTTGATGTTATGCAGTAATGCCGAAGGCGCGCCCTCGGGCCGGCTGGTCAGATAAACGGCGGTGCTGGTGACCTGTTGCAGCGACGCCTTTTGAATCGAGCGGATGAACTGACTAAGAGGCATGGTCAGGTTGCCCATCTCCTGGAACAGGAGCTGCCGCCCGCGCCGCCAGGTGGTCAGCGTAATAAAAGACGCGAGCGCGATGACGATGGGGAACCAGCCACCTTGCAGCAGCTTGATGGCGTTAGCGGAGAAGAAGGCGAAATCGATCAGCAGCAATGCACCTAGCAAGGGTGCAGCCAGCCAAGGATTCCAATGCCAGGCAAGAAACACGACAAAGGCGACCAGGATCGTGTCGATCATCATGGTACCGGTTACCGCGATACCGTAAGCCGCTGCGAGGTTGCTGGAGGATTGGAAACCGAACACCAGCGCCATGACGGCCAGATAGAGCGTCCAGTTGGTGAACGGAATATAGATCTGCCCGGCTTCCATGTGCGAGGTGTGGACGATCTTCATGCGCGGCAGGTAGCCAAGCTGCACCGCCTGGCGCGCCACCGAGAAGGCGCCGGAAATCACCGCCTGCGAGGCGATCACCGTTGCTGCCGTGGCCAGCAACACCATCGGGATCAATGCCCAGCCGGGCGCCAGCAGGTAGAATGGACTCTGGATCGCGGCAGGGTCCTTGAGCAACAGAGCTCCTTGGCCATAGTAATTCAAGACCAGCGCCGGGAGCACGAAACCAAACCAGGCGGCGCGAATCGGGAATTTGCCAAAATGCCCCATGTCGGTATATAGCGCCTCGCCGCCGGTCACCGCCAGGACCACCGCACCGAGCGCCAGGAAGCTTTCCCAGGGATGACGGAACAGAAACTCGATGGCATGAGCCGGGTTAAGTGCCGCAAGCACAGCCGGCACCTCCCAGACATGGATCATCCCCAGCACCGCGAGGATACCAAACCAGGCGCACATGACCGGGCCGAAAAAACGGCCTACTGCGCCCGTGCCATACCGCTGAATCCAGAACAGGCCCGTCAGCACCACCGCCGTGATTGGCAACACGTATTCCTTGAACTGCGGCGCGATCACCTCCAGCCCCTCGACCGCGCTGAGCACCGAGATCGCTGGCGTGATCATGCTGTCACCGTAGAACAGCGCAGCGGCAAAGATGCCCAGCATGGTCACAAACCAAGTCGCACGCGAGTTCTTGGTCAGCTCCGTCACACGGGCCAGCAATGCCAGACTGCCACCTTCACCACGATTGTCGGCGCGCATGATGATGGCGACGTATTTCAAGGTCACCAGCGCCATGATGGTCCAGAAGATCAGCGACAAAATGCCGAAAATACTGGCCGGTTCGACCGCAATGGGGTGATGCCCGGCAAAAGTTTCCTTGAGTGCATACAGAGGGCTAGTGCCAATGTCACCGAAAACCACCCCGATGGCGCCGATGATCAGCGCTGACGGGCGACTCTTGCTTTTATTTGCCGACATCGTGCCATCCTCCCGGCAGGTTGTCATTCGAATCCTGGCTTGTTCCGCGGCCACCGTCAGAAGAGACAATGGTGCGACGCATCATAAGCTGCAGATAAGGCCAAATCAATTGCCCCGATCCAAGCAGTATCCAACATTTTCGATGATGCCAGCAGACCCGTTCGCGATCATCCACGCCGTTCCGGTTCAGGAAAAGCGGCGGGAATCCGGGATCGATATTTTGTTCATACACCACGATAGGTTAGGATGCGAATGAGCCACCCACTCACCGCTGGAAAGACATGAAACATCGTACTTACGACTCTCCAGGTATCTACCGTACCGGAGGTGACGGCGCTGCGCGCCAGCTTCGCTTTGATCGCGGCACCCTGCTGCTGGAAGGCGTGGCCGAGCTACCGCCTGGATTAGAAAGCTGGTTTCAGTACGACCCGCGCATCGAAGCCTACCGCGCCCCGGCCCATCGCTACAGCGAAATCATCGGACCACTCAAAGATGAGTTGACGCGGAATAAAGCACCACGTTACCAGCGCCGCGAACTGATCTGCACCTTGGAGATGAATCCTTACCCGCATCAACAGGAAGCGCTGGCCGCTTGGCAGGCAGCAAAAGGGCGGGGCGTGGTGGTGCTGCCAACGGGAGCGGGTAAAACCCTAGTAGGGTTGCTGGCGTTAAGCTGGGCACGGCGCGACGGGCTGATCATGGTTCCCACTCTGGATTTGATGCATCAATGGTACGCCTTATTACGGGCAGCATTCCCCGATCAAGAGATTGGCTTGATTGGCGGCGGCTATCACGAGCCGCAACCGCTCACCATCGCCACCTACGATTCTGCTGCCCGCCATGTCGAACGATTAGGCGACCGCTTTGGCCTGCTGGTCTTCGACGAGGCGCATCATTTACCCTCCGAATTCTACCGCAGCATCGCTGAATTCTCGCTGGCGCCCTACCGGCTGGGGTTGACCGCCACGCCGGAACGCAGCGATGGCCGCGATGCGGATTTGCTGGAGCTGATCGGCCCGATTGTTTACCGCCGGCGCCCGGAACAGCTGGCCGGCAGCGTTCTCGCCGATTTTCAAATCCGGACAGTGCATGTCGATCTGTCCCCCGCCGAACGCACCGCTTATCAACAGGCATTGGAGGATCGCAACACCTTCTTGCAGGCCAGCCGGCTGTCATTAAGCTCACTGGAAGGCTGGAACCGGTTTGTAATGCTTTCGGCGCGCAGCACCGAGGGCCGCCGCGCTATGCGCGCCCACCGTGAAGCCCGGCGCATCGCTCATGCCACCCCCGCCAAACTGCGCACCTTAGGCATGATTCTGGCCAATCATCCAGGCGCTAAAGCGGTGATTTTCACCGAGGACAACGCCACGGCCTATGAAGTCGCCCAGCGTTTCCTGATTCCCTGTTTGACCCATCAGACGGCAGTCAAGGAGCGGCAAGATATTCTGGAGCGATTCAAATCCAGCGATTACCTGGCTATCGTCACCAGCAACGTCCTTAATGAAGGCGTCGA
Organism: Gammaproteobacteria bacterium; assembly: GCA_024234995.1. Taxonomy (GTDB): domain Bacteria; phylum Pseudomonadota; class Gammaproteobacteria; order Competibacterales; family Competibacteraceae; genus UBA2383. The sequence goes on from JACKNF010000003.1 coordinate 100,598, forward strand.
CGTCCCGGATGCCTCAATCGGCGTGATCCTGTCGGGCAGCGCTTCAGCGCGGGAATTTGTGCAGCGCTTAGGCCGCATTCTGCGGCGCGGCGACGGCAAGCAGGCCGTGTTGTATGAGGTGATTGCCCGGGAAACCCGCGAGGAACAGGTGGCCGGCCGCCGCCGGACACCCCCCAATACCGGCCATCACGCGGAGCGGATCGAAGCCACGCTGGCGCTATTTGACACCCAGGCTCTGACTCCGCCAAAAGCCTGAACCGAGACGGACAACCCATATCCTTTCAAAGGAAATTTTATTTCAACACGTCATAGCCAACGGTAAACATCAATCCAGCGCCACCCAGCAAGTTGAGCTGAACATTGAAGTCACCGTATTTGTAACCCAGGCTCGGTATAGCACCTGGCGCAATGCCATTATTATTAAAAGGAATTTTATCCTCATATGGCTCCTTATACCCCAACAGCAGCCCCCCCGTCAGCTTGAAGTACACCTGGTCGCTAATAAAATCCAGCGGCCAGGATTTGCCAAAGTAAAAATACTCACATTTCTGATTGAAGCTATTGTTGAAATAAGATGCGCCCGCCAGCCAGCGCGAAGGCGACTGCCATTCCAAACCGACCAGCCAGGAATACTTCGTATGTTCGGGATCGGAATTGAAATGAATGACGCCAGGCGCGGCTTGCAGCATTAAAAGGCCGCCCTCCTCAAAAATGTCAGATCGAGCGCTGTGAGCGGCGAACAACATCAGCATAGTGATCAGGGACGCCAACAGACGCTGATTGAAATTGAACACGGACATAGAGAAGAGCCTTTGCTGGGTTCGAGGGAAATCATTGGGGGGGAAGACAGCCGTCCTGTTAGTCTTCTTCGTACTGTTCCAGAATCGCCTGAATGGTGAAACGCGGGCGTTCGCGCACCTGCTGGTAAATTCGCCCGATGTATTCACCCAACAGGCCAATGCCAAATAACAGGATGCCGATCAACAGAAAATTAAGCCCGAACAGGGTGAATAAACCCTCAGCCTCTGGACCAACAATCAGCCGGCGAATAGCCAGGAACACCACAAATCCTGCTGAGGCCAACGACAGAGCGATCCCAGCCAGCGAGAACATCTGCAAGGGAACGACTGAGAAGCCGGTAACCAAATCGAAATTCAGCCGGATCAGCTGGTACAGAGAATACTTGGACTCACCCGCAGCGCGCTCAGCGTGAGCAACGGCTACCTCAACCGGATGAGCCGCGAAGGTGTAGGCCAACGCAGGGATATACGTGCTGACCTCACGGGTGGATACGATCGCTTTGACGATGGACCGGCTATAGGCGCGCAACATGCAACCCTGATCGGTCATGCGGATTTTAGTAATCCGCTCACGTAAACGGTTCATGAGCTTGGAGGCAACATGCCGCCACAGGCTGTCCTCTCGTGTCTGCCGAACGCTGCCAACATAGTCATGACCCTGATCCATCGCGGCCAGCAGCTTGCCAATCTCTTCAGGCGGATTTTGCAGATCCGCATCCAAAGTCACCACCCGCTCACCCCGGCAGTATTCAAAACCGGCCATAATCGCCATGTGCTGGCCGCAATTGGCGTTGAACAAAATCACCCGGGTCACATCGGGCCGGCGTTGGAACTGGTCTTTCAATAATGCCGCCGAACGGTCGCGGCTGCCGTCGTTGATGAACAGCACTTCATAGGGCACATCCAGCGCATCCAAAGCCGGATAGAGCCGCTCAAATAAGGCAGGCAAGGTTTCCTGCTCGTTGTAAACCGGAATGACGACAGAGAGTTGAGGAATGCTCATCGAAGATCCTCTCCCCTTTCGCGGGGGAGCAAACAATGGCCCGCCAGCACCTCGCCAACCGTATTACAAACTCGCTCCACATCGGCGTGGGTCATGGCTGGAAACAATGGCAGCGTCACCGTTTCCTGGGCAATCCGTTCAGTATTCGGCAATTCCCCGTCATGGTGGCCATACCGGCGGAACAGGGTGGTCAGATGCGCTGCCTCGTAGGAGATGCCAGTACCAATGCCGCGTGCTTCCAGGGCCGCGCGAAACTGCTGGCGGTCAATCGTCAACCGGTCCAGCGGCAGCAATGGCGCGAATAAATTCCAGCTATGCCCAGCTTCATCCCCTGGATAGCCCGGGTGCGGCAGCAGGCAGGGCGGGCTGGATGGAAATTGCCGGAAATACGCGGCAACCAGCTCACGGCGCTGGGCATTGAAGACATCAAGCCGGGCGAGCTGGCCAATGCCGATCCGGGCGTTGACATCGGGCAGGTTGAACTTGCCGCCAGGAAAGGTGACATCGCGCGTGCCGTCAGACAACCGGGTGATGCCGTGGAAACGCAATATTTCCACCTCGCGCGCTTCAGTCTCGTCATTGAGCACCAGCGCCCCGCCCTCAATCGCCGTCATGTTTTTATTCGGATGAAAGCTGAATACGGTTAGATCGCCGAAACTGCCGATCCGCCGGCCACGCCAGCTGGAACCAATTGCCAGGGCGGCATCCTCGATAACTCGTAACCGGTGCTGCCGGGCGATCGCGTACAGACGATCCATATCCACCGGCAACCCAGCAAAGTGGGTGGGCATGATCGCGCGAGTGCGCGGAGTAATAGCGCGCTCCACTGCGTCGAAGTCCAGATTGCGGCTGATCAAATCCACATCGGCAAACACGGGCACCGCCCCCGCTTTGGCGATCATATTCGGTGCGGCGAAGAACGTTTGCGACGGAGTAATGACTTCAGCGCCGGGACCGATGCCGCACAGTTGCAACGCAACTTCCAGCGCGGCCGTCGCCGAGCTTAGAACCCGCACCGGACGGCCATCCAGATAATGGGAGAGGGCCGCCTCAAAGTTTTTGACCTGCGGTCCGGTCGTGATCCAGCCGGAGCGCAGCACCTCGGCCACACCCGCGATGGTCTCTTCATCCAGAGCCGGGCGGGCAAAAGGCAGATAAGGAAGTGATGCCATAGTTAAGATCTCGCAAGCAGAACCACGCCAATGATGATAAACCCAATGCCGAACCAGCGCCCGCCGGTCAGCGCCTCGTCAAACAAATACCCAGCAGCTAAGGCATTGACCACATAGCCAATAGAGAGCATGGGATAGGCGATGCTCACCGGCACCCGCGACAGGGCCAGAATCCACACCAGGACACTGACACCATAGCAGGCAAAACCGCCGAGGAAATGCGGGCTGGTAGCGATGGACCCGGCCAGCGGCAGGGCGTTGGCAACAGTGGGGGTAATCACCCCAAGCGCATTGGTTCCCGCTTTCAGCAATAACTGTGCAGCGGCGTTGAGCAGCACACCGGTCAGGATCAAGGCGAAACTAGCGAGAGTCATTGGCGGCTCACGATCACCCGGCGCGGGTCGCGGGCCAAGAGACGCATCGGCAGCCCCTCAGCAGTGAAGTATTGATAGTTGTGAGAATTCATGATGGCATAGCCTCGCTCCAGCGCCTGCCAGCGCGACTTCCAATCCTCGACTTGCGCAATGCCTTTCTCCGGTTCTGCCGCCAGCCCCAAGGCAAATTCATCGATATATTGCACCAGGGTGACCGTGCGCTTGAGATAGAATGGCAATGTCTGATCATGCATTTCAATGCTGTAGAAAGGTGCGTTACGGTCAAAGGGTCCATATTCCGCCTCAATCTTTTCGACGATATCATCAGCGGAGTATAACCGGGATAACTCATTGTGGCCGTTCATGGCGAGAATACCGGCGCCGAGACTGCCAAACGCCAAGACAACGACGCCAGCGGTGCAGGCTGTTTGGCGAAATAATCCGGCAGCGGCGCTGGCGCCAGCAGTGAACGTGGCAATAGAAGCCAGGATCCAGGGCACGAAGTAACGGACGATTTCAAACGGGGAGGTGTCCTTGGAAAACATCTGGGCCAGGCGTTCGCCCTCCAGCAGCACGATGAGCAGCAACACCCCGCCGATGGCCGCCAGTCCCCAGGCCAAACCGCTTAGAATTTCCGGTTTCATCCGCTGCATCTCGACCCCGGCAAACAAGGCCAGTGCCGGGAACACTGGCAGAATGTAGGAAGGCAATTTGGAATGCGAGACGCTGAAAAACATAAAAATAAAGGCAGCCCAGATCAAGAGCAGCCGCAAGGGTTGCAATGTTCCCCGCTCCCCTTCGCGCCGCCAGCCATCACGCAACCGCACCGCGACAAACAGCGTCCACGGCATTAAGCCGATCACGAGTTCAGGAACGAAATACCACCAAGCCCCTGTACGCCGGTGGACATCGGTTGTAAACCGCGCAAAATGCTCGTGGATGAAAAAGAACCGGGCGAATTCATCGTTGATCAGCGAGACAGCGATGAACCACGGCGCAGCGATCAGCAGAAATAGCGCCAGCCCCTTGCCCAGATGCAGACGGGTCAGCATCCGCCAGTCATGCTCGATCAGGATATACAATGTCAGCACTGCACCCGGCAACACGACGCCGATCAGGCCTTTGCTAAGGACCGCCAGCGCCAGCGCCACCCAGACCGTCAGCATCCAATTGCGATTCTCTTTTTTTGCCGCGCCGGGGCGTTGAGCCATCAGGAAGCTCAGCAGGGCCACAGTCAGGAAAGCCGTCAACCCGGCATCCAGGGAATTGAAATGCGCATTGAAAAGGTACCAGGTGCACCCTCCAAGCGCCGCTGCCGCCGCCAGACCGGCCGCCTCGCCATAGAGCCGGCGGCCCACCCAGAACATCAGCAATACACCGGCAAAAGAAGTGGCCGCCGGCCACCAGCGCGCCGTCCAGTGATGTTCACCGAACAACTTAAACGCCGCCGCCGTCGCCCAGTATTGCAGGGGGGGTTTCTCAAAATACTTCAGGCCATTCAGGCGGGGTGTCACCCAATCCCCGGACACCGCCATCTCACGGGCGATCTCGGCATAGCGCCCTTCATCGGGGCGGAACAGCTTGCGGGATTCGAGATTGCTGAACCAGACCAGGGTAAAGATCACCAGCAAACTCAACAGGAACCATCGGGAAATACTCGGGGACTGCAAGGAATGCGTATCGATCTCGATCATACCAATGTCTTTTTTATCATAACTGTGAATCCATCGTGTTTGAGAGTGAGGCCATAATTAGTCATGCCACTTCATCCTCATAGCGCACTCCGGTATGATAACGATCTTTTCTCCAAACAACCCTAATCATGCCCATCGGTTTCCACTTTAAGTAACTCTGCCCGAATCGCCGATAGCGAGCGTCTTTTTCAATGAACAATAATAACCCCGATCCTCCCGTTGACCTGCTGCCCGCCACGCCATTGCGCAATCACGTCTACGAGGCGCTACGCATCTATTTTCACAATCTTGGCGATCAGCAACCCAGCCGTCTGTACGATTTGGTGTTGCAGGAGGTGGAGCCGCCGTTGCTGGAGATTGTCATGCAGCGCACGGGCGGCAACCAGACCCGGGCAGCCGATCTACTCGGTATCAATCGTGGCACCTTACGAAAAAAACTCCGGCAATACGGTTTCGTTGAATCCACGCAAACACGGCAACGATGATGACTTTATGGCTCTAGCGATTTTTGATCTTGATAACACCCTGCTGGGAGGTGATAGCGATTATCTTTGGGGCCAGTTTCTCATCGAACAGGGGTTGGTCGACGGTGCGCATTACGAACGCGAAAATCAACGCTTTTATGACGAATATCGAGCAGGCACACTCGATATCCACGCCTTTCTGGCGTTCATGCTGCAACCGCTGGCCGAACATCCATTGGCTGAATTGCTGGCTTGGCGTGCGCGGTTCCTGGAAGAAAAAATCCAGCCGATCCTGCTGCCAAAGGCAGATGAATTACTGAACCGGCACCGTGTAGCCGGTGATACCCTGCTGATTATTACTGCCACTAACCGCTTTATCACCGCACCCATCGCTGAACGGCTCGGTGTATCACATTTGCTAGCCAGCGAACCAGAATATGTTGATGGCCGCTATACGGGCCGGTCAACAGGAGTTCCTTGCTTCCAGCATGGCAAAGTGGAACGGCTCAACGCTTGGCTGACGGAAACCGGCGGTAATCTCGCAAGAAGCTGGTTCTATAGCGATTCCCACAACGATCTGCCGCTGCTTGGCCGGGTTACCTATCCGGTAGCGGTGGACCCTGATGCAACCCTCGCCAATCATGCTAAAGAACGTGGCTGGCCAATTATTAGCTTGCGAGGCTAACCTCCATTATTTTTCATTTACTCACTTAGTCTTACGCCCATGCAAAACTTGTACAACGTCAATGTCGCCGCCTTGGAAGTTTTACCCACGCCTGAGGAGATCAAGCAACGCCTGCCACTCAGCGAAGCAGCCGCAGACACCGTGTTCCAAGCGCGGGAAACCATCAAACGCATCCTAGACCGCCAGGACCCGCGATTATTCGTGGTTGTTGGCCCCTGCTCCATCCACGATGTTGAAGCGGCCCGCGATTACGCCCGGCGTTTGAAAGCGCTGGCTGATGAGGTCAACGACACGCTATTCATAGTCATGCGCGTATATTTCGAGAAACCGCGCACGACGGTTGGCTGGAAAGGCTTAATCAACGATCCGCGCATGGACGATACCTTCCATATCGATGAAGGCTTGCAGATCGCCCGCGGCTTGCTGCTGGAATTGGCGGAGATGGGGCTGCCGGCGGGTATCGAGGCATTGGATCCAATCATTCCGCAGTATATCTCTGATCTGGTCGCTTGGACCGCCATTGGCGCCCGCACCACCGAATCACAGACCCATCGCGAGATCGCCAGTGGACTATCCAGCCCGGTCGGTTTCAAGAACGGCACCAATGGCAACCTGGATGTAGCGATTAACGCCTTGCAATCCGCTGCGCGTCCCCATAGCTTTCTGGGCATTAACCCGCTCGGCCAATCAGCGGTGATTCGCACCCTGGGCAATCGCTATGGCCATGTTGTCTTGCGCGGCGGCGACCGCCCCAACTATGACTCAGTCTCGATCGCCCTCTGCGAAAAAGCGCTGCGTGATAAAAAATTGCCCGTCAACATTGTTGTTGATTGCAGCCACGCCAATGCCTTCAAAGATCCTGCCATGCAGCCGCTGGTGATGCGCGACTGCACCCACCAGATCATAGAAGGCAATCAATCCATCGTTGGGTTGATGATCGAGAGTAACCTGGAATGGGGCAACCAGTCGATTCCAGCGGACCGCAGCCAGCTCAAGTACGGCGTATCGGTGACCGACGCCTGTGTGGACTGGACAACCACCGGGAGAATGCTGCGCGAGACTGCAGCCAAATTGAAAGGCCTATTGTCTGGACGCAGTGCAGCCTGATTAGCTGATTAGCGAAGACAACAAAAATCCCGTCCCCCGGTAGGGGGACGGGATTGATTAAACAACGTGCCCGTGAACGCGCTTAGTGATGTTCAATCGCCCGGCGCACCTCTTCCAGCGAGTTCGGATCGTCCAGCGTAGACAGATCGCCAGGATCGCGCCCTTCGGCCAGCGCCTGAATCGAGCGCCGCAGCAATTTGCCGGAACGGGTTTTCGGCAGCGCGCTGACAAAGTGAACGGCATGGGGTTTCGCCACCGCGCCCAGCAGTTCCTGCACCTTAGCGATGATTTCTTTTTCCATCCGCTCGGTGGCGCCCGCTGCGTCAAGTTGCGCCGGGTCCTTGAGCCGGCAGAAACCCACCGGCACTTGGCCCTTGACCTTGTCAGCCACGCCAATCACCGCGACCTCGGCCACTGCCGCATGGGATTGGATCGCCTCTTCGATTTCGCGGGTACCCAGCCGGTGGCCTGCGACGTTGATCACGTCGTCAGTACGGCCCAGGATGAAGAAGTAACCATCCTCATCGCGCACCGCCCAGTCCGAGGACGTGTAAAGTAACGCCTTAAAGCTAGAGAAGTAACTCTGCACAAAGCGCTTATCGTCACCCCAGACTGTGCTCAAGCAGCCCGGTGGCAAAGGCGGCTCGACCACTAGCACGCCCTTTTCGCCACGGGGCACTTCCTCGCCGGTGCCTTCGTTGATCACCCGGATGTCGTAGCCATAGACGGGGAATCCGGGCGAACCGAAGCGGTTGGGCTTGAGATCCACACCCGGCAGATAAGACAGCATCGGCCAGCCGGTCTCGGTCTGCCAGTAATGATCGATGACTGGAATCTTCAGCGCGTCGGAGATCCAGCGCGAGGTTGGTTCGTCCAGCGGCTCGCCGGCCAGGAATAGATAACGCAGGCAGGAGACGTCGTGCTCCGTCATGTATTTCTGATCCTGCGACTTCAGGACCCGCACCGCCGTCGGCGACGAGAACATAGTCCGCACCTGGTATTCGTTGACAATCTTCCACCAGATGCCCGGATCCGGCCGGGTCGGCAGCCCCTCGTAGAAAATGGTCGGCGAACCGTTGATCAACGGAGCATAGACGATATAGGAGTGCCCCACCACCCAGCCGATGTCGGAGGTGGCGAACATGGTCTCGCCGGGGTTGATGTGGTAGAGGTGCTTCATGGTCGAAGCCAGCGCTACCGCGTAACCGCCGACATCCCGCTGCACACCCTTGGGAATGCCGGTGGTGCCGGAGGTGTAAAGAATGTAGCTCGGCTCGTTCGATTCCAGCCAGACCACGGGCACCTCGGCATCCATGTGCTGGGCACGCAGCGTCGCGTAATCCAGATCGCGGCCTTCGACCAGCGTCAGGCCCTTGTCCAGACCCCGGTTGCAGAGCACGACTTTTTCCGGCGGGAACTTGGCCAGGCTGCAAGACTCATCGACCAGATGCTTGTAGGGCACGGCCTTGCCACCGCGCATACCGGCATCGGAAGTGACCATGACCTTGGGCTTGGCATCGTCGATACGCACCGCCAGGTTGTAGGCGGCGAATCCGCCGAACACCACCGAGTGAATCGCCCCGATCCGGGCGCACGCCAGGATCGAGAACAAGGCTTCAGCGATCATCGGCATGTAAATGATCACCCGGTCGCCCTTGCCGACACCCAGCGATTGCAACACAGCAGCGAAGCGGTTTACTTCGCGGTACAGCTCGGCGTACGTATAAACAACGGTCTCATTGGTTTCCGTCGAGATATAGATCAGTGCCTTCTGATCAGCGCGATCGGCCAGATGCCGGTCCACCGCGTTGTAGCAGAGGTTGGTCTCGCCGCCGACAAACCACTTGCAAAACGGTGGGTTGCTATAGTCCCGTACTTTCTGCGGCGGCTTGTTCCAATGGATCAACTGGGCCTGTTCGCCCCAGAAACCTTCAGGATCATCAATGGACCAGCGGTGGAATTCTTCGTAAGTCATACTTTAGGTATCCTTCAGCTTCGATGGTTTAGAAACGCGACGTTTATGTTTGTCGGCGGCAATTAGTGTAGTTGCTTGCCCGGAAATTTCCTGTCGTAACCGCTCGACTTTCTATTCCAGCCCTCCCCTTCAAGGGGAGGGGGATCGCTGTTTACTTCAATAAATCCTCAATGCTAGCACGCTCTTCACGCAGTTCTTTGTCAGTAGCATCCATCTTACTGCGGCTAAACTCGTCAACCGGCAAGCCTTGCACAATCTCATAATCACCATTCTTGCAGACACAGGGATAGGAGTAGATCACGCCCTCGCTGATACCATAGGAACCATCGGCAGGCACCGCCATGCTGACCCAGTCACCCTCAGGAGTGCCCAGCGCCCAGTCGCGCATGTGGTCGATAGCCGAAGAAGCAGCCGAGGCCGCGGAAGAAGCGCCACGGGCCTTGATGATCGCCGCACCGCGCTGCTGCACAGTAGGAATGAAGGTATCGCGATACCAGCCCTGATCAACCAGCGAGGCGGCTGCCTGACCTTTAACGGTACATTGGCTAATATCAGGGTACTGGGTTGCTGAGTGATTACCCCAGATGGTCATCTTCTTGATGTCGTTAACATGAGAGCCAGTTTTCTCGGCCAGCTGGCTCAGAGCGCGGTTGTGGTCCAACCGGGTCATAGCATGGAACTGACGTGGACTAAGGCTCGGGGCGCTGCTAGCGGCGATCAAGGAGTTAGTGTTGGCCGGGTTGCCGACAACCAGCACCTTCACATCGCGAGCGGCATAGTCGTTCAGTGCTTTGCCTTGCGGTCCGAAGATAGCGCCGTTGGCAGTGAGCAGATCTTTGCGTTCCATTCCGGGACCGCGCGGCCGGGCGCCGACGAGCATGGCGAAATTGGCGTCAGTGAAAGCAGTCTTCAAGTCATCGGTGGCGACTACGCCAGCCAGCAGCGGGAAAGCGCAATCATTCAACTCCATCACAACACCCTGCAGGGCCTGTAATGCCGGGGTAATTTCCAATAATTGCAGGATCACTGGTTGGTCGGGACCCAGCATACTGCCCGAAGCGATCCGAAAAGCCATAGCGTAGCCGATGTTACCAGCAGCACCGGTGATCACAACGCGGACAGGGTTTTTCATACTTATGCTCCTTAAAATAATATTAATGACAAGCACGTTGGAAAAAATCCCAAACCGGCACATGACGCGGTTTGGGCATGAGAGATCCGGGACCATGGCGGCCGGTTATAACGCTCGGCTTATAATGCTCGGCGCTGCTCAACCGGGGCGACATTGCTTGGTTAATTAAAAATAGTAACGTAGATTGCCGCGTTTTTAAACGAATGCCAGCATTGGCTGGCGAGGGTTTCCCATACCATGAGTGCTTCCCCGATCAAAGGGGCTGGTTATGTCCTAACTGGCCTGCGTTGGCTACCCCGCAGCGGATTGCGTAGTTTCGTAGCAATTCCACTGCTGATCAATATATTGCTGTTCGGCACAGGTGTCTGGTGGAGCATCGGTCAGTTCCAGCACCTCAACCAAATCGTGCAAAGCTGGCTGCCAAGCTGGTTAAGCTGGTTACACTGGCTATTGTGGCCGGTATTCGTGCTGACCGTGCTCGTGGTGGTGTTCTACACCTTCTCGGTAGTGGCTAATCTGATTGCTGCACCATTCAACGGCTTATTAGCTGAACGAGTGGAAAAGCTGATCCATCAGGCGGATGCCCCCCCGTCAGAGACCCGCCTGCGTTGGAAAGACCTGATTCTGAGTCCCCTGGTGGAGTTGAGCAAGCTTTTGTATTTCATTGGCTGGGCCATCCCGCTATTGCTGCTGTCGCTGGTACCGGTCATCAACGTCGTGGCGCCAGTGCTGTGGGTGCTGTTCGGTGCCTGGATGCTCGCCTTGGAGTATGCTGACTATCCGCTGGGCAACCGGGGACTCTCGTTTCGGGAGCAGCGCCGGTTGCTACGCCGGCATTGGCCGCTGACCTTGGGCTTTGGCGGCATGACCCTGGTGCTCACTCTGATTCCAGTGTTCAACTTCCTAGCCATGCCGGCAGCGGTGATCGGCGCGACGCTGATGTGGGTTCAGGAAACGCCAGAGTGAGATATTAGCGGGCCTTAACAAAATGGGACATCATGCGTCTGCTCTATAACGGTCTTCTCTATCTGCTGTTGCCGCTGGTACTCCTGCGAGTGTACTGGCGCGGCCGCCGTGATCCAGGACATCGTCAACGGTGGCGTGAACGACTGGGATTTGTTCCGCCCTTATCCCCCGGCAGCCTGTGGATTCATGCGGTGTCCGTCGGCGAAGTTCGCGCTGCTCTGCCGCTGATCCAAGCGCTCTTGGATCGCTACCCTGAACGGCTGCTGCTGGTGACAACGGCCACGCTGACCGGCTCCCGCCAAGTGCAAGAGGCGCTAGGAGAACGCGTACGGCACGCTTATGCTCCCTATGATCTGCCCGGCGCCGTGCAGCGGTTCCTGCACCAGACCCGCCCCCAAATGACAATCATCATGGAAACCGAATTATGGCCGAATCTGTTGCGGCAGTGCGCGGCGGCAGGGATTCCGGTACTGATTGCTAACGCCCGGTTGTCGGAACGTTCGGCCCACGGCTATGCACGGTTTCGCCGGTTCACAGCGTCCATGTTGCAGGACATCACCCTGATCGCCGCCCAAGCGGACGCTGATGCTGAACGTTTCCGCGCTCTGGGTGCGCCACGGGTCGAGGTGACCGGCAACCTCAAGTACGATCTGAAAGTGCCTGGCACTTTGCTAGAACAAGGCCAGCTATTACGGCAGAAATGGCTTGGAGAACAACGGCCTATCTGGATCGCCGCCAGCACTCATGCCGGTGAGGATGAGCAGATTCTGCAGGCATTTGCCCAGGTTCGCACTGACTGGCCAGATCTGTTGCTTGTGCTAACGCCGCGCCATCCCGAACGTTTCGAGAGTGTGGCTGAATTATGCCGGCAACGGGGGTTCACCATGATCCGGCGCAGTGAACACCAGTCGTGTACGCCGGATACCGCCATCTTTCTAGGTGACAGCATGGGGGAATTGCTGCTGTTCTACGCCACTGCTGACCTGGCCTTTGTCGGCGGCAGTCTGGTTCCTACCGGCGGACATAACGTCCTTGAGCCTGCATTGCTGGGATTACCCGTACTGTTTGGCCCCCACATGTTCAATTTCACCGAGGCCAGCGAACGGTTATTGGAAGCCGCCGCCGCTTGGAAAATCATGGATGCCGAAGAATTGGCCCTGACCGTAAGCCGGTTGTTAGCCGACCCCCAAAGCGGCCGGGAGGCCGGCCAGCGTGGACGGCATGTCGTAGAAGATCATCGCGGAGCGCTGGCAGCGCTGCTGGCGCTTATAGAGGTGTATGTGATCAACGATAAAGGAATCCGGGGATGAATCCTGACCCTTTGTTTACTGCTGATCTGATCGGCATGCCAATCCTGAGTCTGCTGATTTTCCTGCCTTTAGCCTGGACGCTGTTGCTACTGCTCTTGTGCGATGGCCGTACCGTGCGCGCCATCGCATTGGCTGGCGCTGTACTGGAATTGGTGTTGTCACTGGTCATGCTAATCTCCCTGCGCCCGGAAGCCGCTGGAATGCAGTTCGTGGAACAGGCATCCTGGATTCCCAGCTTGAATGTCCATTATCTGCTAGGAATAGACGGCATCGCCGCTCTATTTCCACCGCTGACCGCACTGCTGTTCTGTGCTGTCATCCTGGCATCCTGGACCAGTATCCAGTTCATGCCTCGCTTGTACTTTGCTCTGCTGCTGGCGCTGGAAGGGGTAACCATGGGCGTGTTCTGCGCCCTGGATTTAGTGCTGTTTTTCCTGTTCTGGGAATTAACCCTTGTGCCCATCTATTTTCTCATCAGCCTGTGGGGTATCGGCCCGGAACGGCGCTTCGCTGCAACCAAATACACGCTGTTCATGCTGGCTGGCGGCGTTCCGCTGCTATTTGGCATGATCCTGCTTGGGGTGCATCATGCAGGCGTGGCTGGAGGCGGATTCAGCTTCGACTACCGGGTACTGCTGGAACAGCCGCTGCCCGCTGAGGTCCAAACAGCCGTTTTCCTGTTGTTATTTTTCGGCTTTGCGGTCAAAGCGCCGCTATTTCCATTCCACACCTGGCTACCCACCGTATTCAAAGAGGGGCCGGCAGGTCTGAGCGCGCTGCTAGCCGGCCTCAAGCTGGGCATCTTTGGCATTCTGCGCTTTGCCCTACCGCTGGCGCCATCCGCCGCCCGCGATTCCTTCTGGCTGATAGCGATGCTGGGTCTATTCGGCGTGCTCTATGGAGCGCTGATTGCATTGCGGCAATCCAATCTCCGCAAGATGCTGGCTTTTTCCAGCATCAGTCATGCCGGGCTGGTGATGGCGGGTCTCGCCGCAATGAATATCCAAGGTATTCAGGGTGCCATCTTCCAACTGACCAATTTCGCTATCGTCGCGGGCGGCTTGATGCTCATGGCCGGTTTCCTGCACCATCGCCTGGGTTCAACGGATCTGGCCAGCCTGGGCGGGCTGGCGCAGCCCCTGCCCCGCTTCACCGCTTTTTTCCTTTTACTCGGTATGGCATCGATAGGCCTGCCTGGCACGAATGGTTTCGCCGCTGAGCTTTTGATCCTGCTGGGCGTTCTGCAAGCCTCTCCTGGCTTGGCCGCTGTTGCTCTCCTGGGTGTAATTTTAGGCGCAGCCTATTTCCTGGGTTTCTTCCGGCATACCTTTTTGGGACCCGTCACCCAACCGGCGGTTGCTTCAGCGATGGACCTGCGTCCCCGTGAACTGCTGATCGTCAGTGTGATGGGACTGCTGGTTTTAACGGGGGGCTTGTTTCCCAGCCTGGTGCAAAACGTCACAGCCAGCGCCGCGAACGCCTGGGTCATACAGATGGCGATGCATGGAGAAACCCGTTCCATTTCACCGCTCAATCACAGGAAATAGGCGCTATGATCTCTACACTGGAATCTCTCGACGTTTCCATAAACACTCTGTTGCCCGAATTCGATCCGGAACAAATCGCCCTTGGTATGGATGAAGCCATACCAAACCCAGGCCGCGTGCGCTGCGCTTTGGGAAGCGCGATAAAGAGAGCGGCTAGTTATCTATATAATGGCGTGCCAATCCCGATCACTGGAGTCTTACGCTGTGACTGACATCAATGAATTAGTCAAAGGTTTTCAACGCTTTCGCGTCAAAAGCTTTGAGCCGAACCGGGAAGTGTTCAACCGGCTGGCCATGCAGGGGCAAACTCCGTCGACGATGTTGATTGGTTGCAGCGACTCTCGTGTTGATCCTGCCATTCTCACCGACTCGGCGCCCGGTGACTTGTTCGTGGTGCGCAACGTCGCCAACCTGGTTCCACCCTATGAAACAACTGGACGCTACCACGGCACCAGCGCGGCGCTGGAATTCGCTGTCTGCAATCTCTGTGTCCGTAATATTGTTGTCCTAGGCCACTCGCACTGCGGCGGCATTAACGCCCTGCTGGAAGACTATGGTCTGAACGACGAAGGTGAGGGATTCATTGCGCCCTGGGTGCAAATCGCGACATCGGCCCGCGACGAGGTGCTACAGCGCTGGCCAGACGCAAGCCATGCATTCAAGCAACGGGCTTGCGAACGTGCCGGTATCCGCGCTTCACTGAACAATTTGATGACCTTCCCGTTTGTGCGCGAGCGTGTCGAGGACCGCCGCATGAACCTGTACGGCTGGTATTACGATCTCGAAAACGGCGAACTCATGCAGTACGATCCAGAGAAAGACCGTTTCTATGATTTGTACTTCGGCTCGATGGCCGAAGAAAACGTTTGACCGCTTATTCTCTGTACTTCCCCCAATTCCTCCGATAAGACTACGGACTCCCGCATGAACCTAACCTCTGCTCCTCCTATCCGCCGCGCGCTCATCAGTGTCTCCGACAAAACCGGCATCGTCGACTTCGCCCGTACCCTGGTTGATCTGGGCGTTGAAATCCTTTCTACCGGAGGGACGGCCCGGCTGCTAGCCGATAGTGCTCTTCCAGTGATCGAGGTGGCCGATTACACCGGTTTTCCAGAAATGATGGATGGCCGCCTTAAGACCTTGCATCCCCGCATTCATGGCGGTCTGCTCGGCCGGCGTGGTCAAGATGATGCGGCTATGGTGCAGCATGACATCCCGCCCATTGACCTGCTGGTGGTCAATCTCTACCCCTTCGAGGCGACGGTTGCCAAATCCGGCTGTACACTGGCCAACGCGATTGAAAACATCGACATCGGCGGACCCACCATGCTGCGCGCGGCAGCTAAGAATCATGCTGCGGTGACCGTGGTCGTGGATGCGAGCGACTATGAACGGGTTTTGACCGAGATGCGCGCTGGGAATGGCGCGATCAGCGATGCAACCCGCTTTGATCTAGCCGTGAAAGTCTTCGAACACACCGCCCGCTATGATGGCGCTATCGCCAATTATCTCGGCTCCATCCAAACTGAAGGTGGCCGCGACCCCTTTCCGCGCACCTACAACGTTCAGTTCCGCAAAGCGCAAAGTATGCGTTATGGCGAGAACCCGCACCAAGGCGCAGCGTTCTACGTGGAGCCACAACCGGTGGAAGCCTGCATCGCCACCGCCCGCCAGTTGCAGGGCAAGGAACTGTCCTACAACAATGTGGCCGACACCGACGCCGCGCTGGAGTGCGTCAAGAGCTTCGCCGCGCCGGCCTGCGTGATCGTCAAGCATGCCAACCCCTGCGGCGTGGCGGCCGACTCGACCTTGCTGGATGCCTACGAGCGTGCCTACAAAGCCGACCCGACCTCGGCCTTCGGCGGCATTATCGCCTTCAACCGGCCACTGGACGCCGTCACCGCCAAGACGATCGTAGACCGGCAGTTCGTTGAGGTAATCATCGCCCCAGAGGTCACGCCAGAGGCGCTGGCGGCGACCGCCAGCAAGCAGAATGTGCGGGTGCTGGCCTGTGGCCAATGGGGCATCGACCGGGCGCCAAGCTGGGATTACAAACGGGTCACCGGCGGTTTGCTAGTGCAGGACCGCGACCTGGGCCAAGTGGCGCTGGCCGATTTGAAGGTAGTTACCCAGCGCGCACCCAGCGACCAGGAATTGGCCGATTTGCTGTTCACTTGGCACGTAGTGAAGTTCGTCAAATCCAACGCCATCGTCTACGGCAGGGACGGCATGATTCTCGGGGTCGGCGCCGGGCAGATGAGCCGGGTGTTCTCGGCGCGCATCGCTGCCATGAAGGCGCAAGAGGAAAAGCTGAATCTGAAAGGCGCAGCCTTGGGGTCCGACGCCTTCTTCCCCTTCCGTGATGGCATCGATCTGGCCGCTGAATTTGGGATTACTGCCGTCATTCAGCCGGGCGGTTCGATGCGTGACAGTGAGGTGATCGCCGCCGCTGACGAGCACAATATGGCGATGGTGTTCACCGGCATGCGGCATTTCCGGCATTGATTTCTGGGCATTGAGGCACGAAGACACTTATGAATATCTTGATCATTGGCGGTGGCGGCCGCGAACATGCTCTGGCCTGGAAAGTGGCGCAGTCCAGCCGGGTCAGCCAGGTCTATGTTGCTCCAGGTAACGCCGGTACGGCCCGGGAATCCAAAGTAACCAATATCGCCATCACGGCTGATGATCCCCCGGATCTGCTTCAATTCGCCCTGGATCATCACATCGATCTAACGATCATCGGCCCGGAAGTGCCGCTGGTGCTAGGAATCACCGATCAGTTTGCCCAGGCCGGTCTCCCTTGCTTTGGCCCGTCCAAAGCAGCGGCGCAATTGGAAGGTTCGAAAGCGTTCGCCAAGGATTTCCTGGATCGTCATCACATCCCGACGGCGCGTTATCAGAGTTTCACCGACCCAGATGCAGCAGAAGACTACATCCGGAAAATAGGCGCGCCCGTCGTGGTTAAAGCTGACGGGCTGGCGGCAGGTAAAGGGGTGATCTTGGCGCAAAGCGAGCAGGAAGCCATCACTGCCATGCGCGGCATGTTGAGCGGTGACGATTTCGGCACGGCTGGACAACGGGTAGTGATCGAAGAGTTTCTGGTTGGCGAGGAGGCCAGCTTTATCGTCATAACCGACGGCGACCATATTCTGCCATTGGCATCTTCCCAGGATCACAAGGCCCGCGACAACGGTGACCAGGGACCCAACACAGGGGGCATGGGCGCCTATTCCCCGGCCCCCGTCATCACTCCGGAATTGCATGACCGGATCATGACCGGGATTATTGAACCAACCGTGCGCGGCATGGCAGCGGAAGGCTGCCGCTATGTCGGGTTTCTCTACGCCGGCGTGATGATCACCGCCGATGGCCCCAAGGTGCTGGAATACAATTGCCGGCTGGGAGATCCCGAGACGCAGCCGCTGTTGTTGCGGTTGCGCTCCGATCTGGTCGAACTGTGCAAGGCAGCACTGGAGGGGCGGCTGGGCGAAATCGAAACTGATTGGGATCCGCGCTCCGCGCTGGGAGTCGTCATGGCCGCGGGTGGTTATCCCGGCCGCTACCGGCAGGGTGATGTCATTTCAGGTCTGCCCGCGCACGATGAAGAGCTAAGCGATGACATCAAAGTATTCCATGCTGGAACCGTGGTCGCGAAGAATGGCGATATCATCACCCACGGCGGCCGGGTACTGTGTGTTACCGCGCTTGGTTCCACGGTGGCCGAGGCGCAGAACCTGGCCTACAACGGAGTCAAACGGGTGCATTGGGATGGAGCGTATTACCGTACCGATATCGGCTATCGAGCCATTGCCCGGGAACGGGGGGCGTGAAGTTTTAACAAATATTCCTGATTTTACAAAGACGTGCGCTCGAAAAACTTGCCCGCACTCCCATAGCGCAGAATAAGCCAGGCCACGGGAAACCATATGAAACAACCTATGTTTTTGAAAATTCTGGCTACTCTATACGTGCTAGCGGTCTTGCCAGGCTGCAATGACAGCGACGATTCAACGCCGCCGCTCACCTATGCTGAAACCATCGCCGATGGCCGCGCTGCCGTGCAACAGGCGCTCAAGGATGCCGGTGTACCCTCCGCCTCAGTGGCGCTGATCGACGGCGAGCGCATCGTCTGGAGCGAAACCTTCGGTTATACCGATAAGGCGGCGCAAACCGCCCCCCATTTCACCACGATGTACGGCATCGGCTCGGTTAGCAAAGTCTTCGCTGCAATGGCAGCGATGAAACTGGCCGATCAGGGTAAGATCGATCTCGACACGCCGCTCGTGCAGTATCTGCCCGATTTCCGCATGGCCGCGCCGGAATACCCGCAGATCACCGTGCGCATGTTGCTCAATCACTCGGCGGGCTTTGGGGGTTCCGACTATCGCAACGCCTTCACCAATATCGCGATACCAGGCTACGCCGCGCAGGTTCAACAATCGTTGGCGACCCAACGGCTCAAGCACCTGCCGGGCGAGATGGCGGTGTATTGCAATGACTGTTTGACGATGATCGAGCCGCTGGTGGCAGCGGTATCGGGCCGATCTTATACCCAGTTCGTGGCAGACGAGATCCTCACGCCGCTGGACATGACCCACAGCCGTTTTGCACTGGAACCCTTCCCGGCGGACTCGTTCGCGCCGGGCTATACAGGAGATCGCGCCGACCCCCAGGAATACACCAACGCCTATGCCACGGGCGGTCTCTATTCGACACCCAACGACATGGCCCATTTGGCGATGATGTTCATGAACGGTGGCCGATATGGCAATGTCCGCGTTTTGTCGGCATCGTCGGTGGCCGAGATGGGCCGCGACCAGACGCGGGATCTGCTTTTCAACCCCTACCCGCATTTCACTGGGGACTGGGCTGGGATGGGGTGGCGCAGCCTGGCCTCGCCGCCGTGGGTGTGACCGCCTGCGCATAAGAACGGTGGCACTCTGACCTACGGCTCCGAGTTCTTCGTGGCGCCGGCCGAACGGCTGGCGGTAATAGTGACAGGCGCTTCCGTCAAATTCAGTGTGGGCCAGCTGGCCGAACGGATCATGCTTGCACGCCCTGGCCGAGCGCATGCATTTCCGCCATGCGTACCCCGCTGCCCGACACGCCGCAACCCGAGCAGCCTGCGGCCGATGCCGATCTGGCGGCCATCACCGGCGATTACGCGCAATTCCGAGGCTTTGCTGCGAATCGAGGCTTTACCTGACCGCAGCCTGAAGATTTCCAGGTACAGCGACGGGTCTGACTGAAATCGCCAACGATCTGAAACAGCGCATCGACGGCAGCTTTTCCAGCGATGCCGCGCCGAATGTGGCGTATCGAACCTTCGACGGGGAGGCGGCGCTATTTGGTTGCGCGCGTACCCGCTTACCTGGGTCATTATCTGGCGAGATTCCCTTTGGGCAGCAGGTTCAGCCAGCGGCCCGTTGTCGAAATGGCAGCTTGGCAAGCGCGCGCGGGTCAGCGCTGGCTGGTGGTCAACGAGGATGCGCAGTCCATCCCGTTGATCCAAGGAACGGCACTACCCCGGTTTGCCCTGGACGTGGTCGATGGATTGCCCGGCTACCTGTTTGCCACAGCGATTCACACGGGCTCGCAAATCGTCGATCCAGCCGGCAGCGATACCCTGGCGCGGATGTTCCTGAAAATCCCCGTGAACTTCGGGCGCGATCTGAACGATGTAGTCATCGAGACCCGCGACGGCGAAGAATGGGTGCGTTACGGCAGCACGCTGTTCCGTCCACAGGCCAGTGTGCCGGTGCTTCCGGCCGGCGACAGCGCAGTCGCGATCGGCAGCGAAGGTTTCGCCGAGTGGCGCAAGTTGCCAGTGGGGGGCACGGTGGCAATCACTGGTGCTAGCGCCTGGAAATTATACGATGCGGATCTCAAGTTGCTGGCATCCGGTACGGGAAACGGCAGTGCTCATGTTGAGGCGATGGGGGCTTACCTGCTGTTGTATGGTGCGCCAAATGCAGCGATCACGTTGACACTCGCAGCCGCGAAGTAGCGCGTGCTCATTGAATCCACTCGCCGAGGGGTTGCGCCCTTACTCGCGTAGCACATGCTCATTGAGTCCACTCGCCGAGGGGGTTGCGCACTTATTTGCGTTAGCTTGCTACAAGCCTATCCCCTCGCTTCCAGGTTGCCCCTGACCCCGGCGCCGATTAGACTTGATCTTCTTATATTATCCTTCCCAAGGACAAAACATCACGGTCAGGAGAACGATGGCCGCACAATTTCCTCCCGATTCCGCCGGTCTGGTCATACCCCAAACCGCCTATTTTACCGAACCACTTGCGCTGGACTGTGGCCGGGCGCTGGCTGACTATGAAATCGTCTACGAAACTTACGGAACTTTGAACGCTGACGGCAGTAATGCGATGCTGATCTGCCATGCTCTGTCCGGAGACCACCACGTCGCGGGTTTTCACGAAGGTGATGCCCCGAACAAGCCAGGCTGGTGGGATAACTGTATCGGCCCAGGCAAGCCTATCGATACCCGCGAATTCTTCGTGGTGTGCTGCAATAACCTGGGCGGCTGCAAAGGTTCCACCGGACCAACCTCGATCAACCCGGAAAACCGCAAACCCTATGGCCCGGATTTCCCCATCGTGACCGTCAAGGACTGGGTGCGCAGCCAGGCCCGGCTCGCCGACCGGCTGGGCATTCAACAATGGGCGGCGGTCATCGGCGGCAGTCTAGGCGGGATGCAGGCCATGCAATGGGCCATCACCTTCCCGGAACGGGTGCGTCATGCGTTGGTCATCGCCGCCGCGCCTCGCTTATCGGCGCAGAACATCGCCTTCAACGAAGTGGCCCGGCAAGCGATCCTGTCTGACCCCGATTTTCATCATGGCCATTACTATGAATTCGGCGTGGTACCGCGCCGCGGATTGATGATCGCCCGAATGCTGGGTCATATTACCTACCTGTCCGATGAAGGGATGCGCGCCAAATTTGGCCGCGAGTTGCGTGAAGGCACCCTGATTTTCAACTTCAACTTCGATACGGAATTTCAGGTAGAAAGCTATCTGCGCCACCAAGGTAAAGCATTCGTGGATCGCTTCGATGCCAATACCTATCTGCTGATGACCAAAACCCTGGATTATTTCGACCCGGCGGCGGATTTTGACCAGGACTTAGCGATAGCCTTTCACCGGGCACAGGCGCAATTTTTGATCATCTCTTTCACCAGCGACTGGCGGTTCGCACCCGCCCGATCAAAGGAAATCGTCCGGGCCTTGGTCCAGGCTCACCGTGAGGTGAGCTACGCCGAAATTACTTCGGAATATGGCCATGACGCTTTTTTAATGCCCATCCCGCTGTATCACGAAATGCTGCGGAATTATCTTGCACGGGTTGCTCGCGAAGTAAACAGTCAGACGGATAAGCCTTCCCAGGATACATCCCGCACGCCTGCCGCCTCCGAGGTCCATGCTCATGCGGCCTGAATTGGAGTTGATCAGTGACTGGATCCGCCCTAACGCCAGGGTGCTGGACCTGGGTTGCGGCGACGGCGCGCTGCTGGCTTATCTGCACGAGCACCGGCAGGTTAAGGGTTACGGCTTGGAAATTGACACCGGTAATATTGTCAAATGCATTCAGGCTGGAGTGAATGTGATCCACGCTGATCTGGAGGCTGGGCTGGCGGATTTCAGCGATGGCAGCTTTGACTATGTGATCATGACTCAAACCTTGCAAGCTGTCCGGCATACCGAGCGGTTGCTGGATGAAATGCTGCGAATCGGCCGGCAAGGAATTGTGACTTTTCCTAACTTCGGCTTTTGGCGCTGCCGGATGCAAATTGCCTTACAAGGATTAATGCCCGTCGCAAAAACATTACCTTATCAATGGTATAACACACCAAATATCCACCTTTTCACTATCCGCGATTTTGAAGAGCTGTGCCGGCGTAAGCGTATCGATGTTTTGCAGCGCATGGTGCTGGATCATGCACACCGTCCCTGGCAAGGGCCGCGGCTGTGGCCCAACTTGCTTGGCGAGATCGCTTTGTACCGGCTGGGCCGCGCCTGAATCTGACGTTTGCTTCGACCAGGACTGAATTCCGGAGATTTCCCCATGTTGACCATCCCTTTGCAATGCATAACCCTTCATTCCCTTCACCCTAACCCTCCCCCTTTGCGGAGAAGGACGTTTGTCCAAGGAAGGGAACATTCCCGGCATTTGCGCGGCTTCACGCTCATTGAAGTCATGGTTGTGGTAGTGATCCTCAGTATCCTAGCGGCTGTCGTGGTGCCACGTATTATGGATAACCCGGATAAGGCCCGCATCGTCAAAGCCAAGCAAGACATTCGCGTGATCAAGAACCAGCTTGATCTCTACCGGCTGCATAACTTCCGTTACCCAAGCACGGAACAAGGTCTGGAGGCTCTGGTACAGAAACCAGCAGATGCGCCTCATTGGCAGGATGGCGGCTATCTGGATAAGCTGCCCAAGGACCCTTGGGGCAAACCGTATCAGTATCTCAATCCTGGCCAGCATGGCCAGTTGGACATCTACTCGCTCGGCGCCGATGGTCAGCCGGGCGGTGATGGGGTGGATACTGATATCGGCAACTGGAATCTGGATGAATAAGTGAGGAAGTTTCCTGCTCCAGGCTCCCAGTGATGCCACCGCGCGGTTTCACATTGCTTGAAATCATGGTGGTGATGGTGCTTATCGGGATCCTCACCAGCCTGGCTATGCTATCGATCGGCGGCGGCCCTCGCAACCGGCTGGCCGAAGAGGGGCAGCGGTTGGCGGCGCTCGTGGAGTTACAGCAGCAAGAAGCTATTTTAAGCGGCCAATTACGCGGCATTCAATTTGACCGCAACGGCTATGCCATTTTGCGCCTTGACAAACACGGTTCCTGGCGCCCGCCTGACGCAACCAATGCTTTGATCCGTCACCAATTGCCCGAGGATATCACGCTGGGATTGTGGGTTGAGGACCGCCCTGTCCGGCTCGAAAAGTCCGATTTTCCTCAAGTGCTGTTGCTGAGTAGTGGCGAAGCGACCGAGTTTATCGCCGTATTGAGCCTTGCCGGAGAGACGTCACTAAACGCGCCGCTGTACCGGGTCGCCAGCGATGCCATGGGCCGGTTGACCACCGGGGAAACCGTGCAGTGAAACGCTCGACAGGTTTTACGCTGCTTGAAGTTCTGGTCGCCTTGGCAGTACTAGCAATCGCCATGGGCGCAATTATCAACGCTGCAACCCAAAGTGCCGTTAGCACTGCTTATTTACGTGATCAAACCCTCGCCAGTTGGGTTGCTCTTAATAAAATTAATGAGTTACTACTCGATCCCAAACCCTGGCCAGAGGAAGATTCCCTTCAAGGCAACGCTGATCTGGCCAATCGCACCTGGCATTGGAAAGTGCGCTTTATGAAAACCGATGATCCCGGTCTGCGCCAGCTCGAAATCACGGTGCGCAGCACTGATACTGCTCCAGTATTGAGTGAGCTGACCGCCTTTAAGGCCAAGCCGCCTGAAAAGCAGCCTGACGGAAATCAAGCCGATGACAGCCCCAATGCCAGGGAACAAAGTCCCGAGAGTCCGCTCCCAAGGAATGCACCTCGTAAAAATCCGTCACAAATGACCCCACGATGAGAAACACGGCCACACGTGGCTTTACCTTGCTGGAGTTGCTAGTAGCCTTAGCAGTATTCGCCATCATGGCGGCTGCGGCCTACAGTGGCCTGCGCAGTGTCCTATTCACACGCGCCACGTTGGAACAGGAAAATCGCCGGCTGGCAGCCGTGCAACTGACGGTTTTCCGTTTAGAGCAGGATATCGGGCAAACTGTGTCACGCGGTATCCGTGATGAATATGGCGAACCTCAGCCCGCCCTGCGCGGTGGGGAATTGCTCAACGAAACGCTGACTTTGACCCGCGCTGGCTGGGATAATCCCCTCAGTCAACCACGCGCCAACCTGCAAAGGGTCGCTTACCAGCTACGAGAGGGCCAACTATGGCGGCTGCATTGGAACGTATTAGATTTAAGCGGTCCGGTGAAATCTCAGGAACTACTGTTGCTAGACCAGGTCCGGGAATTCCGGGTGCGGTTTCTGGACCGGAGCGATGCCTGGCGAAACGATTGGCCACCCCTCGCAGCAAGAAGCAGCACTGCCGGTGATAGCCTTCCACCTGACCCCAATACGCTGCCGCGTGCCGTGGAAATCACCTTGGTGCTGGAGGACTGGGGTGCGATCACCCGCCTGCTGCCATTGGCCGGTTAACACCGTTATCTCCTGTCAATCCGGCGTTGCTCTGATGACGGTGCTGCTGATTGTCTTTCTGGCCAGTCTCACTGCAACCAGCCTTGCTACCTTGCAACAGATTGCGATCCGCCGCAGCACGATCCTCCAACATCAGCAACAAGCTCGCTTATACACTCTGGGTGCTGAGCAATGGGCAAGGCTAATCCTGATCCGGGATTGGCAAGAGAACAAGATCGATCACCTTGGCGAGGAATGGGCCAATCTACCGCCAGCGCTACCGGCCGGGAAAGGTCTCCTTTCAGCAAAAATCCGCGATTTACAAGGTTGCTTCAATCTCAACAACCTATGGCGGTCCGCATTGGGCGGATCACCTGCCAATCCCGGCGATAATCCAGCGCCTTCACTGAAGGACGATGAGACATCTGCGGAAAATCCTGAAGACCCTGCAGACCAATTCCTTGCCTCGGGCACACCCAAGGAACTTAATCAGCCGCGATCCAATAAAACTGGCCTCGATAAAGCCCAAATGCAAACACTGCAACACCTGTTGACGCTTTTAGAACTGAAACCGGAACAGGCTCAGGCGATCGCCGATTGGATCGATCCCGACTCTGACCCGCTGTTTTCCGGTGGTGCTGAAGATAGCGACTACACAGTCCTGAATCCGCCCTACCTAGCCGCTAACCAGCCGTTTTCCAGTGTTTCCGAATTGCGATTGGTCAAAGGCATGAATCAAGAAGCCTATGAAAAACTGGCACCGCTGGTCTGTGCTCTGCCATCGGGTACGGTATTGAATGTTAATACTGCACCGGCGGTGGTGCTAGCAGCATTGGGTGACGGGCTGGAACCGGCTGCTTTGGAACGTTTGCAGGAAGACCGCCCCGCCACGGGTTATAAAAATGTCGACGAATTTCTGAACGCAGCCAAAATCACTCTCAATGCGGAATTGAAAGCAACGCTCGGCGTCAACAGCCAGTACTTCTTACTACGTGCTGAGGCACAGGCAGGCGATGGCCATTCGATTTTGTATAGTGTTATTTTTCGTGATGATCAAGGCGCTCGCATCCTGCGGCGCAGTTTTGGCTACCAGGATTAAGAGCCGTGCCGGTTTCCCCGTCATTTTTCCGTTTTCTCCCTGCTGGACAGAGCGAATGGCTCCTTCCCGGCCGCACGGTGCAACGCGGGCTGCTCACCGCATTGGCGAGTCAGCCCGGCGATATGCGCCTGATATTGGCGGGGCCGAGTGAAGCAATTACCCTGCATCGGGTGCCTCTGCCTGGACGTAACCGTGCCTTGTGGATCAAGGCAGTCCCCTATGCTCTGGAAGACCATTTAACCGACGATATCGAGACACTGCACTTCGCGTTGGCCCATGCACCGGATGATAACAGTCTGCCAGTAGCAACACTCGATCACACCCTTCTGCGTGGCTGGCTGGAAACTTGCGCCCAGGCAAATTTAACTCCGATAGCAATTATCCCGGATGCGTTGCTCTTACCTTGGCAGGCCGGTGACTGGAGTGTGCTGGTGGAAACCGGGCGGGCTATCGTGCGCACCGGCCGCTGGGAAGGATTTGCGATCGAGCGGGAATTGCTGGATCTATTTCTGAACCAGGCCCTTGCTGAAGCAAGCAGCGCTCAGCAACCGCAGCGATTGCGAATTTGGGGATGTCCGCTGCCAGAACTCACGGCAAGCAACCTGAAATGGCATGTGGAAGAGGGTCCTGGCGAGCCGCTTGAACTTTTCGCTGCCGGTTATCAACCGGCAACCGCGCTGAACCTGCTGCAAGGCACCTACAGCCGGCAAACCCAATGGAAACGCCGGCTACGTCCTTGGCGGGCGGCAATGATCCTGACCAGCGTGTGGCTGCTTTTACAAGGCATCGCCCTGGTTTACGAACACCAGCAACTGCAACAAGAGCGGGTTGCCCTCCAGACTGAAATGGAAGCGGTCTTCAAAAAAGCCATGCCTGGCGTTACCCGGATCATCAATCCTAAGGCGCAATTGGAAGCCCGCTTGCGCGAATTAACTCCAGCAAATACGAGCAACGGGGTATTTCTTGAACTTCTGTACTGGGGTGGACAACCGCTCGCTGATTTTCCCAACATCACCCTGCGTGGCCTCAACTACCGTGAGGGTCAACTGGATTTAACTCTGGAAGGAGGCCATCCAGCGGCCTTGGATCAACTCCGGCAACGGCTCGAACAGCAACCCGGTATTCACGCTGAAATGCGAACCACTCAGCACGAAGGGCGGCTGGAAAGCAAAGTCACCCTGAAAAAGGCGGCTTCATGAAGGCATGGTGGGATAGCCTGGGCACCCGTGAGCGCAGGCTGATGGGAGGTAGCGCTGTGCTGGCGTTGTTCATACTCAGTTATGTATTGATCTGGGAGCCGTTTCAATCCAGCCATCGCCGGCTCCAGCAACGGGTCGCTGAGCAACGCGCCGATCTCGCGTGGATGCGTCAGGCCGCTCAGGATATCCAACGCCTGAGCAACAACGCAGGTGCTACTCAATCACAAGCCGATGGCCGGTCATTGTTGACCCGAGTGGATCAGACTGCGCGCACTGCTGGATTGGGTGCTGCTGTGAAACAAATCACTCCGCAAGGCGACAACAAACTGAACATCCGCCTGGATGGTGTCGAGTTCGATAAGCTACTTTCCTGGCTGAACAGCCTGGAGCATGAACACCGCGTTACGCTCACTAACCTCAGAGTGGATCGCACCGGGACGCCTGGGCAGGTGAATGCCCACGCCATTCTGCAAGGACAAGGACAGCAGCCATGAAGAACGCTCTACCCTACAGCCTGCTGGGGCTGTTAGCGTTTCTGTCATTTCTGCTGTTGCTGGCCCCAGCCAATCTAGTCACGGAACAACTCGCCAAACGGCTACCGGGCTTCAGCGTGCATACGGTTGAAGGTGCAGCTACCGACGGGTCCGTCCAAGGCTTATCCTGGCGTGGTGTGCGTATTGACCGGCTGCAATGGAAGTGGCAACCGCTAGCTTTATTAGCAGGATGGCTGGAATTTCATGTAAATATCGACGATCCTGAAATGAAGTTGGCGGGAATGGCAGCGATCGATGCCAGTCAGCGCATGCGCTTCCGGGATTTGACAGGCCGGCTGTTTTTCACAGAATTGACTGTCTTAGCCGGACAACCCAAGCTACCCTTACAAGGAATCATAGAATTTGACTTGACGGATTTGCATCTGAACCCGGCCAGACACCCTTTAAGCGCATCTGGCACGATTCATATAGCAGGCTTAAGGATCACTCTGGGCCGTCAACCGCTCATACTGGGTGATTTCACCGCCCAGATAAACTCCGCTGACCCGGAGGGCATTCAGGGCACCATCAAGGACAACAATGGCCCCCTGATACTGGAAGGAACCTTTGGCTTGCTGTCTGATGGCCGATACCGGTTTAACGGTCAAACGGCGGTTCGCGATGCGAATAATCACGCCCTGCGCCAAGCAATGAACCTGCTAGGACCGTCTGACGGCGATGGGCGATGGAGACTCAGCCTTTCGGGCATCCTGTCCCAGTAGATGCCGGGTTGACTGACGACAGTATTTGTTAATACCTTGCGGGATTCCGCAAGATTTTCTATTTGACAACCCAACCAGGGGGAAAGCGCCGATGCGACTACGATTGCGCGGATTCTCGATTGTTCTGACGACACTTATACTCGCTGCCTGCGCCAGCCAGCAGCCCACGCCACCGCCTGTCAGAATTCTTCCCATTTCAACCAATGATGCAGTATTCCCGGCGCCATCGGCACTGCAACCGCAAATTGTATTTTGGCAAAACGTCTATGCGGTCTGGGGGCGCGGTCAAGTCGCATTGCACGACGATCGCTATATGGATCTGATCTACGCGGTTCTTCCTTTGCCCGGACCGGTTGGTGAAAGCTACACTGCTGAGCAAAAAGCTTTCCTCCAGGATCATTACCAGAACCTGAAAGACCTGCTACGTCAAGTCGAATCCAAGACGGCTATCAACGCGCCATTGACTCCTGCCGAACAACGGCTAGCGGATTTTATTAGTAGCCGCTACAGCCGCGCCGCCCTAACCGGCGCAAGCGACCGGCTACGCAGCCAGCGAGGACTGCGCGAGCGGTTTAAGCGAGGACTGGAAATCAGTGGACGCTACGATACGGCATTCCGTGCGGTATTCCGTGAAGCAGGATTACCAGAAGATCTGGCTTACCTGCCGCATGTCGAGTCGTCCTTCCAGAATCATGCTTCCTCCTCGGTTGGTGCGGCGGGCATGTGGCAATTCATGCCCTCTACCGCCCGGCAATTGATGCGGCTAAATGCGGCCGTGGATGAACGGCGCGACCCAGTCATTTCAGCGCAAGGCGCAGCCCGCTATTTGAGGAGTGCTCACGACCGGCTGGATAACTGGCCGTTAGCGATTACTTCCTACAATCATGGCGTAGGCGGCATGGCGCGGGCGAAAGGGGAATTTGGTAACGATATCGCGGCTATCGTCACTAATTATTCGGGAAAGACTTTCGGCTTCGCTTCGCGAAATTTCTATACGGAATTCCTAGCAGCTCGCGAGATTGCCCGCAATCCCCAGAAATTTTTCCCAGAAGGCGTTGCTTACGAACCACCTCTAAATCTTGATCGAATCCGGTTACGGCAGGCAGTAGATGCTCCCACCTTGGCAAGCTACTACGAAGTCAATCTGGGTGAACTGATTGCTTTGAATCAGGCCTGGAAATCACCCGCCCAAAGCGGGCAAAGACCACTCCCCGAAGGAACCATGGTTTGGCTACCCGCCGGAACCATGATCCGCCTAGCCCAGCGTGGCGCGGCTTCGCGGGTCTTGGTGTTGGCTGAACCGGTCTCTACTGCCAGGTTGCGTTGAATATTACTCTATAAACATCCAGGCACGGGAGGATCGTGCCTGGATGAAGATCCATTAACCAACCTTCTTGAGCATATCTTCAGCCCGCTTCTTTTGTGAAGCATCTCCTTCGCGCAGCACATCCTCAAGCAAGCCCCGAGCGCCCATTTGATCACCCATGTCCAAGTAGGCAGAAGCCAAATCCAGCTTGGTTTCCACGTAGTCAGTGCCCGTTTCGGCGGTGGTACTCAGCGGACTCAGCTCCATCTTACCCAAATCCGCATCTCCGAAATTGAGCAATTCTTCGTCCAGCTTCGCCAAATTCTCATTAGCATCTAGTTTTTCGTATTCCTGATTGACATCAGTAAATTCGAATTTGAGATCAGATGTCTTGAGATTGGACGGCTCTCGTGCCGGCCCTGGGTACGTTGGAGGCTCAATCTCAGGGAGATCGAACAAGGGTTGCCGGTCCGCCGTCCTGGGCGGTTCAACCGGCTTCAATTCCAGCGGTGGTAATTCAGCAGGTTGCTCACGGGTGGTACTTAATCCTAAATCACCCAGGTCAAAATCCAGGCTATCAAGCTTTAACCCCGATGGAAGTTCCGATAGCGGCTCCAACGGCGGTTGCTCCGCAATCGGCTTTGGCACCGAAGATTGGATTGGAGCGGCTGGCTTCGCCGCTGGCGGCTGTGGAACCGGTGTCTGGGCTCCAGGTTCGTCAGGTGACATTGAAGAAGCCGGTGGTAGATCGGGTGTCCGGGTAACCGAAGCTGTTGGCGGCTCGGTATCAGGCAAGCGCCGCCCTTCCAAATCCCGTGCCCGTGCAGGCATCGCATCCTGCTTGCGATCAGGGGATATCGCTCGCGACTTCTCATCGCCAAGCCCGAAATCGATATCCTTCAATAGCTCATCAATAGGCTTGGGCGGCGGCACAACCCCTGGTTTGGGAGCAGATTCGATCGAAGATGCTGGCGCAACCAAGGCATTCTCTTTGGCCAGAATCGAGGACGGCTGCTTTTGCGGCTGCGGCTTGCGAATCTGGGCCTGCGTACCAGCGGCCACTTCACTTGCTTCTTCGCCTGAGGATTCGGGAGCAAATTCTCCCTCCGGTTCAGCAGCCGCTTTTTTGGGGCGGGCAGGCCGCCGCAACAACGGTACCAATAACACCGAAGCGACTGCCAATATAATCAGCGTAATCGCGATCCAGACTACCGGATTGGATAACCACTCCATGCCAGTTTCCTGAGGCGGCGGCGAGGCTTTGGGTGCAGGCACAGGTGCCGGTGGGGATTCCTCAACTATCGGCTTGGCTGCCTCCTGTACTACCGGTGGCGGAGAGGGCTTGACATCGTCCGGTACTGGCGGTGCTTCTGCCTGGGGCATCACCGTTTGGGGAATGATTTCCTGTGGCGCGATCGGTGTCAGCGGGGCTGATGGAGCAGATTCCGCAAGCGTTGGTGAAGTCTCCTGTATAGATGGAGCAACAGGCTTCAGCGTCTCTTCGTGTGGTGCAGGCGGAGTAATCCCCGGTGATTCCGGAACCGGTGGAGTCGCAATCTCAGGCGGTTGGGAAACCGGCGGGGTGAAAGATTCAGGTGGTGTAGCGATCTTCGGTGGTTGAGAAGCCGGTGATTCAGGCAACGCAGGTGGCACCGGCGGACTCAGGGTAGAATCGACAGGCGCTGGAGCGGCAGCAGCCTGCTGCATCGCTGGCTCCGGCACGGGTGCGCCCTGAACTCCCAAGGCATTAGGGGTAGGTACCTTGAGAACCGCACCAACACGCAACAAATTCGGATTTCCGTTAATAAAAGCTTCGGGATTACCTGCCACCAAGATCGCCATCATGTCTGGCACACTAATGGTGCCGGCAGGACGAACCTGATTGGCGATTCGCGTCAGATTCTCGCCTGGACGAACTGGGCCATAGAATGACGCACCCTCAAAACTGACCGGAGGTGCTGGCGGCAAGCCGGAAGCGGCGGGCGCAGAAGCAACCGGTGGCGCCTCAACCAACGGGGCTTCAATTGGCCGCAGCGGAGGCGGCGGTTCCTGGCGATGGGTATACAGTTCCGGGTCAAGCTGGACGGGAAAAGTACGCAACAACCGGCCACGCGGCCAAACGACTTCCAGCAACAAATCAAAGTTGGGTTCACGGATCGGCTGGACCGAGGTCACTTTGATGAAATTCGGACCGCCTGGCGGCGTCTCCACAGCAAAGCGCAGATTCGACATCAACTCCAGCCGTTCAACCCCTACCTGATCAAATTCCTGCTGCCGGGGAATGCGTACAGTCAATCCGATCAACTCAGCAGGATTGTTGACGATTAAAGGAATATCGGCGTTGAAATTCTGATTGAGTGCCGAGCGAACTTGGAGCGAACCGACACCAAGGGCAAACGCACAGAACGGCGCTGCCAGTCCGGCCAAAAGAAATAATCGGAGTAATATCCTGGTCGGCATGACCTAATCTCCATTACGCCACCGGAGGGTCACGGTCCCGGCGGGGTTGGCTTGAATGCCACCACCGGCCTTAAGCAGGCCAGCGGGCTTTCCCGCTTCGAATCACCCATATTGCCCATAATTCGAAGCTTCCATTAAAGATACTCCTTAACTCGCGTTTCTGCGATTTCGATGAGGCTGTGAAAGCAAATTTTGGATAAACCAGTGCTGATTACTCAGGCAATAACCATCAAAGCACGCACCTATTACGACTCCAACAAGATACGCAACATCCGCCGTAACGGTTCAGCGGCGCCCCACAGCAACTGGTCGCCACAAGTAAACGCGCCTAAATAATGGGGACCCATGTTCAGTTTGCGCAAACGCCCTACCGGTACATGCAGGTGCCCGGTCACAGCGGCAGGAGTCAGTTCACGGATTGAAAGCTCCCGCTCGTTCGGCACTACTTTTACCCAATCGTTGGCATTGCCGATCATTCCGGCCACCTCATCTAAGGGTGCGTCACGAGTCAGTTTGATCGTTAACGCTTGGCTATGGCAACGCATGGCTCCGATCCGCACACAGATGCCATCAACGGGAATCGGCTGATCTGTACGGCCCAGAATCTTGTTGGTTTCGGCCTGGCCCTTCCATTCCTCGCGGCTCTGGCCATTGTCCAATTGTTTATCGATCCAGGGAATCAAGCTGCCCGCCAGCGGAACACCAAAGTTTGCAACGGGGAAACCGCTAGAACGAAGTGTTTCTGCGACAATATGGTCGATTTCCAAAATCGCCGATGCGGGCTGATCCAACCGGCCGGCTACGGCGCTGTGAAGCGCACCCATCTGCTCAATCAATTCACGCATATTCTGAGCGCCGGCTCCGGAGGCCGCTTGATACGTCATAGCGCTCACCCACTCCACCATTCCGTGAGTGAATAACCCGCCCAGACCCATCAGCATCAGGCTGACCGTGCAATTGCCGCCGATGTAGTCCTTAACCCCCTTGGCCAATGCATCTTGAATCACCTTGCGATTGACTGGATCGAGAATAATCACCGCATCATCTTTCATCCGCAACGCCGAAGCAGCGTCAATCCAGTAACCCCGCCAACCAGCGGCACGCAACTGTGGATAAATCTCATTCGTATAGTCACCACCTTGACAAGTGATAATCGCATCCAGCGTTTTCAAATCGTCAACCGATCGCGCATCCTTCAGCGGTGATATTTCCTGGCCAATCGCCGGACCCTGACCACCGATGCTGGAAGTGGTGAAAAATACTGGTTCAATCAGAGCAAAATCGTTCTCCGACCGCATCCGGTCCATCAGCACGGAACCTACCATACCACGCCAACCCACGAGCCCTACACGCTTCATTACCATGCTGCCTCATTAAAAAATTTACACGGAATATCTTACATATTCAGAGTAACCATTCAGTCTCCTCGCTCTTTGCCAAGGGAGAGAGCGCAGGGGGAATGAACGGTTACTACCCAGACTACCGGAACCGGAACTCGAAATCCAAAACCAGTCCAGTTTCTCATTCCAGCAATGCTGCCACTACGGCATCACCCATCGCCTGCGTGCCAACCGCCATCATCCCTGTCGTGGTGATATCTAAAGTGCGCAAGCCTTGATCCAACACACGCCCGACAGCGTTTTCAATTCGTTCGGCCAAGTCTGGCCGATTCAATGTGTAACGCAGCAGCATCGCTGCCGACAGGATTGTTGCCAGCGGATTGGCCATCCCCTTACCAGCAATGTCCGGCGCAGAACCATGAATCGGCTCGTACAACCCTTTGCCTTGCGCGTCCAGCGAAGCCGAAGGTAACATGCCGATGGAACCAGTCAACATTGCGGCACAGTCTGAGAGAATATCGCCAAACAGGTTGCCCGTGACGATCACGTCAAACTGCTTGGGCGCACGGACCAATTGCATAGCCGCGTTATCCACATACTGATGGGACAAGGCAACATCGGGATAGTCCTTTGCCACCCGGATCACGACTTCTCGCCATAGCTCTGACGTTTCCAGCACGTTGGCCTTGTCCACCGAGCAGACCCGGCGTTGACGCTTGCGGGCAGCGTCGAACGCCACCCGGGCAATGCGCTCGATCTCCGGCTCGCGATAGGTCATGGTGTTAAAACCTTCCCGCTCGCCATTTTCTAACAAGCGGATGCCGCGCGGCTGGCCAAAATAAATGCCGCCATTCAGCTCGCGGACAATCAGGATATCCAAGCCAGCAACAATCTCTGGTTTGAGCGCCGAGGCTGAGGCCAGCTGCGGATAAAGCAGCGCTGGCCGCAGATTGGCGAACAATTCCAGATCGGAACGGATCGCCAATAAACCCCGTTCTGGACGCAATGGCCGGTCAATCGCCTCCCACTTCGGGCCACCGACCGCACCGAGCAAAATGGCATCCGCTTCCCGTGCCTGGCGGCGGGTCGCTTCGGGATACGGCTCGCCCAGTTCATCCACCGCGCAACCACCAAGCAGGCCATATTCCAAGGTTGCATCCAAACCGCTTTCTTGACGGAAATATTCCAGAATTTTTGCTGCTTCAGCGATGATCTCGGGACCGATACCGTCGCCGGGAAGGATCAATATTTTATGGGTCATAATATTTTTTTGCCTTCAATCATCAGGCGAACAGCCACGGCGTTTCTTCGCGCCGCCGGATCTCATAAGCACGAATCTCATCCGCGTGGCGCAAAGTCAGGCCGATATCATCCCAGCCGTTGATCAAACATTGCTTACGGAATTCATCGATTTCAAAGTGAAAGACGATTCCATCCGGCGTAGTCACCGTTTGCGCCGGCAAATCCACCACCAGCCGATAGCCGGTGGTTGCTTCGATCTCCCGGAATAACCGGTTCACCGTATGGACGTCCAAAACCACCGGCAACAAACCTGATTTAAAGCTGTTAGTAAAGAAAATATCGGCAAAGCCCGGTGCAATCACACACCGGATACCGTACTCATCCAGTGCCCATACTGCATGTTCGCGTGAGGAGCCACAGCCAAAGTTCTCCTGCGCCAGCAAAATACTGGCGCCCTGGTAACGCGGCTGGTTCAGGCTGAAGTTAGGATTGAGGGGCCGGTGCGTGCAATCCATGCCCGGTTCGCCATGATCCAGATAGCGCCATTCATCAAACAGATTGCTGCCAAAACCAGTACGCTTGATGGATTTCAAGAACTGCTTGGGAATGATCGCATCGGTGTCTATATTGGCACGGTCGAGAGGGACCACCAGGCCTTTAAGTTGATTAAAGATTTTCATCGCACAAGCTCCTTAATCTTAGAACGTCCGCACATCAACGAAATGACCGGCGATCGCTGCTGCCGCCGCCATCGCTGGGCTGACCAGGTGCGTCCGGCCACCCTGCCCCTGCCGTCCTTCAAAATTGCGGTTGGAAGTCGCTGCGCAATGTTCTCCGGGCAACAGCCGGTCCGCATTCATCGCCAAACACATCGAGCACCCCGGCTCCCGCCACTCGAAACCCGCTTGCTTAAACAGGCGATCCAGTCCCTCAGTTTCCGCTTGGCGCTTGACCAGCCCGGATCCTGGCACTACCAAGGCCTGCTTGATGCTGGGCGCCACCGTGCGGCCCTGAATCACTGCTGCCGCCGTCCGCAAATCCTCGATACGGCCATTCGTGCAGGAACCGATAAACACCCGATCCAACTGGATATCCGTAATGGGCATACTCGGCTGCAAACCCATGTACTGCAAGGCTCGCTCCATACCACTGCGTTTAACCGGGTCTGGTTCGCAGGCTGGATCTGGAATGCACGCGTCCACGGCTACAACCATCTCTGGCGAGGTGCCCCACGTCACCTGCGGTTTGATAGCCGCCGCGTCCAGGACGACGACCCGGTCAAAGACTGCATCAGGGTCGCTGTGCAATTCGCGCCAAGCGGCTACAGCGCGTGGCCATAAATCACCCATTGGCGCAAACGCCCGGTTCCGGAGATATTCAATAGTGGTCTCGTCTACAGCAATCATGCCGGATCGTGCGCCAGCTTCAATCGCCATGTTACACACAGTCATGCGCCCTTCCATGCTCAGCATCTGGATCGCTTTGCCAGCAAACTCGATAGCGTAGCCCGTGCCGCCAGCTGCCCCGATCTGACCGATGATTGCGAGTACAATATCTTTGGCGGTCACGCCTGCCCCGATTTCACCTTCTACCCGTACTTGCAGAGCTTTGGATTTTTTCTGGATCAAGCATTGCGTCGCCATGACATGCTCGACCTCGGATGTGCCAATTCCGAACGCCAAAGCAGCGAAAGCACCATGTGTTGAGGTGTGAGAATCGCCGCAAACCACCGTCATGCCCGGCAGCGTCGCGCCCTGCTCTGGTCCGGCCACATGGACGATACCCCGCCGCATATCACCAATAGGAAAGTAGCGCAGATCATAGCGGCGGGCGTTATCGTCCAGCGTCTCAACTTGCAAACGGGATACAGGGTCATCGATCGTAGTGAAGCCAGGCGTGGTCGGCGTATTGTGATCGGGCATGGCGACCATGGAATCCCGCCGCCACGGCTGACGCCCGGCCAGTTGCAATCCGCCGAACGCCTGAGGCGACGTCACTTCATGCACCAGATGACGATCGATGTAAAGCAGCACTGTACCGTTAGCATCGGTGTGTACGACATGAGCATCCCAGAGTTTGTCGTAAAGGGTCTTGCCCGCCATGATAAATCCTCTTGCCGGTCGCGAAATCCCCGAAGGGATGAGTTGTCAGGGTGCTATTAAACCAGATTCTTGCGCGGATCGAAGGTGTCCCGCACCATTTTTGCCTACAATTAGCAGGCTACGCATCAGTGGCGCAGACAATAAGAGCGGGCGTAAGCGAAAATTGAAGGAAGTGGCGCTCCCTAGGGGTTTCGAACCCCTGTTCCCGCCGTGAGAGGGCGGTGTCCTGGGCCACTAGACGAAGGGAGCAAGATTGCCGGCTGGCGTCTTGAGGAGAAAGATGTATTATACGCACGCTTTAGCTTCAGACAAGAGCTTGCGAACATTCCTTGGAATCCCAAATCCCGATCTCATTGCCAATCCTTATTCCCCGCCCCGAACACAACATTTCGCGGGCCAATATCAGCGCCAATGCCGTCAAGGTCTTGTACCGGCTGCATGACGCCGGGCATCGCGCCTGTCTGGTCGGCGGTGGTGTGCGGGATTTGCTGCTGGGCCGCGAACCTAAGGACTTTGACGTTGCCACCGACGCCCGGCCTGAACAAGTTTACAAACTCTTCCGCAACTGCCGGCTGATCGGCCGCCGTTTTCGACTGGCCCATGTCCAGTTCGGCCGGGACATCGTTGAGGTCGCCACTTTCCGCGCTTGCAGCGAAGAAAGCGAGGATGGCAGGAGTTCCGGGGTGGAGCGCGCCGCGAATGGCCGTATTCTCAGTGATAATGTCTACGGCAGTATTGAAGAAGACGCTTGGCGCCGGGATTTCACCATCAATGCTCTTTACTACGATATCGCCAATTTCGCGGTGCTGGACTACGTAGGCGGGATAGCGGACCTTGAGGCTGGGCTGATCCGGCTGATTGGTGACCCGGTGCAACGCTACCACGAAGATCCAGTTCGCATGCTGCGAGCAGTGCGATTTGCTGCCAAGCTGGGACTGCGGCTCGATCCGGCTACCGAGGCGCCCTTGCACCGGCTGGGTCACTTGCTGGAGCAAATTCCACCCGCTCGCCTGTTCGAAGAAATGCTCAAGTTGTTCATGGGTGGCTGTGCCATCCAAACCTTCGAGCTGCTGCGTCATTACCGGCTGTTCGGCTGGCTATTCCCGGCCACCGAACATTGCTTGAATCGTCAACAGCAGCATTACCCGAAAACCCTGCTGATCCGCGCCTTGGCGAATACCGATCAGCGGCTGGTGGAAAACAAGCCCATCAATCCGGCATTTCTGTTTGCCGCGCTGCTCTGGGAACCGCTGCGCGAGCAGATGCACCGCCTGCAAGCGGATGGGATGGACGGTCACGAAGCCCTGCAAGAAGCCGCTGACACCGTAACCCGTGAGCAGAGCCGGCGGGTCGCCCTGCCCCGCCGCTATAGCCTGCCAATGCGGGAAATCTGGGAGTTACAACCGCGCCTGACGCAGATCACCGGCAAGCGGCCGCTACGATTGGCCACTCATCCTCGTTTCCGGGCGGCTTATGATTTCCTGACACTACGCGCTGATACCGATGAACAGGCAGCGGAGCTGGCCAAGTGGTGGACCCGGTTTCTACAGATGGATGATGCCGAACGGCTCCAGGCTACGCATCTAGCGGCCAAAACCCAAGCAAAAAAGGGCAAACCGCGCCGCCGGCGCAAGTCCCGGTCCGCCAATCTGGACCGGTCAGCGCCCCCGCCGACGCATGATGTCTAACCCAGTGACTGTCCCATGCCGCTGGTACGGGCCTACATTAGCATCGGCAGCAACCTGAACAACCCGGTGGATCAGGTTGAGCGGGCGTTCCATGCGCTGGCCAACAACCTGCCTGCTAGCCAGTTAGCCGCGCGCTCGCCGAGGTACCGCACTGCCCCGGTCGGCGGACCAACCGGTCAGCCGGACTATCTCAACGCCGTCGCGGCCTTGGAGACCGCACTGACAGCGGATGCCTTGCTGGCCACGCTCCAGGCGATAGAAACCGCACAGGGACGGGTCCGCGCCGAACGATGGGGACCGCGCACCTTAGATCTGGACCTATTGCTGTACGGTTCTATCACTCGCAACGATCCCTGGCTGACCCTGCCCCACCCCCGCCTGCATCAGCGCGCCTTTGTTTTGTACCCTTTAAATGATATTGCGCCGGAATTGATGATCCCCGGACAGGGTCCGCTCGCAGCATTACTCAAAAATTGTCCGCCGCTGAACATGACCTGTCTGGACATTAAAAATGAACCGGCTACGATAACGCCGCTGAATCCATTTCCAGTGGAACCTTTCTCGAACTTGCCACCCTAGCTCCATCCGTCACCTCTGGCGCTAGACGGCCCCATACAGAGTACGCCATGTACAAAGACGCATCGACTCGCAAGCCGATTACGGTCACGACCCTGGCGAAGATGAAACGCGACGGGGAGAAATTTGCAGTCCTGACTGCCTACGATGCCAGCTTCGCAGCGTTACTCGAAGCGGCGGGGGTGGAGGTCATCCTGATCGGTGACTCGCTGGGCATGGTCATCCAGGGCCAGCGCACTACCGTGCCTGTTACGCTGGAGGACATCATCTATCACACCCGGCTGGTCACGCGAGGCTGCCAAACACCGCTGGTCATGGCCGATATGCCATTCGCCAGCTACGCTTCAGTCGAGCAGGCCGTGTACAGCGCTGCCCGGCTGATGCAGGAGGGCGGCGCGCAGATGGTCAAGCTGGAAGGCGGCGGCTGGCTGGCCGAAACCGTGCGCCAGCTCAGCCGCAACGGCATTCCTGTTTGCGCCCATCTGGGGCTGCTGCCGCAGTCGATCCATAAACTGGGCGGCTACAAGGTGCAGGGTCGCGAGGAAGCGGCTGCCCAGCAGATCATCAACGAGGCGCTGGTTTTGCAGGATGCCGGTGCAGACATGGCGCTGGTGGAATGCATCCCGGCGGAACTGGCGAAGCGATTAACCGAGGCATTGGCGATTCCGCTCATTGGTATCGGCGCAGGCCCGCACTGTGACGCCCAAGTACTGGTCAGTTACGACATGCTGGGCATTACTCAGGGACATCGCCCCCGGTTCTCCAAGAATTTTCTGACCGGCCGCGACAGCCTGCAAGCCGCGGTGGAAACTTACGTGCGCGCGGTCAAGAGCAGCGAGTTTCCTGGACCTGAACATTGCATTGCCTGATTGTTGAGGAGCGCCTTTCATGCAGACCATTCACACCCTGACTGAACTGCGCGCCCAGGTCGCTGCCTGGCGGCGATCCGGCGAGCGGGCCGCTTTCGTACCGACCATGGGCAACCTGCATCAAGGCCATATCTGCCTGGTCGAACGTGCGCGCGAATTAGCACCACGCACCATTGCCAGTATCTTTGTCAATCCGCTGCAGTTTGGCCCAAATGAGGATTACATTGGCTATCCACGAACATTGGATGAGGACAAACGCCAGTTGCAAGCAGCTGGATTGGATCTGCTATTCGCGCCGGATCCTGATGACGTTTATCCGCGCCCATTGGAGGAAATGACGCAGGTCACGGTGCCAGAGTTAACGGCTGTGTTATGCGGAGCCAGCCGGCCAGCCCATTTTCTTGGGGTCACCACGGTGGTGACCAAATTATTCAACATGGTACAACCAGACATAGCAGTATTCGGTGAGAAGGATTGGCAACAACTGGTCGTTATCCGCCGGATGACCGCTGATCTGAATATACCAATAGAAATTATTGGAACACCGACCGTGCGGGAAGCCGACGGGTTGGCGATGAGTTCGCGCAATGGCTACCTGTCCACCGGGCAACGAGCGGCTGCTCCTACCTTGCATGCCACGCTCCAAACCATGGCGGCGCGCTGGCGACATGGTGAACAGAACTATCCGGCCCTGGAGAAAGAGGCCAAGGCACAATTAACAGCGGCGGGTTTCCAGCCTGACTATTTTGAAATCCGCCATGCGCAGACGCTGCTGCGGCCCAGACCCGAAGATACCGCCGCTGATTTACGCATTTTTGCAGCAGCCTGGTTGGGGCGGGCACGGCTGATCGACAATCTGGCAATCACTCCCCTCACCTCCTAACCTCCCTTTCTCAAGGAGAAAGGGAGTAGAGATTAAGGAGCACTACGCCCCAGACGCTGGCTGTGCCGAGGTATTCACATGTTCAAGGAACGCCCCGGCATGGGTGGTAAAGACCTGCCGATGTTGCCTGCGGCGCTCGATGATCCGGTACACCGCCAGTTTGACGCCATCCTGCACCACCATCCAGACCAGGTTGTACACCCAGACCCAGCCGATCAGATCCCAAGGTAACACGGGCACTAGCCAGCCAAAGCCACTCATCAGCACCGCGAAGATCTGAGTCCCAACCACCGCCGTTAGCAAAGGCCAGGCGGGAAACGGCGGCGCCCAGAAGGCTTTCTTGGTGCGGGTCAGCAACAACAGCAGATGCCCGCCAACCAGCAATTGCAAAAACATCATGGTTTGCAGGTGCGCCGCGTCCAGATGCAAGACTTCCATACCCAGTGCCAACAAACCAAAGCTCTGCACCACCGCTAGAGCGCCCAGGCTGATGGAGACTGCAAACGTGCGCTCCCGGTTCCAACGCACGGGTTTCGAGCCAGGATTGGTGTTGTCATAAGCAATAGTCATGATCGGCACGTCATCGAGCAATGCCAGCGCCACCAGCATGATCGCAGTCAGCGGGAAGAAGCCGAATACGATACTGGCCAGCACGACGAACACCATGATGTCGATACTCATGGCAATACGATAGATGATATAGCTCATCATCCGCTCGTAGATGCGGCGCGATTCCTCCACCGCATGCGTGATGACCGATAGGCCCGGTGCAGTCAATACCAGCGCAGCCGCTGCCCGGG
The DNA here is from genome assembly GCA_024234995.1 of Gammaproteobacteria bacterium. Lineage (GTDB taxonomy): Bacteria > Pseudomonadota > Gammaproteobacteria > Competibacterales > Competibacteraceae > UBA2383. The sequence goes on from JACKNF010000003.1 coordinate 141,867, forward strand.
CGGCATCGGTTGCACCAGAAACCGCGATGCCCACATCAGCCTGCTTGAGGGCTGGGGCATCGTTGACGCCATCGCCGGTCATCGCCACAATGTGCCCTCCCTGCTGCAAGGCTTTGACGATACCGTACTTGTGTTCCGGGAATACTTGGGCGAAACCGTCTGCTTGCTCGATGTGGTGGACGGCGGCGGCCGGTAACTCGCCATGCGCGACCCCGCCGGCAAATAAGGTATCCGCAGCGCGGATATTCGTCCCGATGCCCAATTGCCCGGAAATCTCCCGAGCAATGGCAATATTGTCACCCGTGACCATCTTCACTGTGATGCCGTAATGACCAGCCTCGGCAATGGTTGACGTGGAATCCTCACGCGGTGGATCGAACAACGGCAGGATACCGAGAAACACCCATTTATTATCCGCATCAGCGCGGGCCACACCCAAGGTACGAAAGCCTTTGGCAGCGAACGCGTCGACCAGTTGATCCGCCAGCACCTGCGTTTCATGATCAACCTGACAAAGTTGCATCACCACCTGGGGCGCACCCTTGGTGACCTTGAACGTTTGGGCATCCGTACCCTGGATAGCCGCTTCAGTGCGCTTGCCTACCGGGTCAAACGGCGTGAATCGCACCTGCTGGTACGCAGCTAGCACGCCTGCATCCGGCAAACCACCGATCACTGCCAGGTCAATAGCGTCGTTGTTTTCCGCCTTGGAGGCCAGCGCTCCGGCGAGAATCAGCTCCTGCGCCGTGACGCCAAAGGGCTGCACTTCGCCCAAAGTCAGTTTGTTCTGGGTCAGGGTGCCGGTCTTATCCGAGCAGAGGATATCAACACCGGCCAGTTCCTCGATGGCTTCCATGCGCGAGACAATGGCTTTGAGTTTAGAGAGCTTAAGCGCGCCTAGCGCCAAGGTGACTGACAGCACCGCTGGCATGGCGACTGGAATCGATGCGATCAGCAGGATCAACGCCAGCTTGAGCAGGTGGAGGAACGAGGTGCCCCAATACAATTCCACCACCGCTAAAACTCCGATCAGTGTCAGTGCAGAGAAAATCAGGAAATTGCCGATTTGCAGTACCGATTCCTGCAAGTGGGACTTGGCACCCGCCGACTCTACCAATTTAGCAGTACGGCCAAAGAAGGTATTGGCACCGGTATTGATGACCACTGCCAGCATTTCTCCTTGTTTGGCAATCGAGCCGGCATACACCGTGTCGCCCGCTGCCTTGTTGACTGGCAACGATTCGCCGGTCAGCGCAGCCTGATCTACGCTTAGATAGTCACCGTCGATCAGCTTGGCATCGGCGGGAATGATGTCACCCAAGCGGATACGCACGATATCGCCTGGCACCAATTGACGGGCGCCGATCTCCTGCCACTGGTGATCACGCAGGATGCGAGCCTTTAAAGCCAATTGTCCCTGGAGTGCGGCCAGGGCACTAGCAGCGTTAGCTTCCTCGCGGAAACCAATCACAGCGTTAAACAGCAACAACACGGTGATCACCAGAAAATCGTTCCAATCGCGGGTAAGCAGTGAGAGCAACGCCGCCGCTTCGATCATCCAGGGGATCGGTCCCCAAAAGTAGGGCAAAATGCGTTGGAACAAAGTGATCTGTTTTTCCTCCAAAGCATTCGGTCCGATGTCTCGCAACCGGCTCGCGGCTTCAGCAATGCTGAGTCCCTGAGTGCGATCGGTATTCAATTGGGTAAGCGTGTCCTCTACCGTCATTTGGGCATAGTCCACTGTACCTCCAGCGGGAATGGTAACCGGAGACGGCACGGCAATCGAAGGTGGATGGCGGTATTTCCAGAGGATGATGCCAAAGAGAAGCAGTGCTAGGATTGGAATGCCAATCCATTCCATATCACGGAAGAGGCGCTGCTTCAGTGTCAATCCAGCCGCCGTTGCTCTCGATTCTGATGCAACTTCTGAGGCAGGAGCAGAAGTTGCCGTTACTGTGGAACGAACGGGAGGGGGTGTAGTCTCCGGCACAGGCGCAGACGGTGCAGCCGGTACCCGCGTGGTTGGAGCCGCCCCCTGAGAAAAAGGAGCTGATGGAGCTGATGGTACCGGAGCAACCGCAGCGACCGGGACGGCGGGAGAGCAGACCAGGACTTTACCGGATAACCGGTGACTTTCCCATTCCCGCAACTGCCGTTCGAATTCTTGTGAAGCCTGTTCGCGGTTCATTGCCTTGACTTGGGCCAAGGAGGGAATGTGCAAATTTACCCCGGTTTTCAATGGGGAATTGGCATTGCAAGGCCTATCAAACGCATGAGGATTCGCCTTGAGCAGAGCCAGCATAATCTGGTCGCGGCTGACTGCCTGATCGTGGTAAACATGCTTGGCGATATCCCAGAGGTCTTCGCCACGGCGAACCGGGCCGTAGGCGTCCTGGGCTAGGGCAGGCAATACGATTGCCATTCCCAGTAGGAAAACGGCGGACAATACGAATCGTAGGCGCATGGAACCTCCCGGATGTTGTTGATAGTCTGATTCGATTTTAAGGCGAGATGCAGCGGATTGCCCAAAACACCCGGCTTTCGATAACTTTCCAGTGCCTAACCCGGTTGATCGCGGTTAAGATAGCTTCCATTCTGTTTCTGGTTAGGAGATTGCTTTCATGACTTTTATCGTCACTGAAAACTGTATCAAGTGTAAGTACACCGATTGTGTGGAGGTATGCCCCGTGGATTGTTTCCACGAAGGCCCAAATTTTTTGGTGATTGATCCTGACGAGTGCATTGACTGTACGCTGTGTGAACCGGAATGCCCGGCACAAGCAATTTTCTCCGAGGATGATTTACCTGATGATCAGCAGCATTTCCTCGCCCTTAACGCTGAACTGGCTAAACAATGGCCAGTGATTACAGAAAAAAAAGATGCGCCGCCTGATGCAACAGAGTGGGATGGCAAACCCAGCAAACTGCAATATCTAGAGCGGTAATAGCTAATGGCTCTTGGACATTCGACGATGAGTGAATCACCCTATATTCTCGAAATAAATCAACATAACTTCGCATCTGTGGTAGAAGCCTCGCAGCAAGTTCCTGTACTGGTGGATTTCTGGGCTGACTGGTGCCAGCCCTGCCAGCAACTGACGCCATTGCTGACCAAGCTGGCGCAAGAATACCGGGGCGGATTCATCCTGGCTAAGGTCAACGCCGATGTCGAACAAGGATTGGCAGCCCATTTCCGAGTACGCAGCCTGCCCACTGTGATGGTGATCTGGCAAGGGCAGATCGTGGAGCAACTGGCCGGTCTGCAACCAGAATCAGCTTATCGTCAGATCATTGATCAGTATGGCAATACCAGTACTGACACTGCCCTTCAGGAACAGGTAGAGGCACTTTGGCAACGTGGCCATCACAAGCAAGTGATCGAATTGCTGCACGAGGTATTGCAACAAGAGCCAGACAATATTGAATTAAAAGTGACGCTCGCGGAAAAACTGCTGCAACTAGACCAAGGCGAGGAAGCACACACGCTGTTGCAAAGCCTGCCAGAGGAGGAGCGCAACCGGCAGCCGGCCAGCGGCCTGCTAGCGCGGTTGCAATTTGCCGATATGGCTCAAGGCGCTCCGGATCGTGCAGCGCTGGAGATCAAAGTACAGACCGACCCTGCTGATAGCACAGCGCGCCGGCAACTGGCAGCCCGGTGTGTGCTGGCGAGTGATTATGAAACAGCGCTGGAACAGTTCATGGAAATTTTGCGTCGTGATCCGCAATTCGAAGAAGAGGCCGACCGCAAGGGTCTCATTGCAATTTTTGAGATTCTCGGCAACGAGGATCCGCTGGTCATTACCTACCGGCGGCGCATGTTCTCATTGCTGCACTGAGCAATGTCTTCCGACCGGCGGGCCTTTGATCGTCTGCGTGCCCAAGCCCGGCAGGCCCGCGGAATTGGGGATTACCACCAAGCCGCCCGGTTGGAGCATGAGGCAGCGGAGTGGGCTGGCGCGTTAGGGCTGGCCAATTCGCGAACGCACGCGTTGCTGTGGGAAGGCTACAGTCTGCGCCAAGCTGGCGACAATGATCTGGCGCTGGCTTCGCTGCTACAAGCAGTGTATGACCGGGCTATCGCTGATCCAGCTGACATATTTAGTGCCTTGATAGCGATTCTTCACATCAGCTTGGAGCGTAAGCCGTTCCGGTTTTGCCGGACTCTGCTGAACCAGACGCGGGATTGGCTGTTCGACCTGCGCCAGCCCTGGAGCGCGTCGCTGGATTTTCTGGAAGGTGAACTGGCCTTTCGCCGGGGCGAATTCGCTGTAGCCTGGGACTGGCATTCCCGCGCCTGGACCAATTGGCATGATAAACACCCTCACCTGACTCCTACCACGCACCTATGGGCGCTATGCCGCACCGCTTTTCGTCGCTGTGATCCTGCTGCATTGAAGGAGCGGGTCAGCGCATTGACTAAACTTCATGTCACACAACCTCTGGAACAACAACTGGTCCAGCGGGCACAATTGCTTTTATGGCGGGCATGGCAAACAACGTCAGCACCGGTTGATCTGGCTCTGGATTTATTACTCTCTACCGCAGGTGAAACTCGTGATTCCGGGGCGCACCGGGAAATCCTACGAGCACTGGCGCTGGCAGGCCGCTGGAGAGAGATAGATAACACGCTTTCCCGGCATGTGCTGGAAACTGACTGCTTTGAGAACCGGCTGTCGCTTGGCGATTTGACGTTGAATCGGGCGCGAATCATGTTAGGACTCCCGGTCGCCGACGATGAGTACAATGGAACAATAGCCAGTCCAGTGAGACCGGTAGCCAGACCATCCTTATCGCTAACAACAATGCTTGATCAGGCGGAACAATGCTATCAAGTAGCCGGGCAATTAGCCGGTGAACAGGACAAACGTCTAGAGACTCACTGGTATAGCAATACTATTCGCCAGCGACAGAATCGGCTCACATCCTTGTTTCCAAGCCATTAATCGAGTTTATATTAGAAATCACGTATAAACCTGAAACCGAAACGACCAAAATAAAAGGCCGCAGCTTGCGCCGCGGCCAATGGGTTGAGATATTATTATTATTAATCAATCATTATGACTTACGCGTCTTGCGCATCTTCTCGATCGTCTGCAATTGAGCGATTGCCTCGGCCAGTTCCGCCTTAGCACGAGCGTACTCAAAATCACTCTGGTGATCGGCGATAATCTGTTCAGCGCGTTGTTTGGCGGACTGCGCAGCGACTTCATCCAGATCACGCGCTCGTTCAGCAGTGTCGGATAAGATGGTCACCACATGCGGCTGAACCTCTAGCAAGCCGCCGGATACATAGAACAGTTGCTCATCGCCGCCCTGCAACTTAATCCGAACCTGACCGGGCTTCAAGCGAGTCAATAACTGGCTGTGTCGAGGCAAAATACCGAGTTCGCCCAACTCGCCTGGCGCGGTTACCATCTCGGCAGCACCGGAAAATAACTCCTTCTCTGCGCTGACGATATCGACATGCAGTGTCATGGCCATGGTGAATCTCCTGATCGGTTGCTTATGGAAGGCAGTCCAGCTATAGCCGGACTGACGCCCCATTACAGCTTATTAGCCTTTTCTACGGCCTCGTCGATGGAACCGACCATGTAGAACGCCTGCTCGGGAAGATGATCGTACTCACCAGCCACGATGCCCTTAAATGCGGCTATCGTGTCTTTAAGGGCGACATACTTGCCGGGTGAACCGGTGAAGACTTCCGCCACAAAGAACGGCTGAGAAAGAAAGCGTTGCACCTTACGGGCACGGGCTACCACCAGCTTGTCTTCCTCGGATAGCTCATCCATACCGAGAATGGCGATGATATCCTTTAGCTCCTTGTAACGTTGCAGGGTACTCTGCACCGAACGGGCAGTGTCATAGTGATCCTGGCCAACTACCAATGGGTCCAATTGCCGCGAGGTAGAGTCCAGCGGATCGACCGCTGGATAGATACCTAATTCAGCAATCTGCCTGGACAACACCACCGTAGCATCCAAGTGCGCAAAGGTCGTCGCCGGTGACGGATCCGTCAGGTCATCGGCCGGCACATACACCGCCTGAATGGAAGTGATAGACCCGGTCTTGGTCGAGGTGATGCGCTCTTGAAGAACACCCATCTCCTCTGCCAGAGTCGGCTGATAGCCTACCGCTGACGGCATACGGCCTAACAACGCAGAACACTCGGTGCCAGCCAGGGTGTAGCGGTAGATGTTATCGATAAATAACAGCACGTCACGGCCTTCGTCACGGAAATTCTCCGCAATACTCAGACCTGTCAAAGCGACACGCAGACGGTTGCCCGGTGGCTCGTTCATCTGGCCATAGACCAACGCCACTTTGTCGAGCACATTCGACTCCTTCATTTCATGATAGAAGTCATTACCCTCGCGCGTCCGCTCGCCAACGCCAGCAAACACTGAATAACCAGAGTGCTCAATCGCGATGTTGCGAATCAACTCCATCATGTTGACGGTCTTGCCTACGCCCGCACCACCGAACAGACCAACCTTGCCACCCTTGGCGAAAGGGCAAAGCAGGTCAATAACCTTGATGCCCGTTTCCAATAACTCGGTCGCACCAGACTGATCTTCATAACTCGGCGACGGCTGATGAATGCCACGATACGTGTCAGTTTCCACCGGTCCCTTGTGGTCAATGGGTATGCCTAACACGTTCATAATCCGGCCCAGTGTGGGCTTGCCCACTGGAACCGTGATAGGGGCTCCGGTATTGGAAACCGTCAGGTTACGTTTTAATCCTTCCGAAGCGCCCATAGCGATAGTGCGTACCACGCCATCGCCTAGCTGCTGCTGCACTTCTAAAATCAGCCCGCTCTCATCGAGGCACAACGCATCGTAGATCTTCGGCACCGACCCGCGTGGAAATTCAACGTCCACCACCGCGCCGATGATTTGCACAATATTGCCAGAACTCATTGTCTTGGGTTCCCCTTAACTGGTTTACCGCGCGCCCGCCGCAAAGCCGGGCACTCGATCTCATACCGCCGCTGCGCCGCCCACAATCTCGGCTAATTCCTGGGTGATCGACGCCTGCCGGGCCTTGTTATAGATCAGTTGCAATTCATCAATGATCGTACCGGCGTTATCCGACGCGCTCTTCATTGCCACCATGCGCGCCGCCATCTCGCAGGCAACATTCTCCACCAGGGCCTGATACACCACCGACTCGCCATAGCGCCGCAGCAACAACTCAATGAGTTCCTTTGGGTCCGGTTCGTAGATGTAATCCCAGCGATGCTCCGGTGCGGCGTCTTGTATCTCGGAAGTAATCGGCAACAGTCGCTCGATGCTGGGCTTTTGGCTCATGGTGTTAACAAATCCGTTATACACCAGATAGATCGCGTCGATGCGTTCTTCAGTAAACGCATCGGCCATGACCTTGACCGGCCCCAGCACATCCTCGAAGCGAGGAGCGTCGCCCAAATGGGAGACATGAGCGACGACATTGCCCCGCAACCGGCGGAAGAACTGGAATGCCTTAGTCCCAACCGTGCAAAGATCAATCTCAACACCGCGCTCCCGCCACTGCTGCATAGAGACGATGGCTGCCTTGAACAAATTGGTGTTCAGGCCACCACACAACCCCCGGTCAGTCGAGATGACAATCAAACCCACCCGCTTAATCTCGCGCTCCACTAATCCCGGACTGCGATACTCGGTATGGGCATGGGCCAAATGCGAGATGACGTTGCGAATTCGGCTCGCGTAAGGCCGGGCCGCCTGCATGCGCTCCAAGGCTTTGCGCATCTTGCTCGCCGCCACCATCTCCATGGCTTTGGTGATCTTCTGAGTGCTTTGGACACTCCTGATTTTGGTGCGTATCTCTTTGGCGCCTGCCATGCTGACACCCGTTTACCCGACGTAGTTGGCCTTGAAATCTTCTACGGCCTTTTTCAAGCCCGCTTCAATTTCATCGTTGTAATCGCCCGTTGCATTGATCTTGTCGATCAGCGCCGCATAGCCGGACCGGGCGAACGCCAGCAAATCAGCTTCAAAATGCCCGATCTTATTCAGCGGCACATCGTCCAGATAGCCACGATCTGCGGCGAATAGCGAAATTGCCATTTCCGCTACTGACATCGGCGAATACTGCTTCTGTTTCATCAGTTCGGTGACGCGTTGACCACGCTCAAGCTGTTTGCGGGTCGCCTCGTCCAGGTCAGACGCAAACTGGGCGAACGCCGCCAGTTCACGGTACTGGGCCAACGCCAAGCGAATACCACCACCCAGCTTCTTAATCGCCTTGGTCTGGGCAGCACCGCCCACACGGGAAACCGACAGGCCAGGATTGATAGCAGGACGGATACCAGCATTAAACAGATCAGTTTCCAGGTAAATCTGCCCGTCAGTGATCGAGATCACATTCGTAGGCACAAACGCTGATACGTCGCCCGCCTGGGTCTCAATGATTGGCAGGGCGGTTAGCGACCCGGTCTTGCCTTTTACTTCACCGTTGGTAAGACGCTCGACCTCATCGGCGTTGATCCGGGAGGCCCGTTCCAATAAGCGGGAGTGCAGGTAGAATACATCGCCAGGGAAGGCTTCACGGCCCGGTGGACGGCGCAACAGCAGCGAGACTTGGCGATAGGCCACCGCCTGCTTAGACAAATCATCGTAGACAATCAGCGCGTCCTGGCCTCGGTCACGAAAGTATTCGCCCATGCTGCACCCGGAATAGGGCGCCATGTACAACATCGCTGCCGATTCAGAAGCGCTGGCGGCCACCACGATGGTGTGTTCCATTGCGCCATGTTCCTCAAGCTTGCGCACCACGTTAGCAATTGATGAGTTCTTTTGACCAATTGCGACATAGATACACTTGATGCCGGTACCTTTCTGATTGATGATCGCATCAATCGCCACGGCGGTCTTACCTGTCTGGCGGTCACCGATGATCAACTCGCGTTGACCACGGCCAATCGGTACCATCGCGTCAATGGCCTTAAGACCGGTTTGCACCGGTTGACTGACTGACTGACGTTCGATAACGCCTGGCGCGATAACTTCGGTCGGCGCGGTCAAGGCCGCAACGATGGGACCTTTACCATCAATCGGCTGGCCCAATGCATTGACCACACGCCCCAATAGAGCTTCACCGATAGGCACTTCCAGAATACGCCCGGTGCAAAGCGCTTTATCGCCTTCCGCCAGATGCTCGTAGTCGCCCAGGATCACGGCACCGACGGAATCCCGCTCCAGATTTAGGGCTAGACCATAAGTGACCGGATCGCCTTCCCGAGGAGCCGGGAACTCGATCATTTCACCCTGCATCGCATTGTCAAGGCCATAAATCCGGGCGATGCCATCAGCCAGGCTGACGATGGTGCCTTCCGTGCGGGCTTCGGCGGTCGCCTGGTAACCCTCCAGGCGCTGCCGAATCAGATCGCTGATTTCGGATGGTTTGAGTTGCATAAAACGGTATTCCCCTTACTGGCTCAAGGCCGTGACAAGTTTGTCCAGCCGGCCGCGTGCTGAACCGTCGATCACCAGATCGCCAACCCGGATCACTGCGCCTGCGATCAGCGATTCATCTATCTTGCAATCCAGCGCGACATCGCGCTGAAACTTCGTTTTCAGCGCGGTGATCACACGATTGCGTTGGGTATCGGTCACGGTGGCCGAACTGATGAGCTCGGCGTGAAGGATGCTTTCAGCCTCGGCGCGCAACCGCTCAAATAAAACGGCAATGCTTGGAAGCATATGCAGACGATGAAATTCCGCCAGCATCTTCAGGAAGGTAACGAAAGCTTCAGGCGCTTCCTCATCGCCCCGGACATCGCGACACACCCCAGCGACTAATTCAGCTTTCTGGTCACCGCGCATTTGCGGGTTCCAGGGACCAAGCAGGCGTTGCAGGGCAGGATCCGCAGCGACAGCGGCGGCAGTCGAAAGCAGCTCCGACCAAAGCGGTAAGTTGCCGGTCTCCTGAGCTTCCTCGAACGCCGCCCGGGCATAAGGCCGGGCGGCGGCAGTGGGTCGGACGACGGTTGTGGTTTCAGCCATTGGCGTGGTCCGTATGGTTAGAGCTGCGCGACCAGATCATCCAGCAGGGCAGCGTTGGCCGCTTCGTCGACCTCGCGCTTGAGAACCTTGCTGGCGCCAGTGACGGCGAGACTGACGACCTGATGGCGGAGTTGCTCGCGGGCGCGGTTGACCTCCTGCTCGATTTCAGCCTTAGCGGCAGCGAGTTGGCGATCACCCTCGGTGCGGGCATCCTGTTTTGATTGCTCGATGATTTCGTTAGCACGCTTATGAGCCTGGGCGACAATCTCAGCAGATTGCTGCTTGGCTTCCTTAAGCGTCTGTGCGGCCTTAGCCTGAGCCAGTTCCTGCTCGCGCACACCACGCTCGGCGGAGGCTAAGCCATCAGCGATTTTCTTCTGGCGGTCTTGCATGGCCTGCATGATCGGTGGCCACACGTACTTCATGGTAAAGAGCACCAGAAGGCCAAACGTGATCATCTGCCCAATGAGAGTGGCATTGAAGTTCACGCGGTTACCTCCTCAATTGTACGAATTGGCGTAGGTCGGAAATCCCCGAAGATCAATGGATCAACGCCTGCACCGGACCGAGGAAGGGGTTAGCGAAGGTAAAGAACAGGGCGATGCCAACACCGATCATGGTTACCGCGTCAAGCAGACCAGCAACGATAAACATCTTGACCTGCAAGGTAGGAATCATTTCGGGTTGGCGAGCAGCACCTTCCAGAAACTTGCCGCCCAGCAGGGCGAAGCCGATGGCGGTGCCCAGCGCACCCATACCTAGAATCAAGGCTACGGCAATGACGGTCATACCCTGCACATTGGCAATCAAGCTTGCAGCTTCCATTTATGGTCTCCCGTTGAGAGGTTGGGGTGTGAAAAAAACCGGATAGGAAATCCGGTTGCTTTGCAACCGGACTCCGTTGGGAATCTATTTGATAATTAATGATCCTCGTGCGCCATACTCAGGTACACGATGGTCAACACCATGAAGATAAAGGCTTGCAGGGTGATAACCAGGATATGAAATACAGCCCACGGCCAACCGAGGGTGAACTGAATCCACCAAGGCAGTAAGGCAATCAGAATAAAAATCAATTCGCCGGCATAGAGGTTGCCAAATAACCGCAGGCCAAGCGAAATAGGCTTTGCCAGATCCTCGACAATCCGCAGCAATAGGTTGAAAGGCATGAACCATTTGCCAAAAGGGTGGGTCAGCACTTCCATCGTAAAATGCACCGGCCCCTTGACCTTGATGCTGTAGTAATAAACCAGCAGCAACACGGCAATCGACATACCAAACGTCGAATTCAGATCAGTGGATGGGACTACACGTAAATAGGGGATTCCTAACAAGCCAGCGATGGCTGGCAGTAAATCAACAGGCACGAGATCCATGGCGTTCCACAAGAACACCCAGATGAAGATCGTCAATGCCAGTGGCGCAATGACCGGATTGCGGCCATGAAAGGAATCCTTGACCTGGGTATCGACGAAGTCGACCATGATCTCGCAGAAATTCTGCAACGGACCTGGCACGCCGCTGGTTGCAGATTTCGCCGCCTTCATGAACAGCCACAGGAACAACGCCCCGAGGCTGATCGAAAAGAACATCGTATCAAGATGAAGCGTCCAGAACCCCTCGCCAACCTTGAGATTGGTCAAATGGTGGACGATGTATCCCGTTGCGGAATGACCACTTTCGCTCATAGCGTCCTCACCGAAGCATCGAATGTAAAAGGTAATGCCAGCCAGTACGCCATTAGCGCGGCCATATACGCCAGTAGGAGATGGAGAGGTGAAACCGGCAGCCAGAGGAGTGCGACGCTAAGTAGAAGAATGGTCAACAGCAACTTGACAACCTCGCCCATATAAAACGCCCGGGCAACCTTGGCAGCGGGTGAGCCAATGCGTACTGAAAAAACTTTGCTGGCGAAATAGAAGGTAACCAGCGTACTGATTCCGCCACCGGCCACCGCGGAATACGCAGCACGAAAATCACTGAGAGCTAGGGAGATCGTAGCGACCAGCAGCGTAGCGAGCAGTTGAATAGCAATAATTATCCGGGTGACTTGTTTTGCGCCCATGATCATAATCCTAATGATCCAGACGCTGCGTTATGCTGGACATATTTGTAATCGTTATCTTTATTAGTCTATTCGGGTTTTATTGTGTCTTTCTCTACAGCGCTCCAGCATCCTGCTCAACATCTCCTGCTCCCGATTTACCTTGCCTGTAGAGCACACCAAAATTATAGGGAATATAGCGTATCAGGGTCAACGAAAATCGCCATATCACTTAATCCTGGCAATCACACCATCCAACTCATCCAGACTATTATATTGGATGATGACACTCCCTTTGCCGGAAGCACCATGCCGGACCCGGACCCGTGCGCCCAGCCGCTCCGATAAGTTGTCTTGTAACAAACGGATATTCGGATCAGCTGATAATGGCGCTGCAGCAGAGGCTACAACATCTGATTGCTGCAGACGGCGGGCCAGTTGTTCAGTCTCCCGTGCCGACAATCCACGTAACAAGATCTGATGGGCGGCTTCCCGCTGCAAAGCGGGCGGCAACGGCAGCAAAGCACGGGCATGGCCCATATCTAGCTTGCGCTCCCGTACCAGTTGCCCGACATCCTCACTCAACTCCAATAAACGGAGCAGGTTGGTCACTGCCGCCCGTGACCGGCCAACAGCATCAGCAGCCTGTTGGTGTGTTAGCTGAAATTCGCCGATCAACCGTTGTAGAGCGGTGGCTTCTTCCAGAGGATTGAGATCTTCACGCTGGATATTTTCGATAAGCGCCACGGCGATGGCCGCCTGATCCGGCACATCGCGGATTACCGCTGGCACCTCATGCAAACCAGCCAGTTGCGCTGCCCGCCAACGCCGCTCGCCAGCAATTAATTCATAGCGGTTTCCATCCAGAGGACGCACTAGCACTGGCTGTACCACACCTTGCGCGCGGATCGACTCAGCCAATTCATGCAAAGTATCCTGGCGTAAATCCTGGCGTGGCTGATAGCGGCCCCGGCAAATCTGCTCGACAGGCAATTGCCGCAAGGTTTCCGGCGCTTCCGGAACCGGAACGATCGATGCTGTCATTCCCTCTCGTGTCGCTGCTGCCGCACCAAGCAGCGCATCCAGCCCACGGCCCAAGCCACCCTTTTTACGGATCATGCGCTAGCTCCGCTTTCCCTTTTTGCGGCAGGCCGCCGCAACCGCTTCCGCACTTCCTTAGCCAGCTCGCGATAGCTTTGCGCGCCACGCGAGCTGTCATCGTAATGGATGACCGGCAACCCATAACTCGGCGCCTCGGCCAACCGCACGTTACGGGGAATCAGCGTTTCAAACACTGTTGCTCCAAAATGCTCGGCAATCTGATTCGACACATCATTAGCCAAGCGATTGCGAGGATCAAACATAGTTCGCAATACCCCTTCGATCCGCAAATTAGGATTGGTGGACTTGCGCACTTTTTCAATTGTATCCAGCAACGCGGATAAGCCTTCCAAGGCATAGTACTCGCATTGCACGGGGATGATCACTGATTGGGCAGCGGTTAGAGCATTAACTGTCAACATGTTCAATGATGGCGGGCAATCGATCAGAATGACATCAAAATTCCATATCACTGGAGCCAAGGCATCGCGCAACCGGTCAGGCGCATTATCAATTTTCAACAGACCAACTTCAGCAGCAGTCAGGTCACCGTTGGCCGGCAGCAACCGCATCTGGGCTTTTTCGACCCACTGCAAAGCATCTGACAGTGTCGCTTCGCCTAACAGCACTTCGTAACTGGTAGCGGATACTGTGTGTTTATTTACCCCACAGCCCATAGTCGCATTGCCCTGCGGGTCGAGATCGACCAGCAACACCCCTTGACGCAATGCCGACAAACAGGCAGCCAAGTTGACCGCAGTGGTAGTCTTGCCGACACCACCTTTCTGATTAGTAATGGCGATGATGTGTGCCATAAGTCTCAGTCTCAGGAAACAGGGACAGGCGCCAGATGCACCAAATGGCGTTCGGCATCCAATCCCGGGATATATAATGGGTAAACGCCAACCAGGCTATAATCCAATGGCAAACAGGCCAGCTCATCATCGGGGAAAATACCCTTCATCGCTAATAATTGGCCCTGCGGGGCACACAACCGGCCGGCGGCCGCCAGCAATTCTGCCAGGGTCGCGAATGCCCGTGACACGATGCAATCAAACAAAGGATACGGCCGATAATCCTCAACCCGGCTACGCACCACTTCAATATTGGTGAGATGCAGCTCTGCGGTTGCCTGAATAAGAAACCGGGTGCGTTTGCCATTGCTATCCAGCAGGCAGAAGGCACACTCCGGCCGGGCGATAGCTAGCGGAATACCCGGTAACCCGGCGCCGCTCCCGACATCCAGCACACGCCCCCTCCCGATCCAAGGCCAGATCGACAAACTGTCCAGGACATGCCGCACGACCATCGCTTCTGGATCACGCACGGCTGTCAGGTTGTAGGCACGATTCCAACGTTCCAGTAGCCCCAGATAGGCTGCCAGTTGTTCGGCCGCCTCGCTGGATAAGGGAATACCCAGCCGTTCGCTGCCATCGATAATGGATTGTTCGATACTCATGAACCGTAGAGTTTACTTTTAGGATCGTTTTGAGGATAACGCACGAAGAAAATCCGGGGGTTGCCGGTTACATGATTCCACTAAATCCCATAGAGCCTCCTGGTGCGCACTACTCCCGTAATACTTGATCGTCATGGCCTGTCATAGCAGCTTGGAACGGCTATCGCGCCGCTCTCGTGATCTTCGCAGCTGCTTGCTTCAAATCTTCAGTGTGAGTACATCCAAGGTCTTGCAAACAAAGCGGCCCCAGCGCTGGTGCAGAGTATTGTCGAAGCGCTCGATGTGGCTGGCGGGATCTTTGGAATACGCGGCCCGATGTTGGGCGGCAGGCAGGGCATTGAACCGGGCGGGAGCCAGGGCCGCTTCCAATGAGGCAAATCCTGGGTTTTTTTGAGCCACGCCGATACCGTGCTGGGCGACATCCCGACTAGAAGGGTTCATCTCCGCAGGGAGGCGTGCTCCTGATAGGCGCGCAGAATTCGCTCTTTTGCCATTTCCGTATACCTCAGCGCGCAAGGGTTTTCCCGAAAGCTGCGCCCGCATCCACCACATTTATAACACTGCTTGCCGTTACCAGTTTTACCGTGCTGCTGGTGTAGCTGCCCGCTGCCACAGATGACCACAGTTCATCTTACCATGATAACCTTGCTCACCTCAGTGAGCCATTGCCCGTACTGGTGTATTTACCTGCTGCCACAGCGATCACAATTCATCTTATCATGATAACCTTGCTCACCTCAGTGAGTCACTACCAGCTATTCCATTTTGTGGAGGCACGCGGCCCATCACAACAGATACATCACGTTAAGATCCACCTTGGGCTAAGACGCGACAAATCGTGATCGTTAACAACGAATGGATGGTGGCCTTTGCACTGCGTTCCGGCCAAATGATCACCGGGCAGAAGGTCGTTCTAGCGCTGACCCTAATAGGCGGTTTAATCGAACAAACCGCCGGAACGATAAAAGCGATCACCGCTGAAGCGATCATCATTCCCAACCCCAGCCGAAGGTTACCTGCTGGCGTCAGCCCCGGTGAGCTTCGAAGTATCGATCAAATCTGCCCTGGCGGTATGAGAAGGCATGAAAACACTATCATTGGCGATCACACTAATTGTAACGCTAATGGACGCGCGTCCTCTGTTAGCACAACCCGCAAGCTGTACAGCAGCCAGCACACCCAACCGCACAGCGCTCGTGGAACTCTACACCTCTGAAGGTTGCAGCAGTTGCCCTCCAGCGGACCGCTGGCTGACCAGGCAAACCACTCAAACCAGGGATTCACGCCAGATCGTGGCATTAGCATTCCATGTCGATTACTGGGATCGCCTGGGCTGGAAGGACCGCTTCGCTCAGCCTGCATTCAGTGCTCGACAACGAGGATTAGCTGCACAACAAGGTTCTCGGACCGTGTACACACCGCAGATCTTAATCAATGGCCAAACCCTATTGCAGTGGCAATGGCCGGATGCACTCCAGCAACGGGTAACCAGCATCACGTCACAACCAGCGCCAGCGGATCTTCAAATTGAATTACTCCCAGAACCTGGACAATGGCAGGTGCGGACCATCGGCCGGATCCACGCGCCAGTAGCGCAGAGTAAGGCGGGAGTCTTTGTGGCAGTCTATCAAGACCAGCTCAGCAGCCAAGTGACCGCCGGGGAGAATGCGGGGGAACGCTTGCGGCATGACCGGGTCGTGCGGGCGCTGCTGGGACCGCTGGCGATCGGCCCCGACGGGCATTTTTTTCACACTGTACCGGTTTCCTTGCCCGATGAATTTGTGCCTCAAGATGCCGGCATCGTGGTTTTTCTTCAGCAGATTCAGAATGGGGAAGTGTTGCAAGCATTGGCATTGGCCGCTTGCTCAAGTTGATTGACCGGCAAGCGCAACCGCACGACATCAATCGTCTTAAACCACCATCGCCAGCGCCTCAGCATACTGCCGTAAATCCGCCTCGGTGCGAGTCTCCGTCGCGCAAACCAGCAGCGCGTTTCCCAATTCGGGGTATTCACTGCTCAGATCAAAGCCACCGAGAATGCCACGCGCCAATAATCCATCCAAAATTTCACTTGCCGGATGCGGCAACTTCAACACTGCTTCATGAAACATGGGGCGGTTAAATATCTGGCTGACGCCCGGAATCGCACTTAACAGTTCCACCAGCATCCGGGTATTCGCATGACAGATTGCCGCAACCTGCTCTAATCCGTGCGGGCCGAGCAGCGACAGATATAAGGTAGCAGCAGTCACCATTAGACCCTGATTCGTACAGATATTCGACGTCGCTTTAGAACGCCGGATGTGCTGCTCGCGGGCTTGCAAAGTGAGAGTAAACCCATGTTTTTCATCCAGATCTACAGTGCGTCCCACTAACCGGCCTGGCATTTGCCGCACTAATTCTTTCCGGCAACACAGGAAACCGAAGTAGGGACCGCCTGAGTTGAGCGGCGAGCCGAATGGCTGGCCATCGCCGCAGGTAATGTCGGCGCCAGTCTGGCCCCATTCACCGGGTGGCTTGAGTACTGCTAATGTTGTGGGGTTGACCACCGCCACCGCCAGCAGGTCATGGTGATGCGCCCAGTCAGTCAGCTCGTCGACGTCCTCCAGCACCCCAAAGAAATTAGGTTGCGGAATAACCAATGCCGCAAAATCCTGGCCGGCATAAGGCACCAGCGCCTCCTGCAAGGTATGGCCGCCTGACGGGTCATAAGGCAATATTACCAGTTCGATGTCCTGATTATGGACAATAGAACGGACAGCCTTCCGGTAGAAAGGATGTAGCGTTCGAGGAACCAACACTCGCTTGGATTTAGATTTACGGTTGGCACGCACCGCCATCAATAGCGCTTCAGCCAGCGCCGACGCCCCATCATATAGTGATGCGTTTGAGACGGCCATGCCGGTCAGCCCGGCCATCATACTTTGATACTCATAGAGTACTTGCAACGTACCCTGGCTGGCTTCCGGCTGATAGGGCGTGTAGGCGCTGTAGAATTCCCCACGCCCAGCAATTTCCCACACTGCCGCGGGAGTGTGGTGCTCATAAGCACCGGCACCCAGAAAGCACAAAGGTTGCGAAAGCTCCGCTGCCCGCTCTGTCATCAGCCGGCTGACCTGCCATTCAGTCAAGGCATCTGGCAAAGCCGGTAACTCGCTGATGCGCAAGGAGGGCGGGATTTCATCAAACAAGGTTTCAAGCGCCGGAACGTCAATGGCGTCTAGCATCACCCGGACATCATCCAGGGTATGGGGAATAAATGGCATGAATAGAATGCCTCCTTAACCAGCCAGCTTTGAATTGGTTAACGAACCTTCCTCATCTTCGTCTTCATCAATAGCGATCAATTCATAGGCGGCAGCGTCCAGCAAACCTTCCATATCAGCGCTGGTCTTGATGCGCAGAATCCAGCCTTCCTCGTAGGGATCTTGATTAATCAATTCCGGATTGTCAGCCAGCAGCTCATTGACTTCGACAATCACGCCATCCACCGGGCTATACACATCTGAAGCCGCCTTGACTGATTCAATCACGGCACAACCTTCGGCGGCGGTCACTACTCGACCCGCTTCCGGTAATTCTACAAATACCAGATCACCAAGCAGGTGCTGGGCGTAATCGGTGATGCCAACAGTGACGATGCCATCTTCCTGGGAACGCACCCATTCATGGGTCTCGGTATAGCGCAGTTCAGAAGGGATAGTGCTGCTCATCATCGACTCCTCAACAGGTTGATCGGGATAGGAACGTTTAGGTTAGGGATCGTTTAATTACAACGGACGGGAGACGAAAGGCGGTTTGACTACCTGTGCTGGCAGACGCTTGCCACGCACGTCGACTTGGCAGCCGCCACCGATACCCGCAGCCACTCGCGCCAAGGCGATGCCCCGGTTCAAACTGGGTGAGAAAGCGCCACTGGTCGTCATGCCGATTTCACGGTCACCGTCATACACAGTCTGGTGACTGCGCAATACACCACGCTCTTCCAGCACCAGACCAATCAAGGTTTGTGATATACCGCCGGCGCGCTGCTGTTCCAAGGCTGCGCGACCGATGAAATCCCGTTCCGGTGGCTGCCAAGCCACCGTCCAGCCCAACCCGGAAACCAGCGGCGTAGTGGTCTCGTCCATGTCACTGCCGTAAAGGCTCATACCGGCTTCGAGGCGCAGCGTATCGCGAGCACCTAATCCACACGGCGCAACACCAGCGGCCAGCAAACCATCCCAAAGCACCGGCGCATTCTCGGCAGCCAGCATGATTTCCACGCCATCTTCGCCAGTGTAGCCGGTGCGAGCGATGAATAAATCTTTGCCCTCCACGGCATGAAAACGCCGGCTAGCTCGCACTGCGTGAAGAGTCTCAGCATCCAATACCGCCTCCAATTTCGCCAGTGCTTCTGGCCCCTGCACTGCCAACATGGCCAAATCGCCGCGCTCGCGCCAGGAGGCGTTGAAGCGCTCAGCCAGTGGAGCAATCCAGGCGAGATCCTTATCGCGAGTGGCCGCATTCAACACCAGCCGGTAACCGGTTTCACCCCGGCCGTAAACAATGAGATCGTCGATCACTCCGCCGGCATCATTCAGCATACACGTATAAAGCGCCTTGCCGGGGCCAAGACGGGCGACATCGTTGGCCAGCAGATAACGCAGCAGGGCGCGGGCTGGGGCAGGACCGGGAAAATCGATGATGGTCATGTGCGAGACATCGAACAATCCGGCAGCGTTACGTACCTGATGATGTTCCTGAAGTTGCGAGCCGTAGTGAAGCGGCATGTCCCAACCGCCGAAATCGACCAGCTTCGCCCTCAAAGCGAGGTGACGGGCATATAAGGGAGTACGTTTGGCCATGCGAAGAAATCCTGATGCGATGGATAGTGCATGTTAGCCTGAAATTGCCGGAGGAGGATACAACAACCATGCACTCAAAAATCTCCAGAAGCAATCACTGGAGAAATGAGAACCGCCAAACATGACCACCTGCTGCTCGATTCAGCCTGATAAGGCGAGGTTGTTATTATCGACTATCATTAGATGCTTGGCAGTCAATGACGAGTAGCCAGCGCCTAGCGGCTGAAACTGACTGCGGCCCACTTTCAATGATTTACCAATAATTGAGGAGAACATCATGCGAGTCATTCTGTTAGGCGCCCCGGGAGCAGGCAAGGGAAGTATTGCCAAGCTACTGACCCAGGTGGATGGTTCAGTACAAATCTCCACCGGCGATATCCTGCGTGGCGCAGCACAAGCCGGCACAGATCTGGGCAAGAAGGCAGAAGCCTATATGAAAGCCGGCGACCTGGTACCGGATGAACTGATCATGGGCATCATGGAAACGCGCCTGCAAGAATCCGATTGCACCAAGGGGTTTTTGCTGGATGGCTTTCCACGCACCATCCCTCAAGCCGAAGCACTCAAGGTATTATTGAATAAATTGGGCATCAAACTGGATGTGGTGGCCAATATCGAAGTCCCGCGCGAAGAGATTCTCAACCGCCTCACCACTCGCCGCACCTGTGTCAACCCGCAGTGTCAGGCCATTTACAATGTCCGGACTCAACCGTCCAAGGTGGAAGGCGTTTGCGATAAATGCGGCAGCCCCATCGTGCAGCGGGACGATGAGACTGCAGAAGCCATCAGCCATCGCCTCGATACGTACAACCAGAAAACCGCCCCTCTGATCGATTTTTACCGGCAGGAAGGAATTCTACTGACAGTTAGCTCTCCTTCCAATGAAGAGATCGTTAACACGCTCATGGAGCGGATTAAGGGTTGAAGTTTCATTTTACGCTCTTCTTGCCCTCTCCTTCGCTGAAGGAGAGGGGATCTCATCGAGCGGCGAAGATATTTCTCATGGTCAGGTCGGTGACGACGCAGCCAATCCGGCGCAGCTCCGCAAGCTGATGACGGCCAATGGCTTTATCGAATTCCTGATCAAAGTCGATTTGACCCGTCTGGTGCCCCCGGTAAAAATACCGCCAATGCGATCCCTGCTTCTCCAAACTATTGGTATTCGCCTCAATCGCCGCTCCACCCTGCAACATCTTACGTTTGAATTGCTCCCGGCTCCGGATATTGTAATGGTAAAGCCGAATGGTTTTGGATCGCTCGCTGATATTGTCCATCATGTCCACGCCATGATTGCCAGGGGTAATCCGGCGATAACCCTGAGTGCGATGAATGACCTTGTGCGTCGGTTTGTGAAAAAGGACATTGTAGCTATCGAGAGTGAAGCTCTTCGGCACCCCGCGCCGGACACAATCGACCGCCGCCCAAAACTCACCCTCTACGGGCGGCAGCATATTGTAGGAAGGGCATTGAATTTTGCTGGCCCGGCTGCGCGCCAGCGTGCTGCGCAGTGAACCGCTAGCAGCATACCAAAATTCATCCGCATCGCTGTTAATACAATAGTCCGCGCCATAACGGTCGCGCGCCCGCTCGATCATGCGATGCACCCAAGCGACTTGATCATAGGCCAGGCTTGGCTCATCAATCAGTTCGAGAATCACTCCAGCTTTCTGGTACTGCTCTAGAATCTCGCGCGTTCCATCACAAGACCGATGGTCGGTTACGATCAAACCATCAATATCCAAACCTGCATGGTAGCGCAGATGCCGCTCGATGATATCGGCTTCATCCCGCACGAGAAGAGTCATGATGATTCTGGGCCGCTCGATACGGGGGTGACCACGAAAGAAGGAAAAAATCGACATGACAATGACTCGGTTAAACTTCGTTATGCAAAATCATTTCCTGACTACAACTCATTGTTGTATTGAAAATAAAAGCACTAAAAAATAGCTTGTCCACCACCAGATGTTGCTAAGCAGCAAATTTTTGTTGCGCTGCAAAAACAAAACCGGTATTAAGGAGTCCAATAAAGTTAACGATGACTTTCACAAGGACTTCAAGCCATGACGACTTCACACCCTGTTCATACGGTCTGCCCGCACTGCAAGCGGTCAGTGGTCGCATTACGCGACCAAAAACGCGCTCACTGCGCCGAGCACGGCATTGTGGTGCCGATGCGCAGCGCTATTGTGAATCCGCCCCTAATAGGACCACTGCCGCCCGCACGAGCAGCTTGACCGGGAATCGTCTGGAGCGTGCCTTTCGCTCCTGATCTCTCTACCTGGTCTGTCACAGGCCGGTTACTCCGGACGCAGGTGCGGAAACAGCAGCACATCGCGAATGGAAGGCGCGTCAGCAAATAACATCACTAACCGGTCGATGCCAATACCTTCACCAGCAGCCGGCGGCAAGCCATATTCCAGCGCCCGGATGTAATCGGCATCGTAATGCATTGCTTCATGATCCCCCGCCGCTTTGGCTTCAGCCTGCTTGCGGAAGCGCTCCGCCTGATCCTCAGGGTCGTTCAGCTCGGAAAACCCATTAGCAATTTCCCGTCCACCGACGAACAACTCAAAGCGGTCAGTAATCGTGGGGTCTTGATCGTTGCGCCGGGCCAGCGGCGAGACTTCGGTGGGATAGGCGGTGATGAACGTCGGATCACGCAACTGATGCTCAACCGTCTGTTCGAAAATATCCAGTTGCACCCGGCCCAGACCATGCTCTGGCCGCACCTCTACCCCCAATCCTTGGGCAATACGCCGGGCAGATTCAAAATCATCCAGCTCAGCAGCAGAAATTGCCGGATTGAAACGCAGCACCGCCTCTCGCACCGTGAGCCGCTGAAAGGCTTGGCCAAAATCATAGCTCTCACCTTGATAGGGGATGATCGTATCGCCGAGCAGGGCTTGCGCCATGCTGCGCAGCAACACTTCAGTCAGATCCATCAGATCGCGGTAGTCCGCGTAAGCTTGATAGAATTCCAGCATGGTGAATTCGGGGTTGTGGCGGGTAGATAGCCCCTCATTACGAAAATTCCGGTTGATCTCATAGACTTTCTCGAACCCGCCAACCACCAGCCGTTTCAAATACAGTTCCGGGGCGATGCGCAAATATAACTGCATATCCAACGCATTGTGATGGGTGATGAACGGCCGCGCCGCTGCACCGCCAGGGATAGGCTGCATCATCGGCGTCTCAACTTCCAGAAAACCCCGCTGATTAAAAAATTCGCGGATGTAGGCGATCAGAGCCGAACGCAACCGGAAGGTGGCACGCGTGGCTTCGTTCATGATCAGGTCTACATAACGCTGGCGATAACGGGTTTCCTGATCAGCCAACCCGTGGAATTTCTCTGGCAGAGGGCGTAACGATTTGGTGAGCAGCCGCAACGTATCGACTTTAATAGACAGTTCACCCGTCTTGGTCTTGAACACAACCCCTTCAGCACCAAGGATGTCGCCTAAATCCCAGGTTTTGAATGCTTCGTATCGTCCTTCCGGTAAAGCGCTCTTTTGGACAAACAATTGAATATCGCCGGATTGGTCGCGCAGCCGCACGAAACTGGCCTTACCCATGATCCGCTGGGCGAGCATCCGCCCGGAAATCCGCACCCGGTGCGATCCGGCTTCCAGTTCGGCATTGTCCTTGCCGCCATAAGCGATGTGCAATTCCGCCGCCAGGGTGTCGCGCCGGAAGTCAGTAGGATAGGCATTGCCCTGCTGGCGTAATTCATGGAGTTTTTGCCGGCGCAGTGCAATCAGCTTATTCTCGTCAATGGAAAGCGTGGAGAATCCGGTTGTTTCGCTCATAGATATTCGTCGTCTGACTAGAATTAATCGTTTAACTGGCGTATCTGGCTGGGTGATGCGGACGATCTCACGAGGACTACAGCCCGCTCTTCAAACTCGCCTCGATGAAATTATCCAGGTCACCGTCCAGCACCGCCTGGGTGTTTCCAGTCTCGACGCCGGTGCGCAAGTCCTTAATGCGCGATTGATCCAGCACATAGGAGCGGATTTGGCTGCCCCAGCCGATATCGGATTTGCTGTCTTCAAGCGCCTGAGCCTGAGTATTGCGCTTCTGTTGCTCAAATTCATAGAGCTTGGCTTTAAGCTGCTTCATAGCAGTAGCGCGATTCTTGTGCTGAGAGCGGTCATTCTGGCACTGCACGACAATGTTGGTCGGCAGGTGGGTAATGCGCACGGCTGATTCAGTACGGTTAACGTGCTGACCGCCTGCTCCGGAGGCGCGGTAAACATCAACGCGCAAATCAGCCGGGTTAATGTCCACTTCAATGCTGTCATCAATTTCTGGAGAAACAAAGACGGCGGCAAACGAGGTATGGCGGCGGTTACCGGAATCAAACGGTGATTTGCGGACCAGGCGATGAACGCCAATTTCAGTGCGTAGCCAGCCGAAAGCATAATCGCCTTCAAAGCGAACACTGGCGCTCTTAATACCCGCCACTTCACCCGGCGAAGCTTCCAGCAGTTCGGTTTTGAAACCGTGCCGCTCCCCCCAGCGCAGATACATGCGCAGCAACATCTCCGCCCAGTCCTGAGCCTCGGTGCCGCCAGAACCGGACTGGATATCAAGAAAGGCGTTACTAGAATCCAGCTCGCCGGAGAACATCCGCTGAAACTCCAGATCAGCCACAATGCGGCCATGCCGTTCTAAATCCCGAACGATTTCGGCAATCGCTGCTTCGTCGTTCTCTTCGCCAGCCAGCACCAATAGCTCAGCGGCTTCGTTCAGACCACGGCCAAGGCTTTCCAGCCGCTCTACAACCGCTTCTAACTGCGCCCGTTCCTTACCGAGCGCTTGTGCGCGCTCCGGGTCATTCCAGATGGCGGGTTCCTGCAATTCGCGGCTAACTTCGATCAATCGTTCACGCCGGGTCTCAAAGTCAAAGATACCCCCTCAGGGACGCACAGCGCTCCTGGAGGTCTTGAATCTGGTTAAAGTAGGGATTGAGTTCCTGCACGTTACGGCTCCATTGTCATGCGAAGAAGGGGAAAGGATTCTAGCGAGAGTGGCGATGCAAGTCAGCTCCAATCGAAATTCTTCGCAGGCATTTGCCCCATCAATTGGAAACAGAATCACTTATTCACAGGATGAGCAATGCAGCATGCATGCCCAGTAATGGTGCAATCAGGGGGCAATGGCGCGGCCTGAGGGTGACTCAGGCCGCACGGATATTGAAGAAACAAACCAGACGGCAAATAATCTTGAGGCAGCAAGCCTGGGCATCGCTATTCGTCCACCGTGTTCAACCAACCCCAGATGCCAGCGATTGAATCAGCCGTGTACGCAATAACTGCACGGCTTCAAACACTTCCTGTCCGGTTTCCGCATACAGCGGTCCGGCTTCGCGATAAATGCTTCCCCGGTTGCCTATCAGGCTTACGACAACCCGGATTTTTTGCACCATCTGATTTTGCTGCCGGTCCCAAACTAATGCTTTGTCAGCGGCGATCGTGAATGACATCATTGCATCCTCCAGCTTGACTGCTATTCCAGCCCAAATAGACCATGAGGCTGACCTATGCGCATGCGTCAAGTTGTTCAATGCATATTGAATGCCATTCTCAGAATTTAAATTCCTCGATCAATAATTGCAGTTGCAAGAGTGCTGACGTGCCAATATTCAGGATGCGGAAACCTGTATCGTAAAAGTCCGGATTAATATCCCGGCCGCACCACAGGCTCTCTGCATCCAAGAAAATACGCTGATGCGAACTGTTCTCCTTAGGAACATCCAGCCATAACCGGAACGTCCGGCTTAACGGCACCGGTTTATCGCTGACCAAACGGATGCCTTCTTTATTAATGTCCACAATATGACCTAGCAGCTCCTGGGTATCCTGGTCATAAACCCGCAGGTACATCACCAAATACCAGCGTTTAAGTCGGCGCTTATCGGCGTTGGCGGAATCATCGGCGAAACTCATCGCAACCTCCTGGTAAATGTAAAAAGAAGGGCAGAGTTTGCCCGAGACTCAGGCCGATATGGCCGGGTTAAGACTATACGTGGCCGTTAAACTGGCCTGATCCAATACATGACCAGCCATTGCCGTCAGCACTTCGGGCCCGGTGAAATCACCTTCCATCGGGCAGCGTTCTATGTCAAGCGCATACAGAGTAAAAATATAGTGGTGAATAATACTGTCGTTCCAGGGCGGGCATGGCCCATCATAGCCGAAGTAACGGCCTGCCATAGCCGGATCGCTCGCGAACCATTCCCGGTAGTTGTTGATACCTTGACGGGTGCCGCGCGGGGCTTCCGGCCCCGATTTGCCACCGGGCGTTACCCCTTTGGCAAATTCACCAGCCAGGATATGTTCCGGGGCTGGGGCTAAATCCACCAAAATCCAGTGATAAAAATCAGTGCGCGGTAAGTCAGCCGGTACTTGCCGTCCTTCCTGGTTGACGTCATCTGCCTGGGTCGGCACGTCCGGGTCATGGCAGATCAAAACCAACGACCGGGTTCCCGGAGGGAGTTCACTCCAGGCAAGCGGCGGATTGATATTCGAGCCGAATACGACATGCTGTTCAGGATCGGCGATGCCAAAGGCATACTCGGCAGGGATGGGTTGGTGATCGCGCAAGACGGGGCTAGTGAGTTTCATTCTTTAATCTCCTTTAGCAACGCGCAAAATCATAAGCATTGGTGATTAGGTTCGATATGCGGCAAGGCTCCCGGAAAAGGGCGCCGGGTTGAGCAATCTTGGTCATTTCCTGAAAAATGGCTTGGATTCTGTGGACATCCTGGCAGACGGGAGTAGATTCTTCTAACCATAATAACTCATACACTCGATAACACGATAAATTCGCGCGCCGGAAACGCCGGCAGGACGCCCAGACTACGTCATCACATAATAGTCAGGATACTTGATGAGCGACCAAGCTTTGCAGAGTGAAATACCTGAAACCCCGCCTTCGAATGAACACGCCGCCCGCAATAAATTAATTGCGCAATGGGCTGGACAGAAATTTCAGCGGCAAGCTTACCAGCCGGCTCCTATTAAGACCTGGCTGTATATGGTCGGACTATTGCTGATCTTGTTCAGCGCCACCATGTTGCCACCGATTGCCGTAGCATGGTGGTACGACGGTGGAGATGTGGTTTTGCCGTTCATGGAAACGCTCGGGACAACGCTGGGCTTAGGACTACTATGCTGGCTGCCGGTGTGCCGGTTCAAACTTGATTTACGCAATCGCGATGGCTTTATCCTGGTCGTGGTGTTCTGGGTACTGTCATCGCTGCTAGGCGCATTGCCATTCATATTGTCTGATCAACCCCAGGTCCGCTTTGTCGACGCAGTGTTCGAAACGGTTTCCGGTTTGACTACCACTGGCGCGACGGTGCTTTCTGGGCTGGATACGATGCCCAGAGCAATTGTGTACTACCGGGCACAATTGCATTTTCTGGGCGGAATCGGAATTGTCGTGCTGGCAGTGGCCCTGCTGCCGATGCTGGGGATTGGCGGCATGCAGCTCTACCGGGCGTCGACGCCTGGACCGATGAAAGATGAAAAGCTGACGCCGCGAATTACCGAGACGGCCAAGAATCTCTGGTACATCTATGTGGGGTTGAATTTTTTGTGCTTTTTGGCCTATTGGCTGGCCGGAATGAGTCCCTTTGATGCCGTTTGCTACAGTTTTACAACGGTAGCGCTGGGGTGCAGGTCTCCGAAGAAGGTGGAACTATATGCCCTCCTTTGTCCGGATGGGTTGCCTTGTGTGAATTCATTCCATCGTTGGTGGCGATGGTTAACTTCGCCTTGTACTTCCTGGCTTGGCGGCTACGCAGCTTAAGCGCCGTGTATATCGCGATGCGGAATTCCAGTTTTGCATGAAAGTGGTGGCTGGCATTGTCGCTTTCGCTTGCCTGCATTTGTATATGGACGGGGCGCGCTGTGGAAATCCATTCATCTGGGCGCATTTCAGGGTATCTCGATTATTACCGGCACGGGCCTGACCACAGCGAGTTATCCTGCCGAGGAGCATTGGCCGGCGTTCGTACCGCTGCTATTGCTGCTGGGCAGTTTTTTTGGCGGTTGCGTCGGATCAACCTGTGGCGGTATCAAAGCCATCCGTTTTCTGCTGCTCTATAAACAGAGCGTGCGTGAGAGCCGACTCTTAGTCCGGCCAACGGCCCAGATTGCTGTCAAGCTGGGCGATCATCCCATTCCTGACCGGATCATGCAGGCAGTATGGGGATTTTATTATCTGTACATTTTATGCTACTGCGCCTTCTCCCTCGCGCTAGCGGCAGCCGGCGTGGATTTAGTCACCGCGTTTGGCACGACAGCAGCGTGCCTGAATAACATGGGCGTTGGTTTGGGCGATACGGCGGGCGGCTTCAGCGTATTGAACGATACGGCAACTTGGCTGATGTCGCTGGCGATGCTGGTTGGCCGGCTGGAGGTATTTCCGCTGCTATTGTTATTCCTGCCAGATTTCTGGAAATAAAATTTAAGCGCAGAATTGTGGAACTCCATTCACAGCAGGACAACGGCAATGCAGGCGATAACAGTCGGTCAAGAGTGGTTAATGGTGCAGCGGCGCGCACCGGTCAAGACAGCGCTGTACATGATCGGACTGTTGATGATCCTGTTCAGCGTCAGTTTGTTGCCGCCCATCGCTGTGGCCTGGTGGTATGACGGCTACCAAGTGGTCATGCCGTTCGCAGAGGCGATGGGGGCTATGCTGGCACTGGGCCTGCTGTGCTGGCTGCCGGTATGCCGGTTTAAGGCGGATCTGCGTAACCGGGATGGCTTTGTGGTCGTGGTGATGTTCTGGTTTTTATTGTCGCTATTCGGGTCGCTGCCGTTCATGCTGGTCGAACATCCGCATATGCGGCTCGTGGATGCGGTATTCGAAACCGTTTCCGGCCTGACCACCACAGGCGCCACGATTCTTTCCGGTCTCGATACACTACCCAAGGCAATCCTGTATTACCGGGCGCAACTGAATTTTCTGGGCGGCATGGGCATCGTGGTGCTGGCGGTGGCCTTATTGCCGATGCTTGGCATCGGCGGGATGCAACTCTACAAGGCGGAGACTCCAGGGCCGATGAAGGATGAGAAACTGACACCGCGCATCACCGAGACCGCTAAGAATCTCTGGTACATCTATGCCGGGCTGAATGTAATTTGCACCCTGTCATTCTGGGCGGCCGGCATGAATTTCTTTGATGCCCTCTGCCACAGCTTCGCCACGTTGGCATTGGGCGGCTTCTCCACTCACGACGCCAGCATCGGTTATTTTCAGAGTCCAGCGATTGAGTTGATCGCGGGCGTTTTCTCACTGGTAGCGGCGGTTAACTTCGCGCTTTTCTTTTTAGCGTGGCGCTCACGCAGTCTCAAGGCCGTGTTCCGCGATGCCGAATTCAAATTCTGCATGGGAGTCATGGGGGGCATCATCGCAGCGACTTGTCTGTACCTTTATCACAGCGGAAAGTTTCCATTATGGGACTCTATTTACCACGGCTTTTTCCAGGCAGCTTCGATCATCACTGACAATGGCCTGACCGCCGCCGGTTATCCCGCGGACTGGCCGTTCGTTGTACCTTTATTGTTATTATTGGGCAGTTTTTTTGGCGGTTGTGTGGGTTCAACCTGTGGCGGTATCAAAGCCTTTCGTTTCCTGTTGCTCTTTAAACAAAGCTGGCGCGAGATCCAGTTACTGATCCGGCCCAGCGCGCAAATTACGGTCAAGGTCGGCAACCGCCCGATGGCCGACCGGGTGATGCAAGCAGTGTGGGGGTTTTATTTCCTCTACATTCTCAGCTACTGCTTTTTCTCACTGGCGCTGGCAGCTACCGGCGTGGATTTGGTCACGGCATTCGGCTCAGTGGCGGGTTGTTTAAACAATATGGGCGTAGGACTGGGCGCCACAGCTTCCAATTTTGCACCCCTGAACGACGCAGCGACCTGGTTGCTAACCTTATCCATGCTGCTGGGCCGATTGGAGGTTTTTCCATTGCTATTGCTGTTCGTGCCTGGCTTTTGGAATTGAGCATTGAGAATGAATGATCAGACAGATCGCGACGAAGCAGCGTTCAGTTTATTTTCAGACCTACAGGACAGTGAATCCAAGAAGCTTGACGAAGAGCACAGCGAAAAAGAGCCCGCCAAACCGGCTGTGACGCCGGCCAGAATGCGCTGGAAGACACAACACATTCAGCACCGGGCGCCATTCAAAACCGCGCTGTACATGGTAGGTTTGCTCATGATCCTGTTCAGCGCCACGATGCTACCGCCGATTGCAGTAGCCTGGTGGTACGACGGCTATGACGTCGTAGCGCCTTTCGCGGAAACCTTCGGGGTGACATTGGGGTTCGGATTGCTCTGCTGGCTGCCCGTGTGCCGGCTCAAAGCAGACTTGCGCAACCGGGATGGTTTCGTGGTGGTGGTTGCATTCTGGGTGCTGCTCTCCCTGCTGGGCGCGATACCGTTCATGCTGGCTGAACATCCCCATATGCGGCTCGTGGATGCCGTGTTTGAAACCGCATCCGGTTTAACCACCACGGGCGCCACCATTCTTTCCGGTCTCGATGCGTTACCCAAGGCAATCCTGTATTACCGGGCACAACTAAATCTGCTCGGCGGCATGGGCGTGGTGGTGCTAGCTGTCGCTTTACTGCCAATGCTAGGGGTGGGCGGTATGCAACTCTATAAGGCAGAGACGCCGGGACCGATGAAAGATGAGAAGCTGACACCGCGTATCACCGAAACCGCCAAGAATCTCTGGGCTATCTATTTTGGCTTGAATGTGGCCTGTGCATTATCGTTTTGGGCTGCGGGAATGAGTCCATTTGATGCGGTTTGCCACAGCTTCTCCACGCTGGCGCTGGGCGGCTTTTCAACCCATGATGACAGTATCGGTTATTTCAATAGCCTGCCCATCGAACTGATCTCCGGAATTTTCACCCTGATCGCAGCGGTTAATTTCGCTTTGTATTTCATGGCATTGCGCACCGGTAGCCTTCGAGTCATATTTCGAGATGCGGAATTCCGGTTTTTCCTGGCTGTCATCGGCGGGATTGTCGCCTTGACATGCGCATGCCTCTATTTCAGCAACACATTTTCGTTATGGGAGGCGCTCCACCACGGATTTTTCCAGAGCCTCTCCATCGTAACCAGCAATGGCCATACGACAGCCAATTACTCGGGCTGGCCATTTTTTATTCCTTTATTGCTATTGCTGGGCAGCTTTTTTGGCGGCTGCGTGGGTTCAACCTGCGGCGGCATCAAGGCAATCCGCTTCCTGCTGCTGTATAAACAAAGCGTGCGCGAGATCCGGTTATTGATCCGTCCCACCGCACAAATTGCGGTCAAACTCGGCAATCGTCCAATTCCCGACCGGGTGATGCAGGCCGTATGGGGATTTTACTATCTTTATATTTTCTGCTACTGCGTTCTGTCACTGGCGCTGGTGGGAACGGGATTGGATTTGGTCACCGCATTTGGCTCGGCAGCAGCCGGCTTGAATAACATGGGGGTGGGTTTGGGCGATACGGCTGCTAATTTCAGCTCGATCAGCGATACCGCCACCGTTTTGCTGACCATCGCCATGATCGTTGGCCGGTTGGAAGTATTTCCCGTATTGCTGTTGTTCCATCCTGATTTCTGGAAATAAACGTCAGGTAACCGTTCACTCCCCTCGCCTGCTTGCAAACAACGGGAGTGAACGGTCATAAAGTCAGAAATCAGGAACCGGGTAAAGGATAAACGATGAAAAACACACAAGGTTATACCGGCGAACTGCCACCCACACAGTTCAATATGGCGCGTTATTGTCTGGAGGCAGCAACGCGGACGACCCCGGATAAAGTAGCACTGATGGTCATATCCGACGCTCACGCGCCAATCGCCAGCGCAGAATGCTGGACATACAGGCAGCTGAATGACACCGTGCAACGGACAGCAGCGGGGTTGCGCCGCTTGGGTCTAGAACCTGGCGAACGCATCATGATTCGCATGGGCAACACCAGCGATTATGCTTTGCTGTTTTTCGGCGCCATTGCCGCTGGCTGCGTCCCCCTACCCTCCTCCGCACAATTGACTGAAGAGGAAGCCGACTTCCTGCTGACGGATTCTGGCGCCCGGATCTTAGCCGTATCGGATGATTTGGCGATCGAACCGCCGCCGGGAGTCCGGGTGCTAGATCCATCCGCCATCATGGCGTTGCGGAAAAATAATGCACCGCTGGGGTATGCAGGCACGGCCGCTGATGACCCGGCTTTTCTGATCTACACCTCGGGCACGACAGGACAGCCCAAGGGTGTGCTGCATGCCCAGCGTTCAGCGTGGGGGCGGCGGCCGATGTATCAGGGATGGTATGGCATTTGCCCAGATGATGTGATTCTCCATGCCGGAGCGTTCAACTGGACCTATACCCTTGGGGTGGGGCTGACCGATCCCTGGGCGAATGGGGCAACAACGGTGCTGTACAACGGACCGCGCGATGTCACGGTTTGGCCGGTGCTGATGGAAAAATGCCGGGCAACCCTGTTTGCCGCTGTACCGGGACTATACCGGCAGATATTGAAATACAACGACGTGCGCGATTTTAATCTGTCCAGCCTGCGCCACGGGCTGACCGCTGGCGAGGCGCTGAGCGTGGCGCTGCTGGAGCAGTGGCGCTCAATTACCGGCAAGGAACTGTATGAGGCGCTGGGTATGAGCGAGTGCTCCACCTACATTTCCTCATCGCTCCAGTCACCGGTTAAACCCGGTAGCCCAGGCAAGGTTCAGCAAGGCCGCTGTGTAGCCATATTGCCGGTCGAAGAAGGCGATACGCCATTGCCGCCGGGCGAGATCGGTCTGCTGGCGGTGCACCGCAGTGATCCAGGGTTAATGCGGGGCTACTGGAACCGGCCAGATGAAGAGGATCTTGTCTACCGGGGCGAGTGGTTCATCGGCGGTGATCTGGCGCATTTCGATGCCGCCGGGTACTTGTATTACCACGGCCGCAATGACGACGTGATGAATGCAATGGGCTACCGGGTATCGCCGCTGGAAGTAGAGCATTGCCTCAGCCAGCATCCGGCGGTTGCAGAAGTTGCGGTGACTGAATTGCAGGTACGCGATGAAGTCAGCGTGATTGCCGCGTTTGTGGTCCCGCGTGATCCCGATGAACCGGACGGGATAGACGCTGCACCGTTGCTGGCCCATGCCCACGCCCATCTGGCCGCTTATAAGTGCCCACGGGAGATCATCTTTACCGATACCCTACCGCGCACCGCCAATGGCAAGGTCCGCCGCCGTGATTTAGCGCGATGGCGGCGGCAAGTATAATGTCCGCTCTTCAAGATATTAATCAAGCAGCTGCTTAATCAGGATTTCCGCTCACGCGCCATCCGGGATGACGACAGAAAGTTGCTGAGCGAAAATCCTGGGTAAGATCGCCCTGTTTTAGATCAAACAGACTGCCGGTGGAGTCGATATTCCTGCGCATCGACCGCAGCGATCGCGGTCATGTTAATGATCCGCCGCGCGGTCGCTGAACGGGTCAGAATATGCGCCGGTTTGGCCAGACCGAGCATGAACGGTCCCACCGAGACGCTGTTAGTCACTTCCTTGAGCAAGTTGTGGGAGATATTGGCAGCGTCGGCATTGGGCATAATCAACAGATTGGCCGCACCCTTCAGTTGCGAATGCAGAAACACCCGGCTGCGCAATTCCTCGGACAAAGCAGCATCGCCGCGCATCTCGCCGTCCACCTCCAGATCAGGCGCGCGCTGGCGGATGATCTGCAATGCCTCGGCCATCTTACGTGCCTGCCGCGACTTGTGTGAACCAAAGCTAGAGTGGGATAGCAGAGCGATCTTCGGCGGCACAAAGCGGCCAACCTCCTCCGCCGCCAGCAAGGTGATGTCGGCGATTTCCTCAGCCGTTGGGTCCGTGTTGATGTCAGTGTCGCAGAAAAACAGCGGTCCGTGCGTGGTAATCAGCATATTCATAGCGGCCGGCGTCTTAACGCCTTCGCGCAAACCAACAATGTCCAGCACATATTCCACATGATCGGGAAAACCGCCAATTAATCCGCACAGCAACGCATCGCCGTAGCCGAGGCGCAGCATCAGCGCCCCGATCACCGTGGCGCGGGTGTTGACCCGGACCCGAGCTTTGTTAGGATCGACCCCATAGTGTCCGCG
This sequence comes from Gammaproteobacteria bacterium, assembly GCA_024234995.1. Classification (GTDB taxonomy): domain Bacteria; phylum Pseudomonadota; class Gammaproteobacteria; order Competibacterales; family Competibacteraceae; genus UBA2383. The sequence goes on from JACKNF010000003.1 coordinate 175,492, forward strand.
TAACTTGTGGTATTCCTGCCAGCATTCCTCGTAGTACGGGTTGTTCTGGGGGTCGATGATCTCAAAATCCTGACCGGGGCGGATGCGCAGACCCAATTCGGCGATGCGTTGTTCGATGCGCCCGCGCCGCCCGATCAGAATGGGTTTGGCAAGACCGTCATCGATCACGCCTTGCACCGCCCACAGCATCCGTTCTTCCTCGGCTTGGGCATAAATCACCCGCTTGAGATCGGCCTTGGCACGGTCGAACACCGGACGCATGATCAGACCGGAACGGTACGCGCTGGCTGAGCTGCATGCGGTAGGCGGTAAAATCCTCGATCGGGCGGGTAGCGGCACCGCTGTCCATCGCCGCCTTGGCAACCGCCAGCGGCAAGGTGAGCAGCAGGCGCGGCTCGAACGGTTTAGGAATCAGGTATTCCGGTCCGAAAGTGATTTGCTGATCGCCGTAGGCGGCGGTTTCTTCCTGAGTGCGGCTCGCGCGCCAGTTCTGCCAGGGCGCGGACGCAGGCCAGTTGCATGGCCTGATTGATCGTGGTAGCGCCCACATCCAGCGCGCCCCGGAAAATGTAGGGAAAACAAAGGACGTTGTTGACCTGGTTGGGATAATCGGAGCGGCCCGTGGCGATGATGGCATCGGGCCGCGCGGCCAATGCCTCCTCCGGCATGATTTCGGGCACGGGATTGGCCAGTGCCAGAATCAGCGGCTGACCGGCCATGGTTTTCACCATGTCTCCGGTGAGCACCCCAGCCTTGACAGCCCCAGGAAAATATCCGCGCCGACGATCGCCTCGCCCAGGGTGCGTGCCGGGGTGTCGGCGGCATAGGCGGCTTTCTCCGCGTCGAGAGGCCGCGTCCCCGATAGATCACGCCCGGCTGTCGCAGACGATGACGTTTTCCCGCCGCAGGCCCAAACCGAGCAGCAAATCGAGGCAGGCGATGCCGGCCGCGCCGGCGCCGGAGGTGACCACCCTGACCTCGGTGATCTTCTTATTGACCAGCGACAGGGCATTGAGCACGGCGGCAGCGGTGATGATCGCGGTGCCGTGCTGGTCGTCATGGAACACCGGGATTTTCATCCGCTCGCGCAACCGGCGCTCGATCTGAAAGCATTCTGGCGCCTTAATATCCTCCAAATTGATGCCGCCAAAACTCGGTTCCAAGCTGGCAATGATCTCAACCAGCTTATCAGGGTCGCGTTCGCTGATTTCGATATCGAACACATCGACACCGGCGAATTTCTTGAACAGCACACCTTTCCCTTCCATCACCGGTTTGGCCGCCAGCGGGCCGATGTCGCCCAAACCCAGCACGGCGGTGCCGTTGGTGATGACCGCCACCAGATTGCCGCGAGCAGTGACCGTAGAGACCTCGCGAGGGTCTTCGGCAATCACCGTGCAAGCGGCGGCCACGCCGGGGGAATAAGCCAGCGCCAGATCAATCTGGTTGGCCAGCGGCTTGGTCGGGGTGACTTCGATCTTGCCGTAGGGAGTCATGCGATGGTAGCGCAGAGCGCGTTCGTCGAAATTATCAGCCATGGTTCAAGCGATTCCTGGTGAGGTGATGATGGTTCATGAGCAGCAGCCTACCAAATTGCATGAAATATGATCTATTTTAATTCAATATTAAACCATGATAGTATTAATTTAATATTTTAAAGGTAAAATATAACGATGGAAATACAAATTTTTAAAGATAATATATGATAATTTCATCATGATCACAGTGACCCAGTTGAAAGCAGCGCGCGCGCTGTTGGGCATGGACCAGCGCGCCCTTGCCAAAGCGGCTGATTTGTCCTTGCCCACGATCCAGCGCATGGAACGCAGCAACGGCACCATCCGTGGCAATGTCGATTCGCTGGTCAAGCTCATCACTGCGCTCGAAGCCGCGGGCGTGGAATTGATCGGCGAAGGCGCGGTCAGTGAAGGCGGCGGACGCGGGGTCCGGCTGAAACGCTAAAAGGCTCGACGCCACCATCGAAATTGTTCGGCTTTATGGCCTTGCCATAGCACAAATGGCCAAGAGACTGCGGACTTTATTCAACAAAGCAGAGCAATCATATGACCATGACGATTAGCGAACTGGAAGGCTTCAAAAATTCCATGGTGTTCCTGGCGCAGCTTAGGGCGATTCCGCTGGAACTTATTGAATTCTATTTGGAAAACGAGTCCGGGTATTTTGTCCGGGAATCTGATCAGGATGAAGAAAAACCCATTATTATTCAGCCGCCTTCTTCTCCAAATAAGCCATAGATTCAGGAGCTCTATCCATCACTGATAACGGGCAGTGCCCTAGTAACACCCATGAAACCGGACCAACAGCATTCTTTGTATCTTCCCTTTGGCACCGCCCTGCGCGACAAACTGCGTGGTGGCTATAATCTATCGAAATTTCAATCTGACCTGCTGGCCGGCATTACGGTGGGTGTCGTCGCGGTGCCACTGGCCATGGCGCTGGCCATCGGTAGCGGGGTGCCACCCCAATATGGCTTATACACGGCTATCGTCGCGGGCCTACTGATCGCGCTGACCGGCGGTTCTCGTTTTAGCGTGTCCGGGCCAACGGCCGCTTTCATCGTCATCCTGCATCCCATTGCCGAAAAATATGGACTCGGTGGACTGGTAACGGCTAGTGGTATGGCAGGCATCATGTTGATCGGAATGGGCGTGGCGCGCATGGGCAAACTGATTCAGTTCATTCCCTATCCGGTAACCACTGGTTTTACCACCGGCATCGCGATTGTGATCGCCAGCCTACAACTTAAAGATTTTTTTGGCCTGCAACTGGCCACGCAACCGGAGCACTTTTTAGAGAGGATTTGGTTAGCGGGGCAGGCGTTGCCGGGTTTACACGCGCCGGATTTCCTGATCGGCGTAGTGACCCTAGCTCTGCTGCTGGCGTGGCCGCGTCTCAAAACCGGCTTGCCGGCACCGTTGGCCGGCATCGTCATCGCCACAGCGCTGGCTTGGCTGTTGAGCCAAACGGTGGACGGATTCCAGGTCGCCACCATTGCCTCCCGTTTCAGCTATGTTCAGAATAACCAAACTCTACCGGGCATCCCGCCCTTCCTGCCGCAGTTCGTACTACCGTGGCAGTTGCCTGGCCCAGATGGCCAGCCATTGGGGTTATCACTGGGATTGCTCAAGGAGTTGCTGGGGTCAGCGATGGCGATTGCGTTGCTCGGCGCGATCGAGTCACTACTATGTGCCGTCGTCGCTGACGGCATGACGGGGACTAAGCATGATCCTGACGCTGAACTGATTGGGCAGGGTATCGGCAATACGGTTGCGCCATTCTTCGGCGGTATTGCAGCGACGGGTGCACTGGCCCGCACGGCAGCGAACATCCGTGCCGGCGCCCGTAGCCCATTAGCTGCCGTGTTCCATGCACTGTTCATTTTGCTGGTGTTGCTAGCGCTAGCACCGTTGCTGGGATATCTGCCGATGGCGGCACTCGCAGCCTTGTTGTTGCTGGTAGCCTGGAATATGAGTGAGTTGAAACATTTTCGCCATATTTTTCAGGTAGCGCCAGGTAGTGACATTTTGGTTTTGCTGGTCTGCTTCGGATTAACCGTCATCTTCGACATGGTGATCGCCATCAGCGTTGGTGTGGTCTTAGCATCGCTGTTGTTCATGAACCGCATGGCGGCGCTAAGCGGTAGCAAACTGCTGGAAGCTGATCACCCGCACTTGGAAAGCCCATTGCCCGACGGGGTACAGTTATATGAAATCGCTGGCTCCCTATTTTTCGGCGCTGCTGAAAAGGCGATGAGCGCCCTCCATGATATCGCTGGACGGCCGCGGGCCGTGATTATCGACATCAGCGGAGTCACTGTCATGGACGTATCGGGCTTAGTGGCGTTGGATTCGGCCATCGAACGCTTGCGCGGCGATGGCATTTTAGTCGCAGTCGCCGGTGTGCATGGGCAACCGGCGCTGCTGATGCGCCGGGCTGGATTACATAATATTCCTGGCAAGCTATTGTTATCAGCCAACCTACCGCAGGCGTTAACGCGAGTGCGGCGTTATTTGCACGGGTCAGTTTCTAGCCAACAGGTATTGGCTTGATGTCATCACTTGAAAAGAGAACTGCTGGATGATGCTCACGCCGAATCAGCAAGATCAGCAACTTCTTAATATTCAAGGTGTTTAACGAGTGAATTTCACCACCATGCCACTGCCGCTGCTGTTAAGTTTGTCCATGATCCTGCTTGCTATTGGCCTCTATGCCATCCTCGCTTCACGCCGAGCGAGTTGCAGCCGTCAGATCTACGGGATCAGCTTAGTGATTTGCGTCATCCTGCTGGGGATGGCGCTGACGCATCTGCTGAACGCCGCCGCACCAGTCACGCTCACCTTACCTTTGGGCTTGCCTTGGCTGGGTGCGCATTTCCGCTTGGACGCACTATCCGCTTTCTTCCTGATAGTGGTTAATTTGGGCGGCGCGGTCGCCAGCCTATTTGCGCTGGGTTATGGCCAGCATGAACCAGCACCGGGGCGGGTGTTACCGTTCTACCCCGCGTTTCTAGCCGACATGAATTTAGTGCTGCTGGCTGACGACGCCTTTACCTTCCTGTTCGCCTGGGAATTCATGTCGCTGAGTTCCTGGGCGCTGGTCATGGCCCATCACCGGGAACCAGCCAATGCCCGCGCCGGTTATCTGTATCTGGTCATGGCCTGCCTTGGCACGCTGGCGCTGCTATTGGCCTTCGGCCTGCTGGCTGGCGCCAATGGCGGTTATGACTTCGCCACGATCCGAACCGTGGAGATGACGCCAGGACTGGCGGCGCTGGCGTTGATTCTGGCGCTGATAGGAACCGGTTCCAAAGCTGGACTGGTCCCCTTGCATGTCTGGTTACCGCTGGCGCACCCCGCCGCGCCCAGCCACGTATCGGCGCTGATGAGCGGCGTCATGACCAAGGTCGCCGTGTACGGCTTCATCCGCATCGTCTTCGATCTATTGGGGGAACCGGTCGCATGGTGGTGGGGCGGGCTCGTGCTGGCGCTGGGTGGAATCACAGCGGTGCTCGGGGTGTTGTATGCGTTGATGCAGCATGATTTGAAACGGCTGCTGGCTTATCACACCGTTGAGAATATTGGTATTATTTTCATCGGTTTAGGTCTTGCCCTGGCCTTCCAGAGCAATCAAATGTACGCCAGCGCCGCGCTGGCGCTGACCGCTGCACTGTTTCATGTGCTGAATCACTCACTGTTCAAAAGCCTGTTGTTTATGGGGACCGGCGCAGTCTTGACCGCAACCGGCGAACGCGATATGGAACGGCTGGGCGGATTGATTCACCCGATGCCGTGGACCGCGCTGGCTTTCCTGATTGGCGCGGCGGCGATTTCGGCGCTACCGCCATTGAACGGTTTTGTCTCGGAATGGCTGACCTTCCAGGCGATTTTGCTGACACCGGAATTGCCGCAATGGCTGCTCAAATTCCTGGCCCCGGCAGCCGGGGCGCTGTTGGCGTTGTCTGCTGCCTTAGCGGCCGCCTGTTTCGTCAAAGCCTTTGGCATCACCTTCCTCGGCCGCCCCCGTTCGCCGGCGGCTGCAAAAGCGCAAGAGACCGATCGCTATTCATTGGCGGCATTGTTCTCTCTGGCGGCCTTGTGCCTGCTGGCTGGAATTTTGCCCGGACTGGTGGTGGATGGATTATCGCCAGCAGTGGGTCTGCTCAACGGCGGCGCCCAGTTGCCAGCGCAACAGAGTCAGCCGTGGTTGACCCTGGTGCCCGTCGCGGATGTGAAGAGCAGCTACAACGGTCTTTTGGTGCTGCTGTTCATGGCGTTATCCGGCATATTCGCCGCTGTATCGATCCACCGGTTCGCATCCAATAGCGTCCGGCGCAGCCCAGCCTGGGATTGCGGTTTCCCCAATGCCAGCCCTGCTGCCCAATACACAGCCGGCAGTTTCGCGCAACCGATTCGCCGCGTCTTCGGCAGCGTCGTGTTCCAGGCCCGCGAACACGTGACGATGCCGCCGCCGGGCGATGGGCGAGCAGCGCAATTTGCAGTTCAGTTGCGCGATCCGGTCTGGGATTGCGGTTACGCGCCGCTCACCGCCGCGATCATCAAAATTTCAACAAAATTAAATTATTTGCAATATCTGACGATTCGCCAGTACCTGAGCCTGGTATTCGGTGCGCTGGTATTGCTCCTGTTGGGAATAGCATTATGGCGCTGATCACCGGCTATCTGGTACAGGGCGGGCAAATGCTGCTGATCTTGTTGCTCGCACCCCTGATCACCGGCTGGGTTCGTACCTTGAAAGCACAACTATTGTGCCGGCGCGGCCCGTCGCTGCTGCAACCGTATCGCGACCTGCGCAAGCTGCTGCGTAAGGATGTGGTGCTGGCCGGCTCGGCATCCTGGCTGTTCCGGGTGGCGCCTTACCTGATCTTTGCCGCCATCTGGGTGGCGGCGGCGCTGGTGCCGACCTTTGCCAGCGGCTTGCCGTTCAGCTGGACCGCCGATCTGATCGCCATCGTCGCGCTGTTAGGGACAGCGCGCTTTTTCCTGGCGCTGGCGGGTCTTGATACCGGCACCAGCTTCGGCGGTATCGGCGCCAGCCGCGAGATGATGATCGCATCCCTGGCAGAGCCGGCCATGCTGATGATGGTATTTACCCTATCGCTGCTGGCCGGCACGACAGAATTATCGGCGGTCGCCCAATTCATGCTAACTGCCGATGTCGGCCTGCGGGTGTCGCTGGCATTGGCACTGCTGGCGCTGGTCATGGTAGCGATTGCCGAAAATGCCCGCATTCCGGTGGACAATCCAGCCACGCACCTGGAATTGACCATGGTGCATGAGGCGATGGTGCTGGAATACTCTGGCCGTCATCTGGCGCTGATCGAGCTGGCCGCTTCGCTCAAATTGTTGCTATATCTCTCATTGCTCAGTTGCATCTTTGTGCCTTGGGGCATGACCACAGCGGGTGAAGATTTAACCGCCTACCTGACCGGCATAGCCGCCTATCTGGCCAAACTGGGGCTAGGCGGGTTTCTGCTGGCATTGTTTGAGACCGGCATCGCCAAGATGCGGGTCTTCCGCGTCGATCAATTTCTGGGCGCAGCGCTGATGCTCGGCCTGCTCGGCGCACTGTTGCTGTTCGTGTCGCGGAGTCTGTGATGCACAGTCTGGAGTTCGATATTGCCCATTTTCTGGCAGGCAGCATGGTGGTCATCAGCCTGCTATTGCTGTACCAGGATCGCCTATATGCGCTGCTCAAGGTCTTTGCCTTGCATTCGCTGGCGCTGACGCTGGCGGTCGGCTGGCAGGCATACATCCAGGAAGCCCATCACTTATATGTCACAGCCGGGATCGCATTAATCTTCAAAGCGATCGTCATTCCGGCCGCGCTGTACCGGATTGTCCGGCGGCTGGGCATCCACCGCACCTTAGAAGTGGTAGGAGGCGTGGGCCGCGACATGCTAGCCGGTGCAGCCCTGGTGGCTCTTGCGATCCTGGTGATGCTGCCGGTAACGGCGGGAACCGATGCGGTGGCGCGGGAAGATTTGGCATTCGCTCTGGCGGTGGTGCTGCTAGGGCTGTTGTTAATGGTCAACCGCCACAATGCGGTCAGCCTGGTCATCGGTTTTATGTCATTGGAAAACGGGCTGGTGCTGGCCGCTGCTGGGGCGCGGGGAATGCCGCTGGCCGTGGAGATCAGCGTCGCATTCTCGGTACTGATCGCGTTGATCGTGATCGGTATTTTCCTGTTTCGCATTCGTGAGCGCTTCGACAGCGTCGATATGCAGGCAATGGATGCATTCCGTGGAGAGCGGCGGCGATGAATAGCGATTTAGGCTGGATGGCAATGACCACGCTGCTGGCGATTCCCGCCGGCGCTGCACTGCTGCTGGCAGGATTGCCTCGTTACCGGCTGGGTGCCAGGCTGAATGCCGGTGCAGCGCTGATCAGCCTGCTGGCGTCAATGACCCTGTTCTGGACACAGCCCGGCGCCAATGTGTACCTGCGCGTGGATGATTTTAATATCTATTTGATCGTACTGAATAATCTGGTCAGCTTCACCACCAGCGCATTCAGCGCCGGCTACATCGCCCACGAATTGGAGACCGGGCGGCTCACACCGAAGCATTTGCGCTTTTATCACGCGATGTATCAAGCGCTGGTGTTCGCCATGAACCTGGCACTGCTGGCCAACAACATTGGCCTGCTGTGGGTCGCAATCGAATTGGCGACGCTGGTGACGGTACTGATGGTTGGTATTTACCGGACCCGTGAAGCGCTGGAAGCTGCCTGGAAATATTTCATCCTCGGCAGTCTCGGCATTGCCTTGGCATTGTTTGGCACCATCCTGGTGTATCTGGCAGCGCAACCGGTCATGGGCCAAGGCTTGCCCGCAATGGCCTGGGATCAGTTGCTGACGCATGCGCACGCCTTTGATCCGGCGTTGCTGAATCTGGCGTTCATCTTTCTGCTGCTCGGTTACGGCACCAAGGCCGGCCTGGTGCCGTTGCATGCCTGGCTGCCGGATGCCCATGCCGAAGGCCCGACGCCGATTTCGGCGGTGCTATCGGGCCTGCTGCTGAATGTGGCGCTGTATGCGGTGCTGCGCTTCAAGATGCTGATGAACGCGAACCCGTCCGCTTTGGCACCAGGGCCGTTGATGGCCGGATTAGGGCTATTATCACTGCTGTTCGCTGGGTTCATGTTCTACCGGCGCGGTGATATCAAGCGGCTGTTCGCCTACTCGTCGATTGAACACATGGGCATCATGACCTTTGCCTTTGGCATGGGCGGGCCATTGGCCAATTTCGCCGGCCTGCTGCATATGACGATGCACAGTCTCACCAAGTCAGCGATTTTTTTCGCTGTCGGTTATATCTCGCAGGTCAAGGGTACGCAGCGGATTTCCACGATTCACGGACTGACCGCGACCCATCCGCTACTGGGCTGGGGATTAGTGGCCGGGGTGATGGCCATTGCCGGTATGCCGCCATTTGGCGTGTTCATGAGTGAGTTTCTGGTGGTCAGTTCTACGTTTGCCCGCGAACCGTGGCTAGCACTGCCGCTGGTCATCGGATTGCTGCTAGGGTTTGGCACCTTGTTATGGCGATTACATGGCATAGCCTTTGGCGAATCGCAGGGCGCGAATATGCCGGGACCTGCGCCTGTCACCGCACTGCCTATGATGATGCATCTTATATTGGTGCTAGCCGCCGGATTCTGGTTGCCAGGGCCGCTGGTGGCCTGGTTTCAAAGTGTCGCGGCGTTGTTAGGCTAAGAGACAAAGCAATGAATACACAATCCTTGCAAGCGGTTCTCGATGCCGGTCACCCGGTGGCGGACCATCGCCCCTGGCCCCGGGTCGTCGTGACGCCCGGAATCTGGAATACCCTGATTGAAGGCTTAGCAAGTAACATCTGGACGCTGCTGGGACTATGGAGCGAGGCGCAAATCGTGCATTTGGCCGTGCGTGAGGAGGCAAGCGGGATGTTGAGCGTCGCCAGCCTGCCCTGCCCGGACGGATGCTTTCCCTCAGTGGGCCGCCGGCATCCACCGGCGCAACGTCTGGAACGCACGATCACCGACTTGACGGGTTTACACCCGGTTGGCGCGCCCGATGTCCGCCCGTGGCTGGATCATGGCCGCTGGCCAGTGCGCCATCCGCTGGGTGCCGCCACTGCGCCGGTCCCGCCGGTGCCGCCATATCCATTTTTGCCGGTGGAAGGCGAAAGCCTGCACCAGATTCCAGTGGGACCGGTGCATGCCGGGATCATTGAGCCTGGCCATTTCCGCTTTACCGCCAACGGCGAAGCCGTAGCGCGGCTGGAGCAACGGTTGGGCTATGTCCACAAAGGCATTGAAAGCCTGCTGAAAGGCGCATCGCTGGAGCACGCAGCGCGGCTAGCCGGACGGGTATCTGGGGATAGCACCGTCGCTTACGCGCTGGCCTTCGCCCGTGCGGTGGAAGCCGCCACGGAAACCGAAATTCCCGCCCGTGCCCATTGGCTACGGGCGCTGATGGCAGAATTGGAGCGGCTGGCCCATCATTGCGGTGACATCGGCGCGATTTGCAACGATGCCGCTTTTGCCTTGATGCTGGCCCATTGCGCCGTGCTCCGCGAGCAAATTCTGCGGGCCAGCGCGGCATGTTTCGGCCATCGTCTGCTGATGGATAGCGTGATTCCCGGCGGTGTAGCCACTGATTTGCCCGCAGATGGGCCGGATATTTTGCGATCTTTGGTAACCGGTATCCGCCGCCAATTTCCATCGCTGGTCACGTTGTACGACAACACTGCTTCGCTGCAAGACCGCACGGTTAAAACCGGCTTTGTCAAACCGGCGCTGATCCGGCAATTTGGCTGTGGCGGCTATGTCGGCCGGGCCGGAGGCCGCGCTTTTGACGCACGCCGCACATTGGGCTATCCGCCTTATGATGCATTGAAATTCGAGGTGCCCCTGCGGACTGATAGTGACGTCAACGGCCGGGTGTGGCTGCGCATCTGCGAGGTGGAGCAAAGTCTGGCATTGATCGAACAGATTTTGCAGAAACTGCCATCCGGACCGGTGAGCGTGGCGCTCAACACGCTTGGCCGGCCGTGTGAAGGTATGGCGCTGATCGAGGGCTTTCGCGGCGATATTCTGGTCTGGCTGCGATTGAACGGCGACGGGACGGTGGCACGCTGCCATCCTCGCGATCCCTCCTGGTTCCAATGGCCCCTGCTGGAAGCAGCCATCGAGGGCAACATCGTGGCGGATTTCCCGCTATGCAATAAATCGTTTAACGGCTCGTATTCGGGCCATGATTTGTAGGCCACGCTGCCATGCGTAAATTCTTGTTGCAAAACCTATGGCGGCCGCCGCTCACGGTTCCTGCTCCCGCACCTTCCGGACAAGCGCTGGCTGAATTAGGCGCGAAGGTCGATCAGGCAGCCCGGCAGCGGCTAGGGCGCAGTCTAGCGATCCGTGAGGTGGATGCCGGTTCCTGCAACGGTTGCGAACTGGAAATTCATGCGCTGAATAACGCCTTTTATGATCTGGAACGCTTCGGTTTCCATTTCGTCGCTTCGCCGCGCCATGCGGATGTATTGCTGGTCACCGGGCCGGTGACCATGAATATGCGCGAGGCGCTGGAGCGCACCTACGCGGCGACGCCCGACCCTAAATGGGTGGTGGCGGTGGGCGATTGCGGGCGGGATGGCGGTGTGTTCGCCAGAAGCTATGCCTGTGCAGGTGGAGTGGCCGAGGTGATCCCAGTTGATTTGCACATTCCTGGTTGCCCGCCGGCTCCGATGCAATTGCTGGAGGGATTGTTAGCCTTGCTGCAAGTGAATTGAAAGGAGAATCCTGGAACAGGATACCGGACTCTCACACGTTATGATTAACAAACAAGGCGTTCAACCGCCCGATTTCCTGAGGTTCCACATGGCGCGGATGACCCGACAGGATACCGGTAACGTTGCGGAAGGCCTTACCAATGTGCATGCCGCTGGCGTCGATGGAAAACTCGCGGATCTCCTTATCATGGGCTGAGCCGCGCATCTTCAGCACCGTGATGCCGCGCGTGATCTCCCCAAACATCTCCACGTAGCGCAGCAGAATAATGGAATCCGTGATAGTGGAAATATGCGCTTCAGTGATCGATTCGCCGCCGATCAGCCGCGGCGTCGTGGAGGTGAACAAGCCAGCGATTTCACGGTGCTTGATGAACGACGTCAAGCCGATGACGAACTCGCGGTAACCCTTGACGGTGGAGACCCGTTCTAGCGCGGACAGGCTGTCCACCGCCACGCGATTAGGCTGGAATTCATCAATGGCCATCTTGATGGCGATCAGATGATCTTCCAGCCCCATTGTTTCCGGATAAGTTGCGATGACCCTGAGCAAGCCCCGGGATTCCAAATCTTCAAAGTTTTTGCCCCAGCCAGTCGCATTCCGCGTCAACTGATCCCGGCTCTCCTCGAAAGCCAAAAATAGGCATCGCTCGTCTCCGGACGCACCGCTGGCGGCAAACTCGGTGGTGATGAGCGTTTTGCCGCAACCAGTGGCCCCGGACACCAGAATAATCGAATCACGGAAGAATCCGCCGCCACACATGGCGTCTAATTCGCGGCTGCCGGACGTGAGGCGGGTGTTCGACGAGCGTTGCTTGAGTTCGATGGCTGACAGCGGGATGACCACGATACCCTGACCGGGGAGTACCGTCAGCGGATATTCACCCTTCTGGTGTTCGGTGCCGCGGAATTTGAGCAGTTCCACGGTCCGCCGCCGCTTCTCCCCATCCAGCACATTGCGCAGGATCATGACATTATCGACTACGAACTCTTCGACACCGTAGCGGCTGATGTCACCGTACTCCTGGGTACGCTCGGCGGTCATGATCGCGGTGATGTTCATCAGCTTCAGCGCGGCTGAAATGCGGAACAGCTCATTGCGGATTAGCGCGTGATTCTCAAAATGACTGAACAAGGACCCCAGTGAATCCATGGCCAATCGCCGCGCGCCGACCCGGTTAACCGCAACCTCGATACGGGCTAGCAACGCACCAAGATCGTAGGCGCCGGCGATGACCTCAGCCTCACCAGGCAGCGGCGAAGCATCGACGAAAGCCCAGCATCCTGCGGCTTCCCAAGCAGCGATATCCCAGCCCAGGGAAGCCATATTGCGGCGGATATCGGCGGGCGCTTCCTCGAAAGTCACAAATACGCCGTGCTGGCCAAACTGGCGGATGCCTTCAGCAAGGAACTGGACAGCGAACACGGTCTTGGCGCTGCCAGCCGACCCCGCAATCAGGGTAGTGCGCCCCTCAGGTAATCCACCTTTAGCAATCGCATCGAAACCGGCAATTCCCGTCGCCAGCTTGCTAATCCGATTAGAGTGATAAGAGGACATCGCAGGTAGCTCCTTATAGTTGTCCGTGGATTTGCTCAATATCCAGTCCTCGCAGGACGCGCTCAACATCGGAGAGGTCACCAATGATACGTCGCAAAGGTTGCGGTAAGTCCTTGATCAGAGTCGGTGTAGCAATAATACGATCTTTCTCGGCAAGTTCAGGTGATTGCAAGACATCGATGATTTGCACCTCGAACTGACCTTGCATTTCCGCCTCGCAAATTCGGTACAGGTTGCTAATTGCACGCTCGCTTTGCGGGGTACATCCGGTAATGTAGAGCTTGAGCAGGTATTTATTCATGGTGCGAAGTCCATCAAAGGGGTTCTCTTCCAGTCTGTGTGCTATGCAGCGCATTCCGGTAGAAATGCCGGTAGTAATTGACCAGATCTCCCATCAATTCCAGCGCCATTAGCCGCCCTTCGTCGGCATAGAATTTGGCGGCATATTTGCCCCGGTTCTGCAAGGCGATTTCCAAAGCGCGGGAGTGCAGGTCAATAACATCACGCGGTCCAGCCTTCAAAAAACCCAGTTGTTGAGCCAGTGCGGTCAACCCGCGATCGACGGGATACTCCACCTTGAATGCCTGCTGCTCCACCGCCTTTTCTAGCAGGTCGCGATATGTGTTGACCAGCGTCTGAAACAGCGCCGCATTATAGTCAGCTAAAGCTTTCTGGCTATACAATGACAACGTCACGGGAGTATGGCCGTTGATTCTTTTGGTCAGCTCCAGCAGTTCCCGTTGTTGTTCCGCCTCCTCACGGGCGGCATTCACCCGTTGCTGGAGTTGATGGCGCTCGACGGCGTATTTAAAGGTGCGCGAGAGCAGATATTCAGGTTCAAAGTGGCCTTTGACCAGATAATCCTGAGCGCCTGCTTCGACTGCAGCGATGCCCATGGATTCATCTGACTGGTTGGTCAGCACCACAATCGGGATATCGGAAATCATGGCGCGCATTTTTTGCAGGGTAACCAGTCCCTGGCTATCCGGAAGCCCAAGATCCAGCGCTATCAAATCGAAAGCCTGTTCTTTCAGCATAGCTAGAGCGGCAGTCAAAGTGACGACATGCGTGATAGCAAATCCAAATGGATCTGCTTCCTGGAGCCATTCCCTGGTCAACCGGGCATGGCCCGCATCGTCTTCAACCAAGAGCAGGCGCAGTAGTTGAGTAGGCGCTTGCACATCAGCCATGTCATCTATTTCCTCTGATCAGGAAGCCGCACGATGGAAAACCAGAACTCCTGAATACTGGTCACCACTTTGATCAGTTGATCCAGGTCCACGGGTTTGGTGACATAGCAATTCGCTTGTAATTCATAAGCGCGCAAAACGTCTTCATCCGCCTGAGAGGTGGTCAAAATCACGACAGGCACTACTTTCAGCACTGGATCGGCTTTGATCTCAGCCAGCACGGCTCGTCCGTCCATGCGGGGCATATTGAGATCAAGGAGGATGATGTCAATCGGGGGCGCATGTTCATAAGGCGGCAGCCTGCGCAGAAACGCCAAGGCTTTAATTCCATCATCGACGATATGAATACGATTGGCAACCTTGCCATCTTTCAGCGCCTCACAGGTCAAGCGTGCGTCAGCCGGACTGTCCTCTACCAGGAGAATGTTGATCAACTGAGTCGAATAAAGGGTATTATCCATGACAATTCATAATTTCGATATGCTGTTCAAAGTTTAGCGTAGGGATACAGGATTAAGCGGGACCCATAGTGAGTGAATGATCGGGCAGAAAGAAGCGAAAGCACGTTCCCTGATCCAGCTTGGACTCGACCCAAATGCGCCCGCCATGACGCTCAACGATCTTTTTACAAACCGCCAGTCCAATCCCGGTGCCGGGGTACTCTTCCCGGGTATGCAGACGCTGAAAGATAATGAAAATGCGTTCAAAAAAACACGGCTCAATACCAATGCCATTATCACACACCGCAAAGATCCAGCCGGAAACCTGTCCATCCAAAGGAGCATGGCAGGTTTTTTTGAGATGCTGGGCGCTGATCGTGATGTGTGGCGGCTCATCCGGTTTGTGGAAACGGAGGGCGTTGGCCAGCAGGTTTTGCAGCAATAGGTGCATTTGCCCTGAATCAGCGACGATAGTGGGCAAGGGATCATAATCGATGCGTGCTGCATGATCGCGGATAGCGGCTTCAAGATTGGCAAGAACGCTGGATAATACCTGGGCCATGTCGGTCGACGCATAGGTTTGGCTGCGCGTACTGATCCGCGAGAACGCTAATAAATCGAGAATCAGTTGCTGCATGCGCTTGGCCCCATCCACCGCGATGGCGATAAATTCGTGGGCCGAATCGTCCAATTTATTCCGGTAGCGGCGCTCCAATAATTGCAGATACCCGGTAATCATGCGCAAAGGTTCTTGCAGATCGTGGGAAGCGACATAAGCGAATTGCTCAAGATCTGCGTTGCTGTGCTGCAAATCCAATTCGCGCTGTTTGAGCTGGGTGATCTCAGTATGTAATTGCAACTGGCGTCCGCCGGGTAAGGTGCGATCGCGGACCAGCACCCATCGTCCATCACGCAGCCGGCGTTCCAGCAAGCGCATGTCCGCTGCCGCTTCAATCACGATTTCCTCAGTGACCATGGCCTGTTCGGTCAGAGCGGCATTGATCGCAGCCAGCGGCTGTCCTTCAACCCATACCGGCGTGTGATCAGCGCCGTAGAGTTCATTCAGCCGGGGATTAGCCAGTAGCACCAGACCCTCGGCATCCATTAAGGCCAGCCCCTCCGTCATGTTAGCCAGTGCGTAATCAAGATGCAGAAGCGCTGTCTTGGAGCGGGCGTGTTCATCCGCATAAAGACTCGCCAGTTTACAATGGACCCGGTTAGCATTGGTGACCGCAATATGAGTGACCGCAGTATCGAGCCCGTCCTCGCCACACGCGGATGTCAAGTTGTTCAGACAAAGGCCGCCTGGCCCGTATGCAGAATCCAGTGCGCCGGCACAGTGAGTAACGGCCGCCAGGCGGCGGGCCAAGTAGTGGAACAGGAACAGCACAATGAGCAGAGCCAGAGCCAGTATTTCCACAGTGGTGGTAATCAGCCGCTGCACGGATCGACGGATCAGTTGGGCGCGAATGGCATCTTCATCGCTTATCAGGCGCAGACGCGCGATTTCAAGCGGCTGGCCTCCAAGAGGAAATCGCAATGGAATTTCCCATTCAACGGGATAT
Organism: Gammaproteobacteria bacterium; assembly: GCA_024234995.1. Lineage (GTDB taxonomy): Bacteria > Pseudomonadota > Gammaproteobacteria > Competibacterales > Competibacteraceae > UBA2383. The sequence continues at coordinate 191,553 of JACKNF010000003.1, forward strand.
TTGACTGAAGGCTGACCGGCCTGCGCTTGAATCTGGCCTTGTTTTGTAATCGCCGCATAGTAGAGATCGGGCATCGTAACCAGGACATCCAAAAGTGCCTGAATTTGAGTGTTGTTTCCGGCCCAGACAGCCTGGCTCAGGCGGGTATCAGCAAGATGGCGAACCGGGTCAAAGGGGGCCATAAGTCCAGCGCGAGCAGTCCGGTAGTCGAAATAAAACTGGATGGCAGTCGCGCTGATTATCACCAGCAGGCTTAATAAAACGATGCCGGCGATCAGCGTCTGGCCAATCCGGTGATGCAGCAGGGAAAGCGCACTCATGACCCAATTCTGCCGGGCTTGAGCAATTCATCGGCGGACTGTTGATAACCCCTATCCTGCTTTATGTTGCGTAATGCAGAGGGAGGGCGGTATGGAGGGCACTTGCACAGGACTATTAGAATTCGTGTCACATCGCTTATCAATCCTCAACCCTCCCCTGTAGCGGGAGCGTTCAGGCACCCCATGTTTTGCAGGTAGTCCGTCATGCTGGCTGCGGAAACGGGCTGGCCATATCGCCAGCCTTGTGCATGATCGCAACCGATGTGCAGTAAATATGCAGCTTGTTCAGTGGTTTCAACACCTTCGGCAATCACCTGTTTTTTGAGGCCATGTGCTATGTTAATGATCGATTGGGTCAATAGGGTGCTGCTGGAATCGGTCAATACGTCGACAATAAAACTCTGGTCCACCTTTACAATATCGAAGGGCAGTTGCTTCAGCAAACCGAGGGATGAATAGCCTACGCCAAAATCATCCATATGCAATTCAATGCCTAGCTCGTGCAGGGCGTCTAGAGTTTGTCCAACGTAAGACTGATCTTGCATCACCGCGCTTTCGGTTAATTCCAGTCTCAGCGAGCAGGGTTGCATATTACTGCACGCCAGCAAGCCTCTAATCGTTCCAATGAAACTTTTATCTGCTAATTGCTTAGGAGAAATATTAACTGCCACCGGCACAAGGCTGACACCCATAGCGCGCCATGCTGCAATCTGCCGGCAGACTTCCGCTAGAATCCAGTTGCCAACGGGTATAATCAGGCCGGTGTCTTCGAGCAACGGGATAAAACCGTTCGGCAGAACCACTCCCCGGTTCGGATGCTGCCAGCGTACCAGCGCTTCCATGCCGATAGGCTGTTCATCACAAAGACGCACCTGAATCTGGTAATACAGAACAAACTCCTGCCGTTCCAATGCCCGGCGCAGGTCATGTTCCAGACTCAGACGGTTGAGGTTATGGGTATCGAGTTCTTTAGAATAAAAACAGAAGTCGACTTCCTTGTGGCGCTTAGCGTAATACATGGCGCTATCAGCCCGGCACAGCAACTCATCGGTATTCCCGGCATCATCAGGGTAGATGCTGATACCGATGCTGGGAATAGCAAATAACTCACCGCTATCCATTACGAAAGGTTGTTTAAAAAGTTTCTGCAGTTTTCTGGCGAAGGCGCTGACCTGTTTGCGGTCGCTCAACCCTTCCAGCAGCACAGTGAATTCATCACCTCCCATCCGTGCCACCGTGTCGGATTTACGTACTGCTTCGGCCAGCCGGGATGCGAATTGCTGGAGCAAGTGATCGCCGACCTTATGACCCAGCGTATCGTTGATTTCCTTAAAATGATTCAGATCTATAAACAACACAGCGGCCTTGGTTTTGCTACGCTGCGCCCGCAGGAGCGCCTGGTTAAGGCGATCAGTAAACAAGACGCGATTAGGTAAGGCGGTCAAGCTGTCGTGGCTGGCCAGATGCCGGGCCTGGGCTTCCGCTTTTTTATGCCGGGTCACATCGTGCAGCATCACCAGATAGGCTTTCTGGCCTTGCCACTGAGTTTCGGTCGCCATCAGTTCAGCAATGCCCTGCGTCCGGTTAGGAAGCAGGATGGTGATTTCCATTTTGTCATGTAAAACGGGGATGCCAAAATCACCGCCTATCAACATTTGATCGTCACGGCCTAACTGGGTTTCTGCAGCCAGGTTAGCGAATAGAATCTTGCCCTGCTCATCCAATAGCAGAATACCGGCTTGATTCCTTCTCACTACGCTTTGAAATTGCTCCTGGCTGTTGCGCAACTCTTGTTTTAGTTGATTGATCTGTATTTCTAGTTGCTGTTTAACTTGGCTCAGTTCGCTGAGCAACTGCTGATTTTTGATCAGCAAACGAGCTTCCTGGACGCCTTCATGCAGTAAAGCGCGCAACTCCAGTAAGTCTAAAGGCCTCACCAGGTATGCGTCAGCCCATTCCAGGTTGATCGCCTGAACTGCCGTATCGAGCGCCGGATAATTGGCGAGCAAAATCCAAACTGTATTTGGAGCATGCTGCCGTACCTCGCTGAGAAGCTCAATGCCGACACCCGCCATGCGTTGGCCGATTACGATCACATCCACGGCCCGCTGATTCAGCAAGACTAGCACCTGATCAACCGTAGTGGCCGTAACCACATGGAATTCATGAAGTAATTGGCGGTACAAGGCAGCCAGGATGTAAGGCTCATCTTCCAGGATTAATATCACCCCCGGAGGATCAAACCCGTAATGCAGATCAACAAAAGGTGCAGTCATAGAAGAATCTTGATTGAGTGGTTCATAAATTAAAGTATAAGCCAGTCATTTATTCAGAAGGCATTTTCCAGTCTCCAAAATAGCCAAACAACATGTTACACTATGCATAATTTCATTAAATTTCAAAATGATAAAAATATAACGACCTATATACACTGGCTTTCTCTCGTACAATGGAAGCGACAACAGAAACTATGATTCTTGCCTGCATGCATGGGCTGTAGGCGCTAATGGAATGGCCGCAGATTCATGAGATTGCTTTGCCGTTTCGCCCTGCCCTGCCCCGCCGATGTATTGACCGGCAATATGCACCCTTATATAAAGCGAACAGGGATTGTTGAAGTGTAACCATTCAGTCCTCTCGCCTCCTACCAAGGGGAAGACGGCAAGGGTGAGGAGGTAAGCCCTTGAAACTGCTGTTATCGTCCCCAGTCTTCCTCCCGCAAGCAGGCGAGAAGAGCGAACGGTTACATTTAAGCCAGTACCTTGCGCCGCAAACTCTCATCACTGTCCGGGGCAAATAAGTGCTGTTTGAAAATCCAGCTCACTATAAACAGGAAAATTCGGCCATGTTGACCTTGCCAGACGCTTTCCAGCCCGCCATCTTGCCGCCATCGACAGAGATCGGACAACCTGCATTATGGTTTGTGTTTGCCGGCAACCAGCTGCTGGTCCGTTCCACTGATCAGAGACCGGAGTTGCCGCTCGCCTCAGTCTGGCCTTTCGCCAAATGGCCGCCAAAGCGGCGGCTGTATCTGGGAACACTGGGAGGCCAGCCTTGCCATGCCGCTGAAGTAGTGAACGCGAGACCACCACCAGGATGGACGTTTGAGAATCTGCGCGGGTTATGGATGCGGCTAGATGATACCCTGCTTGGCGTTGCAGGACATGCCCTGCAATTGATTGAATGGGATCGTAATCACCAGTTCTGCGGCCAGTGCGGCACACCTACTGAGCATCGCACCGAAGAACGTGTCCGCTACTGTCCCGCTTGTCAGTTAGCTGCTTACCCACGATTATCCCCCGTCATTATGGTGCGAGTCATTCGGGATCAGCGGATTTTACTGGCCCGGGCACCGCGTTTTGCGCCGGGAGTGTACAGTGTATTAGCTGGATTTGTAGAAGCAGGCGAGACACTGGAGCAGACAATTCATCGCGAGGTAGCAGAAGAAGTCGGTATTCAGGTGCATAATTTATGCTATTTCGCTAGCCAATCCTGGCCGTTCCCGCATTCATTGATGATTGCCTTTACTGCGGATTACGCGGGTGGTGAATTACAGGCCGATGGACGGGAAATCCTAGATGCCCGCTGGTTTGCCCCAAATGAAATGCCAGATTTACCCAGTCCCATGAGCATGGCTTGGCGATTGATCCAGGATTACCTAGCGCATCACCGTTGATTCCTCTCATCACTGGAGAATGAGAATGCAAGGGTGAGGGCTATCACGCAAAGACTGGCCCCGGAGGCGAGGGATGTTCCAACAATCTGACTTACCCGACGGTTCTACGATTCAGCCCGATGCACATAATGAATTAAAAACACGCTTTGTGGCACTATGGACACGCTGTATCAATCATAACAAGCCGGCGGCTGCGGAAGTGATTCACGGCCGGCTGGTTGATTTCTACGGAGAAGCCCACCGCCATTATCATACCTTGGATCATATCCAGCACTGCTTACAAGAATTTGACCGGGCAGTGACTTTCATGGATAACCCTAACGCTATTGAGATAGCACTATGGTTTCATGATGCTATTTATGAACCTGGGGCAAAAGATAACGAACAACGTAGCGCTGAATTGTTCCGAAGGTATTCAAATGCCAGCGGATGTACAGATGCGGTTTTTCAACAACAGATTCACAATTTGATTGTCATCACAAACCACCGTGAACAGCCCAGCCAGAAGGATGAACAGTTCATCGTCGATATTGATCTGTCCAGCTTCGGACTGCCGTGGGATAAGTTCGTAAGGGACGGATGCCGGATTCGCGCCGAATGCGCTGAGATGAACGATGACGAGTATTATCCAAACCATGTCAAGTTCTTGCAGGCGCTGCAGAAGCGTCCAACCTTCTTTTTCACCCGCTTCTTCCAGAGATGCTACGAGCAAACAGCGCGCGAAAACATTGAACGGCTCATCATGAGCCTACGCAAACGTGGTTATTACTGAATCTGATTATCCTACCCCCGAGGATCAGGGAGATGAAATTTAAACTGAGCAACCTGGCATCCATGCTAGGCACTCCATCGGGATCAAGCCAGCAAGAGATGGCCACTCTCTTATTCGCTGATATTTGTGGTAGTACCCACCTGTTTGAAAAGTACGGAGATGTGCGCGCACGGCAAATTGAAAGCCGTGTATTGGACTTGCTTGCAGCACGGACGGCTACCCATCATGGCATAGTAATTAAAACGATTGGCGATGAAATCATGAGCCGCTTTCCTGCCGCCACATCGGGAGTACAGGCTGCGTGTGACATGCAGGAAGGGATCAAGAATGATCCGGTGTTAGTCGATTTGAATATTGCGATTCGGATTGGCCTGCACCATGGGTCAGTGTTAGTTGAAAAGAATGATGTCTTTGGCGACGCAGTCAATGTTGCCGCCCGGATGGTAGCCCTGGCCAAAGCGGACCAAATCATTACGACACGGGAGACGGTAAGCTACCTGTCACCGGATCTTCAACAAATGACCCGAGGCCTTGGCCGGTCCTGGGTGCGTGGTAAACAGGATGAAATGGAAATCGTCGAGGTGATCTGGTACGAATCGGCCAGTCTCACCCAGATGTCTGATGTCGAAACGCAAAAGATCCTGCGTAATAAATTATACGCCCGGCTACTTCTGGTTTATCGTGGCCAGAATATTGAATTGGCGCCTTCTGCCGAGCCTTTTAGCATAGGCCGCGGCACCAGAAACAATTTGGTCATCGATCGGGAACTGGTGTCTCGCAGCCATGCCATTATTGAGTCCCGGCAGGGTAAATTTATCCTGGCGGATCACAGCACGAACGGAACATACTTGATGCTAGAAAACGGGTCACGTTTTTTTGTGCGACGTGAAGAAATTATCCTTCAAGATAAAGGTGTTATTTGCTTAGGACAAGCAGCTTTCGATGAAAACCCCGATATTATCCGTTACGAATGCAAATATGCCGCATGAACATCTCTAAGCCAGTTTGTTCAGCAGGGACAATGCACTCGCAACACTTGCCGCCCAATCTAAAGATCCTGATCATCACTATGAAACAAGTTGAAGCTCTTATCGAACGCATTATCCTACTCAGCCGCTGGCTGCTGGCGCCACTGTATCTGGCGCTCATTGCTGTCCTGGTTCTGTTTACCGTCAAGGCGGTGCAGGAAGCGGCCCACCTGTTTCAAGCTATTCTGAGCATTAGCGAAACCGATCTAATTTTGTCGGTGCTGGCAATGATCGACATGGTGCTGGTCGCCAACCTGCTGGTGATGGTGATTCTCAGCAGCTACGAAACCTTTGTTTCCGCGCTGGATACCACTGGAGATCAGGAAAAACCTTCCTGGCTGGGCAAGATCGATGCGGCCACCATCAAAATCAAGCTAGCGGTCGCTATCGTTGCCATTTCTTCCATTCACCTGCTCAGGGCATTCATGACCGCTCAACCTCAAAACGGTGATATTCCTTCATGGAATAATCACTTATTCTGGTTAGTGGTGATTCATCTGACTTTTGTGGTATCGGCACTGGTGATGGCGTTTATCGACCGGATTGCCTTTGCCCAGCATCGCTCCCACTAAAGCCCTTGGCGGCCAACCCAGTCGCGAGCAAACTGCCAAGCTACCCGGCCACTGCGCGACCCGCGTTGCAATGCCCATTGCAACGCTGCCTGGCGAGCGGTTTCATCCAATCCCACCGGCCATTCCAAGCATTTCAGCCAGTGGGCAACGATGGCAAGATAGTCGTCCTGACTGAAGGGGTAAAACGATAACCACAGTCCAAAGCGCTCCGATAATGAGATTTTTTCCTCTACCGCCTCACCATGATGCAGCTCCCCCTCGACCAGCCGGGTGTCCTGATTCTCACGCAGGTATTCAGGCAAAAGGTGGCGGCGGTTGGAGGTAGCGCACAACAACACGTTATCGGGAGCCGCGTTGATGGAGCCATCCAGCATTGCTTTAAGCGCCTTGTAGCTGGGATCGTTGGCTTCGAACGATAGATCGTCGCAATAGAGAAGAAACCGTTCGGACCGCTCAAACAAAGGCTCGACGATGTCAGGTAAATCCAGTAAATCATGCCGGTCCACTTCAATCAGCCGCAATCCCGGTCAGCATACTCATTGAGCAAGGCCTTGATCAACGAAGACTTACCTGTACCCCGAGCACCCCACAGCAGAACATGATTACAGGGGCGTTTGGCCAGAAATTGCCGTATGTTCAGGTCCAAAGCAGCTTTCTGGCGGTCGATCCGTTGTAAGTCGGCCAGCCGCAACCGGTGCGGATGCCGCACCGGCTGAAAACAACCATCCTCGCCGAACCGCCGCCAACGGAACGCACGGTATTGAGCCCAGTCTGGCGCTTCCAGCATTGCCGGCAATCGCGCTTCCCAGCGGATGAGGACTCGATTCAGCCGTTCGGCCAATGCCTCGTCCAATACCAAAGTGATCGATTCCACAATGTCAGTGGCTCATCACCAGAGTACTCGAACCTTTGTCCGGGCTGTCCAATAGGATCAGATCAGCAACGATGCGGGCGCTTTCCTCAAGTGCCAAGTCGGGAATCAAGCTGTCCTTTCCTTCTGGAATCTCATCACCGGGTTTGAGCAGTGGCAATTTCTTAACTGCCCGGTAACGATTTTCACGTTCTCGCTGCCAAGTCTCAATACGCGCCTGTTCAGCCTGGCGTTGCTTTTCCAGCAATGAAACAGTCGTTTTATCCTGCTGTTGCCGAGTAAATTCGAGATCACGCAAGAAAGCCTGATAATCTGGATCATTGCTCACCCGTGCCTGATGCCGCCGGTTCAGTTCCGGCACCAGCATTACCAGATGCCGGTCACCCTGATAACGGGTAGCTGGGATTTCATCCCAGGGCAGGGCGTTCTTTTGTGCGCTTTCGCCAAGATCCTCGCTATCTAACGCTGAGGGAATCGCGATATCCGGCAGCACCCCGCGGTGTTGCGTGCTGCCGCCACTGACTCGATAAAACTTCGCAATGGTTATTTTCAATTGGCCTTGCGGTTCTCTATTCCGGGTTAGCCGGCTCAGATCCACCAGGGTTTGCACTGTGCCTTTGCCGAACGTAGGATCACCAATAACAATGCCGCGCCCATAATCCTGAATAGCGCCCGCGAAAATTTCTGAAGCCGAAGCACTCGCGTGATCCACCAGCACTGCTAGCGGACCGTTATACACCTGGCTTTCATCATCGTCCTCTTCAACCTCCACCCGGCCACTGGAGTTTCTAACCTGAACCACCGGCCCATTGCCGATGAACAACCCCGTTAGATCCACTGCCTCCTGCAGAGAGCCGCCACCGTTTTCACGCAGATCCAGCACCAGGCCATCGATTTGGCCGGTCAGTTCTTTCAGCAGCCGCCGAACATCGCGCGTAGTGCTGCGATAATCCTTGACGCCACGCCGGGCCGCTTCGAAATCGCTGTAAAATGCTGGAATAGTGATGACGCCCACCCGCAATTCACGGTGATTTGAATCCTTAAAGGTTTTAATCTCACTCTTGGCAGCCTGCTTTTCCAGCTTAATAGTGTCACGCACCAGCCGCACGGTTTTCTCAGCCGCTGCTACACCCGCCTTGCCCGGCAAGATTTTCAGGCGCACCACCGTGCCACGCGGGCCGCGAATTTTTTCGACGACATCATCGAGCCGCCAGCCCACCACATCCACCCAAGGCTCTTTATCGCCTTGCGCAACGGCGACGATCTTATCACTGGGTCGAATCTGCTGGCTAAGATCCGCAGGACCGCCCGCCACGAGTTCCACCACTGAGACCTGCTCATCCTCCATCCGCAATACGCAGCCAATCCCTTCCAACGACAAGCGCATCTGAATATTGAAATTTTCGGTATTACGCGGCGAAAAGAAAGCAGTATGGGGATCGAAGGCCTGGGCCACCGCATTCATATACCACTGAAAAACGTCATCGCTGGTGGACTGCAAGGCTTGCCGCAACCGGTTGTCATACCGCTTGCTCAACAACTCGCGGGCAGCCGCCTGATCCTTACCTGACATGATGAGCGTCAATGTTTCATGCTTCAGCCGCTTACGCCACAGATCATCCAGTTCCTCAGGTGTCCTGGCCCAAGGCGCATCTTTACGGTCTACCTCCAGGGATTCATCGATATCAAAACGGAATTCCTGTTTGAGCAGAGACTGGATTTGAGCAGTCCGCCCGGTCAACCGGCGCAGGTAGGTGTTAAAAATGATGAAGGCCGGTTGGAGGTTGCCCTCTTTCACCGCATCGTCCAGGGTTGTGCGATAGGATTCAAAATCAGCGATATCGCTGGCCAAAAAATAGGAACGGCTGAAATCCAGGTTATCGAGATAGGCATTCAGTATCAGTGACGATAATGCATCATCCAGCGGACTTTGCCGGTAATGATGTTGCGATAGCAGGTTGGCGATGGTCCGATCCAGCGAATCCTGACGCGCCGTCGGCGCCAACGTCTTGATTTGGAGAGTCGCATTTGCATCTTCCGGTTTTGCGAAGATGTCTGCTGCACCCAAAGTCAGGATCAGCGGCAACAAGAGCAGGGTCAGGAATTTCAGATTTAAAAAATGGTGGTGCATAGTGTTTCTCGACAGAGATAGGCCTCGAACGTTGCGCCTCGGACGCTCACAATGGGGCAGGATGAACCAATACAATATCAGTGGCGACTGGTTGCTTGCCGTTCGGTTCAGCGAGGGTGAATTCAAAAATATGGTTACGAGACGGCAGTTTCATGACATTAAAGCCATCGGGCAGGCTAGAGTCGTGGAAGAACGCCGTCCGGTAAGGGGATTCGGAATCACGCGAATCGGTTTTCCACAGATATGGAGATAGCTTGACCAGAAAGCGCATAAAGCCAAAGCTTTTATTATCGTCATGATGGTAACAATAGCCACGAACCCGGGAACCCATTGCCCCCCAGATCGGCGAGAGATAATCATCACCCCGGGTTGGTAACAATCCAGGCACCAAGTAACCGGAGACAAACATGTCAGATTCCCTTCGTAATTCCTCCGAAACATTATCGAAAGCCAGAGTTTCTACCCGGCAACCCTTATTTTGCAAGGCACGAACTACTTGCACAAAATCCCCATCGCCCGTTGCCAGCAACACGCGGTCCAAATTCTCCGACTGCAATAAAACATCAACCGCCATGTCAAGATCAGCGTTAGCCTTGCCATAACGGTTGCCCGCTTCATCCTGAAACCATTTAACCCGCTTTTCGATGACCTTATAACCTAATTCGCGGAGGGCGGACTGATAAGCCCGGGCCTTATCCCGATAGACCGCGTTGGTTTCGGCGCGTTCCTCATCGTAGGATAGATAGACATTTAATCGCAGGGGTTCTGCGTAATCACGACAGGCAAATTCACGCAATATGTCATATTGCATACGCTGGCCACCGTTGCGTGAAATATTGGAGGCGTCAACATAAACACCTACCTTGGCATGAGATTTAAAGTCAATAGTAGTCATGATGTTTGTTCTAAAACTCGTTAACCTTATGAATGATATTAAAAAATAAAACTGTATTTTTCATTAACAGTTTAAGATGTATCTGAATGCAACCTCTTTTCACAATCTATGGTATTTTACCTGTTTTTGCGGATTTACTGATACAACCAAGCCTTACTTGCGATTCGAAGTGCCAATAGCCTCATTGAGATGACCGTACGGGCAAGGGATGCTCATCCCTTACGAGCCTAGCAATTTACGGCTGTCTTGACTCAAGCAATGGCTTGATCAAATCCAGCGGCACCGGAAACACGACGGTTGTGTTGTTATGAACACCGATATCGTTGAGTGTCTGCAAATAGCGTAATTGCAGCGCCTGCGGCTGGGAGGCGATGATTTCAGCAGCCTGGCGAATGCGGCCGGCAGCCTGGAATTCCCCCTCGGCATTGATGATCTTGGCCCGCCGCTCGCGTTCGGCCTCCGCCTGGCGGGCGATCGCACGAATCATGCTTTCATCGATGTCCACATGCTTTAGTTCCACATTAGCCACCTTGATACCCCAAGCATCGGTTTCGGAATCGAGAATCGTCTGAATATCCTGATTAAGCTTTTCCCGTCCGGCCAGCATCTCATCTAATTCATGCTGACCAAGCACTGAACGCAGCGTCGTTTGTGCCAGCTGACTCGTGGCAGCGAAGTAGTCTTCAACTTGAATAACCGCCCGTTCAGGTTCAATGACTCGAAAATAAATAACGGCATTGACCTTAACCGACACGTTATCACGGGAGATGACATCCTGGCTGGGCACGTCCATGACCACGGTCCGTAAATCAACTCGCCTCATTTGCTGGATAACTGGAATGACAATAACGAGCCCAGGCCCCTTGACCGCCTGAAAGCGGCCTAAAAAAAACACTACGGCGCGCTCATATTCATAAAGCATCTTGATCGAAGCAACGGCCAGCGACAGCACTACCAGAAACGCAATGACGAAGGGATTAAAAAAAATCATGAGAATGACTCCTTTTTTGCGGATGCAGAATCCAGTGACTGCACGATCAGCGTCAGCCCATTGCGACCGACCACTTGCACCCGCTCACCGCGGCGCAAAGGCTGCCCGGTGCGAATGCGCCAGGATTCACTGTGAATCCTGGCCCAACCGGCCTGCTCATCAGTAACCACACCGATCGCGCCGAGTAATTCCTCCCGGCCACTGACGACGGGACGGTGGCGCTGGCGGAGCATCAGCATCGCCAGCCCTGTCAATAACAGGGCACTGGCTAGGGCGAAACCGGCAATCAGGCCCAACGGAACCTCATAACCGGGACCGGTTTCATCCCATAGTAATAGCGAGCCGGTGACAAACGCGGCGATTCCACCCAAACCCAGCACACCGAAACTAGGCACAAACGCTTCAGCGGCCATAAATGCCAACCCCAATAGCAACAACGCCAGACCGGCATAATTGACTGAGAGCACCTGAAACGCGAACAGCGCCAGCAGCAGACAAATTCCCCCAATGACGCCTGGCAACATTGCGCCTGGATTGGAAAACTCGAAGAACAATCCATAAATCCCAATCAGCATCAGCACATAGGCAACCACCGGATGGGCAATCAACGCCAGTAAGCGGTTACGCCAATTGGGCGTGACGATTTCAACCTGCAATCCCCGAGTCGCCAGTGGACGTAATTCGCCAGCGATCATTACCGGCCGGCCATCGATTTGCACCAATAACTGGGAAATACCAGTGGCTACCAAGTCAATCACATTTTTCTGCAAAGCTTCCTGGGCGCTGAGACTAGCCGCTTCGGTGACAGCCTGTCCGGCCCACTCAACATTGCGCCCGCGCAATTGAGCCAACGAGCGCAGGTAGGCATGCGCGTCATTGATCAATTTGCGCTCCATGTCAGAACCAGCCGGTGCTGCAGTCTTTTCAGCAGGCTTCCCAGGTTGAGAAACGCCGGATTGATCCTTTAACGGTTCTTTAGAGGTCTCTCCAGGCTGATCTGGGTCAGAGGGCTGCACTGGCATCGGTAGACCGCCGATTTGCACTGGCGTAGCGGCGCCAAGGTTCGTAGCAGGCGACATGGCAGCAACATGGCAGGCGTAAAGAATATAAGTACCTGCGCTGGCAGCGCGGGCGCCTTCCGGGGCGACATAGCCAATGACTGGCACCGGTGAAGCCAGGATGGCCTGAATAATATCGCGCATTGAACTGTCCAGCCCGCCAGGGGTGTCGATCTGCAAGATCACAACCGCCGCATTGCGTTCCTGCGCCTGTTCCAAGCCACGCAGAATGAAACTCCGGCTGGCCGGACCGATGACGCCCCGCACTTCCAGCAGCAACGCCACGTTTGGAGATACCACCGGCGCTGAAGCGGCCCAGCCAAGCGCCGTCCACATCAGCACTATAATCAGAATCTTGAATACCCGCATGCCGGTTCTCATCGTGATCATGAACGATCACTTTTCATTGTAGACCGTCAGCAAGGGTACAAAATCCGCTTTTAAAGAGAGACCGGGAAACAGGGAAAATATATCGATGATAAGCCGTTGAGTTGCCAAGGGGTGGCGATCCAACGGCTATCGGACCACTCTGGATACTTTACTGAGCAGGCTGTGCTGCCATAGAAATAGCAGATCTTAGGAAATCCAGCAGCAATTCCTCCCTGCGCTCTTTGCCTGATACAGCGCTTGGTCAGCACGCTTGAACACACTCTGTAAACCATCCCCTGGTTCGAAACTTGACAAACCGCAAGAGATGGTAACGGACACACGGGTGTTGCCTTGTCTGAATTCGCATTCAGCAATATGCAGCCGGATTTGGTCAGCCAACAGATGAGCTGCGTTAACATCAGCCCCCGGTAATAGCATGATAAATTCCTCGCCGCCGTAGCGTGCCAGAAAATCGGTGCTGCGCAGACGGCTGCTTATTTGTTGCGCGACCATCCGCAAAATCTCATCGCCAATGGCATGGCCATGATAATCATTGATTTTTTTGAAGTGATCGATATCCCAAATCAAAAACGTCAAAGGATTACCGAAACGTTTCCAGCGCTGAAATTCTTGCTGAAATTGCTCCTCATAAGCTAGCCGGTTGGGAATGCCAGTGAGCGGATCTTCGCGAAGGCGGGCGCTCCTCTCTTGAAGCAGATAGATCAGATGTTCCTTATCCTTGCTCAATTCGATGACCTGCTTTTTCAGTTCCGTAATGAGCAACTCATTCTGTTGGATATACAAGGACTTTTCGATAGATTGCACTGGCTCAATATGTTCCTCATGGACTACCTTGCGCACTTTCCGCCGCCCGCGTAACCGCAGTTGTGTCGCAGCGACAGAACCGATAACCGCTAATAACGTAGCAGGAATTGCAAGCGGATCAATAAATCGTAGCAATAATGGTTCTGTCATTGCGCCATTGGCGACCATTGCCGACGCACCGTGCCAGACGCTAATCAATGCGAATACTTGTACCGACGCTTTAATAAAACGTGCCCACTTCGTTTCCATCATTCTTAGCCTTTTCGGTCATTCGCTGCTGTAACCCATGATCCATCAATCCGGCTCCACTCATTGCTTCCAACCAGCTCTTGGTCAGTTAGAAATTGCATGATGGTTATTGCAAAATAAAAGCCAATTATTAATAAATTATTAAACAATAACTTAAAATAGAGCATGGTCGTCAATATTTTGACTTTAACTCCAAACCACTTATAGGGGTCCGGGTCGTCAATGAATTGACGCTGGCCAATTCCATACTGAAAGCAGCACGAATCCAGAATGACTAATGCCCGGCAGGCACGCGGCTGATCCACACTTCGGCGTTAGCGGCCTGACCAGATTGATCCAGTACAGTAATCCATGCTTGCCCTTCGCCATCAGGGACCCAAAAAGCCTCCCGGCGCCACGGGTCCACCGGAAGCGGCTGGCCATTCACCAGCCAATGCAACGGCCGGATACCTCCCTTTGCCGTTAACGGCAGTTCGCTCCAGGCGCCCTCCTGACCGGGTAACTCCACAGTTGTTCCGGTGACGGGAAAGGTAATACTCAGCGGGGGAGCACCGAAAGACTGAGATACGGGCCGGGTGCGAAAATAGCGCAATCGCTCCGGCAGTTGCGTGCGATTAGCAACCCGCAACGCATGATCGGGCGGCGGCGGTAATGGGTTCACTGGCTCCGGCAGCAGGTCAAAGACCCGAAAGAGCAGTGGTGCAGCCGTATTACGGCCATAATGGCCAGGGCTGGGGGAGCCATCCGGCCGCCCAACCCAGACCCCAACCACATAATCAGCATCAAAACCCAGCGCCCAAGCATCACGAAAGCCATAGGAGGTGCCCGTTTTATGCGCGATGAAGCGAGGCCGCGCTACGCTGACGGGTGGAGCGGCATCTTGAGGCACTGGTGAACCGCGCAAAATATCACCCAGATACCAGCAGGCGGTATTCGAGAGTAGCGGCTGACCGGCCGGTTCGGGGCCGGTTGGTCCAAAGCGCAGGGGTGCGACAGAGCCGCCACTGGCAAAGCTCGCATACAGCATAACCAGCTTTTCTAAAGTCGTGCCCACCCCGCCCAGCACCAGCGGCAACCCCGGCTGTGGATTGGCCTGATTCCAATACAATGGCAATCCCACTTCGCGCAGCCGCGCCGCCACCCGCGCTGGTCCGACCTGTTCCAGTACCGCCACTGCTGGGATGTTCAACGATTGTTGCAGCGCCTCGCGCACCGTCAACTGACCCGCGTAGGTGTTGCGGAAGTTAGCAGGCATGTAATCACCGAAACGAGTTGGCACGTCTTCAATCAGCGTTTCAGGATGAATAAGCAGATCATCGAAACCCAGTCCATAGACCAGTGGTTTGAGCGTGGAACCTGGCGAGCGGATTGCCCGGACCATGTCCACTTGTCCGGCCCGGCGCGTATCGAAAAAATCGCTGGACCCGACATAAGCTAATACTCGCCGGTCGCGATGCGTCACGACCAGCAGAGCAATGCTGCTGTGTGGCTCCAAGGCGCTGTGCTGCTGACGAGCCAGTGTTTCCAAAGTCCCCTGCCAGTCGCGGTTGATGAAGGTGTGGTGCTGGGTTATCTCCGGCTGGGCTACGCGCAACCGGCCGGCGAGATGAGGGGCAAGAAAGGGCAAGGGATGCCGCCGGACGGGCACGGGTTCCTCCCGGGCTTCACTTACTTGACGCGGAGTTAACACCGCTAGCTGTGCCATGCGCGCCAATACCTTATCGCGAGCAGCTTTCGCCCGCTCAGGATAGCGATCCGGACGCAACCGTGACGGCGCTTGCGGCAATACCACCATCAGCGCAGCTTCCGCAGCAGTCAAACGCCCCGGCTCTTTGCCGAACCAAGCCAGTGCCGCAGCGCGCACGCCTTCCAGGTTACCTCCATAGGGAGCCAGTGTTAGGTAAAAGCTGAGAATCTCATCCTTGGTATAACGCCGCTCCAATTGCAGCGCGCGCAGCATCTCACCAATCTTGCCGATCAGATCACGCTGATGCGGTTCCAGCAAACGAGCGGTCTGCATGGTCAGGGTTGAAGCACCCGACACGATCCGGCCATGACCCAGCCATTGCCCCAATGCCCGGATGACCGCTAAGGGATCAATGCCTAGATGCTCAGGGAAACGCTGGTCTTCGTAAGCCATGAGCATAGTCAGGAACAGCGGATCCACGTCTGTTGGCTGCACGGGTAACCGCCAAACCCCTGGAGGAGCCGTGAAGATCCGCAAGATGCGATCTTGCGCATCCAGCACCTGCACGGAGATTTGCCGGGCACGCTCAACAGGTGGCGGAAACCAGCGGTCCAATACCCACAAGAGACCGCTCAATAGCACCAGCAGGATTAACCAGCAACCGGGACGCCGGTATCGATATGAACCGGCGCAGAAAAAGGAGCAATGGCTTTTTAGCGTGGACATATTCTAAAAAACGACGTTATGTGCCTGACAATCGAACGGAAATCAGCCAGCCCTCAACGCAATCATTACCGTCGGGGTTCTTCAAAAGCAGGACTAACCCTCATTCCGCTGCGGATCTACGCTGTTCATCACGGAACGTACAACCGTCTCAGCAATTCCAGCAAGACAGCATCGCATGCCTGTTCGACCTTGAGAGTCAATTCGCCATCCGCACGAGTGCGGCCAAGATTAATGGCAGCCATCGGCTGACCACGAGCCGCCGCCAGTTTGCAAAAGCGATAGCCGGAAAACACCATCAATGAGGACCCAATGATCAACAGGGCATCAGCTTCGGCCAGCCGCTGGCAGGCCCGTTCAACACGAGGTACCGGCACGGTTTCACCGAAAAATACCACCGCCGGTTTGAGCATTCCTCCACATCGCGGACAGCTTGGCGTATGAAATTGGCTGAAGTCTGCCTCCTCCAAATCAGCATCGCCGTCCGGTCCAATCGCTGTCACTAATGCAGCAAATTTAGGATTACCGTGTGCCAGTGCCCGTTGAAATGTTTCGCGTGGTTCTCGATAACGGCACTCCAGACAAGTGACGGCATCAAGCCGGCCGTGCAAGTCGATCACTCGCCGGCTGCCCGCCTTTTGGTGCAGACCATCCACATTCTGAGTGACCAGCTGGTGGATGTATCCGGCCATTTCTAGCCGTGCCAGCGCCGAATGGGTAGCATTTGGCCGGGCGCCAGCAAACACCGGCCAGCCCAGCAAGCTGCGTGCCCAATAGCGTTGCCGGATCCGCTCACTGCTAATGAATTCCTGATAACACACTGGCTGCTGACGCTTCCAATTACCGTTACGATCCCGGTAATCAGGAATACCCGAGCCCGTACTGCACCCTGCGCCTGTCAACACAAATAAACGTGGATAATGCTCAACAAAATTGGTCAGGGCATCGAGATTCATTAGTTCTTACAGGACCCGGTAACTCTTACAGGACCCAGTGCTGCGCAACGTGATTCAGATCGCGCCGGCAATCCATCTTGGATGCGATCAAACCTATTGATGTGGCGCTGAATTTGCTCCGGGTACACAATCGATCGTATCGACCCGCAGTATCATTTATTTAAATTTAATATAAGTAGCGCATTGTTCTTGATGCTTACTCAGCGATGCTGACGAGATATACCAAACAATAATATATAAAACAATAGATTGAATATCTTGGAGTCTGTAAATGCGTCCTCTTAAAAGCTGGTCTCTACGAGCAAAGCTCAATATCGGCTTGGCTTTGATGTTTCTCACCATCACCGTGACCGGTGCCTTTACCCTGATCATGGTCAAGCAGAATCTTGGGGCGACGGAAGAGGTCACTCGCCACGTCACACCGATGGCCTTGGCGAGTCTGCGTATATTGGGCGGACTCGAACATTCCCAAGCCGCGCTGCGCGGTTGGATGCTGCTCGGCGATCCTCAATTCCGCAAAGAACGGCGCACGGCCATTGAGCAAGAGATCTTGCCAGCCCTCGCTCAACTCAAGACCCAGACAGAAACCCCGTCAAATCCACTGCATCCGCCAGCGGCAGATTTAGCCCGCATCGAACAGCTTCTGACCGATGCCTTGGCCCATCAGCAGGCTATCGAAGACATTGCCTGGACGCCAGACAACATTCCCGCTGTGCAGTTGCTAATCGAGCAAGCGGCGCCACTCTCCTCAATCCTCTCGAACAGTTTGACTCATCTGATCGATCTGGAGCGGCATCGGGAATCCAATGCATCACATAGAGAACTCCCATTTATCCTCGCTCACGCGCAAGGCAGCGCCAACAACGCTGCGGCCAATCTGCGCGACTACCTGCTAACTGGCGAGAGCCGCTATCATCAAGCTTGGAGTGAGGAGTGGATGCGTAATCAGACCCGGTCTCAAGAACTCTTGCTACTGGATTTTCTGATGAGCGAAGAACAGCAGCAAATTTTTGAAACGTACCTTAACGCCCGTCAACAATTCTCTTTACTTGCTGGCAAACTGCTGGAGCTGCGAGGCCGCCCTGACTGGAACGTTGCTAACCACTGGATGGCAACCCGCGCTGCGCCGGTGATTGCCCAGCTCACCCCTCTCCTCCACGGTTTAGTGAAGCAACAAACCGATTTTCTCCATAGCACCATCGCTGCTATCCAGAACAATAGCCGTGAACTCACCTGGACGGCCTGTCTGCTAATAAGCATTGCCTTCTGCTTGGCCATCGGCTTTGGTCATCAAGTAGTCCTCAGTGTGGTTAATCCCTTAACGCAAATCCGCCAAACGATGGATCGGATCCAGCAGACGGGCGATCTTAGCGAACCCATTACATTACTTTTCGATTCACGCGATGAAATTGGCTTACTAGTCAACGCATTCAACCGGATGGCAGCAGAACTGCGCAGGACGACTATCTCAAAGAATGCCGTCGAAAATATCCTTGGCAGTATGAATGACGCACTTGCCGTACTCGATCCGGCCGGATGCATCACTGATGTCAATCCGGCTATGGCACGGTGGCTTGGTTATAATGAGGGTGAGCTGTTAGGGATCGCGTTTTCACATCTGGTTACGCTGGAGCCTCGCTCATCGTATGCCAGCTGGCTCGACCAGGTTCGCCGCTTTGGCCGGGTTGCTGGCATCGATTGCGCTTACCGGCGCAAGGATAACCGTCACATTTTAGTGTCGCTATCTGCCTCATTGATTGACGATGGCGTCATGAAAAACAGTATCGTCTGTGTGGCCCAAGACATCAGTGAACGCGTCGAATTACAACACCAGATGCAAGCCGCCAAAGAAGCAGCAGAAGAAGCCAACCAGGCCAAGTCACAATTTCTGGCTGTGATGAGCCATGAAATCCGTACGCCGATGAACGGGGTGATAGGTATGGCCGAATTGCTGGCCAATACCGAACTGTCGGCGCGTCAGCACCGGTTTACCGGCAATATCCGCCGCTCTGCAGAGTCGCTGCTAGCCATCATTAATGACATTCTAGATTTTTCAAAAATTGAGGCCGGCAAACTGGAGCTCGACAATTCGCCTTTTGATCTTCATGAACTGATCGATGAGGTGGCTGAGTTATTTGCTGAGCGTGCCCAGCGTAAAGGTCTGGAACTGACTTGTGGAATCACACCTGGCGTATACCCAAAGCTGCGGGGCGATGCCGGACGCTTGCGGCAGATATTAACCAATCTGCTAAGCAACGCCTGTAAGTTTACCCAAGCGGGCGAAGTTGCGCTGCAGGTGGACGAACTTGAAGAGAGGGATACGGAAATCCTGTTGCAATTCAGAGTGCGCGATACCGGTATCGGCATTCCCCTCGAAGTGCAAACCCGGATGTTCGAGCCCTTTTCACAGGGTGACAGCTCAATCACCCGCAAATATGGAGGCACCGGACTGGGTTTGGCGATCTGCAAGCACCTCGCGGGGCTCATGGGCGGTGAAGCCGGCGTGGAGAGTAAACCTGGACATGGCTCCCAGTTCTGGTTCACTGCACGGCTGATTAAAGCACCGGTGCATTCCGATCGCTCTCTGCGGTTTCCTGATGCATTATTAAGCACCCTATTAAGCACCTTGCGAGTCTTGGTCGTGGATGATAATGCGACAAGCCGGGCTATCCTTGAAGAACAATTGACTGCTTGGGGCATTCCACACGCGAGTGCCGATAGCGCCAGCACGGCCTTGTTGCAACTCCGCGAGAACGCGGCAAGCAGCCCTTTCACCTTGGGCCTGTTCGACCGGGGAATGCCTGGCATGGATGGTATCGATTTGATCCGGGCGGTACGGGCCGATCCAGTGATAGCGCCGCTGCCTGTCATTTTGCTTCATTCAATCTGGAACGAGGCGGAAGAAACCGGGATGCAGGCGCTGGGAATTCATGCCTATCTGACCAAGCCCATCCAGAAATCCCAGTTGTATAACTGCTTGCTAGCGATCGTGCAAGGTGACGCTGCAGGCGTTATCTCGCCCAAGCACCATCAAAAAGGCCGGTCCGCTGCCGCTCACGCCGCGCGGCATGATCAACGGGTACTGCTCGTCGAAGATCACCCGGTAAACCAGGAGTTAGGTTGCGAGATGCTCCAAGAGCTGGGTTTGCACGTTGAATTAGCAGAGGATGGCGCGCAGGCGCTCGCGATGATCGCCCAGCGGCGCTACGCTCTAGCACTGATGGATTGCCAAATGCCGGTGCTCGACGGCTTTGAAGCGACCCGGCAACTCCGGGCACTGGAGCAGGCATCCGGCGGCCCTCGGCTCCCGGTCATTGCCCTGACCGCTAATGCGCTGGCCGGCGACCGTGAACTGTGTTTAGCCGCCGGGATGGATGATTATCTTAGAAAGCCGCTCACTATGGCGCAACTAGATACTGTGTTAGCGCGCTGGCTACCACAGCATACTTCAGTGGAGCATCTCCCGCCGCTGCTAGATTCCCCATCAGCATCATCGATTAACCATGACCAAGCAGCTGTAATTCTGGACGAATCCCAACTGGCGCAAATTCGCGCATTGGGCCGGGAAGGATTGCCCAATCCACTCACCCGGATGATCCAGCTTTACCTGGAAAACGCACCCCATCAAATCGAGGCACTGCGAACAGCGATAGCAGCGGCGGATGCTCCAGAAATCCGGGCAAAAGCACACGCCCTAAAATCAGCAAGCACCACTTTGGGCGCGGCCATTTTTTCATCAAAATGCCATAAGCTGGAGACTATGGGCCGGGAAAATCGCCTGGAAGATGCAATAACCGCCTTTGCCGATCTAGAACTGGCTTTTGCCCGGCTCCGCGCACGATTAGATACTTTGCCCGAAGCCCCCAAGCTTTCTTTTGAACAAATATGACATCCTATTACGCCTCTAGGTAGCCAAGGTACTCTCTCCCACATGAATGCTGCTTCCCCTTCCTTGCTCACCAAGATCCTGGTAGTCGACGACGATGATTTGGTTCGTTCTCTGGTAAGTATGGCACTTGAAAAAACTGGATTTCATGTCGAACAGGCACAGAGTGGCCGGCAGGCGCTAGCCGTCTTCGAGGCCACCGCTCCCGATCTGATCATCATGGATGTGATGATGCCCGGACTGGACGGCTTTGCCACATGCGCTGAACTACGCCAGCGGCCAAATAGTGCATTGCTGCCAATCCTGATGATGACAGGTCTAAATGACCATGAATCGATCGATCAGGCATTCAATGCCGGCGCCACCGACTTCATCACGAAGCCGATCAGCTACCCTTTGCTCAAACACCGGGTGCGTTACTTGCTGCGGGCCAGTGCTGCGATGTCCCGCCTGCACGAGAGCGAGCGCC
This sequence comes from Gammaproteobacteria bacterium, assembly GCA_024234995.1. Classification (GTDB taxonomy): domain Bacteria; phylum Pseudomonadota; class Gammaproteobacteria; order Competibacterales; family Competibacteraceae; genus UBA2383. The sequence continues at coordinate 213,031 of JACKNF010000003.1, forward strand.
AATTGGCCAATGCCCAACGCATCGCGCGACTGGGATACTGGCGGTGGAGCCGGGGACAGGAACATCTCCATCTCTCGGCAGAAGTGTGCGCCGTCCTGGGTTTTGACGCTGCAACGCCTGATATCCCCTTGCCCGTGCTTCTCAACTTCGTTCACGAGGAAGATCGATCTCACGCCTGGCAATGGTTTACCCGCGTTTGTGAACACGGGAGTTCTCAAGCAATCAACTATCGGATTCTGGACGTCCGGGGTGTCTTGCGCCATGTTCGCCAGCAGGTTGAAACGCTGTTTGGCAACGATCATTGCCCTCTCCACTTATATGGCACGTTGCAGGACATCACTAAGCTTTGCCAGGCAGAGGCACGCATCCGTGAACTGGCCTTCACGGACAGTCTCACCCAATTACCCAATCGTGTGCTGTTCAAGGACCGCCTCGGTGAAGCCATCAAGCTAGCGAAACGGCATGAGCGTTTACTCGCCCTGCTCTTTATTGATTTGGATCACTTTAAGCGCATCAATGACACCCTCAGCCATCGCATTGGCGATCTCCTGCTTCAGGCAACGGCAGAACGCCTGAGAGAGAGCCTGCGCGCCAGCGATTCGGTAGGTCGCGAAAGCATCGCTCGCTTGGAACATGACACGGTGCAGATGGAGTACGACATCGCCCGGCTCGGGGGCGACGAATTTACGGTACTTCTCCCCGAAATTCGCCGTTGCGAGGATGCCGCTATCGTTGCCGAGCGCATCCAAATGGATCTTTCACAGCCCGTGGTGCTCGAAACTCACGAAGTTTTCATTACACCCAGCATCGGCATTGCCGTGTTCCCCCATGATGGCAACGATCCGGAAACACTGCTCAAAAACGCCGACATGGCCATGTATGCAGCCAAGCAACAGGGACGAAATCTCTATCATTTTTTCGACATCTCTTTGAACGAAACCGCCCTCCAGCGCCTGGCGATGGAAAACCAGTTACGTAAGGCCATCGAGCGGCACGAACTGTCCCTGCACTACCAGCCGCAACTCGATTTGCTCAGCGGCCGGATTTGCGGCGTCGAAGCACTGGTGCGCTGGCAAAACCACTTACTGGGTTCCATATCACCTGCCGATTTCATTCCGTTAGCTGAAGAAACCGGGCTTATTATCCCGATCGGTGAATGGGTGTTGCGCACTGCCTGCCAGCAGGCCCGTATCTGGCAGGATACCGGCTGTGGCTTGTCACGCATGGGGGTCAATATCTCCGTCCTGCAATTCATGCAGCCAGGTTTTCCAGAACTGGTCGCGCAGATCCTGGAAGAAACCGGTCTCGATGCGGATGCTCTGGAGCTTGAGATCACTGAAAGTTTGCTAATGAAAGACCCTGATGGCGCCACCCGTACTCTGCAGAGTCTCAAGACGCTGGGCGTCCAACTGGCCATTGATGATTTCGGTACCGGCTATTCCAGCCTAAACCGGCTCAAACAATTACCTCTGGATCGCCTTAAAATCGACAAGGCCTTTGTGCAAGAGGTCAATACCCGCCCCGATGACGCCGCGATCACCACGGCGGTGATCGCCATGGCCAGCAGCATGGGACTGCGCGTTATCGCGGAAGGCGTGGAAAATGAGGCGCAATTGCGCTTTCTGAAGGCTAAACATTGTGATGAAATCCAAGGGTACTATTTGAGCCGGCCCTTGCCCGTTGACCAAATTACGGCATTGCTGCATCACCACCAACAAACTACGACAAACTATTAATATATAAATTAATATGTTATCAAATAATACCCCATCGATGCTTCAATTCTTGCAGGCTGCCCGCTCCAGAAAGCGGGCAGCTTCCGCTTTCAGCCAGATTTCCCCCTCATCACCCAGTAACTCGACGGGTCCCGCCAAAGTCACCGCACCCTCAAGACCATCGCTCTGAAGAGCACCATCGAGACTGAGCATAATAGGTTCACCCGCTGCCTGTTCCTGGCCAAAGAGATACAGCGCCACCTGGAGATTGAACGCAGCAGTGGCTACCGCCCATTTGACCACTGCCACCTCGGCTTGCTCATAACCTGCTCTCCGGCATCGCTCCAGGAGCAAAAACTCTAATTCACGGGTTACGAATACATAGAAAGATTCCAGAATCTCGCTCAGGCGCGCTTCGGCTTGGCGTAAGCGTTGAGGATAAGGACGTTGATATTCGCTTTCTAGCCTGATCACTTGTCTGAGTCCGGCGAACGCCTGCGGTAGTGCCCCTGAATGAAACCCGGGTTGCAACAAAGTGTACAACGTCTCTCCATGCGGCCCGAAATGCGCCGGTTGTACGCCATCAGGATGATTAGCATCATACAGCTTCCAATTTTCCTTCAATTCCCAGCCCAGAAATCCAAACAAACCCGGTGACAACAACACGGTCACAGTCGCCAGCGGTAAACTGATGACCCCTGGCAGTACCGGGTCTAACAACGCCAGCAATGCGACCGTCATCGCAGGAAAAAACGGCATCATCAACTTATCGGCCACCATCACAACCGGGAAATGTTTGATCGGATTGACCTGTGGCTCGACCAGCACAGCTGTATAGAAATGGATCAGATAGCTAAGCGCCTGCCATATCGGTCCGATAATAGCTTTGATCATAGTGACGCTCCGCTTTTCATCGCGATGATGGCTCACCACTTCATCAACCCGGTGCAGGCTCTGTTCGATGCGATGCATCCACCCGCTGAATAGGTCGATCACCCAATGAATTAAACCGGTGAGCAGCGTGTGATGAACCTGCCGCCAGAAGGTAACGAATCGGGTAATAACGCCATCCAGTATCTGGCGCCCGGAGGGGCTGTTGCGGAGAATGTTGCCCAGAATAAAGCCAATCGCGAGCAAGAAAGCAGGCAAGTAATTGATATGTAAATTTAAAATACCACAGATACCAATCAACGGCAGTGCGATAATCAAGCCGATCAATAGCGGTTCCAGCAGATAACGGGAACCTTTCCGAACCAGAGGATAGCGAAACCAGCGGGCTGCCCGGCTCCAAGGCAGCCACCGTGCCAAATGCTGGGGCAAGAATCCGGTGAACAACCACCGGCAACCACTGCCAACAGCGGCCATCGCCTTCCGTCCCCGGTCAGTGTAGCGCACAACAATCAACCCCATGCCGGCTCCCAGCACCGATCCTGGATTGACCAGCCGTACTGGACCCGCCACTGCTGGCATCACACTTAGCAGATAACTCAGCGCTTCCAGACCAATAAAGGCGATGCCGAACGGCAATAGCAGGAAACGGGTGATCCACCGGCCGGCCGCTGTGCCAAACAAAGGAGCACTCAACTGCTGCAAACCTTTCAGGTAAAACTCGCCAGGTTGATAAACCCCCGGCAGCGCGGCGCTGGCCTGACGATCAAAATGCGCCAGCCGGTCCCTCAGCAGTAACTCGCGCCCCTTTGCGTCCGGTAAGCGTAATTCATTCCGGGCCACGGCATCGCGCAGATCAGTAAAGCGTAAATGCCAGCGCCGCGGGATCATCTCGAACAATTCTTCCTGGAGAACATTCCGCGCAACTTGCTGATGAAGATCATGAGGAATAAAACCAGCGGCGTCGAGTAAATGATGCAAGCGCGGCTGTAGCTGCTGGCGTAGCCGTTGGCTGATGTGATCGCCCAAGGTTCGCAAGGGGGCACTAAAGTAAGCCACCTCAGCCCCGGACCACGGCAACTGATCAAGACGGATTTTCGCAGCATTCAGTGTGCGCAATGCCTTGAGCGGACCTTGAAACGGCAACCCCAGCCGCAGTGGTTGCCGACCTCTGCTCCATAACCAGGCAAGCGGTTGCAACCGGTAGCAATCCATCCGTCCTTCCAGGAAAATTTTCTCCAAGTCATGCAATAAGCGGGAATATGGGCTGGATGCATCCGCCGTAGCAGGCTCATCCAGCAAACGCTGGATCAAGTGCTCCAGCACACGGGTAGACTGGGAATCCAGCCTCCACGTTGCGGCAAGATTGTGAGCCAGCGCTTCAATGATTTCTTCCTGACGCTCCCACAAAATCCATGTAACGGTATCGCCTTCTTCTCCTTCCGGCCGGGGATTGCTGGAAGGAAGCACACGGCTGATAATTTGCCGGTACAGATGGGCAGCCATGCATAAATGCTGGAGTGCTGCGCCATAGCGACCTGCCATCTCCGCCTTGAAAGCAGCTTGGACGCGATGACGAAACCCCTGGAGGCGGATAGCAGACACTCCCTCTGCCATTACCTTGGGACTAAACGCAACTGGCCACCGGTCGAACAGAGGGATCAGTGGCACGATAACCAGCGTCAGATACCCAATCAGATTGTGCCAGAACGGCACAAGTCCACTGGATTTCCGGGTCAAGCTAGAGGCTTGCTGCAAAGCTTCCTGACAACATGTTTCAAAATGCAAGACAATCCGCTCGTTCTCTGCCACTACCCGATTTCGCCTTATTCCGGCAAACGTTTGCCTGCTGAAAGCAGAAGGCGCTTTTGCCAGCAGGGGCAGAACGGTATTAGCGCCACCGGCCAAATCGGGATCGTTCCGGCCAAATGGCAGATGGAGTGGTAGTTCCGGCTCGTAATCGGGAGTGCTGTTAAAACCGGAAGGCCGGCTCCGGATCAGAAGATGCGGCCAGCGGCTGCCGTGCCGGGGCGGCGGCAGATCCAGACCACCGTCTTTTAACCAACGATCTAGCCCGTCCCAATCCTGAATAGCTGGAAAGAAATATCCCCGCGCACCGGGGACGAAATAGCGGAGATATGTGACGAAACCAACAAATTGCTGGCAGAGTGTTTCGTCATTCAAACCCAACACCACCCGCCGGTCCTGTTCGAGCAAGGTTCGCGCTTCGCGAAATGCCGGTTCGCTTATTCGCTGAATCAATCCTTGGGCGCCAAACAAGTGAGGGTCCTGGTTATCGTGGCGCGCGGTTTTCCAGGCACGTGCCACCTCCGCTTCGAACCGGCGGCCCCAGTAATCGCGCAGCCAGCGCTCAGGATTACCCGTAGCCAGCTCCTGGGTTGACGGCATAGGCAAAAGAATCACCCAAGCAGGCAGATTGAGCCCCTCAATGATCAATAACACATCGGGGTTCTCATCCTCCAGACCGATGAGCAAAACCTTGCGCGGCATCAGATAGTAGTTCAGCGGCGGGATGGCCACATTCAGCGCATTGCCCAAGTGACGGCGGACTAGGCGTTGCAACATGCGGGGATGAAAGAGAAACACGCCTTCCGCTGGCCGGAGTACGCGCCGTCGAAAGGCGCGTGCTGTCAACTGCAACAACATGGCATTTACCGGTTTATTAATAGATAAAAGCTATTCATTTATTTGTTGTATTCAATTTTTACTAAACCACATTTTCTGCAATAGTAAGTCTCACAGGCAAGATCACTTGCCTCATCTTAAGGAGTCTAACGCATGTCTGAAACAAAGATTTTTATTACTGCTGTTGCCGGTGCTGTGTCTGCCACCGATGCTATTTTTGACTATAACTTTTTGATAAAAAATAATTAAGGAGAATATTCATGAGCGATCAAAAGAAACTGACCACCAATGCCGGATGTCCTGTCGTCCATAACCAAAATGTGATGACCGCAGGGCCGCGTGGTCCGCAATTGCTGCAGGATGTCTGGTTCCTGGAAAAACTCGCCCATTTTGACCGTGAAGTAATCCCCGAACGGCGCATGCATGCGAAAGGTTCCGGTGCGTATGGTACGTTCACCGTCACCAATGACATTACACAGTTCACGCGGGCGAAGATTTTTTCCCAGGTTGGCAAGCAAACCGGGTTATTTGCGCGCTTCACCACCGTTGCTGGAGAACGCGGAGCCGCCGATGCGGAACGCGATATTCGCGGTTTTGCAGTGAAATTTTATACTGAGGAAGGCAATTGGGATCTGGTCGGTAATAACACGCCCGTCTTCTTCCTGCGCGATCCGCTGAAATTCCCCGATCTGAACCATGCCGTGAAACGCGACCCGCGCACCAATATGCGCAGTGCAAAGAACAATTGGGATTTCTGGACCTCACTACCGGAAGCACTGCACCAGATCACCATCGTCATGAGCGACCGCGGTATCCCGGCAACTTACCGTCACATGCACGGCTTTGGCAGCCATACCTTTAGCTTTATCAATGCGAAGAAGGAGCGCTACTGGGTCAAGTTTCACTTCAAGTCGCAGCAAGGCATCCGGAATCTGACGGATAGAGAAGCCGAAGCAATAATCGGCAAAGATCGCGAAAGCCATCAGCGTGATCTCTATGAGAGCATCGAAAAGGGCGACTTCCCAAAATGGACGCTTAAAGTGCAGATCATGCCGGAAGCCGACGCTGCGAAGGTATCCTATCATCCCTTCGACCTCACGAAGGTGTGGCCACACAAAGAGTACCCGCTGATCGAAGTGGGTGTGATGGAACTGAACCGTAATCCAGAAAACTTTTTCGCAGAAGTGGAGCAATCCGCTTTTAACCCTGCCAATATTGTCCCCGGTATCGGCTTCTCTCCCGACAAGATGTTGCAGGGGCGTCTGTTCTCCTACGGCGATGCCCAGCGCTACCGTTTGGGGGTGAATCACCATCTCATTCCGGTCAATGCCCCACGCTGCCCGGTACACAGCTATCACCGTGACGGCGCCATGCGTGTCGATGGCAACCACGGCAGCACGCTGGGCTATGAACCAAACAGTTACGGTGAATGGCAGGAGCAACCGGATTTTACCGGGCCACCGCTGCAACTGGAGGGCGCGGCTGACCATTGGAACCACCGCGAAGACACCGATTATTACTCTCAGCCGGGCACCTTATTCCGCCTGATGACGCCAGCGCAACAACAGGTGCTATTCGAGAACACGGCACGTTCCATGGAGGGTGTACCGCGCGAGATTCAGATTCGCCATACCAGTCACTGCCTCAAGGCCGATCCTGCTTATGGCAAAGGCATCGCCGATGCTTTGGGTATTGCGTTAAGCGATGTTCCCATTTAAGCGAAATCACAGCTAACCGGCCTAATTAAGCGGCGGCGCGATACATAGCGCCGTCTGCGGCAGCGCCGCCGGGCAATACGATGGCTTGCGCCATCGATACCAAGCAGCAGGATAAGCAATGGCTATCGGCATCATTGCATAAGTCAATTAGCCAGATGGCCCTATGCGAACTACGCTTTATTTAACCTTGAGATGATCAAGGTCTTCCTTAGTTTCCACTATTAATGAGAGGACTTTACCGATGCAACTCAAAGGCTCCAAGACTGAAGAAAACCTAAAAGCGGCTTTCGCTGGCGAATCACAGGCTAATCGCCGCTACCTGTATTTCGCCAATAAGGCCGATGTCGAGGGTCAGAATGATGTCTCGGCCCTGTTCCGCTCGACGGCGGAAGGCGAAACCGGTCATGCCCATGGTCATCTGGACTACCTGGCTCAGGTCGGCGATCCGGCCACGGGCTTGCCAATTGGCAATTCACGCGACAACCTGAAATCAGCGGTCGCGGGTGAGACCCACGAATACACTGACATGTATCCGGGCATGGCGAAGAGCGCCCGGGATGAAGGCTTCGATGAGATTGCTGACTGGTTCGAGACGCTGGCCAAAGCTGAGCGCTCACACGCCAACCGCTTCCAGAAAGCCCTGGACGCGCTGGTCGACTGAAGGTAAAGGGACGGGCCGAACGCCCGTCCTGACCCCGCAGCGCCACCCCGAGGAGAGGCTAACATGAGCGCCCGCGAAGGTAATTTGGAGCCGCCAAGACGGCATCCCATTGACTGGAAAAATCCCGACTACTACCACGAAGGCTCGCTGTTCACCGAATTGGAGCGGGTCTTCGATATCTGCCACGGCTGCCGGCGTTGTGTCAGCCTGTGTAATGCGTTCCCTAAGCTTTTCGATCTCATCGACGAGGGTGAGACCGGCGAGGTAGACGGCATTCCGAAAGCCAGATACGGGGAGGTAGTGGATCAATGCTACCTCTGCGACGTGTGCTTCATGACCAAGTGCCCCTATGTACCCCCTCACCCCTGGAACCTGGATTTTCCGCACCTGATGCTGCGGGCCAAGGCGGTCAAGTTCAAGAAAGGCGAAGTCACCTTCAGGGACAAGCTGCTGACCAGCACCGACGCCTTGGGCAAGTTGCTGGCGATTCCCGTGGTGGCGCAAACGGTCAACGCTACTAACAAAAACAAAGCCATGCGCGGCATGATGGACAAACTGCTGAAAGTCCACCGTGACCGCCAGCTTCCCGGCTACGCCCCGAAGCCTTTCCGTGCCAATGCTCAAGCCGAAGCTCATTTTCCAGTACGCGACGGCCAGCGCACCCCCGGCAAGGCAGCGATTTTTTCCACCTGCTACATCAATTACAACGAACCGGGCATTGGCCATGACCTGCTAAAGATTCTGGCCCACAATGAGATTCCTGCCATCCTCGTCGAAAAAGAAGCCTGCTGCGGAATGCCGAAGCTTGAACTTGGCGACCTGGAATCAGTCAATCGGCTGAAAGAAGCCAACATTCCAGTGCTGGCAAAGCGGGCGCGTGAAGGCTACGCGATTTTGACCGCCATTCCCTCTTGCACCCTGATGTTCAAGCAAGAATTGCCGCTGCTCTACCCGGAGGATGCTGACGTTCAGGCGGTGGCCGGGGCTATGTTCGATCCATTCGAATACCTCGCGCTGCGTAATAAGGATGGGCTACTCAAGACCGACTTCAAGCAACCGCTTGGCACGGTTTCTTACCACATCCCCTGCCATCTCCGGGTTCAGAACCTGGGGCAGAAAACGCGCGAGTTGCTGCAATTGATTCCGGACACGACCGTCCATACCGTGGAGCGCTGTGCCGGCCACGACGGTACCTGGGGTGTAAAGAGTGAATACTTTGACACCTCGATGAAAATTGGCCGGCCCGTCTTCAAGCAAATGGCCGAAGCGAATCCAGATTACGTCAGTTCGGACTGCGCGATCGCCGGTCGCCATATCTGTCAGGGCATGGGCGAAACCCCGGCACAGAAGCAACATCCCATCTCCCTGATCCGGATCGCCTACGGGCTTTGACTGCGGAGGACCCGCCATGCCAGCCATCACTCGTGACAGCCTGATGTCATTGGAACAGTACGCTCGGGAACGCCCCACGTTCCGGAAGCGGGTGCTCGCTCACAAACAGAATCGCAGTCTGGCGCTCGGCAAGCACCTGACCCTGCTTTTCGAAGATGAACTGACCATTCGCTATCAGATTCAGGAAATGCTGCGGATCGAAAAAATTTTCGAAGAAGACGGCATCGAAGGTGAGCTGGAAGCGTATAACCCTCTGGTGCCGAATGGCAGTAATTTCAAGGCTACGCTACTCATCGAATACCCAGACTTTGAAGAACGGAGATACATGCTCACCCGCCTAAAAGGAATCGAGGATGCGATCTGGGTCCAAGTGGAAGGGTGCGAGCGCATATTTGCAATCGCTGATGAGGATTTGGAGCGGGAAAATGACGAAAAAACCAGTGCTGTGCATTTTCTGCGCTTCGAACTCACGCCCGAAATGCAGCGCCGGTTGAAAGAGGGAGCGCCATTGGGCATCGGCGCCAGTCACCCGGAATACGCCGCCGAGGTTTCAGCAATACCCGAACCTCTACGGCTGTCGCTGCGGGCCGATCTGGCTTAGAATGAGAAATCTTGAAAATAAGCCAGTAAAATCAATTTATTGACAATAAAACTCGCTTGTCCGCAGTTTTACTTGATCATCGCCCGCAAGCGGGTTTTTACGTATCGGGATTTGGTATCATGGATTGCCATCTATTGAGAACAGCGATTACTTTTTACTGGCTTTGCCAAATGAATTAAATGTTCTCCTAACCTGAATGGACGCCTCCCTATGCTGATTTTCGACCAATCCCGGCCTGGCCGGCAGGGTGTTATTCCCGCCACCGCTCCCAGCGGAGCCTTGTCCGGCCTGCCGATCAACCTGCGCCGCACTAAACCCGCCCCCCTGCCGGAAGTCTCAGAGCTTCAGGCCGTGCGTCACTATACCCGTCTGTCACAGAAGAATTTCTCCATCGACACCCATTTCTACCCGCTCGGTTCCTGCACGATGAAGTACAACCCGCGAGCCTGCCACCGGCTGGCCTCGCTGCCCGGTTTTCTGAACCGTCACCCGTTGGCGCCGGAGAGCATCAGCCAAGGTTTTCTAGCCTGTCTGTATGAGTTGCAGGAAATGCTGCAGGAAGTGACTGGGATGCATGCGGTCTCGCTGACGCCCATGGCTGGCGCCCAGGGCGAGTTTGCCGGGGTAGCGATGATTCGCGCCTATCATGCCGCGCACAACGATCACGCACGCCGGGAAATCCTGATCCCCGACGCGGCGCATGGCACCAATCCTGCCACTGCCATCATGTGCGGTTTCACTGTCCGGGAAATTCCCACTGATGTGCATGGCGATGTTGATCTTGCCACCTTGCGCCAAGTTACCGGGCCGCAAACTGCTGGGCTGATGCTGACTAATCCCTCGACGCTAGGCGTATTCGAGCGGCGCATCACCGAGATCGCCGCCATCGTTCACAATGCCGGCGGCCTACTCTACTACGACGGCGCCAACCTCAACGCTATTCTCGGCAAGGCCCGGCCTGGCGACATGGGCTTTGACGTGATGCACATGAATTTGCATAAAACCTTTGCCACCCCGCATGGCGGCGGCGGTCCCGGCTCGGGACCCGTGGCAGCCAACGCCCGGCTGGAACCCTTCCTGCCCGTACCACGGGCCGCTAAGGAAGGTGAGCATTACCACTGGCTCAGCGAGGTTGACTGCCAGCAGAGCATTGGCCGGTTATCGGCGTTTATGGGCAATGCCGGGGTTATCTTACGCGCCTATATTTACGCCCGGATGCTAGGCCGGGCCGGCATGGGCCGAGTTGCTGATTACTCGGCCTTGAACGCCAATTATCTGATGGCAGAGCTGGTGAAGGCTGGATTCGATCCTGCTTTCCCGCAACGGCGGGCCACCCATGAATTCATCATCACTCTTAAACGTCAAGCCAAAACACTGGGCATTACGGCCATGGACTTTGCCAAGCGGTTGCTTGATCTCGGCTACCACGCGCCGACCACGTATTTTCCAATGCTGGTGCCGGAATGCCTGCTGATTGAACCCACTGAAACCGAGTGCAAAGAGGAACTGGATGGCTTTATTGCAGCGATGCGGCAAATTCAACAGGAAGCGGAAACCAGACCTGATCTGGTCAAGGGCGCCCCGCATCATCGGCCGGTGCGCCGTTTAGATGAGGTACGGGCTGCCCGCGACATGGATCTGGCTTGGCATCCCGCCGGCGAGGCCTGAGCAGTCATGGCTTTCCAACAACATACTGGCTGGCGCCGGCTGGTCAATGCAACCGGCTACTCCTGGGCTGGATTGAGAGCTGCCTGGCGCAATGAGGAAGCATTCCGCCAAGAAGGGCTGCTTTGCGCAATTATGACGCCATTAGCGTTATGGCTCGGCAATAATGCAGTGGAGCGATCGCTGCTCATCGGCAGCCTGTTGCTGATCGTGATCGTCGAATTACTCAACACCGGTATCGAAGCTGCTATTGATCGCATCGGCCCAGAGCGTCATGAACTCTCTGGCCGCGCCAAGGATATCGGCTCAGCAGCGGTGTTCATGGCCTTGCTAAACGCTGCCGTGGTCTGGCTGCTGATTCTGTTGAGCTGATGATTTGCCCTGTCCCAAGCCTGTCTTGCCTGACTCACCCATTATTATCTTTAAATCCTTTCCGGAAGCAGCACTGGAAGGCCGGAATGACAGGCTTCTTCCTAACTGTTCCAGACATAGGGTGACCTGAATCCGGATTTTTTCCAGAAAAACCGGTATGATTTTAATCTAATTGACAGATAACGTTATCTTGAGCAGCGATTCAATGAAAATAATGACTCGACTATTTTTGATTTTTTGCCTTATTTTGGGAATGCCCGTTCTGGCCGCTGAACCGGGGACCATCCAAATTACCGGACCTTGGGCGCGCGAAAGTCCTCCGGCCGTCACCAATGGTGCTGCGTACATGATGCTCACCAATACGGGGCCAGCGGCTGACCGCTTGTTGGAAGGTTCAAGCGAAGTGGCAGAAACCATTGAGCTGCATACCCATCTCATGGAGAACCATGTCGCTAAAATGCGTAAGGTCGACATGATTGAAGTAGCTCCCGGTCAGTCGACAATGCTGCAACCGGGGGGATTTCACATCATGTTAATCGGTCTGAAGCAGCCCTTGACCGCAGGCCAGACTTTTCCATTGACCTTGCGTTTCGAGAACGCTGGCACAATCCTGGTTCAAGTTATGGTGCGCGGCAAGGATGCAGGAACGGCTTCCGGCAACGGTCATGCCCATCACCACCATTCTGATTAGCACGCGATGCAACCCTTGAATGCAAAAGGCCCTTTTGACACGACTGCCCGGCGCATCACGCCCCGCAGAAAAATGCTGCTGGTGCTGTCGGCAGGAATACTGGCTTTCGGCCTAGGTTTATGGCTGAACTTCGAATTTATCCCTAATCGTATTGAACCACCGGCTATTGCCGGTATCTTCTTGGCGCCTCCCAAACCGGTCGAAGATTTCACACTGATCGACCAGAATGGGCAACAGTTCAATAAGGAACGCTGGCGTGGAAAGTGGACTTTTCTATATTTTGGTTACACATTTTGCCCGGATGTCTGTCCCTTAGCGTTACTGGAACTGAATAAAACGCAGAAGATCCTGGCGCAAGAAAATCTGGATCAAAACAATGCTTACCTGTTGATTTCCGTTGACCCGAACCGGGATACACCCGAACGTTTGGGACAGTATGCAACTTATTTCAACCCCCGGTTTAAAGGTGCTACGGGGACACCGGAACAATTGGCTGGACTGGCCCGGCAGTTCGGCGTTTATTACAAGATTCCTGATGCGCCAGAAGGGAATTACACGGTTGATCATTCATCAACTGTGATGCTTATCGATCCGCAGATCCGATTACGCGCGGTCTTTACCGACGACAAACCGGAAATTATGGCTGCCGATTTCCGGAAGATTCTCGAATACGATGCAGCCCATAATAAATAACCCTTTCTAGTCTTAAACGTGCTCGTGCAAACCGCACTCGCGTTTGAGACCAAAAAAACGGGTATCTTCCGGGCTCATGCCATCTACTAGCCGATGGCTAGTATGCACATCGCCGATAGAGACATAGCCTTGCTCCCAGAGCGGGTGATAAGGCAGTTCGTATTTGCTAAGGTAGCGGTAAATGTCGCGATCAGTCCAATCGATCACCGGGTGAACTTTGCAGCGGCCATTACGCCATAACAGTACATCGAGATGCTGACGGCTCTTGGCCTGCTGCCGCCGCAAACCGGAAATCCAAGCTCCCACACCAAGATCGCGAAGCGCTCGTTGCATCGGTTCAACTTTGTTCAACTGGTTGTAGCGATTGATCCCCTCTATTCCCTGCTCCCAGAGCTTGCCGTATCGAGCCTCTTGCCAAGCCGGGCTGTGTTGGGCGCGGTGAATATGGAGATTAAGGGACAACCGTTCAGTCAACTCGTCAATGAAATGGTAGGTCTCCGGGAACAGATAACCGGTATCGACCAGCAAAACGGGAATTTCCGGCCATTGCTGGGTGACCATATGCAAACAGACCGCTGACTGTGCGCCAAAGCTGGAGGTCATTACGATCCGGCTGGAAAAATTTTCCAACGCCCACGCCACACGCTGCTCGGCAGACACAGCTTCCAATTCACGGTTCATCGCTTCCAGATCGAACCACGGCTGATCGACGGGCTGTTGAAAAAGAGTCTGCGTCTGTGCCGGATTCATCTTAAGGTTCCTTGTCATGATGGCAGGTTGGAAAAACAAGAGCCGGAATGTCTGACTGTTTAGCTGTAGAATTTAGCAGGGTACTTATAAATCCAAAAGAAATAGATATCTATATATTTATTCCTTTTAGATATTAATACACTTAACATCCTAATCTTTACTTCCATTCCTACATGATCCATCTCATGCACTATTCTGAAACTTTTGATGTAATCGTGATCGGTGGCGGCCACGCAGGTACGGAAGCGTGCATGGCCACGGCACGCATGGGTCTAAACACCTTGCTGCTAACCCATACGATCGAAACTGTAGGCGCCATGAGTTGTAACCCAGCGATTGGTGGTATTGGCAAAGGTCATCTGGTCAAGGAAGTTGATGCACTCGGCGGCGTTATGGCGCGGGCTGCCGACCAGGCAGGTATCCAATTCCGTATTCTGAACAGCCGCAAAGGACCTGCGGTACGCGCTACCCGTTGCCAAGCAGACCGGGCACGCTACCGGTCAGCCGTACGAATGCTGATTGAAAACCAACCCCATCTGCGGGTATTTCAGCAGGCCGCCGCTGATCTGATCGTCGAAGGCAGCCGGGTTACCGGAGTCATCACCCAAACAGGCATCCGTTTCGCTGCAAGAGCAGTGGTGCTAACCGCAGGCACGTTTCTGGCCGGGCGCATTCATGTCGGGCTGACAAATTACGAAGGTGGCCGGGCCGGCGACCCCCCTTCTAACGCTTTAGCAGCACGCTTGCGGGAATTACCTTTGCGTGCAGGCCGGCTCAAAACGGGTACTCCACCCCGGCTAGACGGGCGCAGCATCGATTTCACACAATTAACTGAACAGCCCGGCGATGAACCCTGTCCCGTATTTTCTTATCTTGGCTCGGTTGATGAACACCCGCAGCAGATCTCCTGCTGGATCACACATACCAATGAACGAACCCATGACATCATCCGCAGCGGTCTGGATCGCTCGCCGATGTACACCGGGGTGATTGAAGGTATTGGCCCACGCTACTGCCCATCGATTGAGGACAAAATTCACCGCTTTGCCAGCAAGAACTCCCATCAGATTTTTCTAGAGCCGGAAGGTTTGCAGACTCACGAATTTTATCCCAATGGCATCTCCACCAGCCTGCCGTTTGATATTCAATATCAACTGGTGCGTTCGATGAAAGGCTTGGAGAATGCCCATATCACCCGGCCTGGCTATGCGATTGAATATGACTTTTTCGATCCACGTGATCTCGACTACTCTTTGCAAACCCGTTCCGTTCAAGGTTTATTCTTTGCCGGACAGATTAATGGCACTACGGGTTATGAGGAAGCCGCTGCGCAAGGCTTGCTGGCCGGAATTAATGCTGGACGGTATGTCCGCGCTGAGGCGCCATGGTGGCCGAACCGCGATGAGGCTTATCTCGGCGTCTTGATCGATGATCTCATCACCCGGGGCGCGACGGAACCCTACCGGATGTTTACCAGCCGCGCCGAACACCGCTTGTTGTTGCGCGAGGACAATGCCGACTTGCGTCTCACTGAAATAGGACACCGGTTGGGATTGGTCGATGATGAGCGCTGGCAAGCGTTCGAAACCAAACGTGAAGCGATTGAGCAAGAAAATCAGCGGTTATATGCATTATGGGTACGTCCGGGCCAACTCGCTGAAAATGATATACAACAGGTTTTACAAGGCCCGCTCGCGAGGGAGAGTCGCGCTGCCGAGCTACTGCGCCGGCCCGAAGTCAGTTATGCGGGATTGATGCGCCTACCCGGCATCGGTCCTAGCGTCGCCGATCCCCAGGTCGCCGGGCAAGTGGAAATTCAAGCCAAATATGCCGGCTACATCGGGCGGCAACGCGAAGAGATCGAACGGCAGCGCCGTCATGAAGAACTGGTGCTTCCGGCCGATTTGGACTATACCGCAGTTCATGGTCTATCGCGGGAAGTGCGAGAGAAGCTGGACCGCCATCGGCCCCAGACCTTAGGCCAGGCCGGTCGCGTTCCGGGAGTAACTCCTGCTGCAGTTTCTCTGCTGTTGATTCATCTCAAACGCCGCCCATCCCGCCAGAATACTGGCGAGTAGTTGCCCGAAATAGTGATTTCTATTAGTTTCACCTCGCTTGAAACATGCAGCGCGACCTGACGCGCAAGACCTGCGTCATTCCTGCTATTCTTGATTGGTTAGGCGATTCCTTAAATTTCGCGGCCCGGCCTCAGCGCCAGCGGTCAAATTTGCAGTCCTGAAGTACAAGGATTTTTCCGATGAAAGTCAATGTCAGCGTTGAAGCCACTGCCCACGAAATGCGCGAGTTTCTGGGTCTGCCAAACATTCAGCCTCTGCACGACGATATTTTGCAGACGATCCGTGACAACGTGCAGCGCGGCGCGATCAATTTCGATGCACTGAGCTTATTCAAGCCGTTGTTACCCACTCAATTTCATTCGATGGAAATGGTGCAGAAATTCTGGGAGGCGGTTGCCAAGGCCAGCGGCGGGAATATGGCAACTGCAGCCAAAGATATGGCAGACCGCAAAACCGACGCCTCGCAGGAACCGCGTGAGAAAGACACGGTACACAGCAGTACTGATAAACCCGCATAATATCGCCCGAGCGAATAAACCCGCTGACCGGGAGAGTGGACATGGCTAACAAAATTCTAGTGGTGGACGATGAACCGAATATCGTTCTGTCCTTGGAGTTTTTGATGAAGCAAGCGGGCTTCCAAGTGCGGACTGCCTCGGATGGCGAAGCGGCGCTGGCCGCTATCTTTGCCGACCCGCCAGATCTGGTGTTGCTTGATGTGATGATGCCTCGCAAGAATGGCTATGAAGTCTGTCAGGCGATTCGCGCCAATCCAGACTGGGCTGGTGTTCGCATTATCATGCTAACGGCCAAAGGACGTGAGGTCGAAAAGGAAAAGGGATTAGCATTGGGTGCGGATGACTACATCACAAAACCTTTCTCGACTCAGGAGGTGGTGGAGCGGGTTCGCGAGTTGCTCGCTGAAACGGACTGAACCATCATGCGCTACCGGACCCGGCTCTGGCTATTGTGGCTGATTCCAGCGGTACTGACACTGGTCTCGCTACTTTGGATTGGCTGGCAAATTTTCCACACGGTTCCGGAAACTGACGAGCGTGAGTTGCTGCTGCTTTGGGTGGTTCTGGCTGCGTTCGCTATTATCAGCGGCACCACGGTCGTCTGGTCGCTCCTCGACTGGCACTGTTTCATTCCCTTGGGCGCCCTGGCGCGCGGTGCACGGATCATCACTCGCAGTAATCCCGGTTACATGCTGGAACTGCCCAAACAACATTGGCTGGGGGAATTCCCCGCCATGCTGCTGGAACTGGGCGAGGCCCTGCATAAAGCTCGTCGCGAAGCCGCTGCCGCCGCCGCAACGGGCACTCAAGAGATTGAAGAGCAAAAAGCCCGTTTGGAAACGGTCTTGCGCGAATTGTCAGAAGGCGTGCTGGTTTGCGATGGCGACGCGCGCATCCTGCTCTACAACGCAGCGGCAGCGAAACTGCTGCCCAACCGCGAGATGCTCGGCTTAGGCCGCTCGCTCTATGCTCTGTGGACCCGCCCTCCCATCGAAAGCACCCTGCAATTGCTACATTACCGCCAACAGAGCAATGGGGAAGGCAAACCAGCCAGCGATGCCGAATTTGTCTGTGCAACAGTAGATGATGAGGCCCTGCTCCACTGCCGGATGAGCCTGTTGCCAAGCGCCATGGACCGCACATCGGCCTTCGTCATCACCTTCCGTGATGTCACGCAACAGGTTGATCGCTTCCTGCTTAAGACTCGCACCGAGGACTTGCGCCGGCCATTGGCCAATCTGCGGGCGGCAGCAGAAATGGTCATGAACTTCGCTGATATGGACCAGCCGCAGCGTGAAACCTTCCAGCGAGTGATCGTCGAAGAAAGCGAACAGCTCAGTCAACGTTTGCAGGAACTGGCTCTCGAACTGCGTACGCTATACGCCAACCGCTGGCCGATGAACGATGTCTATTCCGCAGACTTAATTGGCAGCGTGATCCACCATATGAGCAAACGCACGGACCTCCACATAAAAATGGTAGGCATGCCTCTATGGCTCAATGTCGACAACCACTCGATCATGCTGTTGCTAGAACACACTCTCAATCACTTGCATACGCACGGAATCAGCTCAACTTTTGAGATCGAATGTTTATTGGGCAACCGGCACGTCTACCTGGACATCATCTGGCCGGGAGAGCCGCTGTCTGCCGATCATTTAGAAGGCTGGCTCAGTGAACATGTGCAAGATCTTGTGGGCGCAACGACCGTGGGCGAAATCCTGCGCCGGCATAACAGCGATATCTGGAGCCAGTCCCACCGCCGGCCTGGATATGCCTTGCTGCGCTTGCCGCTGCCAAATTCGACGCGCCAATGGAAAGAGCCGCCGGAAAATCTGCCGGAACGGCCTGAATTCTATGATTTCTCCCTCGCTCAACACCGTGAGGAATGGGGTGAGCTGCTCAATTACCCGCTGAGTGCGCTCACTTATGTGGTATTCGATACCGAAACCACTGGTTTGGCACCTTCTAAGGGGGATGAAATTATCCAGATCGCCGGAGTGCGCATTGTCAACCGCCGGCTGCTAGCCGGCGAGAGCTTCGATCAGCTGGTCAACCCCGGCCGGCCGATTCCTAAAGCTTCGATTCGTTTTCACGGCATTACCGATGACATGATCAAGGATAAGGCGGGTATCGATGCAGTATTGCCGCAATTCCGCAAATTCGTTGGTGACGACCAAACGGTACTGGTCGCCCACAATGCTGCCTTTGACATGAAATTCCTCAAGATGAAAGAGCGGAAAGCTGGCATTTATTTCGGCAATCCGGTACTGGATACCTTGTTGTTATCCGGTTACTTGCATGACTACACTGACGATCATAACCTGGATGCCATTGCCGATCGCCTGGGAGTAGACGTGCATGACCGCCACACTGCCCTGGGCGACTCGCTAGTCACTGCACAGGTTTTTCTCAAGCTGCTCGATTTATTGGAAGCACAGGGCGTTAAGACGCTCGGCCAAGCGCTGGAGGCCTCTGATAAGATGGTGGAGATCCGCAAGACCCAAGCAAACTTCTAACACCTTAACACTCACTACTAATCCCTAGTCCAATGCGGCAACAATCCCGGGAATACATCACGATTCTATTCATCTGCGGTGCTCTGGCGATCAATTATCCAGTGCTGGATCTGTTCGACCGGTCATGGGCGCCATTCGGTATTCCGTTACTGTATTTTTATCTCTATCTGATTTGGTTCGTACTGATTGTGCTATTGATCCTGGTGGTGCAACGCTCAGAAATCCGGGACCCCACTGAATCCACCAAGTCTGGCGCGACCCGCGCTCAGGGTTTCTCCCAGCCAGGTGGCGCTTCTGATGTGCAGGACCCGCCGGAGTCTTCTTGAATGATGAGCGACAGCATCATCCTCGCCAGCGCCCTCGCCTACATGGGCGTGCTATTCGGTATCGCCTATTATGGCGACCAACGCGCCGATACTGGCCGCTCGATCATTGCCAATCCCTATATCTATACACTCTCGCTAGCAATCTATTGTACTGCCTGGACATTTTACGGCAGTGTCGGATTGGCGGCGGTCAGCGGGGTGGATTTCCTGCCGGTCTATCTGGGACCAACGCTGATGGCAGTGTTGTTCTGGTTCGTGCTACGGCGCATCGTACGCATTACCAAGGCGCATCGCATCACCTCCATCGCTGATTTCATCGGTTCCCGCTACGGGAAAAGCGGTCTGCTGGCTGGGATGGTGACGCTGATTGTGATGCTCGGCATCCTGCCCTATATCTCGATTCAACTGAAAGCCATTGCCGCCAGCTTCAGCCTGCTGCGCCAATATCCGGAGGTGAGCCGGCTAGCGGTGTCCACGCAACATCCTGTTTGGATGGATACCACGTTCTACGTGGCCCTGGTGCTGAGCGTGTTCACTATTCTGTTTGGCACCCGCCACATCGACAACACTGAGCGCCACGAAGGGATGGTAGCAGCGGTCGCCTTCGAATCCCTTTTTAAACTGCTAGCCTTCATGCTGGTGGGCGTCGTAGTAACGTTCCTGCTGTTCGATGGTCCTGGCGATCTGTTCCAGCAGGCGGCGGCACACCCAGACCTAGCACCGTTGCTGCGCTTTGAGGTGGTACCTGGCGGTTATGGCGGCTGGTTGTCATTAACCTTCCTGTCAATGATGGCATTTCTGTTTCTGCCGCGGCAATTTCAAGTGCTGGTAGTGGAAAATGTCAACGAGACACATATCCGCAAGGCGATCTGGTTATTTCCTCTCTATCTGTTCGCCATTAACCTGTTTGTGTTACCTATTGCCTTGGGCGGACGCTTAGTATTCAGCAATGGCAGTGTAGACGCAGACACCTTCGTGCTAGCGCTGCCGATGGCTGAGCAGATGCCAATGCTGGCACTGCTGGTGTTTCTGGGCGGATTGTCAGCGGCCGCCAGCATGATCATGTTTGAAACTGTCACGCTGTCCACGATGGTTTGCAATGATCTGGTCATGCCGATCTTGCTGCGTGCTAACCCGCGATGGCTGGCGAGACGATCTGACTGGTCCGGTCTACTTCTGGGTATCCGGCGTGTCGGCATCGTGACCTTGATCCTGCTGGGGTATTTGTATTTCCGGTTTGTTGGCGAATCCTATGCGCTGGTCGCCAGCGGCTTGGTTTCTTTCGCTGCCGCCGCCCAGTTCGCACCACCCATCCTGATAGGCCTGTACTGGAAGCGTGCTAACCGGCGAGGAGCGCTGGTTGGATTGAGCGCGGGATTTCTAGTCTGGGCCTATACCTTGCTTCTGCCGGCCATGGCCCGCTCCGGTTGGATCGGCGCTGATTTCGTCAACGTTGGCCCATTTGGCCTAGAGCTGCTCAAACCTTACGCTCTGTTTGGTCTTGAGAATCTCGATCCCTACATGCATTCAGTGTTCTGGAGCATGCTGCTTAACATTGGCGGATTGGTGTTCGGTTCAATGCTGAGTCAGCCAGATCCCCTCGAACAGGTACAGGGTAGCCAGTTTGTCGATATCTTCAAACGTGAACGCCACGATGGTGATTCACTGTTATGGCGGGGCGTGGTGGAAACGGCCGAATTGTATGATCTGCTGGCCCGGTTTCTTGGCCCTCAACGCGCGACTGAGGCCTTCGACCGTTATGCCCATGATCATAGTGGTTATCCGCTGCAAGCGGATTCCCGGCTGATTCATTACACCGAGCGATTGCTGGCTGGAGCGATTGGCGCCGCGTCTGCGCGGGTGATGATCTCGTCGATTGTGATGGGCGAAGTGCTCAGCATTGAAGAGGTCATGACGATCCTTGATGAGAGCACACAG
Organism: Gammaproteobacteria bacterium; assembly: GCA_024234995.1. Classification (GTDB taxonomy): domain Bacteria; phylum Pseudomonadota; class Gammaproteobacteria; order Competibacterales; family Competibacteraceae; genus UBA2383. The sequence goes on from JACKNF010000003.1 coordinate 234,202, forward strand.
GTCCTCGAATACAGCCGCCGGCTGGAACAAAAATCCCACGAGCTGGAGGCTACCTCTGCTGAACTGCGTGAAGCGAATAACCGCTTGCGGGAACTTGACCGCCTTAAGGACGAATTCATCTCCACCGTGACCCATGAGCTACGCACTCCTCTGACTTCAATCCGCGCTTTCTCAGAGATCCTCCTGGCTAACCCTGATATGGAAGTTGAGCAACGCAGCAAGTTCCTGAGCATTATTGTCAAGGAAAGCGAGCGGCTAACCCGATTGATCAATCAGGTACTGGATATGGCTAAGATTGATTCTGGCCGAATCGACTGGCATGTCGACGAAATCGATCTTCGCACACTAATTCAAGACGCCATCAACTCCACCAGCCAATTGTTTTGTGACAAAGCGGTAGCGCTGCATGAGGAACTAGGGGACAGTCCCGTGATCATTGATGGTGACCATGATCGCTTAATCCAGGTCATTATTAATCTGTTATCGAACGCGGTGAAATTCTGCCCGGAACAGAGTGGCGAAGTCACTATTCGTTTACAACCGAGTTTGATGAATCGCTGGCGTATCGAGGTCCTCGACAATGGTCCGGGTATTACCTCTGATCAACACAAGCTGATCTTTGAGAAATTTCACCAGGTAAGTAACGCGCTCGCTGGCAAACCCAAAGGTACCGGCTTGGGGTTACCTATCAGTCAAAAGATTGTCGAGCACCATAATGGACGCATCTGGGTAGAGAGTGAGCTTGGGCAGGGCGCTACGTTTATTGTGGAATTGCCAGGCGCCGGGTAAAGGCGCGGCCAGATGCGCCTCAGCCGTTCGCTTCATTCAATTCATCAAGCGCGGCGGAGAATGAATGGACGCACGAATGCCGGTCGATCATCTGCCCATGCACCCGATTACCCAGATGCAACAATCGAATGCCTAAACGATAACGGCTTGTTGTGCTGCGTTCTACGAAACCATGTTCGGCCAGAGAAGCCAAAATCCGGAAGGTGGTTGACGGATGCAGGCCCGTAGCCTTAGACAGCGTTTTGAGGCTGACAGGCTCATTATAAGCGGCCATAACATCCAGTATGAGAGTTAATCGGGCAATTACCTGAATTGAGGACGTTGCTTTGACAGTCATGCGTTACCCTGTGGCCTGCTTATGTGGTCACTTTATTATTCATGATCATGGGATAGAGATGACTATATTGCATTGCACCATAAAATTCCACTGTCTTGCCAGGAAAACAGATGATCGGGACCTCTGACGATGAAAGGATATCTGGACTTGTTGCAGCAGGTACTAAATGAAGGGGTCCGTAAACAAGATCGAACCGGGGTTGGAACACTGAGCTGGTTTGGCGCTCAGCTCCGTTTCGATCTTCGCACGGGCTTTCCATTAGTCACGACTAAAAAGCTGCACCTGCGCTCGATCATTTATGAACTGCTGTGGTTTTTGCGCGGCGATAGTAATGTTGATTACTTGCACGAACATGGTGTGACGATCTGGGATGAGTGGGCCGATCAAAACGGCAATCTCGGACCTATTTACGGCCAGCAGTGGCGGGCTTGGCGAACCGCTGATGGGCGTTGCATTGACCAATTAGCTGCTGCAATTGAACAACTGCATCGTGATCCGGATTCACGGCGGATCATTGTCTCCGCTTGGAATGTCGGAGAACTTGAACAAATGCGGCTACCGCCCTGTCATCTGTTATTTCAGTTCCATGTCACCAACGGTGCCTTATCCTGCCAGCTCTATCAGCGCAGCGCTGACTTGTTTTTGGGAGTACCATTCAATATCGCCAGTTACGCATTGCTAACCCATCTAGTTGCCCAGCAAGCTGATTTAACGGTTGGTGAATTCATCTGGACCGGTGGCGATTGTCATCTGTACTTGAATCATCTGGAGCAGGCTCGTTTACAACTCAGCCGCAAGCCATACCCAGCACCACATTTGGTGATCCACCGGCGGCCGGATTCGCTGTTTGATTATCAGTATGAAGATTTCACTGTCATCGGCTACCAACACCATCCAGCGATTAAAGCATCCGTAGCAGTTTGAGCTTCTAGCTGCTATGCGATACGGCGAGCAATCAAGGATTGCAGCACGGATCTTTATCCGTTACCACAGCCGCCTAAACCGGATAGGGTCTCAATTTGAATCTCATAAAGTCGAAGCTGTTAATTAAAGGCGTTTTTATTGGAGTTAATTTTCAAACTGAGACACTATCCTAAACCGATGTTGCTTGACGGTTTCGATAAATTATGTTGCGATGCACAACAAGAAAACGCAGTGAGGATTGGATGATGAATACCGATAGAATGCTTGAACGTCAGCAAGCAGTAAATCTACTGGCTTGGCAGTGTGCTTTGCGTATTAGCGGGTTGATAAACATCGCTGCAATTAGCTCGGTCCGTCGATCACTGGACACATATTTACTGTTCCTGCAACAAGGGACAAAATCTATGCAGAATACCCAGCTCACTGGCTCACCGGTGAACTGGGCTGTAGTTTCTGTAGACAATTTCGGCGAGTACGTTGAAAAATCATGGCAGGATTTCCGCAACCAAGTGCAAATCCTGCTATTGACCCAGGATGAAGCACTAATCTGGATGAATCGGATCGAGAAAGCCTTAGCCGAGAGTTGAACAAGACTGAGTGGCTCATCACCTGTCAGGCTGTCTGGTTGTTGAGAAGATATCCAACATATACCTTGCCTTTTTCAAACAGCTGCGCGTTTCCTAGCAAGGATGGCTGTATAGGCCAAATGCAGCATAATCAAATGATTCTTGGCTTGGCAAAAGCAGCGGGTACGAATAGCCCGGAATCCTTTCAGCCATGCCAAGCCTATTCGGCCATCCAGCACCGCGCCAAACGGATTTTGTCACTATGGGTGATCTTTTCTTCACCGATGCGGCAAATATAGGGATATGCAATTGAGTTTCCAATTTTTTTCGATACACAAATAGTCATATCTTTTATCCAAGCACAGGTACTGCGGCTGCTCTAGCCGGTTCAGACAGTGATAGGACATTAGCGGTCATGACGGAGAACATCATTCGGCTGTTATGGACCTTTGCACGCGCACAGGTGACACCGAGAGGTATCCCGTTTTGATCGGCATGGAGCGAGATCTCACTGCCGCCCCGTCCCTGATCAATGGGATTTAATCCCAATGCCTCCTCCTCGTTGGAGTTGGGCACGTGTCTGTTTTATAGCCCATGAAGCACCTCGATATGCCGAACAGCGGCTGACTGTTAGAGTAACCTCGCCGGTGCTGTTGCAAACGCAGTGATCGTCTATAATTCTTCCAGGAAACTGCCTAAGAGGCGTTTTTATATAGCTTTTTAGCATTCAAATCATTAAAAAAGCAGCCCTCGTCTCCTCTTTCACAGAGAGAGGACTTTTTACAACTTTACATCCCCTTATAACTTCAGGAGAACTCAATGCCTACTCCCGCCGACCAATTACGTGCGCTGCTAGCCCAGCCTGGCCTGCTGCTAATGCCGGGTTGTCACGATGCTCTATCAGCGAAGCTGATCGAACAGGCAGGTTTTCCACTGGCTTTCATGAGCGGTTTTGCAGTCTCTGCCGCTCGGCTTGGCTTACCTGATACTGGCCTGATTTCCTATGGAGAAATGGTTGACCAGGGTCGCAGTCTCTGCAACGCCGTTTCAATTCCGGTCATCGGCGATGGCGATACTGGCTTCGGCAACCCGCTCAATGTTAAGCGCACGGTGCAAGGCTATGCCCGTGCCGGTTTTGCCTGTGTGATGATTGAGGACCAAGTAATGCCCAAACGCTGCGGACATACCCAAGGTAAAGCCGTGGTTCCTCGCGAAGAGGCATTGATGCGCCTGCAAGCAGCGGTAGACACTCGCAATGAAGGAAGCGATATCCTGATCATGGCACGCACCGATGCTCGCGCCACACATGATCTGGATGAGGCCATCGCCCGATGCCGCGCTTTTGCCAAGATAGGTGCTGATATCACCTTTCTAGAAGCCCCGGAAAGCGAGGCGGAAATGCGCCGCTATTGCAGTGAAGTTCCCGGTCCCAAAATGGCCAACCTGATCGAGTTTGGCAAGACGCCGGTGTTACCCTCCGGACAACTGCAAGCGATTGGCTATCAAATCGCTGTCTATCCGCTGACTTTGCTAAACGTGTCGATCAAGGCTATGCGCGCCGCGTTAGCGCAAATGCAGGAGGGCCAGTCACCTGAGGTACTGGATTTCGAAGCACTGAAAACAGCCGTCGGCTTCCCGGAATACTATGTCGGCGAGACCCGTTACCGGTGTGGCTCTTAATGCCGGTGCAGAGGAGGAGAAACTGTGTTTATTTTGGTTTGAAAGAATTCAGATTGCCGTCCTTGAAAGACAGCACCGCATTCGCATAAAACCAATCTTCAATCTTCTTCCCTTCTGTATCCATGCGTCCTTTCTTATAAAGAGGCTTTCCATATTTCGAGAGAATGGAATCAGCCGAGTCACCCAGACCCAGATCTGCAGTCATATTGGGTTCCATGGATTTTGGATCATCCGCCATGTCACTGGTCGCGCAACCGAACGAAATAGCGACCACCAACCCGATAGCCAAGAGTCCAATCATTCTCATTGGCAAAACCTCATGATGATAGGCTGATGTAAAATTGGGAAGTTTGGCACGCCCGGCGAGACTTGAACTCACGACCTTCGGCTCCGGAGGCCGACGCTCTATCCAACTGAGCTACGGGCGCGTTGGGTATAGGAAGGCTAGGATACCTGCGATCACAAGTTCTCGTCCAGTGCTTTGATAAATATTTATCCAGTGCCATCAACGATAGCTCGCATCGTCAAACTCCAGTAAACCCATGCCGAAATACTGGATTTCCAGATAAAGTCAAATGACGTTATTATTAGCGCGTCTGGCCTTGCCCAAACCACAAGATAACAAGCCCAAATCAAAACCTTCCTACCCACAGTGCCTACGCAAAGACTCGCACCCGGCGGCGGGAGCCATCGACACCGGGTCTGCTGCGATGCATCCGGGGATGTGCAGGTTGAAAATGCGTTCAGTGAGGTAAGAGTGTGAACTCGCAAGTCGATAACTCCGTTGTGACCACAACCGTCACTTTAATCTCGGCATTAGTATTGCTAGCAGCCGTTCTATTCATGGGCGCCTCGCTCATTGGCGTCATTGATAATGTCCCCCCCGACGATGGTTCGCGGAAGCAGGCAGCCATCCTTGAACGTATCAAACCGGTCAGCCAGGTTTCGTTTGAAACACCCAAGCCAGCCGTCGCGGTGCAATTATCCGGCAAGCAAGTCTATGACAAGGTCTGTGCAGCTTGTCATGTTGCGGGCACGCTAGGCGCACCCAAAACGGGCGATAAAGCGGCCTGGGAACCCCGTTTTGCACAAGGTATGGACACTTTGGTCAATCATGCAATCAACGGCATCCGCGCCATGCCGGCCAAGGGCGGCGATCCTTCGCTGACCGAAGCAAATATCCACGATTCCATCGCTTACATGCTGGGCGAATCGGGTATCAAAGCCGAAGCGCCAGCGGCGGCCTCTGCGCCAGCATCCGCAGAAGCGACCGCACCTGCAGAAGCGACCCTGGCCCCAGCCGAGCCAAAATAAACCTGCGAATTGTCGGTATTTTCTAATAAAAGGGCCATCCCTAGCGGGTGGCCCTTCTTTATTTCAAACGAGCAGTTCTGCCATGCGCCCCGATCTCCGCTACACCGAAACCCCGCATCGTGAACGCCGCGACTGGGCCAATCTCTGGGCATTATTACCCTATCTCTGGGAGTACCGGGGCCGGGTGCTACTCGCCCTTGGCTGCCTGGTACTGGCCAAGGCCGCTAATATCGGGGTACCACTCGTGCTTAAGCAAATCGTCGATCATCTGGATGCCAGCCAGCAGGCTGTCATTGCCCTGCCAGCAACACTATTGCTGGCTTATGGGGCATTGAAGCTGGGCAATGCGTTATTCAGTGAGTTACGCGATGTGCTATTTGCCCGGGTTCGCTACCGGGCCATGCGCCGGTTGACCGTGCGCACCCTGGCCCATCTGCATAATCTGTCGCTGCGCTTCCATTTGGAACGCAAGACAGGCGCTATCAGCCGTGATTTGGAGCGAGGCGCACGCAGTCTGAGCACCTTGCTTAACTATCTAGCCTTCAGCATCCTGCCGGTGCTGGTGGAATTCCTGCTGGCAGCGGTGTTGTTATTGGGCCGTTATCCGCCCATCTTCACTTTGATCGTATTTGGTAGCGTCGCTACCTACGTCACCTTCACTCTGGCAATCACCAATTGGCGAATGGAGCACCGGCATTTAATGAACCGGCTGGAATCACAGGCCAATAACGAAGCCCTTGATAGCTTGATCAATTACGAAACAGTCAAATATTTCGGCAATGAGGATTGGGAATTGCGCCGCTGCGACACTACCCTGGCTAGTTGGGAGAACAGTGCAGTACTCAGCCAGACTTCAATGTCAGCACTCAATTTCGGGCAAGGCGTGATCATTGCTATTGGAGTGACGCTGATCTTGTTCGTCGCGGCTAGTCAAGTCGCAGCCGGTCAATTCACCTTGGGCGATCTGGTGCTGGTCAACGCCCTATTGCTGCAATTATTTATCCCGTTAAATTTTCTTGGCATCGTCTACCGGCAAATCAAATACGCGCTGGCCGACATGGACGACCTGATCCGCCTGTTTGAACGAACCCCGGAAATCTGCGACACGCCGGGCGCAAATAAATTACAGGTGACGCAAGGAGAATTGTGCTTTGAAAATGTAAGCTTCGGCTACCAGCCGGACCGGAAAATTCTATTTGGGGTCAGCTTTACCGTGCCGCCTGGCCGCAAATTAGCCGTGGTTGGGGCCAGCGGGGCCGGGAAATCGACCTTGGCGCGGTTACTGTTCCGGTTCTACGATGTGAACGATGGACGCATCCTGATCGATGGCCAAGACATCGGCGCTGTAACCCAGCAGAGTTTGCGGGCCGCCATTGGCATCGTTCCGCAGGACACGGTGCTGTTCAACGACACATTGTTGTACAACCTGGCCTATGCCCGGCCTGACGCCAGCCATCAAGAAATCGCTGATGCTGTCCGTATGGCGCAACTGCATGATTTCATCGCTGCGCTGCCCGCCGGTTACGATACAGTCGTTGGCGAACGCGGTTTGAAGCTATCCGGCGGTGAGAAGCAGCGGGTAGCGATTGCCCGGGCTATTCTTAAACGGCCACGCATTCTGATTTTCGACGAAGCCACCTCAGCGTTGGATAGCAAATCCGAACAGGCTATTTTACAGGCCTTACGCGCAGTGGCTATGGACCATACCACGCTGGTCATCGCTCACCGGCTGTCGACCATCGTCGACGCTGATCAAATTCTGGTACTAGAGCATGGCCAGGTTCGGGAACAAGGCACTCACCGCGAACTGTTGCAACGAAACGGAATGTACGCGCAGATGTGGGCCTTACAGCAAGAGGAACAGGCAGCAAGGGAAGAGGAGCGGCTGTTGGGATTGGATTAAATACTGCACTCCCTTCCTCCCTCCTCCTTTGGGAAAGGGCCAGTTATTCGTCAAATGCCAGCAGCGCCCGTTCCGTCTCGCCAAGCACTACCAGCACCCCGGCGTGCTGACGATGCAGCCAGGCCAGCCGTTCATGCCGGTCGTCGAAACCCTCGTCATCACCCTCAACCGCGTTTTCCAACAAAGCGGTCAATTCAGCAACCGCCTCTTCCAGTTCATCCAGTTGATCCAGCAGTTCGCGCTGCTGGCAGCGCAATTCGTGGGATATTGTCATCACCTTACTCCTGGGAGGAACGGATACAATGCCGGCCCGATTGGATTCAAGATTGCTCCCCGGTCATGATGCCGTATGATTGATGACCGACGAGCGGTCATAAAGTAATGTAACGCTCTCCGCACCGGCTAGTTCCCGTAACCGTTTGAGCAATGCCTCGCTGGGTTTGACCTGCCAATTCTGACCTAAAACCAGTTCTACCCGTGCCTGGGGGCTGGTGTATTCGATCCAGACAGAGCACCGGCCATCGGCGCGATACCCGGCTAGAATACTGGCTAGTTGCCGCAACGCACCCGCTTGGCACTGTTGCGCATCCAATCGCAACAGCACGCGGCGAGCATACTCAGCGCGCGCTGCATCCCAATCCAGCACTCGTTCAACATTCAAGCGGGTGCTCTGATTAAACTCATCCCAGCTAAGCATCCCTTGTGTCAGCAGAATGGCATCCTCGACAATCAAGGACCGGTGTTGCTCATATACTTCCGGGAAAATGCGGATTTCCAGCCGGCCTGTCCCATCATCCAGGGTCACGAAAGCGATCCGCCCGCCCCGGTTAGCGTTGCGGGTACGGACGCTGACAACTAGCCCGGCAATCAATAGCGACCGGTCATTGTTCCGGCGCAAAACACCGTTGCCCCCGGCCAGGTTGCCTAAGCGGGCCACGCCCAAGGCGGTCAACTCATCAGCGATTCGCTCCAGCGGATGACCGCTCAGATAAATACCCAAGGTTTCCTTCTCACCACGCAATCGCTCTTCCAGACTCCATTCCGGAGTCTTAGCAATATGCAACGGGCGCGTTGGAGTTTTCCCGGTCGTAGCCAGCCCGAACATATCATTTTGGCCGGCGGCGTCATTGCGCGCGTGTTGTTCGGCCAATTGCAAAGCTTCTGGCAATTGCGCTGCCAGCGTCGCCCGGTTAGCGCCCAGTGAATCAAAGGTTCCGGAGCGGATCAATGACTCCAGCACCCGGCGGTTGAGCTTATGCAGATCGACCCGCTGGCACAGGTCGAATAAATCCGGGTACGGCCCACCTTGGCGGCGCTCCTGGACCAACGTTTCGATAGCGCCTTCGCCGACACCCTTGATCGCGCCCAGACCATAGCGAATTTCACCCGCTTCGCCGACTGTAAAGCGATATTCGCAAACATTGATATCTGGTGGAGCCAGTTTCAGACCCATACGCCGGCATTCTTCGATGAACACCACCACCTTGTCAGTTTTGTCCATGTCTGAGGACAATACCGCCGCTATGAACGCGGCAGGATAGTGCGTCTTTAACCAAAGCGTTTGATAGGAGACGAGAGCGTAGGCGGCAGAATGCGATTTATTGAAACCATAACCAGCAAATTTATCTATTAAGTCAAATATATATGAAGCTGTTTCCGGGTCAACTTGCCGATCCTTCGCGCCATTGATAAAACCATCCCGTTCCTTGGCCATCTTTACAGCATCCTTTTTTCCCATCGCCCTCCTCAGCAAATCCGCCCCGCCCAGGCTATAGCCGGCCAGCACCTGTGCAATCTGCATCACCTGTTCCTGGTAGAGAATAACGCCATAGGTGGGTTTAAGAATCGCCTCCAGCGCCGGATGCGGATACTCGATACGCGCCCGGCCATGCTTGCGGTCAATAAAATCATCCACCATGCCCGATTGCAGCGGACCGGGCCGGAACAACGCCACCAACGCCACAATGTCTTCAAAACAATCCGGTTGCAAGCGACGGATCAGATCTTTCATGCCGCTGGATTCGAGCTGGAACACCGCCGTGGTTTCACAACGCTTGAGCAGGCCAAAGGTCTGCGCATCGTTCAGGGGGATGGCGGAAATATCCAATGGCGGTTCGCCACACGCTTGCCGTTGCGCGTTAATGGTCTGCAACGTCCAGTCAATAATCGTCAGGGTGCGTAATCCCAAAAAGTCAAACTTGACCAGCCCTGCTGCCTCCACATCGTCCTTGTCAAACTGGGTAACAACGCTAGGATCGTTCTGCTCACAGTACAGTGGCGAATAATCCGTCAGGTTTACTGGGGCAATCACCACGCCGCCCGCATGCTTGCCAACATTGCGCGCGAGTCCTTCCAGCTTGCGGGCCAACTCGATCAGCGTCCGCACCTCTTCGTCATTTTCATACAACCGGCGCAATTCGGCTTCCTGCTCAATCGCCTTATCCAGGGTGATACCGGGTTCAAAAGGAATCAGCTTGGCGATGCGATCGACAAAACCGTAGGGATGACCGAGCACCCGGCCTACGTCGCGCACCACGGCCTTGGCTGCCATGCTGCCATGCGTGGCGATCTGTGAGACTCGCTCCCGGCCATAGCGCTGGGCGACGTATTCGATCACCCGGTCACGGCCTTCCATACAAAAATCGATGTCGAAATCGGGCATGGACACCCGTTCAGGATTGAGGAAGCGTTCGAACAGTAACTCATAGGCAAGCGGGTCCAGATCGGTGATGCCCAGCGCATAAGCGACCAGCGATCCTGCGCCGGAACCCCGTCCCGGCCCGACGGGTACACCGTGGTCACGCGCCCATTGAATAAAGTCAGCAACAATCAGGAAATAGCCGGGGAAGCCCATCTGGATGATCACCTTCAACTCCAGCTCCAGCCGCTCATCATAGGGCTGGCGGCGTTCGGCGAAGCCGATGGCAGCGGGATCAAGCAACCTTCGCAGCCGCTGTTCCAATCCCGCACGGGCCTGGGTGATGAAATAGTCAGAGGCGCTCAATCCATCCGGAATCGGGAAATCAGGCAGCACATTCTTTCCGAGTTCCAGGCGCAGGTTGCAACGACGGGCAATTTCAACGCTATTTTCCAGCGCCTCGGGAAGATCGGCGAACAATTCCGCCATCTCCACCGGGCTGCGCAGGTATTGCTGATCGCTGTAACGGCGCGGCCGATGGGCATCATCTAAGATCGCACCGCCATAGATACAAACACGGGCTTCGTGGGCATCAAAATCCTCGCGTTGCAGAAAACAGACGTCGTTGGTCGCTACCACAGGCAGGTGGCTGTCCGCTGCTAGTTCTACAACCGCCTCCAGGTACTCCTCTTCCTGAGGCCGGCCGGTGCGCTGCACTTCCAGATAAAAACACTTCGGGAATAACCGCTGCCAGTCGTTTAGCCAGGTTCGAGCTTGGTCGGGCCGATCGTTGAGCAAGGCTTGACCAAGCTCACCCTCACGGCCACCGGACAGGGCGATCAGACCAGCGGTGTTTCCTTCCAGCCAAGCAAGATCAAGGACCGGCATACCGCGTTGTTGACCTTGGAGATAACTGCGGCTAACCAGCCGGGTTAGATGGCGGTAGCCTGCTAGATTCTGACACAACAGTACCAATCGGGCAGGTTCCCAGCCGGACCGCTGCACCCACATCTCGACCCCAATGATGGGCTTGATCCCAGCGCTGAGAGCAGCCTTGTAGAATTTGATCAGGGCAAACAGGTTGCTCATATCGGTCACTGCAACCGCTGGCATACCGGCAGCGGCGGCCTGCTTGACCAAGTTTTTGATGCGAATCAATCCGTCGACCAGTGAATATTCAGTGTGCAGATGCAGATGGACAAACGGCGCGGTCATGGTCATTCCTTGATGATAGCGGCTTGCAGGACGGCGGCAACCGGGGCGAAGGAGCGGCGATGCTCGGGACAGGGGCCAAAGCGGTGCAATGCTTGGCGATGTGCAACGGTGGGATAGCCTTTATGGCGGGCAAACCCGTAATCAGGATAGTGATTATGCAATTCACGCAACTCCGCATCGCGCGCGACCTTGGCCAGGATCGAGGCCGCACTGATCGCGGGAACAGTAGCGTCGCCTTTGATAAGGGCCTGGCAAGGACACACCAGCCCTGATGGACAATGCTTGCCGTCGACCAGCACCCTATGAGGAATAATGCTCAGATCTTCAACTGCACGGCGCATAGCCAGCAATGAAGCTTGTAAGATATTGATCCGGTCAATCTCAGTCACATCGGCCCGGCCTAGCGCCCAAGCCAGCGCGTGAGCACGAATTTCCACAGCGAGTTGCTCACGGCGGATTTCACTGAGTTGCTTGGAATCCGCCAGCCCCGTAATGGGGTGGGCCGGATCGAGAATGACGGCAGCGGCGATGACGGGACCAGCCAGAGGGCCACGCCCGGCCTCATCCACGCCGGCGATCAGGAGAGCATCAGGCATAGGGGAACACAGAATCGCTTGAGGTACATAAAACTACAAAACCCGGCATAACCGGGTTTGTTGATAAGGAAATCGTAAGTATCAGTTAATACACAGACTGCGTTGAGGCTCGATTCCTGCCAGATACATACCCTGCAACTTGGTGGGTACTATTTTTTGCTGGTTGCCGTCCAGCTTGCGTGCTGCGGGACCGTTCGTTATCAGGGATCAGCGCACAGCCTCGGCCATAATAATGCTGTAAAGTTTGCCAAACTTCGAAAAAGTACTGGTGGGATACATCATCGCTTGCTGACGGGCGGGATACATCATCACTTGCTGACGGGGTGGTGGAAGTCTCTGCTCCGATGGGATCTAACACCGCCAGAGTATTACCCGGCGTCGGCAAATGATGCGCATCAAGCAAAGCAATCGCTTGATGCGCATAACCACCGTTCTCCTGCTCACCAACGCCAATTCGATAGAGCCGGAAATCCTTCATTCGCGCCATCCGTGGCAGATAGTGGAGGAGACGGCGGGTAGCGCTTTCCTTATCACTGGCTTGAGCTACGATGCTGCCATCAAAACCAAAATGGGTATAAACCTGTTCGATCCGCCGCAACTCATTCGCTTTGTCAGGATCGATGCATTCGAATTGCTCAGCGATTTGCTGCAAAACACTGGACATGATGCTTCACCTCGCTCGACCATGGCACGGGGGCTAGCCCTATTAATAATATTGATAATTAAAGGAGAGAGGATGCACTCCATGCGGGTGGGTTCTTCAGACTATAAGCAGCCGCTTCATCTTTTACAGCTATTGCTTTTAGCTGAATGTGATAATTGTAGCATCTACAAGGCATTTTGATAGAGATCCGGGAAAATTTTTCACATTGTGAAATCACATAAAAGCCCGGCAGCACCGGGCTCGTAGCGGCCAAACAGCCCTTAGGCAGAAGGCGCCTCTCCCTTAGCGCCTGCATCCTCCATCAACTTTTGTAGCTCGCCACTCTGATACAGCTCCAGCGTAATATCGCAACCGCCCACTAATTCGCTGCCAATATAAATTTGCGGGAAAGTCGGCCAATCAGCATAGCGCGGCAGACTGTCAAAAATCTCCGGGTCTTCCAGCACGTTCACGTAAGCAAAAGGCAGGCCCGTCGCCGCCAGCGCCTGCGATGCCCGATGTGAAAAACCACAGCGCGGCGCTTCCGGAGTACCTTTCATGTAGATCACCACCGGATTATTTTCAACCTGTTGTTTGATACGTTCCAAAGCATCCATTGAGTTACCTCGATTAATGAAAAGAATTCTCAATCATTGACCCGCGCTGCCGGGTCGATGTTCAATTGCAGCCACAATTCCAACAGCGCTGAATGCCACAATTTGCTACCCAGCAACCGGGTCAAATGCGCTTCAGGTTCAGCCAATAGGGTGTCCAGGTATGCCCGCTGAAAAAGACCACGTTCCCGGCATACACGCGAGTTCAGGATGTCACGCATGAAATCCAGGAACGGTCCGCGTACAAACTTAAGCGCTGGCACCGGAAAATAACCCTTAGGCCGGTCGATCACGGCATCGGGCAACAGACCGCGGGCAATGGTTTTCAATACCTGCTTACCGCCGCTGCCGATTTTCAGTCCGGGGGGCAACTGCATTGCCAATTCCACCAGTTCATGATCCAGAAACGGCACTCGCGCTTCCAATCCCCAAGCCATCGTCATATTGTCCACCCGCTTCACCGGGTCATCGACGATCAAGGTGGTGACATCCAGCCGCAATACCTGGTCGAGGTACTCATCGGCATCTGGATCCGTCAATCGTTTGGCGATCAGTTGCGCAGTGTAGTCAGGGCCATGGTAAATCGATGCAACGGTTTCCAGAAATTCGGCGTGATCACGGTCGAAATAGTGCCGCCGGAACCGCTCCAAAGCATCGCCGGTTTCAGCAGCCATCCGTGGATACCAGAAATAGCCCCCGAAGACCTCATCCGCACCCTGGCCACTCTGCACCACCTTGACCGCCTGAGAGACCTGCTCCGCCAGCAGGAAGAATGCGACTGCATCCTGGCCTACCATGGGTTCGGCCATACAGGTCACTGCTTCCGGAAGACGCTCCAGAACCTGGCTGTTAGGGATCAGATACTTGTGATGACGGGTCTGATAACGGGCCGCGACGGGGTCGGAATACTCAAACTCGCTGCCTTTTTCTTCTGGTTGATCCTCGAAGCCTACTGAAAAGGTGCGTAGATCACGGACTCCGGATTCGGCCAACAGCGCCACCAGCAGGCTGGAATCCAGCCCGCCGGACAGCAGCACTCCAACCGGCACGTCGGCAACATCCAGCCGCCGCCGCACTGCAAGCCGCAGCGCGTCATGCACGGCTTGGGTCCACTCGGCCTCAGTACGCAGCGCAGCAGGACGCCGGGCTTGCAGACGCCAATAAACCCGGTTCCGCTCATTCCCTTGGGCATCGATGGTCAAAGTCGTGGCTGGCGCCAATTTGCGGACACCCTGGAGAAGGGTGCGCGGTGCAGGGATGACCGCATGCAAGGTCAGTTGGTGGTGCAACGCTACCGGGTCGATAGCGGTATTGGTATCCCCAGCAGCCAGTAATGCCTGGCTGTTGGAGGCAAAGCGGAAAGCATGCGGGGTTCTGCTGTAATACAGCGGCTTAATACCCAGCCGGTCACGGGCAAGGAAAAGCGTGTGCTCGCGCTGGTTCCAAAGGGCGAAAGCGAACATACCGGTCAGATGCTCGACACACTGCTCACCCCATTCAGAGTAGGCTTTAAGAATGACTTCGGTGTCACCCTCGGAGAAGAAGCGGTAGCCCTTAGCCTGTAGTTCCCGCCGCAGTTCCCGATAATTGTAGATGGCGCCGTTAAATACCAGCGCCAGCCCCAGCTCGGAATCGGCCATCGGCTGATTGGAACGGTCGCTGAGATCAATCACTGACAACCGGCGATGACCGAGCAGCAGGTGAGTGTCAGACCAGACGCCTTCATGATCGGGACCACGACGGGCCAGGCGCTGCAGCATCCGTCTCATCAGGGCTAAATCAGGTTCATCGCCATCGAAGCGCAGTTCGCCGCTAATACCGCACATGCGTGCTCAGAACTCCTAGAAGCTGGATCAGGGACAATGGATTATTCGGGGATATATTCGATGCTGGCCCAGAGGACTCGCCGCACCCCAGGCGCAGCGCGCGCGACCGACACAGCACGATTGGCGGCGCGGGCGCTTAACCGGCCGCTGAGACTGACCACCCCCTGATTGGAATTCACTGAAATATTGGATTTGGATAGCAGGTCATCCTGACTGAAGGCACGCTGGATAGCAGAGGTAATTTCTGAGTCGTTGGCTTGAGAAGCGCCACGACCGCTGTCACTAAGGCTGGCGGTGCTGGCCACACTGTCATCACTGCCGGAGCCACCGCCAGAGGTAACGCAACCGGCAATACTCAAAGCAGCCAACAGGACAAAAATAACGGTGAGCTTATTCATCTGTTCGATCTCCATGAGCTGAAACGAAGGGCGCGGAGCGGCTTCGCACCGGTCCGGCACACGGGGCAAGCGCAAGGATAACACACCCTTGCCACGTGAAACCTGCGTTGCATCGTCGCGAAGCGACGACTAGACTTGCCGCACTGGCGCGTCCGGCCCCGCTGACGAAACTTCATGCCGCCACGAGGTTCCAACCGGGCGCGATACCTCTTCACTGATATCCTAAGGAGAAGACCGATCATGGCTCACGAACTACCTGCATTGCCCTATACCCAGAATGCGCTGGAACCGCATATTTCCAAGGAAACCTTGGAGTTTCATTATGGCAAGCATCATCAGGCCTATGTGACCAATTTGAACAACCTGATCAAAGGCACCGAATTCGAGAATCTATCGCTTGAAGAGATTATTCTGAAGGCTTCAGGCGGCGTCTTTAACAACGCCGCGCAGGTATGGAACCATACCTTTTACTGGAATTGCCTAAAACCGAATGGCGGTGGAGAACCAAGCGGTGCGGTCGCCGAGGCGATCAACCAGAAATTTGGCTCATTTGCGGCCTTCAAAGAAGAATTCACCAAGGTCGCGGTAGGCACCTTTGGTTCTGGCTGGGGCTGGCTGGTCAAGAACCCGGATGGGTCGGTTGAATTGATGAGCACCTCCAATGCAGGCACGCCAGCGACCGCTGGCAAAAAGGCGTTGCTGACTTGCGATGTCTGGGAGCATGCCTACTACATCGACTATCGTAATTTGCGCCCGAAGTATGTTGAGGCATTCTGGAACCTGGTCAACTGGGATTTCGTTGCCCAACAGTACGCCTAAGACAACGAGGCAGCACCCGGCGATGATCGTGGCTGGCAGCGAGCCGGCAACTCTTGCTGGGCTGCTGGCTTTTTTATGGCTTGCTCTCTCGTAAGCTCAGGCTATGTCTATGGATTCTTCGAAAATCCGCCAGCTCTTCACCCGCCTGCAAGCAGCCTGTCCGCGACCGACGACCGAACTGCATTACCATAGTCCTTTCGAGCTGCTCGTTGCAGTGATCCTGTCGGCCCAATCGACGGATAAAAAAGTCAACGAAGCGACTTCCAAACTATTCCCAGCCGCTAACACGCCGCAGGCGTTGTTAACGATGGGAGAGACCCGTTTAAAGGAATTGATAAAAACCATCGGTCTTTATAACACCAAAACAGCAAATATCCTCAAGACTTGCAAGCTGTTGCTGGAGCGGCACAATGGTGAGGTACCGAGCGATCGGCCAGCGCTGGAAGCCTTACCAGGCGTGGGCCGCAAGACAGCCAACGTCATCTTGAATACGGCTTTCGGTGAACCGGCAATTGCCGTCGACACCCATATTTTCCGGGTCGCTAACCGCACTGGGCTGGCGCCGGGTAAAACCGTGCGCGATGTGGAAGACATGCTGCTGGCAACGACACCTGATGAATTTAAGCAGGATGCTCACCATTGGTTAATCCTGCACGGCCGCTATATCTGCACAGCGCGCAAACCAAACTGTCCAACTTGCCCTATCCGTGATCTTTGTGAGTATCCCGGCAAAAACGAGGCTCTTTAAATGTTTGGCAATGATCGCGACAACTTGCGCCGCTACTACTGTACCGTTTGGGAAAAAGCCCGCGCTGGTCAATCGCTGGAGCCGCTGGAACAACTCATCGCCAGCGTCATTAACGAACATCCTGAGTATCAAGCCGTGCTCACCGATACTGAAACTGCACTAAGCCGAGAGTACACACCGGAAGGGGGGCAGACCAATCCTTTTCTACACATGGGCATGCACATTGCAATTCAAGAACAATTGGGCGGTAACCGTCCAGCAGGCATCCTCGCTGTATATCAACAACTCTGCCAGCGGATAGGCGACACGCATGCCGCCGAGCACGCGATGATGGAATGCCTAGGCGAAGCCCTCTGGGAAGCGCAACGTAGCGGTCACGAGCCAGACGAGCAGGTTTATCTGGAGCGGTTACGGCGATTGGTGTAATCCCTTCCCCCGCCGCATGGGGAAGGGTTGGAAGGATCATTCAAGCCGGTTGCTGTTCAATAGCACTGTTGTCAACGAGATCCTGGTACGCATGCCAAGTTGCATGACCGATCAAGGGCAAGGCAATCACTAAGCCAACGTAAAAGGAAACCAGGCCAATCCCTGTGAAGATCACAATCAACGCTGCCCACAACACCATCGGTCCCGGATTAGCGCGGACCGCAGTAAGGCTGGTCAGCACCGCTGTAATGAAATCGATCTTGCGATCCAACATCATTGGAATAGCGACTACGCTGATCGCGAAAACCACGGCGGCAATGACTGCTCCCACCCCCATGAAGACTAACAGGAAGGTCAGGCCACTCCCTGAGAAGAACAACTGTGAGACCGCACTGCTCAGGGTCATGTTATGACTGGTGGCGATCACGCCGAACAGAACCGCCGACAACCGCGCCCAGACTATCATCAATAAACCGATCAGGATTCCGAATAGCAGAATAGGCATCGTGTTATGCCGCCAAGCGGTCAGCGCATGCCCTAAGGTTGCCGGTTCGTTCATTTGCAACCGGCGGCTAATATCATATAGACCCATTGCCAGAAAGGGGCCCGCTAGCAGAAAGCCTGTGGTCAGCGCCAATGCGTAGTGGAATTGAGCCTCAACTAGATAGACCAGAACATAGCCCATGATAAGGAAAATCAATCCATAGGGAATACTCGCCGCTGGTGCCTGCCATAGGTCTTTCCAGCCAGCACCTAGCCATTCCCAAGGCCGATCAATAGTAATGATCCGGATCTTGGGAGTCGTCAATGAACTTTCAACAACCGGAATCGTATCAACCATAGCAATCTCTCCTTCAGTGTTCGATAAATCGAAACTTTAATTACTGCTGCCATTGCGTTGCGCGCGCAAACGGCGATAGAGATCATAGGTTTGCTGGGCGATACTCCGCCAGCTATAGTGCCGCTCAACCCGTTCACGGCCAGCCCGGCCCATCTGCATGCACAGTTCCGGATCATTAGCGATACGATTGATTGCCTCGGCCATACCGCGTTCAAATCGAGCGGGGGAAATTGGATCGTGCGGCGGTTCAACAGATAGATGAGGATCCACCAACAGGCCGGTTTCGCCATCCACAACGACTTCGCAGATACCGCCTACGGCACTGCCGACCACTGGCGTACCACAGGCCATGGCTTCCAGATTAATGATGCCAAATGGCTCGTAGATCGAGGGACAACAAAAAATGGTGGCATGTGAGTAGAGCGCAATCGTTTCCTGGCGCGGCAACATCTCTGGAATCCAGACAATGCCAGCTCGATGGCTCTGCAGTTCTTCGACGATCTCCTCAATTTCGCGTTGCATCGCCAAGGTGTCTGCGTCACCGGCACAAAGCACAACTTGCAGCTTGGGATCAAGGTGAGGAATCGCTTGGAGCAGATAATACAGCCCTTTCTGCCGGGTAATTCGTCCGACAAACAGCACATAGGGGCGATCAGGATCAATCCCATGTTTATTCAGCACTTCAGGAGCATGGACCGGCTGATATTCCTCGGTGTCAATACCATTGGGAATCATCACCACCCGGGTGGGATCGACATCGAACAGCCGCAGAATATCTTCGCGGGTACTGCGCGAAACCGCGATGATAGCGTCTGCAGTTTCTAAGGCGCTTTTTTCGATCCAACATGACAGATCATAACCGTGCCCGAGCTGGTCGCGTTTCCAAGGGCGCAACGGTTCCAGCGAATGGACAGTGATCACCATTGGGATGTTATAGAGGATCTTGGCAAGAATGCCGCTGAAATGAGCGTACCATGTGTGGCAGTGAATGATCTCGGCATTGCCATCATCTTCCAGATCAGCGCCAATGCCTTGACCAACAAAGGCCAAACAGGTGCTCAGTGCCTTGAGTGGTGAGACGAAGGATTGTGGACAACCTGCAAAGTGAGTGGTATCCATTTTGATGCCGCGCACATGCAATTGGCCTTCGTCCAAGGTTTGGTCGTGGAAACTGCGCACCTCGACCGTGGTTAGCTTCGCCAGTTCGCGGGATAGGTATTCAACGTGAACGCCGGCGCCACCATAGACATGCGGCGGATATTCATTCGTGGTCAGCAGAATGCGCATTGTTGTTATGCTCCCTTGGCCGGGTTAGACGGCAGTGTGGGTTGCTTTAAACCCGCCTCGACGGCGGGTGAACCAATACTAGGCATTATGCCAAGCACTCTAGGGTTTTTGGAAGGGCGGCACTGATCCAATCAGTGACTTCTCACTCCTGCGCAAGATATCAGCCGCAAGCTGAATGAATCTTTAGAACCCAGCCGCTAAGGTGCGAACTTTGTCGAGCATCGCCTGCCGTTCAGTACGGGAGACTGAGAGAACCTGATAAAACGCTTGGTAACCGACGTTGCGGACACCGCAGGCACCGAGCACTCCCTCGGCGATAGGGCGAACCAGCAGTTCGTGCCAGCGTTCCTTCTGATAGATCGCTTCATCGCCGCCCAGTGTGTTGAGAATCAGCGCCCGTTCGTGAGTCAACAATCCCTGCATACCGCCAGCATTGATATCAAAGGCAAACTTGCGGGTGAAGACCCGGTCGATCCAGCCTTTCAGGATCGCCGGTGGACCGAACCACCAGATCGGATAGATCAACACCAACCCTTGCGCCCAGCGGACTGCTTCCTGTTCACGTTGCACATCGTCAGACAGGACACCGCGCCAGTTACGTAATAAATCCTCACCATCAAGTATACAGCGGAACTGCATTTGATAAAGATCATGGACTTGCGTAGCGTGGCCTCGTTCGTGCAACGTAGCTTCGACCACCTCTAAAATAGCCCGGTTGAAACTGTGCAGGTTGGGATGCGCGTAGATAATCAGGACATTCATGCCGTTCAGGCAACCCGTGCAGTAAATTCATATCCAGCCAGATTCAGAATCAGCCTATCACCAGACGCTAGAGGGCGGACCCCAGCCGGGGTTCCTGTCAGCACCACGTCACCCGGTTGCAAGGTAAAGTAAGCCGAAATATAGGCCATGAGGTCAAAAATACCGACCATCATCTGCCGGGTATTTCCTTGCTGGCGAATTTCACCGTTGACTCGAAGGCTCAAATCTGTGGCCTGAGGCGCAGGCAGCGCTTCAGGTTTCAGGAAGGGCGACAGCGGACAGGAGCCATCAAAAGCTTTGGCCGTTTCCCAGGGATAGCCTTTCTTCTTCAGTTCGTTCTGCAGATCGCGCAGGGTCAGATCCAGCGCGATACCATAACCTGCGACGGCCTGGCGCGCGGTCTCAGCATCAGCGTTTTGCAGCTGCCGCCCCACCAGCACTGCTAATTCGACCTCATGATGACACCCACCGCGCCCCACAGGTAGTTGTATCGGCTGATCCAAAGCTATCAGGGCAGTCGCCGGCTTCATAAACAGGATAGGGGTTTCCGGCACCATGTTATTCAATTCACGGATATGGTCAAGATAATTGCGGCCGATGCAAACCACCTTGCCAACCGGGAAATCGAGCGGACTGCCATTTAGATAACAATGCTGGTAGATCACGGTTTTTTCCTGTATTGATAATGCGCTGCTTTTGTAAAAAACACTAGTTTCGTAGCCCAAATACCGATGGTACTGGATAACTCAGCCGATACTTGGCTGGTTTCGGCAACCCGGTTTCTGGTATTGCAATTTTGCACAGCTCTCATTCCTCTGCATCAGGCTCGCCACAGTTCCGTAGAATCACGGCTCGCACGGCATCCCGCAAGCGCACTGCCGCTGACCAATCAACGCCAGCCGGTTGAACCGGTGGCTCAACAATCACCTCCAACCGGCCCCGGCGTGGAAACCAGGAGCCAGCGCGCAGGATATCGCGTGTCCCGCGAATCGTCACCGGCGCCACCAGAACGCCGGCCTGGGCCGCTGCCATAAACGCACCCATGCGGAATGACAACAAACCAGGCATTCGTTTAAACGTCCCCTCCGGAAAAAACCCCAGCGATTGACCCGCCTGGGCAGCTTTAGCGATCTTGCGCGCCTCATCGACACTGCGCTGCATATCGAAACGCTCAACGAACAAGGTGCCAATGCGTTGCAGCGGCCGGGCGATCCAATGATTATCCAGCAACTCCCGTTTAGCAACATAGTGAAAATGCCGGGGAATTGCCGCCATCAGCACATAGGCATCGAGAAAACTGGAATGATTAGCAACCAATATGCAGGGGCCTGTGGGCAAATACTCCAGTCCACGCACAGTCAGTGGCGTTCCCGTCATCTGCGCTAGCAACCAGGTCGCGCTCCGCGCCAGCGCCCAGCGCTGCCCCATCTTCGGCAGCACCATAATCCCCAGCCAAGTGACCGGCGCCAGCACCCCGAACAGGATCCAAGCATACCCAGCAAACAGCCGTTCACCCACACCTCGCCCCAATCGCCGTATCTGTGCCCAGACGCTCACCAGCGTCATCCGTGTCAGTTGTAGCCAAAGAGCCCGGCTGCCACGTCCAAGCGCATCGCGCTCATACAACTCCCGGATCGCTGCCCGGCGAATCTTGCCACTGGAGGTCTTCAATACCGTGCGCGGCGGCGCTAATCTCACATCATCCGGCGGCATACCCAATAAATCCACACTGACACTCTGAATCTGCTGACACAGACGCGCCCGCGCTTCTGGCTGAGTAGATCGAGTCTCGGCAACTACCACCAATCGTTCGCTGCCGGTTGCCGGATCATCACTGGCAAACACCGCGACACAGCCCTTGCGAATGCTGGGAATTTCGCCAACTGCCTGTTCCAGTTCATAAGGATAAATGTTGCGCCCGCCGCGAATAATCAAGTCCTTGATTCGCCCCGTCAGGTAGATATCACCATCCGCAAGATAGCCGCGATCTCCGGAATCCAGCCAGTCATCGCCATGCGGGAAGAGTCGACGGGTCGCCTCAGGGTTGCGGTAATAACCAGCAGTTGCCGATGGACCTTTGAATTCCACTCGACCCTCCCGCCGCTCAGGCAACTCCCTACCCTGTTCATCGACGATACGGACTTGATGATTGGGAATCGGCTGGCCACAGGCGGGAAATTGCAGGGCATTCATATCACCAGGCGAAGTAAGCTCAGCCCGGCCACTGGCCATGAATATCTCCCGCTGTACCTGGTCAATGACGGGCCCTCTATTTGGCGGCTGTAACGCCAACCCCACCGAACATTCAGCCAGTCCATAGACCGGTGCCATCGCCTCTCGTCGAAAGCCGTAGCGTCCAAAGCGGTTAATGAAGCGCTCCAAAGTTCCAGGACTGACCGGTTCTGCACCATTGAGAGCCATCCGCCAAGAACTCAGATCTAAACCTTCGATATCGTGATCCTGAATGGCGCGAACACACAATTCATAGGCAAAATTGGGTGCGGCAGACAGCGTGCCGCGATGACGGTGAATCGCCCACAACCAACGTGAGGGCCGCGCCAGAAAACTGAGCGGCGATATTACAATCAACGGAAAGGCGTAGTACAAGCTGCCTAAACAGGCACCGATCAGCCCCATGTCGTGATAAAGTGGCAACCAACTGACAAACACATCATCGGAACTGGCCCCTACTCTCGGCCCCATAGCCCGCAGGTTGGCCAGCAAGTTGGTGTGGGTCAGCATCACCCCCTTGGGATCACCGGTACTGCCCGAGGTATATTGCAGAAAAGCCAAATCTTTGGGTTTGGTGGCGGCATTCTTCCAAAATGCGGGTTCCTGCGCCAACTCTCCAGCGGTTACAATGTGCCGTAAGCATTCTACCTGGGCCTGAAGCAACCGGGCTACCAATTTGGCTTCAGGCACAGTAATCAGTGCCACGGCTTCGGCATTGCTTAGCAGCCGGGCATGGCGGCGCAAGTGCTCCTCGATTTGTGAAGGGCGCACTGGCGGATAGATCGGCACCGGCGCCCCGCCAGCCAGCAGGATGCCAAAGAAGCTGATGAAATATTCAGCGCTGGTTGGCAACATGATGGCCACGGTCTGGCCCGGCTGCAACCCGCGCTCCCGCAACCCTGTTGCCAACGCCCGCGCACCCTGGCGTAAGCTGGCATAGGTGAAGGCATGGTCGATCTGGTCATGCGCGCCGTAAATCTGGATCGCCAGCCGGTCAGGATGTGCTTCGCTATGCCAGTCGAGAACTTCGAGTAAGGTGGTAGCGCGGGTGGGTGCGCTGATGGTAGACCGCTCCAAGGCCGGCGCCAATGGCTCGGCCATTGAGATGGAGTCCACCGATCCGCCACGAGCTTGTTGAATGAGTTCTAGCAAGTCTCGCAGCGTTTCGACCATGAGCACCTGTTCATTCAACCGGACCTGGAAGGCTTTTTCGACACGTTGCAATAACTCAGTGCGCGCCAAGCTGTCTAGCGCCAGGTCGCGATCGACATGACTATCCAGCGAGAGTCCCTCGGCAGCGCGCCCCGGCGGGCGGATTTCCAGCAACAGTTCGCGCAACAGGGCCAGCAGACGAGTGGCAGTGTCCTCGATAGCGTCCGAGGTGGAAGAAGTAGCCGTTTTGGAAGGGGTGGGCAGTCCATCACGATCGGAAAGCATAGCGGCGGTCCGTAAGTGGTGAGGATTTAGCTAGCAACCTGAATCAGGCTAGCGGCGTCTTAGCCTGACATTCTATAGAATAGAGCGAATAAAGCGTGCTGCATCGGTGATGACCGGGGATGGTTTCACCATGCCGCTTGCTGATTCTATGAGGATATCTGTTCATGATGCGTCAATTATTTCGCTGTGGGTTGGCTTTATGGTTATGGGGTCCCGTCAGTGCCCTAGCACTGGAGGTCAGCGAGATTCAGGTTCAATCGGCTTTGAATCAATTATTTGATGCAACGATTCCCTTGCCGACCCTAATCCCTGAAGATATCACCAAAGTTTCCGTTAAGATCGCCTCACCGGCGATGTTCGAGGAGTTTGGCCTGGATCAAACTTCTACCTTAGAAAATCTGGTTTTTTCGATTCAATATGATGAGGAAAGCCGGGTTTACGTTAAGGTCGTCTCGACTCAACCGATCCGTGAACCGTCACTGGCGCTGTTGCTGGAGTTCGGCTGGCCACGCGGAAAAACCTTTCGTGAATTCACTGTGTTACTCGATCCGGTGAAGCGATTGGCTCAACGTCCCGGCGGCCGGACTAAAACAATTCTCAGTGAACCTGTTGTAGCAGTGGAGAAATCCGCTGCCTCCGTGGTGACTTCTGAAACACATGAAACACCGCTAGAGACATCACCATTTCCGGTATCGGATAAGACTTATGGCCCCGTTGCACCCGGCGAGGGGTTATGGGGGATCGCCCTCAAACTCCGTCCTGAAGGGATTACCCGCGAACAGATGATGCAGGCGTTATTCAAAGCTAATCCTGAGGCTTTTTCCAGCCTGGGCATCGATGGCCTGAAGATCGGTGCTACGTTGCGGGTTCCGAGCTACCGGGAAATTGCCGATTTAACCGGCTCTCCAATCGCCCTACGATTAGCGGCGGTGAAAGCGTCAACTATGGTGCCGGTAAAATCGGCAGAAGCTACTCCACCTCCATCCGATACTTCGCCTGGGGAGTCAGCAAAGATTGCGGCCAGCGATCTAGAAGTATTCCCTTTGGCGCCACCGCCGGCTCTCAACCCAACTGATTCGGTTAACTTACCTACTCCCGAACCTGCACCGGTCACATCCTCTCCCCTCGATTCTTCTCCGCCAGTAGCTAAAGAAAGCTCTTCACCTGAATCAACGCTAGCAGTTGCCGCCGCCACATCGGAATCGGGATCAGGATCGGAACCAGAAACTGTTCAACAGACTGAATCAGAACAAAAACTGACGCAAGAACCTAAACAAGAATCCGTCCAAGCACCGGAATCTATACCTGAATCCGTCCAACCCCCTGAGTCCCAATCAAAACCGGCACCCGCGCACGAACCGGAAACCGTTCAAGCGCCGGAATCCACACCGGCATCCGTCCAAGCTTCTGAGTCCCAATCAAAACCGGCACCCGCACCCGAACCGGAAACCGTTCAAGCGCCGGAATCCGCACCGGCATCCGTCCAAGCTTCTGAGTCCCAATCAAAACCGGCACCCGCACCCGAACCGGAAACCGTTCAAGCACCGGAATCCGTGCCCGAATCCGTCCAACCCCCTGAGTCCCAATCAAAACCGGAACCAGTGCCCGAACCGGAAACCGTTCAAGCACCGGAATCCGTACCTGAATCTGTCCAACCCCCTGAGCTCCAATCAAAACTGGAACCAGCGCCCAAACCGGAAACCGTTCAAGCACCGGAACCCGTACCTGAATCTGTCCAACCCTCTGAGTCCCAATCAAAACTGGAACCAGTGCCCGAACCGGAAACCATCCAAGTCCCTGAGATAACGCCTGAACCTGTAGCAATAACCTCCCAGCCAGATTCGTCCTTTCTGGGACCCGTTTCAGCGACTCCACTACTGTCTTTGGTGGCTGCGGAAATCACGGTGGCCGCTCAGACGCTTATAAAAAATGTTTCCCAGCAAGCAACCTTAATAACACCAAGCACCGGCTCCGGTACTTTGGCCTCAGAAGAAGCCGCTACTGGGGTTCTACCACTTGTCGAGTCCTCTACACCAGAGATTGCTGAAGTTGAAGAACCATTACCTGCCGGACCACCGCCAGCAGACTCAGCCAAACAGGCATCAGAGAAATCGACAGTAGTGAAGCCGGCTCAGCCAGTTCCACCTTCTTATAAGGGAGGCGATCAATATGGTCCTGTTTCTAACAATGAAAGGCTTTGGAATATCGCAGGCAAGGTCGTTCCTGATCCAAGTATTGATCGGGACATCATGATGAAGGCGCTGTTCATGGCCAATCCGCAGGCGTTTTCCAAATCCAGCATGGATTATTTGAAAGAAGGCGCCCTATTAAAGATTCCTACTCTGCGGGAAATTGTTAAGTACACTGGCTCCAGCGCTGCGCAACAATTGTTGAAAAAGCAGCAGGGCACCGGCACAGTTGCGCCGGCAAAAGAAGAGGAATAATGATGGAAATCTGGGCCCTGGCAATACCCCCCGGCTGATGCTACCTGGCGCGCAACGCCGGGGGTCAGAAGTTTTAACGCCAGTAGAAAGTGAGGTGAGATTGACGGGAACCTGTAACACGCACCGTTTGCTGTTGGGTCTGGTTCAGCACACTGACTTCTACGCGATAGGCAGCCGGCGGTAGCTGGGTAAAGAACCACGGCCCCTGCGACTGAGCGCTAAGGACCGTCCTGCCACCTTCGTCCATGATGTTAACCTGGACATCAGCCAGATAATCGCCGCTGCCCTGCATTGCAAACAATAGCCGCAGGTTAAACTGATTGGACAAGGCATTAAGCTCACTGCGCTCGCCTTCACCAACCCCCCCTGAGACATAGCGAATACCTTGATTCTCTTGAATCCGGACCAAGCCGCCAGGCGGCAGCCAGCCAGGCCCTTCATCCTCCTGCAGATCCGCTCCGGAAGGCCCCCAGCTTGAACCAGAATGAGGGATAGTCTGCGGCGGCGAAACGGGGGCAGACCTGCCCAGATCAGGCCGCGTGTAGAGCTGGATACCACTCTCATCCGGAGGTAATTGCTGCCGTGGCGAGCTGGACAAAGGAGGTGGCTCTTGCGATGGCGGCGGGCTGTAGACTGGCGGAGCAGAATATGTCTGTTGTGCACTAGCTAGCGGATTCAATCCGATGCCCAGCCCTAGCACCATTGCTGTCAAACTCATCGTGCGCATCATGATCATTGCCAGTCTCCTTTTTGTTCTCTATGAGCCGTGTCAAAAACAGATTCTCTGATCGATGGTTGATTACCCCTTAGAGTTTGCAGGAATCGTATTGATTCCCTACCACTCACTCCTCCTCATCCCTAGACAATAGATGCGTTTTCCTGGCGGATGTATTCCTTGATTTTATCAACGTCCGCGTCCATCACCTCGAACCGTTGTGGCAGGGCCTCAATATCTTCATAACCAGCAGGGCGTTCCGGTGATCGGCCCAACGCCTCAACGATAGACTCCTCAAACTTGGCTGGCAACGCGGTTTCTAGACACAGCAGCGGTATTCCTTCTTCACGATACTCCAACCCGACCTTTATCCCATCGGCAGTGTGAGGGTCGATGATGACGCCGCACTCCTGGTATACCCGGCGGATGACCGCCATCCGGTTCGGGTGGTTGCTCGACCCGGATACAAAGCCAAACCGATGGATTCCGCGAAAAGCGTCAGTACCGGACAAATCGAAGAATCCATGCGTATCCACTTGCCGCCAAAGTTCGCGGACCACTTCTGGGTCGCGCCCAACCACATCGTAGATAAAGCGCTCAAAATTCGACGCCTTAGAAATATCCATAGACGGGCTGCTGGTTTGCACTACCTGACCGGACTTGCGTACCCGGTAAACGCCTGTGCGGAAAAATTCATCGAGCACATTGTTTTCATTGGTGGCTAGGATCAACCGGCGGATAGGCAGCCCCATGCACTTAGCAATGTAGCCAGCACAGATATTGCCGAAGTTACCAGACGGTACAGCAAACGATACCTCTTGACCGTCACGCTCAGTTACCGCCAGCCAGCCCTTGAAGTAATAAACAATCTGTGCAGCCACCCGCGCCCAGTTAATGGAGTTAACAGTGCCAATGGCATGGCGCGCCTTGAATTCAGCATCATTACTAACCGCCTTGACGATATCCTGGCAGTCATCGAATACCCCGCGCACAGCGATATTAAAGATGTTAGCGTCCTGCAACGAAAACATCTGCGCGGTTTGAAACTGGCTCATTTTCTGATATGGCGACAACATGAATACCCGGATACCGCGTTTGCCGCGCATGGCATACTCAGCGCTGGAACCGGTATCGCCAGAGGTCGCACCCAAGATGTTGAGATGACCACCCGTCTTGAGCAAGGCATACTCAAACAAGTTGCCAAGTAATTGCAGTGCGATATCCTTGAACGCTAAGGTTGGCCCGTTGGATAGCTCCACCAAGCTGACGCCATCCAGCAAAGCTTTAACGGGCGTGATCGTCTCAGTGTGAAAAGCTTCGACCGTGTAGGTTTTGTTGATTAACCCCCGCAAGTCATCGGCCGGCAAGTCATCAATGAATTTGCTCAGAATGGCGAACGCCAGTTCTGGGTAGGATAACCCGCGCCAATTTGCCAGTTCTCCGGGCGCCAGCGTTGGGTAGTCTTCCGGGAGAGTCAAACCGCCATCAGGCGCCAGGCCACCTAGCAGAATATCGGAGAAAGTCGCTGGGGCCATGCCGCCCCGGGTACTGACGTAGCGCATGTGGGGAATCCTCGGAAGTCACAAAGCTCGGGGAGTTTATATACCCGTCATTGTACCTTTGATAGTGGCCTCAACAATGCCATGATAGCGGTAGCTGCTTGTTCGCTAGCATTCCGGCGCAACTGGACATGCAGTTCCGTAAATTTTGCCACCAGTTTTTCACTAGCAGCAGTGTCGCTCAGCCAACGCAGCACCGCCGCTCCTAAATGCGGCACAGTCGCCGCGTCCTGCAAAAATTCTGGGACCAGCTCCCGTCCGGCTAGCAGATTGGGCAGCGCAAAATAACGGGTTGTTACCAGCCGCCGGGCTAACCAAGCAGTTATCGGAGCCACCCGGTAAGCAACAACCATCGGCCGCTTGAGCAGCATAGCCTCCAAAGTTGCAGTACCCGAGGCCAGTAAAACAATATCAGCAGCAGTCATAACCTCACGGGAATGGCCTTGGATCAGCGTCAATGGCAAACCTGGCGCATATTTAGATCGCAACGCTTCCAGGAACGCATAAAGCTGAGGCGCCGCCGCTGGTATCAGGAAATGCACGTTAGGCCACTGAGCGTACAACCACTGAGCAGTATCGAGAAACAATGGCGCCAGACGGCTCACTTCACCCCTGCGGCTACCTGGCAGCAAAGCGATGATGCGCGTCTCAGCCGGCAATGCCAAACTCAGTTGCTGTCGAGCCTTCCTGGCATCACTGTACAAGGGAATTTCATCCGCTAGCGGATGACCCACATAACTGACTGGAACGCTATATTGCTCGTAAAACGCTGCTTCAAAGGGGAAGAGGGTCAACACCAAATCCACAGCACGGGCGATCTTACGCACCCGCCAGGGCCGCCACGCCCACACCGATGGGCTGACATAATGCACGGCTGGAATACCGTGAACACGCAACTGACGCTCCAAGCCCAGGTTGAAGTCTGGCGCGTCAATGCCAATGAAAACATCTGGCCGGTCAGCAATGAGCTGTTGGTAAAGCTGCTGGCGGATACGAAATAATGCCGGGAGATGATGCAGCACTTCCACGAGTCCCATGACGGCCAGCCGCTCCAGGGAAACCAGACTGAGCAACCCCTGTGCGATCATCTCCGGTCCGCCGATCCCGGTAAACCGGGCCTGGGGATAGCGCGCTTTCAGTGCGGCGATAAGGCTCGCGCCCAACAAATCACCGGACAATTCGCCAGCGACCAGGGCGATGTGCATGAGCCGCCCGGCCTAGCGGACGATACCGTTGCGGGACGGTGCGGCCAGAAAATCGGCCAAAATTTGCAAACGCGGGTAATCCACCGTCATCTCTCGTACCTTTTCCACCGCCTCCTCCAACCGCAAGTTAGCGCGATAAATCACCTTGTAGGCACGGCGAATGGCCTGAATTTCCTCATCGGCAAAACCACGCCGGCGCAATCCTTCAGCATTAATACCATAAGGCTCAGCGCGGTAGCCAGCCACTGTAACATAGGGCGGCACATCTCGATGCACTCCGCAGGCGAAGCCACAAAAGCTGTGTGCACCGAGCCGGGTAAATTGGTATACCAAGGCGAACCCACCGAGCGCCACATCATCCTCGACATGCACATGCCCAGCCAGTGATGCACCATTGGCAAAGATAGTCCGGTTACCCACCACACAATCATGGGCAATATGCACGTAGGCCATAATCCAGTTGTCATCACCCAGCCGGGTTACACTGGCATCCTGCACAGTGCCGCGATTGATGGTCACGAACTCGCGGATGGTGTTGCGGTCACCGATCTCCAAGCGAGTCGGTTCACCGCCGTATTTCTTGTCCTGGGGGACTTCACCCAACGAAGTGAACTGGTAAATGCGATTTTCGCGACCGATATAAGTCGGACCTTGGATCACAACATGCGGGCCGATCCAGGTGCCGGTGCCGATCTCCACTTCCGGTCCGATCACCGAAAATGGGCCAACGGTTACGTCCGGTGCGAGTTGGGCCGACGGATCCACCACGGCGCGCGAATCGATCACAAGTTGATATCCCGTTTAGCGCACAAGAATTCAGCAGTCGCCACCAACTGGCCATCCACCTTCGCCTCGCCGAAAAACTTACCAATACCTCGCTTGATGCGATCCAAACGCACTTCCACAATCAGCTGATCACCCGGCACAACCGGTCGTTTGAAGCGAGCGTTATCAACGCCTACCAGATAGTACATGGAATGGTGATCTGGCTTTTCTTCCTGGCTCTTAAAAGCCAAGATCCCTGTTGCCTGCGCCAGCGCTTCCAGAATCAACACACCGGGCATGATCGGCCGCTGCGGAAAATGTCCAAGGAAAAAAGGCTCGTTAAAACTAACATTTTTGAGGCCGATCAATGAGCGTCCTGGATCAATC
This sequence comes from Gammaproteobacteria bacterium, assembly GCA_024234995.1. GTDB lineage: Bacteria > Pseudomonadota > Gammaproteobacteria > Competibacterales > Competibacteraceae > UBA2383. The sequence goes on from JACKNF010000003.1 coordinate 265,272, forward strand.
GCTAACACTCGATCGATCAGCAAAAACGGATAGCGATGCGGCAGATACTCCAAAATCCCCTGAATGTCCATTGATTCCAAAGTGTTATCCCCTTAAACGGAGCCATCTTGGTGTTTAATTGTTTTTTCCAGAGCAGCTAACCGACGGAACAGCTCATCTAGCCGGCGTAGACGGGCGCTGATCTTGTTCCACAACCGGTTCGGTGCAACTGCTAGCCCCGAAGAATAGATACCGGATTGGGTAATAGACTGCGCTACCAGAGACATGCCCGTCACCTGGACCCGATCGGCGATCGTTAAATGCCCGGCGACGCCCACGCCCCCTCCCAACATGCAATGCCGGCCGATCCGGGCGCTGCCAGCGATACCAACGCAACCGGCTAAAGCACTATGGCTACCGATACGCACGTTGTGAGCCACCTGAATCTGATTATCCAGCTTGACTCCATCCTCAATCACGGTGTCTTCCAGAGCACCCCGGTCAATAGTGGTGTTGGCACCGATCTCGACATCATCACCGATCTGAACACTGCCAAGCTGCGGCACCTTGAGCCATCGGCCATCGTGCTCAAGAGCCAGCCCAAAACCATCACTACCGATAACCACACCCGGATGCACCAGCACTCTACATCCCAGTCGCACCCGATGACAGATAGTCACCTGTGCCACGAGCCGGCTTGCTGCTCCAATGATCACCTGTTCGCCAATCACACAATGGGGTCCGACACTCACGCCAGCCGCGACAATTGCATCTGCTTCTACCGTGCAATGCGGGCCGATCCAGGCATCGACAGCGATTTGCGCAGTAGGGTGAATCCAGGCTGTGGGATGAATACCCTTACGCGATTCAGTGACCGGTTCGAACAACGCAGCAGCCCGTGCGTAGGCAGTATGCGGATTATCAGCGACCAGTGCTGGTACTGGGCAGGCTGCAACATCGCTAGGCGACAAAATAACCGCTGCCGCATGGGTAGCAGTTAGATAGTGCCGATAGCGGGGATGTATCAGAAAACTGAGCTGCCCGGCTCCCGCGCTATCCAACGATGCCACACCGGTGACCACCCTCGCTGGATCACCACCCTGCAGGCGTGTACCGGATACTGCAGCGATCTCACCAAGCGTGGTCATCGGGGAAGCTACTTAGTTCGAAGTCAGACGCTTGAGCACCTTGTCGGTGACATCTACCTGCGGACTGGCATACAGCGTCGCGCCATCATTGATGACCAGATCAAAACCTTCTTCCCGTGCGAGGTTGTTGATCACATCCAGCACCTGCTTCTGGAATTTGCCCAATTCTTCATTACGGCGCAGGTTAAAATCTTCACGGAGCTCACCATTAGTCCGGTTGAGCTCCCGCGCTTGGCTGCGAATATCGTTTTCCAGATTGCGGCGCTGGCTTTCACTCATCACCGGCCCGTCCTTGGCTAGCTTTTCTTCCAGTCGACGCAATGACTTTTGTGCTTCAACCAGGCCTTTTTGCCGGGGCGCGAACTCTCGCTCCAACCGCTTGCTAGCTGCCTCGGCTTGCGGCGCACTATTTAGAATCTTGGCAATACTGACAAAGCCGATCTTCAGATCAGCCGCCTGCGCCAACGAGAGCGGTAACATTAATGCCGCTGCGATCAAAAAATGCTGCTTAAGCTTCACTCGATACCTGCCTTCAAGAAAGTGAACGAAGATGCAAAAAAGTAAGTTTAGCAAAAGCTGTCACGATCCGATCCCTCTTCTGCTTTCATCAATTGAACGGCACGCCGAAGGAAAACTGGAAAGCCTCGGTTTCATCCTCAGATTGGTCATTGAGCGGCGCGGCTACACTTAAAACAATCGGTCCGAGTGGAGACAGCCATAGGCCGGAAAGGCCTACAGAGTAACGCAACTCATTAGCATCGAAATCGCTAGTGGTCGCAAACACATTGCCCGCATCGAAAAAGGCGGCAACCCGCACATTTTCGGATTTATCCATAAAGGGTACTGGTAAAATAAGTTGCGTGCTGGCGGTGGTTTTAAATGCGCCACCGACCGGTTCATTATTGCTATAACGCGGTCCCAGCGTATTCGCCTTGTAGCCGCGCACGGATCGTAGACCTCCCGCGTAGAAGTTTTCGAAAAACGGCAGGCCGTTGGTATCGCCATAACCATCGCCATAGCCAATTTCACCACCCAGCGACCATGTCATCCAGTGCGTCAAGGGATAGTAAAAAATGCCGCGATAGCTCAGCTTATAATACTGTGCATCACTGCCCGGTATAGCAACCTCAGCGCTAATCTGATTTAAACCGCCACTGGTCGGGAAAATAGTACGGTTGCGGCTGTCGCGTACCCAACTACTGTCTAGTTTGAATTCATTGAAGTTATCGCCGTTTTTATTAATGTAATCAATAATTTCTACCGGAGTGCTATCGGTAGTATCAATCTGAATATGGTCATAGCCAGGGAGGACAAGCAAGGTATCGAATTCATTCAACGGGAAACCGAAGCTCACCTGGGCGCCATAGCTATTTAAGACATAATTAGCAGTATTGACCTGAGCGGCATCGATGTCCTGATAGTAAATCCGGAATCCACGGCTGACCCCGTCAACGGTGTAATAGGGATTATTATAGGACAGGCTGTAGTTGGCACCGATATCACTGTTATTCAGCACTAGACTCATCTGATTGCCGGTACCGAGAAAGTTATTCTGGGTCACGCTCGCATTCAGCAATAGGCCCGACTCCTGGCCATAGCCGATACCAAACAGCAAGCTGCCCGAAGGGCGCTCGACCAATGTATAGTTAACATCGACCTGATCGTTGGTCCCAGGCACAGCAGACATTTCGACGTTGACGCTCTCCAGATAATCCAGACGTTGCAAGCGGGTTTTGGAACGGTCCAGATCTTTGGTTGAATACCCAGCCCCTTCGGCTTGCCGCATTTCCCGGCGCAATACTTCGTCCTGCGTCTTAATATTGCCCTTGAAGTTGACACGCCGCACATAAACTCGCCGGCCTGGATCGACCAAAAAAGTCAAATCCACCTTACGGCTCTCGTCGTTCACCTGGGGTACGGTATTGACATTAGCGAAGGCATAACCTTCTTCGCCTAGCCGCTGTCCGATGCTTTTAGTGATCTCGGTGATTTTGGCGCGAGAGAAAGTTTCGCCGGGATTAATATCGATCAACTTTCTTAGCTCGGCTTCAGGCACCACCCCGAAAGCGCCAGTCAGATGCACATTTTCAACAGTGTAGGGTTCACCTTCGGTCATGTTGATTGTGATATAAACGTCTTTCTTGTCCGGTGTGATCGAGACCTGAGTCGATTCAACATTGAATTTGAGATAGCCACGATCCAGGTAGAAAGAACGCAATGTTTCAATATCTGCCGCCAGTTTCTGTTTGGCGTATTGATCATCCTTAGTAAAAAAGGAGAGCCATCCGGTAGTGGATGATTGTATGAGACCTAGCAATTCCTTTTCGGTAAATGCCTTATTGCCTACGATATTAATCTGACTAATGCTGGCTACAGCGCCTTCGGAGATATTCAGTTTGATGGCAACCCGGTTACGCTCCAACGGCCGTACCTGGCTATTAATCTGCACAGCATAACGGCCACGGCTATAGTATTGCTGCAGCAGCTCTTGCTCGACCTTGTCAAGCAATGACCGATCAAATACCCGGCCCTCGACCAGCCCGACTGAAGTTAAAGCCTTCTTCAAGTCATCGGTACTGATATCCTTATTACCTTCGATCTGCACTTCAGCAATAGCGGGCCGCTCAGTCACAGTGACGATCAACACATTGCCACTTCTTTCCAACTGGACATCGGTAAAAAAGCCCGTCTTGAATAAGGTACGGATGATATCCGGATAATCCTGCTCGGAAACTGTCGAACCGGTCTGCACCGGCAGGTAGTTAAATACGGTCCCCGCTGAAATACGTTGCAGACCTTCAACTTGAATATCCCGCACTACGAATTCACCAGCGTACGCTACCGACGCCGCGATCCACAGGCCAAGAGACAAGACTAAATAAGAATAGAATTTCATAAGCGAATCCTTATCTCCTGCCTGAATCGGCGTCTCCTATCCTAGAAGACGGTTAAAATCGTTGAACAACGCGAGTCCCATTAATAGCAATAACAGAGCGATCCCCACTTGCTGCCCGGCATGCTGGATCGCTTCCGGCAGCGGACTGCCCTTGATTGCTTCGATTAAGTAATACAACAGATGCCCGCCATCCAATACTGGCACGGGCAACAGATTCAAAACCCCCAAGCTGATGCTGACCAAGGCCAACAGTGACAAGAACGCGATCAACCCAGAGCTGGCAGCCTGACCAGCAAACTGGGCAATGGTCAGTGGCCCGCTGAGATTATCCAGCGAGGCCTTACCAATGAGCATCCGGCCCAGCATACGCAAGGTTAGCTGTGACATGTCCCAGGTTTTGCCAATGGCGGCACCTATAGCATCCAGCGGCCCATAACGCACCACAACCCGCAAATTTTCGGCGAGATCAGGCGGCATCTCGGCCACCGCGCCAATGAAGCCGGTCCATTCGCCCTGACGGTTCTCTCGGGCGCCGGGAATTAGCTCCAGCGTTTGCTCAACTCCATTGCGTTCAATCCGCACACTCAGGGGCTGGTCAGGATAACGTTCGATAATACTGCGCCAATGCTGCCAGTCAGTGACGGATTCTCCTCCAGCCAAGACGATGCGGTCGCCCGGTTGCAAGCCTGCCCGGCTCGCGGATCCATCCGGCAATACCTGGCCGATCACTGCCGGCAGCATCGGTTGCCAGGGAGTCAACCCCATTTGTTCAAACACTCTTACTTCTTCATCTGATTCCGGCGCATGGCGCGTATCCAGAGTGCGGATGCGCGTCCGGCCATCGATATCCTTCACTTCGACCTGGATTATCTCTTCAGCCATAGCGCGATCAACCAGCGCCAGCATGACAGAACCCAATGCCGGGGTCGATTCGCCATCCACCATCATAATTAAATCGCCCTTACGAAAACCGCCCGCCTCGGCCAGTGACCCAGCGGCTGGCGTATCCATTAATGGTTTGATGCCAGGAACACCGATCAAGAACATACAGGTGTATGCAAAGATAGCGAACACAAAATTACACAGTGGCCCCGCTAAAACAATGGCGATACGCGAACCAACTGATTGCCGGTTAAACGCTTGATGCAGCTGATCAGCCGGTACTTCGCCTTCACGCTCGTCGAGCATTTTCACATAGCCGCCCAGCGGCAGCATAGCAATGACGTATTCCACATCATCCTGGCCGCGCCACCGCCACAAAGGCTTACCAAAACCAATGGAAAATCTTAGCACTTTGACGCCTAACCGGCGTGCCACCCAGAAATGCCCGAATTCATGCACCGTGATCAGCACTCCCAGAGTAATGATCAACGCCAGCAATGAAATCAATGGACTGCTGTTACTCATCAAATACCTCTTCCATGCATAGCGACCCATTCGCCGGCTACAGCCCGGGCCTGGGCATCATCGTCGAGAATGACCGCCAGCGATGCAACAGGGCGCCCATGGACCCGTTCTAATGTAGATTGGACCACGGTATAGATATCGGTATAACGAATTTGTCCATCAAGAAAGGCTTGCACGGCAATTTCATTAGCCGAATTGAGAATAGCCGGTGCAGTGCCGCCTGCCTCTAGCGCAGCAAAGGCGAGATTCAGACAAGGAAAGCGTGTGAAATCAGGGGTCATAAACTCCAGTTTGGCAATTTGAGCGAAATCCAGAAATGCAGATCCAGACGCCAGCCGTTGCGGCCAAGCCAGAGCATGAGCAATCGGCGTACGCATATCCGGATTGCCTAGCTGTGCCAGTATTGAGCCATCCTGATATTCTACCATCGAATGAATCACGCTTTGCGGATGAATCACGACTTGGATTTGCTCCAGCGGTGCTCCAAATAGCCAGTGGGCTTCGATAACTTCTAGACCTTTGTTCATCATGGTGGCGGAATCCACCGAAATTTTCCGGCCCATCTCCCAATTCGGATGAGCACAGGCCTGCGCCGGAGTTACATCCGCTAGTTGATCAAGCGGTGTGAGGCGGAAGGGTCCACCAGAACCGGTCAGCAGGATACGCCGCACCCCAACGGCATCGAGCCCCGCAGACGCGAATGCTGGAGGGAGGCACTGAAACACCGCATTATGTTCACTGTCGATCGGTAATAGTTCCGCATCGTGTTCGCGCACTGCTGCCATAAACAGAGGTCCAGCCATAACCAGCGCCTCTTTATTTGCCAGCAGCACCCGCTTACCGGCCCGTGCCGCCGCTAGAGTCGGCAATAGGCCTGCTGCCCCGACGATAGCCGCCATGACACTGGCAACTCCAGGTAACGCTGCAACCCGCTCTAATCCTTCCACCCCGGCCAGCACCTCGACCGGACGGCCAGCCACTCGCAACCGGTGGCGTAATTGCTCAGCCGCGCCAGGATCCACCATCACCGCATATTCGGGTTCATGTGTCAGGCATTGTTGAAACAGGTTTTCGATATCCCGATGGGCCGTCAGCGCAACGACCCGGAAACGTTGGGGATGACGTTGCAGCACGTCGAGTGTGCTAACTCCAATCGAGCCGGTGGAGCCGAGAATGGCGATGCCAATCCGCCTGCTCATCCCCACACTCCGTATAGGCCCAGCAGAAAGACTGGCGCAGCAGCGGTCAAGCTGTCTACCCGATCAAGAACACCTCCATGACCCGGTAACAGCGAACCACTGTCTTTGACCCCACACTGCCGTTTGAGCATACTCTCGAATAAGTCTCCAGCGATGGAAAAGCCGACTGTGACTAAGCACACTGCCACGAATGCCGGCCAGCGCGGACCGACATCCAGCAATGCTGCTCCTGCCAATGCCAACGCCAGTGCCGCTATTCCGGCACCGCCAACCCCTTCCCAGGTTTTTCCGGGGCTGATCGCAGGCGCCAGCTTGCGCCGTCCCCAGCGGCGGCCAGCAAAATAGGCACCGACATCAGCTGCCCACACCAACAAAAATAGAAACAGCACGTAGCCTGGTCCGAATTCGCCCCGCAACCCCATGAACGCCACCCACGGCACCGCCAGCACTACAATGCCGGCGATACCGACTGGTAATGGCCGGTCCTGATGATCCGGGCGCTTGGCGTAACGGCGCAACCAGAACATCGCGCCGCACCAACCCAGGACAGTCAACACCAATAGACCGCCCACTAACGCCGTGTGGTCAAGCAACGGCCAAATCGCCAGGATCAACGCCAGTACCACACCCACATACAGCAATCGATCACGTATTGACTGCAGACCAGCCAGGTGCGTCCATTCCCAGGCACCGGGCAAAATCACTGCTAGCAACGCCAGACCAAACGCTGCTGCGGGTAGCTTTAGTACCACCCAGATGACCAGGAGGGCCAGAACACTCGCAGTGGCAATGCGTTGTTTAAGCATGTTGACCCTGCATCACTTGTTCACCGGTCTGGCCAAAGCGCCGCTGCCGGCTAGCGAAGGCTGCGCAGGCAGCATCCAAATCACCTGCGCTGTAGTCCGGCCACAGCCGTTCACTAAAATACAGCTCAGTATAAGCCAGTTGCCAGAGCAGAAAGTTGCTGATGCGTTGCTCTCCACCCGTGCGGATAAATAAATCCAGTTCTGGTAAATCGGCAAGGCACGTATAACGATGGAAGGTCTCTGACGTTAAATCACTGGGTGACAACCGGCCAGCCGCGACGTCTGCAGCCGCTTGCTTCGCGGCTTGGACAATATCCCAACGACCGCCATAATTAGCAGCGATCACCAGCGTCAGGCCAGTGTTCCGCATTGTCCGTTGCTCCGCTTTGCGGATGTAGTCTTGCAAAGTGGGTGAAAATGCGCGATGGTCCCCGATGAATCGCAAACGGACATTGGCAACATCCAGCCGGCGGATTTCACCACGTAAGGTGGTCAGAAACAAATTCATCAAGATTTCCACTTCCCGGCGCGGCCGGCACCAGTTCTCACTACTGAATGCGAACAGCGTTAGCACGGCAATGTCACGCTCAACACATGCTTCAACCACACGCCGCACAGCCTTAGCACCCTCCCGATGACCGGCAGTGCGCGGCAAAGAACGCTGTTGCGCCCAGCGGCCGTTGCCATCCATCACAATCGCTATATGGCGAGGCCGCCAGTTGCTCGCTATACGCGGCGTCTGCACATCATCCGACATGCGAGCGGTTCTTATGTGAGTTCATGCTCAGACAGAGCCCAAGCTGATCCCTCAAATTTCCATTAATTCAGCTTCTTTGGCAGCAAGAATCTTGTCGACCTCTTGAATATGCCGGTCGGTCAGTTTCTGTATTTCATCCTGGGCCTGCCGTTCGGCATCTTCGGTAATGGTCTTGTCTTTGAGCAATGCTTTAAACTGGTTGTTAGCATCCCGGCGGATATTACGAATTGCCACTTTAGCACTCTCCCCTTCTTGCCGAACTACTTTAACCAAATCCCGGCGGCGTTCCTCAGTCAACGGCGGCAATGGGACCCGGATAGCCATACCAGCAGTGACAGGATTCAGACCCAGATCCGATTTCATGATAGCCTTCTCAATGGGGCCAACCATATTCTTTTCCCAAGGCGTCACAAGCAGGGTGCGGGCATCGGTTACCCCAACAGAAGCGACTTGGTTAAGTGGGGTCTCGCTGCCATAGTAGTTGACTGTCACATGATCCAACAAGCTAGCGTGGGCACGTCCAGTGCGCAGCTTGATCAATTCCTGCTTGAGCGTATCCACGCTTTTTGCCATGCGGTCCGTAGCATCTTTCTTGATATCGTCAATCATGGTCGTCATTCCCGCACCACAGTAGTGCCTACCTTCTCACCGCAGACGATCCTGACCAGATCGCCGTGGCGATTGATGTTAAAAACCATCAGCGGCAGGTCATGTTCACGGCACATGACAATGGCCGTGGCGTCCATGACCTGCAGTTTGCGCGCCAGCACCTCATCGTAAGTTAAGCAGTCATAGCGTACTGCTTCCGGATTCTTGAAAGGATCCGCAGAATAGATGCCATCCACCTTGGTAGCCTTGAGCATCACGTCGGCATTGATCTCAATAGCCCGCAAGCTGGCAGCAGAATCGGTGGTGAAGAAGGGATTGCCGGTACCGGCAGCGAAAATCACCACCCGGCCTTTCTCCAGATGACGGATGGCACGGCGGCGAATATAGTCCTCGCAGACCTGGTTGATACGGATAGCTGACATGACCCGGGTAAAGACACCAAACCGCTCTAGAGTGTCCTGCATCGCCAGCGAGTTCATAACCGTCGCTAACATCCCCATGTGATCGGCAGTGACCCGATCCATGCCAGCTCTGGCCAGGCCAGCACCTCGAAACAGGTTACCACCGCCGATGACCATACCTACTTCCACACCCAATTGACGCAACTCACGCACCTCACTGGCCATGCGGGCAATGACCTGAGTATCGATGCCGTAATCGTCTTCGCCCATTAGCACCTCGCCACTGAGCTTGAGAAGAATACGCTTGAATACTGGCCTGGAATTCAGCATGAGGGAACCCTTTAGCCTGCACTGTTATGTAAAGTAAGCGGATTGTACCGGAATCATAGCCCCGGCGTCATGGACATGGTGTAACACGGGTTTCCAGCCGATATCTCAATTCAAACGGGCAAAGAGCCCTGTTTTATGATCTGTGTCAGACCTTCTTAGTCGCCGCGCGCCGCTGCCATCACCTCTGCAGCAAAGTTGTCTGATTTTTTTTCGATACCTTCACCAAGCTCGAAACGCTCAAAGCGGACAACCCGGGCTTTTTGGGATTTCAACAGCTTGTCCACGCTTTGCTCTGTATCCTTGACAAATGGCTGGCCAAGCAACGTTATTTCTTCCAAATACTTGCGCAACCGCCCCTCCACCATCTTATCGATGATATTGGCCGGTTTGCCACTGGCTGCTGCCTGGGCTGCAAAGATGTCCTTCTCCTTGGCAAGCAGCTCCGCCGGAACCTGGTCGGCGCTAATACATAGCGGCCGGCTGGCAGCAATATGCATGGCGATATCTTTGGCCAGTTCAGCGTCGCCACCTTCCAGCTCCACCAGCACCCCAATGCGGGCGCCATGCAGGTAACTGCCCAAGATACCCTTTGTGGTAGCCAAACGCGCAAAGCGGCGGACATTGATGTTCTCACCGATTTTGGCGATGCAATCCCGCCGGTTCTGCTCGACACTTTGATCGTTGGCCATATTCGCTGCTAGCAATGTATCCAGGTCAGCCCATTCGTTATGGAGCGCGACTTCGGCTACAGCATCAGTAAAGACCCGAAAATCGTCGTTTTTAGTCACGAAATCGGTTTCGCAGTTGACCTCGGTCATGGCGACCGCGTTACTAGCCTGTTTGACTACAATTAAGCCTTCGGCTGCAATCCGGCTCGCCTTTTTATCAGCCTTGGCCTGACCGGCTTTGCGCATCGACTCAACGGCCATTTCGATATCGCCGCCGGTTTCCTGCAAAGCCCGCTTGCACTCCATCATTCCCGAACCCGTGCGCTCGCGTAGTTCCTTGACCAACGCTGCGGTGATTTCCGCCATGCTTGCTTACCTCTAAAAAACTGTTCTGTACTGGATTAAGTCAAATCGCTTAAAAGGCTCACAGGCGCTGGGCTCATGAGCCTTTTTAGGCAAAATAGCCACCCAGAAACTTCATCCGCCTTCGCCAGCTGGCAAAGTATCTTCAGGAATTTCGACGAATTCTTCTTCGGGACCGCGACCGCTCGCCAGTACTGCGCGGCCTTCTAGCACCGCTTCGGCTAAACCGCCAACGTAGAGTTGAATAGCACGGATCGCATCATCATTACCAGGGATAACATAGTCCACACCATCTGGCGAGTTATTGGTATCCACCAAGCCAATGACAGGAATCCCCAGCTTGTTGGCTTCTTGAACGGCGATACGCTCGTGACCTACATCAATGACGAACAGTGCATCTGGCAGGCTCGTCATATCCTTGATACCGCCGAGGCTGCGCTCCAGCTTATCCATATCTCGCCGCAAGCCGATGACTTCTTTCTTGGCCAGCCGGTCAAAAGTGCCATCCTGGGCCATCAGCTCCAGGTCCTTAAGCCGCTTGATGGACTGCCGGACCGTCTTGAAATTGGTGAGCATTCCCCCCAGCCAGCGGTGGTTGACATAAGGCATAGCACAACGGATCGCCGCCTCGGCAGTCGCTTCGCGAGCCGAGCGCTTGGTGCCTACCAGCAAGATCTTGCCACCTTTCGATGCTAACCGGCCGATGAAATTCAACGACTCGAGATACAGTGGTAGAGTTTTTTCCAGATTGATGATGTGGATCTTGCTGCGCGCCCCAAAGATATACGGGGCCATTTTAGGGTTCCAGTAACGGGTCTGGTGGCCGAAATGCACACCGGCCTCCAGCATCTGGCGCATGGAAACAGTCGCCATCGCTGAGCTTCTCCTTGAACAACAAAATTTAGGGTTGAGCCTCCATTCACCCCGAACGGCAACCTCAAGAGGCACCCGGCCGCCCGTGCCGGCGAATGTGAGAATTATTTAAAGACTGTTTGCCTAAAAGGCGCGCGCTTTATAACATGGATCATTTAGGAAAACCAAATGAACCGCTGCCTGTAAGAGGCTGTCCTAAGTCTTTTATAGCCCTATAGGCCGCCCTTAACGGTGGCCATCCACCGACCTTGAAATTGTCCATGCGCCCCCGAGACCGTAGCTGGCAGACTGAGAATATGTTCCAAAAACCTTCTAAGCAACCGATCACTATCACCTACAAGACCCCAGCAGAGATTGAGAAAATGCGGGAGGCTGGCCAGCTGGCAGCCAACGTGCTGGATATGATTGGCCCTTATGTGCAAGAAGGTATTACTACCGAAGAATTGGACCGGATTTGCCATGACTACATGGTCAATGTGCAAAAGGTCATTCCTGCTCCCCTGAACTATCGCGGCTTTCCTAAATCCATTTGCACCTCAGTGAACCATGTGGTCTGCCATGGCATTCCCGGCCCGAAAAAACTTAAGAAAGGCGATGTGCTCAATATCGACATCACGGTAATCAAAGATGGTTACCACGGTGACACCAGCCGCATGTTTGCAATCGGTGCGCCCCCGATAGCTGCGCAACGAGTCTGCAGAATTGCCTACGAATGCCTGTGTATTGGCATTGAAGCCGTGCAGCCCGGTATCCGCCTCGGTGATATCGGCTACGCTATCCAGAAGCATGCCGAAGCCCAGCACTGCTCCGTCGTGCGCGAATACTGCGGACACGGCATCGGCCGGGATTTTCATGAAGACCCGCAGGTTTTGCATTACGGCAAGCCAGGTGAAGGGGTTTCATTGGTCCCTGGCATGACTTTTACCATCGAACCTATGATCAATGCCGGCAAGCGGCACGTCAAACTATTACCCGATGGCTGGACTGTGATCACCAAGGATCATAGCATCTCTGCCCAGTGGGAACATACAGTGCTCGTTACAGAAACCGGCCACGAAATTCTCACGCTCAGTCCTGATACCACGCTTTAACACTCTGCTTGCTCCAACACTGGAGAACCCGCATGACCGTCCTTGATATCGCGCCACTGCCCGTTCTGCCGCCGTTCACGGATAGCCTATGGGACAACTCATCGTGGAACGACATCGCGCTGTTCGACACCACGGCCTTCGAGCGCGACGTGATCACAGCCAATCCGATAGCTGCATTCCGTAGTCTGCTTAAACAGAGTGATACACGGCTCAAGGATCTGTTCCAGCAAGGCGTCCCTGCCTACGAACTGGTATTGGCGCGCGCGCGGTTGATGGATGAAGTACTACAACGCATCTGGTTACGGTTTTTTGAAACAAGCATTCCGGATCTGGCGCTGGTAGCAGTAGGCGGCTATGGGCGCGGGGAGCTACATCCAGGCTCCGACGTAGACATCATGATCTTGCTTGATGACCAAGCACTTGATACCCACCGTTCTGGATTAGAGGATTTTCTGACTTTTCTGTGGGATATTGGCCTGGAAGTGGGCCACAGCGTGCGCACCGTCGAGGATTGCGCCCATGAAGGAGCTGCTGAGATCACCGTTGCGACCAGTCTGATGGAAGCACGCATGCTGACCGGTTCAATGCCGCTATTTGAGCGGATGCGCGCGGTTACCGGATCTGACCGTATTTGGCCCGATGCCGCTTTTTTCGAATCCAAGCAACAGGAACGCCGCCAGCGCTGCCGCAAGTATAACGAGACTGCTTTTAATCTGGAGCCTAATATTAAGGATGGTCCCGGCGGTCTGCGTGATATGCAAATGATCGGCTGGGTAGCCAAGCGGCACTTTGGCGCGAGTACTTTGCAGGAACTGGTTAGTCACGGCTTCCTGAGCACGCGTGAATACGACGAGCTGATTGAATGCCGCAACTATCTTTGGCAGGTACGCTTTGCCCTGCATACCTTGACCGGCCGCCGTGAGGATGTGCTGTTATTCGAGCACCAACGACGGATTGCTCAACAGTTCGGCTACCAAGATCAGGACCATAACCTGGCGGTCGAGCAGTTCATGCAGCGTTACTACCGCACTGTCAACGCCCTGAGCCGGTTGAACGAGATGTTGTTGCAACTGTTTGAGGAAGCGATTCTACTGGGTGATGAATCCGGCGATCCGCAACCAATCAACCGCCGTTTTCAGGTGCAGCGTGGCTATCTGGAAGTGACCCGGCCCAATGTCTTTCTGCGCTACCCTTTCGCCTTGCTGGAAGTCTTCCTGATCTTGCAGCAACACCCGGAAATCAAAGGCATCCGCGCCGCTACTATCCGGTTGATCCGTGATCATCAACCGCTGATCGATGAAAAATTCCGCAACGATATGCGGCCACGCAGTCTATTTATGGAAATCCTGCGCCAGCCTTATGGCGTTACCCGGCAATTGCGGCTGATGAACGCCTACGGCGTGCTGCCCGCTTATCTACCAGAATTTGGCCAGATCATCGGCCGGATGCAATATGATTTGTTTCATGCTTATACCGTAGATCAGCACATTCTATTTGTTGTGCGCAATCTACGGCGGTTTTTCCTGCCACAGTATATCCAGCAGCTCCCGCATTGCAGCGTGATCATGGCACGACTACCCAAACCGGAGCTGTTATACATCGCCGGTCTCTATCACGACATCGCCAAGGGACGCGGCGGCGATCACTCCGAGCTGGGTGCTCAGGATGCTGAGCGGTTCTGCCGCCAGCACGGGCTCAGCAGTTTCGATACCCGGTTAGTAGGCTGGCTGGTAAGCCATCACCTGACTCTATCATTGACGGCGCAGAAGAAGGACATTCATGACCCGGATGTGATCCATAGCTTCGCCCAGAAAATGGGTGATCAGATGCATCTGGACTATCTGTACCTGCTGACGGTCGCCGATATCCGCGGCACGAATCCAAATCTATGGAATACTTGGCGGGCTTCGCTGCTCTGGCAATTGTACGAAGCGACACGCCGGGCACTGCGGCGCGGCCTGGATAACCCCATCGATAAAGAAGAGCGCATCCGCGAGGCACAAGCCCAGGCACGGCAACGGTTGCATCTGCAGAAGATTGACGAAGAGCGTATCAACTGGGCCTGGGAAGGGTTCGGTGACGACTATTTCCTGCGCCACTCCGCTGAAGAGATTATCTGGCACACCCGGGCAATTCTGAAGCGCGGCCACCGGGAGCGCCCATTAGTCATGGCGCGTGACGATCCAGACCGGGGCGGCACCGAAATTTTCATCTACACCCGCGACCAGGACAATCTGTTTGCGCTGATCACGTCGGTCCTCGATCTACTGGGGCTGACCATTCTCGATGCCCGGATCATCACTGGCCACTGCGGCTATACCCTTGATAGTTTCACTGTACTGGAGGATACCGGCCTGCCGATTCAGGACCGCACCCGCATCAAGGAAATCGTGACCACCCTGCTGCACCACCTCCAACAGCCTGACTCGCCTCCGCCAATGCCAAGCCGGCACATTTCACGCATTCAAAAGGCATTTCAAATGCCGACTGAAGTCTCGTTCCGTGAGGATGTCGCTAACAGCCGCACTGTAGTAGAGCTGATTTCCTGGGACCGGCCAGGATTGCTGTGCCGGGTCGGACAAGCGTTTATGGCATGCGGTGTACAGTTACATAACGCTAAAATTGCCACTATCGGCGCTCGGGCCGAAGACGTATTTTTTGTCACTGACCGTGAAAACCGGCCGCTGAATGATTCACGAAAATACACAGCGCTGCGGGAAACATTGATCGCGCAACTGGACTCGGGGGAGGATTGATTCAAAAACTATTAACCGATGCCGCTCAGCAACTGGCGGACGTCAGTAAATCTCCACGGCTGGATGCTGAAGTATTGCTGGCAGCCGCGTTAGAACGGCCTCGCAGTTATTTGCTTGCCTGGCCAGAGCGGGTGCCGGCATCTGAACAGGCAACTCGCTTTGCCACTTGGCTGAACCGGCGAAGAATGGGCGAACCGGTAGCTTATCTGACCGGCTGGCGGGAATTCTGGTCGCTGGAGCTGGAAGTCACCCCAGACACCCTGATTCCTCGCCCAGAGACTGAATTATTGGTGGAGTTGGCATTAAAACGATTGCCGCTGGATAATTCATCCCATGCAGCCGATCTTGGTACCGGCAGCGGCGCAATTGCCCTGGCATTGGCGGCGGAACGGCCACAAGCTTTTCTCGTCGCCAGCGATTACAGCCGAGCAGCCCTGACCGTTGCCCAGCGTAACGCCCGGCGGCTGAAGATCACCAACGTTGAATTCCGTGAAGGCGACTGGTGCGCACCACTCGCAGGTGAATGTTTTGATCTCATTGCCGCTAATCCACCCTATATCGCCACTACCGCTCCCCATTGGCAAGAAGGCGCATTGCGCTTTGAACCTCCAGCAGCACTGGTAGCGGGAGTGGATGGGTTGGATGCTCTGCAAACGATTATCACTCAAGCCCCAAGCTGCCTAAAGTCCGGCGGCTGGCTTGTGCTGGAGCATGGCTACGATCAGGGCGAGGTGGTGCCGGCTCTATTACGGGAACAAGGTTTTATTGAGGTGAGTGATCATCGGGATATGGCGGGATGTCCACGGGTAGCTTGTGGTCGCTGGGCAGGTTGAAAGCGCACAGATTAACAGCTACTTTTGTTATAACGATATGCCTTGAACTGATTTAACAGCCGTCGAAGGGGGCGTCATGCGCACCGATACCGAAGAGCTGTACAAAAGCCGTATCATTCAATTCTGCCGCTTTCACCCCGATCCGGAGCAGGCTTGCTCAGCGGCAAAGTGGCTAAAAGATGTGGTCGGCATCGAATCCGTCCGGCAAGCATCCCCTTTAGCCATAGAAGTAATCTATGATTTGCGCCGTGTCACATTAGAATGCATTGAGTGTGCCTTGGTAGAACTTGGCTACCATCTCGATAATAGCCTGTTATGCAAACTAAAGCGTGCGCTGTTTTATTACACCGAAGACACGCAGCGAGAGAATCTGGCAGTTACTCAAGAATGCCAGGTAACTCAACAGGACGTTTTCATTAATCGCTATCAGCATCTTACCCACGGCTGCCGCGATCCGCAGCCGGAGTACTGGCGAGAGTATCAATAACGGGCATCGTGACCGGTAATGCCATGATCAAGAGCCAAGCCAGCGGCATCAAACAGGTGCAAATGGGCAGGACTCAGGAACAGGCGAAGCATATCGCCCTTATGGAAGATGCGAATACCTGGCAAGCGCATGACGACAACGGGTGCAGGAAGGGCCAAGCCATCGATTCGCAGGTATAGCAACGTTTCGTGGCCCAAGTATTCGGCATCTTGCACCATTGCGCGAAGTCCCTCGTCCTTTTCAGCGGCCATACGCAAATGTTCAGGGCGGATGCCAACGCTAAGCGGCGTTCCCAGCCATTGCCGCCAGAGTGCTGCGGTTGAAGCAGACAAGGCCAGCGGCAGGCTTTGTTCTCCCAGACGCAGGCGAAGCTGATCCTCGCTGGTCACAATTAGCATCGCCGGGAGCAGGTTCATCGGCGGGTTGCCGATGAACCCGGCTACAAAAGTATTGGCAGGCCGTTCGTACAACTCTTGCGGTGGCGCGGTTTGCCGCAAGCGGCCTTGATCCAGCACGGCCACGCGTTGACCCAGCGTCATGGCCTCGGCCTGATCATGAGTAACGTAAAGAGCAGTAGCACTGGCTCTCTCCAATAACTCGCTGATCTCAGAGCGGATTTGTACCCGTAACCGGGCATCTAGGTTAGATAGCGGTTCGTCCATCAGAAACACAGCGGGTTGCCGCACCAGCGCCCGGCCCATCGCGACCCGCTGGCGCTGGCCACCCGACAATTGCCGGGGCAGGCGATCGAGCAGACCACTCAGACTGAGCAAGCCGGTCACCCAGTGAACTTGCCGTTCAATTTCGGCGCGAGCTAAGTCACGCATTTTTAATGGAAATTCCAGATTGCGCCGCACGGTCATATGCGGATATAAAGCGTAGTCCTGGAATACCATCGCCACATTGCGCTGCTGCGGGGAGAGATGGTTAACCGTTTGCCCATTGATAGACAGAACGCCGCGAGTCGCTATCTCCAACCCAGCCAGCAAGCGCAGTAGAGTAGATTTGCCGCAACCAGAGGGGCCAACCAAGGCCACTCGTTCACCATCTGCGATGGCAAGGTTGAAATCGAAAATAGCCTGCGTTCCGCCGGGATAGATTTTATCGATATTTTCAAAGCTAACGTGGGCCATAAAAAGCCTGTCAATCAAAAAACCGTTCCGTACCCAGGAACGGCAACACCCGCTGAATAATCGGATCAGCGGCAAAGTAGCGCTGAATCACCCCATTTCGCAGATGATTCGCCACTGCGATTAGGATCATACTCTGATCCAGAGCCAGGTAGTTGTAAGCCACTTGGCCAGTTTCCGGATCAACCGCATCGTAGAACCCGAAATCACCATAAACCGGATAGCGCTCTGCCAATTGGCGGAGATTAGCGGTTGCCGCCGCCGGATCGGCCAGCAAAGCCAGTGCTGCCGCATGGGGCGTTACTACACCCGCCTGGTAACCGCGCACTCCCAAAATTCTTGCCCCAAACTCACTGTAACCGCCAGCGGGCTTGGAACTGGGCGACAAACCCCACACAGGATAGCCCAGATATTCCAAGGCGAAGCGGCGGTGAATTTCAGTATGAGCCACCGCGTTCCCGCCCAAGCTAGCGGGAGCATAACGCTGCTCATCCAGCACCAGGAGCGGCATCAATGCCTCAAACAGACTGCCACCCCAAGATGGAACATATTTCATTTTCTTCCAGGTGAAATAACCACCGGGAAATGTATAACCGTTGACGGTACGCTCAACCCGGCGCTTAGGCGACTGCGACTGCCAGTCGAAATAACGCGGAAAGGTGCGAGCCATACGGTACCAATGCTCTTCTGGAACATCTCCTTTGCCGATGGCGATCAGACTACCCAGACGTGCTTCACTATACAACAGCCCATAGTTGTATTCAGCACGATGCGGCAAATGAACATAGTAGCCATGCATCATCAATTGATCGGCCGGGTCATAAAACACCTGGTAATTTTCCCGTTCGATGAGCCGCGTACAACGCCCGGCCAATTCAGGAACACTGTTGCGCACTACCATCAATCCAGCAGTCAGCCAGGCCGAATCCACGAATGACACAAAATGACTGGTACGCTCCAAAGTCGTAGTATCGTAGTAATTAAAGAAAAATCCCTGCCAGGTTTCCAGCCGTTCCAGACTGGCCAGTGTCCGGCTCAACCGGTCCCGCGCTTCAGACGCATTAATGAACCCTAATTCCCGCGCCGCGATGATATCGATCAGAAACAAGCCGATGTTGGTGACGTTTGTATAGTCACCTATCCAAGCGTGTTCCGGAGCTGCCGAGCCATGAAAACGCACCGTATCCAGCGGCAAGCCATGTTCACGGTCGCTGAGCGCCGCCAGCCCGCGCCAGGTATCGCGCGCCAACCGGTCGAGAAACGCTTGGTCATCTTTGGGTAATTCCGCTGAAGCGGCAGTCAATCGCTCCGGCCAGCCCGCCAATCGAGCCCGAATATACGGCTGGACTGCATCCTTGCCGCCAAGAGCGGTTTCCCAAGCAGTTTTTTCCGGCGGAATAACTCGATCATAGATACTGGGGCCGGTCTGGCCGGTCTTAACCAGCGCAATGTCATCTAGCCAGTAGGCACCCTCAGTGACAGGCGAGCGGCGCGGCTGCAATACCAGCGCAAACTGGCGCAAATGCATCCATTCATCAATGCCGTTCATCCAATGCAGCGGCACTCGAAAGCGTTGCCAGCTGCTCGTGATACCATCAATCACGGTACTGCCTTGGCGTAATAACCCGGATGGGCCCCCGGGCAAGGGTTGCTTAAACTCCAGTTTCAGCGTCTTAGCGAAACCTGCATGGTCATCACCACGAATCCATAGTTCCAGATGATCGTAAGCGGATGCATCGAGATCGGATAGGCTCAGTTGCCAGCCGATAGCCTCGTTCGCGCCAGAATTGAAGCGGTACTGAAGATACAATGCCCGATGACTCTCTCCGCGCTGAACGGGTTTCAACCGGTCGCTGATCCGGCCAGCAGGAAAATCCGGGTTAATGGTCCAACTCCCCATACTGATCCCCGGCGTTGGGCTGGTGGCATGTTCAAAGTCATGCAAGACTAAGGGAGCAATGGCAAAAGCCGACTCACCGGGCCAGAACAGAGCACTGAGCAAGATAAGCCGTTGCAAAAAGGAAGTGGACATAGGCGGCAATGACCAAATTTTATGGAACAGACTCTTGCCATTGTAGATCAGGCCGACGCCAAGAAATCTTTACTCGTGCAGACAGCATTGCTCATCAAAATTTCACGGCATCGGGTTAGGCGAGCGAATTGCGGGTCATTCATTCTCAGTATGACTTTTTGCACCCGGCCACACACCTCTCGGCTCAAGGGTACGATTCGCCGATCCAAGGACATCGCCTATTTTGGCGTGCGCGCACTGTGGAGTTGAACATCGGCGGAGAATGTTTCACGCTATCTGCTGCAACAGTGCCCGCATTTCAACAGAGCCGGTTTCACGAGAAGGCAGGAAACAACGATGGTCAGCAGTTACCTGATTTGTGACGTTTGCGGCGGATTCGGACCACCAGCTAGCTTTCTGAATGAGGATGGCTTACGTCTCTGTTATCGGTGCTGGTATCAGGAACGGTATGGCAGTGACTCACTCGCGGCCGGCACTGAATCGGATGCGGCAAAGCCAGGGAAACCGGTTTCCAACTCGATAGAGAAATTGAAAACCGGTTAAGTTTACCCGGCTCAATCCCGTAGCAGTTCATAGCTCGCGCGGTAGGCGTCGGCCAAGGCATCCATATAAGCTTCATTGACCTGCTCGGTATCGAGCCCTGAATCCTTTAGCGTCGCCCAGTCACACTGCTCATAAGCCAGGGTGCAGGCCAGAATCCGGCCCAGCCCACCCTCATGATTCAGCAGCGCTACGTTAATCTCCTCCTCCAGAGGCAATGCTGCTAACACTTCCGGCATCGGTGCTTGCGCTACTAGATCGAGCACCGATAGCAGGCCCACCATAAAATTGCTGTCGCGCTGTTTGAGACCCAGTTGTTCACCCAGCAACTCGCACATCTTGGCACGCACCAAGGCAATGGTCATTAGGTCGCTGCGAGCCATTTCAGCGCCCGACATCGAGACCAATGTTGCCCAAGAACGCACCGTGCGCAATCCCAATAGCGCCACCGCCCGTTGAATCGATTCAACCCGCTGCGGCAGACTGAAGTAGGCAGAGTTAATATAGCGAAGCAGCTTGTAGCTAAGGGCGACATCTTGAGCGATCAGGGATGCGATCTCTTGAAGATCGATATCCGGCTGATTCAAAGCGCTAACCAGCCGTAGCACCATTAACTGGTTGGTCTGAATACCTTGGAATTTAAGCAGGCGTGGCTGGGAAAAGTGGCGTCCTTGAAAAAAATCGAATCCCACCTTTTGACTCATTTCAAGCTGATGCTGATCTGCAATCCCGCTGGCGATCACCGCCAAACCGCGTTGATGGAAAGAGGTAAGCAACCGGCGCGCTTCCGGCTCGGGGGTGGCCGATACATTCAGGCGCACATACTCAACAGCCTCCAATAGCGCCTGATAGGCATCGTTATCCGCATATTCGTCCAATAGAAAATGATAACCCTCCTGGCGCAAGGCCTTGAGCGCTTCAATCAATGGTTCGTCGATGACGATATCGGCTACTACCTCGAACACCAGGCGCGGCGATGCCGCCATGAGTTGTCTCAACGACCCTTGAACCAGCAAATCGCGGGCAACGTTCAAAAAGACTTTACTTTCCCCAACCAATCGCTCCAGTCCCATCTCAGTCAGTGTATCGAACAGGATCTGGGTATGTTCCATTTCGATACCGAGCAAAGGGGCATCTTTCGACGCCTCACCCGCCTCCGCCGGATAATAAGACAACTGATAACCTTCTACGCGAAGGGCAGGATCGTAGATCGGCTGGCGGCCCAGGTAGATTTCCTTCATCGATACCCCCGGTTTAGGCTGAAGACAAGTTGATAGGATTCTAATAATACCAGCATGCTGGTTTTTCGATGGAAATGTATCAGGGGCGAATTGAAGAGGACCGGCTCTCCAGCTCGCTCATCACCTTAGAAGGTGTTTCCACCGGCGATGACGGGAAAACCACAGCAGGCTCAGTCAGTGGCGGCGCCGCCTTGCCCAAACTCAGCTGCGACAACAGCATGCCGGCGAACATCAGGCCACAGCCCGCCATTCCACGCCCGGACAATACCTCATCGAGCAGCAGCCAGCCGCTCAATGCCGCAAATACGGTTTCCAGGCTGAGGATAATGGCGGCATGAGCCGGAGGCGCATCGCGCTGGGCAACAACCTGCAAAGTATAGGCGACTCCAACTGACAACAGTCCACCATAGAGAATCGGTAATGCTGCATCCTGTAATCCTTGCAGATAGATCGATTCGGTCGCGGCTGCAACACCCAGGCTGAGCACTGCGCAGACCATGCATTGCAAACAGGCCAGCAGCACCGGTTCGACACGCCGGCCAGACAGCCAGCCGATCACCAGCACATGGCCTGCCCAAAAGAACGCGCCGATCAGCACCAGCCCATCTCCCTGAGACAGGATCATCTCATCGGCCATAGTCAGCAGGTACAACCCCGCTACCGCCAGACCTGCTCCGCTCCAGGTTTTCCACGGAGTGCGATGCCCTCCTAACAGCCCAAGCAATGGCACGATCACTACATACAAGCCCGTGATGAATCCAGCTTTGCCCGCCGTGGTATGGACAATGCCGATCTGTTGCAGCGAAGCGCCGGCAAACAGAATCAGTCCGGCCAGTAGACCATCGGCTAATATCTGACGCCCGCTGCCCGGCGGGATAAGCCGGCTGGAACGGCGGCGCATTAGCAGCAGCGGCAGCAGGGACAACGCACCCAGCAGGAAGCGGACACCGTTATAGGTAAAAGGACCGATATGATCCATACCCGCCCGCTGGGCAACGAAAGCCGAACCCCAGATCAGGGCAGTCAGCAGTAATAGCAATTCGGCTCTCAACGCCTTGGAAGTCACAGCATGTTCACCTTCAGAATCATATGATCAAAATGTTCGTTATCGCGGGGTATGCTAGAATCGTTACTTGGCAAATCCGTCATTTGGAACTATTCTACTCGAAAATAGTACTAATCCAGTACCGATTAGACGAGCCACGCGGAGCCGCCATGATTCGCATCACCCGAGAAGCCGATTACGGCATTTTGCTGATGACCGCTCTAGCCCAGGCCGAAGGTCAACCGCGCAGCGCCGCCGCTCTAGCCCGGCAACGCCGGTTACCATTACCGATGGTCAGTAAGATTCTGAAATCTCTGACCCGAGCCGGTTTGCTGAACTCGCAACGCGGCGCGCAAGGCGGTTATATCCTGGCACTGCCAGCCGTGGAGATCTCCGCAGCCAGCATCATTGGCGCGCTGGAAGGCCCGATTGCCATTACCGCTTGCAGCGATGAGACGCATGACAGTTGCGCCCGGCAAGAAGATTGCGAAGTCAGCGGTCATTGGCCACGGATTAATCTGGCCATTCACACTGCACTACAAAGCATTAGCCTAAAGGAACTGAGTCAGCCTCTTCCGTTGCATCCAATGCGTTTTCACTCCATGAACCGGGTGGCAACTGCCCGTGTTGTTGATCGTCCCGTCTAAAACCCCTGCTCGAATCCGTGAGAGGACCTTGATCCATGACCGATAGCACCCCCACCCTCGAACATCTCGCTACCAGCGATTACAAGTACGGCTTTGTCACTGACATCGAGCAGGATACCGTACCACCGGGGCTGGACGAGGATGTGATCCGGCTCATTTCGGCCAAGAAAGAGGAGCCAGACTGGTTGCTGGAATGGCGGCTGCAAGCTTTCCGTCACTGGTTAACCCAAACGCAACCGGAGTGGGCGCGGGTGCATTATCCGCCAATTGATTATCAGGCGATTTCCTACTACGCCGCGCCCAAGCAGAAAAGCGACGGCCCCAAAAGTCTGGACGAAGTCGATCCGGAGTTGCTTCGCACTTATGAAAAGCTCGGCATTCCATTGGCTGAACAAGCCATCTTGGCTGGCGTGGCCGTGGATGCGGTGTTCGACTCGGTGTCGGTGGCGACCAGCTACAAAGGCAAGTTAGCGGAGTATGGCATCATTTTTTGCTCGTTCTCCGAAGCAGTGCGCGAGCATCCCGGCCTGGTGCGCAAGTACCTGGGTACAGTGGTACCTTACCGCGACAATTACTACGCGACATTGAACTCAGCAGTGTTTTCTGACGGCTCCTTTGTTTACATCCCGCCGGGGGTGCGCTGCCCCATGGAGCTATCGACCTACTTCCGCATCAACGCCAGCAACACCGGGCAATTTGAGCGGACTCTGATTATTGCCGATGAAGGCGCGTCCGTATCATATCTCGAAGGATGCACCGCGCCTCAGCGTGATGAAAATCAACTTCATGCAGCGGTGGTGGAACTGGTGGCGCTGGACAACGCCACGATCAAATATTCCACGGTGCAAAACTGGTATCCCGGCGATGCAGAAGGTAAGGGCGGCATTTACAACTTTGTGACTAAGCGCGGGTTGTGCAAGGGCCGGGATTCCAAGATTTCCTGGACTCAGGTGGAGACCGGATCGGCGATTACCTGGAAATATCCCAGTTGTGTGCTCCGTGGTGAAAATTCAGTGGGTGAATTCTACTCGGTGGCCCTAACCCGCGATTATCAGCAGGCCGATACCGGCACCAAAATGATCCACATCGGCAAGAACACCCGCAGCACCATCGTATCCAAAGGTATTTCTGCTGGCCACGGCCAGAATGCTTATCGAGGACTCGTGAAAATCTTGCCGACCGCCGAGAATGCCCGTAATCATTCGCAGTGCGATTCGCTGCTGATGGGCGATCAGTGCGGCGCACATACCTTCCCTTATATCGATGTGCAAAATCCCAATGCGCAGGTCGCGCATGAGGCCAGTACCTCGAAAATTAGCGAGGACCAGATTTTTTACTGCAAACAGCGCGGTATCAGTGCTGAGGACGCAGTGAGCCTGATCGTTAACGGCTTCTGTAAGGAAGTATTCAAGGAACTACCGATGGAGTTCGCCGTTGAAGCGCAGAAGCTGATCGAGTTGAAGTTAGAAGGAAGTGTCGGCTAACCTTCGAGCGGCCCTGGCCATCTGGACGATCCGCTACCGCTGGAAGTGCTGGCACAGGAGATCATAGCACACCTGGCAGCAGCGCTGGCTTCCTTCCGGGATGCCGCTGCCAGTCCAGCCAAACCCTCCAGCCAGCATTGACGAGGCGTTGATCGCTTGCCCTAACCGTCCCGCAGGAGCAACGATCCAGCATCGAACGCATGCGGTGCTCTAGCCAATCATTGCATATCGGCGAATATCCGGTTCCACTGCGAGCAAGGACGGCGCCTGCGCCAGCACTGCTTGGAGATGCGGCGTGGTGAAATGCGCATCCAGCGCCGCCTCATCCGCCCATTCCTCGATGAAGGTGAAATCAGCCGGATCTGCCGCGTTCTGCAACAATTCATAGCGCAAGCAACCCGATTCGTGCCGGGTTGGTTCCAACAGGCTCAGTAACAGGGTATGCAATGCCGCCACGGTTTCCGGGCGGGCAGTCAAGCGGGCTACGACATGAACACTCATTGAGAATCCCCCAGGGTGCGTCAAGGCTAAAAGCGTAGCACCAACCCTGTACCAACACACTCACTACTGACCGGCTATACTTAGAAGATGGAAGCCTCAGTCTGCACCGGCGGTGCTTCCTACTCTTAAAACCCGATCAAGGAGTACAGAACCATGACCCTCAAACCGATCATCATTGCGGCGGGCACGAGCCTGACTCTGTTATTGTTCAGTAACGCTTGGGCGGCGGATGTGAAAGAGATGGCGGCAGATGCCGCAAAAGACTCAATGGGAAAGATGGCCCAGGAGCAAGCAGCGGATGCGGTCAAGGACAAAGCCGGGGCCATGATGCCTGCGACTGATGCCGCGTCAGCAATGAAGGTAGCGCCATCCGGCGCGACTGAGGCAGTAGAAGGTGCCGCGGGAGCCGCAGCGCTCCAAAAAGCTGCAGGAGGCGCAACGGGTGATGTCACTGGCATGGCTAAGGACCAAGCGATGGAGATGGGCAAGGATCAAGCCACCGAAGCCGCTAAAAAGATGGTTAAATAGCTAAGAACTCCGGACGTAGATGTTCTGCGTCCGGCCAGCAACCACTGATCAAATCCATGACCGGGCACAATCAGATTGGCTTAAGAAAAAACACCAGCAACGCGCAACTTACTGATTTGACTGAGAAGATCTTACCCCTATCTATTCGCTCCATCTGCAATTTCACGCAAAATCACAATAGAGACTCCAGGATTCACCGCATTTTCGGGATCTATATGCGCCTACTGCGGCACGCTAAAGGACCGGCGCTCAATGCAAATTGATCATGTCATCCTCATGCGGATCTACTGCCGTTTCAAACCCCTGAAAGATAAATTGGCTGACCGGCCCCATGCGCAGCAGCCAGCAGACATGGGCGTATGGCTGCCAGAAACCGTTCGGCCTGCGGCGCATCGCCAAGCGCACAGGCAGCGTTAGAAAAACTGTATGAGGCCATGAGTGAGGTGCATAATGCGATTGCCGATCGCCTTGGGACCAGCAGGCCCGATATTGACATCTCACGAACCATGCTTGAACCGCTGCAAGCCCCCGCACCTGTGGCAACTATCCCGAAAAATCTGCGCGTGTGTTTCTATTGTTTTGGCTTCTTCCAGAAACAGGCTTTTGAGCTGGATCATATCAGGCCGGTCAACCGGCCCATCCATAGCTCATGCGACAATACACCGGAAGATATTAATAGATATAACGATCCAACCAATCTGATCGCGGTTTGCAGTAGTTGCAATAGCTCGAAGAGCAACAGCACTATCCGCGCCGCATGGATGAATGGCCGCATGCAGGCTCGTGAAGCGGGAGGGCTGCCGGGATTGGAAACGCTCTTGACGGCTCCTAGCGACCGGCAGGCTGCGGAAGCCCATCGCAACTGGATCATGGGTGCCTGAGCCGGTTTAATCTAGGCGATCAGCAAGCCAGTGCCCGTTGAGGTTCGCTCCTCACCTCAACGGGCACTGGCTGACTGTTCTATTCAGAATAGATCCACAGCTTTTGTGGATCATTCTGCTATGCCTATTCTTTAATTATCGCAAACTATTCCAGTTTAAATTTGATGGAAAGTGGCTTGACAAACCCAGTTGCATTGACTACGTGTTGACTTTGTATATACATGGTACTATTCTTATGGGAAAACACAAGAAAGAAAAATCCGATAAAGACAAGGATAAGGAAGTCAAATTAGTAGTTCGAATTGAGGCAGGTCTGCGTGATGCATTCATCGAAACCTGTCAAGACATGGATACCACAGCTTCCAGGGAAGTGCGGCGGTTCATCCGCGATTTTCTAAAGCTCTCGGGTAAGGAGACCTGAGGTAGAGCAAACAGCGCTTGGGGTTCCAAGAGCCCGCGTAATGACTCATTTCTCATCTGCCCTTAGCGAGGTGAAATGCTATGAATGACCCTGATCCTGGAACGGCTCAGCAGGAAACACTAACGGCTCTTAAGGCCATGCATGCCTATTTTGCCGCCACCGCTCAAGCCCAGCCGCGTAAAGAGCGGGAACGGCTAGCCCGTGAATGGCTGAACGCCGTTCATCGGATGCGGTTCACTTCCATCACTCATTAATATCTAAAGCAGAGTAGCAAAGTAAGTTGAGGCGACGAATAAACCCTAACAATGGGTGGTGTAATTAAGGCAATCTTTGCATATGCCTGCGCGATGAAGCTGGAAGCAATGCCGTCACGGTGAATGACCGTGGCGTTGCCGGCTCAAGACTGGCAAGGGTACCGCATCCTCCCTCTTGCCGAAGAGGCCTGCACGCTCTCACACCGCTTCGGCAGCCGGCTGATGCCACGCGTTAAGCCGTTCGCCGCATCCTCAGCAACAGCCAACCCCAGGTCAGTGCTTGCAATGTCAGCACGAACCCGAACGCCCAGCGGTAGCCCACATCAGCGTACCCGCCGCCGTCAGCCGGCCAATGGTTGATGATCGTACCCATGCCCCACTGTCCGGCGAATGCAGCGACGAACACCAGTAAATTCAATGCGGTGTTTACCCGGCCAGCCAGCGCTGGCGGGAAGGATTGCGACAAAATTGCATAATTCAGCACACCACTGGTCCCGAAGAACCCAAACAGCACCCACAGCAATAGTAGCGATCCCCCACTGAGCAGGATCGCCCACTGCACCAGCATAAACAACATCATGCCGCCACCGGCAACGCCCAATGGCGGAACGCCCAGCCGCGATAACCAATAGGTCACTTGTCCCATACCGAGGAAACCGCTGACCATTGCTGCAGCAATCCAGAATAAATAACCTGCGGCGGCCGCTTTATCCAAACCGGCCACGTCGCGCAACCACGGCCCAGCCCATAACCCTT
The DNA here is from genome assembly GCA_024234995.1 of Gammaproteobacteria bacterium. Classification (GTDB taxonomy): domain Bacteria; phylum Pseudomonadota; class Gammaproteobacteria; order Competibacterales; family Competibacteraceae; genus UBA2383. The sequence continues at coordinate 293,335 of JACKNF010000003.1, forward strand.
GAATGGCTAGAAACGACGCCTGCGATAATACTGCACTTGGCGCAACGCGCCAGAATCCTGGATGGCGATAAATCCCCACCACCTCACGCCATTGCTCCCGCCAGCCATGACTCACTGTGCCACTACCACGCTCCGGCACGGCCAGCAACAGCGCAACGGCGACAGCGACGCTCAAACCTGCCAGGAGGATAAACAACCCGCGCCAGTCAGTTATCTTCAGTGCTGCTTCAATAGGAGCCGTGGCGGCCAATGCACCCATCCCGCCGGCTGCCAGCACCCAGCCATTGACGACCGGTAATCGTGCGGCTGGAAACCACACGACAAATGCCTTGAAGCTGGCCATTAAGCAAGCGGACACCCCTAAACCAATCAATCCCCGCCCTAGAATCAGGTTCGCCGCGTCGTCGCTAACTGCGAATAAGCCAGCCCCCGTTGCAGCAACGAGCAAGAGGATCGCTTCCACCCAACGTGGCCCGAAGCGATCCAGCAACATCCCGAGCGGCAATTGAAATGCCGCAAAAGTCAGGAAATAAATGCTGGTTAGCAGACCGAGATCGGTCGCATCCAATTGCAATTCCGCCACCAGGTAAGGCGACAAGACGGCATTAATGGTGCGATACAAATAGGATAGAAAATAGCCTGCGGCAAAGGGCAGAAACACCCGCAGCACGATGGCTGCGGGTGAGAGCGGTACCGGGGCGCTCATGGCGCGGTGAGCGGCTGATCCGAACGGTGGGTAAGCCGATAAACCCGCTCCAATAGCCAAGTCAGGCCACGATCCCGCCAGCGCGACTCCTCGGACAGAGCATCGCGGGTATAGAGCAATTCGATCTCATGGGTTGTTTCATACAGCGTTCGCACTTCTACCTCACTGACGGCAAACGGCGGCCCTGTCAATACCGTTTGATCATACTCCAGGGTCATTAGCAGCGTCCTTATCCCTGACGGTAAGATAGCGTCGAGATGGCGAGCATAGCGTTCACGCATCGCCGGCGGCAATGCAATCAGCGAAGCCCGGTCATAGACACCTGCAGTATCGGCAAGGTGCTGCGGTTCCAAGGCAAAATAATCACCTAGCAAAATGCGCACTTCATCCTGTTCCCAAATCTCAAACGCCCCTTCCTGCCAGCGGCGTGGATGCAATCTGTTCTCCTGAAAAAAGGCCTCGACAGCAATTGGACTGATCTCCACTCCAATCACCGGATGCCCCTCGCCAGCCAGCCATAATAAATCGCGGCTTTTACCACACAATGGGACAAAAACCTGCTGACCCGATTGCAGGCCAAGCCGGCTCCAGAACTGCTGAAGATGGACATTGATGTCCTGCTGATGAAAACCGATCTCGGTGCGTTCCCAGCGTTCGTGCCAAAATGAGAGTTCCACCCGCTTCATGACCTCCGGCACTATAGGTTTTAACTTAGAGAGATAAAGCTATTAAGCGATGTTCCTGCCAGGTTCTCAACCAAGACAGACCATTGGACTTGGATCTATTTTTGACCCCACGATGCGGGAATCTCCAGCCACTTTCACTGGTATATGAACGTCACTCGTATGGCTGAACCCAGGGTGCCGCATGTCCGAAAAAGAAACCTTGCGCATAGTCCACACCTAATTCGCGCAGGTGCTCAGCAACCGTTTGGTTCTCAACAGACTCGGCAATAGTTTGAATGCCCAGAGTATGGCTCATCTGAGTAATCGCGGTCACCAAAGCACGGTCGCTATCGCTCCCGATTGTGTCCTTAAAAAAGCTACCATCGATTTTCAGGTAATCGACGGGCAGCATTTTGAGATGCCGGAATGAAGACAGACCACTACCGAAGTCATCCAATGCGAATTGGCTGCCGCAGTGTTTGAGCGCCGTCATTAGTTTGATAGCTTGCTGTAAATTTTGAAAGACAGCAGTTTCAGTGACCTCAAAGCACACTTGGGCTGGCGAAAACGCATACTCAGCAAATTGCGCCTTGATAAAATCGAACAAGGTTTCATCACTGAGAGAGTTCCCGGATAGATTGATAGAAATCTTGGCGCTGGTATGACCAATTCCCGCTGCGTATTCGCGGAATGCCGCTTGGATCACCCAGCGATCGATCACGCCCATGAGTCCATACCGTTCGGCTGCGGGAATGAAAGCCGCTGGCAATACCAGTTCACTGTCTTCGTTCGGTTGGCCCTTGTACACGATACGGAGCAGCGCCTCATAGTAAGCGGGTTGCTGGCTAGGATCGCTCAGCGATACAATGGGTTGATAGTGTAACCGGAACCGGTCCTTTTCCAGGGCGTCGCGCAAGCCCGCAGCACCTAAAATCTCACTGTGCCGTTGCGCCGTTTCAGAATCTTCCTCCGTATAAACATGAACACGGTTGCGGCCTAATTCCTTAGCGATATAGCAAGCGACATCTGCCTGGGCAAACAACTGCGTGGTGTTTTTCGTCTCCACTGTAATAGGCGCCAGGCCGATACTGACGCCAATCTGGTAAACCTGGCCCTCCCAGTGAAAGCGGTAGTCACGAACACTGTTCACAATATTCTGGGCAATGAACTGCGCCCGGCTCAGGGGGCAATTGTCCAGCAGCAACCCAAATTCATCACCGCCGATGCGCGCCAAGGTATCGCGATCCCGGAATACGCCTGAAATCAATCTATTTATTTTTCTTAGCAGATCATCACCTGCGGCGTGACCGGCAGTGTCGTTGACAATTTTGAATTGATCCAAATCCAGATAGCACAGTGCATGCCGCGCGCCGTGCTGGTGAGCACTGGACAGCGCCTGTTTCAGCCGCCGCTCGAATTCCAGCCGGTTGATCAGTCCGGTAAGGGCATCGTGCGTGGCGTCGAATTCTAATTGACGGGTCAGCCGACGAATCTCGGTTACATCGCGGAATACCAGTACAGTGCCCAATAGCTGGTCTTCTCGCCCGCGAATCGGCGCCGCTAAATCATCAATATGGTATTTCCGTCCGTGGCGGCTGACCAGCGTGGAGTAATGAGCCAATCCAGGCGCTTTCTCTTCTTCAAGATTTTGTGTCATCAAATCCAGCAGCGGCTGGTCCTTTTGCTCATTGACGATATGGAAGATTTCGCCCAGAGGCCGGCCTTGCGCCTCGATCATGCTCCAATCAGTGAGCTTTTCCGCCATCGGGTTTAAGTATTCCACGATGCCGTGCATATCGGTGGTGATCACAGCGTCACCGATGGAATGCAGCGTGACCAGCGCTTTTTCTCTTTCGGCAAACAATGCTGCTTCCGCTTGCTTACGCTCGGTGATGTCGATACCGACACTGATCAGCTGTTCGACCTCGCCTGCCGGGTTCTTAATAGGCACCTTGACGGTGTAGACCCAATAGGTTCGTCCGGTCAGGTCGACGCACTTCATCTCCCGTTCGATTCTATCCTGGGTTTGAGCCAGGATAGCCTCGTCATCGTTGCGCAACGCTTGCACAAGCTCAGGATCGGTGGTGATCAGATCCGAAAACGTATGCCCCACTATTTGCTCAGAAGACAAACCAAAGCATCTGGCCAAATGCTGATTGGCCAGTATGATTTGGTGTTGCTGGTTTTCAACACAAATGAAGTGAGGGTCCGTATCGATGACCGTTCTGAGAAACGACCGCTGCCTCTCAATTTCTTGCTGAGCGTGCAGCAAGCGCTCTACCAGCTTGGCGTTGCGAAAACAGGCAGCGATGTTAACCACAAACACTTCGAGCAATGACCGGTCCACGACAGCGAGTGCTTGGCTGCAATTCAGGAAGATGACAACATCCTGGCAAGAGGCCACCTTGAAGTACAACACCGTGCGATCGGAATCAAACATATGTTCCCGATATGATACGCAGGCGTGTACGGCTGAGATGATCCCTTTATCCGGCAAAGCTTCCAGCGGCTGGGTGATATAAGGCGCATACTGCCCAGCGGCGCCTGCCACGTAGTAACGCTCCTGGTGATTGCCAAATGGCGAATCCTTCTGGGTGCAGACAATGCCGTCCAGCGGTAATTTGAACAGTGCAGTCAGTTGCGTCAGCACCCCTTCGGCCAGGCCAGCGATTGTATGCTGCCCCATCAGGTCAGCAGCCGCGCCGGCAATCAGTTCCAGACCTCGCCGGTTTTGGGCAATGGCATACAGTTGCTGATAGGAGCGTAGCGCAGCACTGACGGTGGAGATCAGCCGGGTATGGGTCAGCTCAGCCTTTGTGCGATAGTCATTGATATCGTATTCGTGAATAACGGCCAATTCCGGCGCATAGCCAGGCTGACCCGTACGCAGAATGATCCGGCATTCTGTCAGCTTCAGTTCATCGCGAATGTACTCCACCAAGTCAAGGCCAGCCTGCTCGGTTTCCATCACCACGTCCAGCAGGGCCACAGCAATGTCAGGGTGCTCGCGCAAGTGCTTGTGTGCTTCCAGGCCGCTATACGCATGCAGCAGGCGCAAGGGCCGTCCAAAAATATGCAACTTGTTCAGGACAAACTGCGTGACAGCATGCACCTCTGGATTATCGTCGACCACCAATAGCTTCCATGACGAGGCGTCATTTACTGATAGGGTATCAGGCACCCGATCTGCATCGTTTATTAATTGAATTGGCTCGTCAATCATGTGTTTTTTCACGCAAGCAGTAGTACATTTGCAGGAAAAGTGCTTTTTAGGAAGAATGATTAACAACTAATTTATTTTATTCAATTTTTATTAATCAACAGTTCGGACAGTTTTTGAGGGGATCGGGTTGAGGTAGCGGTACCGGGTCATTTTCAGTAGGGTGAAATTGCCAAAATCAACCTTCACTGAGGAATGCCCCGATGCCGCTACTGATGAGTGTACTGTCGAGCTTGAAATTCAGCCAACCCTTTCGGAAGTTTCTGAACGAATTGTTGATGCTCTTATTGATGGTACCGGGACGGGCGACCTTTCGGAATTTGAGTCGCTACAGTGCGTATGACGAGAAGACCTTTAGCCGTTGGTACCGTCGGGAAGTGGACTGGGCGGGCGTGAATGTAGCGGCGATCCGGGCCGTTGTGCCTGCGACCCATGAGTCGGTGTTCGCCTTTGATCCCAGCCACATGGCCAAGAGTGGCGCACGAACGGAAGGGATCGGGTCTTTCTGGAACGGTTGTGCGGGGCGTGCCGAACGGGGTTTAGAGGTCAATGTCCTCAGTTGGGTGGATGTGACCACGAATACCGCCTATACGATTAGTGCGGCGCTGACGCCCCCGAAGGTTACGGCGGACCCGGCTACGACCCCGGACACCACAACGACCCCGGACACCACAACGACCCCGGACACCACAACGACCCCGGACACCACAACGACCCCGGACACCGTCTCCCTTAGCGGTTCCAGCTCAGCGCACTCTCCCTCCCCACGTCGGCGGACCTCACCGAAGGCAAAAGGCCAAGCCAAACCCAGGGCCAAACCCAAGGCCAAACCCAAGGCCAAACCCAAGGCCAAGGTCCCAAAGAGACCGGATGAACCCAGTCGTATCGATGCCTATTTAGCCCATTTAAAGCAGGTCATTACCGGCGGCCAACTGGCCTTGCTGCTACGCTATCTGGTGGCGGATGGCTTCTTCAGCAAGATCAAGTTCGTCGACGGTATCCTGGCCTTAAACCTGCACTTGATCAGCAAACTGCGGTCGGATGCGGACGCCCGCTACAGGTATACCGGACCCTATGGCGGGCGAGGAGCGCCCCGTCGCTATGGAGACAAGGTCAACTGGAACATCCTCAATCCGGCGGTGTTTACTTCCGTCGCATCCACCGACCCGACCCTCACCCTGCACACCGCCTTGGTGGCCTTGCCCCATCTCAAACGGAACGTCCGCGTCGTCGTCGTCACCGAGACCCGCACCGGACGCCGCGCCCTCCTCTTCAGTACTGATGTCGACCTCGACCCCGTGACCCTCTATCGGTATTACAAGGCCCGCTTTCAGATTGAGTTCCTGTTCCGCGACAGTAAGCAGTATGCCGGCTTGACCCACTGCCAAGCCTGGAAAGCCGCCGCGAAAAATATGCAACTTGTTCAGGACAAACTGCGTGACAGCATGCACCTCTGGATTATCGTCGACCACCAATAGCTTCCATGACGAGGCGTCATTTACTGATAGGGTATCAGGCACCCGATCTGCATCGTTTATTAATTGAATTGGCTCGTCAATCATGTGTTTTTTCACGCAAGCAGTAGTACATTTGCAGGAAAAGTGCTTTTTAGGAAGAATGATTAACAACTAATTTATTTTATTCAATTTTTATTAATAATAGATAAAGCATTCGAACCAAAAATCACGATGCGCTTGATTTATTTAAGGAGCATCAGAAACTTCATTCTCACCGGATAGTTCGTGTCTGATTATTCGTAATTGCATGATTTTTATATCTTCCTATGTGCAGGGTTATTTATTAGTAGAAAACACATCACTTCTGGGTGTATTGATGTAGCCACTCGCCGAGCTGTTCAGCGGGCATGGGAGGGGCATATAGATAACCTTGAGCAGTTGTACATCCCAAACCGCGTAGAAAACCAGCCTGCTCAAGAGTTTCTACGCCTTCTGCGATCGAATCCACCCGCAGTTTTTGACTCAAGCCCACAATCGTTTCGGCGTACATGCCGCCTTTGCCTTGTTGTATTTCGCGAACAAAGCTTCGATCAATTTTAAGGCAGTCGATCGGCAAAGATTGCAATTGTCCCAATGAAGAATAGCCTGTGCCGAAGTCATCGATCGCAATCTGAACACCCAGCTGCTTGAGCGCTTCCAGACTTTGCAGCACTACCTTCGGTTCATCCATAGCGATACTTTCGGTGATTTCTAATTCGAGCAGAGATGGCGGCATCCGATAATGTTCCAGGACATACGCCACCTTCTCAATGAGGCCGGCCTTACGAAATTGCGCCATGCTGACATTAACCGCCATTTTCAGTGATCCAAACCCGGCTGCTGCAAGCTGCGCATACTGGGCACAGGCCTGTTCCAGAACCCAGACACCGATCTGAATAATCAGGCCAGAGTATTCGGCAAGCGGGATGAACACATCAGGAGGCTGGATGAAACCACGCGTACCGTCCTCTGGCCAACGCACCAGCGCCTCAAACCCTGTGACTGCACCCGTGGCCAAGGCAATTTGCGGTTGATACCAAACCTGTAACTTGCCCGACTGGAAATCCTGCCGCAGGTGACGGATCACCTCGACCCGCCAACGAGTATTATCTTCCATTTCCGCTAGATAATACTCGTAATGAGCCGAGAGGCTGCGCTTGGCACGATTGAGCGCAATATTGATCCGTTTGAGCAAAGTAATGCCGGAATCCGCATTGTCCAGATTGCGGCACAACCCCATGGTGATCGTGACAGGAAATTGATACTCACCAACTTCGAAAGGGTCCTGGAATAAGGCCAGCAGGTTTGTGGCATTAACCTGGGATTCGGGGCCAAGCACCCCAAACACGTCGGCACCGACCCGGGCCAGCCGGCATTCCGGCCCAAGTCGGGCTCGTAACCGTGCAGCGACTGCCACCAGAAACATGTTACCGATATCTTGGCCAAGACCGTCGTTAAGATCGGTAAAGTGATCAATATCCAATAATGCCGCTACAGTATCCACCTGTGCCTGAGCGACGGCATCAAGGTCAGCAATGAATTGCAGGCGGTTTGGTAGTTGCGTCAGCGGATCATGATAAGCAATATAGTTGAGACGCTCGACCAGCTTAACATTGCGAAAACAAGCAGCGATGTTCGCAACGAACACTTCGAGCAGCGGGCGGTCCAGAGCGGTCAGCGCTTGCTCCGTATCGAGAAAGATGGCCGCTTCCTGGTGAGGAGCAACTTTCAGATAGAGTACTGTGTAATCAGTGCCAAACTGATGCTGACCTTGAGATACACTGGCCAGAATCGCTGAGACGATCCGCCGATCCGGCAAGGTTTCTAATGGCTGCGCGATATAACGGGCATACCGGCCCGCGGCGCTGACCACGTAGCAGTGCTGATCGTCGCCACCGGATGGTGCGCCTTTTTGCGTGCAGACGATGCCATCCAGCGGTAGTTTGAACAGTGCGGTCAGCTGCGTCAGCACCCCTTCGGCCAAGCCGGAGATTGCATGCTGCTCCATCAGGTCAGCAGCCGCGCCGACGATCAGTTCCAGACCTCGCCGGTTTTGGGCAATAGCATACAGTTGCTGATAGGAGCGTAGCGCAGCACTGACGGTGGAGATCAGCCGGGTGTGGGTCAGCTCAGCCTTTGTGCGATAGTCATTGATATCGTATTCGTGAATAACGGCCAATTCCGGCGCATAGCCAGGCTGACCCGTACGCAGAATGATCCGGCATTCTGTCAGCTTCAGTTCATCGCGAATGTACTCCACCAAGTCAAGGCCAGCCTGCTCGGTTTCCATCACCACGTCCAGCAGGGCCACAGCAATGTCAGGGTGCTCGCGCAAGTGCTTGTGTGCTTCCAGGCCGCTATACGCATGCAGCAGGCGCAAGGGCCGTCCGAAAACATACTGATCACGCAAGACAAATTGCGTCGTGTTATGCACCTCATGATCATCATCGACCACTAATATTTTCCATGGCAAGACTTGGATGGCCTGCTGAACGTCTGGGGATTCTGTATCGTTTATAAACTGGATTAACTCATCGGTCATATGAGCGCACCTAAAGTGGCCTTTTCAGGGGCGGTTTGAGGGAGAATAAGTGTAAAGGTAACCCCTTTACCCGCACGATTAAATCCTTGAATCGTTCCACCAAGTATTCCTATGACTAGATTATAGACAATATAGAGACCCAATCCACTACCGCCGCTGCCTATTTTCGTGGTAAAAAATGGTTCGAAAATGCGATTAAGTATCAATTCCGGAATACCAGCTCCATTATCTGTATAATCAAGCTGTATGCGGGCCGCCCCGCACGCCATGGCGTTAATATGAATGACTCCCGCTTCCATCCCGCTGAAGCCATGAATAAGGGAATTGCCAATCAAATTAGCAATGACCTGTTCTAACGGGCCTGGGTAACTATCCAGCTCCAGATCGCCAGGAATGTCTTGTTCGATGCGATGAGCCGTGTGCTTGAATTGCGGCCGCAAGGTGACCAGCACCTCCTCAATCGTTTCACGCAGGTTGAAACGCCGCCGCCGCATACTGGCCTGATCCACCGCCACTTGCTTGAAATGCCCTATCAAATCTGCCGCACGGGCCGTGTTGCGTTCCAGGAGATCCACCGCCTCCTGGCCCTGCCTCAGAAACACCTCCATCTGGGAACGGCGCAAGGCGCCCGATTCAACCGCCGCCGCAAATACGCGCAGATGTTCCCCAAAGGTGCTGGCAACCACGCGGGCGTTGCCCAGCGGTGTGTTCAGCTCATGCGCCACCCCAGCGACCAATTGGCCTAAAGCCGCCAGTTTCTCCGACTGCACCAGTTGGGTCATGGCCTGGCGCAGATCTCCGTTGGCCCGTTGCAATGCCGCTGTGCGTTCGGCAACCAGTTCTTCCAGGTGCTCCCGGTGCCGTTGCAGTTCCTCTTCGGCCCGCTTGCGCTCGGTAATATCGACGATGTTGCCGAAAACACGCACAATTTTTCCATCCTGGTACTCGGGTTTGCCAATGGTGCGAACCCATTTATCGTCCCCCTGGACATTCTTGAATCTCAGTTCAAGATCGTAAGGCTCCCCCTCTTCGACCGCTCGTTTGAACGCCTGCCCGATGATGGCTGCATCGCCAGCGGTATAGAATGCGATGTTTTGCTGTATATCATCCGGGTCGTACTCCGCAGGCGTAAGCCCATGTATACGATAGACTTCGTTTGTCCATGCAAATTTCTTGGACACGGGGTCATACTCCCAGCCGCCTGCCTGAGTGAGATGCTGGGTTTCATTCAGCAAGGACTCGCTCTTTATCAGCGCTTCCTCAGCCTGTTTGCGCTCAGTGATGTCGATGCCGACGCCAAAAAAGTAGTCAAATGTCTGATTCTTAAACACCGGACGCCTATGCCACTCGACCAGGCGTTCCTGTCCGTCCTTAGTCAGGATATGATTTTCACTCTTCAACGGCTGCTTCAGGGAAACGATCTGGTTGAAGATCCACGCGAGCACCGCATGCTCCCTTTCCGGCACAAAGGTTTGGATATAGTCCGCACCCATTACCTCCCCGGCAGCGTAACCCAGCGCGCCGAGCATGGATTCGTTCATCATCAATGTCTTGCCATCTGCCCCGATGGCTACAAAAAACGCGGGTGAGGCCTGAATCAATGTCCTGTTGAAATCCCGCTCATCGCACAACGCAAGATTGGCCTTGACCAGCTCCGCAGTCCGCACCTTCACACGCTGCTCCAATTCAATCTGCGCCTGCTCCAAGCGGCGCTGCAAGCAGCGCAGTTCCAGGTGAGTACGCACCCGCGCTAACACTTCCGCCGGCTCGAAAGGCTTGGTGATGTAATCCACACCCCCAACAGCAAAACTACGAATCTTGTCGGCGGCCTCATTCAAGGCGCTGATGAAGATCACCGGTATGGCATGCGTATGCGGATCGGCCTTCAATCGCTGACAGACGGCATAGCCGTCGAGATCGGGCATCCGTACGTCCAGCAGGATCAAATCCGGCGCATAGGCCGCTACCGAACGCAACGCCAGCGCGCCGCTCGACGCTGGACGGACTCGATATCCTTGCTCAACAAGCAGATTCACCAACAGCTTGAGGTTGGCAGGCATGTCGTCCACGACCAAAATTTCGGGGGTAGCTTCGTCAAGCGCTCCGGCAAATCCTGGCGCAGGATCGGTCATGAAGGGGGCTCCGTAGACATGTAGGCCGCATCGTCGAGCAGATTCAGTACGCGCTCATGGTGAAACTCTTGGATTTGATCGTGCAGCCAAGCGCCAAGTTCAGCATCGAGTGCAGCAACACGCCTGGCTTGTTCATGGGCGCGCGATCCGTCCAGAGACAGCACGGCATCGTGAAGTTCCCGCCGCAAGGATTCGGGCAAAGCACACAGCCGCGCGGCATTTGGCGCCGCCAAGGCTGGCGCCGGTGTCCGGGGCTCAGGCACGTCTGTATATCGAAACGCCAGATTCAGATGCTGGCCCAGCATCGCTAGCAATTCAGCCTCACGAAACGGCTTGCGCAGGAAATCGTCGCAGCCGGCAGCGAGCACCCGCTCGCGTTCTTCCGAAAAAACGCTGGCGGTGAGGGCCAGAACTTTGGTGCGCCGCACCGGTTCCCCGGCACGAATGTGCCGGGTGACGGCATAGCCGTCCAATCCTGGCATGCGGATGTCCAGCCAGACCAGATCCGGTTGCCATTCCTGCCACAACCGCAGTGCTGCCTCCCCGTCCTCTGCCTCGCGCACCTCAAAGCCAAGAGGCTTCAGTAAACCCGCTAATAGCTGCCGGTTAAACGTTTGATCGTCCACCACCAGAATCCGGTACGCAGGCTGGCCGGGCGCCAGCCCAATGACGGTGCGTTCGGCCGGGGGCAGCTCGACCCCGGCGCTCATTTCCAGGTCCAGTTCAAAACCGAAGCAGCTACCCTGCCCCGGCTGGCTGTCGATCGCAAGATCACCGCCTAATAGGTGCACGTATTGACGGCTGATGGCCAGCCCTAGACCGGTGCCTTCTTGGGTCCGCCGCCCGGTCTGCGTCTGCGTGAATGCCTGGAACAACTGTTCCCGCTCTTCCAGGCCGATACCCGGCCCGCTGTCGGCAACCGTGAAACGCACCCGGCAGCGTCCAGCAGCGCCCCTTTCTTCATCCAGCCGGGCCACGTTGAGCCACACTCCGCCCTTGGTAGTGAATTTGATCGCATTGCCCAGCAAATTGATCAGCACCTGACGCAGCTTAGCCGCATCGGTGTGCACGTAACGCGGCGTGTCCAGCGTCCATTTCACCTGCAATAACAGGTTCTTATCCGCTGCCCGATGCCAGAACAGGCTCTGCAAATCCTCCAGCAGCATGTGCAGATCACTGTCTTCGGGCTGGTAGATGGCCTGCCCCGCCTCAATCTTCGAGAGATCCAATACACCGTTGATGAGGCCTAGCAGGTGCTCACCGCTGCGGTGGATAATGTCCAAGCTGCCGCGCTGCTCCGCTGACAGGGAGGTTCGATCGGCCGACGCCTCGCGCCGCATCAACCCGGAAAAGCCGAGAATGGCATTCAGCGGCGTACGCAATTCGTGACTCATGTTGGCCAGGAATACACTCTTGGCCTGGTTCGCCGCTTCAGCGGATTCTTTGGCCTGCTCCAGCGCCAGGGTGCGCTCCCGCACTAATTCCTCCAAGTGATCCCTGTATTGAATGAGTTCCTGTTCAGCCCGTTGCCGGTCAGCGATAAACCGTGCCTGCTGGATATTTTGATAGGCCTTGAAAGAGAGTTCGTTGGAAAAAAGAAAAAGCATCTGGGCAATTTTCTCGAAGCGCTCCCTGGACATGATGGGAACTTCCGCCAGCGCCGCCTGAAATTCAACCGGATCGGCCCCAATCTCGGCAGCGTATTGAGACAGACGGGTTTCATCCAACGCTTCGTTTTTAACCTGACCGATCAGCCAGTTGGCAAGATGCCTGCCGCCAAGGGTAATACTGGCGCCTGCATCCCATAAACCTCCACTGAGACAGGGCTGAATGGTCGGTCCTGCAAGATTGTGGCGACCGATAATAGCGTCGGAGTAAAAACAATTTGTCATTCCTTTCAATGTCTTGCGAATAACGTCACTGCATAAACGGCAAAAATTGCTTGGCCGGGTAATGGGCGTGCCATCCGGCTGGGTGATGATGGATGCAACACCGGTCGCTTCAGCAAATGCATCTTGGAGACGCTGGACATCTTCGAGATTGAACAAATCTGTGAATTGAATCGCCGCGGATGTATCCAGAGGCTGAGTGAGTGCCAGGATTTGCTTTTGCAAGGCCATTTCGTTCCGCTTGTGTTCAGCAATATCCACATGGGTGCCAACCATCCGCAGCGGATGACCGGCGGCATCCCGCTCAATGACCTTGCCGCGGCCATTGATCCACTTCCACTCATCTGTCTTGGTGCGCATGCGGAATTCGACGTTGTAATCGGCGATCCGATTCTCAAAATGGGCTTGAATGCTTGCTTCCACCGGGGCCAGATCGTCAGGGTGGACCCGGTCGCGCCAACTGGCGTATCCGGCCGGAAACTCGCCAGGCGTATAGCCAAGCATCGTGTACCAGCGGTCGCTGAAGAAAGCATCGTCCGTTCGCACATTCCAATCCCAAGCTCCATCGCTGGTGGCATCGATCACCAGCCGCAAGCGCTCTTCGCTTTCTTGCAAGGCGTGATGGGTGGCGGTTAGCTCTGTGGTGCGCATCTCCATGCGCTGTTCCAGTTCAGCTTGGGTTTGCGCCAGCCGTTGTTGCAAACGTCTCAGTTCCAGATGCGTTTTGACCCGCATCAACACTTCAGCCGGATCAAAGGGCTTGGCAATGTAATCCACGCCACCCGCGGCCAAGCCTTGGGCTTTGTCAGTGGCTCCATGCAAGGCAGTGATGAAAATCACCGGGACGGGATCAAGGTGAGGTCCGGCTTTCAATTGCCGGCAAATCGCATAACTGTCCTGTTCTGGCATCTGCATATCCAACAAGATCAAGTCGGGCGTCTTGGTGGCTACAGACGACAATGCCAGCACACCGCTTGAGGCTGCACAAACATGATATCCCTGTCCGGTGAGTATGTCCGTCAGCAGCGTAAGGTCAGCCGATATGCTTTCCACGATCAGAATTTCGGCCGTTGCTTCATCAAGCATCTCGGGAAACCTCCTTTCGTGAGGTATCAGTCAGCCGGTGAAATCCGCCAACAACCTAACCAGAAGCTGGCCGGTCCGGAGCAGTGCGGGGTAACGCCAGGCTAAAAGTGACGCCTTGGCCAGATGAGCTCTCCACCTGGATAGCGCCACCCAGCACCCCTGTAACGAGACTATAGACAATGTACAACCCCAGCCCGCTGCCACCCTGACCCAGCCGGGTGGTAAAAAATGGCTCGAAAATATGGTTGAGGGTGTTGCTTGGAATACCCATACCATTATCGGCATAACGCAGGATCACTTGATCCGGCCCGCGTGCATGGGCCTGAAGCTGAATGCAGCCTGCTTCCATCCCGCTGAAGCCATGAATAAGGGAATTGCCAATCAAATTAGCAATGACCTGTTCTAACGGGCCTGGGTAACTATCCAGCTCCAGATCGCCAGGAATGTCTTGTTCGATGCGATGAGCCGTGTGCTTGAATTGCGGCCGCAAGGTGACCAGCACCTCCTCAATCGTTTCACGCAGGTTGAAACGCCGCCGCCGCATACTGGCCTGATCCACCGCCACTTGCTTGAAATGCCCTATCAAATCTGCCGCACGGGCCGTGTTGCGTTCCAGGAGATCCACCGCCTCCTGGCCCTGCCTCAGAAACACCTCCATCTGGGAACGGCGCAAGGCGCCCGATTCAACCGCCGCCGCAAATACGCGCAGATGTTCCCCAAAGGTGCTGGCAACCACGCGGGCGTTGCCCAGCGGTGTGTTCAGCTCATGCGCCACCCCAGCGACCAATTGGCCTAAAGCCGCCAGTTTCTCCGACTGCACCAGTTGGGTCATGGCCTGGCGCAGATCTCCGTTGGCCCGTTGCAATGCCGCTGTGCGTTCGGCAACCAGTTCTTCCAGGTGCTCCCGGTGCCGTTGCAGTTCCTCTTCGGCCCGCTTGCGCCCGGTGATATCGATACAGATTCCCGTCATGCGATTTGATGGGTTCTGTTTGTCCGAAAACAAGATGCCTCGCACCTCGATCCAGCCTCTCTTACCATCACCGCGGATGATTTCATGCTCGTATTGAATGACGGCTGGCGCATAAGCGCTGCTCAGAAATTCCTGAACCCTGCTATCCACATCCTCACGGGCTTCAGGGGCAGCAAAACGCAGATAGGCCTCGTAAGTTTCCTCAAACTCACCCGCACCGATACCAAAAATGTTCTGCGTCTCTGGTGACCACACGACATGGTTATTCGTAATGTCCCATTCCCATGTGCCCATGGATGCAGCCTGCAATGCCAGCCGTAAACGTTCTGTGCTCTCTTTCAGAAACTCCTCTGCCTGTTTGCGTTCGGTAATATCAAATAAAAGAGACAACAAAACATTCTGTTCCCCCAAGCGAATGAGTTCCACTGACCAAAGCACCTCGCGTATTTTGCCGGCCTTGGTGCGAAGACGCATCGGCATTTCCCGGACAACCTGATCAGCGCGGAGTTGCGCGATCATCTGTTCACGTATGCCGGGATCAGCCAAGACACCGAGTTCCATGGAGGTGTGACCGATCATTTCCTCACGGGAATAACCCAATAAATGCTGTGCTTGCTCGTTGGCATCGAGGAAGCGGCCGGTTTCAATCTCGGAGATCACCATCGGGGCTGGATTGATGTGGAAAGCCTTTGCAAAGCGTTCCTCACTCGCTCGTAATGCAGCCTCTGCCCGCTTGCGATCCGTGATGTCGCGCACGATAGCCCACATACCGGCTGGCTGGCTGGCCGCATCGCGCAGCAAAAATGTGCGCAGTTCAACTGGAAAAATAGCCCCGTCTTTCCGGCGGTACTCCTTCTCGTAAATGTCTGAATAGCCTCGCTTCAGAATCTGCTCTTCCACGATTCCCGCTTCGAAGGCATGCCATCGTTCAGGTGTCAGATCCTGGTACGTCAATTGGCGAAGCTCTTCTTCTGAGTAGCCGAGCATCATTTGATAGGCCACGTTGAATTCCTGAAGATTGCCAACCATATCGACGCTGATAAAGGCGTCCCGCATGGATTCGTAGAGGCGGCGGTATTTGATTTCGCTTTCCCGCAACGCCTCTTCCGCCCGCATACGTTCCGAGATATCCCGGACGACAAGTATTCCTGTTTGCCGGTCGTCCACTGTAACCATCTTGGCCCAGCCATCCAAAGTATGCATCGCTCCATCGGCGCGCGCATACGCAACCCGCACAAGGATTGACTGGCCTGGCTTTGCAATTGCCTCCCGCGCTGCTTCACTCAACACAGGATGGAGCCCGGCGAGATGTGTTCCCAGCAAGTTTTCCCGGGCGCGCTCCAACATCTGGCATGCCGTATCATTGGCATCCACAATATATAAGCGGACTACGTCAAAGAAGAGGATGAGTTCGCTACTTTGATCAAGCAGCTGGCGGAACCGTCTCAGCTCTGCATATTGGTGCTGAAGCTCAGGATAATAGCTTTTGCGGACCGAGCGCTCACCAAGACCAATGATCTTCTCTCGCAACGCATCCCAATCTTCAGGTGCTTCAGAGCGCTTCTTCATGACACCCAATGCCCTCGCACATCCGTCCTTAGCGGTCCGATAACCTGCCAGGCAGCGGTTTTTCCAAAGAAAAGCCATGCGGCATAGGCTGGCAAACCGGAGCAGTCCGGGGTAAAACGAAAGTAAAGGTCACACCTTGGCCAGGCGGATTCTCCACTTGGATGGTACCGCCCAGCACGCCCGTCACTAGCGTGTAAACGATGTACAACCCCAGCCCGCTGCCACCCTGACCCAGCCGTGTGGTGAAAAACGGTTCGAAAATACGGTTCAGGGTAGCCGCTGGAATACCCATGCCATTATCGGTATAACGCAGGGTGACTTGCGTTGGCCCGAGCGCATGGGCCTGAAGCTGAATACAGCCGGTCTCCATCCCGGCAAAGCCGTGAGTGAGGGAATTGCCGACCAGGTTGGTAATGACTTGCTCCAGCGGACCCGGATAGCTATCCAGCTCCAAGCCAGCCGGCACGTCCAGTTCGATCCGGTGGGCGGTGTGCTTGAACTGAGGTTGCAGGGTGGCGAAGATCTCCTCAACAGTCTGGCGCAAGTCGAAGCGGCGGCGGCGCATACTGGTCTGATCCACCGCGACCTCCTTGAATTGAGTGATCAGACTAGCGGCACGCGCTGTATTGCGCTCCAGCAGATCGACCGCCTCATAGCCCCGGCTCAAGAAACTTTCCACCTGGGAGCGGCGCAGGGCGCCCGATTCGACCACCGCGGCGAACGTGCGCAGATCCTCACCCAAGGTGCCCGCTACGGTGCGCGCGTTACCCAGTGGCGTGTTGAGTTCATGCGCCACCCCGGCGACCAGTTGACCCAAAGCGGCCAGCTTTTCCGATTGCACCAATTGATCCATGGCTTGGTGTAGCTTAGCAGTGCGCTCGGTGACCAACTCTTCCAAGTGCTCCCGGTACCGTTGCAGCTCTTCCTCTGTCCGCTTACGCTCGGTGATATCGATGTTCAGCCCCACGACACCCTTTATTTCATCGCGGTCCTTGATAGGCGTAATGATGTTATAGATGAATCTCTCCTCCGCACCGGCGGTAAAACGCACTTCTTCTTCAACAGTCTCCCCGGCAAAAGCTCTGCGATTGTTGCTATTCCAATGCGCTAGCATTACCGCGTCGTCAGTGACATCTTCAGGACATTTTCCAATCACGTCTCCCCAATGCTGTTTAGAAGCAGAATTTTGCAAAACGTAGCGGCCTTTGGTGTCAATGAGGAAAAAATCGAAGGGGATGCTTTCGATAGCGGTACGTAGCCGCGCTTCGCTTTCCCGCAATGCGGTCTCCACCCGCTTGCGCTCGGTGACATCGTAGATGAGGGATAACATGACTGCCTGCGCACCGAACCGGATGGTTTCCGCCGACCACAGCACATCCAGGATATGGCCGGTCTTGGTTCGAAAGCGAATCGGCACTTCCTGGAAAAATCCCTTACTGTGGAGCCGTGCGATCATTTGCTCGCGTGTCCCCGGATCAACCCAAATACCAAGCTCTATAGAGGTATGGCCAACCGTTTCCTCGCGGGTATAACCCAGCATCCTCACCCATTGCTCGTTTATGTCGATGAAACGGCCTGTTTCGATGATGGAGATGGCCATCGATGCCGGATTGGCATTAAACGCCTTGGCAAAGCGTTCCTCGCTTTCCCGCAACGCGGTTTCCGCCTGTTTACGCTGAGTGATATCACGGACAAAGGCGAAATCATAGCTCTCACCTTCGTATTCAACATGATTCGCGGTGACTTCGACGGGAAAAATCGTGCCATCCTTCCGCTGATGCTGTGTTTCAAGGCGGCGTTTTTTCAGATGCCGGGTTTTTTCCCAGTGCGGCAGCCATTTTTCTGGCGTGAAATTCGGGTCGATATCCCAGACGGACAAGGTCAGCAATTCATCACGTGTATAGCCAAGGCTATGGCATGCCTGTTCATTGACATTGATGAAATGTCCATCCGACATGATCCAAAACACCGCATCGGCAGACCGCATGATGGAAAGTTGCGCCAGTTGTAATGCCTTTTCTGCCTGCTCACGTTTGGTCCGTGTACGTAGCATGGCAATGCCAAAAGCCAGGTCGTCGGCCAGCTCACTTAAAAGCGCAACTTCCTCGGCATCGAAAGCATCCGGTACCGGCGAATAAATCCCTAATACCCCAAAGACCTGGTCATCGAACATCAATGGCAAAGCACACATGGCCGCACAGCGGCATTGAGATGCGAGTTGCGAATGACTCGTGATGTTTTGAATGAGGGAAGGGCGTCCGGTACGGATAGCCATATCGATAGGATCACTGCCATGTTCAGTGTTTGCCCAATTGATCTTTATATTTTGCAGGTAGTTTTCTTCCAATCCAGCATGTGCCGCCGGCCGTACCGTTTTGCACTCATCATGTTCTGCGTAACCGACCCAGGTCATCAGATAGCCACCCACTTGCACAGTGATCGTGCAGATCGCGGTCAACAATCCGATTTCGTCGGTGACGCGAACTAATGCTTGATTGCATTCGCTGAGCATCCGAAGCTGCCGGTTGCTGCGGCTTAAGGCTTCTTCCGCTTGCATACGCTCAGTAATGTCTGCATGTTGAATGATGGTGTGAACCACTCGTTTTTGGGCATCGAGGACCGGTGAGATTGTGACCTCTAGAACGAGTTGTGCCGTCTCTCTCAGCCGTACTGTCCGCAACCCCGCACTGTCATAACGGAGCGTGAACTGGACTCTCTCGCCTTGCTGGAAAACCCGCCTTACCAGCGGCATAACCCCTTGCTGTTCAACGATGTTGTCCTCAAAAACATTGTACTTCCCGACCAGCTCTTCGTTGGTAACGTGGAGCAGATCCCGGCAGGCTTGGTTCATCCGGAGCAAGGTGCCTCTATCGTCGGAAACCCACATTGAAAAGGGGCTGTGCTCAATGATAGCGTCCAGGAAAGCCTCTGACGTTCGCAATCCCTCTTCCGCTTGCTGGCGTTCCGTAACGTCCACCGATACACCCATCACCCAGATAGAGCCATCGCTGTTCCGCACGGGATTGAAGTAAACATCGAAAAAAACATCTTCGATTCTTGTAGTGAATTGCAGCGCTTCTCCTTGAATAGCGCGGCGGGCATGTTCGCAAACATCGGGATAGTTGCGGTACAACTCGAACAGGGACCGGCCGACCGTTTCGCCGGCTGCCAGCCCCATGCGCGCCAGGCCCTTGCCTTCGCTGAGGGTGAAGACACCTTGTGCGTCGAACTGGAAGATGATCACCGGAGCATTGGAGATGATGGATCGATACAGCATCTCGCTAGTCGCCAGGTCCCGCTCGCGCTGGCCAATGGCCAGCGACATTCGCCCGATATCATCCGCCAAGCTCTTAAATTCCCGGATAGGCGATACCGGCCATGATTGGTTGTAGTCGCCATTGGCGATGGCATGGGCTTGCGCTGCATAATGATTGATACGCTGGGCGAAGCTGCGGGCCAGTATCAGAGCGGCGGTCATCGCTAGTATCAAGGTGATCGCGGCGCCAATCACCACCACCCGCAAGATAGATAGAAACGGCTGGAATGCCTTGATGTGCGGCTGCGCAACCAGCACGATCCAACCGACCTGTGGAACAGGGACCGCCGTGCCAAGAAATCTCTCGCCGTTTAGCTCGAAACTGCGGGTCATAAAGCGCCCTTGCAGGGCAGCGCGGATAATAGGCAAATGACCGAGACTGAGCTGCTGACCGCCGAGCGCTGCTTGAGAATGCGCAATGATCTGCCCCTGACGGTCAAGAATCATGGCCAGCATCCCTGGTTTATCAGGTAAACGGCCAATGAAATCGGAGAGTTGATTGATGGCAATTTCACCAATCAATCGTTCCTGGGCCAGCGGGACCGCCAAGGCTACGGCGAGCTGGCCCGTCATCACAGACAGGAAGGTCTCTGACCACACACTCTCGTTTTTTCCCCACGCCTCACGCAAAACGTCCCACCTGGAAAGATCGAGCCCAAGCAAATCATCGCGCCGGTCGCGCTGCGTTTGAGGCAAGCCCACGGCGTATACCAAGCCATTGGGATTGGTGATATAAATCGCTGAGAACACATCACCCGTTGCGGCATGCGCGTTCAGTGAACCAGGCCAAAGCGGCGCTGACTGAAGACTGTGGTTGCGGATGCCTTCAGCGATAGCACGCAATTCGCGCCTTGCGCCAAGCAAATGGATTTCAATCTGGCTGGCAATACCCCGCGCCAGCGTCTCATGGCTGATTTCGAGGTCTGCACGCAACTGCGGCAGCAGCACCCCGATGATCAGTGCTGCGACAGCGGCCAGCGGTAATATTGCCGCCAGCGTGATCCTCAGCGCCAGCCATAGCCAAAGGGGACGGGTGGATGACGTGCGTTTACTTGACCACCACAAATTGACCATCGCGCACAACCGTAATGAAGAGGGCCCGTTTCATGTCTCCAAATTCGTTGAAAATAACCGGCTCCTGAACGCCCTCGAAACGGCGTATGGCCAGCACGGCTTCCTTAATGCTTTGCCGGCCTTGGCGCTGGGCAAGCGCATCCAGCACCGTATTGGCGGCGTCGAATGCGATCGCGCCACCAAAGCCGGGTTCCCGATGAAACCGCTCGCGATAGGCCCGGTAAAAGGCCTGGTAACGCGGAGCGGTACTGTCACGGTTAAAATTTTGCGCCACGATCACCCCTTCCACGGCCTTGCCGCCCAGCTCAATCAGGCGTTCGGTGGCTGCCCACTCCGAGGTGATAATAGGCACATGCTCATCGAGCTTACGGATTTGCTGGCACAACAAGGCCGTATCCACGGAGTTGGCGGCAATTAACACGCCGTCCGGATGAGCAGCTAGCAGCGCTTGGGCCAATGGCAGAAAGGTGGTTTCACCGCTTGACTCGAAACGCAGGACTTTGACCATTTCGCCACCGCCTCGAACAAAGGCAGTACGGAAGCCATTGAGCCAGCTTTCCGTGTAGGATCGATTGCGCAGGTCATAGGCCACCGCCAAACGGTGCATGATTTGCTGGTTCAGGTGGTATCGTGCAATCCGGCTTGCGTTGTCCAAGGTGGACGCATTGACCCGGAAGAAGTAGTCATCCTGGCCGGAAAGCTCGTCAGTCGAGGCGGTGGGACTCATCAAAAGAACCTTGGCCTCGTTCGCGATGGGAACCACAGCGGTCGCCATCGCGCTGGTCATGGGACCGATGATGGCAACGACGTCTTGGGCAATCAATTCGCGCACTACCCGTTTTGCCACATCCGGTTCTTGCCCATCATCCTTGATCAGCAATTCCACTTTACGCCCCGCCACGCCACCCGCCTGATTGCGAAATTCGATGGCTAGCAGGACCGCATCGCGTCCGGCGATACCGAGGTCCGCCACCCGTCCGGAGGTGCCGCCCACAAAACCAATGCGGATTGGCTCGGGTGGCGAACAACCGGACACGACAGCGGCGCTTAGGAAAATGAGCGCCCAAACCCTTATCGTTGCGCCCACCTGCTGCATAGACAGTTTTCCGTTCACATTTGAGCTCCAATCAAGATACTCATAATGAATTCATTTAGTTATTATTTTAAAGCGTAGTACACATGATGGGCCATCTGAAAAATTTCAGCGCCTGCCCCAGGCGCATGGCTGAAAGACTTGAATAGCAGTATCTATCGGCCATACCCCCCGCCTCCTGGAGTTTCGATGACGAAAATATCGCCTGCCTGCATGGTAACTTGTGCGGTACCCGGTAACGCTTCAATCACACCATCGATCCGTTCCACAGCATTGCACCCAACCTGCCCCGGTCCGCCGCCATGCAATCCATAGGGCGCATTCCGCCGGCGGTTAGAGAGAATGGCAGCGGTCATTGGCTCCAGGAAACGAATCCGCCGGATCACCCCATTGCCGCCATGCCACCGGCCTGCGCCGCCACTGTTGTCCCGGATGCGGAACGCCTCCAAGCGCACCGGGAACCGCCATTCCAGCACTTCAGGATCGGTGAGCCGGGAGTTGGTCATGTGCGTCTGCACGGCTGAGGCGCCATCGAAGCCCGGCCCCGCGCCCGCCCCGCCGCAGATCGTTTCATAGTACTGATAGCGGCCGTTGCCGAAGGTGAAATTGTTCATTGTTCCCTGGGAAGCCGCCATAACCCCCAACGCCCCGTACAGCGTGTCCACAATGCACTGCGAGGTTTCGACATTACCGGCGGCGACCGCTGCTGGCGGCTGGGGATTGAGCAGCGAGCCTTCCGGGATAATCAATTCCAGCGGGCGCAGGCAGCCAGCATTCAGCGGAATCTCGTCGTCCACCAACGTGCGGAACACATACAGTACTGCCGCCACGCACACGGCGCGGGGAGCATTGAAATTACTGCTCTGTTGTGGCGAGGTGCCGGTGAAATCAATCCGGGCCGAGCGCTGTGCCCGGTTCAGGGTGATAACGGCCTGAATGATTGCGCCGTTATCCATTTCGCAGGCGAATGCGCCGTCTTGCAGCCGGTCCAGCGCCCGGCGCACCTGCTCGGCGGCATTGTCCTGGACATGGCCCATGTAGGCCCACACCGTGTCCAAACCAAAATGCGCGGC
Organism: Gammaproteobacteria bacterium; assembly: GCA_024234995.1. Classification (GTDB taxonomy): domain Bacteria; phylum Pseudomonadota; class Gammaproteobacteria; order Competibacterales; family Competibacteraceae; genus UBA2383. The sequence continues at coordinate 316,166 of JACKNF010000003.1, forward strand.
CATACGCCGCAGTTCCTGAGCGCCTTTCTCATTGGCAGCGATCTGCGCCTGCAAATCGGCTAGATTCTGCCGCGGGTTGCGTGCTGGCCACGGTTCAGCGGTCAAGCGTTCCAAAAGCTCCTGCTCACGGAACCGGCCCCCGCTAACCAGGAGAAAATGATCCAGCAATACGCCTTCCTGGCCGATGGTCACACTATTGGGCGGCATCGAACCCGGCGTGATGCCGCCAATGTCGGCGTGATGACCGCGCGAGGCGACATAGAACAATAGCGCCTGCCCGGCTTCGTCGAACACTGGAGTAATCACCGTGATGTCCGGCAGATGCGTTCCGCCGTGGTAAGGCGCGTTGCTGGCGTACACATCACCAGGCCGGAACCGGCCCTCGCTGGCTTGAATGACCGCCCGCACCGCTTCGCCCATCGAACCGAGATGCACTGGAATATGCGGGGCGTTAGCAATCAATTGCCCATCCTGGTCGAACAGTGCGCAAGAGAAATCCAGCCGCTCTTTGATATTCACCGAATGAGCGGTATTCGCCAGCGTCACGCCCATCTGTTCTGCAATCGCCATGAACAGATTGTTGAACACTTCCAACAGGATCGGATCGACTTCGGTGCCAACGGCCACCCGTTGCGGGCGTGGCTGGCACCGGGTCAGCACCACATCGCGGCGCGCCGTCACCTCGGCCTGCCAACCCGGTTCGATCAGCGTGGTGGCGCCAGACTCGCTGAGGATCGCTGGGCCGGAAATGCGGTCGCCAGGCTGTAGATCGATACGCGGGTAAAGCGGCGCTGATGTGGCGGCGCCGGCGATATGCAGCGGAACCGTGGCCGCAAGCCGTAGAGCGGGCTTTTGAATTTCTCCTTGCTTTTCAAGGAAAGGCTGCGCGTCAGCACCGGAGTGGCTGGCGTCAAACCCGCCACCAATGACCTCAGCCGATACCGCTTCGACAATCAATTCCTTGCCGGGCATGACGAAACCATAGCGCTGACGATGGGTGGTCTCAAAACGGGTTTGTAATTCGCGCATATCGCCAGCGGCGACACTGAGCGCTGTATCGCTGCCAACATAGCGCAGGCGAACGCTACGGATCGTGTGCATCTGCCCGGCGGAGACATGCTGCGCCTGCACCTCAGCGCGCCCGCTCTGCTCCAGTTCTGCGAAGACCGGTTCGAGCAACCGCGCTAAATTCGCGGTCAGCGGCGCTTCAATCGCCCGTTCCTTCAGCAGCCGGACGTCGGCCAGACCCATGCCATAGGCCGACAAGACACCCGCAAAGGGATGAATGAAAATCGCCGGCATTCCCAGCGCATCGGCCACTGCGCAAGCGTGTTGCCCGCCCGCGCCACCGAAACAGCAGAGGGTGTATTCAGTCACATCGTAGCCGCGTTGAGTGGAAATCTGCTTGATAGCATTCGCTATATTTTCAACGGCAATCTGCAGAAAGCCTTCCGCTAATTCCGCCGGGGTATAGATTTTTCCGGTCGCGTTTTGCACGCCGGCAGCGAGCGTGGCGAACTGGCGGATAACGGCTTCCCGATCCAGGGGCTGGTTCTGACCGGGACCGAAGACGTGAGGAAAAAACGCAGGCTGAATCCGCCCCAGCAGGACATTGCAATCGGTCACGGTCAGCGGCCCGCCACGCCGGTAGCAGGCCGGTCCCGGATCAGCACCGGCAGATTCTGGGCCGACCCGCAACCGGCTACCGTCGAAGCGGCAGATTGAACCACCGCCCGCGGCGACTGTATGAATATGCAACATCGGCGCTCGCAGGCGCACACCGGCGGCCAGCGTTTCAAAAGCACGTTCATACTCGCCAGCATAATGGGCCACATCCGTGGAGGTGCCGCCCATATCGAACGTGATGATGCGCTCAAAGCCAGCCTGAGCAGCGGTGCGGGCCGCGCCGACGATGCCACCCGCCGGCCCCGATAGAATGCTGTCCTTGCCGTGGAAATGGCGCGCATCAGCCAACCCGCCGTGGGACTGCATGAACAGCAGCTGCACATCTCCCGCCTCGCGGGCCACCCGGTCGACGTAGCGGCGCAGGACCGGCGACAGGTAGGCATCGGCAACGGTGGTGTCACCACGCCCGACCAGTTTCATCAAGGGACTCACTTGGTGAGAAATTGAAATTTGAGTAAAGCCGATTTCCTCAGCGAGCGCCGCCGCCTGTTCCTCATGCGCGGGATAGCGGTAGCCGTGCAAAAAAACGATGGCGACCGCGCGGATACCCGCTTGGTAAGCCTCAGTCAACGGTTCTTGGGCACTGGCAGGATCAAAAGGGACGATGATGCTGCCCTGGGCCGAAACGCGTTCCTTGACCTCCGCCACTCGCTCGTACAGCAGTTCTGGCAACACGATATGGCGCGCGAACAGCTTAGGCCGGTTCTGATAGCCGATGCGCAGCGCATCGCGGAATCCCGCTGTGATCAAGAGCAAGGTACGGTCGCCCTTGCGCTCCAGCAGCGCATTGGTGGCAACCGTGGTACCCATTTTTACCACCGCGATGCGCTCAGCAGGAATGGGTTGATCTGCCGCAACATTTAGCAGATCGCGAATACCTTGCAGGGCGGCATCCGGGTAATGTTCCGGGTTGTCCGATAACAATTTGTGCGTCACCAGCCGGCCATCGGGACGGCGGGCGACGAGGTCCGTGAAGGTGCCACCCCGGTCGATCCAGAAATGCCACTGGGATGCGGAGACAGCGTCGGACATAGCGGAATTTACTCCCAATGTAAATTGAGAAGGATAGAATTTAACCAAATCCCCTGCAAAGTGAACAGAATTCACACATTCAAGAGGTGCAACCATGAAAACATGGACCGGTTTATTGTTAGGCGTTCTGTTTACTATGAGCGCGCTGGCCGGGGACTATTCTTACCATGATTCCCGCAGGAGTTATCGGGATGGTTATCGCGATGGCTGCAAAGATGGCACACACGATCGCCACACCCGGCGAGAGAGATCATCGTCCGGTGCCACCCGCTCTTACTCGCCGCCATTCCGGGTACAACCCGCCGGCATCGATTTGAACAATATTTACAGCGGTTCCCGGTTTGCGCCGATGAACAGTAGCCGCCCTATTAAATCCGACCGTTAAACGAGACTGATGATGAGTATTTTGCTGCTAATTATCCTGTTTGCATCCGGTGCCATCTTCGCGCCGCGTTTTATTCCTGCAAAACTCGGCTGGCTCCAAACCGGCACTCGCGCCGCTCTGTCACTGGCAGCCCTCTTCATGGCACTGGCGACCTCGTTCGCGATCATCGATCAGGACAAAGTCGGGCATCTAAAATTGATCTATGGAGCCAGTACGTTACCGCCTGGCCATATCATTGCCATGAACGGCGAAGCCGGACCCCAAGCGGAGATCCTCGGTCCCGGTTTCAATTTCAAGCCGCTGCTGAACATTCTGTACGATGTCGAGCAACTGCCAATAACGGAAATTCCTGAAGGATATTATGGCTTCATCGTCGCTCGCGACGGGCTGCCGCTGCGTTCGGATCAGTTCCTGGCCAATGCCTGGTCTGACGAGCAGCGGATGCTCGATGCTGGCTATTTTCTCACCGAAGGCAAGGGCCAGAAGGGACCGCAACTGACCGTATTGAAACCGGGCCGCTACCGGCTGAACCAATATCTGTTCGAGACCTATGTAAAAGGCGATGCCTTGCGGGCCACTTCAGTACCAGCCGGCTTCGTAGCGGTGATCAAATCCAACGTGCAGGAAAAGTCTGCTGATATCTGTCAACCCATCCGCGAAGGGCAGACAGCCAAACTGTCAATTCCTCTGGTGCCCAAGGGATGCCGCGGGGTGTGGAACGAACCGCTGTTGCCGGGTACCTATTATCTGAACCGGCGCGCTTATGAAGTTGCGCTGGTCGATACCCGCATCCAAACCTGGCAATACCAGGGTGGCTATGTCCGGCGGCGCATCAACCTGACCCTCAACCAGAACGGCCAGATTGAGCAAACCGCTGAGCGGGAAGAAGTGGTAACACCCCAGAATGCGGCAGATAACGCGGTGTTATTGCGGGTCGAAGGCTGGGAAATTCCCCAAGACTTGCGCATCCTGGCTCAAGTCACGCCAGAAGATGCGCCGTTTGTCGTGGCATCGGTCGGCGATTTGCAAGCGGTGGAAGACAAAATCATCACACCCACTGTGAGAAGCATCGTCCGCAACGTCACTGGCTCTACCGCACCGGTGGCCGCCGATCAGGAAGGCGGCAATCTGCAAAGCGTGCGACGGGTGCTGGATTTACAGGATAAGCGGCCTCAACTGGAGCAGGCGGTGCTCGACGCGCTGATTCCCGAGGCGCGCAACGCTGGCGTCTCGATCCGCGAAGTGCGCTTCGGCGACCCGGTCATTCCTCCGGAACTGCTGCTGGCCCGTAAGCGCGAGCAACTGGCTCAGCAAATGATTACCACCTTCCGCAAGGAACAGCAGGCTCAGGAAGAGCGGATCAAAACTGAAAAAGCCCGCGCCACCGCCGAGCAGCAGCCGGAACTGGTGCGGGCGGAAATCCAGGTAGACGTCGCCAAACAGGATCGCACCGCAGCCCAATTACGCGGCGAAGGCGAAAAGCTGCGCTTGCAAGAAATCGCTGCGGGTCAGCAGGCTCAAGCCGGGGTGTTGGGACGAGAGCTAACCTATCAACTGGCCGTGGTCAAGGAAGTGCTGGCATTCATCGCCGCCAATCCCGATGCAGTGAAAGTACCCAATGTGCTGGTGGAGGGAGGCGATGCGGGTTCGCTACCGGCCGCCGCCGCTGTCTTCGGCTTTCTCGGTAACAGTACAGTGGCACGGGGGTTGGGTCAGGCAGCAAATGCACCGCCCGCACTCGCTGCGCCGGTCAAAGCACCTTGAGCTTTCGTTGGTTCAAGCTGATTTAACGATCAGCAGCTTCTGCTCCGCCAGGACTGTTCTACCGCTTTCTCCCCGATCACCATGGCTGGGGCATTAGTATTACTGCCGATCAGGGCGGGCATGATCGAAGCGTCCGCAACCCTTGTCAGAAATCTATTC